>NZ_JBIWKS010000004.1:0-549196 GCF_044765805.1 Lentzea sp. NPDC102401 | reverse complement strand
CGGCTCCGTTGGCGCTTTTGACCCACCTTTTTGGGGGGGGGGGGGGGGGGGGGGGGGGGGTGTGGGGGGGGGGGGGGGGGGGGGGGCGCGGCGCCCCCCCCCCCCCCCCCCCCCCCCGGGACCTGTGGTCAGTGCTGGTAGGTCGGAGTGATGATCGCCCTTGCCAGGGTGTGGAAGGCGAGGTTGAAGCTGACCACCGCCGGGGAGGCGTCCTGGTCCACGTCCAGCTTGTCCACGTCCACGGCGTGCACCACGAAGTAGTAGCGGTGCGGGTGGTCGCCCTTGGGTGGGGCGGCGCCGCCGAAGGCTCGGGTGCTGTAGTCGGAGCGGACGTGGAAGGCATCACCCGGAAGTGTGGCGTCCGAGGTGCCTGCGCCGGTGTCCAATTGAGTGGTGGTGGCTGGGAGGTTCACGGCGACCCAGTGCCAGAAGCCCGAGGGGGTCGGGGCGTCCGGGTCGTAGCAGGTGACCACGAAGCTTCGGGTCTCCTCCGGGAAGCCCGACCAGGAGAGTTGAGGTGAGGTGTTGCCGCCCTCGAAGACCTGGGCGTCGTCGAGCTGTTCGCCGTCGCGCACGTCCGTCGAGGTGACGGTGAAGGTGCCGACCTGCGGGAGCAGCTGGTAGGGGTCGGGAGCGACTGGGCGCTCGAGGCTCATGGGAGTCCTCCTTTTGTGATCACTTCGACCCTATCCCCGTGCAACCATGGGGGCCTGCGCGGCGTCTTTCGCGTGGAGGGGGATTTTTGATGTCGAGGTTGCGGCTTTTTGCTGCGTTTTTACTGGTTGCCGGACTTGTGGCGTGTGCGGACGCGCCCGAATCCGGGTCCAGTGGGCCGGTGCTGACCACGTCCATGCCGCCGGTGACCACCACTACGCCGGAGCGGCCCAAGCGGATGTTCGAGCCGCCCTATCCGTATGGCACGGTGCAGGCGAAGGCGCCCGCGATCGCTGACGGGATGGTGCCCGTCGTCACGCGCGTTCAAACGGACAAGCCGTACGTGTTCATCACGATCGACGACGGGGCCGTGCAGCATCCGAAGGCTCGTGAGCTGATGATCGAGGCCGGGGTGTGGCCGTCGGTCTTCCTGAACACGAAGTACGCCGAGGGGCACAAGGACTACTTCAAACAGTTGCCCGTCACGGTGCACAGCCACACGACGAACCACCCGAACCTGCAGGGCAAGGGGTTCGAGTTCCAGAAGAACGAGATCTGCGGCAACGCGGACTTTCTCGCTGGGGATTACGGGAAGCGGCCCACGTTGTTCCGGCCGCCGTTCGGGAACTACGACGCGACCACTCGTCACGCGGCGGCCAGTTGCGGGTTCAAGGCGCTGGTCAACTGGACGGCGGCGGTCAACGACGGGCGCGTGCAGTTCCAGCAGGGGGACAAGCTCAACCGCGGCGACATCGTGCTCATGCACTTCCGGACGACGTTCGTCGAGGACTTCACGGCGTTCCTGAACCGGGCCAAGCAGGACGGGCTGACGCCGGTACCGCTGGAGGACTTTCTGGGGTAGCGGGCAACCAGGAGGCCCGGTCGCGCGTGACCTGCGCGGGGGCTTTCTGGTGAAGAGGGGGAGAGATGAAGCGGATCGCAGCAGCAGCGCTCGTCGCCGTGGGGATGGCGGTCGGTGTCGTGCCGGCCGCGTCGGCGGCTGAGGGGAACGAGCTGACGGCCGTCCGGACCGGGCTGCACGCCAGGTTCGACCGGGTCGTGTTCGACTTCAACGGGCCACGACCGAGCGTGACGGAGTACCGGGCGACCTCGCTGGAGCACTGCGCGTCCGGCAAGCCGATCACGGCCAAGGGTGACGAGTTCCTGGTCGTGAGCATGCAGCCCGCCAATGCGCACAACTACCCCGGGCCGCGTGCGTTCGACACGCCTGGGCTGGCGAAGGTCAAGAGCGTCACGAACACGTGCGACTTCGAGGGTCACCTGGACTTCGCGATCGGGTACGCGCCGAAGGGGCTGTCGTACAAGATCACGTTCCTGGACAACCCGACCCGTGTCGTGGTCGACATCAACAACAGCTGACTGGGGAGACGAGTGAAGAAGCGTCTTGGCGCGGTGCTGCTCGCGGTGGCCGCGGTGTTCACGTTCGTACCGGTGGCGTCGGCGCAGGGGCATGCCGAGCTCACGAACATCCGTACCGGCAAGCACGACGGGTACGAGCGGGTCGTGCTCGACCTGAACGGGCTGCCGAGCAACTCGATGTCCCGGGAGGCGACCGAGGCCTCGAACTGCGCCTCCGGCAACCCGGTTCCGATGGCGGGCAACGAGATCCTGGAGACGATGTTCTTCGGTGCCGCGTCGTACGACGAGAACTTCGACCCGACGTACACCGGTCCGCGCAACTTCGTGCCGCAGGGGCTCACCAACATCAAGGGCATCGCCTTCACGTGCGACTTCGAGGCGACGATGGGCATCGCGGTCAGCTACGACAACACGAACTCGTGGCACAAGGTCTTCACGCTGACCAACCCCGACCGGGTCGTCATCGACATCTACTCGTACTGACGCAACTGTGGTCTGGGGCACACGTCTTCAGGGTGTGGGAAGAGCCCTGAGAGGGGGCCGAGATGAACAGACGTCTTGTCGCGGTGCTCGTGGCGGTGCTGGCGGTGTTCACGTTCGTGCCGATGGCGTCGGCGCAGAGCACGGCCACGCTGTCGGACATCAGGACCGGGCAGCACAACGGCTTCAGCCGGGTGGTGCTGGACCTGTCCGGGGCGCCGGCGGAGTATCGGGTCAGTGAGGTCACCGGCGTGTCGCACTGCGCGTCCGGAAACCCGATCACCGTTGCCGGGCCTGGGATCCAGGAGATCCTGGCGGTCACGTTGATCGGCGCGGCCGCGCACGACGACAACGGGAACCTGACGTACACCGGGTCGCGGAACTTCGCGACGCCCGGCCTGAGCAACATCCGCGGGGTCGCGCTCACGTGCGACTTCGAGGCCACGCTGGGAGTTGCCGTCGGTTATGCCAACACCGCGTCGTGGCACCGGGTGTTCACGATGACGAGCCCGAACCGGCTCGTCATCGACGTCGGCCTGTAGACACGAAAAAGCCTCGTGGGGGCAGTAGTCGCCGCTACTGCCCCCACGAGGGGTCCTATTTCCGTTACGCCGCAACGGTCGTGGCGACGGTCTCCTTCGAGAGCGCGTGCTCCAGCACCTGCGCCACGTCCGAGACGAAGTGCACGGTCAGCTGCTCACGCACCGACTCCGGCACGTCCTCCAGGTCCGGCTCGTTGCGCTGCGGCAGCAGCACGGTCGTGATGCCCGCGCGGTGAGCGGCCAGCAGCTTCTGCTTCACGCCACCGATCGGCAGCACCCGGCCGGTCAACGAGATCTCGCCCGTCATCGCCACGTCCGAGCGCACCGGGCGGCCGGACAGCAGTGACGCCAGCGCCGTCGTCATCGTGACGCCCGCGGACGGACCGTCCTTCGGCACCGCGCCCGCCGGGACGTGGATGTGCACTCCCCGGTCGGCCAGCGCCGCGGCCCCTTCGTCGTGCGAACGCAGGTACGACAACGCGATCTGCGCGGACTCCTTCATCACGTCGCCCAGCTGACCGGTCAGCGTGACGCCGGACGCGCCGGTGTCCTTCGGGGCCAGCGAGGCCTCGATGAACAGCACGTCGCCACCGACACCCGTGACGGCCAGACCCGTTGCCACGCCTGGGACGGAGGTGCGCTCCGCCGATTCCGGCGTGTTCTTCGGGCTGCCGATGTAGGACTTCAGCGACGGCTGGTCGACCGTGATCGGGAACTCGGTCTCGCCCAGTGCCACCTTGGCGGTCGCCTTGCGCAGGATGCGCGCGAGGGCCCGTTCCAGTTGCCGCACACCGGCTTCCCGCGTGTACTCGCTCGCGAGCTGGTGCAGCGCGGGCTTGTCGAACGTGACGTCCTCAGGTGTGAGGCCGGCGCGTTCGATCTGGCGCGGCAGCAGGTGGCCGCTGGCGATCGTGACCTTCTCGTCCTCGGTGTAGCCGTCGAGCTGCACGAGTTCCATGCGGTCGAGCAGTGGCGCCGGGATCGTGTCCAGCACGTTCGCGGTCGCGAGGAACACGACGTCCGAGAGGTCGAGCTCGACCTCCAGGTAGTGGTCGCGGAACGTGTGGTTCTGCGCCGGGTCCAGGACCTCGAGCAACGCCGCCGTCGGGTCGCCGCGGTAGTCGGAGCCGACCTTGTCGATCTCGTCGAGCAGCACGACCGGGTTCATCGAACCGGCCTCGCTGATCGCGCGGACGATCCGGCCCGGCAACGCGCCGACGTACGTGCGGCGGTGACCGCGGATCTCGGCCTCGTCCCGGACGCCACCGAGCGCCACGCGAACGAACTTGCGGCCCATCGCCCGAGCCACGGACTCACCGAGCGACGTCTTGCCGACGCCGGGAGGACCCGTCAGCGCGAGCACGGCGCCCGAACGACGTCCGCCCACGACACCCATGCCGCGCTCGGCACGACGCTTGCGCACGGCCAGGTACTCGGTGATGCGCTGCTTCACGTCGTCCAGGCCGGCGTGGTCGGCGTCGAGGATCTCGCGCGCCGCCTTGATGTCGTAGGAGTCCTCGGTCCGCTCGTTCCACGGAATTTCGAGGACGGTGTCGAGCCACGTCCGGATCCAGCCCACCTCGGGCGACTGCTCGGAGGTGCGCTCCAGCTTGTCGACCTCGGCCAGCGCGGCCTTCGCGACCTTCTCCGGCAGGTCGGCGGCCTCGACGCGGGCGCGGTAGTCCTCCTGCTCGGTCGCGGGCTTGCCGTCGAGCTCGGCCAGTTCCTTGCGGATCGCGGCCATCTGCTGGCGCAGCAGGAACTCGCGCTGCTGCTTCTCGACGCCTTCCTTGACGTCCTTCGCGATCGTCTCGTTGACGTCGAGTTCGGTCAGGTGCGCCTGACCCCACTCCACCAGCTTCTCCAGCCGGGTGGTGACGTCGCTCGTCTCCAGCAGCCAGATCTTCTGCTGGTCGTCGAGATAGGAGGCGTAGCCCGCGAGGTCGGCCAGCGCCGACGGGTCGCTGATCTGCTGCACCGAGTCGACCATCTGCCACGCGCCGCGCGTCTGCAGGATGTTCGTCACGAGCGCGCGGTACTGCTTCGCGAGCTCGCGGGTCCGGTCGGTGATCGGGGAGTCGTCCGCGATCGTCGCGTTAACCCACAGCGCCGCACCCGGCCCCGTGGTGCCCGTGCCGATGCGCACGCGCTTGGTGCCGCGCACGACGGCAGCGCGTTCGCCACCGGGCAGGCGGCCCACCTGTTCGATCTCGGCCAGTGTGCCTACTGCTGCGTACTTCCCGTCCAGCCGTGGAACGAGGAGCACTTGATGATTTGCCGCGGTCGTGGCGGCGTCTACGGCCGCACGGGCCTCAGCGCTCGCGTCCGCACCGGAGATGCGGATCGGCACCACCATGCCGGGCAGCACCACGACGTCGTCCAGCGGCAGTACCGGCAGGGCCAGAGTCTCGCCCATCTCGTCACCCTCCAAAGTTGAGTCTGTATCGCTCAACCATCTGGAGTGGGGTGGTGTTCCCCTGGCGTGTTCGCTGTCAGCGAGCAGCTGCCCGGAGGCGTCTGACCAGCGCGATCTCACCTGTCACACGGGCGAGCGCGGTGCTCGTGGGGCACGCGGCGAGCACGCCCACGGGCTTGCGCCGCAGGTCGAGACGGTCGCCGCCGGGAAATTTCACCGAGCACCGGTTGGCCGCCGCGACGAACGGCAGGAGCATCTCGCCTGCCTCGACCGTACGCCCGCTCAGCACGACGGGGCGGGGCGTCCGGCGGGCGGGAGCGAGGGGAAGCGGGGTGTCGAACCGCAGCAGCTCCTCGACGGCGTCCCGTGCGAGCGCCGGTTCGTTCCTGAGCAGCTCGGCCTGGGCCGGATGATCGTGCAGCGCGTGCATCGCGTTGGTGAGGAACGCCTGCGTCGTGGCCAGGGATGTGGCGGCGAACGCCTCCACACCGTGCGCGAGCGTGAACGCCTCGGCCGCCGTGGCTGCAAGCGATTGCGCGAACGTGGCGTCGTCGGCGTCGAGCAACTCGATGGCGCACAGGGTGACCACGGGCCGGACGACCTTCATGGCGTGCGTGATCACCCGTTTGGGCAACGGGTCCGGGTCGCCCGCGTCCAGGCCGAGCACTGTCAGTACGTCGTCGTAACGGGTGATGCACCAGCCGCCGATATCGGCGTCGAAGTGCACCGGCGAGCGTTCCCTGAGATGGCGGAACCTCGCGTGGAGCTCAGCGGTGCTGGAGGGCATGTCCTCTCACACGTGACCGAGACCATCCCGGTTCGGATGTGTGGTGGTGGACACCCGTGCGGCGACGACGGAGGATGCGCACGTGATGGAAGAGCTGAAGTGGGTCCCGTCCACGGTCGACGTCACGCGCCCGAGCGTGGCGCGGATGTACGACTACTACCTGGGCGGCTCGCACAACTTCGAAGCCGACCGTGCCGCCGCCAAGCAGGTGGAGCAGATCTTCCCCGGTGTCGCCCAGAGCGCGCAGGCGAACCGCTCGTTCCTGCGCCGGGTCGTCCGCCACCTCATGACGCAGGGCGTCGACCAGTTCCTCGACCTGGGCTCCGGCATCCCGACCGTGGGCAACGTCCACGAGATCGCCCAGCACGACAACCCGGACGCGCGCGTCGTCTACGTCGACTTCGAGCCGGTCGCCGTCTCGCACAGCAACGCCCTGCTGGCCGACAACCCCAACGCGAACGCGATCCTGGCCGACCTGCGTGCCACGACCTCGGTCCTCGCCGGCGCCCGCGAGACGCTCGACTTCTCCCGCCCGGTCGGTGTGCTGGTGATCGCCGCGCTGCACTTCGTCCCGGACACCGACAGCCCGTACGAGGCCATCGCCGAGTACATGGCCGACCTGCCGGCCGGCTCGTACCTTGCCATCACTCACGCCACCTGGGACACGCTGTCCGAGGAGGAGCTCGCCGAGGCCCGTGAGGTCGCCAAGATCTACAGCAACTCGGACAACAAGCTCACCATGCGCACGCACGCCGAGGTGACGCGGTTCTTCGACGGCATGGAGATGCTGGAGCCGGGCGTCGTCGCGGTCAACGACTGGCGCCCGGACTCCTTCGACGAGGCCCACGTGGGCATCTACGGCGCTGTCGGCCGCAAGCCCTGAAGCAGCCTGTCCCTGATCTCGTTCGTCTCGCGGTCGTTGAGGGTGCGTTCCGGCGCCCTCATCGTCACGCGGATGAGCACGTTCTTCTGACCGCGCTGGGCTTCCAGCCTCTGCTGGACGTGCGGCGGTAGTTCTTCTGACGGCGTCTCGCTGAGGATCTCGATCTCCTCGACGACGTCCTCCGGCACGAGCGCGCGGATCCGGTCGCCCAAAGTCTCGGCGTCCTCTTCGCTGTTCGCGATGATCGAGATGTCCCTGATCGCGGCCGGGTGCCGGGAGATCGGCCGGTACTCGGTGAGGTCCAGCATCTGCGTGCTGATCCGCGGGTCGGTGTTGCGCAGCAGGCGGATGTCCGGGATTCCCTTGCGCAGCATCAGGATCCGGTCCAGGCCGAGGCCCATCGCGAGCCCGTGCGGGTGGTGTTTGACGACGTGCCGCGCGGCCCTGCCGCACTCGCCTACCTCGACCCACTCGCCGTCGTGCTCGACGTCGATCTGCTTGCCGTGCGTGGTGTACGGGTGCTGCGCGTCGATCGTGCGATAACGCTTGCCGGGCAACAGGGTCGTGACGACCGTGCGGATGAGGTCGTCGAGCGGTTCCTCGGCGTTGCTGATCCGCCAGACGTCCAGCTGGTGCGGCGTGCCGGTGTGCAGGCGGTCGACCGTGTCGCGGCGGTAGACCAGGCCGGGGCAGAGCAACGTCACGTCCGGCGTCGCGTTCTTGAGCGCCGGCGGGATCATCGCCGTGGTGTGGCTGCGCAGCATGCACGTCTCGCTGACGTACCTGGTGTAACGGGCGTCCCGGGTGATCGCGTCTTCGGGGTAGCCGAGGTGTTCGTAGTTGTGCTCCACCGGGACGAGCGGGTGGTGGCGGACTTCCCGCGGGTTGTCCAGCGCTTGCCTGAGGTCGGCGATGAGGAGTTGCATCGCGTGCGGGCCCTGCGCGGGATCGGTGAGATCGCGGACGTTCAGGGCGTGCACGAGTTCTTCGGTGCGGTACATGGGGTTTCCCGTTCTCCGGTCTGGGTTCCTGACTGCGGAGTCCCCCGACCGACGGGAAGGTCTTTCAGGCGCGCGCCACCCACGCAGGTCGGGGGCGGCTAAATCGACGCGTCATGGGTTCAGACTAGCGTGCCTACTCGGGTGGCGTCAGCCGCAAATCCGGATCCACCGGCGGCACCCCGTCGAACGGCCCGTCGTCCTTGAGCCGCCCGACGTGGTCCAGCGCGACGTTGATCTCGTCCCGGAACGGATCGCCGTCGGCAGGGGGAGTGCGGAACCAGGCGTGCAGTTCGGCCGGGATCTCGAACCGCTCCAGCAACTCCTCGTACAGCGCGTCGCGGTCGGCTGCCTGCTCGCCGAGCTCCTGGTACTCGCGCAACGCCATGCGCAGCCGGATCCAGCGGTAGCGGTCGGTGTTGCGCTGCTGCTGGAACCGGTCGCGCAGCATGTCGCCGGCCTGCTGCCCGCGCAACGCCAGCCGCTTGATCGTGGCGGGCGGCATGAACAGGTTCGAGCCGCCCTCGTCGTCGGACTGCCGCACGTGCGCGATGCGGCCGCGGTAGCCGGGCAGCGCGGACTGCATGGTGTCGCGCCAGTCCAGGAACGTGTCCAGGATGGACACCAGGAACCGCGGCACGGAACCGATCGACGAGTAGGGGGTGCCGGTGGCCGACGCGTCCTGCTCCGGCAGCCACACGTCGGTCCTGTCGCCGTTCGGGTAGGGCTGGATGGTCAGGCCGAACGTGGGCCAGCGCGGCAGCAGCGCGTCGAAGAAGTGGATCGGGAAGTTGCTGGTGATGCCGCCGTCGGAGAACCAGTGCACGCGCCCGTCCCGGCACAGCGGCACGGCGGCGATCAGACCGGGGAACGACAGCGACATCCGCACGGCGAGCACGACCGGCAGCTGGTCGCGAGGAGGCAGTTCCCGCAGTGGCATGTACTTGTGCAGCGGGCACTTGACGTCGGTCTCGCGCCCGTTGAGCTGCTCGACCACCCGGCTCGGCAACACGTAGCCGAGGCACTCCTCGCAGTACTGCCACTCTTCCTTGAACGGCAACCGGTACGGCCGCCCCTCGGACAGGTCCGTCGTCATCAGCACGAGGTTGATGTCGCCGAGGTCGCCGAACGTCACCGCGTCGGACGTGCCCGCGAGGTCGTCCAGCCGGTCGGCGATCCAGTCGGCCAGCGGCGGCACGCCCGTCGACTTCGGCACCCCGGCCAGCCGATCGAGCCACGACGGCGTGTAGTCACCGGTGCCGGGCACAAGTCCGAAGTGGATGGACGTCGCGTTGGCCTTCAGGAACCGTTGCATCGCATACCCGTACGTGACGATCAACGCGCTGACGGCCGCGAGCGACAGCACCAGCCACACGAGCAGCACGATCGCCGCCGTCGCGTAGTGCCGCGAGAACGCCAGCCCCAGCACGAGCGGCACTGCGGCGAACACCCAGGCGGGCCAAGGCAAACTCGACCGCAACGGCCACAGCACCATGACCAGGCACGCCAGCGCCAGCACGACGACCAGCGCCGCGATCCACCCCGGATACGCGGAGGGGGCGAGCCACGCCGAGAACAGCACAGGCCCGCCCAGCCACAACAACGCCATCAGCGCCAGCACCGACTTGGCGCGCAACCCGACCGCACCCAGCAACGCGAAGAACAGGCACGAGATCGCGCTACGCCCAGTCGTCTCGCGCTTCTGCATGGACGCGATGACGATCCGGTACAGCGCACGGGTCTTCCCGGCGGGCTGGAACAGCTGAGCCATCCGCCATCGTTCCGCGCCCGACCCGGACGTGAACCAGTCGATCAGCCCGGCCAGCTTCTCGAACCCACCGGAGGCCCGGCCGCGTTCGGCCGCCGCCGTGAACCCCGCGGCGATCGCACCGGCGGACGCGCCACCGATCTGCTTGAACTCGTAGTGGCGGGCCAGCGAGGCGACCGCGAGGGGGTACACGACACCGCTGGTCGTGCCGCCCCGCATGGTCAGGTCGCAGTAGCGGTCGTACTCCATGTGCCCATGATCGCGCGATCAGCGCGGTCCGTCGGAAAAATCACTCGGACGCCACGATGAGCAGGTGTCGCGCGTACTGTCGAGTACGTTCGGACCGATTGCTTGGATGCCGGTGTGGCCGCGTACGACGTCGCTCGTCTCCTGCCTGCCAATCCGGAACTGCGTGCGCTGTGCCGGGCGCTGGCCGCGCTGGAGGTCGTGCTGGATCCCGGCAGCGAAGACCGCCACCACCTCTACGACACCGAGTGGGCACCCGGTGAGGAGCCAGCGTCCAAGCGGGACGGAGCGGCAACTACGAGATGCCGGTCGACCTCGGCGCGGTGCGGCACTTCTACGCGGGGCTGCCGCTGACCGCGGACGTCGTGACCGCACTCAACCCCGCCACCACCCTGGCCGCCGTCACCGACCAGGTCGTCGCCATCGGGTATCCGGTCTGACGTTCAGTCGGACGCCGACTCGATCGGGAGCCGTTCCGCCGCCAGCCACCACGAGATCACGTCCTGCGCCACCTCGGCCACGGGCTGGTCGGCGGAGACCACGAAGTCCTCGATCCACGACGCCGCGAAGAGCATCTCGAGCTCCTCGGCGCGGTTCAGGTGCCAGCGCAGGTCCGCCTCGTCGTGGTGCCGTCGCACGAGCCGTTGGTGGAGGACGGACAGGTCCGCCTTCAACCGGCAGACGTTGAGCTTCGCGCCGATCACTTCGGCGTACCGCTCGCGGTCGGCCCTGCTCTCCACCACGCCCGCGAGCACGACGCGGTGCACCCCGGCGGCGACGTAGTTGCGCACGACGGCTTCGAGGTTCCGCAGCTGAAGATCGAAGTGGAACGGGTCGTCCGCCGGCGCGGGCCAGCACGACGACAGCCAGTCCAGGTCGATCAGCGCGTGCGGGACCTTCGCCTCGGCAAGCCGGTCGCCGACCGCTTCGGCGACCGTCGTCTTGCCCACCCCGACCGGGCCGGTGATCAGCAGTGCCTTCACGGGGCGATCTCCGCGAGCTCTGCGGGCGTGCCCGCCATGATCACGCGGACGTGTTCGGTCACCTTCTCCACCGGCCAGTCCCACCACGCGACGCGTTCCAGCAGTTCGATCTCCGAGTCGCTGTACCGCTTCTTGATCAGCCCAGCCGGATTGCCGCCCACGATCCCGTACGCCGGCACGTCCGACACGACGACGGAACCGGCGGCGATGATCGCGCCGTCGCCGATCCGCACGCCGGGCATGATCAGGGCGTTGTAGCCGATCCAGACGTCGTTGCCCACCACCGTGTCGCCGCGGCTCGGTGCGCCGAGGGCGATGTCGAGCGTCTTCTCTCCCCAGACGCCGCCGAAGATCGTGAACGGGAACGTCGACACGCCCGCCATGCTGTGGTTGGCGCCGGACATGATGAACCGCACGCCTTCTGCGAGAGCGCAGTAGCGGCCGATGACGAGTTTCTCGGCGCCGAAGTTGTAGAGGACGTTGCGCTGCTCGAACTCCGTGGCGTGGTGCGGGTCGTCGTAGTAGGTGTACTCGCCGATCTCGATCTGCGGGTTCTTCACCAACGGCTTGAGCAGCACCGTGCGGGCGTAGTCCGGCAACGGGTACAGGTTGTCGGGCGAGGGGATGGTCACGGTGCTCCGATCGGCTCTTCGCTGAACTGAGTGCGGTACAGCTTGGCGTAGTGGCCTTCCAGGGCCAGCAACGCTTCATGCGTACCACGTTCGACGATCTGGCCGGCGTCGACGACGAGGATCTGGTCCGCGGCCCGGATGGTCGACAGCCGGTGTGCGATCACCAGCGACGTCCGGCCCGCGAGTGCCTCGACCAGCGCCTCCTGCACGGCGGCCTCCGAGCGCGAGTCCAGGTGCGCGGTCGCCTCGTCCAGGATCACCACGCGGGGCTTGGCCAGCAGCAGCCGGGCGATGGTCAGCCGTTGCCGTTCGCCGCCGGACAGGCGGTAGCCGCGTTCGCCGACCACGGTGTCCAGCTGGTCCGGCAACGACGCCACCAGGTCCGCGAGCCGTGCGCGGGTCAGCGCGTCCCAGATCTCCTCGTCGGTGGCCGACGGAGCCGCGAGGCGCAGGTTCGCCCCGATCGACTCGTGGAACAGGTGCCCGTCCTGCGTCACCATGCCGACGGTCTCGCGGATCGAGTCGAACGACAGGTCGCGAACGTCCACGCCGGACAGTCGAACGGTGCCGGAGTCCACGTCGTACAGACGGGGCAGCAGCGACGCGATCGTCGACTTGCCCGCACCCGACGCGCCGACCAGCGCGATCAGCGAACCGGGCTCGGCGACGAACGACACGCCGCCGAGGATCACCTCGCCGCCACGGGTGTCGAGCGACGCCACCTCCTCCAGCGAGGCGAGTGAGACCTTGTCCGCGGACGGGTAGGCGAACTTCACGTCCGAGAACTCGACGCGCACCGGACCATCGGGAACGACGACCGGCTCGGGCTTCTCCTTGATCAACGGCGGCAGGTCCAGCACCTCGAAGACCCGCTCGAACGACACCAGCGCCGTCATCACGTCCACCCGTGCGCCGGCCAACGCCGTCAACGGCGCGTACAGGCGAGTCAGCAGCAGCGCCAGCGTCACGATCGTGCCCGGCGCCATCTCCCCGGCGAACACGAAGTACCCGCCCAGCCCGTAGACCAGCGCCAACGCCAGCGAGGACACCAGTGTCAACGCCACGAGGAACAGCCACTGCGCCACGGCTGTCCGCACGCCGATGTCGCGCACGCGCCGTGCCCGCGATCCGAACTCGGCGCTCTCGATGGAAGGCCGGCCGAACAGCTTGATCAAGGTGGCACCGGGCGCGGAGAACCGCTCGGTCATCTGCGTCGTCATCGCCGAGTCGAGGTTCGCGGCCTCGCGGTGCATAGATGCCAAACGCTTGCCCATCCGCCGAGCCGGCAGCAGGAAGATCGGCAGCAGCACCATCGCGAGCACCGTGACCTGCCACGACAGCGTCAGCATCACGATCAGGGTCAGAACCAGGGCGATCACGTTCGTGACGACACCGGAGATCGTCTCGGAGAACGCCCGCTGCGCCGCGATCACGTCGTTGTTCAGCCGCGACACCAGCGCACCGGTGCGCGTGCGGGTGAAGAACGCGATCGGCATCCGTTGCACGTGGTCGAAGACG
This sequence comes from Lentzea sp. NPDC102401, assembly GCF_044765805.1. NCBI lineage: Bacteria > Bacillati > Actinomycetota > Actinomycetes > Pseudonocardiales > Pseudonocardiaceae > Lentzea > Lentzea sp. NPDC102401. The sequence continues at coordinate 535,909 of NZ_JBIWKS010000004.1, read as the reverse complement.
GCCTGCCGCAGCCGCAGGATCAGGTCCTCTCCGACGCGCGACGACTGCCACCGCTCGGCCAGCGAGAACCCGGCCTCCAGCACCGCCACCCCGGCGATCGCCAGCGCGAGCCACACGACCAGACCGAAGTCGCGGCCGCCGATGATGGTGTCGACGACGCGTCCGGCCAGCACCGGAGAGGCCACCGCGAGCACCGCCGCGACCGAGGAAGTGACCAGAAGTCCGTACACGGCACGCCGTTGCGGGTGGGCGAACCGGGCGACACGCTTCAACGTCGCCCGGCTCACGCGACGGCTTTTCTCGTCCTGCATCGCGCTTTCGAGCGCGTACCAGGCGTTGAAGTCGATGTTCATGACGACCAGTCTCGAACCTCGACCTACAACGAGGTCAAGCCGTTTTCAGGAACTCGTCGACCTCGGCGAGCGCCGCCGCACGCACTGGCTCAGGCGACAGGAACAGGTCGTGCATGCCGGCCTTGATCTCCACGACCTTGACCGATGATCCGATCTTCGGACCCCACTTGCGCATTCCCTCGACGTCGAGCACGGCGTCCGCCTTCGAGACGTCCTCGCTCCACTCGCGAGCGTTCAACATGCTCTTGTCGGAGTGCAGCACCAGCACCGGGACCCGCACGTCGAGTCCGTTGTGGACCTTCTCCTGCGCCAGCAGCACCGCCCGGATCCACCCGGCCAGCACGGGGAAGCCCGCGAGCGGCTTCCACTTCAGGTCGAAGTCCCACTCGCCGTTGCGCGAGTTGTGGATCGCGGCGCCGTACGCCTCGCCGAGGTTCGCGCGGATCTTCACCTTCGGCGCGATCCCGCCGATCAGCTTCACGACCTGCCGCATGAACGGCGGTTCGACGACGTCCAGCCACGGGCTGTTGAGCACCAACGCGTCGATCAGGTCACTGGAGCGTCGTTCGTGCGCCCACAACGAGGTGGTGAGGCCGCCGGTCGAGTGCCCCATCAGCACCACACGCGAATGCTCTTCACGAATGACGGCTATCGCGGCGTCGATCTCCTCGAAGTACACGGCCATGTCGGTCGTGTAGTTCGGCACCTCGCCATCACGCAGCGACCGGCCGTATCCGCGCAGGTCAACGGCGTAGAAGTCGTAGCCCTGGGCCGTGTAGTGCGCGGCCACGTGCTCCTGGAAGAAGTAGTCCGCGAAACCGTGCACGTAGAGGATCGCCCCACGGTCGTTGGCGACCGCACGGCGGCGGACCAGAGTCGCTGAGGCCCCGCCGCGCAACTGCAGAACTGTGGTGTCTTCGTCGCTGCTCACCGCGCAAGTTTGCAACGGTCCAGTCGTGATTCCGTGCACCCTTGTCCGGATCGTGTCTAACCTGGGGGAGTGACGGGGGATATTGAGCAATCATCGAGGGTGCGGTTCCCGGGCATCAGCCCACGCGCCTATGAGCATCCTGCCGACCGAGGCGCCCTCGCGGTGCTGAGGGCGGTGCCCGCCGTGGCACCGATCCTCAAGGCGGTCGCCGGAGCCTTCACCGAGCGGGGTGAGCGCCTGCTTCAGGTGGCGTCCTCCGTCCGGGTGGGCCCCAAGCAGTACCCGACGCTCGACCGCATCCGCAACGAGGTGGCGGCGACGTTCGACCTCGCCGAGGTGCCCGAGCTCTTCGTCGAGCGCAACGCGCAGGCGTACGGCTACACCTACGGCATCGACAAGCCGTTCATCGTGATCAGCACCGGCTCGGTCGACCTGCTCGACAACGAGTCGCTGCGCTTCCTGATCGGTCACGAGATGGGCCACGCGATGTCGGGCCACGCGCTCTACAACACGTTGCTGCGCAGGCTGGTCGACCTCACGACGTCGTTCGCGTGGGTGCCCGCGGGTGCGATCGCCATGCGGGCGGTCATCGCGGCGCTGCGCGAGTGGCAGCGCAAGACCGAACTGTCCTGCGACCGGGCGGGCCTGCTGGCCTGCCAGGACCCGCAGGCCGCGTTGCGCACGCACCTCGCGCTCGCGGGCGACCTCGGCGGCAACGTCGACATCGCGTCGTTCCTCGCCCAGGCGAAGGAGTACGAGGAGGTCGAGGACATTCGCGACAGCATCCTCAAACTCCTGCACACCGAGACCCGCACGCACCCGCTGGTCGTGGTGCGGGCCGCCGAACTGCAGCGCTGGTCGGCGAGCGAGGAGTACCGCGAGATCCTGACCGGCACGTACGCGCGCCGCGAGGACGACAGGCCGACGACGAACCTCGGCGACGACATCAAGAGCGCCGCCCGGTCCTACAAGGACTCCATGAGCAACTCCGCCGACCCGTTGATCAAGACGATCAACGACATCGGCGAGTCGGTCATGGGCGCGGCCGGCAGGGTCTGGAGCAAGGTTGCTCCGAACGGCCCAGCAGAGTAGCTACCATCTGGAGTCATGAGACGACTCCTGGTGCTGGTTCTCTCCGCATTGCTCGCCTCAACGGGCACCGCCGCCGCCAACGAGCAGGTCGTTGGCGGTGAGCGGGCCTCCATCGAGGCGAACCCGTGGGCCGTCTACCTCGTCGACGACCGAGGTGGCCAGTTCTGCGGTGGCACGATCGTCGCGCCCGCGAAGGTGCTCACCGCGGCCCACTGCGCGCTCGGCCGCTCGCCGAGCGAGCTGAAGGTCGTCGCGGGCCGCGAGGACAAGCAGGACCGCACGGCCGGGGTGACGGCGACCGTCACGAAGATCTGGATCCACAAGCAGTACGTCTCCGCCGACGAGGGTGAGGACGTGGCCGTCCTGACGCTGAAGGATGAGCTGCCGTACCTGCCGCTGCCGTTCGCCGAACTGTCCGATCGGGCGCTCTACCAGCCGGGAACGCAGCTGCGGGCGCTCGGCTGGGGGCGCACGGCGGAGAACGGCAAGACGTCCCGCTACCTCATGCAGGCCACCGTGCCGGTGCTGCCGGACGACTTCTGCGTCGACACCTATCCGCAGTTCGTGAAGGCGGACATGTTCTGCGCGGGCTACGAGGGCGGCAAGGTCGACACCTGCCAGGGCGACTCGGGCGGCCCGATCGTGGTGGACGGCAAGCTCGTCGGCGTCACGTCGTGGGGCGAGGGCTGCGCGCGCAGGAACAAGCCCGGCGTGTACGTCCGGATCTCCCGCTACGCCAAGGATCTTCACTCGGTCGTGGATGCTTCGCCGCCTGGGGTTGTCGACCCGTAGGCCGCTGGGCTCTGCTGGTCCACATGCGACTGCCGGCGGTTCTGCTCCTGCTCGTGATCATGGTGACCCCGGCTCACGCCGCCCCTCGGATCGTCGGCGGTGAGGTGGTGGACGACGCCGGTGAGGTGCCGTGGATGGTGGCCCTGACGACGTCGTCGGGCCACCAGTTCTGCGGCGGCGCGCTCCTCGGCCCCGGGCAGGTGGTCACGGCGGCGCACTGCGTCCACGGTCGCGCTCCCGGCTCGATCACCGTCGTCGGCGGGCGGCTCGACCTGCGCACCGACGGCGGTTCCACCTCGGTCGGCACGTCGTACGAACTCGTCGACGGCTACTCGACTCCCTCGCGTGGCAAGGACATCGCCCTGCTGGCGCTCGCCGAACCGATGCCGTACCGGACGCTGCCGGTCGCCGCCGCCGGTGTGTACATGAACGGCAGCGTCGGTGTCGTGTACGGCTGGGGACGGCAGGCGGAGAACGACACGGCCAAGAGTCCGTTGCTGCACAAGGCCTACGTCCCGATCATGTCGGACGAGCAGTGCGCCGCGACCTACGCGCGCTACGACGCCCAGGCCATGTTCTGCGCGGGATATCCCGACGGCGGCATCGACGCGTGCGTCGACGACTCCGGCGGCCCGTTCGTGGTCGACGGCCGGTTGGCGGGCATCGTGTCGTGGGGCATCGGCTGTGCTCGCCCGAACGCGCCCGGCGTCTACACGCGCGTCACGACGTACTTGAGCGGAGTTTCCTGACCACGTCGGCCCGGTGGCGCAGTCCCGCGCTCTCCGCTCGTTCGATCGCCTTGTCGTACAACGCATCGTCGTCAGTCAGCGCGGCTTTGCCCGCCAGGGCGCGCACCTCGATGATGCGGAACCCGGCGTCGGCCGCGCGGCGCAGCACCTCGTCGTACCCGGCGACCGAACGGTCGACCTCCGCGAGCACCAGGCAGGCGTCGACCTCGATGAACAGGTCGTCGTCGCCAGCCAGTTCGAGCGCGCGTTCAGCGTGGTCACGGGCTTCTTCACGGCGGCCGACGGCGATGAGCAGCTCCGCGTACTCGACCCGCGCGGACATCTCGATCGGCCGCAGCCCGTGACGGCGTGACAGTTCGAGGGACTCGCTGAACGCGGCCTCCGCGTCCGCGTGCCGTTGCCGGGCCGCGAGCACCACGCCGAGGTTGTTGAGGCCGTTCGCGAGGTGCTGCCAGTCGTCGATCTCGCCGGCCAGCGCGACCGACCTGCGCAGCGCGTCCTCGGCGGAGGAGAGCCTGCCGAGCTCCAGGTCGACCAGCCCGAGGTTGCCGAGACCGCCGATCAGCTGCGACCGCATGCCGTTGGGCCCGTAGAGCTCGATCGCCGACGCGAGGTGCTCGCGGGCGCGGGCGAGGTCGCCGAGGTCGTGGTGGATCCCGGCGAGGATGTTGAGCGCGGTGGCCTCCGGGGCCTGCGAGCCGGCGGCGCGGTACTCGGCGATGGCCCGCTCGCTGTGCTCGATCGCCGTCCGGTGCTCGCCGGACCGCCAGTCGAGGTAGGCGAGGCAGACCCGCATCGCCGCCGCGCGCTGGCCGGTCTCGCCGCCGTCCAACGCGGCGCGCGCGATCGTGCGCAGGTCGGCGTACTGGCCGGTGAGCAGCAGGTACGGCCTCGTGGCCACCACCAGCGCCGCGTCGGGGTGGTCCTCGGCGAGCGCGACGAGGTTCGGCCGTTCCGCCTCGAACCAGGCCATCGCCGCCTCGCGGTCCGCGAACGCGACGGAGTCCTGAGTGGACGGGAGCAACCGGGTGAAACCGACCTGCAGCTGGGCTTCGGCCCCGTCGGCCCGCCTGAGATACCAGTCGAACACCGTCTGCCGGTCCCGCTCGGTCGACCGTTCGTGCGCGTAGAGGCGCAGCAGGTCGTGCAGCTGGTAGCGGTTGTTGTTCTGCTGCACCAGGTTCGCCGCGACCAGCTCGTCGGTCGCGGCTCCGGCCAGGTCGCGCGGAATGTCCGGGCCGGGCACCGCGCCGAGGAAGTCGAACGTCCTGCGCGCCCGCGGTGAGAGCTTCCGGTACGAGAGGTCGAACGTCGCCTGCACGGCCGTGTCGTCGTCCTCGATCTCCAACGCTTCAAGGCGGTGCTCGCGCAGTTCCTCGACGTAGTCCGGCAGGTGCCGCCCTGCGAGGTTCGCCCCGGCGATCCGCAACGCCAGCGGCAACCGCGCGCACAGCCCGATCAGCTCGCTCGTGTCCCCTTCGACCCGCATGCCCTTGAGCAGCTCCCGTGCCTCCTGCTCGGCCAGCACGGACAGGGTGACCTGCGCGAACTGCGGCAGGTCCTGGCGGCTCGTGATCAGCGCGGCGCAGCCGGGGGCGGCCGGCAGGAGGGGCTCGATCACCTCGGCGGTCGCGTTGTCGAGCACCACCAGCACCCGCCGGTTCCGCAGCAGCTCGTGGTAGTCGTCGTTCGGCCCGCCGCCCAGCGCCTTCACGAACCGCTCCAGCGCCTGCCCGACCGTCATCGCCGGCCCGGTCGAGAAGCCGCGCAGGTTGACGTAGAGCTGCCCGTCCGGGAACTCGGGCCGCAGCCGGTGCGCCTCCCTGATCGCGAGCACGGTCTTGCCGACGCCGGGCAGCCCGGTGATCGCCCGCACCGGCTCGTCGATCAGCTCCAGCCGCGCGATCTCGTCCCTTCTGCCGACGAAGTCCGGCAGGTCGGCGGGCAGCTGACACGGCGCGGGCGGGCGCGGCACCAGCCGGTACCCGGTCGGTTCGGTGATCACCTGCTCGGTGCCGCGCAACCGGCTGACCAGCGTCCGCAACGCCGCGCGCGGATGCATCGGCGGCTCGTCCGGCCACACCTGCGCGGCCAGCACGTCGAACGGCACGGGCTCGCCTGGCCGTGCGGCCAGCGCGTCACGCAGCGATTGGAGTCGATCCACCACGAACTCGATCGTAGGTCCGTAGCGTGCAGGGGCATGAGTGGAAGATCGTTGGGTGTCGTCGCCGCCATCGCGGCCGCGCTCACCCTGGGGGCAATGACCACAGTTCCCGCGAGCGCCGAGCCCGCCGGGAACCCGATCGTCGAACTGAAGAACGTCGCACGGAACCAGTGCATGACATCGGCCAGGAGTGACTACTTCCAGGTCGAGATGGCCGACTGCACCGGCGCCTCGACCCAGCGGTGGGAGAAGGTCGGCCTGCCGAACGGGCAGTTCCACCTGCGCAACATCGCCGACCGGTGGTGCGTCGACGGGGAACGTTCCTTCGTCACCGAAGCGTGCGACGAGGCCGACGGCTACCAGCGGTGGGAGTTCGTCACCGACGCGTCCGGCGCCACGAAGCTCAAGGCCGCGACCTGGCCGGGCTACGCCGACACGACCTGGTACGACGAGTTCGATCTCAAGATCATCCCGGACTCGTCGCAGGACAGCGACCACCAGCGGTGGGTCGTGACCGAGGCCGGCACGGCGCCGCCGTTGCCGGACACCACCGGTGCCGTGGTCACCCTGGAGAACTCCAGGTGGTGGGCCGTCGAGCTGACCGACCACTGCGCCCAAGGGGCCGGCATGGGGCCGTGCCCCGGATCGCCGTACCAGCGGGTGGAGCTCGCCGGCGGCGCGTTCCAGCTGCGGGCAGGCGACGTCTGTCTTCGTTCCAGGCCGGACACGAGGTTCGTCGACCTGACGGGCAACTGCGCCGCGGCCGATCCGGCGCAGCAGTGGCGGCTGGAGGGACCTGACCTGTTCGGTGGTCACCTGGTCCGCAACGTGGGCAACGGTGACTACCTCACGCCCAGCTCCGGAGGCCTGACCCTGTTCCAGAAGGATCCTCCCGGCCGGTACGCGCAGGTGCAGAGGTGGTACCTGCACCTCGCGTGAGCTGACTAGAGGACCAGACCGACCGACATGGTGAGGAAGACGGCCGCGCAGACAGCGTCGAGCGCGGTCGTCACACCGGGTCGCTTGAGCTTCCCGGCCACGCGCGAGGCCGCCAGCACGATCATCAGCTCCCACACCGCCGCCAGTCCGAGGAACACGACGGCGAGCATCGCGAGCTGAGGCGCCGGTTCACCCGATCCGATGAACTGTGGCAGGAACGCGAGCGAGAACAGGATCATCTTCGGGTTCGTGATGTTGGTCAGGAAGCCCTGTCGGAACGGCCGCGTGCTCATGACCTCCTCCGGCTCGCCGCCGGAGCGCCTGATCAGGCCGCGCGTGATGGAAATCGCCAGGTAGAGCAGGTAGCCGGCGCCGATCCAGCGCAGCGCCGTGAGCACCATCGGGTACTGCGCGAGCACCACTCCGAGACCCGAGATCACCAGTGCGACCTGGACCGCCGCGGCCGTGTGGATGCCGCCCAGCGCGAGCAGTCCGGCGCGGGTGCCCGACCGCAGTGACGTGCGCAGCAGCAGGAACGCGTCGACACCGGGGGTCACGATGACGACCGCGCACGCGATGAGAAAGGCCGGAACCTGGCCGAAGTCGAACAACACCGTACATACCCCCGTGATCTAAATCATAGACCGCAAAATCTCCGGCCTGATGGGACATTAACACGAGAATCTCCGGTTTTGACGTCGCCTTAGCGCGATCGCTACCGTTGGTGACCGATCGTCCACCTGGCGCAACGAGGAGTGGTCCGTGAGGGGTAAGCGGTGTGCCGTGCTGGTAGCGGTGATCGCGCTGGTCAGCGGTGGTTCGTCCGCTGATGCGATCGTTGGGGGGACACCCGCGCGGGTGGCCGACACCCCGTGGGTTGTGGCCATCACCACCACGGACGGTCAGCTGATCTGCGGTGGCGCGCTCGTCGCCCCGGACAAGGTCATGACGGCCGCGCACTGCGTGACGCTCAAGGGTGTGTTCGGCAAGAACCAGCGCCCCGCCGAGCAGTTGCGGGTGGTCGCCGGCCGCACCGACCTGCGGAACAAGGCCGAGGGCGTCGACGCGGTGGTCGCGGGCGTGTGGCGGCACCCCGACTACGTCGAGGTCACCAAGGGCGACGACGTGGCGGTCCTGACGCTCGCGAACCCGGTGCCGTACCGGACGATCGCGCTCGGCGAGGTCGGTGACGACGGCGTGGTGCTCGGCTGGGGCCGCACCGCCGAGAACACCCCGCCCGCCATGTCGCTGCGCAAGGTGACGGTGCCGATCCTGTCCGACTCCGAGTGCCTGCTGAAGGAGCCCGACTACCGGCCGGGCGCGATGCTGTGCGCCGGGCGAGGTGGCCGGGACGCCTGCACGGGCGACTCGGGCGGCCCGCTCGTGGTGCGCGGCAGGCTCGCGGGCGTCGTGTCGTTCGGCCGCGGCTGCGCACGCGCAGATGAACCTGGTGTCTACACCCGGCTCGCTCACTACCGGCAGACGCTGGGCTTCTGATATCCACGACCAGGTGCGAACCACACAGTTTCCGGCCACCCTGCGCCGTCAGTGGGGACTCGACCTGAGCCCCACCCAGCTCTACGCGATCTTGCGGTTGCGCCAGGACGTTTTCGTCGTGGAGCAGAACTGCGTCTACGCGGACGTCGACGGTCGCGATCTCGACCAGGGCACACGGCATTTCTGGCTGGAGTCCGAGGGATCGCACGAGCCGCTCGCGTACCTGCGACTGCTCGAAGAGGCAGACGGCACGTTCCGCGTCGGACGCGTCGCCACCGCGCGCATGGCCCGTGGCCGCGGCTACAGCCGTCGCCTCATGCAGGCCGCGCTCGTGGACATCGGCACCGCGCCGTCAGTGCTCGACGCGCAGACGTACGTCGCCGACTTCTACGCGTCGTTCGGGTTCGTCGCCGAGGGCGCCGAGTTCATCGAGGACGGGATTCCGCACCTGCGGATGCGGCGCTCTCCCTGATCACGCGCACCGCGCGCTCGATGTCGGCCTCGGTCAGATCGGCGCGCGCGGTGAGCCGCAGCCTGCTGATCTGGTCCGGCACCGACGGCGGCCGGAAGCAGCCGACGACGACACCGCTCGCGCGGCAGGTCTCGGCCCATTGGAACGCCTGCTCGGGGGACGGCGCGCGCACGCTCACCACGGCCGCGGTCGGCGTGCTGACCTGGAAACCGGCTTCCTTCAGGCGGTTGCTCAGGTCGTGCGCCACCGTCAGCGCCCGTTCGGGACGGTCAGGCTCCTCGCGCAGGATCTTGATCGCCGTGAGGGCCGCCGCCACGCTGCTGGGCGCGAGACCGGTGTCGAAGATGAACGGGCGCGCGGTGTCGATCAGGTGCTTGATCACCCGGCTCGGGCCGAGGACCGCACCGCCCTGCGCACCCAGCGACTTGCTCAGCGTCAGCGTGGTGATCACGTCCGGCGCCTTGATGATGCCCGCCTCGGCGACCGCGCCCCGGCCACCGGGTCCGACGACACCGAGTCCGTGCGCGTCGTCCACGACCAGCGCCGCACCGGTCGCGCGGCAGGCCTCGTGCAGCTCGTTCAGCGGGGCGATGTCGCCGTCGACGCTGAACACCGAGTCCGTGACGACGATCGCGCGCCGCTTGCCGCGCGTCTCCAGCGCGTGCCGGACCTTGCCGACGTCGCAGTGGTCCGCGACCACGACATCGGCCTTCGACAGGCGCGTGCCGTCGATCAGCGACGCGTGGATGTGCTGGTCCGCGACGATCGCCGTGCCGGGGCCCGTCAGCGCCGTCACCGCGGCGAGGTTCGCCATGTACCCGCTGCTGAACACCAGCGCGGACTGCGAGCCGCAGAAGTTCGCGAGCTCGAACTCCAGCTCGGCGTGCAGCTCCGTCGAGCCCGTGACCAGGCGCGATCCCGTCGAACCGGAGCCCCACTTCAGCGTGGCGGCGGCCGCGGCACCCGCGACACGCTTGTCCTTGGCGAGCCCCAGGTAGTCGTTGCTCGCGAGGTCGAGGTCCGTCGAGTCCGACGTGCGCGGCCGCAGTCGCCGGCTCAGACCAGCCTTGGCTCGCGCTTCAGAGCGGACGTCGATCCAGTCGAACGTCGACTCACCACCACTGGAAATCGCCTCAGTTGTGCTCACGGTCACCGCCTGAGTCTCCCATCCGCCCGCTAGCGTGCCGCTCGTGGACCTGTTCACCTTCACGCGCGCCGAACTCACCTCGCCGGTGCAGTTCCTCGGCGGCCGCTGGGTGGTGTCGGCCTACGACGACGTCCGCGCCGTGCTGGCCGATCCGGTCACCTACCTGCCCGACAACGCGCTGACCGCCGTGACTCCGGTGGGCACGGCCGCGTTGCGTTCCCTGGTTCGCGCCCGCTTCTCCCTGCCGCCGACCTTGGCGAACAACGGCTCCGACTCGCACGCTCAGTTGCGCCGCCTCGTCGCGTCGTTCTTCACTCCGGCTCGCGTTGCCGCTGCGGAGCCTCGCATCCGGTCCCTGGTTTTGGAACGGCTGGGTGGTACGGATCTCGTGCGCTCGCTCGCGTGGGACCTCCCGGCGATCGTGCTGATGGACCTGCTCGGGCTGGAGAACGTCGACATCCCGACGTTGAAGCGCTGGAGCTCCGGGTCGCTGGAGTTCTTCTGGGGCGACCTCTCGCGTGAACGGCAGCTGGAGCTGGTCGACGACGTCGGCGACTTCCACCAGTGGCTGATCAAGCGCTACCACGCCCGCGACGGCGAGCTGTTCTGCGCGCTGGCCGATGCCGGAGTGTCCGCTGAGGACTCCGCCGGTCTTTGCTACTTCCTGCTGATCGCGGGCCAGGAGACGACGACCCAGTTGTTGTCCACGGCGTTGCGCCGTGCGTTGCAGGACCGCGCGTTGTGGGCGCGCCTGGGTTCGCCTGGTGTGGCCGAGGCCTTCGTCGAGGACGTGCTGCGGACCGAGACGCCCGTGGTGACGTGGCGGCGGCTGACCGCGCGTGACGTCGTGCTGTCCGGTGTGCACGTGCCCGCCGGTGCGGAGCTCGTGTTGTTGTTGAGCGGCAAGGAGACCGATCCCCGGCACCTGGCGTTCGGCTACGGCCGCCACTTCTGCCTCGGCGCCGGGCTGGCACGGTTGGAGGCCGCGGTGACGTTGCGGACGGTGGCCGAGCACGAACCGTCGCTGCGGCTGGACGGCTCGGAGCCGGAGTGGCTTCAGCTGCTGTCGTTCCGGGCGCCCCGATCGGTCACGGTCGCGCGATGAGCTTGCCCGCCGTGGTGCGGGCTTCGAGTGCTCGGTGGGCTTCGGCGATCTCGTCGAGCCGGTAGACGTCGCCGAGGTTCGGCTTGAGTTGTAGCCCGAACACCTCTTCCGGCGTGGTGTCGCGGGGCAGACCCATGACCGCGACGCCCTTGCGGAAGATGTCGCTCGCCGTGACGTCCAGCGGTTCGCCGCTCGCGTAGCCGAACACGACCATGCGGCCGACACCGTCCTCGAGCAGCTCGAACGCGCTCTTGCCGACCTTGCCGCCGATGGACTCGAAGACGACGTCGACCGGTTCGAGTCCGTCCCAGTCGTAGCCGATGCCGCCCTTGCTGGACGCCGCGAGCACGGTCGCGCCCGCCCGTTCCGCGAGCTGCACGAGCAGACTGCCGACACCGCCGGACGCCGCCTCCACGAGAACCCGGTCGCCCGGCCGGATACGGGCCGCCTTGGCCGCCGCGACCGCCGTGGTGCCCTGCAGCAGCAGGGCGAGGGCCTCGTGGTCGCTCACGCCGTCTGGGACGTCGATCGGGTGCTCGACGACGGCCTTCGTGGCGTAGGCGCCGTCGCGTGGCACGCCCATTACCCGTCGGCCTTCTCTGGTGGTGCCAACGACTTCCGAGCCGAGGATGACCGGCAGGCTTGGCCCTGGATACCAGGGGAACAGCTCCCTGCCCTTGCCCCGGCGGATGACCGTCTCGCCGTAGTTGAGCCCGATCGCGGTGACGTCGACGAGCGTGTCGCCGGCCGGGTCCGGCACCTCCTCGACCTTCAGCACCTCGGGTCCGCCGAACTCGTGGAACCGCACTGCCTTCATTCGCTGCCTCCCCTGAATAAGCGGACCGCTGGTCCGGTTGCTAGAATACGGACTGCCGGTCCGCTTGTGTCAAGGGAGAGTTCGTTGGAACGTGCCGATGCCGCCCGCAACCGGGCCGCGATCCTGGCCGCCGCCACCAGGCTGATCGGCGAGCGCGGCATCGACGCCGTGTCGGTGGAGGACGTGGCCTCGGCGGCAGGTGTCGGCAAGGGCACCGTGTTCCGGCGGTTCGGCGACAAGGCGGGCCTGGTCAGGGCCGTGGTCGACGAGACGGCCGCCTCCTGGATCCGGACGGCGTCGTTGGAGTGCCGCTCCGCCGGAGAGTTCGCCGGCACGCTGTTCGACCACGTGCTGGCGTCGTTGCCGCTGGTCATCGCCGTGGAACGGACGACGGTCCGCAGCTGCGAGGGCAACTTCCGGATCACCGTCGAGCGGCTGGCCAGGTTGGTCGGCTCGACGTTCAAGGCCCACACCGTGCTGGCCGTGCTGCGGGGCGAGCACATCGAGTTCCTGCTGGCCCAGGGCATGACGGCCACCGAGATCCGGGCGGGCGTTATCTCGCTCGCGGACACGCTCGCCGCTGAGGTTTGATGCCCGGGTGATGAACCGACAGCTCTCCGGAACCCGCAAGAAGACGCTGCTGGAGAGGCTCGGCCCGGTGCCGGACGTCGACCCCGACCGCTACGGCGACGGCGGCCCGGTGGGCGCGCTGGAGACGCGGGTCGCACAGCTCCTGGGCACCGAGGCCGCGCTGTTCGTGCCGACCGGGACCATGGCGCAGCAGATCGCGCTGCGGTGCTGGGCCGACCGCACGCACAACCCGATCGTCGCGATGCACCCGCAGGCTCACCCGTTGAACCACGAGGACGACGCACTGACCGTGCTGTCCGGTCTGCGTCCGATCAAGGTCGCGAACTCTCGGGTCGCCACCTGCCCGGAGCCGTACGGGACGCTGCTGCTGGAGGTGCCGGACCGCGAGGCCGGTTTCGTCCTGCCGACCTGGGACGAGCTGACCTCGCTCGTGGATCTTGCACGGGAACGGGACGCGGTCGTGCACCTCGACGGCGCCAGGCTGTGGGAGAGCACGTTCGGCCTGGGCAAGCCGCTGCCCGAGATCGCGGGCCTGTTCGACTCGGTCTACGTGTCGTTCTACAAGTCCCTCGAAGGCATCTCCGGCGCGGCGCTCGCCGGCACCCAGGACTTCGTCGACCAGGCACGGGTGTGGCGGCACCGGTACGGCGGCATGCTGTTCCAGCAGTGGCCGGCCGCCCTGTCCGCGTTGCACGGCCTGGACACGGTGCTGCCCCGGCTGGGCACCTACGTCGAGCACGCCAAGGTCGTGGCCTCCGCCATGGGCCTGCCCGAACCGCACACGCACCAGTTCGCGCTGCACCTGCCCGGCGACCCGAAGCGGCTGACCGAGGTGAGCGGCAAGTTCCTCGGCAACTTCTGGCGGGACGGCCTGCTCGCGAAGAACGAGATCACGATCGCCGAGCCCGCGCTGGAGTGGACGGCGGACGAGGTGCGGGAGGCCTGGGCGGTGTTCCAGAGCCTGATCTAGGGCGACGTCGCTCACCTGGCTGTTGGACCCGGCGGTGCGAAATGCGACGATGCCGGGGCTGTGAGGGGAGTGCGAGGAAGCCGGTGCGAATCCGGCGCCGTCCCGCGACTGTGACCGGTAGTGAGAGAACCGGGAGTCAGGAACTCGTTCCCCTCTTGATCACCGACCGCGGGCGTGGACACCCGAGGAAGGACTTCGCCGAGCATGTTCCCCTTTTCGGCTGTCGTCGGCCATGACGATCTCCGGCTTGCCCTGCTGCTGAACGCCGTACATCCCGGCATCGGCGGCGTTCTCGTCCGCGGTGAGAAGGGGACCGCGAAGTCGACCATCGTGCGTGCCCTGGCCGCGTTGCTGCCCGAGTTGGACGTGTCGAAGGGCTGCCGGTTCGGCTGCGTGCCCGGCAGCACCGACTGCCCCGACGCGCCCCACGACGGCGTCGAACGGCGGCCGGCCAAGCTCGTCGAACTGCCCGTCGGCGCCACCGAGGACCGGCTGGTCGGGTCGCTCGACCTGGAGAAGGCGCTGACCGAGGGCGTGCGCGCGTTCCAGCCGGGGCTGCTGGCCGCGGCGCACCGGGGCGTGCTCTACGTCGACGAGGTCAACCTGCTGCACGACCACCTGGTCGACCTGCTGCTCGACGCCGCCGCGATGGGGCGCGCGCACGTGGAACGCGAGGGTGTGTCGGTCTCGCACCCGTCGCAGTTCCTGCTGGTCGGCACCATGAACCCCGAGGAGGGCGAGCTTCGGCCGCAGCTGCTCGACCGGTTCGGGCTGACCGTGGCGGTGAAGGCAGCGCGGGACGTGAGCGTGCGCACCGAGGTGATCCGGCGCCGGCTCGCCTACGAGGCCGACCCCGTGACGTTCGCGGCGAAGTGGGAGGCGGAGGACGCGAAGCTCAAGCAGCAGATCGCCGACGCCCAGCGGAAGCTGCCGCGAGTGTCCCTTCCGGACAGTGAGTTGCGCCGGATCGCCGCCGTCTGCGCGGCTTTCGAGGTCGACGGCATGCGCGCGGACCTCGTCGTCGCCCGTGCCGCCACCGCCCACGCGGCGTGGCGAGGTGCGGAAAGCGTCGAGGAGAACGACGTCGAGACCGCGGTCCGGCTGGCCCTGCCGCACCGGCGCCGCCGCGACCCGTTCGACGAGCCCGGCATCGAGGAGCAGCAGCTCGAAGACGCGATGCGCCAGGCAGCCGAGCACGCGGAAGAGCCGGACGAGGGCCCGGACGACGACGGTCCCGGCGGCGGCGAGCTGCCCGAGCCGCAGGAAGGCCCGAAGGGCAACGGGAACGCGCCCGGCGACCGTCCGGCACCGGAGCCCTCGCCCGCGTTCAAGGCGCGGCTGCTGGAGGTTCCCGGAGTCGGGGAAGGCGCGCCCGGCAAGCGGTCCCGGGCCCGCGCCCGCACCGGCCGGATCGTCCGTTCGTCCAAAGTGGACGGCAACGGACTGCATCTGGTCGACACGCTCACGAACGCCGCGCCGCACCAGCGAGCGCGTGGCCGCAGTGGTGCCGGGCTGCTGCTCACCGCCTCCGACCTGCGCAAGGCGGTCCGGGAGGGCAAGGAGTCGAACCTCGTCCTGTTCGTCGTCGACGCCTCCGGCTCGATGGCGGCGCAGAAGCGGATGTCGGCCGTCAGCGGCGCGGTGATCTCGTTGCTGCGCGACGCCTACCAGCGCCGGGACAAGGTCGGCGTGGTGACGTTCCGCGGCACCCAGGCCGAAGTCGCCCTGCCTCCGACGACTTCCGTGGACGCGGCGGCCGCCAGGCTCAAGAAGATGCGCACCGGGGGCCGGACCCCGCTCGCGGACGGCCTGATGAAGGCCCACCGCGTCCTGGAGATCGAACGGATGCGCGACCCGCAGAAACGCCCGCTCGTCGTGCTGCTCACGGACGGCCGCGCGACGTCGTCCGGCCTGGGCGGCGACCCGACCAAGGACGCGCTCAAGGCCGCCACGCTGCTGGAGAAGACCGCCGTCGTGGTCGTCGACTGCGAACAGGGCCACGTCCGCCTGGGCCTCGCGCAGAAGATCGCCGAGGCGTTGCAGGGCACCTGCGTGAAGCTCGACCAGCTCAGCGCCGACCACCTCGCCGGCGTCGTCCGGGCCGCGTGAGTTCGCTTCCCGGCGACCGACGAGCAAGGAGAAACCCAGTGCCCCAAGGACAACCCACCGAGGTGCCGAAGGACGGCCTGACCACCCGCCAGCGCCGCAATCGGCCGTTGCTGATGCTGCACACCGGTGAGATGAAGGGGAAGTCGACGTCGGCGTTCGGCATGGCGCTGCGCGGCTGGAACCAGGGCTGGGACATCGGCGTGTTCCAGTTCGTGAAGTCCGCCAAGTGGAAGGTCGGCGAGGAGTCCGCGTTCAAGGCGCTCGGCCGGCTGCACGACGAGACCGGCGAGGGCGGCGCGGTCGAGTGGCACAAGATGGGCGAGGGCTGGTCCTGGACCCGCAAGCAGGGCACCGAGGACGACCACGCCACGGTCGCGCTCGAGGGCTGGCACGAGATCCAGCGCCGGATCAACGCCGAACGCCACGGCTTCTACGTGCTCGACGAGTTCACCTACCCGCTGCACTGGGGCTGGATCGACGTCGACGAGGTCGTGGAGACCCTGGCGAACCGGCCCGGCCACCAGCACGTCGTCATCACCGGCCGGTACGCGCCGCAGAAGCTGATCGACGCCGCCGACCTCGTGGTGGAGATGACCAAGGTCAAGCACCCGATGGACGCCGGGCAGAAGGGTCAGCGGGGGATCGAGTGGTGAACAGGCTGGTCGTCGCGGCCCCGGCCTCGGGCAGCGGCAAGACCACCGTGGCGACGGGCCTGATGGCCGCGTTGCGCCAGGCCGGGTCGCGGGTCGCGCCGTTCAAGGTGGGACCCGACTACATCGACCCCGGCTACCACTCGCTCGCCACGAACAGGCCGGGCCGCAACCTCGACCCCGTGATGGTCGGCGAGCACCGGATCCCCGGCCTGTTCGCGCACGGCTCCAAGGGCTGCGACATCGCCGTGGTCGAGGGCGTGATGGGCCTGTTCGACGGCCGCATCGACACCGCGGGCATCGGCTCGACCGCGCACGTCGCGAAGCTGATCAACGCACCCGTGCTGTTCGTCGTGGACGCACGCGGGCAAAGCAGGTCGCTCGCCGCGCTGCTGCACGGGTTCCGCGGCTACGACCCGACGGTCCGGCTCGGCGGCGTGATCCTCAACCAGGTCGGCTCGGAACGGCACGAGCAGGTGCTCCGGTCGGCGTGCGATGAGGTCGGCCTCGACGTGCTCGGCGTGCTGCCGCGCGATCCGCAGTTCTCCTTGCCCTCACGGCATTTGGGGCTCGTGACGGCGGCGGAGCACGGTCCGGAGGCCGTCGCCGCGGTCGACGCGATCGCCGCCGCGGTGGGCAAGCACGTCGATCTCGACGCGGTGCGCAGGCTGGCCTCGTCGGTGCCCGCGATGGCCGTCGCCGCGTGGGAACCCCAGGTCGACCGCGTCGCGAACGAACCGGTGGTCGCCGTGGCGGGCGGAGCGGCGTTCACGTTCGGCTACGCCGAGCACGTCGAGGTGTTGAAGGCGGCGGGAGCGGCCGTCGCCGTCGTCGATCCGCTGCACGACGAAGACCTTCCGGAGGGCACGGCGGGCCTCGTCCTGCCCGGCGGATTTCCGGAGCAACACGCGGAAGCTTTGTCCGGCAACGCGAAGTTGCGCGAGGCAGTGGCCCGGTTCGCTCGTTCGGGTGCGCCGGTCCACGCCGAGTGCGGAGGGTTGCTGTACCTCGCGAGATCACTGGACGGGCACCCGATGTGCGGCGTGCTCGACGCCGAGGGGTTCATGACCCCGAAGCTGACCCTCGGTTATCGGGACGCGGTGGCCTCCGCGAGCTCACCGCTGCACCCGCCGGGCAGCCGCGTGACCGGCCACGAGTTCCACCGGACCCAGCTGTCCACACCGCACTCCACCCCGCCCGCGTGGCACTGGCGCGGTGTCGACTCACGGCCCGTCGCCGAGGGCTTCGTGGTGGGCGGCGTGCACGCGTCGTACCTGCACACGCACCCCGCCGGTGATCCGGAGGCGGTAGCCCGATTCGTGCGGGCCTGCCACCCGTTCGTGGCAGGAGTGGCAGACGGTACGGTCATCGCTTAAGTCTCTCCCCGAAACCCCCTGTGGAGCTGTCGTGACGACGACCGGTCGGGTCTCCTTCGTCGGCGCCGGTCCCGGTGCCGCCGACCTCATCACTCTCCGAGGCGCGCGCCGCATCGCGGAAGCCGACGTCGTCATCTGGGCGCCCACGGCGGTGGACGCCGAGTGCGTCCGCGAGCACGCCCGCGCCGACGCCGAACTGGTCGACTTCTCGCGCGTCACGCCGGAGGAGATCACGGACGTGTACCGCCGTGCCGCCGCGTCGCGTCAGGTCGTCGTGCGCCTGCACTCGGGCGATGCCGCGACCGGTGGTGGCGTCCAGGAGCAGCACGACCTGTGCGTGCGTCTCGGCCTCGAGGTCGAGGTCGTGCCGGGCGTGTCCGTCGTCGCCGCCGCTGCCGCGAAGATCGGCCGCGAGCTGACGCTGACCGAGGCGTCGTCCACCGTGCTGATCTCGCCGGAGAGCAGCGAGCTCGTGAGCGAGTTCGCCGCGCTGCAGACCACGATGGCCGCAACCGTCTCGGGCGCGCGCGTCGGCCAGTTCGTGGAGAAGCTGCTGCAGGGCGGGTACTCCGAGGCCACGCCGGTCGTGGTCGCGTACAAGGTGAGCCAGGCCGACGAACTGATCGTGCACACCACGGTCGGCGAGCTGGAGTCGGTGGTGAAGCAGCACAAGCTGTACCGCCCGACGCTGTTCCTCGTCGGTACCGCGGTGAAGGCGCCCACGCGTCGTGTCTCGGCGTCGGCGACGACGTCGGTGGACGAGCCGCTGCGCGCCGCCCGTCCCACTCGCTGGTCCCGCCGCGCCGCCTCGCGCATCGCGACCCGCGTGGACGAACCGATTCCCACGTCCGCGCCCGCTCCCGCCACCGCTCCCGTCGCCGAGCCGAACCCGGCGTGGACGGCGGTGGAGGAAATACAACAGTCCGTGCGCAAGCCCGCCGAGGAGCCCGCGCCGAAGCCGAAGCTGGTGGTGGTCGCGGCGGAGAAGCCGAAGCCGCCGACGGTCCGCGCTTCGACGGCCACTCCCAAGAAGCGGCCGTCCGCCCGTAAGCCCAAGCGCACCGCCGGCAACTGATGTCGGTCGAGAAGCTGCTGGAGGCGGCGGGCCGCCCCGTCGAGATCGTCGACGCGGCGGACGGCCTGCGCCCCGCGCTGAACGTGTGCCGCGCCCGCTCCGCCGTGCTCGTCAAGCTGGCCGCCGGCATCGGGCCCGCCGAGATCGGCGCGGGCCTCGCCGGCTGGCGGCGATCCCTGATCGTGCAGGACTCGGGCGAACTGACCACTGTGGACCCGCGCGACGCGGTGACGAGGCGCTGGACCGCGCCGGACGCCGTGTTGTGCCTGGCGGACAACGAGTTCCTCCGCGCGACCGACGGCTGGGCGTTGCCGGACGACGCCTTCGGGAGCCGCACGCACGTGCTCGGCGCCGAGGTCCGCGCGTTCGTGCTGGCCCGCCTCGCCCCCCGTCCCGGCGTGCTGGTGTGGGACGTGCTCGCGGGTTCCGGCGCGGTCGGCGTCGAGTGCGCCCGGCTGGGCGCCGCGGTCATCGCGGTCGAGCCGGATCCCGTGCAGTGCGTGCGCATCATCGCGAACGCGTCCGCGCACGGCGTCGACGTCCGCGTCGAGGAAACCGAACTGGACGCGCCCTCGTTGCCGCGCCCGGACGCCGTGTTCGTCGGCCGCGGCAATCTGAGCGCGGTCAAGGCGAGCGCGGCGGCCTCGGCCAAGCGCGTCGTCGTCGCGACGGAGAGCGTGGACGAGATCGTGCCCGCGCGCGACGCGTTGCAGGCCGCGGGATACGAGGTCGAAGGTGTGCACTGGACGGCCTCGCGCCTGCTGGACTCCGGGTTCGCGCCGGCCGTGCCGGTGACCGTGCTGTGGGGAACCAAGAAGTGATCGGGGTGTTCGCCGGCGCCGCCCACCGCGGTGACGCCGCAGATCTGGCCGGTCTGCTCGGTGCCGACGCCGTTGTCCCCGACGGTCCCGTCAAGCCCGCCGTCCGCGGCCTCTGGTCCCGGCTGGGCGCGGTCGTGCTGTTCCTGGACGCGGCCACCGCCGTCCGGTTGATCGCTCCCTTGTTGCGGGACAGGCGATCCGACCCCGCCGTGGTGTGCGTGGACGAGCACTTCGTCGTCGCGCTGGCCGGTGACGTGGACGTGTTCGCCCGCCACGTCGCGGACCTGCTGAACCGCACCGCCGTGGTGACCAGCGGCCCGTCCATCGACTCGGTGCTGGACGAACTGGTCGAGCAGCTCGACGCCACCGCGGACGGCGACGTCGAGGCCTGCACCGCCGCCATCGACGCGGGCGAGAAGGTCGTGCTGCGCAACCCGTTGAACTTCCCGCTGCCCGCGCTGCCGCCCAACGTCGTGGCGGGTGGTGAGGACGCGACGTGGGTGATCGTCATCGACGACCGGGCCGCGGCGACTAAGGACAACGTGCTGCGGATCGTGCCGCGCACGCTCGTCGTCGGTGTCGGCTCGACGCGCGGTGCGTCGGCCACGAGCGTGGGTGCCGCACTGTCGGAACTGGACACCCACGGTGGTCTGGATCTGCGCGCCATCAAGGCATTCGCGACGGCGGACGCCAAGGCGGACGAACCCGGCATCGTGGACGCCGTGGAGGACTGGGGTTTCTGGCACGGCGACACCGCCGAGCTGCTGACGTTCCCGACCGAGGAGCTCGCCGAGATCGGCGTGCCGAACCCGAGCTCGGTGGTGCGCAACTCGATGGGCACGGCGAGTGTCGCGGAGGCGGCCGCGTTGCGGGGCGCGCGCAGCATCGGTCACGGTGGTCGGATCGAGCTGGCGGCCGAGAAGTTCAAGCGGGACAACGTGACCGTGGCCGCGGCACGGGTGCTGCCGCGTGGCCGGCTCGCGCTGGTCGGGCTCGGTCCCGGCTCCGCCGAGGAACGCACGCCCCGTGCGGAGGCGGAGATCCGGCGGGCGGCGTTCGTGATCGGGACGCCGGAGGCGATCGACGCCGTCGGACCGCTTCTGCGCTCTGGCACCGAAGTCGGCCACGAGGGTGCGTGCGATTTGGCCTCACGTGGGGCCGCGGTCGCGTTCGTCGCTTTTGGAACCGGACCAACGCTGGACAATCCGGTCGAAGCCGACGTGATTGTTGTTCCCGGAGTATGGGAACACTGATGTTTTTCCTTCTTTCGTAGGGTCTCCGCTGAAGTTTTCTTGATTAGCGTCGCCATGCACACGGCCCATCCCTGCACCGGGCCCGAAAGCACTGGAGACCGGCATGAGAGCCCGTCGTCTCGTCGCTGTCGCCTGCACCGCCGGCGTCGCGCTGTCCCTGCTGACGATCACCGCCCAGGCCGCCGCGCCCAAGGAAGGCCTGCGGCTGCTGACCGTTCGCGACTCCCTGACCGCCACGCACACCTGGTACGAGCAGACGTTCGACGGGAAACCCGTGCTGGGCGCCTACTACGTCGAGCACGTCGACAAGGCGACCGGTGTGAAGACCGTGGACGACGGCAGGATCGCGGTCGGCACCGTCGACGTCACTCCGGCCGTCACCGCCGAGGACGCCAAGTCGAAGTCAGCCGGCGTTCCCGAGGGCGCGAACCTGAAGGTGCTGCCCGGCACCGGCCTCGTCTACGAGGTGATCTCCGACAACGGCAAGGGATCCGAGCGCACGCTGGTACACGCGGAGTCCGGCGCCGTCGTGAAGACCGAGAGTCTGGTCAAGCACGCGAACGGCACCGGCAAGGTGTTCAGCCCGAACCCCGTTGTCTCGCAGCAGAACCAGAACCTCAAGGACGCCAACGACGCCGACTCGGCCGTGCCCGCCGCCGCGTACAAGTCGGTCACGCTGTCCGATCTGGACGGTTCCGGCTACCTCAAGGGCAGCTACGCGACGATCACCGGCGCCAAGGGCAAGCTCGCGTACAACAAGACCAACAAGTTCGAGTACACGCGGAACAACGACTACTTCGAGCAGGTCAACGCCTACTGGGGCGTGACGGAGGCGCAGAAGTACATCCAGAGCCTCGGGTTCAAGAACATCAACAACGAGGCGCAGAAGATCACCACGCTGGGCCTGACCGAGGACAACTCGTTCTACGACCCGTCGAAGGACCAGATCACCTTCGGCACGGGCGGCGTGGACGACGCCGAGGACCTCGAGGTGGTGTGGCACGAGCTCGGCCACGCGATCCAGGACGCCCAGGTGCCGGGCTTCGGCTCGTCGCTCGACGGCGGCTCGATCGGTGAGGGCTTCGGCGACTGGTGGGCGTTGGTGCTGTCCTCGCGTGACTCGCAGGACACGGCCACGACCCCGTTGGCGTGCATCATGGACTGGGACTCGACCTCGTACACGACCACGACGCCGCACTGCATCCGTCGTGCCGACACCGAGCTGAAGGTCGGCGACCGGCAGAACGAGGTGCACTTCGACGGCCAGATCTGGTCGCGGGCTCTGTTCGACGTCTTCAAGGCCTTCGGCCGGGACAAGGCGGCGAAGATCGTGCTGGAGTCGCAGTTCTCCTACACGCCGAACACGACGTTCAAGGCTGCCGCCGAGGCGACCGTCGCCACGGCCAAGAAGCTCTACGGTGACGCGGATGCCGCCACGGTTACGGCCGCGTTCAAAGCTCGCGACATCCTCAAGTAGGTCAATTGTGAAGTCGGACATGTGCGACTAATGGCGGTTACGCCGCCGAATCCCCGCCCGTGACGCTGTGTGTGCCGCTGTTGTACATCCTGCACACACAGTGTCATCGGGAAGGACTGGCAAACATGGCGAAAACCCTGCATCGCCTGATCGTGTCCGTCGTGGTGTCCGCTCTCGCGAGCATCTTCTTCATCGCCCCGGCCAATGCGAGCGACGTGTCGCCGATGATCGTCGGTGGTACGCGGGCAAGCACCTCGACCTATCCGTGGGTGGTCTACCTGGCTTCGACCTCCGGTTCGCAGTTCTGCGGTGGAACGCTGGTGAAGGCCAACAAGGTCGTCACCGCCGCGCACTGCGTCAAGGGCAGCTCCGCCTCCAGCGTGCGCGTTGTGCACGGCCGTGACGACAAGCAGAGCACCGCGGGCACGGTCGTCAGCGTGACCAGGATCTGGGTGCACCCGAGCTACACCACCGCGACCGCCGGCTACGACGTCGCGGTGCTGACGCTGGCCAGCAACATCAGCTCGGCCACCCTGCCGCTGGCCACGCCGTCCGACACCGCGCTCTACGCGGCCGGCAACTCCGCGCTGATCCTCGGCTGGGGCACCACGTCCTCCGGCGGTTCCGCCTCGCGGTACCTGCTCAAGGCCAACGTGCCGCTGACCTCGGACTCGACCTGCAAGACCGCGTACTCGCAGTACAGCAACAGCTCGATGATCTGCGCGGGCTTCCCGCAGGGCGGCACCGACACCTGCCAGGGCGACTCCGGTGGCCCGCTGGTGTTCGGCGGCAAGCTCATCGGTGACACCTCGTGGGGCCGCGGCTGTGCCGGTGCCGGCTACCCCGGCGTGTACGGCCGGATCGCCACGTACTACTCGGTGATCACTGCTCAGCTGTAAGCCGTCATTTGCTTGTTGCAGGGTGCGCGCGTGGCGCGCACCCTGCACGCATGGCTGATCTAGAACCTGTACCGGAAGACTGGTCGAACGCGCTGGTCGTCGTCGCTCACCCCGATGACATGGAGTACGGCGGTGCAGGCGCCATCGCGCGGTGGACCGCCCAAGGCAAGAACATCGTGTACCTGCTCGCGTGCCGTGGCGAGAACGGCATCGACTCGATGGAACCGAGTGTCTGCGGGCCGTTGCGGGTCGCGGAGCAGATCGCGGCGTGCGTGGCAGTCGGCGTGACCGAGGTCGAGTTCCTGGACCACTCGGACGGCACCATCGAGTACGGCCTTCCGCTGCGGCGCGACATCGCGGCCGCCATTCGTCGGCACAAGCCGGAGGTCGTGATCACCGGCAACTACCGCGAGACCTGGCCCGGTGGCGGCCTGAACATGGCCGACCACATCGCCGTCGGACGCGCGACCGTCGACGCGGTGCGGGACGCGGGCAACCGGTGGATCTTCCCGGAGCTCGGGCTGGAGAAGTGGGAAGGCGTGAAGTACGTGGCGGCGGCGTCCTCACCGTTGGCGACGCACGCCGTGGACATCACCGACTCGTTCTACGCCTCCGTGGTCTCTCTACGCGCGCACAAGGCGTACCTGGAGGCCTTGAGCGGCGACATGGCCGATCCCGCGACGTTCCTCCGTTCGATGGCGGAGAACACCGGGAAGCGGTTCGGAGGAGTGCTGGCCACCTCTTTCGAGCTGCTGGCGCTGTGACCATGTTCCCTTCGGCTGGACACGGCGTGTCCCGTGTGGATGCTTCTACGCATGCCCTTTGAACAGCACTACCTGGCCGGCCTCGACCTGCGGGGCCGGCGCGTCCTCGTGGTCGGCGGCGGCACGGTCGCGCAGCGCCGTCTACCTCGCCTGATCGCGTCCGGCGCCGTCGTCGAGCTCGTGTCGCCCTCCGTCACACCCGCCGTGCAGGGCATGGTCGACGCGGGAGAGCTGACGTGGCACGAGCGGCGTTATGAGGCCGGTGACGTCGAGGGCGCGTGGTACGTGGTGGCGTGCACGTCGAACGTCGAGGTGAACACGCAGATCGGCGAGGAAGCGCTCTCGCAGCGTGTGTTCTGCGTGCGCGCGGACATCGCCGTCGAGGGCACGGCGGTGACGCCGGCGACCGGTACGCACGACGGCATGTTGATCGGTGTGCTTGCGGGTGGCGAGCACCGCCGGTCGGCCTCCGTGCGGGACGGGCTCGTGGCGGCGTTGCGCGACGGGCGCATCGCGGACCAGGCCGCTCCGCCGGTCGGCGTGGCGCTGGTGGGTGGCGGACCCGGTGATCCTGAGCTGATCACCGTGCAGGGCAAGCGATTGCTGGCCCACGCGGACGTCGTGGTGGCCGATCGGCTGGCGCCGCGCGAACTGCTGGAGGAGCTGCCAGCGCACGTCGAGGTCGTGGACGCGGCGAAGATCCCCTACGGCCGCGCGGCGACGCAGGAGTTCATCAACCAGACGCTGATCGACCGCGCCAAGGAGGGGAAGTTCGTCGTCCGGCTCAAGGGCGGCGACCCGTACGTCTTCGGGCGCGGCTTCGAGGAACTGCTGGCGTGCGCCGAGGCCGGCATCCCGGTGACCGTGGTGCCGGGCGTGACGTCGGCGTTCGGTGTGCCCGCGCTGGCCGGTGTGCCGGTGACGCACCGAGGCGTGGCGCACGAGGTCGTCGTCGTCTCCGGTCACGTTGCGCCGGACGACCCGCGCTCTCTCGTCGACTGGTCCGCGATCGCACGCCTTCGCGGCACCGTCGTGCTGATGATGGCCGTTGAACGAGCCGGTGCGTTCGCCACGGCGTTGATGGAAGGCCGCCCCGGTTCGACCCCCGTCGCCGTGATCCAGGAGGGCAGCACGGCATCTCAGCGCGTTCTGCGGTCCACTTTGGACTCCCTGGGTGCCGACGTGAAGGCGCACGAGATTCGTCCTCCGGCGATCATCGTGGTCGGCCCCGTCGCGGGCATTGCTTCCGCAAATAGTTAGATAAGTTTCTTTACAAAAGCCGCGCACCCGGTGGACTCTGCATTCACGCCGCCAAGTCCACCGGTTTTGCGGAGGCCCGCATGAAACGCGCCCTGTCTTTGGTGGCAGGCATTGTGCTTGCGATGTCCGGTTTGGTCGTTTCGACCCCGGCGAACGCGGCATCCCAACAGGTTTTCTGGACCTTCTACGGCTGGTACGACAACACGCCGCCTGGTGGCGACATCGCCTATCCGGGGCTCCACGACACGGCCGGCGGCAAGGGCACGTGGTCGGACCCGATCACGTTCGCGACGTCCAGCAAAGAGGCCAAGCCGGGAACGAAGATCTATTTCCCGCGGGTCAAGAAGTACTTCGTCATGGAGGACTCCTGTTCCTCCTGTGAGCAGGACTGGAACGGCAACGGCCCCAACGGCGGCCCGAAGCTGTGGCACTTCGACGCGTGGATCGGCGGCAAGGGCGGCAACGCCATGAACGCGATCGACTGCGAGGACGCGCTGACGAACTACCACGACGACGGCAAGCCGGTGATGGAGGAGACGATCCTCAACCCGCCGTCGAACCTGCAGGTGGACTCGACGCCGATCTTCAACACCTCGACCGGCGAGTGCTACGGCGGCGCGAAGCCCAAGACCACCAACGGCGAGTACAAGAACGTCTCGACCGGCAAGTGCCTGCAGGGCGGCTCGTCTGGTGCCCAGCTGACCACGGCGACCTGCAACGGTTCCGAGAAGCAGCAGTTCAAGTTCCACGGCGCGTTCATGGAGCAGGGTTCGCCCCAGCAGTGCGCCACGCTGTCGTCGGGCAAGGTGCTGCTGAAGAAGTGCGACGGCGGACCGGCACAGCAGTGGTCCATCAACCCGAACAAGACCATTTCGGACATGCAGTACAACACCAAGTGCTACCGAGACGCGTCCGGCAAGGTGACGGCGGCGTCCTGCTCCGGTTCCGCCGCCCAGTGGACCTTCAAGGCGGCGGCGAAGAAGTAGCAAATTCACTTTGCGGCTGTGCTCACCACCGTTCAGGCTTCGGTCTGGACGGTGGTTTTTTCATGCACCTCTCGACCCACAGGAGCCTTGCTTGTCCACCCAGACAGCCTCGCCACCAGGCGGGGACCGAGTGCTCACCCGCCTGCTGACGACCTACCTGCGGCCGTACCGCAGGGAGCTGACCATCGTCGTCGCGTTGCAGCTCGTCGGCACGGTCGCCTCGCTGTACCTGCCGAGCCTCAACGCCGACATCATCGACAACGGCGTGGCCCGCGGTGACACCTCGTACATCGTGGATCAGGGCGTCTGGATGCTCGTCGTCTCGCTGCTGCAGATCGCCTGTTCGATCGTGGCCGTCCGGTACGGCACGCGCACCGCGATGGCGTTCGGGCGGGACGTGCGGTCCGGGGTGTTCCACCGCGTCGGCTCGTTCTCCGCGCAGGAGGTCGCGCGGTTCGGAGCGCCGTCGCTGATCACCCGCACCACCAACGACGTCCAGCAGATCCAGGTGCTGGTGGTGATGCTGACGACGATGTTCGTCGCGGCGCCGATCATGTCCGTGGCCGGTGTCGTCATGGCGCTGCGCGAGGACGTCGGGCTGTCGTGGTTGCTGCTGGTCTGCGTGCCGGTGCTGGCGGTCGCGATCGCCATGATCACCGTGCGGATGGTGCCGTTGTTCCGCCGTCAGCAAGAGCGCATCGACCACGTGAACCGGGTGCTGCGCGAACAGCTCACGGGCGTCCGGGTGGTGCGGGCGTTCGTGCGGGAGAAGGCGGAGACCGAGCGGTTCGCCGACGCCAACGCGCAGCTCACCGACATCGCGCTGAGGGCGGGCCGGCTGCAGGCGATGATCTTCCCGACGGTCATGCTGATCTTCAACGTGTCCAGCGTCGCGGTGCTGTGGTTCGGGGCGCACCGCGTGGCGGACGGGGAGATGCAGGTCGGCGCGTTGACCGCGTTCCTCGCCTATCTCCTGCAGATCCTGATGTCGGTGATGATGGCGTCGTTCATCTCGACGCTGGTGCCACGTGCCTCCGTCAGCGCCGGGCGGATCATGGAGGTCATCGAGACCGAACCGTCGGTGCACGCTCCTGCGGATCCGGTGGCCGCGTCTCTCGGGCGCGGAGAGGTCTCCTTCCACAGTGCGGAGTTCCGCTATCCCGGAGCCGACGCTCCGGTGCTCAGGAGCACGTCGTTCAGCGTGGGCGCCGGGCAGACCACCGCGATCATCGGCAGCACCGGCTCCGGCAAGACGACGTTGATGAGCCTGATCCCGCGGCTGATCGACGTGACGGCGGGGGAGGTGCGGGTCGGCGGCGTCGACGTGCGGGCGCAGGACCCCGAGGCGTTGCGTTCGCGGATCGGCCTCGTGCCGCAGGTGTCGTACCTGTTCACCGGAACCGTGCGATCGAACCTTCAGCACGGCGCACCGGACGCCACCGACGAGCAGATGTGGACGGCGCTGGACATCGCGCAGTCGCGGGACTTCGTCACCGCGATGGGCGGGCTGGACGCCACGATCTCCCAGGGCGGGACCAACCTGTCCGGCGGCCAGCGGCAGCGGCTCTCCATCGCGCGGGCACTGGTGCGCCGGCCGGACGTGTACCTGTTCGACGACTCGTTCTCCGCGCTCGACCTCGCCACCGACGCGGCGTTGCGAGCGGCACTGCGGCCGTACACCCGCGACGCCGCCGTGATCGTCGTGGCGCAGCGGGTCTCCACAGTGGCCCAGGCGGACCAGATCCTCGTGCTGGAGAACGGCGAGATCGTCGGCAGGGGCACGCACCGCGAACTGATGGACAACTGCCCCACGTACCTGGAAATCGTCCACTCGCAGCTCACGCCGGAGGAAGCGTCATGACCACCACCGCTCGTGAGCAGCCGCCGCGACCGATGGCCGGTCCGGCCGGCCGGTTCGCCATGCAGGCCCCGGTCAGCAAGGCGGCGGACTTCGGCACGTCGGCCCGGCGTCTGGCCGGCCTGATGAAACCCGAACGCGTCACCTTCGCCTTCGTCGTCGGGCTTGGAGTGCTCGGCATCTCGTTCACCGTGCTGGGCCCGAAAATTCTCGGCGACGCCACCGACATCATCTTCAACGGCCTGCGCGGTTCGGGCATCGACTTCGGTTCTCTCGGGGCGGTGCTCTCGTTCGCGGCGGGCCTGTACGTGCTGGCCTCGCTGTTCAGCTGGTTGCAGGGGCGGCTGCTGAACACGGTGGTGCAGCGCGTGGTCTACCGGTTGCGCGAGAGCGTCGAGGAGAAGCTGCACCGGTTGCCGCTCAAGTACTTCGACAGCCAGCCGCGCGGCGAGCTGCTCTCCCGCGTCACCAACGACATCGACAACATCTCGACGACGTTGCAGCAGACGATGAGCCAGCTGCTCACCGCTGTTCTGAGCATCATCGGCGTGACGGTGATGATGTTCGTGATCTCGCCGCTGCTGGCGGCGGTGATGATGCTCGTCATCCCGATCTCGGTCGCCCTGACCCGTGCGATCGGCAAGCGCGCGCAGAAGCAGTTCGTGGCGCAGTGGAAGCACACCGGCCGGCTGAACGCGCACATCGAGGAGGCGTTCAGCGGCCACCAGCTGGTGACCGCGTTCGGCAGGCAGCAGGAGTCGGAGGCGGAGTTCCGCCGCCGCAACGATGAGCTGTACGAGGCGGCCGCCGGAGCGCAGTTCGTGTCCGGCCTGATCATGCCGTCGATGATGTTCCTGTCGAACCTGAGCTACGTCGCCATCGCGGTGATCGGCGGCCTGCGCATCACCACCGGCGGCATGACGCTGGGCGAGGTGACGGCGTTCATCCAGTACTCGCGCCAGTTCACTCAGCCGCTCACCCAGGCCGCCTCCCTGTCGAACCTGCTGCAGTCCGGCGTGGCGTCGGCGGAGCGCGTGTTCGAACTCCTCGACGCACCGGAACAACGCCCGGACCCTGCGGACGCCGTGCCACCACCGTGGCGCTGCGGCAAGGTCGAGTTCCAGGACGTCTCGTTCTCCTACGACCCGGACAAGCCGCTGATCGAGAACCTCTCGCTGATCGCCGAACCAGGCCAGATGATCGCCATCGTCGGCCCCACCGGCGCGGGCAAGACGACACTCGTGAACCTCATCATGCGGTTCTACGAGCTCGGCGGCGGCCGGATCCTGCTGGACGACGTGGACATCACCTCGTTGCGCCGCGCAGACCTGCGCGCACAGGCAAGCATGGTGCTGCAGGAGACATGGCTGTTCGGCGGCACCATCCGCGACAACATCGCCTACGGCAAACCGGGTGCCACAGAGGAGGAGATCCTCGCCGCGGCCGAAGCGACCTATGTGGACCGTTTCGTGCGCTGCCTGCCCGACGGCTACGACACCGTGATCGACGAGGAGGCCTCGAACGTCTCCGCGGGCGAGAAACAACTCCTCACCATCGCGCGTGCGTTCCTGTCCGACCCAACGCTGCTGATCCTCGACGAGGCCACCAGCTCAGTCGACACCCGCACGGAGTCGTTGGTGCAACACGCCATGGCGGCCCTGCGCTCGTCGCGCACGTCGTTCGTCATCGCCCACCGCCTGTCCACCATCCGCGACGCCGACCTGATCCTGGTGATGGAGGCCGGGCGCATCGTCGAACAGGGCACGCACGACGAGCTGCTGGCTAGGCAGGGCGCGTACCACCGGCTGTACTCGGCGCAGTTCGCGGCGGCGATCTGAAGTGAGCGCGTAACGGCTTGAAGCTGAACAACCCCACCGCGGTGCGCAAGGCGACGGCCACGTACCACGGAGCCAACAGTCCGAAGTAGTCCGCTGTGAGCCCGCCCAGCAGCGCGCCGACCGGCTGAACACCCCAGGTGATCAGGGTCTGCGCGCTGCTGACGCGCCCCAGCAGTTCCGTGGGCACCACACGCTGTCTGAAGCTTGAGGTCGCCACGCCCCACACGGCCGTGCAGAACGAACTCACGACCGCGAACGCCGCAACCGTGGGAAGGTCGTGGGCGACCGTCGCGATTCCCAGCCACATCAACGGAATCAACACCACAGTCGCCGCAACCGTGCCGCGATACCTCGCAAGCAGTCGTTCAGCGAGCAACCCGCCCGCGACCCCACCACACGCGAGAGTGGCCAGAAACGCCCCGAACCCTGCGTTGGTCAGCCCGAGCCTCTGCTGGGCGAACAGCACCAGCGTCGCCATCGTCATCGCGATGCACAGGTTCGTCGTCGCCGACACGACCGTGATGGTTCTGAGTGCCTTGTGCCTCAACAGCCACCGCATGCCTTCCCTGGCCTTCGGCCTGGCCGTCGGCTCCTTGCGTTCGGTGCGCATCCTGGTGACCAGCGCTGCCGCGATGGCGAACGTCAGCGCGTTGACCCAGAACGGCGCAGGAACGGCGATCGCGAACAACAGGCCACCCAGCGGCGGTCCCACGAACTGCAGCGCCACCGCCTGCGACGCGAACAGCCGCCCGTTCGCCCGCTCCAGCAGATGGTTCTCCACGGTGGCCTTGATGAGCGGCTGCCCGACCGCCCTCGGCACGGTCTCGACGGTGCCGATCAGAAACGCCATGCCGTACAGGAAAGCGATGTGTGCGCCGTGGAAGGCCGCGAGCAGGGCCATGAGCGCGCACTGGACCCACAGGGCCGTGAGGAGAAGGCGCCGTCCGTCGAACCGGTCCGCCGCCGCGCCCGCCGAGAGCGAGACCAGCAGCCAGGGAAACGTGCCGAAGAAACTGACGCCGGCGATCAGCTTCGGATCCTGGGTGAGCGTGGTGGCGAGCAGCGGAAGCGCCGCCAGGAAGATGCCGTCCCCCAACGCCGAGATGGCGCTGCCGCCCCACAGCAGGTACCAGTTCCGCCCCATGCCGCACCTTACGTGCCGCACCGAAAACGCCCGCAGCTCAGGCCCCGCCCTCCCAGGGGGCTGACCACCTACCTCCACCCAACCTAACGACGATTCGGGCGTGTCAACCCACCGCTCACCGATCTGTGGACAACTCGCCGGGGGAACGGCGAAGTCCCCTCCTCAAGGTGGAGGGCTTCCCAGGAGAGAGCGGCCTGGCTCGCACACGGCAAGGTCGTCTGTCCGGAATGGGTAGGCGGTGTGGCCCATCATGTCGAGGTCCCCCGACGCGGAGCGGTCGCCATGCGCTGCGCGTGGACAAGGCGGGTTGTCAGTCGTGGAAAGGCGGCCCGCGCGCATGGCGAAGAACGTTCTTCCGCCGTGAACCGGTAGCCATGCACGGCAAAGGCTGTCGAGGCGCCCCAGCGCACGTTTGCCCAACACCGTCCCCGCAAGGAGACGACCCGCGCGGCAAAGGCCGACTTTCCGGCGCGAGGAGGCCGCCGAAACCCCGCACACGGCGAAGGCCGCCTCCCCGAAGCGGGGAAGCGGCCTCAACCGTCGATCAGATCAAGCTCAGTGCTGCGGTGCCGCCCGGCGCGGACGACCCGCGCCGCGCTCGGTTCGACCGAACGTGCGACCACCCTCGGAACGCTCCGAACGGCGCGGTCCACCGCGGAACTCGCCGCCCTCGGTGCGCCGGCCGGAGCCACCGCGGTAGCCACCGCCACCGCTGCTGGCCGCGGCGGGAGCGCCGAAGCGGCGACCACCGGAGCCGCCACTGCGGCGGGCTGGCTTCTCGCGTTCGATGATCGGCTCGCCGCTCGGGATGCGGGCGCCGGTGATGCGGACCAGGTCGTCGTCGCCGGGGCGCACCTTCGTGCTCTCCGGACGGATGCCCGCGCGTGCGGCCATGCCCTGGACTGCGCGGCGCTGGTCGTGCGTGACCAGGGTGACGACCGTGCCGGACTGCCCTGCGCGGGCCGTGCGGCCTGCGCGGTGCAGGTAGTCCTTCGGGTCGGCCGGCGGGTCTACGTGGACGACCAGTGAGACGTCGTCGACGTGGATGCCGCGCGCGGCGACGTCCGTGGCGATCAGGACCGGCATGGTGCCGTCGCGGAAGTCGCCGAGCACGCGGGTGCGCGCGCTCTGCGCCTTGCCGCCGTGCAGCGCGCCGGCGTTGACGCCCATCGAACGCAGCTTCTTGGCCAGGCGGTCCACGTGGTGCTTGGTGCGCACGAACATGATCGTGCGGCCCTCGCGCGCGGCCACCTCGTTCACCACGTTCTGCTTGTCCTCAGCGGACACGAATAGCAGGTGGTGCTCCATCGTCGTGACGCTGGCGGTGGCCGGGGCCACCGAGTGCGTCACCGGGGAGTGCAGGTACTGGCGGACCAGCTTGTCCACGTCGCCGTCGAGCGTCGCGGAGAACAGCAGGCGCTGCCCGTCCTGCGGGGTCAGGTCGAGGATCGCGCGGACCTGGGGCATGAAGCCCATGTCGGCCATCTGGTCGGCCTCGTCCAGCGCGGTGATCTCGACGGAGCCGAGGTCGCACGTGCCCTGGCGGACGTGGTCGGACAGGCGGCCCGGCGTCGCGATCAGCAGGTCGACGCCGCGGCGCAGGTGTTCGATCTGGCGCGGGAACGACGTGCCGCCGACGATGACGCGGCACCACAGGCCCAGCGAGCGGGCGTGCGGCGTGAGCGCCGTCTCCACCTGCATCGCGAGCTCGCGGGTCGGAACGAGGATCAGGCCACGCGGCTTGTTCGGCATGGAGCGGCCGCTCGCGAGGCGGGTCAGCATCGCGAGACCGAACGCCAGCGTCTTGCCGGAACCGGTCTGGCCCCGGCCGAGAATGTCGCGGCCGGCCATGGCGTCGGGAAGGGTGGCCGCCTGGATCGGGAACGGCTCGGTGATTTCGTTGGCGACGAGCGACTTGATCAGCGCGTCTGCCAAGCCGAGTTCAGCGAACGAGGGCAGCGGGCCTTCCGGCAGCGTGCTCTCGAAGACCTCGGCGACGATCGGTTCCTCGACCCGCTGCTGCGGACGCGAGGAGTTGCCCTGGCGACCCGAGCGACGCCGCGGTGCCCTGCGACTGGTGGAACGCTCGGAACGGCCTTCGGACATTGATGGCAAAACAAACCTCCGGGACATGGCACGTCTCGAGGCTGCCCCGCGAGCTACCGCGGTGCCGATCACAAGGACGGGCCCGGCGTGATGGTCACGCCGCTGATGAGTGGGTGGAAACACCGGTCAACGGCCGTCAAGCCTGCATCGGTGTACAGCACAGTCTAGCTGATCTATCGCGAAGCCTTGCGCGCCCGGCAGTGTCGTTGGACACGGCCGGGCACGCAACGTGGGTCAGGCCATACCCGCCACGTCCAGCAGCGTCGTCACCAGCGCGGACGGGTCGCCGATCTCGTGCGGCAGGCCGCGCGAGGCGAACCAGCCGCAGATGTTGCGGACGTCGCGGTCGAGAAACTCCGGGCCGCGGGGGTTCGCGACCAGGTCGACCACCTGCGGCAGGTCGATCATGACCAGCCTGCCGTCGTGGACCATCAGGTTGTACGCCGAGAGGTCGCCGTGCGTGATGCCCGCCTCGGCGAGCGTCATCAGCGTCGCGACCAGCTGGCGCCACAGGTCGAGCAGCTCGTCCTCGTCGGGACGGGCCTGCGCGAGCCGCGGTGCCGCGGTGCCGTCGGCGTCCCCGATGAACTCCAGCAGCAGCTCGGTGCCACTGCGTTGCACCGGATACGGCACGGCTGCGCCGATCTGCCACAGCTGGGAGAGCGCGGCGAACTCCGCGACCGCCCACTGCTCCGCGATCAGGTTGCGCCCGAACGCGGTGCGGTTCGCGATCGCCCGCGTCTCACGGGACTTCTTCATGCGACGACCCTCGAGGTACCCCGCGTCGCGGTGGAACATCCGGTGGTCGTTGCTGCGGTAGCGCTTCGCGGCGAGCAGGGCCGACCTGTCGCCGATGGCACGTTCCAGCAGGAAGACGTCCGCCTCCTTACCGGTCTTCACGATGCCCAGCTCGCGGTCGACCGCGGCCAGTTCCGTGATGAGCCAGTCGGGGTGCGGTTTCGGGCCCTGGTCGGCGTCGCCCCACGTGGACCAGCGGTCGCCGTCCTCGGGGGTGTCCGCGGTGCTGAGCTGGTCCTCGCGCAGTCGCGAGACCCGCAGCTTCTCTTCCTCGGTCATTCGGCCGCGACGCGTCGGTCCCGCGTCGTCGGCGATCCGGTTGGTGCGCTTTCCCTTGCGCCGCATGGTGTCGTCGGCGCCATCGAAAGCAGATTCGTAACGTTCGAAAAGATCGTGCTCGCGCACGGTGGGGTCTCCCAAAGGATGAAGGTGACCGCCCCACTGGCGCTCTGCGATCAAACGGTGCTGATCAGGCGCGAGAGGCGGCTGGACGGGTCGCGAACGCGGTGCCACGTCCAAAGACAGGCTCTGACATCACGCACCTCCTCGATCCAGCTTCGTCGTCACGCTTCGAAGGAAAGCTTGCCCTGCGGGTCCGGAGTCCGCAACCGAATTAACCGGTGATCAGGTCCGCCGTCTTCTCGCCCGTCGGCACCATCGTGAGTCCGGCCTTCTGCGCGAGCCTGACCAGGCCTTTCAGGTCGCCGGGCTCCGTGCTGGACGTCGCGATGGCGCGCGCGAGCAACCCCTTGTGCGCCTTGTTGAAGTGGCTCACGACCTTGCCCTCGCTCGTGATCACCCGGATGACGACGGCGTGCGGGATCCGCGCCAGGCTGGAGTACGCACCGGAACGCAGGTCGACGACGAACTCGCCGGTGTCCTTGAACAACGGCTCCAGAGCGGGCTTCCACAACGTCCGCAGGCTGCCGTGGCCGGGCAGCGTGCTCCCGCCGGACAACCGGTACGCGGGCACGGGATCGCCGCCGCGAACAGCCCCGAACAGCGCCGACGCGACCGCGAGCCGCTGGTAGGCGCGTTCCTTCGCGGCTTTCTTGAGCGACGGGAAGTCCAGGTTGTCGTAGAGCACGCCGGTGTAGCGCAACAGCGCGGGCGTGGTCTCCGACGTGCGCAGCGCCGCGTTGCGATGCACCTCGTCGACCTGGCGTTCGGAGATGTCGAGCGCCTTGAGGCTCGCCGGGACGTCCTGCGCGAGATCGGCCAGCGCGGACACCAGCTTGTCGCGCACCGGGTTGAGCTCGGGGAACGACAGCGCGTCGAGGTCGAGCGGCGCGCCCTCGCCGCCGATCGCCTTGGTCTCCGACGGGGGAAGCAGCACCAGCACGGTTGAAAAGGGTAGGGCAAAGCCGGAAAACAGCTGGACAGGGCGTGGCGATCCGGAAGGCGTGGACGCACTCGACCCCCTGTACCGTCGAGCGGCAGGCGCTGCCGTCGCTCAAGCGACGCGAGCGTGCGGTGATCAACGAAGTCGCGGCGCACGCGTCCCGTTGGCACGGCTTCTCCGGGATGAGCGACGACCACGCCCGCCCGGTCGGCGCCGCGCGGCAGGTCGCGGCCACTCGTCGCACGTTCGAAGTGGACGACGCGGTCGACGCCGAGGACCCGCTGCCGGGCTGGAGTTCGCGGCGCCGGCCGGTGCCGGCATCGGCTTCGACCCGGAGCACGCGGACTTCCTGGCGGACCGGCTGAACCGCGACGCCCGCGCCGCGGCGGGAATCGAGCTGTCGAAGCGGCAGTACAACCGCCGCTTCCGCGTGCTGCGCAGGCTGTCCGCGCAAGCCGATCGGCTGGGGCGCGCCCAGGAACCGCGCCGCGCGACGGTGCTCGCGTCAGCGGGGCTCGTGGGTGTGATCGACCGCGACCGCTTCCGGGCGGACCCCGCTGCGGCCTGCTTCGTCGCGTACTTCACGGCACGACGCAAGCTGCGCCGCGAGTTCAGCCTTGCGGGCCGCGAGAGCCCGTTCGACCAGGTCGCCGACGTCCTCTTCGAACGGTGCCGGAGCCGCGTCCGGCACCGACTGGGGCGATGATCGCGCTCGCGCACCCGGCGTGGGAGGTCCTGCGGCACCTGTCCGCCGAGCAGTTCGGCGAACTGCTCGGCCGCTGGCCCGCGGTGACGAGGTCGATCGCCACCGTGCTCGCCGGGCTGTGGCGGACGTCCGACGTGGACAAGACCGCGATGATCGTCCGCTCCGGCGTCGACTCGTCGACCTGGAACGCCTACGCCGCCGCCTACAACTCCGCCCGCCCGGCGTGGATCGCCTGCCTGCACGCCGCAGGCCTCACGTCGTTGCTCGACGACGCCTGGCCGGGCAAGACGATGCGCGTGATGGCGGCGGACCTGGCGTGGTGGCACGAGCAGACCGGTGGCGGGCCGCACCCGGACACCGCGTGTGGGCGAGCGTGCCGCTGCCGTGGGAGGTGCTCGACGGCACCGCGGCGTGCACGCGTTCGCACGTCGAGGACGCATGCCTCTCGCAGGGCGTGGACCCGGAGCGCGCCGGCTGGACCGCGCCTCGCAAGCACGGCCTGATCGCGCGCTTCCGGCCGACCCCGGAACTCGTGCACGGCGTTGCCGTGTCGGATCCGTTGTGGGCCATGGCTTTGTGGCGTGCGCACGCGTTCAGCGGCATGCCACTGCGCACCGAGGTAGTCGGTGGACAGAACCTTCCGGCTGAGCAGGCTGTAGCGCGTCCGGCGGCAGCTCAGTGGGTAGAGCGCCCGGCCCTGGGACCGGGTGGACGTCGGTTCGAGCTCGGCCCGCCGAACGCACTGGGAACACGTAGCTCAGTGGTAGAGCTCCGGCTCTTGATCCGGAGGGACGCCGGTTCGAGCCCGGCCGTGTTCCCCGGCGGAGGTACGGTGCGCGTCGGCCTCGTCCGTGACTGTCGCGGACGAGGGTCACCGGACACGGTCTAAGGCGCCTGGAGCGTCAGGTAGGCCAGGCCGAGCGTGCCGCGCCACCCCCGCAGCCGGTAGGTGCGGGCGGTGTCGGCCTTCGCCCTGATCTCCGGTGCGTGCTCGGAGCCCGGGTTGTCGCGCAGCCAGCGTTCCCAGGCGAGGCCGTGCCCGTTCTCGAACACGTCCCACTCGTCGAGGCTCGCCTGTTCGACCGCGAGCATGCGGTAGCCGTGAGCGTGCGCGAGGTCCACCAGGCCGGCCACCGAGCCGTACTGGTCGCGTGGCACCGGCATCGCCGCCAGCTGGTCCTCGGTGGGCTCGCGTTCCCAGAAACCCTCGCCCAGCAGGAGCCTGCCGCCCGCGCGCAGCAGCTGTCTCGCCGCCGTGAGCGCGTTCGCCGTGTGCTGCAACGGGTCTCCGCCCCACACCTGGCTGGCGCCGTTGACGATCACGACGTCAGCCGGCCGGTCCGGGTGCCATTGAGCGACATCCGCCACCTGCAGACTGACGCGGTCGGTCAGGCCTCTGGCCTCGGCGTTGGCCTGGCCGTGCGCGATGTCCGCGGCGTTCAGGTCGACTCCGGTACCGGTGGCCGTGGGAGCGGCTTCCAGGGTCCGCAGGAGGAACTCCGCCCAGCCGCAGCCGACGTCCAGCACGTGGGCGTCGTCCAGCGGCAGGAGTGAGCGGATGAGGCGGGCTGCTCGTTGTTCGGACAGGGGCCCGTGGAACGTCAGGTCCTCGTGCAGCGGTGCGATCTCTGGTGGCGTCATCGCTCGCAGGATGGCCCCGGTGGCTCATCGCGGGCAACGCGTTATTCGGTTGTTGGCGGTATCCCCTCCCCGTAGCGTCGTTCGACGTGGAACTCGTGTGGCGCCCGCTCACGACAGCGGACATCCCGGCGGTGGCCGCGCTCTACAACGCGGCCGAGGCGGTCGACGACACCGGCGAACTCTTGTCCGAAGAGGACTTCGCCGGGTCGTTCGGCAAGGCCGACCTGCCCGGTGGATCGCTGGCCGTGCTCGTGGGCGGAAGGCTTGCGGCCTACGGGCTGGTCGCGTTGCGCGACAACCCCGTGGGAACGCACCGCGTCCGGCTCGACGGAGCGGTCCACCCCGAGTTCCGGCGCGAGGGCATCGGGCGGCAACTGCTGCCACGACTCGCCACCCTGGCGCACGACCTCCACGTCGCTCGACACCCGGACCTGCCGCTCGCCGTGTGCACCATGGTCGAGAGCCGTGTCGAGGGACACGTCGCGCTGGTCGAGAAGCTCGGCTTCGGCGCCGACCGCTACTTCTACGAACTGGAGGTGGCACTGGGCGAGTCACTCGCCCAGGTCCCGATCCCGTCCGGCTACGAGATCGTGCCGTTCTCCGCGGCCCGTGACGAAGAGGTCCGCCTGGTCTGCAACGCGGCCTTCGCCCAGCACTGGGGGTCGGTCGAGCGCAGCCCCGAGGAATGGGCGGCGTCGTTCACCGACAGCAAGCGGTTCGTTCCGGAGTCCTCCTTTCTGGCGCTCTCCCAAGGCGCCGTAGTCGGGTTCGTGCTCGCACGGCACTACCCGGTCGTCGAGGAGATGACGGGCGTCCGCGAGTTGTGGATCGGGGACGTCGGCACCCTGGAGGAGCATCGCGGGCGTGGTGTGGCCGCGGCCTTGCTGAGCCGCACGCTGGCTCAGGGCAGGACGCAGGGCTACCACCGCGCCGGGCTCTCCGTGGACTCGGCCAACTCGACCCGTGCGCTCGGCGTGTACGAGCGCGCCGGGTTCGAGGTGGCGCGGACCTGGGTCGACTACGGGCTACCGGTCGCGCTGTAGTGGCGTGCCCAGGCCCGCCGGCGAGCGAATCCACGCTCAGCGGGGCACCACGACGCACCCGTCTGACCGCGAATCCGCCCGGCGACGTGCCGAGCCACTGGTCGTGATGTCCAGGGAGGCCAGCCATCACCCGGCCGACCAACCTCCCCGGACATCACAACTAGAGCTCTTCGCCGGCCTGACCGACGCAGAACTCGTTGCCGTCCGGGTCGGCGAGCACGGTCCAGACGAGACCGGGAACGCTGTGCACCGCGACCTCCGTGGCGCCGAGCGCGACGAGGCGGGCCACCTCCGCCAAGCGGTCCGGCACGTGCGAGTCGAAGTGGACTCTGTTCTTGCCCGGCGTCACGTCCGGCACCTGCTGGATGCCGAGCGCGGGACCGGACTCGGTGTTCGGCGCGAGCACGATGAACTCACCCCAGTCGTTCTGGATCGTGGTGCCCAGAGCGGCAGTCCAGAACTCCGCGAGCTTGCGCGCGTCGCCCGTGTCGATGGTGATCATGGCAATGGTCAGAGGCATGGATCGGACGCTACTCAGGGGGTCTGACAATTCCGGTCGCCGCAGGTCAGAGCCCAAACGAAGCACCGCGCGCGATTTCGGGGAACGCCCAACCAGTACGCTGTTTCAACTGCCCGTGAACGAGGAATACCCACCGTGATCACCAGGAGGACGCCTTCGGCGCGCAGGAGATCCAGTTCCCCGCGCTGCTGCCCAAGGAGCCCTACGAGGCGACGAACCGGTGGGAGGAGTACGGCCCCAACCTGTTCCGCCTCAAGGACCGCAAGGGCGCCGACTACCTCCTCGGCCCCACGCACGAGGAGATGTTCACCCTCACCGTGAAGGGCGAGTACAGCTCCTACAAGGACTACCCCGTCACGCTGTACCAGATCCAGACCAAGTACCGCGACGAGGCGCGTCCCCGTGCGGGCATCCTGCGCGGCCGCGAGTTCCTGATGAAGGACTCGTACTCGTTCGACCTCACCGACGAGGGCCTGAGCCAGTCATACAAGGACCACCGCGACGCCTACATCCGCATCTTCGACCGGCTCGGCCTGGAGTACGTGATCGTCTCCGCCACATCCGGCGCGATGGGCGGCTCGGCGTCCGAGGAGTTCCTCGCCGTCGCCGAGACGGGCGAGGACACGTTCGTGCGCAGCACCGAGTCCGGTTACGCGGCGAACGTCGAGGCCGTCGCGACGCCCGTGCCCCCCGCGCAGTCGATCGACGACAAGCCCGCGGCGCAGGTGCACCACACGCCGAACACGCCCACCATCGAGACGCTGGTGGACTTCCTCAACGCCAACACCGACCGCAAGTTCACCGCGGCGGACACGCTGAAGAACGTCCTCGTGAAGGTCAAGCAGCCCGGCAAGGACTGGGAGCTGCTCGCGATCGCCGTCCCCGGAGACCGCGAGGTCGACTTCAAGCGCCTCGAGGCAGCCCTCGAACCGGCCGAGGTCGCGATGCTGGAGGCGGCCGACTTCGCCAAGAACTCGTTCCTGGTCAAGGGCTACATCGGCCCGGGAGCCGTCCAGGCCAACGGCATCCGCTTCCTCGCCGACCCCCGCGTCGTCACTGGCACCGCCTGGGTCACCGGCGCGGACAAGGCCGACCACCACGTCGTCGACGTGGTGGCGGGCCGCGACTTCACCCCCGACGGCGTCATCGACGTCGCCGAGGTCCGCGAGGGCGACGCGTCGCCGGACGGCAAGGGTGTGCTGGTCGCCGCGCGCGGCATCGAGATCGGCCACATCTTCCAGCTCGGCCGCAAGTACGCGGACGCGTTCTCGCTCGACGCCCTCGGCCCGGACTCCAAGCCCGTCCGCATCACCATGGGCTCGTACGGCGTCGGCGTCTCGCGGCTCGTCGGCGTCATCGCGGAGCAGTCGCACGACGACCGCGGCCTGATCTGGCCCCGCAACGTCGCCCCCGCCGACGTCCACGTCGTGGTCGCCGGCAAGGACGAGACGCTGATGAACGCCGGTGAGGACTTCGCGAAGCAGCTCAGCGCCAAGGGCCTCAACGTCCTGCTGGACGACCGCAAGGCGAGCCCCGGCGTGAAGTTCGCGGACGCCGAGCTCGTCGGCATCCCGACGATCCTGGTGATCGGCCGCGGCCTGAAGGACGGCACGGTCGAGGTCAAGGACCGCCGCTCCGGCGAACGCGTCGAGGTGCCGGTCGCGGAGGCCGTCGACCACCTGGTGCAGGTCGTCACCAGCTGAAGCAGGGACTGAACGCCGGGCAGCGCGCTGGGGGGTGGGGCGCGCGGCCCGGCGTTCAGCGTTTCACCAGGGGAGCGATCAGCCCGCCCGGCGGTCGGTGAGGTCCAGCGCCGGCTCCTCCAGCCACGCCTGCGCCCGTTCCCGCCTCACCGCACGTTCGGCGCGGGGCAACTGGTCGGCCACGACGTCGCGCACCAGCAGATGCCGGAACCCGTACTCGATCTCGCCCGTCTCGCTGTTGCGGCCCTGACGGCGCAGGAAGTCGCGCTGTTCCAGCAGTTCCAGCGCCTTGGCGACCTCGAGCGCGTCACGCTGACCCGTCGCGGCCACCGCTCCCGGTGACACCAGATCACCCGCGACAGCGGCGTCCTGAAGCACCGCCTTCACCTCGAACGGCAGCGAGTCGACCTGAGCGGTCAGCACTCCACGCACTGAAGGCGGGACCGGAAGCGAAGCGTCGTTCTGCAAGCACGGCATGCGCGGGTCGGCGACCATGCGGGCGTACTCGGTGGCGAACAACGGGTTGCCACCGACGCACGTCACGAGTGCCTGCCACAGTTCGGACGACAGCTCGCGAGTCTGCAGCAACGAGTTCAGCATGCTGCGCGTCCCGTTGTGGGACAACGGCTCCAGGCTGATCGTGGTCGCGTTGCGCTTGCCGCCGAACCACGCGGGCCGGCGCTGCAGCAACTCCGGCCGCGCGGTGGCGATCACCAGCAACGGCACGGAACCGGCGTGCTCGCTCAGTTCCTCCACGAAGTCGAGCACCACGTCGTTCGCCCAGTGCACGTCCTCCAGGAAGACGACCAGCGGATCGGACTCCGCGACCTCCTCCAGGAACCGCCGCCACGCCGGGAAGTCGGCCCGCACACCAGGGCCGGGGTCGGCCAGGCAGGCGAGGCTCCCGTGCAGCCGATCCGCGAGCTCACCGACGCCG
Source organism: Lentzea sp. NPDC102401 (assembly GCF_044765805.1). Lineage (NCBI taxonomy): Bacteria > Bacillati > Actinomycetota > Actinomycetes > Pseudonocardiales > Pseudonocardiaceae > Lentzea > Lentzea sp. NPDC102401. The sequence goes on along the minus strand of NZ_JBIWKS010000004.1, from coordinate 493,984 downwards.
ACCAGCGACGCGAGTGCGGCCCGCAGGGTCTCGAAGGAGGAGAAGCCACTCACGACGTCCGACAGCGGCCCATAACCGTGGTCGTCGCCGAAAGCCGTTGCGGTTCCACGGAATGCGGTCGAACAAGAAGACGTGAGTTCGTTGACGAGCCGTGTCTTGCCCACGCCCGCCTCGCCGAGCACGGTCACGAAGTGCGGGCGTCGGCGCGTGCGGACCTCGTCGAGAAGCCCTTGCAGCACCAGCAACTCACGCTCACGTTCCACGAACGGCACGGCGGCCTGTGAACGGCGGGTCGCACCGCGCGGTGACACGCACGAGACCGCCTGCCAGCCACCGGTCGGGGCGCCATCGGCCTCCCATGTCACGGAACCGGCGGCCTCACGGGTCGCGGAGCAAGCGCGAACGGCACCCAGCGGGGACAACGCCATGAGCTGACGGCACTGGTCGAGCAGCACGCCCGTGGCAGTGGGCGCACCAGACGAAGGCAGACGCACGAGAGAGTCGCCGGTCGCCACGCCGATCTGCACGTCCGCGACGGCAGCCAACCGGTCGCGGATGGCCAACGAGGCACGCACGGCACGATCGGCGTCGTCCTCGGCGGTCTTGGGCACACCGAACAGAGCCAGGAACACGGAACCGACGTTGCCGCCGACGACGCCGCCCAGGCGGGAGACCTCGGCGGAGACGACGGAAGCGACTTCCTGGTGCACCGCGTCGACGTCCTCCGGGTCACCGTCGCCGGCCGCGAGACCGGGCTGGGCGGACACCATCACGACGCTGACGAGCTTGCGTTCCACCGTCATCACGTTCATCGCGGCCACCGGAGCGACGGGTTCCGCCACAGGTGGCGTGATCACGACGGGAGCGGACACGGGAGAGGCCTGGCCGACGGAGAGCAGGTGCCTGCGCTGCACCGACGGCGGAAGGTCCAGCACGGGGGCGTGGTCGAGGATCGCGCGCTCCAGTTCCTGGAGCTCGCGGCCCGGTTCGAGGCCGAGTTCCTCCACCAGCGCCGCCCTGGTACGGCGGTAGACGCTCAGCGCGTCCACCTGCCGGCCACACCGGTACAGCGCGAGCATCAACTGCCCGTTGAGTCGTTCGCGATACGGCTCCACCTCGATCAGCGACTCCAGCTCGCCGATGATCTCGTAGTGCCTTCCGCAGGCGAGTTCTGCCTCGAAGCAGTCCTCCTGCGTCGCCAGCCGCCCGTCTTTGATGGCGGTCAGCTCCGGCCAGTTGATGCCGGTCTCCGCAAGATCCGCGAGCACCGGGCCGCGCCACAAGCTCAGCGCCTTGCGGAGCACGATCGCCGCGGCGGGCCAGTTGCCGGTGGACAGTTCACCTCGTCCCTGTTCGGTCAGCTGCTGGAAGCGCGACAGGTCGAGGGAGTTCTGGTCCACGCGCAGCAGGTACCCCGGCGCGTGGGTCAGCAGCAGTGCGGACCCCTCGGGGTTGCTGCCGTGGGGAGTGAGAACGCCTCGCAGCCCTGAGACGGCGTTCTGAAGCATCTTGCGCGCCGTGGGCGGGACGTCCCGTGACCACAACGCCTGGAGCAACTTGCTCGTCGCCACCACTCGGTTGGCGTGCAGCAGGAGGAAACCCAGAGCCGCGCGCTGCTTGACGCCGCCCAACGGCACGGGCAGGTCGTCGTCGAGGACTTCCAGTGAGCCCAGCAGGTGGAATCGCATGGTTCTGGCCTCCTTGGGTGACTATCCGGACGGAGGGGGGAGAGATCAGCCCCAAGGAGTGTCGTCGCCCCACGGGGTGTCGCCGTCGGCCGGAAGCGTCGGGAGCGTGATGGACCGTCCCCACGGGGTGTCGTCCGAAGTGACTGTGCCCCAAGGGGTGTCGCCGTCGTTGACGATCTGGCTCCAGGGGGTGTCACCGCCCACGCCCTTGCCCCACGGGGTGTCGTCGTCGGCCTGTGCGGTGCCGGCGAAGAACGTCATCGCCAGGGCCGCCGGGATGGCGGAGAGAACCAGAGCGGCAGCGGTCGTCCTGCGGATCATGTCGGCCTCTTTCTTCTTGGTCTGTCCTTGGCTTCGAGTTGTGCTTCAGACACCTTCGAGCGGGTCTGAGAACGAAGTTAGAAGTGCCGCCCATCGCCGCTCTATCGCGCACCCACCGCGTATCAATCGGCCGCGATGGCGGAGCCGGCGCAACCAATTGAGACGCTTCAATAGCTGACCCACCAGTCAGCACACAGCTGTTACTACGCAGGGTGGCCGCTTATCCGGAGAATTAGGTGCGGTGTACCGCAATGGTTGGGTGCGGTTAGCGATCCGAACGAACGGCTTGTGCCGCTCGGAGTAGTCCCGATGAGACGTTCAGGCTGCTTGGCGGCATGCCGTAGGATCGTCGTGAAGTCCGCCGCCACTACGATGAATTCTCGGGTTCACGTACTCGTTGATCTGCCATGATGCCCCGGATCTGATCATCTCCAAATGAGATGCCTATTGAGATCGAGCGCATTATGGTGGATCGTGTAGTCATGCACAAGAAGGATCTTGACAGTTTTCCCCGCCGAGGCTAACTTCGGAGATCATCACCCATCGGAGTAGCCGCCTGCAGTTGATGCAACCGGAGGTCAAACACGAGATGCGAAGGATTTTCATCTTGAACCGATCTTGAGATGACGTCCTGGAAGTGCCTTTTCCTCGTCTTCGGCAAATGTGATTCGGTAATGGTGAAAACGACCGGGGCGTGAGGTGCAGGGGCATTGCGGGAAATAGAGGCGCGAGGGGTCGTCCGTCATGAGCTCCGCCCCTGATGAGGAACTGATTTTCAAACTGCTCGGTCCGATCGAGGTGATCGGAGCGGAGGAGCAGGTACAGGTGCCGCCGGGACGTCAGCAGACGATCCTGGGCGCATTGCTGCTCGAAGCCAATCGCGTTGTCAGCATGGACCAGCTGATCGACCTCGTTTGGGAACACACCCCGCCGTCGACCGCACGGGCGCAGATTCAGATCTGCGTGTCCGCGCTCCGGCGGGAGTTCGCGAGAGTCGGCGTCGACGCCCAGATCGAGACCCGTCAGCCCGGCTACCTGCTGCGCGTCGCCGCGGACAAGATCGACACCTTCCTCTTCGAACGCCGCGTGGCCGACTCCGACGCCGCCGTCCGGCAGGGCCGCATGGAAGACGCGTCGACGGTGTTGCGCGCGGCATTGGCGTTGTGGCGCGGACCCGCACTCGGTGGCGCCGGAGCCACGTTGCAGAACAAAGCGTTGCGCCTCGACGAGAAACGCCTGTCGGTGCTGGAGAACTGCGTCGACATCGAGTTGTTGCTGGGCCGCCATCACGCACTCATCGGTGAATTGCAGAGCATGGTGACGGAACATCCGCTGCGAGAACGCCCGCGCGGCCAGTTGATGCTCGCGCTCTACCGCTCCGGCCGGCAGTCCGAGGCGCTCGACGTTTACCGCGCCGGCCGCGATCTGTTCATCGAACACCTGGGCCTCGAACCGAGCGACCAGTTGCGCAAGCTCGAGACCGCGATCCTGACCGACGACGAGGTGCTGCGCCTCGATCAGGAGAAGCCGGTTCCGGTCACCGTGCAGAACGTCGTGTCACCGCACCAGCTTCCGGCCACCATCTCGGACTTCATCGGCCGCCAGGACGTCGTGGCGCGCGCCGAGAGCATTCTCGCGGGCGACCACATGACCATGCCGGTGGTGAACATCTCGGGCAAGGCGGGCATCGGTAAGAGCGCTCTCGCGGTGCACGTGGCCCATCGCGTCGCAGCCGAGACCTACCCGGACGGCCAGCTGCACTGCGACCTGCGCGGTACCCAGGCGAAACCGGCCACACCCGCCGAGGTGCTCGGCCGGTTCCTGTCCGCGTTGGGCGCCGTGGGCTCGACCTTGCCCGACGGCGTGGACGAGCGCGCGGACATGTACCGCAGCATGCTCGCGAACCGCCGCGTGCTCGTCGTCCTGGACGACGCGGGCAGCGAGTCGCAGGTGCACCAACTGCTTCCGGGCTCTCCCACGTGCGGTGTGGTGGTCACGAGTCGCACCCGGCTGACCGGTCTCGCCGGATCTCATTTGGTCGACGTCGACTTCATGGACTCCGATGATGCGCTGGAGTTGTTGGGGCGCATCATCGGCACGCAACGCCTGCAGGGCGAACCGGTCGCCGCGGCCGCGTTGGTGGACGTCGTGGGAGGGCTCCCACTGGCGTTGCGCATCATCGGCGCCCGTCTCGCCGCACGCACGCACTGGAGCCTCGCGTCGATGGTCGGCCGCCTCGCCGACGAACGGCACCGCCTCGACGAACTGGTGCACGGCGACATGGTCGTGCGCGCCAGCCTGTCGCTGACCTACGACGGCCTGGAGCCCGACACGTGCCGGGTGATGCGGCTGATGTCGTTGCTGGAAGCGGAAAGCCTGCCCGTCTGGACGGCCTCCGCGCTCACCGACGACGACCGCCACCGCGGCTTCGACCTGCTGGAGCGCCTGGTCGACGCCCAGTTGCTGGACGTGGTCGGCAGCGACATCACCGGCCTGCCCCGCTACCGCTTCCACGACCTGATCCGCCTGTTCGCCAAGGAACAGCTCGTGGTGCACGAGGCCCCGGCCACGCAACTGGCCTCGGTCGAACGCGTGGCCGGCGGCTGGCTCGCGATGGCCGAACAAGCCCATCAACGCCTCTACGGCGGTGACTTCACCGTGCTGCACGGCACCGGCCGGCGCTGGCAGCCCAGCGCCCCGTACCTCGACCAGGTGCTGCAGGACCCGTTGGGCTGGTTGGAAAGCGAACGCCCGAACATCTGCGCCGCCGTTCTGCAGGCAGCCGACGCCGGCCTGGACGAGCTGTGCTGGGACCTCGCCACGACGCTCGTGACGTTGTTCGAGACCCGCAGCTACCTCGACGACTGGCAGCAGACCCACGAACGAGCCCTGGACGCCGTGCGCAGGGCGGGCAACAAGCGCGGTACCGCGGCCCTGCTGTGCTCGCTCGGGTCGCTGCACCACAGCCAGCGCCGCATGGAGGCGTCCCGCACGGCGCTGGAACCCGCTCTGGAGCTCTTCATGGAGCTCGACGACACCCACGGGCTGGCGTTGGTGCGCCGCAACCTCGGCCTGCTGGAGTACAACGAAGGCCGTCCGGAGATCGCGCTGAGGATCTTCGAGCAGTCGCTGGCGGGCTTCAAACGCGTCGGCGACGTCGTCGGCCAGGCCTACGTGGTGTCGCAGCTCGCGCAGTTGTCGCTGGACCGCGGCGAACACGAGCTGGCGGTCGGTCAGCTGCGCGGCGCCCTGGGCATGTGCCGCGAGATCTCCAGCCCGCGCGTCGAGGCCCAGGTCCTGTACCGGCTCGGCAGCGCGATGCTGGTGCAGGGCCGGTACGAGCAGGCGCAGCAGCTCATCACGTCGGTGCTCGGCATGGTGCAGCGCTCCGGCGACACCGTGGGGGAGAGCTACGCGCTGCACTCGCTCGGCCTGATCCACGGCCGCATGCGCATGTTCGCCGAGGCGGGGCGGCTGCTGCGGCGCGCGATCCGGCTCTGCGAGGAGAACCTCGACCGGGTCGGGGCCGCGCGGATCCGGCTCGACCTCGCCCAGCTCGTGTCGCAGCGCGGGGAGACGTTCCACGCGATCGCGATCGTGGAGCAGGCGATGATGACGTTCCAGGAGCTGCGGCTCGAGCTGTGGGAGAGCAAGGCGCTGGCGGTGCTGGAGAAGATCACCGCCGAGAACCCGTTGCCCGCCGCCGTCACGTCCAACGGCGGCGCACGGTAGATCCGCAGAGCCTGGGGTCCTAAGACGTCGGCGTCAGCGAGTCGACCATCTTCTGCAGGTCGGACTCCTTGAGCAGCGGCGGGTTGGTGCCGCCTCCGCCGCCCTCCAGGTCGCCGTTCACGGCCAGCACGTGCAGCTTGTTGCTGCCGTTGAGCACCACGACCTTGACCATGCCCTTGCTCGCCAGGCACTTGTTGCCGGTCTGGGTGACCGTGGCGTCGATCTGCACGCCGTCGACGACGACCTTCTTGCCGTCCTTCTGGGTGTGCTGGATCTTCACCTGCTTGGGCTCCGCGGTCGTCACCTTGGGGTCGCCGCCCGACGAGTAGTACTGCGCGGCGAGGGCCTTGGTGAAGTCGGTGGCCGCCTTGGTGATGTCGCCGCTCTTCGGGAGCAGGGTGCCGCCGTTGGTGCCCTTGGTGAACGGCTTGCCCTCGCAGGTGTAGTCGCCGTAGGTGGTGATGCCGGACAGCTGGACGCCCTCGAACCCCTGGACCGGGATCTTGACCTCGGCGATGACGTCCCAGTTCTTCGGGACCACGTAGTTGTAGCCGAGCCCCGTCTCGATGCACTGCTGGCCCTCGTTCTTCGGGCACGCGGTGTCGGTCGGTTGCGCGGAGGTGCTGTTCGAGGTGGACGGGTCGGGCTGCGCCGTCGTGTTGTCCGGGCGCGTGAGCAGGAACCAGGTGAGGCCACCGCCCACGAGCAGGACGAGGACGACGGCGCCCATCACGAGCCAGAGCGTCTTCTTGTTCTTCGGCGGCTCGTTGTCGAAGCCCCCGTACACGCCGAGGCCGCCGTACCCGCCGTAACCCTGCTGCGGGAACTGACCTTGCTGCGGGAACTGGGGCTGCTGCGGGAAACCACCGGTCTGCGGGTAGCCGCCGGTCTGGTAGCCGCCGGTCTGATAGCCACCGCTGGGGTGGTCACCCTGTTGCTGCTGGCCCCAGCCCTGCTGGTCGTTCCAGCCGCCCTGTCCGCCGCCACCTGGGTAAGTCACGGGCAAACGGTACCTGGTGGGTCCGACAGAGTCTTAATTCATCACGCGTTGACTTCCAGAGCGCGTGAGGCGTAGCGTGCCCGTTAAATTCAACGGACGATGAACTTCGAGGAGCAGATGATGCGCACCGCGCTGGTCACCGCCGTCGCAGGCGCGGTGGTGGCGTTTCTCCTGGGCCTGCTGACCTTCGGCGTGCAGGCGACCGTGCACCCGCACGACGTTCCGCTCGCCGTCGTCGCGCCTCCGCCGATCGCGGAGAAGGTCGGAGCGGCCGACTCGGCCGAGGTCGACATCCGGGTCGTGTCCGCGGACGAGGCGCGGAACCTCCTGCGGGACAAGGAGGTCTACGGGGTTCTGGAGATCGCGCCCGGCCAGGCGACGATCCGGCTGAACCCCGCGGTCAACCCGTCCGGCACGCAGGTCGCGCAGCAGGTGCTGACCGGCGTCGCCCAGGGTGCCGGGCTGCCGGTCAAGGTCGACGCGCAGACGCCGTCGGCCGCCGAACGCACCGCGCCGCTCGCCGCGTCGGCACTGCTCTGGGTCGGCGGGATGATCGCCGGACTGCTGTTCGTGGTGCTGAAGGGCAAAAAGCTGAGGTGGCTGTCGGCGCTGGCCGCGGCCGTCCTGGTCACCGGCTCGACCACGGGGCTGCTGGCGTGGTGGGGCGTCACGTTCACCGCCGAGGCGCTCGCGTTCATGCTCGCCGTCGCCGTGTCGTTCGCGCTGCTGCAGGCCGGACTGTTCAAGCACCTCGGCATCCGCGCGATGGGCGTCCTCGGCCTGCTCTACCTGATGGCGCCCGCCGTCGCGGGACAGGTGCCGGAGCTGCTCAACCCGGCCTACCGGGCCGTCCTGTGGTCGTGGACGCCGTTCCGGTTCTCGGCGGAAGGACTGCGCAGCCTCATGTACGACGGGTCCGTCAGCACCGAGTGGTGGGTGTTCGGCGGGATCGCGCTCGTCGGGCTGGTGCTGCTGGCCATGAACAAAGCTGGACTAGCCGGCAAGAAAGCTCAGACGGACCGTGCGGACGGGGTTGTCGACGTTGGTGTCGACGAGGCAGATGGACTGCCACGTGCCGAGCGTCAGCACACCGCCTAGCACCGGGATCGTCGCGTAGGGCGGCACCAGCGCGGGCATCACGTGGTCACGGCCGTGGCCAGGGGTGCCGTGCCGGTGCCGCCACTTCACGTCGCGGGGCAGGATGCGCTCCAACGCGGTCAGCAGGTCGTCGTCGCTGCCCGCGCCCGTCTCGATGATGGCGACGCCCGCGGTCGCGTGGGGCACCCACACGTGCAACAGGCCGTCGCCGTTCTCGCTGTCGAGGAACCGCTGGCATTCCCGGGTCAGGTCGTGCACGACCTCATCGGCACCGGTGCGGATCTGGATCTCCTCGCTGCGCATGACTCAGATCTTACGAACGACCCGTGCCGGGTTGCCGACCGCGAGCACGTGAGCAGGCAGATCACGCGTCACGACACTCCCTGCGCCGACCACCGTGTTGTTGCCGATGGTGACGCCGGGACAGACGATCACGCCGCCGCCGAACCACACCTCGTCCCCGATGACGATCGGCGCGGTCGTCTCCCAGCCCGCGATCCGCGCGTCGTGGTCCTCGATGGGGTGCAACGCCGTCAGCAACTGCACGTTCGGACCCATCATCACGTGATCGCCGATGGTCACCGGGCCGCAGTCGAGGATGACGCCGCCGTAGTTCATGAAGCTGTTCGCGCCGACGCGGGTGTTGTAGCCGTACTCGATCTGCAGGCGCTGCATGAACGTCGAGTTCTCGCCGATCTCCGCCACGAACCCCTTGAGGATCGCGTACATCCCGTCGAGGTCCTCCGGGTCGTGCGCGTTGAACCGGGCCATTTCACGCCAGCCGCGGCGCCTGTCCGCGTCCAGTTCGGGGTCCGCCGACATGTAGGGCTCGCCGTTGATCATCTTCTCGCGGTTGGTTCCCATGAGGACTCAGTATCGTCAGATCATGCGCGTGCTCTTCGCCAGCATGGCCACCGTCGGCCACACCTATCCGTTGATCCCGCTGGCGTCGGCCTTCCGCGCCGCCGGCCACGAGGTGCACTACGCGGTCGGTGAGGAGATGCACCCGGTGCTCGGGAAGCTCGGGCTGCGGCCGTTCCGGCCTGGGCTCGTGTTCGGGGAGATCTACGCCGAGGACATCGCGCCCGAGTTGGAGCGGTTGCTGCCCGACCTCGTGATCGGTGAGTGGGCGGTGCCCGAGGTCGTGTCCGAGGCCCGGCGCCGAGGGTTTCCGGTGCTGTGGCACGGGTTCGGGCGGATGTTCCCCGAGGGCATCGGCTTCGTGCGGCCCACCGGCGGACGGCATCTCGACATCTGCCCACCGTCGTTGCAGGACGCCGCCTTCCTGAAGGAGGGCCGGATCTCGCTGCGGCCGGTGCCGTTCTCGCCTCCCGGTGACGTGCCGGTGCGCACCGCGGGGAAGCTGATCTACCTCACGCTCGGCACGGCGTTCGGCACGCGCGAACTGCTCGCCGAGGCGGTCGTGGGGCTCGGCAAGATCTCCGAAGCGCAGGTGATCGTGGCCGCGCCGCGGGTGGGACTCCGCGACGTGCCGCCGAACGTGACCGTGTACCCGTGGCTGCCCCAGGCGGAGGTGCTGCGGTACGCGGACGTCGCCGTTCATCACGGCGGCAGCGGCACGATGCTGGGCGCGCTCGCCGCGGGGGTTCCCCAGGTCCTGCTGCCGCAGGGGGCCGATCAGTTCGGCAACGCCGACGCGCTCGTCGCGGCTGGTGCGGCGCTGCGTCCGGCCGCGTTCAGTGCGGGGCCGATCGCGGACTGCGTGCGGCAGCTGTTCGCGGACTCCTCCTACCGCGAAGCCGCTGGTCAGATCACCCGGGAGATACGTCACATGCCCTCGCCGGAGGAAGTTGCGGACAGTCTGGCGAGTGTTGTGTAACACTGTTTTTTATGAAGGCAAGCCGCCTGCGCTTCGGGATGAACCTGTGGCCGCCGTTCCTGTTCGCCGGCATCCGCGTCGTGGAGATCTCACCGGACTACCGGTACGCACGGGTGCGGATGCGTCTGCGCCCCTGGAACCGCAACTTCTTCGGCACCCACTTCGGCGGTTCGCTGTTCGCGATGACCGACCCGTTCTGGGTGTTGCTGCTGTTCAACCAGCTCCAGGGTGACCACGTCGTGTGGGACCAGGCGGGCGAGATCGAGTTCGTCGCTCCCGGCCGTGGCACCGTGTACGCCGAGTTCCGGCTGACCGACGAGCACGTCGCGCAGGTGCTGGAGCAGACCAGCGGTGGCGAGAAGGCCTTGATCTGGTTCGAGACCGACGTCGTCGGGCAGGATGGGACCGTGATCGCACGGGTGAAGAAGCAGGTCTACGCGCGACGTAAGCGCGGCAAGCAGCTCGCGCATGCGTGAGGCCTTCGGAGCGGTCTTCGACGTCGAGCCCGGTTATCTGAACACGGCGTCCATCGGTGTGCCCCCGCGACACGTCGCCGACGCGGTGACGGCGTCGCACGAACGGTGGCGGCGCGGCCAGGACACGTCGTCCACGTTCAACGAGGCCGTCGAGACCTCGCGCGAGGCGTTCGGACGGCTGATCGGGGTGCCTTCCGCGTCGGTCGCCTGCGGCGCCACGGTGTCGCAGTTCGTGTCGCTGGTCGCGCAGTCATTGCCGACCGGCTCGAAGGTCTTCGTGGACCCCGGCGACTTCACCAGCGTCACGTTGCCGTTCGTCGCCGCCGGGCACCAGATGGTGTCCACAGTGGACGAGTGCGACCTCGTCGCGATGAGCGTGGTCCAGTCGGCCGACGGGAAGATCGCGGACCTCGAAGCGTTGAGGGCGTCCGGCAAAGCGATACTGCTCGACGTGTCGCAGGCCGCCGGGTGGAGGCCGTTGTCGTTGGCGTGGGCCGATTTCGTCGTCGGCGTGGCCTACAAGTGGCTGATGGCGCCGCGCGGCGCGGCCTGGATGGCCGTGCGGCCGGACCGGATGCCGTCGCTCAAGCCGTTGGCCGCCAACTGGTACAGCACGGGCGAGAACTACGGAACCGATCTTGTGCTCCGTTCGGACGCACGGCGGTTCGACCTCTCGCCGACGTGGTTCTCGCACGTCGGTGCGGCGGCCGCGCTCCCGTGGGTGGCCACACTGGACCTGGAAGCCGTGCGCGCGCACTGCGTGAAACTGACGGATCGCCTCCTGAATGGACTGGGCCTGCCGCCCAACGGCTCGGCGATCGTCTCAGTCGGCAGGCCACCCGTTCAGGGTGTTGTTTCCTCGGTTCGTGCAGGTCGCACACGGTATGCGTGTCACATGTACAACACGATCGAGGACATTGACCGGGTGCTCGAAGCGCTCGCGTGACTGCCGTCCGTTACCGTGGGTCCTTGTGTCGGAACCACGCCAGTCACCTGAAGAGGTGACCCAGAACATGCCTCGCTTCCCACCGAGGCCCACCGACACCGCGCCGTTGTACCCGGCCGACGAGCTCGTGAAGCTGCAGTCGATCATGGACAACCGCCAGGGGCACTTGCCCGCGCCGCCGCCTCCGCCCCAGCGCAAGTCGACCTGGGTGGGCAAGGCGCTGGCGCTCGTCGGCGTCGCGGTGGTGTCAGGGTTCGTGTGGTGGGTGCTGCAGCCGTCGGACCCGATCGACCAGCAGGTCGCGCAACCGCAGAAGACCGCGGGGGAATTCGAATTCACCACCGTGCCGGAGTTGCCGGAACCGGTGAAGGACAGCGACTGCGCGGCCCACGCGACGAGCCAGACGCAGGCCTTCTTCAAGACCACGCCATGTCTTCAGCTGACGCGTGCCTTCTACACGGCCAAGCTGCCCAGCGGCAGCACCGTGTACTCGTCGGTGTCCGTGGTGAAGATGAAGACGGCGGACGAGGCACGGCAGCTGCGCGAGCTGACACAGAAGGACGGCACCGGCAACGTCAAGGACCTGGTGCTGGACAAGGCCATCAACGTGCCGCCGCTGACCACGCTGGCCAACGGCGGGTACGCCTCCGAACAACGCGACCAGCTGGTCGTGATCGTCGAGTCCGACTCGCCGACCAGGGGCGCCGACGCGCTCGCGCACAACAAGGAGATGAAGCGGGTCTCCGCGGACGCGATCAGACTCGCGTCCTCCTTCGGCGGATAGGGGCGTGGCTCGGAACCTCGGTTGGTTGGTTCACGCTCGGCGGGGCACCCGTCTGACCGCGAATTCGCCCGGCACCGTTCCGAGCCGCGCCACCGGCTCCGTCAGCCAGAGGCGACGCCCGGCATCGTGATCGACGCCGGGGTCGTCCCCGCGGTCCGGCGCCAGCGGGTCGCACGGACGGCGGCCGTCGTCAGGGCTTCCAGCGCCGACGTGCGCAGCCCGGGGTCGTCGGTCCGCTCCAGCACGCCGTGCCACGCGGCACAGGTGTCCTGCTCGACGGCCACCAGCGCGGCGAGCGCCGACGGCCCGTCCGAGACCGGCGCGGGCGGCAGGTAGGCGGCGGCGGGCGGGTTCGGGGTCGAGCCGTGGTCACGCAGCCACCGCTCGGTCGTGTCCCGGCGCGCCCGGTGCAGGTTCGCGCCCTCCGCGACGGCGGCGGCCTGGTCGCCCAGGAACGCCGACACCATGCCGTAGGTCCACAGCGCCGCGTGCTCGGTGCCGAGCGCGGTCTGCACGGATTCGACGCTCATGCGAGCACCTCCCGCAGCGAGGCGCAGCCGGCGGCCACCGAGCCGACGAGGCCGGCGCGGTGGGCGGGCAGCGAGGCGACGGCGGCGGAGGCCTCCCGGACGGACTCGTCGAGCGCGGTCCGCAGCGCCGCCAGCGGGTCGGGAGGCGTGGGCGGCGAGGTCGGGGCGGGCGGCGCCGTGGACGACAGCGGCGGGCGTTCGCGGTCGACCTCGGCCTGCAACAACGTGGCGTGCGTCTCGCGGGCCTTCGCGATCTCCGCGGCCGCGGGCACCGTCGTCAGCGCCTGGGCCAGCTTGGCGTCGGCACGCGCCTGCGCCGCGAGGGCCGACAGCGGGTCCGGCGGTGGTGGTGGCGGAGGTTCTGTGGTGCACGCAACGGCGAGCGGTGCGGCGGCCACCGCGAACAGCACACGGCGGCGGCTGACCGATTCGGAGATCACGCGAACCCATATTGCCAGCAGCCGTGCGGCGCGGTGGGAGCCGGGCGAACGAGATAGTCTGGTCGTCCACGGCCGCCGAAAGTACCGTCGGCCGGGGTTTTCATGCGTTCGAACTGAAGGAGACACCACGTGTCCAGCCCGCCGCGCGGAGAGCTTTCCGCGCAGCTAGCACCCGTTGTGCGGGAAGCTCTCGAAGCCGCCGGCTTCGACCTCGACGCGCTCGACGTGAATCAGGCTGGGCGCCGCCGTCTGGTCAAGGTCGTCGTGGACGGTGAGGACGGCATCGGGCTCGACGAGGTCGCCGAGGCGAGCCGTGTGGTCTCCGCCGCACTCGACGAGCACGACCACATCATCAACGGGCCGTACACCCTCGAGGTCACCTCGCCGGGTGTCGACCGCCCCCTGACGCGCCCGCGCCACTGGAAGCGCGCTCACCTGCGTCTCGTGAAGATCAAGCAGCCGGAGAAGGCCGAGTGGTTCGGCCGGGTCGGCGAGTGCGACGAGACCGGGGTCGAGCTGCTGCACAAGGACGAGCTGCGGCGCGTGGAGTACCGCCATATCGAACGCGCGGTCATGGAGATCGAGTTCAAGCAGCCGCCGGTCGAGGAACTGGCTCGGCTCACTCGGAAAGCACCGAAGGAGGAGCCGAGGTGAACGTCGACATCGCCGCCCTGAGGGCGATCGAACGTGAAAAGGACATCCCCTTCGAGACGGTCCTGGAGGCGATCGAGTCAGCACTGCTGACCGCCTACAAGCACACCGACGGGCATGCCACGCATTCGAAGGTGGAGATCGACCGCAAGACCGGTGTCGTGCGCGTGATCGCGCAGGACATCGCGCCGGACGGTGCGATTCGGGAGGAGTGGGACGACACTCCGGAAGGCTTCGGCCGCATCGCGGCCACCACGGCGCGGCAGGTCATCCTGCAGCGCCTGCGCGACGCCGAGCACGAGCGCACGTTCGGTGAGTTCGCCGCCAAGGAGGGCGAGATCATCGCGGGTGTCGTGCAGCGCGACGCCCGTGCGAACGCCCGTGGCATGGTCGTCGTGCAGGTGGGCGACACCGAGGGAGTGCTCCCGCCGGCCGAGCAGGTGCCGGGCGAGCAGTACAACCACGGCGAGCGCATCAAGTGCTACGTCGTGAGCGTGTCCCGCGGTGCGCGCGGGCCGCAGATCGCTCTCTCGCGCACCCACCCGAACCTCGTGCGGCGGCTGTTCGCCCTCGAGGTCCCGGAGATTGCGGACGGCACCGTGGAGATCCCCGCGGTGGCACGTGAGGCAGGTCACCGTTCGAAGATCGCGGTGAAGACTACGGTCGCCGGAGTGAACGCCAAGGGCGCCTGCATCGGCCCGATGGGTGCCCGTGTGCGCAACGTCATGCACGAGCTCGGTGGCGAGAAGATCGACATCATCGACCACTCGGACGACGCCGCCACGTTCGTCGGGAATGCCTTGTCCCCGGCCAAGGTTGTGTCTGTGCGAGTGCTCGACGAGCGCGCCAAGACGGCGCGTGTCGTGGTGCCGGACTTCCAGCTCTCGCTGGCGATCGGCAAGGAGGGGCAGAACGCCCGCCTGGCCGCCCGTCTGACGGGCTGGCGCATCGACATCCGCAGTGACGCGGAGGCTCCGGCAGCCGGTGCGGTCACATCCGGTTCGGCTGAGTGAGCTCCAGGGGATAGAATTATCAACGGTTCAACGTCGGGATCGGTTTCCCAGCACATCGGCCCTGTTCGTACGTGCATTGGATGCCGTACCCGGACGTTGCCGTCTGAGCTGCTGCGTGTGGTCGCGGTGGACGGTTCGGTGGTTCCGGACGTCCGTCGGCGGCTTCCTGGTCGAGGTGCTTGGTTGCATTTCGATCTCGAATGTCTCCGCAACGCCGAGCGGCGACGGGCGTTCTCGCGGGCCTTCAAGGTCCAGGGAGCACTCGACGTCGCTTCGCTGCGCGAGCACGTGGAGCAGCAGCAAGGGAACTTGGCCTCGGGACAGCCCCGCGGCCAACAAGCAACAAGGAAGCAGGTCGACCCGTCATGAGTCAGCCGTGAAGCTGAAGACATGAACGCGCGACGTTAAGACGAGGTCGATGGGACTTGCCCGCCGGCCTCACGACCTAGGAGACCAGTGGCAGGCAAGGCCCGCGTGCACGAGCTCGCAAAAGAGCTCGGCGTCACGAGCAAGGAAGTTCTCAACAAGCTCGCCGAACAGGGCGAATACGTGAAGTCCGCGTCCTCGACCGTCGAGGCCCCCGTGGCCCGGCGGCTCCGTGACGCCTACGAAGCCAAGTCTTCGAAGCCGGCTCCCAAGCCGTCCGCTCCGAAGCCCAAGGCACCCGCACCCGCTGCAGCAGCGCCCGCCGCACCGGCGGAGCAGAAGCCCGCAGCTTCCGACAACCAGTCCGGCGCGCAGAAGGGCTCTCCCGGACCGCGTCCGGCCGCCCCGCGCCCGCCGGCGCCCAAGCCCGCTCCGGCAGCTCCTGCCGCGCAGGCTCCGGCTCCCGCGGCTCCCGCAGCCGCAGCGCCCGCACCTCAGCAGCCCCAGGCTCCGGCCGCCGCACCGGCACCCGCCGCGTCGGCTCCGGCCGCCCCCAAGGCTGCCCCGGCTCCCGGCGGCTCCAAGCCGGGTGGCGGTCCGCGTCCGGGCCCGCGCCCGGCTCCGCAGCAGGCGCCCCAGCAGTCCCCGCCCCAGCAGCCGCAGGCTCCGGCCGCGTCCGCTGGTGCGCAGTCCCCGTCCGTGGTTCCGCCGCGCCCGCAGTCTTCCAAGCCTGCCGGCCCGCGCGCCCCGCGTCCGGGCAACAACCCCTTCGGCGTCGGTGGCGGCAACGCTCCCTCGCCGCGTCCTGGGCCTCGTCCCGGCCCGCGTCCGGAGCAGGGCGAGCGCCCCTCCGGCCCGAAGCCCGGCGACCCGCGCCCGGCGAACCCTCGTCCGAGTGGTGCGCCCGGCCAGGGTGGTCAGCGTCCGGCTGCCGCACAGGGCGGTCGTCCCGGCGGTCCCGGCCAGGGCGGTCCCCGTCCCGGTGGGCCCGGTCAGGGCGGTCCTCGTCCCAACCCGGGCAACATGCCCCCGCGTCCGAACCCCGGCATGATGCCGGGCAACCGTCCGGCCGGTAACCGGCCTGGTCCCGGTGGCGGCGGCGGTGGCGGTCGTCCTGGTGGCGGCGGCGGTGGCGGCGGTCGTCCCGGTGGGGGCGGCGGCGGTGGCGGCGGCTTCCGCGGAGGCGGCGGTGGCGGTGGCGGCGGTGGCGGCTTCCGTCCCGGCGGTGGCGGTGGCGGCGCTGGTGGCGGCTTCCGTCCCGGTGGCGGCGGCGGTGGCGCTGGTGGCGGCTTCCGTCCTGGTGGCGGCGGTGGCGGTGCCCCGGCCGGTGGCGGCGGTTTCCGCGGTCGTCCCGGTGGTGGCGGCGGCGCTGGTCGCGGCGGTACCGCTGGTGCCTTCGGTCGTCCGGGTGGTCCGGCGCGTCGTGGACGCAAGTCCAAGCGGCAGAAGCGCCAGGAGTACATGGACAACATGCAGGCGCCTTCGGTCGGTGGCGTCCGCCTGCCCAAGGGGCAGGGCGAGACGATCCGCCTGCCGCGCGGTGCCTCGCTGACCGACTTCGCCGACAAGATCAACGCCAACCCGGCGTCGCTCGTGCAGGTGCTCTTCCACCTGGGCGAGATGGTCACGGCGACCCAGTCGGTGTCCGACGAGATCTTGGAGCTGCTCGGCACCGAGATGAACTACGTCGTGCAGGTCGTGTCCCCCGAGGAGGAGGACCGCGAGCTGCTCGAGACGTTCGACATCACCTACGGCGAGGACGCCGGTGGCGAGGACGACCTGCAGATCCGTCCGCCGGTCGTGACCGTCATGGGTCACGTCGACCACGGTAAGACGCGCCTGCTCGACACCATCCGCAAGGCGAAGGTCGCCGAGGGCGAGGCCGGTGGCATCACCCAGCACATCGGTGCCTACCAGGTGCAGACCGAGCTCGAGGGCAACCCGCGGCTCATCACCTTCATCGACACCCCGGGTCACGAGGCGTTCACCGCCATGCGTGCTCGTGGTGCGAACGCGACCGACATCGCGGTCATCGTCGTCGCCGCTGACGACGGCGTGATGCCGCAGACGGTCGAGGCCATCAACCACGCGCAGGCAGCTCAGGCGCCGATCGTGGTCGCGGTCAACAAGATCGACAAGGAGGGTGCGAACCCCTCCAAGATCCGTCAGCAGCTGACCGAGTACGGCCTGGTCGCCGAGGAGTATGGCGGCGACACGATGTTCGTCGACATCTCCGCGAAGCAGGGCATCAACATCGACAGCCTCCTCGAGGCCATCCTGTTGACCGCCGACGCCTCGCTGGACCTCCGGGCCAACCCGGACATGGAGGCCCAGGGTGTCGCGATCGAGGCTCACCTCGACCGCGGTCGCGGTCCGGTCGCCACGGTGCTCGTCCAGCGCGGATCGCTCCGCGTGGGTTCCTCGATCGTCGCGGGTGACGCCTACGGTCGCGTCCGCCGCATGGTCGACGAGCACGGCGATGACGTCACCGTCGCGACCCCGTCGCGTCCGGTGCAGGTCATCGGTCTGACCTCGGTGCCGCGCGCCGGTGACTCGTTCCTCGTCGTCGACGAGGACCGCGTCGCCCGCCAGATCGCCGAGCGTCGTCAGGCCCGCACCCGCAACGCCGCCAACGCGGCGAAGCGCAAGCGCGTCAGCCTGGAAGACCTGGACGCAGCGCTCAAGGAAACCAGCGCTCTCACCTTGATCATCAAGGGTGACAACTCGGGTACCGTCGAGGCCCTCGAGGACGCGCTCATGAAGATCGAGGTCGGCGACGACGTCGAGCTGCGCGTGATCCACCGCGGTGTCGGTGGCATCACCGAAGGCGACATCAACCTCGCCGTGGCCGGTTCCGCCATCGTCCTGGGCTTCAACGTCCGGGCCGAGGGCAAGGCGACCGAACTCGCGAACCGCGAAGGTGTGGACGTCCGGTACTACACGGTCATCTACTCGGCGATCGACGAGATCGAGGCGGCCCTCAAGGGTCTCCTCAAGCCGGAGTTCGAAGAGGTCCAGCTCGGCCGCGCCGAGGTCCGCGACGTCTTCAAGTCCTCCAAGGTCGGCACGATCGCGGGTTGCATGGTCCTGTCGGGCGAGATCCGCCGCAACGCGCGTGCTCGCCTGATCCGTGACGGCAAGGTGATCGCGGAGAACCTCCCGATCAGCTCGCTCAAGCGGTTCAAGGACGACGCCACCGAGGTCCGCGAAGGTTTCGAGTGTGGTCTCACGCTCGGCAACTACAGCGACCTGAAGCTGGAAGACATCATCGAGACCTTCGAGATGCGCGAGAAGCCGCGCGCCTAGTCGGTAGGTGAAGGGTGCGGAGCCGTTTAACCGATGGCTCCGCACCCTTTTCTTCTGGAGGATCTTGCCCATGTACGTGGGTGCTCTGGAACTGGACGTGCTCTTGGGCGACGTCCACTCGTTGAAGGAGAAGCGCTCGGTGGTGCGGCCCCTCGTGGCCGAACTGCGCAAGCGCTTCGAGGTCGCTGTCTCCGAAGCCGGTCATCTGGACCTGCATCGGCGCAGCTTGATCGGGGTCGCGGCCGTCGCCGCAGACCTGGAGCACGTCAGGGACGTTCTCGCCGGCTGTGAAAGGCTGGTCGCCGGACGTCCCGAACTGGAACTGCTTTCAGCACGGACAAGACTGGTCGGGCCCGAGGACGAGTGACCGCGGCTCGAACTGGCACTGCACTGTGCTTATTGCCTTTCGGGCCCGGACGCGTTTCGTCGGGCCGGAGGACGACTAGGAAGGGGAGGCTCGTGGCCGACACGGCACGTGCCCGCAAGCTCGCCAAGCGGATCTCGCAGATCGTGGCTTCGGCTCTGGAGCACGAGGTCAAGGATCCGCGGTTGGCTCGGGTCACGATCACCGACACCAAGGTGACCGGGGATCTGCACGACGCGACCGTCTACTACACGGTGCTCGGTGAGCGCCTGAACGTGGAGCCCGACTACGTCGGTGCCGCTCTGGCACTGGAGAGCGCCAAGGGTGTGCTGCGGTCGATGGTCGGAGCTCAGACGGGGGTGCGTTTCACGCCCACGCTGACGTTCATGACCGACACCGTGCCGGACGAGGCTCGGAAGATGGAAGAGCTTCTCGCCAAGGCGCAGGCCTCGGACGCCGAGGTGGCTCGGCGCGCGGTGGGAGCTGCTCCCGCCGGCGAGGCCGACCCGTACAAGGCTCCTCGTGAGGACGAAGACGAGGACTGATGAGTGCTGACCAAGGCGGGACACGTGCGAACGTGTCCCGTTTTCGTGTTGCCCGGCCGTTCGTCCACATGGCACACAGGCGCGGAAACCGGATGGAAACTGTCTTGTCTGAGGGTGCCGTACAACATTTCGAGACGGTGAGCGGCTAACGTCTCCCTGTGGCAGACGACCTGAGCACCACCATTGCCGAGGCCGCGCGGTTGCTGGCCGGCGCCCGTGATGTGACCCTTCTCAGTCACATCAACCCCGACGCGGACACGCTCGGGAGTGCCCTCGCGGTGGGACTCGCGTTGCACCGGCGCGGAGTGACGGTGCGGGTGGCCTTCGGCGAGCCAGAAGGCGTGCCTGAAAGCCTGAAGGCGCTGGACACGGCGGGGTTGCTGGTGCACCGCGACGAGGTGCCGCAGCAGCCGGAGTTCCTGGTCGTCATGGACACGGGAAGCCTGCAGCGGCTCGGACCGCTCGCCGGTCGCGTGGCCGCCTGTACCGGGCCTGTAATCGTTGTGGACCACCACGTGTCGAACACGCGGTACGGAACGGTGCACTGCGTCGACGAGCACGCGGAAGCCACGGCGCTCATTGCGCTCAAGTTGCTCGACGAGATGGACGTCGAGATCGACGAGCCCATTGCCCGGTGCATCTACGCCGGACTCGTGACCGATACCGGGGGCTTCCGGAAGGCCGGTCCCGAGGCTCACCACACCGCCGCGCGGTTGCTGGAGACCGGAGTGGACGCGTATGCCGTTACGCGGCCGTTGATGGACGCGCATCCGTTCGCGTACCTCGGCATGTTGTCGCGGGTGCTGGCCAAAGCAGAGCTTGACCAGAACGCCGCACACGGTCTGGGACTGGCGCATGCGGTCGTGAGTCTCGATGACGCGCGTGGCGTGCGTAGTGAAGAGGTGGAGAGCGTGATCGACGTCGTGCGCTCCGCCTCCGAGGCCGAGGTCGCGGCCGTGTTGAAGGAACTGCGGCCTGGGTTCTGGTCCGTGTCGCTGCGGGCCGTGAGCCGGGTCGACGTTCGTGAGGTGGCGCAGATCCTCGGCGGCGGTGGGCATCGGCTGGCGGCCGGGTTCACGTTCGACGGGGCCGCTGAGCAGGTCGTCGCCGCGCTGAAGGGCGCGTTGGAGCGGGTGGAGTCATGACACGGACAGGGAGCCCGCGGCTGCTGCGGGAGATCAACGACCGGGCCGCGATCGAGACGCTGTTGCGCAGTGGGGCGATGACGCGGGCCGAGCTGGAGGAGGTCATCGGGCTGTCCAAGCCCGCGACCGCCCAGCTGCTGGCGCGGCTCGAGGAGGACGGCATGGTCGTCCGCACGGGGTTGCGCGGCGGCGGGCGTGGACCTCGGGCGCAGATGTGGGCCGTCAACGGCGGCGTCGGGTACGTGGCCGCGGTGGCGCTGACGGCCGAGCTGATCGACGTGGCCATCGCGGACATCACCGGGTCGCTGCTGGCCGAGCACAGCGCGCCGATGCCCAAGGAGAACACCCTTCAGGTCTTCCGGGAGACGGTGCAGAAGGCGACGGCGCTGGCCGGGCTCAAGCTCGACGCGCTGGCGCACGTCGTCGTCGGCACGCCGGGCGCCGTGGATCCGTCCACCGGCCACCTCGGGTTCGCGCCGCACCTGCCGGGACTGACGGATGTCGACCTGCCCTCGACGTTGCGCGAGCTGTTCGGCACGTCGGTGTCGATCGAGAACGACATCAACCTCGCCGCGCTGGAGGAGATGAGCTCCGGCAAGGCGGCCGGTGTGCGCAACTTCGTGCTGTTCTGGCCCGCGGACGAGATCGGGTCGGCGGTCGTGGTCAACGGCGTGCTGCTGCGCGGCGTCACGGGCGGCGCGGGCGAGATCGACTCCATGCAGGTGCCCGGTGGGCGCTACGGCGACCAGGTCGACAGCGACGCGATCGTGCGGCTGGCGGCCGAGTACGGCATCAAGGAGTCGTCGGGGCTGGAAGCGGTGGCGCACGCGCTCAACGCCGGCACCGAGGGACGGGCGTTCCTCACGGCTCTCGCGCACCGGATCGCGCTCGGGCTCGCGAACGTCGTGTGCGTGCTCGACCCGGAGCTGGTGCTGCTGTCCGGTGGGGTGGCGCACGCGGGTGGCGAGACGTTGTGCGATCTCGTGGCCTCCGAGCTGTTGAAGCTCGTGGTGCCGCGGACGCCGGTGTACCTCGCGCAGATCACCGCGAACCCGGTGCGGGCAGGAGCGTTGCACTCGGCGCTGGCCGTGGCGCGCGAGCAGGTGTTCGGGTTGCCCCAACGGTCGTGAGTGGCCGCCGTCACCGCACGACCGTGCCCTTGGGAGCATAGGTTCGTCCGGTGGAGGATCGGGTTCCCGCTCGGCGGGTGATCGGGCTGGCGGTGCCCGCTCTCGGGGTGCTGGCGGCCGAGCCGTTGTACGTGCTCGTCGACACGGCTGTGGTGGGGCATCTGGGGGCGTTGCCGCTCGCCGGGCTCGCGCTCGGTGGTGTGCTGCTCACGCAGGTGTCGACGCAGCTGACGTTCCTCTCGTACGGCACGACGGCGCGCACGGCTCGGTTGCACGGGGCTGGGCGGCGTCAGGAGGCCGTCGAGGAGGGCGTGCAGGCGACGTGGCTGGCGCTGGCGGCCGGGGTGCTCGTCGTGCTTCTGGGGCAGCTGTTCGCGCGGCCGCTGGCGGAACTGCTCGCCGGTGGCGGTGCTGTGGCGGACGCGGCGGTGGAGTGGGTGCGCATCGCGTTGTTCGGTGCGCCGTTCATCCTCGTCACGATGGCCGGCAACGGGTGGATGCGCGGTGTTCAGGACACCAAACGGCCTCTGAAGTACATCCTGATCGGCAACGGCATCAGCGCGGTGCTGTGTCCGGCGCTCGTCTACGGCGCGGGCTGGGGGCTGGAGGGCTCCGCGGTCGCGAACGTGGTGGCGCAGGTGCTGTCGGCCGGGTTGTTCTTCAAGGCGCTCTTCGCGGAGCACGTGTCGTTGAAGCCGCAGTGGACCGCCATGCGCGCGCAGCTCGGCATGGGGCGTGATCTTGTGTTGCGGAGCCTGGCGTTCCAAGCGTGCTTCATCAGTGCTGCCTCCGTGGCGGCGCGATCCTCCGTAGCCGCCTTGGGTGCGCATCAGGTCGTGTTGCAGTTGTGGACGTTCCTCGCACTTGTGCTCGACTCGTTGGCCATCGCGGCGCAGTCGCTCGTGGGCGCGGCGCTGGGGGCGTCGAAGCGCAGGCAGGCGGAGAAGCTCGCCTGGCAGATCACGCGGTACGGGCTGGTGTTCGGCATCGGGCTCGGGGTCGTGTTCGCGGCGCTGTTCCCCGTGCTGCCGCGGGCGTTCACGACGGACGCCGGGGTGCTGGGTGAGATTCCGAACGCGTGGTGGTTCTTCGTTGCGCTGCAACCGATCGCGGGTGTGGTGTTCGCGTTGGACGGTGTGCTGCTCGGCGCGGGCGACGTGAAGTTCATGCGGACCGCGACGCTCGGGTCGGCGGTGATCGGGTTCCTGCCGCTCGTGTGGGCCTCGTACGCGTTCGGGTGGGGGCTAGCCGGGATCTGGACGGGGCTCTCGGCGTTCATGGTGCTGCGACTGGTCGCCGTCGTGTGGCGCACGCGGTCGGGGGAGTGGGCGGTCGAGGGCGCGGTCCGCTAGGCCGTGTGAGCAGCCCCACGGGGTGGACGCCCCGATCGGACGCTGTGTCCGACCTCACGGCATGAAATCGTTACCAAGAAGGTTGTTTAGGCGATGTAACTAATGTCTGCCTGCCTCCGACCTGGGAGAGTGCCGCCTTGCCACCGGTCCGCCAGAATGATTTTGGCAGCGCCACCGCGGCCTCGTGGCTGATCTGGACCACCGCCGTCTTCGTCTACTTCGCCGCCCTGTTCCACCGCACCACGCTCGGCGTGGCCGGACTGGAGGCGAGCGAACGCTTCGGGCTCGGACCCGCTCAGCTCGGTGTGTTCACCGTGCTGCAGATCGGTGTCTACGCCCTCATGCAGATCCCCACCGGCCTGCTGGTGGACCGCTACGGGCCGCGCCGGGTGCTCACCGTCGCCGCCCTGCTCATGGGCACCGGCCAGGTGCTCTTCGCCATCGCCGACTCCTACGGGCTCGGACTCGTCGCGCGGGCCGTGCTGGGCATGGGCGACGCGATGACGTTCATCAGCGTGATCCGGCTCGTCGCGACGCACTTCCCGCCGCGCCAGTACTCGCTGGTCGTCGCGGTCACGGCCGCGATCGGTGGCGTCGGCAACCTCGTCGCCACCGTGCCGCTGACGCTCATGCTCGGCTCGATCGGGTGGACGTGGGCGTTCCTCATCGCCGGTGGAGTGACCGCGCTGTACTCGGTCGTGGCGTTCTCGCGCGTGCGGGACGTGCCGGCCGGATTCACCGCGCCGAAGCCGGAAGTCGTGCCGGTGCGCAAGATCTGGCCGAAGGTGCGGCAGGCGTGGCGCGTGCCCGGCACCCGGCTCGGGTTCTGGGCGCACTTCAGCACCATGTCGACACCGGCTGTGATCGGTCTGCTGTGGGGCTATCCGTACCTCGTGCAGGCGCAGGGGATGTCGCCGCGCGCCGCGTCCTCCACGCTCGGGCTGCTCGTCATCGGCGCGATCGTGGCGAGCCCGATCATCGGCGGGATCTTCTCGCGCAACCCCGAGTGGCGCATGCCGATCTCGGTCGGGTTCCTGGCGTTCGCGTTCACCGGGTGGGGCGTGCTGCTGCTGTGGCCGGGCGGGCACGTGCCGGCGCCGGTCATCGCCGTGGTGTTCCTCGTGCTGACCGTGGGCGGGCCGATCTCGGGCGTCGCGTTCGCGCTGGCCCGTGACTACAACCCGTCGCATCGCCAGTCCACCGCGAGCGGCCTGGTCAACGTCGGCGGCTTCCTCGCGGTGACCGTGACCGCGCTGGGCGTCGGCGTGCTGCTGGACCTCGTCGAGGGTGTGCTGGCGCCCGTCACGGCGTTCCGCGTGGCGTTGAGCTTCTGCGTGCTGGTGCTCGTTCTGGGCGGCTGGCGGATGCTCGTGTGGTGGCGTCGCGCGCGTGCCGCCGTGTTCGAGGCGGAGGAGCGTGGCGAGACGGTTCCGGTCCAGATCCGGCGTCGTCGTTGGGACGCTCTGCACGTCGCTTAAGCTTCTGCGCCGTGAAACCCTCTGTTGCACCGGGCCTGGTCGTCGTCGACAAGCCGGACGGCATGACCTCGCACGACGTGGTGGCGCGTGTGCGCAGGATTCTCGGCACCCGCAAGGTCGGGCACGCCGGCACGCTGGACCCGATGGCGACCGGCGTGCTCGTGCTCGGCATCGAACGGGCGACGAAGCTCCTCGGCCACCTCGCCCTCGACAGCAAGGCCTATCTGGCGACGATCGTGCTCGGCGCGTCCACCACGACGGACGACGCCGAGGGCGAGGTTCTGTCCACTGAGGACGCTTCCGACGTCGCGGACGACGCCATCGCGGCCGAGATCGCGAAGCTGACCGGCCCGATCCAGCAGGTGCCGTCGTCCGTCTCCGCCGTGAAGATCGACGGCAAGCGCGCCTACGCACGGGTACGCGCCGGTGAGGAAGTCGAGATCCCCGCGCGCCCCGTGACCGTGCACCGGTTCGACGTGCTGTTCTCACGCCGTGAGGACAAGAAGGTCCTTCTCGACGTGATGGTCGAATGCTCGTCCGGCACCTACGTGCGCGCGCTGGCTCGCGACCTCGGCGCCGCACTGGGCGTCGGCGGTCACCTGGGGGCGTTGCGGCGCACCAGGGTCGGCCCGTTCGACCTCCGCGTCGCCAAGACGCTGGCGCAATTGGAGGAGACGCCCGGTCTGTCGCTGGACCTGGACTCCGCGGTCGCGACGGCGTTCCCGCGCCGGGAGATCGACCCGGCCGAGGCCTCCGCGCTGTCGCACGGGCAGCGGTTGCGCGCGGGCGGGATCGACGGGACCTACGGGGTGTTCGGGCCGGACGGGCACGTCATCGCGCTGGTCAAGGACGAGGGCACCGCCTGCAAGCCGATCGTCGTGCTGAGCCCGGCTGACTGACGGTGTGCCCGAGTTCGGACCGTCTTGCGAGGTGGGCGGGCATCAGGCGGGGCAGGCGCCGTAGGCTGATCACCGTGCAACGCTGGCGCGGACTAGATCACCTTCCCGGCGGCTGGGGCCGCTGCGTAGTGACCATCGGCGTGTTCGACGGTGTCCACAAAGGCCACCAGGCGCTCATCGGACGTGCCGTCGAACTCGCGGAGCAGCGCGGCCTGCCGAGCGTGCTGATGACCTTCGACCCCCACCCGTCCGAGGTGGTGCGGCCCGGTAGCCACCCCGCGCAGCTCACCACGCTGCGGCGGCGGGCAGAGCTGGTCGAGGAGCTGGGCATCGACCACTTCGTGGTGGTGCCGTTCAGCCTGGAGACCAGCAGGATGCCCGCCGACCAGTTCGTGCACGAGGTGCTGGTCGAGAAGCTGCACGCGGCGGCCGTCGTGGTGGGGGAGAACTTCACCTTCGGGCACAAGGCGTTGGGTACCGTCGCGATGCTGCGCCAGCTCGGGCAGCGGTTCGGATTCGTGACCGAGGGGGCTGATCTGGTGTCCGCAGAAGAGGTGACGTACTCGTCCACCTACATCCGGGCGTGCATCGACGCCGGCGACGTGAAGGCGGCGGCGGAGGCGCTGGGCCGCCCGCACCGGCTCGAGGGGATCGTCGTCAAGGGCGACGGGCGGGGCAAGGACCTCGGGTTCCCGACCGCCAACCTGTCGACGCCGAAGTTCGCGGCCGTTCCGGCGGACGGCATCTACGCGTGCTGGTTCACCGACGCCAAGGGCAAGACGTTGAAGGCCGCGGTCTCCGTGGGCACCAACCCGACTTTCTCCGGCAGGGAACGCCGGGTCGAGGCGTTCGTCCTCGACGTCGACGAGGACTACTACGGGCAGCGCGTCGCCCTGGACTTCGTCGACAGGCTGCGCGAGATGGAGAAGTACGACTCCGTCGAGGCCCTGCTCGAACAAATGCATCGAGATGTAGACCGAACGAGGGAACTGCTCACCGAGTCGTGACCGCCAGATTGAGCGAAGCGGACGTCTGTGCGGTCGCGGGCTGGCAGGATGCGGGTCGGAGTGCGTGCTACTGGAGAGGGCGACGTGGAGGACCACAAGATCGTTCAGCGCAACCTCGCCCTGCAAAGGGAGTGGTACGGGGAGCCTCTGGGTGACCGCGTGCGCCGGTTGGTCGTGGCCTTCAACGTGTCCCAGGCCCAGCTCGCGGACGTGCTCGGGATCAGCGCGCCGATGCTCAGCCAGGTGATGAGCGGCCGGCGCGCCAAGATCGGCAACCCCTCCGTGCTCGCGCGGATGATCATGCTGGAGCGCAAGATCCTCACGCCGGACGTGGCGACCGGGGCGCCGGAGGCGTTGCAGCGGGCCCTCGACGACGTGCGGGAGTCCAAGCCGACGGTGTCGCGTGACTCGTTGCCGGTCAACGGGGACGAGAGCGTCGCGTACCCGGTGCTGCGCCGCGTCGCGGACCGCGTCGAGCTCCAGCAGGCCGCGGACCTGCTGCACGAGGACTTCCCCGCGATCGCCGAGCTGTTCCGCCGCGCCATCCGCGCCGCGGGTTATCCGGTGAAGTGAATTAATTCGGTTGGCACGGCCGCCGGTGCGCACGACAATGGGTGAGCGCGCCGCACGGTGGCGCGAAACAGCGCTCGTGAGCAGCGCCGACGGTGCCCGCACACCCGTGAATCAGGTGGGGTTGCGCACGTCAGCGCGCCGCTGAGCACTGTGCCTGATAGCCTTCGCAGTTGGGTCTGGCTGCGGTCCGTGGCGGCCAGTACCGGCTACCCCGGCCAGCAATTCGGCGGACGGGGCCGCACGGACCTGAACAAGTAGGAGAAGTACCTAGTGGCACTGTCCACGGATCAGAAGAAGTCCATCCTCGGTGAGTACGGTCTGCACGACTCGGACACCGGCTCCACCGAGGCCCAGGTGGCCCTGCTGAGCAAGCGCATCGCCGACCTCACGGAGCACCTGAAGCAGCACAAGCACGACCACCACTCCCGCCGTGGTCTTCTGCTGATGGTCGGCCGTCGCCGCCGTCTGCTGAACTACCTGACCAAGGTGGACATCAACCGCTACCGCGCGCTGATCCAGCGCCTCGGTCTGCGCAGGTGATACCTGCCGAGGGGGAGTGACCGGCCGGTCACTCCCCCTCGGCGCACAACCGGGTGTATACAGATCCCTGGTTGCAAAGAGGAACGAAACATCAGGACCCGCATCGCGCGAAGCAGTTATCGCCGGTCCTCGGTAGTGGCCTCCTGGTTGCCAATTGGATGTTGGCAGTGCCCCAGGGGACTTCGATCGAAGACCGGCCTCGTCAAAACGCGTGAGCGGTGTCCAAAAGACGAGGAGTAACAAGTAAATGACGGACATCGAGGTCCACGAGGCGACTGCCGTTATCGACAACGGCAAGTTCGGCTCGCGCTCCATCCGCTTCGAGACCGGGCGCCTCGCGCGTCAGGCCGCCGGCAGCGTGGTGGCGTACCTGGACGACGAGACCATGCTTCTGAGCGCCACGACGGCGTCGAAGCACCCCAAGGAGCACTTCGACTTCTTCCCCCTCACGGTGGACGTCGAGGAGCGCATGTACGCCGCGGGCCGCATCCCCGGCTCGTTCTTCCGGCGTGAGGGCCGTCCCAGCACGGACGCCATCCTCACCTGCCGCCTGATCGACCGTCCGCTGCGCCCGTCCTTCGTGGACGGTCTGCGCAACGAGATCCAGGTCGTCATCACGGTGATGAGCCTGAACCCGAAGGACCTGTACGACGTCGTGGCGATCAACGCCGCGTCCGCGTCGACGCAGCTCGCGGGCCTGCCGTTCTCCGGCCCGATCGGTGGCGTCCGCGTCGCTCTGATCGAGGGCCAGTGGGTGGCGTTCCCGACCTACGAGCAGCTCGAGAAGGCCGTGTTCGACATGGTCGTCGCGGGTCGTGTCGTCGAGTCCGGTGACGTCGCGATCATGATGGTCGAGGCCGAGGCCACCGACAACGTGATCGACATGATCGCCGAGGGTGCCACCGCCCCGACCGAAGAGGTCGTGGCCGCGGGCCTCGAGGCCGCCAAGCCGTTCATCAAGGTCCTCTGCGAGGCCCAGGCGCAGCTCGCCCAGGTCGCCGCGAAGGCCACCGGCGAGTACCCGACGTACCCGGCCTACCAGGCCGACGCGTTCGAGGCCGTCGAGTCCTCCGCCTCCGGTGAGCTGGCGCAGGCGCTGACCATCGCGGGCAAGGCCGAGCGCGAGTCCAAGCTGGACGAGGTCAAGGCCGCCACGCTGGAGAAGCTGGCCGAGCAGTTCGAGGGTCGCGAGAAGGAGGTCGGCGCCGCGTTCCGCTCGCTGACCAAGAAGCTCGTGCGCCAGCGCATCCTGCGCGACAAGGTCCGCATCGACGGTCGTGGCCTCACGGACATCCGTGACCTCGGCGCCGAGGTGGCCGTGATCCCGAGGACGCACGGTTCGGCGCTGTTCGAGCGCGGCGAGACCCAGATCCTGGGAGTCACCACGCTGAACATGCTGCGCATGGAGCAGCAGATCGACTCGCTGGCTCCCGAGACGCACAAGCGTTACCTGCACCACTACAACTTCCCGCCCTACTCGACCGGTGAGACCGGCCGCGTGGGTTCGCCGAAGCGCCGCGAGATCGGCCACGGCGCGCTGGCCGAGCGGGCGATCATGCCCGTGCTGCCCAAGCGCGAGGAGTTCCCCTACGCGATCCGCCAGGTGTCCGAGGCGCTGAGCTCCAACGGCTCGACGTCCATGGGCTCGGTCTGCGCGTCGACGCTGTCGCTGCTCAACGCGGGTGTCCCGCTGAAGGCGCCGGTCTCCGGCATCGCGATGGGTCTCGTCTCCGACGAGGTCGACGGTGAGACCCGCTACGTGGCGCTGACCGACATCCTCGGTGCCGAGGACGCGTTCGGCGACATGGACTTCAAGGTCGCGGGCACCAAGGAGTTCGTGACGGCGCTGCAGCTCGACACGAAGCTCGACGGCATCCCGTCCGAGGTGCTGGCGGCGGCGCTGGGCCAGGCCCGCGACGCGCGCTACACCATCCTGGAGGTCATGGCCGAGGCCATCTCCGACCCGGACGAGATGAGCGCCTTCGCTCCGCGCGTGACGTCGGTCAAGATCCCGACCGACAAGATCGGCGAGGTCATCGGCCCGAAGGGCAAGATGATCAACTCGATCACCGAGCAGACCGGTGCCGACATCTCCATCGAGGACGACGGCACGATCTACGTCGGTGCGGCGGACGGCCCCTCGGCCGAGGCCGCGATCGGCATGATCAACGCGATCGCGAACCCGCAGCTGCCGAAGGTCGGCGAGCGCTTCCTGGGCACCGTGGTGAAGACCGCGGCGTTCGGCGCGTTCGTCTCGCTGCTGCCCGGCAAGGACGGCCTCGTCCACATCTCGAAGCTGGGCAACGGCAAGCGCATCGCGAAGGTCGAGGACGTCGTCTCGGTCGGAGACAAGCTCCGCGTCGA
This sequence comes from Lentzea sp. NPDC102401, assembly GCF_044765805.1. NCBI lineage: Bacteria > Bacillati > Actinomycetota > Actinomycetes > Pseudonocardiales > Pseudonocardiaceae > Lentzea > Lentzea sp. NPDC102401. The sequence continues at coordinate 464,396 of NZ_JBIWKS010000004.1, read as the reverse complement.
GATCGCCGACATCGACCAGCGCGGCAAGATCAGCCTCGTCGTCGTGAACGAGGACGACGCCGCGAAGCCGGCTGACGCACCGGAGGCCGCCGCGGCCACCGAGGCCGCTGAGGCGGCTCCCGCGCAGTGAGCACGACAGACAACAACGTGACGGCCGCGGGTGCATCCACCCGCGGCCGTCCGCGTACCGGAACGCTGGGGCACCTTCAGCGGCCGGGCAGCACGCGAGTGCTCGAGATGTCCGCGGGGTCCGAGGTGCGGCGCAGCATGCTGCCCTCGGGCCTGCGGGTCATCACCGAGCGCATCCCGAGCGTGCGGTCCGCGTCGGTCGGGCTGTGGGTGCAGGTCGGGTCCCGTGACGAACGGCCCGAGGTCGCGGGTGCCGCGCACTACCTGGAACACCTGCTGTTCAAGGGAACGGCGCGACGCACGGCGGCGGCCATCGCGGAGGAGATCGACGCGGTCGGCGGCGAGCTGAACGCGTTCACCGCGAAGGAGCACACCTGCTACTACGCGCACGTCCTGGACGAGGACCTGCCGCTCGCGGTGGACCTGGTCGCGGACGTGGTGTTCGAGGCCATTTGCGGTCCGCGTGACTTCGAGACCGAACGCGGTGTCGTGCTCGAAGAGATCGCGATGCGCGACGACGACCCCGAGGACCTGCTGCACGACGCGTTCATCGAGTCGTTGTTCGGCGGACATGCGTTGGGGCGCCCGGTTCTCGGCACCGAGAAGTCCATTCAGGACATGGAACGCGACGCGCTCTACTCGTTCTACAAGAAGCGGTACACGTTGCCGCGCATGGTGTTCTCCGTCGCGGGCAACATCGAGCACACGCACGTGATGCGCCTGGTGCGCAAGGCCGTCGGCGACCGGCTGTCGCGGGAGGGCAGCGCGGTGGTGCCACGGGCAGGTCGCGCGCGCATCGCCGACGCCCGCAAACTGGTGCTGCACACCGACGACACCGAGCAGGCGCACCTGATGCTCGGCATGCGCGGTATCGACCGCCACGACGAGCGCCGCTTCGCGTTGAACGTGCTGAACGCGGCCATCGGCGGTGGCATGAGCTCCCGGTTGTTCCAGGAGGTCCGCGAACGGCGAGGCCTGGCCTACCAGGTCTACTCGTCCGTCGGCCTGTACGCGGACACCGGCACGTTCGCCGTCTACGCGGGCTGCCAGCCGGACCGGCTCGGCGAGACCGCGGGCGTCATCCGCGAGGTGCTCGTGGACGTCGCGCGCGGTGGCCTGTCGGACGCGGAAGTGGCGCGCGGCAAGGGACAGCTGCGCGGCGCGCTCGTGCTGGGCCTGGAGGACACCAGCTCCCGGATGTCGCGCATCGGCAAGTCCGAACTGAACTACGGCGATCACCTGAGCGTCGAGGACACGCTGGCGCGGATCGACGCCGTGTCGGCAGACGAAGTGGCGTCGCTCGCACGTGATCTGCTTCGCCGTCCCGTCGCCGCGGCGGTGGTCGGCCCTTACGATCACGTCGACGATCTGCCGGACCAGGTACACGAGGTGATTGCATGATTCGCGTCGGAGTTCTCGGCGCGCGGGGCCGCATGGGTTCCGAGGTGGTCCGCGCGGTCGACGCCGCGAAGGGCATGGAGGTCGTGTCGGCCATCGACGCCGACGACCCGTTGTCCGCGCTCGTCGACGCGGGCGTTCAGGTCGTCGTCGACTTCACGCACCCCGACGTGGTGATGGGGAACCTCGCGTTCTGCATCGCCAACGGAATCCATTGCGTCGTCGGCACTTCTGGTTTCGACAACGCGAAGCTCGCCGAGGTCGAGGCACTGCTCGCGGACCAGCCTTCGGTCGGTGTGCTGGTGGCGCCGAACTTCGGCATCGGTGCCGTGCTGCTGATGCGCTTCTCGGAGATCGCCGCCCGCTACTACGAGTCGGCCGAGATCATCGAGCTGCACCACCCGCGCAAGGCAGACGCCCCGTCGGGCACGGCCGCCCACACCGCCCGCCTGATCGCGGCCGCGCGTGAGGGCATGGACCCGATGCCCGACGCGACCACGCAGGAGGAGCCGGGCGCGCGCGGTGCCGTCGTCGACGGCGTGCGGGTCCACTCGCTGCGGATCTCCGGGATGATCGCGCACCAGGAGGTCGTGTTCGGTGGCGAGAGCGAGACCCTGACGATCCGTCAGGACTCGTTGCACCGCACCTCTTTCATGCCCGGCGTGGTGCTGGGCGTGCGGGAGATCGTCGGTCGTCCCGGGCTCACCGTCGGCCTAGACAAGTACCTGGACCTGTGAAGGTCCGCGTCACCGTCGGGGTGCTGATCGCGGCCCTCGCGGTCTACTTCGTCCTGCTCACCGGCCGCGCTCTGGCGTTGTTGCAGACCGGCGAGGTGGTCGGCGTGCTGCTGGGCGTCGGCGTGCTGATCCTGCCGCTGCTGGGCGTCTGGCTCGTGTACTCCAACCTGCGCTTCGGGTGGGAGACCGAGAAGATGGCCCGCGAACTCGACGCGGACGGCCTGCTGCCGGACGTGTCGCACCTGCCGCGCCGCCCGTCGGGGCGAGTGGATCGGGACGCCGCCGACGAGTGGTTCGAGGAGCGCCGGGCCGAGGTCGAGGCTTCACCCGACGACTGGCGCGTCTGGTTCCGGCTCGCTTACGCGTACGACATCGCGGGGGACCGCGGCCGGGCGCGCGAGACGATGCGCAAGGCCATCGAACTGCATGCCTGATCTTGTCGGTGGTGCCGAGTACGTCCACCGCCTGGTTGTTGTGGCATCTGCGAGCACCACCAACTCTTGATCGGATCGCCCGGCTGAAGGTCTGGTGGTCTTGAGTTGGTGGTACTCGCAGACGCCCTTGCCGCGTGGTGGCGAAGCTGCGGAAACCGTCAGACCCACTGAGCACGGTGAAACGCAGGGGTTCCCGATCAGGGGGTACCCCTGCGTCAGCGTGAGCACGGGGGCGGCATGGGGCCGGACTGGTACTGCGACGAGATCATCCCGGGCAGGACCGAGGTCGAGGTGCTCGTCCGGACCGGGAACACGCTCGCCTTCCGCCCGCCTCTGCCGGGTTTCGGCACAGACCACGTCATCGTGATCCCCACCCGGCACGTCTCGTCCCTGCTCGACCTCGACGACGACCTCGCCCTGGAACTGCTCGCCACCGTCAAAACCGTCGCCGCCCAGGCAGTCGAGCAGCACGGCGGCTGCCAGGTGCTCACGACGCTGGGCAGCGAGCAGCACAACAGGCACCTGCACTGGCACGTCGCGGTCGGCAGGGGAGTCGCCCGGTTCGTGAAACCGGACTGACGTGAAACCGGTCAGCCGTTGAGCACGGCCGCGATCAGGTCCGCCGCCAGATCCCCCTTCTGCACCACCAACACGTCCTCCAGCCCCAGCCAGTCGGCCATGTGCCGCAGCTCCGCGGCCAGCTCCGAAGCGACCCGCCCGCGCTCCACGCCTTCCTCGGCCCACGCCGACTGCACCCGCAGCACCCCGGCCGCGCGGTCCGCCTTGATGTCCACGCGGGCCACCAGCGCGCCGTCCAGCAGGAACGGGAACACGTAGTAGCCGTGCACGCGGCGCGGCTCCGGCACGTAGATCTCGATGCGGTACCGGAACCCGAAGATCCGCTCGGTGCGCGCCCGCTCCCAGATCAGCGGGTCGAACGGGCAGAGCAGCGCGCGGCCGACGACCCGGCGTGGGGCGCGCGCGTCGACGTGCCGGTAGCCGACGCCGCGCCAGCCGTCGACGGCCACCGGTTCCAGCACGCCCTCCTCCACCAGGGAGGCGACGGCGGCCTGGGAGCGGCGCGGGTCGAGGCGGTAGTAGTCGCGCAGGTCGGGTTCGGTGGCCACGCCCAACGCGACGGCGGAGCGCAGGACCAGTTCGCGGGCGCCCTCGTCCGCGGTCCACTTCTGGCCCAGGACTTCGGCCGGGATGACGCGTTCGGTCAGGTCGTACAGGCGCTCGAACGAGCGGCGGGTGCCCGTCGTCAGGACGCCCACGCCGAACAGGACTTCGCAGATGCGCTTGACCTCGGACCAGTCCCACCACGGGCCCTTAGCGCGGCCTGAGTCGCCCATGAGGGCCTTCTCCAGGGTTCCGGCGCCGATCGGGCCGAGTTCCTTCACCGCGGCCAGCACGTCGTCGACCAGCTGGGGGGAGCGTTCGAGGATGGTCTGGTAGTTCTGCCACCAGCCACGCTTCTTCGCGCCCGAGTGGAACAGGGGCCAGTCGAGCACCGGTACCAGGGACGCCTCGTGCGCCCAGGTCTCCACCAGCATGCGGGGCTTGCGCGTGGAGTGCGTCCAGGCGGCCTCGTCCAGCAGCGTGGGCTCGTAGGAGCCGAGGCGGGAGAACAGCGGCATGTAGTGCGCGCGCACGGCCACGTTCACCGAGTCGATCTGCAGCAGCTGCACACGGGACAGGACGCGTTGCAGGTGTCTGCGGGTGGCCGCCGACGGCCGAAGGTCGGTGAAACCCTGGGCGCCCAGGGCGATTCGACGGGCGACGTCCGCACTCATCCTCTGCACGTCGCCGATGTTGCCACGCACCCCTGACAATTCCGCGACGTGCCGTCGATAGGCTGCGGTTATGGCCGACGCCGGCGTGCACATCGCCACCGCTGCTGACCTTTCGGAGATCGTCCGCATCCATCGGGAGACGTGGCGGCTCGCCTACGCCGAACTGCTGCCGCCCGAGGTCCTCGACACGCTCGACGCCGACGACGCGTGGGCGCTCGCCGTCCAGAGCGGCGCGGTGCTCAAAGCGACCGAGGGCGAGTGGACCGTCGGATTCGTCGTGGCCAGCAAGGCGCCGGACGGCGAGGTGGCCAAAGCGGACGGAACGCTCCCGGACGACGCGGCGACCACGGCGCTGCTCAGCGTCCTGGTGGAACCCCGCTGGGGACGGCGCGGGCACGGCACGCGGCTCGTCGCGGAGGCGGCGAGGAGGCTTGACGAAACGGGTGCCACGCGCGGCATCGCGTGGGTGCCGGAAGCCGACAAGGCGTCGCGGAACTTCTACGAACGACTGGGCTGGACGGGGGATGGCACCGTGCGCACGTTGGACGCAGGCGGTCGTCCGTTGCGCGAGGTCCGGGTGTCCGGTCCGCTGACCGTCCGACTCGGCGACTGAGATCTGTGTAACCTCGGCCGGGTGCTCGCCCTGGTTGGCCTCACCTTCGGGGTCGCGCTCGGCTCAGCCATCGTTCCCCTGATCAGCATCGAGATGTTCGTCCTGGGACTTTGCGCGCGCTGGCCCGACACGTCTTTCTGGATCGTCGGCCTTTCGGTGGCGGTCGGCCAGGTGCTGGGCAAGCTGCTGTACTTCTACGCCGCGCGGGGCGACATCCACCTGCCGAAGTTCCTGCACCGCAAGCCGAGTGACAAGCCGTCCAAGCTCAGGCGCTGGTTCGGACCGGGCACGCGCATGCACCGCTGGGGCGACTGGATCAACGTGAAGTGCAAGGCGCACCCGAACTGGATGGCCGGCACGCACGGGGTGAGCGCCCTGGTCGGGGTGCCGCCGTTCATGGCGACGAGCGTGCTCGCCGGCCTCGCGGGCATGTCCACCACGATGTTCGTCGCGACCGGCCTGGTGGGCCGCTTCGCGAGGTTCAGCGTTCTCGCCGCCTCACCGGCGATCGTGATGGCCTGGATCTAGTAGCTGAAGAGGATCGACGCCGTCACGGAGAAGGCGATCAGGACTGCGGCGACGGCGATGCGCGCTGACTCGAGCACGACCCTGAAGCTATCGAGCAACGACCGACGAAAACCAGGCGCAAACGGGTGAGAGCCGGATGATCTGGCTCTCACCCGCCCGTTTCGCACTCGATTATTCGAGGACGAGAACGCCGTCAGGCACACCGGGGATGTCGAACGAGTGCCACATCGGACGCCAGCCGGGCAGTTCCAGCATGCGGCGCAGGTCCGCGAACCCGGACAGCCAGCCCATCCACGGCCCGTAGGGAGGGGGGGCCGTGTCGAAGCCGCTCTGCACGAACGTCAGCCGCGTCCTGCCCTCCGAGCCCTTCAGCTCCCAGGACGTCACCATCCCGCCGGGGAACTCCAGCGCGAGGTTCGCCTCGTCCAGTGCGATGACCTTCGCGGGGTTCTCCTCCTCCGCGAGGCTCCCCATCGCCCACCGGCCGCCGACGTGCGGCTCGATCTCCATCCGCGCTCCGAACCACCGCGCGAACACGGCAGGATCGGTCAGCGCCTCGATGATGGCCGCCGGCGTCGCCGCGATGTCGAACTCGAACCGCTGCTCGGGCGACGTGAAGTCGCAGAACCCCAGCACCGGCCGGCCCTCCACGAGTTCGACCAGGTTCCCCAGCGCCAGCGGCCAGAACGTCTGGAGGACCTCCGACTGGTCGTCGCCAACGCCCCAGGTCGGGTACGGGGACTGCGTCACCGCGATGAGCGTCTCGCCGTCGCTCTCCTCCACAGCGAGCTCAAGGGTGTACTCGGTGCCGTACAGCAACCACGAGTAGCGCACCGACCTGTCGTCGAATCCCAGCAGCTTCTGCCGGCCGCGTTCGCCGTCCGGCGTGTAGCGCCCCCAGAACTCGTACTCGCCGCCCTCCAGATCCACGTGGGCGTGCTCGGCCAGCCACACCCGCAGGTCGCCGGCGGTCGTCAACGCCCGGTAGATCCGCTCGGCGGACGCGGACGTGCGGACGCGGATGGTTCCGGTGCTCATCGGTCTTCTCCTTTTGGGTAGCAGGCGAGCGCGATGCGGAACGCATCCCCCTCCGCGCCGCCATAACGGGTGAAGAGGTCCTGCAACGTCGTCTGCAGCTCGGCCAGGAACTGCTGCCGCTCCTCTGGACGCACCCGGATCTCGCCGGACACGCCGACGGACGGCAACTCGCTGGAGCGGTCCAGCGCCGCCACGTCCGCCTGCACCTGCTCGGCGAGGTCGACGAGGTGGCCCAGCACGAGCTCGTCGCGCGACCCGATCCGGCCGACCAGCCGCGGCGACAACCAGTACGACCGCGCCGCGGCCTGATAGAGGCCTTCCTGGACGCCACGCACCTTGCGTTCGGACACCTGGGTCGCGAGACCGGCCTTGACCAGCTGTTTCACGTGGTAGTGCACACGTTGCGGCGTCTGGTCGAGCACCTCGGCGACCTCGGTGCACGAACGCGGCGCGGCGAGCTGCCGCAGCACCTCCACGCGCTGCGGCTTGAGCAGGGTCTCGGCCTGCTCCATCCGGTCCAGATAGATCACGTCTCTCATCGCAAAAAAGACTTTGAACGTTCAAAACTCTTTTGTCAATGGACCGAACAACTATGGACTGACAGATATTGAAATCTGTCAGTCCATCGGGCATGGTGGAGAGACCGAAGAGACGAAGGGGTTCGAAATGCAGAAGCGTCAGCTCGGAGCCACCGGCCCGGTCGTGTCCGCCATCGGCCTGGGCTGCATGGGCATGTCCAACGCCTACGGCCCGGCCGACCGGGACGAGAGCATCGCGACCATCCACACCGCCCTCGACGCGGGCGTCACGCTCCTCGACACCGGTGACTTCTACGGCCAGGGCCACAACGAGATGCTCGTCGCCGAGGCCATCAAGGGCCGTCGCGACGAGGTGCAGCTCAGCGTCAAGTTCGGCGGCATGCGCGACGCCGACGGCGCGTTCATCGGGTTCGACACCCGGCCGGTCGCCGTGGCCAACTTCCTCGCGTACTCGCTGGAACGCCTCGGCACCGACCACGTCGACATCTACCGGCCGGCGCGGCTCGACCCGAGCGTGCCGATCGAGGACACCATCGGCGCCATCGCCGAGCAGATCGACAAGGGCCGCGTCCGGCACATCGGCCTGAGCGAGGTCGGCGCCGAGACCATCCGCCGCGCGCACGCCGTGCACCCGATCGCGGACCTGCAGATCGAGTACGGCCTGCTGGAGCGCGGTGTCGAGCGGGAGATCCTGCAGACCACCCGTGAACTCGGCATCAGCATCACCGCGTACGGCGTGCTGTCGCGCGGCCTGATCTCGGCCACGCCGCTCACGCTCGACGCGAGCGACTGGCGCGGTCACGCGCCCCGGTTCCAGGGCGACAACCTGACCCGCAACCAGAGCCTGGTCGAGAAGCTCGACGAGATCGCGAAGAGCAAGGGCGTCACGGTCGCGCAGCTCGCGATCGCGTGGGTCGCGTCACGGGGTGAAGACGTGGTGCCTCTCGTCGGCACGACCAAGCGTGCGAGGCTGAACGAGGCGATCGGTGCCGTCGACGTGACGTTCACCGAGGCAGAATTGCGGGAGATCGAGGCCGTCGCTCCGCTCGGAGCCGCCGCGGGCACGCGTTACGCGGCCGAGCAGATGGCCATGCTGGACAGCGAGAGGTGAGATGAAGTGGCGGAGGCGTTGACCTCGGAGGCGATCCTCGCGGCGACCGAAGAGGTCCTGCGCAGGTACGGCCCCGCCAAGGCGACGGTGGTCGACGTCGCCAAGGCGCTCGGGGTCAGCCACGGCAGCGTCTACCGCCACTTCGCGACCAAGGCCGCGCTCAGGGAGGCCGTGACCCGGCGCTGGCTCGACGCGATCCACGAGGAGATGGAGAGGGAGTTCGAGCCGTCCCTCTCCGCCTCCGACATGCTGAGGGACTGGCTGCAGCGGCTCTTCGACAAGAAGCGGCTCTCGCACACCGAGGACGTGGAGCTGTTCACCACGTTCCGGACGCTCGTGGGCGAGAACAGCGCCGTCATCGAGTACCACCTGGAGCACCTGGTCGGTCAGGTCGCGCGCATCATTCGCGCGGGAGTGGATACCCACGAGTTCGTGACCGACGACGTCGACAGGACGGCGCAGGCGGTGTGGGACGCGACGCAGGTGTTCCACCACCCGGCGCACGCCCAGGAGTGGGGGAATCCTCACATTCAGGACGCGTTCGACGCCGTCGTCTCACTGGTCGTAGCTGGACTGCGGTACAACCGAATCCCTAGTGCCACAGGCGATGCTTGAGGGTCACGGAGGTGAACGGTGCCGCCTGACGAGTGGATCGATCTGCTGGGAGCGCCCGAGAGGCGGCCCGACCCGGTCGACTGGGACGCGGTCAAAGGCCGGGCGGGCACGGCGTTGCCCAGCGATTTCGTGCATCTCGCCGAGGCCTATCCGCCTCTGATCGTCGGCGGTTACGTCCGGATCCTGCACCCGACAGCACGTGCCGGTTTCATGAACTGGATGTCGCTGGCGCCCAAGATGCTGCGTGCGCTGCGGCGCCAGCCGGGCCTGCGCGTGCACCCGGACGTGCCGGGCCTGCTGCCCTGGGGCATGACCGTCAACGGCGACCACTGCCTCTGGTACAGCAAGGGCGAGCCGGACGAGTGGACCGTGGTGATCACGGACATGATGCAGAGCTGGTCGTACGGCGGGAACTTCTCGAGCTTCATCAGGAAGTTCCTGACCGGCGAGATCCGCTGCCCGCTCTTCCCGGACGACGTCCCCGGCGGCTCCAAACCGTTCCAGGAGCCCTAGCCGGAGACGTCTTTTCCGACCCCCCGGTCAGCTTGAAGCGGCGGTCACCAGAGCGTTGCCGCTGCCCGTGCGGCCCGTGACCGACAAACTGGCGTCACCCAGCGGCGCGGACGAGACGTCGAAATCGCTGCGGGCGGTGCCGGACGTGGACACCAGGTCGATGCGCGCGAGCGTGCCCTGCCGGATGCCGACGCGGATGTGGCCAGAGCCGGTGCCCAGGTGGATCTCGCCGGACGCCGCGTCGGCCACGGTCAGATCACCGCTGCCGGTGCGGACCTGGACGTTGCCCTGCACCGCGCCCAGCCACACGTCGCCGGTCCCGGTGATCAGCGTGGTCGTACCGCCGACCGACGACACCTCGACGTCACCGCTGCCCGTCTTGGCCTTCAGCGACGAGAGCATCGTGCCCAGGCGCACGGTGCCGGCACCCGAGTTCACGTTGGCCTCGCCGGTCGCCCGGTCCGCGGACACGCTGCCCGTGCCGGTGTTCAGGTCGAGACGACCCGCACCGCCCGTGACGATGACGTCAGCCGCACCGGTCCGTGACGACACGTGCGACCCCATAGGAGCCGTCACCACCACGGAGAGCGGTACGGCACGCAACGGCAGCGCCTTGGACGACTCGATGCGCAAACGGTTGCCCAGCAGCTCGATGCGTGCGTCGCGCACGGCCTCCTCCGGGCCCGACGGGGGAGTCGCCTTGTCGGCGCCGAACTGGCCGCTGACCCAGCTCAGCACGCTCGACAGACCCTCGGTCCACGAGTTGCCCGCGTTCGGGTCGTGCCGCACCTCGACGTGCACACCGGGCCCGTCGACGAGCTGCACCTGCACCCGGCCGCTGAGCAGCGAGATGTCGATCTCGGCGACACCCGCGAACTCGAAGCTCTGCCGGCGCACCACGCCTGCGGGCTCCGCAGGCTCGGAAGCCGGTTCCGGAGTCGGTTCGGTCGGTTCTGAAGTCGGTTCGGTCATCGCGCTCACCCCTGCACCCATCCGCGGACGCGCGAGCCCGAGCCGGCGTTTCCGCTCCACCCCTTGTGTCCGTGATGCTTGTGCTTGCTGTGCACCGCGCCGCCCACGGCCTGCTGGATGAACGAGTTCAGCGACACGCCCTGAGCCGCGGCGGCGGCCTCGGCCTTCGACTTGAGCTCGTTGATCATGCGCAGCGTGATGCGGCTGATGTCACCCGTGGCGTCACCTGCGCCAAAGTTCGGCACCTCGTGCCGCGGGGCCGGTTCCGGCTCCGGTTCGGCCGAGCCGGTGACGACCACCTGGACGTCACGGCCTGCCAGCCGGACGTCCACGACCTGGCCGTCCAGGGAGGCGGTGACCTCCGCGGCCAGGTCGGACAGTGCGTTCATGATTGCCAGTCGCGCGGCTGGCTCGAGCGCTGCGGACAACGCGGCGGCCGTTCGACGGGTGTTCTCGTCCCCCGCTGATGCGGCCGTCGCCAGGTCCTCGCGCAGTGACGCGATGTACGGCGACAGATCCATGACACCACTATGACGTCACTTCCGACATCGTGCAACCACCACCTGATGTCAGGGCTAATCTCGGCCCATGCCGAGAGTGCGTTTGGTGGCTAAGACCGAGTTCATCCCGCCGGACGACGTGCCGTGGACGACCGACGCGGACGGCGGCGCGGCGCTCGTCGAGTTCGCCGGCCGGGCTTGCTACCAGTCGTGGGACCGCTCGAACCCCATGACGAACACCAACGCGACGTTCCTGCACCACCTGCTCGACGTCGGGCACCTCGCCGCGTTCGAGCACGGCAGCGCGTCGCTCTACCTGACCGAGCTGTCCCGTTCGCTCACCCACGAGCTGATCCGGCACCGGCACTTCTCGTACTCGCAGCTCTCCCAGCGCACCGACCCGACCGACGTCGTGGAGCCGGACCTGATCGCGAAGGACCCCGAGCTGCACGCGCGGTTCGTCGCCGCGACGGAGGCGAGCCTCAAGGCCTACGAGGACCTCGTGCAGAGCCTGGAGAAGACCGTCAACGGCCGGCGCGCGCGGCAGATCGCACGGTCCGTGCTGCCCAACGCGACCGGCACCGAGATCGTCGTGACGGGCAACTACCGCTCGTGGCGGCACTTCATCGCGATGCGCGCCACCGAGCACATCAACGTCGAACTGCGTGAGCTCGCCATCGCCTGCCTGCGCGAACTGACCAAGGCCGCGCCGAACGCGTTCGCTGACTTCGTCATCTCGACACTCCCGGACGGCACAGAAGTTGCCTCCAGCCCACTGGTGGTTGAAGGCTGACGCCCATGAAGCGGCTCATCGTGGACGTCCGGCCCGGCGAATACGCGGTCACGCGCCTGGCGGCGGACGCTCCCGTCCCCGCCGGGCTGCTCGACCTCACCGACGTGCTGGTGTCCGTCACCAGGACGCCGGCCGAGTTGTCGATCATCGCGCCGGCATCGTTCGCCGTGGACGGTGACACCGCGGAGAAGGGCTGGCGGCTGCTCACCGTGCGCGGGCCGCTGGAGTTCACGCTCACCGGCATCATGGCCGCTCTGGCCGGTGAACTGGCGGCCGCGGGCGTCTCGCTGTTCGCGTTGTCCACTTACGACACGGACCACCTGTTGGTGAAGCACACAGATCTGGAGCGTGCGGTGCTCGCTTTGCGTGCCGCAGGTCACGAACTGGTTGTAGCGCCGGAAGCCTAGGAACCGATCCTCCATTAGGCGGGTCTGAAGTACCGTCAACGACCCCGGTTCCGAGGTAGTAGGAGCGCACGTTGCACGGACAGGCTGTCGAACCACGCGTCATCGCGGGCAGGTACGCCCTGATCGCGGAGCTCGGTCGTGGCGGCATGGGCATCGTCTGGCGCGCCCAGGACCGTCACATCGGACGCTTCGTCGCGATCAAGGAACTGCACCTGCCGGACGGCATCGCGCACGAGGAACGCCGCGTGCTCGAAGAGCGCGCCCTGCGTGAGGCGCGCACCGCCGGCAAGCTCAACGACCCCGCCGTCGTGACGGTCTACGACGCGATCAACGAGAACGGCCTGACCTACATCATCATGGAGCTGGTCGACGCGGCGACGCTGTCGACGTTGATCAGCACGCACGGCCCGATGCCGCAGAATCAGGTCGTGTCGATCGCGCTGCAGGCGTTGTCGGCGCTCGAGACCGCGCACCAGGCCGGGATCGTGCACCGCGACGTGAAGCCCGGCAACCTGATGGTGCGCCCGGACGGCAAGCTCAAGCTCACCGACTTCGGCATCGCCCAGGCCGTCGACGACCCGCGCCTGACCACCAGCGGCAGCCTCATCGGCTCGCCCGCGTACATGGCGCCGGAACGCATCCACGGCCACGAGGCTGGCCCCGCGTCCGACCTGTGGGCTCTCGGAGCCACGCTTTGCTACGCCGTCGAGGGCTGGAGCCCGTTCGAGCGCTCCTCCACGGCCTCGACGCTGCACGCGATCATGAGCGAGACGCCGCGGCTGACCCGTGCGACGGGCGTGCTGAGCGCCGTCATCACCGGTCTGCTGATCGCGGACCCGAACGCCCGCCTGTCCGGCCCGCAGGCCCGCGCGATGCTCTCCAGCATCGGCAACCAGCCGACGCCGCCCACCGGCATCGCGCCGGCGCAGACCCAGCAGTACCAGCAGGCCGCGGCCGTCGATCCGGCGAAGAAGAAGCGCAACCGCGTCTTCGCGTTGGTCGGCGCCGTCGTCATCGCCGCGGCGGCGTTCACGGGCGGCATCTTCGCGCACAAGGCGTTCACGACGCCCGGAGCCAGCAGCGGCAGCCAGGCCCTCACCTACGGCGAGGGTGCCGAGGTGCCGGTGTTCGGGCTCTACGAGAACACGTGCGGCATCGGTGACGTCGCGCCGGCCAAGCTGCTCAACTCCGACACCCGCGAGGAGTGCGACAAGCCGCACGACTTCGAGGTGTTCGACGTGATCGACACGCTGCCCGTCGCGTCGAACCTGCCCGACGCCGCATATCCCGGAGTCGACTCCCTGAAGAGCCTCGGCGTGGCACGCTGCGAGATGACGCTGAACTCGCAGTGGGTCAAGGACGGATCGAAGCTCAAGCTCACCACTCTCGTGCCGAGCGAAAGCTCGTGGACCAAGGACAAGAGCGGTAACGCCGAGCGCAAGATCTGGTGCCTCGCCAGTGCCAAGGACAGCAGCAAACTCGACGGCTCGATCAGCGCGAAGAAGGACAACTGAACGTGAAGAGACGGATCATCTCCGCCTTGTTGGTCCTCGGCAGTGCGGCCGCCCTGACGGCGTGCGCCAGCAACGAGGACAAGTTCGTCGCCGAGCTCAAGGCCGCCGGTTTCAGCAACCCCGGCGAACCGAGCACGGAGACCGAGAAGAAGTCCAAGAAGGTCGGCAAGCGCACGATCAAGTCCTCGGAGAAGACCATCGAGGTGATGGTGCGGGTGAAGGGCTGCGACCTGGAGATGGCCAAGACCTCCGGGCAGTCCGGCTACTGGCTGGACGAGCTGCACGTCAACGGGCAGGAACCGGACTGGCCCGGTTACCCCGAGAACCTGAAGCGCGACCAGGTGGTCAAGCTGCTGGCCGACAACTCGTCCAAGCCCGACGGGTTCAAGAGCTGCTACAAGCCGAACGAGGCCTGACAGCCGGCTGTGGTGCAATAGGGGTGTGAGTCTCGCCCGTGACGAACGCAAGGCGCTCGTCGACCTGATGACCGAGCTCGGCCCGGACGCGCCGACCTTGTGCGGCACCTGGCTGACCAAGGACCTGGCCGCGCACCTCGCGATCCGCGAACGCCGCCCGGACACCGCGCCGGGCATCGTGCTGCCGGTCTTCGCGAAGTGGACGGAGAAGGTCCAGGAGGACTACACGCACAAGGCGTGGAGCGAACTCCTCGATCTGGTCCGCACGCCTCCGTTCTGGATTCAGCCGGTCGACGACCTGATGAACACGGGCGAGTACTTCGTGCATCACGAGGACGTGCGGCGTGCGCAGACCGATTGGGAGCCGCGGCCGTACGACGAGCGACGCGAAAAGGTCCTGTGGAAGCTGCTGCCGTTCACCGCGCGCATGACGTACAAGTCGTCGCCCGTGGGCGTGACGCTCGTACGGCCTGATGGCGAGCACATCGTCGCCAAGCAGGGCGCGAACGGAGTGGTGATCACCGGTGAGGTGTCCGAGCTCGTGATGCTCGCGTTCGGGCGCGATGAGGCCCGCGTGGAATACAGCGGTGACGCCGACGCGGTGCAACGGGTGCGGTCGTTGAACCGAAGTGTGTGAACTCGGGTAGTTTCTGCGCATGCCAGGAAGCCCGTACGCAGGGCCGGACCGCCCGTTCGGCCGCGTTCTCACCGCTATGGTCACGCCTTTCGACTCGCGCGGCGAGGTCGATCTCCCCAAGGCGCAGGAACTGGCGAAACACCTGGTGGACCTGGGCAACGACGGCCTGGTCGTGAACGGCACGACCGGCGAGAGCCCGACGACGACCGATCGGGAGAAGGCCGCGCTGATCACGGCCGTCGTCGAAGCCGTGGGCGACCGCGCGACCGTGGTCGCCGGCGCCGGCACGTACGACACCGCGCACAGCGTTCACCTGGCGCAGCAGGCCGAGAAGTCCGGAGCGCACGGCGCTCTGGTCGTGACGCCGTACTACTCGAGGCCGCCGCAGGAGGGCCTGCTGGCGCACTTCACCGCCGTCGCGGACGCGTCGGAACTGCCGGTGATGCTCTACGACATCCCGCCGCGCGCGGTCGTGCCGATCGAGGTCGACACCCTTCTGCGCCTGGCGGAACACCCGCGGATCCTCGCCGTGAAGGACGCCAAGGGCGACCTGCACGCGGGCAGCAGGGTGATCGCGAGCACCGACCTCGCCTACTACTCGGGTGACGACCCGCTGAACCTGCCGTGGCTGTCCGTGGGCGCCGTCGGGTTCGTGAGCGTCATCGGCCACCTCGCGGCGGATCGCCTGCGGGATCTCATTGATGCGTATGAATCCGGAAACGTGGTCCGGGCAAAAGAAATCCACGAGTCGCTGCTGCCGTTGCTGCGACCATTCCGCCGGGTTCCCGGCGTGACGTACACGAAGGCTGCGCTGCGCCTGCGCGGACTGGACGTGGGTGAGCCCCGTCTGCCGCTGGTGCCTGCCGCAGCCGAGGACATCGAGGCCATCGCGGCCGAACTGGGAGTCAACGCGTGACCCAATCGACCGAACTACCGCCCGCACTGCCGGAAGGCGGCCTCCGCGTCGTCGCACTCGGCGGAATTGGCGAGATCGGCCGCAACATGACCGTCTTCGAGCATGCCGGAAGGCTGCTCGTGGTCGACTGCGGCGTTCTTTTCCCCGAAGACGACCAACCGGGCGTGGACCTGATCCTGCCCGACTTCCGCGCCATCGAGGACCGGCTCGACGACATCGAGGCCATCGTCCTGACGCACGGCCACGAGGACCACATCGGCGCGGTCCCGTTCCTGCTGAAGCTGCGCCCCGACGTGCAGGTCGTGGGTTCCCGCTTCACGCTGGCGCTGCTCGCCGCCAAGTGCCGTGAGCACCGCCAGACCCCACGGCTCGTGGAGGTCAAGGAGGGGGAGCGGCGCTCGTACGGGCCGTTCGAGCTCGAGTTCTTCGCCGTCAACCACTCCATCCCGGACGCGCTGGCCGTGGCCATCCGCACCGCCGCGGGGCTCGTCCTGCACACCGGCGACATCAAGCTCGACCAGCTGCCCCTGGACGGCCGCCTGACCGACCTGGCGGGCTTCTCGCGCCTCGGCGACGAGGGCGTCGACCTCTTCCTGGTCGACTCGACCAACGCCGAGGTGCCCGGCTTCGTGGTGCCCGAGCGCGAGATCGGCCCCGTGCTGGAGAACGTGATCCGCAAGGCGGACCAGCGGGTCATCGTGGCCTGCTTCGCCTCGCACGTGCACCGCGTCCAGCAGGTCCTCGACGTCGCCGTGCAGTACAAGCGCAAGATCGCGTTCGTCGGCCGGTCGATGGTCCGCAACATGGGCATCGCGTCCGACCTGGGCTTCCTGAACGTGCCCGACGGTCTGTTCGTCGACCTCGACGTCGCGATGCGGATGGAGGAGGACGAGGTCATCTTCGTCTCCACCGGGTCGCAGGGAGAGCCGCTGTCGGCGCTGTCTCGCATGGCCCGCGGCGACCACCGCCAGATCTCGATCCGGGAGGGCGACACGGTGATCCTCGCGTCGTCGCTGATCCCCGGCAACGAGAACGCGGTCTTCAACGTCGTCAACGGCCTCGCCAAGCTCGGCGCGACCGTCGTGCACCAGGGCAACGCCAAGGTGCACGTCTCCGGCCACTCACCGGCCGGCGAGCTCCTGTTCCTCTACAACGCCGTGCGGCCGTCCAACGTGATGCCGGTGCACGGCGAGTGGAGGCACTTGAGGGCGAACGCGGCTCTGGCGGTCGCCACCGGCGTTGCCGAGGACCACGTGGTGATCGCCGAGGACGGCGTCGTCGTGGACCTGATCGACGGCAAGGCGGCGGTGTCCGGCCGCGTCGTCGTCGGCCACGTGTACGTCGACGGCCTGTCCGTGGGCGACGTCGGCGAGTCGACGCTGTCGGACCGGCTGGTGCTGGGAGAGGGCGGCTTCATCTCGATCTCGGTCGCCATCGACCAGACGACCGGGCGGGCCGTGACGGCGCCGACGATCTCCGGCCGCGGCTTCTCCGACGACCCCAAGGCGCTGGAGGCCGTGGTGCCGCTCGTGGAGATGGAGCTGGCGCGCACCGAGGCCGAGGGCATCGCCGACACGCACCGCGTGGCTCAGGCCGTGCGCCGCGTCGTCGGGCGTTGGGTGGCGGAGACCTACCGCCGCCGGCCGATGATCGTGCCGACCGTCATTCCGGTGTGACCGTGACCCTGCTGTGATCTGCGTCCCCCTCGTCCGCTAAAGTCTGGTCCCAGACCATGGACGAGGGGGTTCGCCCTATGGCCGGTAACGACGTCTTCAGCCCTCCGGGCAAAGAAGACATTCTGCTTCCACCTATTTTCACCTGGCGCGAGCCGCTGGGTCTGCCGTTCGACTTCTCCGTCACCAAACCGCAGGCGCTGCTGGTCCTGTCGGTGGCGATCATCCTGGCGTTCTTCCTGGTCACCACCAGGAGCATGAAGCTGATCCCGTCGCGCTGGCAGTTCGCCGCCGAGTCGGTCTACGACTTCGGTCGCAACACCATCGCGCGTGAGCAGATAGGCGCCAAAGAATTCGCGCCGTACGTGCCGCTGATCGTCAGCATCTTCTGCTTCGTGCTCGTGAACAACCTCTACGGGTTGATTCCGTTCATCCAGTTCCCGACGTTCACGCACAGCGGGTTCCCCGCGGCCGTCGCGTTGCTGATCATTTTCCCGCTCTACCACTACGTGGGCATCAGGAAGTTCGGGCTCAGGGGCTATCTGCGCAACCAGTTCGTCATTCCGGACGTGCCGAAGCCCGTGCTGTGGGGCCTGCTGATCCCGACCGAGGTCATCCTCAAGTTCTTCTTCGACCCGGTGAACCTCGCGATCCGGGTGTTCGCGGCGATGTTCGCGGGCCACCTGCTGATCCTGGTGTTCACGATCGGCAGCGAGTTCCTGCTGTTCAACGCGCCGATCTACCTCAAGCCGGTGTCGCTGCTGGGCTTCGCGCTCGCCATCGCGCTGTTCTTCCTGGAGGCGCTGGTGCAGGTTCTGCAGGCCTACATCTTCGCCCTGTTGTCGGCGCACTTCATCGGCCGAGCGCTGGCGGAGCAGCACTGATGGGGATGTACGTCGGTGTGCGCGGCTGGGTCGAGTTCACCCACGGACAGCGCGAAGTGGTCGAGCAGGTGCTGGCCACGCACCACCACGACCTGTACTCCGCCGGGTGGGCGATTCCGTCGCGGCCGTTCAACTCGACGCTGTACGTGTTCTACGGCGGCGACATCCGTGAGCAGTCCGTCGACTGGCTGCGCGCGCAGGTCGCCGAACTGGCGCGGCTGGTGGATGCCGACGGCGATCGGCCGGTCGGGTTCTTCCTGCTGACCGACGAGCGGTTGCAGGCGAGCGCGTGGACCGTGCAGGACGGCGACGTGCGTGAAGGTGCGGCGCCGGTCGAGCTCCGCCCGTTCGCTCGCTAGCGCCGCTGGACTAAGGGCGCTGGCACACCAGGTGCAGCGACTCCTCGGGCATGGCGCCGGGGTAGGACGGGGTGAAGACCGGCCGGCTCCGGCGCACGACCCGCAGGCCGACCTGGCCCAGGTGCGCCTCGAAGTTCTCCTCGGAGAACGACGACACCTCGATCTCCTGGCCCATCCAGGGCAGGGTGACCTGTTCGACGTCGACGGCGACGGTGGCGAGGAAGAAGTGGCCGCCGGGCCGCAGCCAGGTCGAGATCCGGCCGAGGGTCTGGATGATCTCGGCCTGGGTCATCTGCAGCAGCGAGAAGACGGCGCAGATGACGTCCCACGAACCGGGAGGTGACTCGAAGTCGCGGATGTCGATCTTGTGGAACGTGGCGTCGGGGACCTGGGTGGTCGCGATGTCGACCATCACCGGGGAGACGTCGAGACCGGTGACCCTCATGCCCGCCTTGGCCAGCGTCCGCGCCACGGGAACGCCCGTGCCGCAGCCGATGTCCAGGACGCGCGAGCCGGAGGGCTGGGTCGCGGCGAACCACGCGAGAGTGCCGTGCAGTGCGGGCTGGTGCGACCAAGCGCGTTGGTATTCCAGCCCGAGAGTGTCGAATACCTCGGCCGCGTTCATTCCCCGCCCCTCATTTCGGCCCAATCCACCTGAGTGAAGTGTGGAGAACCTCTCTGCACGCCTTCTGGATGGCTTCTGGACGAAAACTGACGGTAGGTTGCTAGCTGAACGCGGACAGCGACGAAGTGAGACACAGGGTGCAGAACGAGTTGCGCGTCAGCTTGCTGGGCGCGCTCGCGGCCACGGTGGACGGCAAGGAGCTCACGCTCGGTCCGCCGCGGCAGAGAGCTGTGCTCGCCGTGCTCGCGTTGCGCGCGAATCACGTCGTGTCGCGCAGTGAGCTCATCGACGCCGTGTGGGGCGAAGATCCACCCGCCAGCGCCGACAACGGCATCCACACCTACGTCGCGGGGCTCCGCAGGCTCTTCGAACCGGACAGGGCGTCGCGGGCGCCGAGTTCCGTGCTGCTCTCCACGAACGCTGGATACTTGCTGAGGTTGCCGTCCGGTAGTTCGGACGCCGCTGTTTTCCGCGCGCGTCTGGACGAGGCCGGGCGTCTGCGCGACAGGCCCGCCGAGGCCATCACGGCGTTCGACACCGCGCTGGATCTGTGGCGGGGCCTCGCTCTGGACGGTGTCCCCGGGCCGTTCGCGGCGGTGGAACGCGCGCGCCTGGCCGAGATGCGACTCACGGCCGTGGAGCAGCGTGCGGCGTTGATGCTGACGGTCGGGCGTGAGGCCGAGGTGGCGGCGGAACTCACCACGTTGGTCAGCGCGCATCCGTTGCGCGAGAGGCTGCACGGCCTGCTGATGTCCGCGCTGTTCCGCGGCGGACGGCAGGCGGAGGCGCTCGCCGTCTACACGGACCTGCGCCGGCTGCTGATCGAGGAACTGGGCATCGAGCCCGGTCCGGAACTGCGCCACCTGCACGAACAGGTGCTCGTCGGCCGTCACGACCCGCAGCCGGAACCCGCGGCGCCCGTGCTGGTGCCGGTCCAGTTGCCGCACGAGATCCGCGACTTCACCGGCAGGGAGAAGGAGCTCGCGAAGCTCGCCGAGGTCGTTCCGCACGACCACTCGCCGGTGCTCGTCGCGATCACCGGCACCGGCGGCGTCGGCAAGACCGCGCTGGCCGTGCGGTTCGCGCATCAGGTGGCGTCGCGGTTCCCGGACGGTCAGCTGCACGTCGACCTGCGCGGGTTCGACTCGTCGGCGCCGCCCGTGCAGCCCGCCGCCGCGTTGCACCAGTTGCTGCAGAGCCTCGGCGTGCCGTCCGAACGCATTCCGGAGGACCTGCCCGCGAAGTCCGCGCTGTACCGCAGTGTCCTTGCGGGCAAACGGGTTCTGGTGCTGCTCGACAACGCGCGGCTGGCCGAGCAGGTCCGTCCGCTGCTGCCGGGCCGGTCGACGTCGATGGTGCTCGTGACGTCCCGCAACCACCTCGGCGGCCTGGTCGCCCGTGATGGCGCGCATTCGCTGACGTTGTCGATCCTGACCCGTGACGAGGGGCTGGCGCTGCTGACGTCCGCGGTGGGCGCGGACCGCGTCGCCGCCGAACCCGCCGCCGCGGCCAAGCTCGTCGAACTGTGCGGGCATCTGCCACTGGCGGTGCGGATCGCGGCCGAACGCGTCGTCACGCGCCCGCATCTCACGCTGGCCGATCTCGCGAGCGATCTCGCCGACGAGCACGACCGGTTGAACGTGCTGGCCACGGGCGACGACGAGGACACGGCCGTGCGTGCCGCCTTCTCGTGGTCGTACCTCGCGCTGAAACCGGACGCCGCCAGGATGTTCCGGCTGATCGGACTGCATCCCGGCGCCGAGATCAGTCTGAACGCCGCGGCAGCGCTCGTGGGTGCGCCGGTGTCGCGGGCGCGAACGTTGCTGGACGTGCTGGCTGGCGGGCACATGGTGGAGGAGGTCGCGCGCGGCCGGTTCCGGCTGCACGACCTGCTTCGCCTGTACGCCACGGAACTCAGTGCCACCGAGGAGTCGTCGGACGGCCGCGACGAGGCCGTGAAACGCCTGCTGGGCTGGTACTTCGACACCGCGAACGCCGCGGGCACCGTCATCGCACCGCCGGACCACCCCGCGTTCCTGCTGCCTCCACTGTCCACTCAGGACTTCATCGCGCACGACGAGGCCTTCACCTGGTGCCGCACGGAATCCGCGAACCTGCTGGCGGCGGCGAGGCTCGCGGAGGAGCACCACTCGCCGGCGGCGTGGCAGATCCCGGTGGCGCTGTGGAACTACTTCATCGTGTCGAGTGCACTGGACGAGTGGACTCGCACGTACCGCGTCGCCGAACGCACCGCCGCCCGTGACGGCAACCAGGCCGCGCGCGCGTGGGCGGTGCACGGCCAGGCGCTCTCGGCGTTCCGCGGTCAGCGTTTCGCGGACGCGTTGGAACTCTTCGACCGCGCGCTCGCGATCCGGCGCGAGATCGGCGACTCCGCCGGTGCCGCGTGGAGTCTGACCGGCCTGGGCATGGCGTACGGCGGCCTGCGCCAGTTCGACCTCGCCGTCGATCGGTTCGGCGAGGCCCTGCGCGGGCACGCCGAGGTCGGTTCGTGGTTCGGGGAGGGCGGCACGAGGTTGTTCCTGAGCGACAACCTGCGCTCGGCGGGTCAGTTCGAGGCGTCGCTGGAGTCGGCGCGGACGGCGTTCGAACTGATGGACTCGCACGACGCTCCCCACGGCAAGGCCATGGCGCTCGTGAGCATCGGCTGGGCGCAGGCGAAGCTGGGGCTGCGCGTCGAGGCGCGCGACTCGTTCCGGCACGCGGTCGCGTTCCTGCGCGTGCTCGGCGACCGCAAGAGCCTCGCGGAGGCGTTGCACGGCTTGGGGGAGACGAGTGCCGGTCAGCCGGACGTGGCGCGGACGCACCTGCTGGAAGCGTTGACGATCTACGAGGACTACGACCACCCGCTCACTCCTGAGGTGCGGGCTCGGCTGCACGAGCTCTCCTAGGGGCGATCCCTGATGTGCTCGTGCTGATGCGTAGGCAAGCTACATGTCATGCAGAAGCGCGCTCGGACCCTGTTGGTGTGGCTGCACGTCGTCACGTCCGTGGGCTGGCTCAGCCAGGCCGTGGCGTTGCTCGCCCTCGTGCTCTACGGCATGAAGTCGGGTGACCTCAACGCGTTCAGGATGGCTCGCTACCTCGACCACAGCGTGCTCGCGATCATGGCCAACACCAGCGCGTTCAGCGGCTTCATGCTCAGCGCCACGACGCCGTGGGGCTACTTCCGGCACTGGTGGGTGCTCGCGAAGTTCGTGATCACGATCAGCCAGCTCTACATCGGCGTCTTCATCCTGAGCGACAACCTGCAGGAAGCCCTGAACGGGCACGTCACCGCGTGGATGCCGGTCGGCACCGCGCTCATGATCGGCGCGATCGCGTTCCAGGCGTGGCTCAGCGTCGCGAAACCGTGGGGGCGCACGCCGTGGGCGGACTCGAAGGTCAAGCTGCCCACGGCGAGCGCGTTCACGTTCGTCGCGGCACTGGTCATCCCGGTGATCGACTTCGCGATCAGCCTGTGGAGGGGCAATCCGATGCCGCTGCTCATGCTGATCACGGTGATCGGTTACTCGATCAGGCGGGCCGCCAGGGCGAGACGCCGGTCGTCGGGCGGGTCGGGTCCTGGAAGCGCGGCACGTCCGGCTCGTCGAGACGCAACGGCGCCAAGCCCTCGGTGATCGCGCGCATGATCCGCTCGTGCGCGCGCCGGGCGTCGCCCATCGTCTCGGCGTTCAGGTCCGTCAGTTCGACGGGCTTGCCGAAGTGGACCTTGAACGTCGGCCGCTTGCGGACCGCGCGCAGCCACGACGTCAGGTACGGCAGAGCGTCCCTCCAGCCGGAGACGTGCAGGTTGCCCCAGTACACGGCCTCGTGCGCGCCCCACTGGCTGATGGGGATCACCGGGATGCCGCCGCCCAGCGCCATGCGGGCCACGCCGGTCTTGCCGCGCTCCGGCCACAGACCGGGGTCGAGGCTGATCTTGCCCTCGGGATAGACGGCGATCGGGTCGCCGCCCTTCCGCAACGCCTCGACGGCCCGGTGCATCGCCTCACCGACGTTCGCCGACCGCCGATCGACGCGCAGGTGACCGCACGCCTTCAGCGCCGGGCCCAGGATCGGTGCGTCGAGCAGACCGCCCGCGAGCATGAACCGCGGGTTGACGCCGATCTTTCGGCAGGCCGCGATGAGCACCATCGGGTCGAGGTTGCCGATGTGGTTGGAGGCGAGCAGCAACGGCTTGCCGAGAAGGTCCGGCGGGATGTCGCCCGAGACCTCGAGCTTGCCAGTCAGCGCGATCAGGCCCCGGTCGACCACCATGAGCACGCGCCAGAAAAGCGGTGTGGACACGCGGGGCAGCGTACGGCGTGTCGGAACGACACCGTGCCGGTTCCGGAGAACCATGAGGTTTCGCACGCGTCCCAGTTGCGAACGTGGCTGGTGAGACGCGAGGGACTACCTTATACACATGGCCGGGCGCACAGGGACTTCGAGAAAGACCACGTCACGCGGCAAAGCACCAGCCAAGCCGCGGGCGCGATCCACCGCGTCCAGAAAGCCCGCACCACGCAAGAGTGGCGGCGCCATCAGTGCCGTGTGGGGTGCTTTGGGCCGTGGTGTCGGCAGCATCGTGCGCACCGTCAGCCGTACCAAGGACCTCGATCCCGAACACCGTCGTGACGGCCTGGGACTGCTGCTGATCGCGCTGGCGGTCATCACCGGCGCGGGCGTGTGGTGGCAGGCGGGCGGACCGGTCGGGCAGTGGGTCGACGTCGCCGTGCGCAGCTCCGTCGGGTTCCCGGCGGTGATCGTGCCGGTCGTGCTGCTCGGCATCGGCGTCACGCTGATGCGCACCGACCCGAAGCCCGACGCGCGGCCGCGGCTGATCATCGGCTCGTTGCTGATGATGATCGGCGTGCTCGGCATGTTCCACCTCATCGGCGGCCTGCCGATGGACCCGCTGCAACGCCGTAGCGCCGGTGGAGCCCTCGGTTATCTGGCCGGTGGATTCCTGGCGCAGGGTTTGACGCCGTGGGTCGCCGGGCCGTTGCTGTTCCTGATCTTCGGCTACGGCCTGCTGGTCGTGACGCACACGCCGATTCGCCAGGCGCCCGAACGCATTCGCTCGCTGCTGCACCCCGGCACCAAGTCCTCGGACGAGCCCGCCGACGAGGAGGAGCCCGCCGAGGAACCGAAGCCGGTGCGCCTGCGCCGCCCGTCCCGCCGCCGTCAGGCCGTCGAACCCGTCGAGGAGGAGACGCAGTCCGAACTTCCGCTGGACGAGCCTTCGGAGCCCGCCCCGAAGCCCGCTCCGAAGGAGAAGAAGGCCGTGGCGCCGGCGATGGCCGTGCGTGCCGTCGAGGGCGAGTACCAGCTGCCGCCGCCGGACGTGCTCAAGGACGGCGACGCGCCGAAGACCCGCAGCAAGGCGAACGACCTCATGATCGAGGCGATCTCCGGCGTGCTGGACCAGTTCTCGATCGACGCCCAGGTCACCGGCTTCACCCGCGGCCCGACGGTCACGCGCTACGAGGTCGAGCTCGGCCCCGGCGTGAAGGTCGAGAAGATCACCGCCCTGACCAAGAACATCGCGTATGCCGTGGCGACGGACAACGTCCGCCTGCTGGCCCCGATCCCCGGCAAGTCGGCCGTGGGCATCGAGGTCCCCAACAGCGACCGCGAGATGGTGCGGCTGGGCGACGTGCTGCGCGCGTCGTCCACGGTCAAGGACACGCACCCGATGGTGATCGGCCTCGGCAAGGACATCGAGGGCCACATGGTCACCGCGAACCTGACGAAGATGCCGCACCTCCTGGTCGCGGGCTCCACGGGTTCCGGTAAGTCGTCGTTCGTGAACTCGATGCTGGTCTCGCTGCTCGCGCGAGCGACGCCGGACGAGGTCCGCATGATCCTGATCGACCCGAAGATGGTCGAGCTGACGCCGTACGAGGGCATCCCGCACCTGATCACGCCGATCATCACGCAGCCGAAGAAGGCGGCGGCCGCGCTGGCGTGGCTCGTCGAGGAGATGGAACAGCGCTACCAGGACATGCAGGTCAACCGCGTGCGTCACGTCGACGACTTCAACCGCAAGGTGAAGTCCGGCGAGATAACCGCGCCGCCCGGCTCCGAGCGCGTCTACCGGCCGTACCCATACATCATGGCGATCGTCGACGAGCTCGCCGACCTGATGATGACCGCCCCGCGCGACGTCGAGGACGCGATCGTCCGCATCACGCAGAAGGCCCGTGCGGCCGGCATCCACCTCGTGCTGGCGACGCAGCGCCCGTCCGTCGACGTCGTCACCGGTCTGATCAAGACGAACGTGCCTTCGAGGCTGGCCTTCGCGACGTCGTCCCTGACGGACTCGCGGGTCATCCTGGACCAGCCGGGCGCCGAGAAGCTGATCGGCATGGGCGACGCCCTGTACCTGCCGATGGGCGCCTCGAAGCCGGTGCGCATCCAGGGCGCGTTCGTGGGCGACGAGGAGATCTCGTCGATCGTCGAGTTCACCAAGAACCAGGCGCAGCCCGAGTACACCGACGGCGTCACGGCGCAGAAGGCGGCGGAGAAGAAGGAGGTCGACGCCGACATCGGCGACGACCTGGAGCTGCTCGTGCAGGCGACCGAGCTGATCGTGACGTCGCAGTTCGGCTCGACGTCGATGCTGCAACGCAAGCTGCGCGTCGGGTTCGCGAAGGCGGGGCGCCTCATGGACCTGCTGGAGACCCGCGGCGTGGTCGGGCCGTCCGAGGGCTCGAAGGCACGTGAGGTGCTGATCAAGCCGGACGAGCTCGAGTCCGTGGTCTACCTGATGCGCGGAGGCGGCCCCGCCGACGACGAGGACTGAGGACTACTTCAGGCCGGCCTTCTGGATGCTCGTGGCAGTGGAGCTCGCGCTGCCACCGAACTCGCGCACGGCGGCGTAGTACAGGTCAGCGGTGCGCTTGCACGCCCAGTTGGACCCGCACTGCTTGTACATGTCGGACTTGAAGTTGTTGTCGATGCGCAGGCGGTTCGTCTCGTTCCACCGGCCCTGCCGCTTGTAGTTGCGGTAGCCGAAGTCGTGACGCTCGCAGGTCGGCAGGAACTTGAAGCCGAAGGGGTTGTCCGGCGAGTACGAACAGCCGTCGGACGACCAGTCGAGCTGGCCCGCGTAGGGCTGCTGCGCGCGCAATGTTGTGAACTGGCTGATGGTCTTCGAGAACAGGTAGTCGTCGGTCACCGCAACGATGTCCACGGCGTGCGCGGGGGCACTCGTGAAGATCAGGGCGATGGAGGCGGCGACACCCACGAAGGCGGAGCGCAGGGTCTTCGTCGACATGGCGAGCTCCTCGGAGTGTGAGCAGGGTCTCGCCAGTTGTAGCGGGTGATCGACTGTCCTCGGTAGACACGATCTGATGAACGTCAGGTGATCATGTGCCCGCACGCGATCGCCGTGGCCACGCGAAGCTCGCGGGGGAGTCCCAGCGCGTGCAGCATTTCGTTGTCCGCTACTCCGCCGAGCAGACAGCCGCCCAGTTTCTGCTCCGCCAAACGGAGGCAGATGGTCTGCGCCGCGGCACCTGCTTCGATCAAGCCGAAGCGTCCCGCGCGTTCGCCGTACTTCTCGAACGAGTCTTTGTCCGTTAACACCAGGACGATCGTCAGCGGTGGCGTCGAAGGCGTTCCGAGGATCTCGGCCAGGTTCTCCGGCGCCGGGCCGATGTCCTGCAGCGCGTGGCGGG
This sequence comes from Lentzea sp. NPDC102401, assembly GCF_044765805.1. Lineage (NCBI taxonomy): Bacteria > Bacillati > Actinomycetota > Actinomycetes > Pseudonocardiales > Pseudonocardiaceae > Lentzea > Lentzea sp. NPDC102401. Next base: position 437,564 of record NZ_JBIWKS010000004.1, on the reverse strand, counting down.
CGATGTCGTAGCGGACCGCGCGTCCGTCGAAGAACGCGTAGCAGCGCAACGGATGCAGTCCGCCCGCGGACGGGCAGCTGTTGTCCGACAGTGCGCCCAGGACGGTGCCGAGTTGCTTGTCCGTCAACGGTTTCGGAGCGAACTCCCGCGTGCTTCTGCGTGCCTGGAACAGCTTCTGCAGCCGGTCGTGCGGACGGGGCAGCACAACCGGCGGCGAAGGCAGTTCGAGCGGGTCGATCAACGCCGGTCGCGGCCGGAAGTCGCGCAGCCGGTCGCCTAGCCTGCGCTGGTGCAGCGGGGAGAACCGGCTCGCGGCCCAGAAGTCGTCGAACATCGGCGTCACCCCAGCGGATGCGGTGCGGGATTGGGGAACACGCCCGGTGAGGCGTGCGGGTAGCGCCAGCCGAGCTCGCGGGCACGGCCGCCGAGGTGCGGCCAGCGGTGATCCGAGTGCAGCGGCGCGAGGTCGGGGGACAGGACGCGGACGCAGTGCAGTCCGACGGCCGACAGCTCCGGTGTCGTGAGTTCGCGGTAGGCGAGGCGGATGTCCGCGCGGTCGAGCGCGTGCACGAGTTCGGTCAGTTCCTCGCTGGTACCGCGGGCTTCGGCGTCGCGCGGCGGGTCCGTCTCGAAGCCGCCGAACCACGGCAGCGCGTCCCACTTCGACGGGTGCGTGGCGTAGTAGACGGCGTGCTCGTCGAAGTCGGTGGCCTCCTCGACGGGCCGGTCGCCGTTGCGCGCCAGCCAGACCTCGATGAACACCGTGCCCTGGATCCACTCCTCGTAGGCCTTCCGCACCGCTTCCGCCACCGTCGCGCGGCAGGCGAGACCCAGCGTCGGGCGCGGTCTGCCCGCGATCGGCAGTGAACCCGCGACGGCGACCACCGGGTGCGGACTGTAGGCGGGCGTGAGGTCGAACGCCATCGCGCCGTGCGGAAGGTCGGCGGTGAACTGTTGCGGTGCAAGGGAATGCAGCCAGGTCGTGGTGAACGCGTCGCGCTCGACCAGTTCCTGGACCGCCCGCAACAAGGCGCTGGTCGTCGACGGACCGGCCGCGAGCCCAGACGACGTCGCGGGCAGCCCGTACGAGGCGTCCAGGCCGACGAGACCGGCGGGCACGCGGATCGGTTCGTTGCCGGGCAACGTCCACGCCCGCGTGTACGGCGTGTCGACGTATCCCTTGCGGTAGCGGTAGTTCGGGGCCACGCGCTGCTCGACCGTGTGCAGGCTGAAGTGTTCCAACGGCCAGCACTCGCCGTCCGTGGCGATCTCCAGCGGCGCCCGTGCGGCCGCGTGCCGTTCCAGCGCCTCGGCCACCGCCGCGACCTTCGACGTGCCACCGGACGTGCCGCCGGTGGCGAACGGCTCCGGCACCGCGGCCCAGCCTTCGACGTCCACATCGGACAGACTGTGCGGCACGGGATGCAGTTGCGACACCACTCCCTGCCGCCAGCCGACCGCGCGCTCGATCAGCGCCTCGGCGACGGTCTTCACCGCTTCCCCCGGTAGTGCCGGAAGATCCAGTAACCCATTGTCAGCGCACCGCCGATGTAGAGCACGCCGGCGACCCACGCGGCTCCTTCGCCGAGGGTGGCGATCGGTGCCAGCGCGTACAGGACGATGAAAGGCTCCACGACCCACAGCGCCGCCCAACCCAGCAGTCGTACCAGGCTCATCCACGGCTTGGGCGACCGGGCGATGAACCCTGCGGCGACGGCCCACCCCAGCGCGACGCCGAAGCCCCCGAGCCACCAGCCCCAGTGCAGGTCGAAGACCGCGCCCAGCGTGACGAACGGCAGCACGACGACGAGCAACGGGAAGATCGCGGAGGGCAGGACGAGCGCGCTGCGTGGCCGGGGAAGCTCTTTCGTGTCCTGGTACAGGGCCTCCGGGATGTGCACGGCCGCGCCGACCGAGGAAACCGCACAGCAGCAACAACAACAGCAACAGGTGGGCGTCGCGGCGCTGGCGGCGGCCGCACCCGGCGAGAACTGGTCAGGTAACCGGACTGCCGTCGCGTTCAAGGTTCCCCCAAGGAAGTGACACGCGCCCGAACTGGACCTTCGGGCAGATCTCGCAGTCGGCGGCGGGCAGCACGCTCTCGCGCGTCGTGGTGAACTCGTCGAGGTTGACGGTCACGACCGCGTCCAGCAGGGCCAGCGAGCCACCGCGGATGTTCTGAATCGCCTGCATGGCAAGAGAGATAGGGAACTCGTGCCGGAGAGCCCCAGGGCGCGGGGGAGGCGGCGGATCCCCCCAGCGCCGCCCCGCCCGCACCGCGAGGCACGCCAGGCACGCACCGGCACCGGGCACCACGAAGGGCCCGACAGCGGCGGTGTGGTGGTACGCGAGGTCCAGCAACAGGTGCGGGACCGTCGTCTCGCGCGCCACCTCGATCAGGTCGACCAACGTGCCGGTCGTCCGCACGACGAGCAGCAGGTCCGGATTCTCGTTGTGCGGCAACCGCTCTACCAGCCCGGCGGGTGCCTCCCCCACGACGCGTGTGCCGACCCCCATCGGCTTCGCGTCGTCGTTCGGCAACCCGGCCGGGCGGAGAGCGCCCAGGGTCCTCAGCTGGGCCACGTGCAGGCGTTCCGGTTCCCCCAACCGGCTTTCGTCGACCGTTCGAGCCACTCCCCTCAACGCTGGTTCGAACAGTCCTGCCAGCGCCACGGCCACCGCCCTGGGCAGGTCTGGAATCAAATACGCGAGATCGGCTCCCGCGTAGACGACGAGGCCTTCGTCCCGAACCTGGGCGTGCCAGGCGGGATCAGCGACCAGGCTCATCCTCGTCCCCCCGTTTCAGGAAGTTCTCGATCTCCTGCTCGCTCGGCAGATCCCCCGCCGGATCCATGAGGTTCTCGGCGATCGGCGGCAACGGCTGCTCGGCCCACGCCGGCTGGTAGTCGTCGCTGGGCAGCAACCCGTGCCGTGACGCGAACTCCTCGGCCGCGTCCCGGATCGACTCCCGCAGCGTCCCCACCACCGCGGTCTCCGCCGTGTACGTCAGCTCGACCAGCAACGCCCGAACGTTCTCGAGCTGGTTCTCGTCCCCGGCCTTGCGTGCCAGCTCAGGCCAGAACTGCCGTTCGAACAACCGCACGAAGTCCGCCGCCACCGCGTCGGTCGCCGTGCGCAGGCGCGTGAAGCTGTCCATGACGTCATCGCTGGGCACCCTGAGGCCGGCAAGCCTGCCGCCCGCTTCGAGTGCCCAGCGACGCGTGTGCGGCCAGCCGTACTTCCACCGCACCAAGCCCAACCGCATAGCCCGGAGGAGGAGTCGCGGTTGGACGTCTCCCGTCGGAATCAGGTGCTTGATGTCGCGCACCTTGATCCGAACCCAGTCGTCGGGCCCCTCGGCCTCGCTGAAGCCGAGAACCGCGGCGACCGACTCGCCCTTCTCGCGTGCCGTGATCAGCTCGGCGATCGCGGGCAGCGAGAACCCCCGCTGCTGCAACCGCTGGACCAACGTCAACCGCTCGACGTGCGAGGCGTCGTAGTACGCCACGCGTCCCTGCCGTCTCGGCGCGTGCAGCACACCCTTCGTCTGGTACATGCGAATGGTGCTGCTGGGCAGGCCGATCCGGGCAGCGAGCTCGTCGACGGTCAGCGATTCGGGCACACCGCAGATCCTGGTGTGCGTGGTTCTTTGAGTCAAGACTCTTCGAGTGATTACTCGAAGAGTTACAACTCCAGAAGCATCCGGCTGTTGCCGAGCGTGTTCGGCTTCACGTAGCTCAGGTCGAGGAACTCGGCGACACCCTCGTCCACCGACCGCATGATCTCCTCGTAGACCTCGGGGCTCACCGGCGTGCCCTCGATCTCGACGAAGCCGTGCTTGGTGAAGAACTTGGTCTCGAACGTGAGCACGAAGATGCGCGTGAGCTGCAGCTCCCTGGCGGTCGCGATGAGCTGCGCCACGATCCGGTGACCGACGCCCTTGCCCAGCGCCATGGGGGAGACCGCGACGGATCGGATCTCGGCCAGGTCCTCCCACATCACGTGCAGGGCCCCGACGCCGAGCAGTTCGCCGTCCTCCTCGGCCACCCAGAACTCCTGGACCGCCTCGTACAGCGTGACCAGCGGTTTGGCCAGCAGAACCTTGCCCGCGTACCCGTCGATCAGCGCCTTCATGGCGCGCACATCACTGGTGCGGGCGCGCCGCACGACTACCCCACTGGTCACAACCGTCAAGTATGAGGTGGGCACGATTCCGGCCTGACAGCCCGACCCGGTTACTCTGAGCGCCGTGTCTTCTCCCACCACTCCGCGACGTGTGTCGCTGCTGACCCTGGGCTGTGCCCGCAACGAGGTCGACTCCGAAGAGCTCGCCGGACGCCTCGGTGAGGGCGGCTGGGAGCTGGTGGACGAGGGCGCGGACGTCGTCGTCGTCAACACGTGCGGCTTCGTCGAGCAGGCCAAGAAGGATTCGGTCGACACGCTGCTCGCCGCGTCCGACACCGGGGCCAAGGTGGTCGCGGTCGGATGCATGGCGGAGCGGTACGGCAAGGAGCTCGCGGACAGCCTCCCGGAGGCGGCCGCGGTCCTGGGCTTCGACCAGTACAACGACCTGGCCGAGCGCCTGCAGGACGTGCTGCACGGCAAGCCCGTCGAGTCGCACGTGCCGGTGGACCGCCGCACGCTGCTGCCGATCACGCCCGTGAAGCGCCAGGAAGCCAGCAAGGACGTCCAGGTGCCCGGCCACGGCTGGGGACCGACCAAGGTCCAGCGCAGGCGTCTGGACGACGCCCCCGTGGCGCCGTTGAAGATCGCGTCCGGCTGTGACCGCCGGTGCAGCTTCTGCGCCATCCCGAGCTTCCGCGGCGCGTTCGTGTCGCGGCACCCGGACGAGATCGTGGCCGAGGCCATGTGGCTCGCCGAGAACGGCGTCAAGGAGCTGTTCCTCGTCAGCGAGAACTCGACGAGCTACGGCAAGGACCTGCCGCGGGACCAGGGTGCGCTGGAGCAGCTGCTGCCGCGCCTCGCGAGCATCCCCGGCGTCGAACGGGTGCGGGTCAGTTACCTGCAGCCGGCCGAGACCAAGCCGTCCCTGGTGGCCGCCATCGCGAAGACCGACAAGGTCGCGAACTACTTCGACATGTCGTTCCAGCACTCCAGCGAGAACGTGCTGCGCCGCATGCGCCGGTTCGGCGACACCGACAGCTTCCTCAAGCTCGTGTGGCAGATCCGCGAGCACGCGCCCGAGGCGGGCATCCGCAGCAACTTCATCGTGGGCTTCCCCGGCGAGACCGAGGCTGACCTGCAGGAACTCGAACGCTTCCTCACGGAGGCGCGGCTCGACGCCGTCGGCATCTTCGGATACTCCGACGAGGACGGCACCGAGGCCGAGGAGCTCGACGGCAAGCTCGACGCCGACACCATCGCGGAACGGGTGCAGCGCATCGGCAACCTCGTCGAGGAGCTGACCAGCCAGCGCGCAGAGGACCGGGTGGGCGACGAGGTCGTCGTGCTGATCGAGCACGAGGAGGACGACGAGAGCGACTGCGTCGGCCGGGCCGAGCACCAGGCGCCCGAGGTCGACGGCGAGTGCATCGTGCTCGAGGCCGAGGGCCTCAAGCGCGGCGACTTCGTGCGCTGCCGCGTGGTCGACTCCGAGGGCGTCGACCTGGTCGTAGAGGTCATCGCGACATGACTGAGGCCAGGAAGGTCCCGCTGCTCAACGTCGCCAACGTCCTCACGGTGGCGCGGATGCTGCTCGTACCGGTCTTCCTGTTCTCCCTGTTCGAAGCGGGTGGCTTCGACACGACGTGGCGCCTCATCGCGTTCGGGATCTTCGCCGTCGCGAGCTTCACCGACCACATCGACGGCACGCTCGCCCGCAAGCACGGGCTCATCACCGACTTCGGCAAGATCGCCGACCCGATCGCGGACAAGGCGCTGACCGGGTCCGCGCTGGTGGGCCTGAGCATCCTCGACGTACTGCCGTGGTGGATCACGATCACCATCGCCGTGCGCGAGATCGGCATCACGCTGCTGCGGTTCTGGGTGATCCGCTACGGCGTGATCCCGGCCAGCCGCGGCGGCAAGGCCAAGACGCTGGCCCAGGTCATCGCGATCGGGCTGTTCGTCCTCCCGCAGAACGACGTGCTGCAGCTCATCGCGTGGGTGATCATGGCCGTCGCGCTGGTCCTCACCATCGTCACGGGAATCGACTACGTCGTCCACGCGTTCAAGATGAAGGCAAGGGCAGGACGGGCGGTGCTGTGACCAGCGTTGTCGAACTGCTCAAAGCTAAGAACCAGACCGTCGCCACGGCCGAGTCGCTGACCGCGGGTCTGCTGTGCGCGACGATCGTCGACACACCGGGGGCGAGTGCCGTGGTCCGCGGTGGGTTGATCGTCTACGCCACCGAGCTCAAACACGAGCTCGCGGGCGTGGACCAGCGGTTGCTCGACGAGCACGGAGCCGTGCATCCCGACGTCGCGATCCAACTGGCCGAAGGCGCCAAGAAAAGGTGCAAATCGGACTGGGGAATCGGGCTCACCGGGGTCGCCGGCCCCGATCCGCAGGACGGAGTCGCTCCGGGGACGGTCCACATCGGCTTGAGCGGCCCTGGAGTGTCCACAGTGCGGACAATCACGGTGAGTGGCGACCGCAGAGCGGTCCGTTCCGCCGCCGTGGAAAAAGCGCTGGTCCTGCTCTCGGATTACCTGCTGGTGACCGATGCCGGGAACAAATGATGACTCCGCGTTCGTTCGCCCTTGGCGGACGTGTTCGGAAGTCAGTGCCCGTTGTCGGTGTCGATCGGTAACGTAGGGACACGGCCGGCCGGAAGGAGGCGCGCGATGACCGTGCTGCTACGCGAGGCGATCGGTGATCGACTTCGCCATGCCCGCACCAACCAACGCCGCACGCTGCGCGAGGTCTCTCGGACCGCCCGCGTGAGCCTGGGGTACCTGTCCGAGGTGGAGCGCGGCCGCAAAGAGGCGTCCAGCGAGCTCCTCGCGGCCATATGTGACGCTTTAGAACTGCCCTTGTCCGAGTTGCTGCACCACGTGGCCTCCGACATCGGAGCCGTCCAGCAGACGCCGGACACGGTTCCCGACACCGTCCCGGACGGACGAGCGGATCGGGGCAAGCTGGAAGGTGGCCGCGTGCTGCCGTCCACGCTCTCGGACGACCTGTCCGACCTGCGCCTGCAGCCCATGCTGACGCACAGGCTCACGAGCAAGATCGGCGAGACGCCCAAGGCAGTCGTCGCGGCGTAACCCCATGTCATCCACGACCCCGCTTGCACTCTCAGGACGGCTCATGCTCACGGAGAGCATGAGCCGTTCTTCGTTCGGTGACTTTGGGGGACGCCCCCAAACCCCCGGCTGGCGAGCGGGGTCGCCTGCATTCGGGTGATGTGTCACCGACTGTGGTCCCCGCCACGTGACGGTCTGCAACAAGACTGCGTCTTCGGACGTTCAACAGGGCAACGACGCTTCGGGCTGAACGGCAGGCAACGGCTTGGCATCAGCACGCTGGGTCACCGCGTCCTGGGGCGCGGGTGAGGGCAGGATTGGCACGTCGTCAGGCGTGTACTCCTAAGTCCCGGGGTGGGTCAGGGTGTTCCCGGATATCTCCCCGTGTCGGTGGATACGCCGACGCACAATTGAGACGATGGATCCAACACCGGCACCGAGAAGGCAGGCGTAGGAGATGGCCAGTCCGTTCGTGAAGTTCTGGAAGTACCTGATGGCGTCGTTCTCGTCGAAGATCGACGAGCACGCTGACCCGAAGGTGCAGATCCAGCAGGCCATCGAGGAGGCGCAGCGGCAGCACCAGGCCCTCTCTCAGCAGGCTGCGGCCGTCATCGGCAACCAGCGCCAGCTGGAGATGAAGCTGAACCGCCAACTGGGCGATGTCGAGAAGCTGCAGGCCTCCGCCCGTCAGGCCCTCGTGCTCGCCGACGAGGCGCGCGCCAAGGGCGACGAGCAGAAGGCGACGCAGTTCGAGAACGCGGCGCAAAGCTTCGCCACCCAGCTCGTCACCGCTGAGCAGGGCATCGAGGACCTCAAGACGCTGCACGACCAGTCGCTGCAGGCTGCCGCGCAGGCCAAGCAGGCCGTCGAGCGCAACTCGATGATGTTGCAGCAGAAGCTGGCCGAGCGCACCAAGCTCCTCAGTCAGCTCGAGCAGGCCAAGATGCAGGAGCAGGTCTCCGCGTCGCTGACCCAGATGAGCGAACTCGCCGCGCCGGGCAACGTGCCGTCGCTGGAAGAGGTTCGCGACAAGATCGAGAAGCGCTACGCGACCGCGATCGGGTCCGCCGAGCTCGCCCAGAACTCGGTGCAGGGCCGGATGCTCGAGGTGCAGGCCTCGACCACCCAGATGGCCGGTTCGTCGCGTCTGGAACAGATCCGCGCGTCCATGCACGGTGGTCAGGCGAACACGCCGGCCCAGGTGACCGCGGGCAACAGCGCGGCCGCGCAGATCCAGGCCGAGATCGCGCAGCGCGTCCAGTCGGAGCAGAAGACCACGCAGCAGCAGGTCCCGCCGGCTCAGCAGAACTGAGCGGGACGCAAAGGAGCCAGCAGGTGATCATGGAGCCCTGGAGAAACCGTCCCAACAACGAGATCGTCCGCAAGGTCGTCAACGAGTTGGGTGCGTCGCTCCAGGGCCACCCGCTGGCCGAGCAGGCGCGCTATCGCATGCAGAAGTGGAACGACCCGCGCGCCAAGCTCGAACGCAAGCGCAAGCGCACGAACGCCGTGCTGACGTTCTGGCTGATCGTCATCTCGATGCTCGGCACCCTCGCGGTGCTGGGCTTCACCGGCGTGCTCGGCACGTGGGCCGCCGTCACCGGTTCGATCGGCGCGGCGGTGCCCGCCGTCCTCGCCGTGCGCAGCGGGTTCAAGCTGCGTGAGCTGGGGGCCGCACGGCAACGGCTCGCGTTGTCGCCTCCACCACCGCCCCGGCCGCCACTGCCGGCGCACATCTCGTCCGCGCGCGTTCCGATGGAGAAGCTGCACGGCGCCGAGGACACGATGACGCAGCTGCTCCTGCAGCTCGACTCGCCGGCGCTCACGTCGATGCCGACCGAGTCCGTCCAGCACGCCCGCCAGACCGCCCAGGAGGCCTCCTCGGCGATCCGCGCGGTCTCCGCACAGCTCCAGGCCGTCGAACGCGCTCGGGACACCGCGCCGCCGCTGGAGCGCGCGCCGTTGGTCGAGGGCGTGCGGGTGCTCCGGATGCAACTGGCGGACGGCGTGGACCGCTACTGCGCGTTGGTGGCCGAGGCGGGTAAGGCCCTGGCGGCGAGCACGCAGTTCCAGAACCCGGGCGAGGTGCTGGACGACGCCACGGACCACATGGCCGGGCTCGCGTCCGCGATGCGAGACGTGTCAGGCTATTAAACGCATCTAATGTGACGCTCGGTAATCGAGTGCGCCTATTCGGCGGTTCTCTCTGGAGATCCTTAGGGCAATCGTGTGATTATCGGACCGTTATCTAGCCGTAGCCGCTACATGGCGTGGCAGGATTCCGGGGCCGGTCTGCGGGAAGTCCGGCTGAATTGCCGGGAGGCAGTGCGTTGGCGTTGTGGACCGTGCACGGGGACGGTCGGATCACCGACAGTGAAACCGTCGCACCCCAGGAGAGGGTGAGCTGGCCGCTCACCATCGGGTTCGGAGTGCAGCACCTGGTCGCCATGTTCGGCGCGACGGTGATCGTTCCCACCGCCACCGGTCTTCCTGTCGCCACCACCCTGATGTTCTCCGGCCTGGGCACGCTGCTGTTCCTGGTGATCACCAAGAACCGCGTCCCGAGCTATCTCGGTTCGTCCTTCGCCTTCGTCGCGCCGCTGGTGGCCGCGCGCGAACAGGGCATCTCCGCGCAGCTCGGCGGGGTCGTCGCCGCGGGCCTGCTGGTGATCGTCGTCGGCATCGCGGTCAAGGCGCTCGGCGTGCGGCTGCTGGAGTCGGTCATGCCGCCGGTCGTCACCGGTGCCGTCGTGATCATCATCGGCCTGAACCTCTCGCACCAGGCCACCTCGAACTTCGCCGAGCAGCCACTGGTCGCCGCACTGACCACCGTCGTGATCCTGCTGGCCGGCGTGCTGGGGCGCGGCCTGGTGTTCCGGTTCTCGATCCTGATCGGCTTCGTGGCGATCTGGATGGGCGGCCTGGCGTTCGGCGCCGTGTCGTCCGAGCGGATCACCGCGCTGCGCGACGCGGCGTGGGTCGGCCTGCCGAAGCTGTACCAGCCGGAGCTGCGGCCGTCCGTGGTGCTGCTGATGCTGCCCGTGGTGATCGTGCTCGTGGCCGAGGTCGTCGGGCACGTGAAGGCGGTCGCGGCGCTGACCGGCCGCAACCTCGACGGCAGCGCGGGCGACGCGATCATCGCGAACGGCCTGTCGACCGCGTTGTCCGGTCTCGGCGGTGGCGCCGGGACGACGACGTACTCCGAGAACATCGGCGTGATGGCCGTGACCCGCGTGTACACGACGGCGGCGTTCGCGTTCGCCGGTGTGTTCGCCACGCTGCTGGCGTTCTCCCCGAAGGCCATCGCGCTGTTCGGGACCATCCCGCCGGGCGTGCTCGGCGGCTGCACGCTGGTGCTCTACGGCCTGATCGTACTGATCGGCGTGCGGATCTGGATGGACCGCGGCGTCGACCTGGCGAACCCGGCGAACGCGATGGTCGGCGGCGCCGCGCTGGTGGCCGGCGTCGGCGACCTGACCATCGCGATCGGCGATCTGGAGATGGGCGGCATGGTGTGGGGTTCGCTGCTCGTCGTGATCCTGCACCCGATCATGCGCTGGCTCAGGGCTGCACGCCGTAACTGACCGACACACGTTTGTGTGGTTTTCGTCCCTCCAATTCGGACCGATCCAGTTTCCGGTCCAGGGAGGGAGAATCACCATGGTCGCCGCGTACTTCGTGGTGCTGTTCATGGCCTGCGCGATCATCGCGGGCAGCTTGGCCGCGACCCGCATCCGACTGCTGCGCCATCGCCGATGACGTCGCTCGCGTGGCTCATGGTTCCGCTGGCGATGATCGGTGTCGTCCGCGTGTGCGTCGTTCTGGTGGCGGCCGATCTCTACGATCTCTCGTTGTGCCGCTCACGTCCGTTGCCCTACGCGCCAACGGTGTGGGTCGTCATCCCGGCCTACAACGAGGAGTTGTGCGTCTCCCGCGCGGTGCAGTCCGTTTTGGACAGCGACTACGGGGACGTGTCGGTGGTCGTGGTCGACGACGGCTCGGTCGACGGCACGGTGGCCGCGTTGCGGCACTTCGGGCCCCGCGTTCTCGTTGTCTCGCAGGAGAACACGGGCAAGGCGGCGGCGATCAACACCGGCATGCGCCTCGTCGGCGACGGCCTGGTGATGGTGCTGGACGCCGACTCGTCGTTGTCCCGCACCGCCGTCTCGAAGATGGTCGCGCACTTCGCCGACCCGATGGTGCTCGCGGCGGCGGCGAACGTGAAGATCGCCGACCAGCGCGGTGTGCTGGGCTGGGTGCAGCGCCTGGAGTACGCGGTGGTGCACCGGCTCAAGCAGGGCTACACGGTGTTCAACTGCGAGTACGTCATCGGCGGCGTCGGCTCGATGTTCCGGACGTCGATCGTGCGCGCGTGCGGCTACTTCGACACCGACACGATGACCGAGGACATCGACTTCTCGATGAAGATCCTGTCCGTGCGCGGCAACTTCGACTGGCGCATCATCTTCGCGGCCGACGCGATCGCGTACACCCAGGCCGTGCCGTCGCTCAAAGGCTTGCTGCGGCAACGGTTCCGGTGGAAGTTCGGACGGCTGCAGGCGTTCTACAAGCACCGCTCGCTCTTCTTCGGCAGGTCGTGCACGCGTCTTCTCTCGTGGGTGCACCTGCCGTACACGGCGGCGGGGGAGGTCCTCGTGCTGTTCGAGCCGGTGTTCATCTACGTCGTCGTCACCGCGACGTTCCAGACGGGTTGGTTCACCGGCATTCTCCTGCTGTGCGCGGTCTACACGGGCGTCGCGTTGTTCACGATCATCGGCGACATCTCCGAACCGTGGCGGGCCAAGGCGCCGTTGCTGGCCTTGGCGCCGTTGGCCTACCCGCTGCTGATGGTGATCGTGTTCGTGGACTTCGTCGCGGTGCTGCGCTCGTTGTTCACCGTGCTGCGCGGCTACCGTCCGGTTGGCCGCTGGGAGCACGTCGAACGCACGCTCACCTCAGTGCCCGGTTGATCCTCGACACGAGCCCAGGGCCCTCGTAGATGAACCCGGTGTAGATCTGCACGAGGCTCGCGCCGGCGTCGATCATGCGCTTGGCGTCGTCGGCGGTCGCGATGCCGCCGACGCCGATGACCGGCAGGTCGCTGTTCTTGGTGATGAACCGGACCACGTCGTTCGCGCGCCGGGTGAGCGGCCTGCCGCTGAGTCCGCCGGTCTCGGACGCGTGTTCGCTCGTGAGGCCCTCACGGCTCAGCGTGGTGTTCGTGGCGATGAGGCCCTTGATGCCGTTGTCGACGCACACCTGGATGACCTCGGCGATGGCGTCCTCGGTGAGGTCCGGCGCGATCTTGACCAGCATCGGCTTGTCCGTGGCCCGCGTGAGCGTCTGGACGAGCTCGGTGAGCGCGCCCTTGTCCTGCAGGCTGCGCAGACCGGGCGTGTTCGGCGAACTGACGTTGATGGCGTAGTAGTCGCCGTGGTCCTGCAGGGCGTTCAGCGAGTTCAGGTAGTCCTGGACGGCGTCCTCGACCGGCGTGATCTTGGACTTGCCGAGGCTGATGCCCAGCGGCGCCTTCAGCGGCGTCCGGTCGAGCTTCGCGGCAAGCGCTTGCGCACCCGCGTTGTTGAAGCCCATCCGGTTGATGATCGCCTCGTCCTCGCGGAGCCGGAACAGGCGCGGCTTCGGGTTGCCCGGCTGCGCGTGCCACGTGACGGTGCCTACCTCGACGAACCCGAACCCCAGCGCGGCCCACGCCGGCAGCGCGCGCCCGTCCTTGTCCAGGCCCGCCGCGAGGCCCACCGGGTTCGGGAAGCGGACACCGAAGACGGTGCGCGGGTTGTTCTGGTTGCGGGCGAACTTCGCCAGCGGGCTCAGCTTGGCCATTACGTTGAGCGTGGTCTCGTGGACCCGCTCCGCGTCGCCGCCGTGCATTCCGAACAACGCCTTGCGAACCACCTGCTTGTACACCACGCGCCCACCCTATAACGCCAGCTCAGGGTGGGCGCGGGCCCCTCTAGTTCCCGACCTCTGCCAGGCAGTCCGGTGCGGGGTTGCGGATCGGGCCCGTGTAGCCCAGCCCGGTGTTGCGGTTCGGCAGGTTCGAGACGCCGAGCAGCACCGAGTACCCGTCCGGGACGTCACCGGGGCTCATCGTGACCGAGCCGTTGTCCGAGATGCGCGGAAGCACGTAGCCGCCGAGGAGGTCCATCTTGGTCTCGTCCAGGGCCGCGCAGTCCCGTGACATCGGCACGGCCTTCGCGCCGATCCCGTACTCGCGCAGCTTCGCGTTGGCCGCGTCGACTCCTTTGATGTCCCGGATGGTGACCGTCACGCTGCCGTCGGCGTTCTTGGTGACCGCGTAGGCCTCGCTGCCGGTGCCGCTGATCGCGACGGTCGCCGCACCGGCGATGGCGAGCGCACCGGCCGCGGCCAGCAACGGCCGTGCGGACCTCCTGCGCTGTTCTGGCGCCTCTTCGACCGTCTGACCGTGCTCTCGCATCAGGTCGTCGAGCAGGTTGTCCTTGAACGTCGTCATCGCTGTCCCCCGTTCGATGCCAGGTCGCGGACCTTGCCGCGCACCCGGAAGAGCCTGATCCGCAGCGCGCCGGACGACATGCCCAGCACCTTCGCCGCGTCCTTCGGTGTCATCCCGACCAGATCGACGAGTTCGATCACCTCGCGGTCGGCGGGACTGAGCGCCGCCATCGCGGCGATGAGCTCACGGCCTTGCCGTTCCGCGTCGATGCGCGTGACCAGGTCGGCGATCTCGTCGGTGTCGAGCACGCGCCGTCCGTGAATGCGCGTGACCACTTTCCGGCCGCGTGTGACGGCCTCGCAGTGCTGCGCGAACACCCGCCGTGCGATGCCGAGAACCCAGCCTCGTGCCGTGCCCCGGCTGCGGTCGAACGTCCCGAACGACGTGATGGCCGCGACGAACGTGTCCGCGGTCAGGTCGGCGGTCGTCTGCGGGTCTGCGGTGCGCCGCGCGAAGTACGACGTGACCACGTCGAACTCGGCCTCGTAGATCTCCTCGAACGCACGCGCGGCGCGGGTGGGAGACGGCGGTGGTGGATGTCGTGGTGCTGTCATCGGCTGACTCACGCTAATGGTTGCCGACTTCGCTCCACGCCGTTACGCGCCTGTGCATGATGAGCGGCATGGGGGACATCACCGGAGAGGCGCGCGCTCTGCTCGCAGGCGGTGCCACCGCACCAGAAGCGTTCATCGCGCTGTGGCGGCCAGGTAGGCCTACTACGACGTGACGCTGGCCGTCAGCGTGGCGGTGGGCAACTCGGTTGAGAACGCGGACGAGATCGCCGCCTGGGCGCAGACACTGGAAGGAGCCGGGTACTTCGGGCTTCCAGGGCTGTTGCCGATGCCGTCCGGCCTGGGCCACCACTTCCTGAGGCTGATGGACGCGGGCCACCTCGACGAGGCTCGGCAGGAGCTCGACCGGCTCCACGCCGTCACATCGGCTTGGGCACCTTGATCGTCGCCTGCTCGTCCAGCGGCATCCGCGGCTTCGTCCGGAACGTCACCGGCAGCCCCCGCAACCCGCGGCTCCCGAGCGACACCCGCCACCCCAGCGGCTGCGAGGTGTCCAGCGCCAGCCCGGCGCAGCGCCCCAGCAGCGTCCGGAACGCCACCTCGCCCTCGAGCCGGGCCAGCGGCGCGCCCAGGCAGAAGTGGATGCCGTGCCCGAACGCCAGGTGCTGCCGGTCGGCCCGTTCGATGTTGAGCTGGTCGGCCCGCGGATAGCGGTTCTGGTCGTGCTCGGCCGAGGCCAGCGAGAGCAGCACGACGTCGCCCGCTGGGATCTGCACGCCGCCGATCGTCAGCGGCTGGGTGGCGAACCGCAGCAGGTGCGAGGTCGGCCCGTCGAACCGCAGGAACTCCTCGACGGCGCCGGGCAGCAGGGACGACGAGCGCTGCAGCAGTTCGAGCTGCTCGGGGTTGCGCAGCAACGCCAGCGCGCCGTTGCCGACGAGGTCGACGGCGGTCGTGTAGCCCGCCACGAGCAGCAGGAACGCCAGCGAGGCCAGTTCGCTGTCGGACAGCGCGGACTCGCCGGTCGCGCGGGCGAGGCCACCGATCAGGTCGTCGTCACCGGACGTCCGCTTGTGCGTCACGAGGTCGCGCAGGTAGCCGGAGGTCTCCTCACGGGCCGAGGACGCGTCACCGTCCGCCAGCCCGGTGACCACGTCCGCCCAGTAGCGGAAGTTCTCCTGGTCGACGGCGGGAACGCCGAGCAGTTCCATGATCACGGTGATCGGCAGCGGCGCCGCGAAGTCCGCGATCAGGTCGCAGCGTCCCGAGTCGGCGAAGCCGTCGGCCAGCTGGGCGGCCACCTGCTCGATCCGGGGACGCAGGGCGGCGATGCGGCGGGGCGTGAGCTGGCTCGACACCGCACGGCGCAGGCGGGTGTGATCAGGCTCGTCGCTGTTCATCATGTGCTCGGACAGATCGCCGAACCACCACGACGCGAAGTGCGGATGGCCGCGCAGGGGTTCGGTGAGCGCCGAGCCGTGCGAGGACAGCAGCGGGTTGTCCAACGCGGCGCGCACGTCGGGGTATCGGGTCACGAGCCACATCGGCACGCCGAAGGTCTCGACCCGGTGCACGGGGCCCGCGTCGCGCAGGCTCTTGAGCACGGCATAGGGGTCGTCGGTGAAGCCGGGGCGCAACGCATCCAGATTTACCGCCATATTGGGGCACACGGCCAGGAGAGCGTCTCGGTTCAACCGGACTGGCATTTTGGGCAGAAGTACACGAATCTGCCGTCGATCTCGTCCGATCGGACTCTTGTGCGGCAACGCAAACAGGGTTTGCCGGTCCGCTCGAAAACGTAGTGCTGCACGCGCAGGTCGCCGGTGGTGCTCTGTTCCGGCCGCCACTGGTTGGCCTGCAGGAGTTTGCGTGACAACGCAACCGCACGTGGGGCGTCCACAGATGACACCGGGACCGTCGGCAGAACGCGCAACAGGAAACACACTTCCGCGCGGTAGAGATTGCCGACGCCGGCCATGATCCGTTGATCCAACAATGCGAGGCCGACAGGCCGGGAAGGGTCGGCGGTCAACCGCCGAACGGCCTCAGCGGCGTCGAAGTCCGGCGCGAGAAGATCGGGCCCGAGATGTGAGATCAGTTCATCTTCGCGTGCGGTCGGCACGAACTCCATGTCGTGCAACGCGAATCCGATGGCCTGCCGGTCGTCGACCTCGAACACCGCACGGGCCTGGTGCGCGGGACGGCGCCAGCGCTCTCCAGGCCGGTAGAGGTGCCACGCGCCGTCCATGCGGAAGTGGCTGCGCAGGCTGTTGCCGTCGGAGAAGTGGGTGAACATGTGCTTGCCGTACGTCCGCACGCCGAGCACGTCGAGACCGGCCAGATCGAGTGCGGCCAGCCGGGGGTGGCGCAGTTCGCCGCGCCGCAGCGTCTTCCCGGCCAGCGCCTCGTGCATGCGATGGCCGGCCAGGAAGACGGTGTCCCCCTCAGGCATCCACCGCTTCCTGGATCTCGTCGTCGTTGAAGTCGTGGTGCACGGCCCGCCGGCGACTCCGCGAGATGCGCTGGATGCGGGCGAGCAGCAGGTTGAACGCCAGCGCCACCTCGCGCGCGCCCGGCGTGCCCCACTCGTGGATCGGCATGCACGCGCCCTGTGCCTGCTGCACGGCGAGACGGTCCGGCAACGCCACCGGCATCACCAACGGCCCGAAGATGTCGCGCAGCTCCTCGATGCGGAACTGGTGCTCGTGCGAGCGCGGCCGCACCCGGTTCACCACGACGCCCAGCGGCTGCAGGTCGGCGTTGTTGCTCTCCCGCTCGTTCTGCACCGCCTCGAACGCCCGCTGCACACCCGCGACCGCGAACATCGTCGGTTCGGTGACCAGCAGCGCGCGGTCGGCCGCCACCAGCGCCGAGCGGGTCAGCTGGCCCAGCGACGGCGGGCAGTCGAGCAACACGAGCTGGTACGGGAACTCGTCGTACATGTCGCGCAACGTGCGCAACGCGTCTTTCAGACGATGCAGCCGGGACTCGTTCGGATCCGGGTGGTTGAGAAGCTCGGCGTCCTCGGAGCCGGACAACACGTCGATGCCGTCGCCCCACCTGCTCGGGCGGATCGCCTGCTCGACGTTCTCCTCGGACGGGTCTTGCAGGACGTCGTAGATGCTGGCCTTGGACTCCTCTGGCTCCAGCGTCGACGTGGCGTTGCACTGCGGATCAAGATCGATCACGAGCGTGCGGACGCCACGGCGGAGGGCGGCAGAGGCCAGGCCGAGCACCACCGTCGTCTTGCCGACGCCTCCCTTGAGGCTGAGCACGGACACCGTATGCACAGACCTACTCTAGGGTCTCCTACTCTGTTGGACATGCGACCGGACGCCGTACAGAGGGTGCTCGACGCCGAATTGGCCGCCGCACGCGAGCGCAGGGGTGGGGAACCGCCCCGTGTGCTCGACGTTGGAGGCGGCAGCGGTGTCTGGGCCGTACCCCTAGCCGCAGCGGGATGCGCGGTCACGGTCGTGGAGCCTTCGCCGAACGCGTTGGCCACGTTGAACACCCGTGCGCGCGAGGCCGGGGTGACCATCAACGCGGTCCAGGGCGACACGGACTCGTTGGGCGTTCCCGCTGGTGAGGCCGATCTGGTGCTGGCGCACGGGCTGCTGGAGGTCGTCGACGACGCACCGGCCGCGCTCGCCTCGCTGGCCGCGGCGGTCGCACCCGGCGGCGCGGTGTCGGTGCTGGTCGCGAACCGGTTCGCGGCGATCCTGCACCGCGCGATCGCCGGCCGTATCGTCGACGCGCGAAGGTTGCTGGACGACGACGCCGGTCAGCTCGCGGGCACGCGTGACCCGTTGCAGCGCCGGTTCGACGTCCCGGGTCTTGAGAAACTGGTTCTCGAGGCGGGGCTTTCCGTCGAGCTTCTGCAGGGTCATGGCATCGTCTCCGACCTCGTGCCCGGTGTGGTGCTGGACACGAATCCGGGTGCCGCCGACGCGCTCGCCGAGCTGGAACTGGCCGCCGCCACGCGGTCTCCGCTCCGGGACGTCGCAGCCCGGCTGCACGTGTTCGCCCGCCGCACCGCCCACTGACTGTGACCTTTCACCCGGCTTTGCATTCGGGACTTTTATGACCCTGATGAGTGGTCCCAAACAAGGCGGCGGCGAAAGATAATGGCTTCCGCCGCCGACGTAGGGACCAACGCGATGGAAAGTTCCGACCTGCTGGCCTCATTGGTCAACGAGGCCGTAGCGGGTGACCGGCACGCCGTCGAACGGCTGCTGGGCTCCGTGCGTCCACTCGTGGCGCGGTACTGCCGTGCGCGTGTCGGTCGCAATGAAAGGGCGTACGCGTCGGCGGACGACGTGGCGCAGGAAGTCTGCCTGGCGGTGCTGACGGCCCTGCCCACCTATCGTGAGCAGGGAAGACCCTTCCTGGCGTTCGTCTACGGCATCGCCGCGCACAAGGTCGCGGACGCGCATCGGGTCTCGGCGCGCAACCGCTCCGAACCTGTCGCCGAGGTGCCGGACGGGCCGTCGCTGACCATCGCCCCCGAGGAGAACGCGCTGCTCGGCTCGCTCTCGGTGCGGCTGGGCCAGTTGCTGCGCGGGCTGCCGGACAAGCAGCGCGAGATCCTGCTGCTGCGCGTGGTCGTCGGGCTGACGGCGGAGGAGACGGCTGAGGCGATCGGTTCGACGCCGGGTGCCGTGCGGGTGGCTCAGCACCGTGCGCTGGCGAAGCTGAGGACGTCCGTGGGGGTCGAGGAGCTGATTTGACCGGCGCCTTCTACGACGGACTGGCCGGGACGTACGACCTGATGTTCCCGGACTGGGACGCGTCGATGGCCCGGCAGGCGTCGCAGCTCGCGGAGTTCATCCCGCGAGGTGCGCGCGTTCTGGACTGTGCGTGCGGCATCGGCACGCAGGCGATCGGTCTGGCTCTGCGCGGCTATGAGGTCGTGGGCACCGATCTGAGCCCCAAGGCGGCCTCTCGGGCCGTTGTGGAGGCCTCTGCGCGTGGCGTCACCTTGCCCGCGTTCGCCGCGGACATGCGCTCACTGCCGTTCGCCGATGCCTCGTTCGACGTCGTGCTGGCCGCGGACAACGCGCTGCCGCACCTGCTGACCGCCCGGGACGTCCTGGCGGCGTTGCGAGAGATGCGGCGCATGCTTCGTCCCGGTGGCCGGCTCATCCTCTCGACGCGCGACTACGACGCGATTCGCAGCGAACGGCCGTTGTCGACCCCTCCCTCCGTCGGGCCGGGGCGGGTCGTGTGGTTCCAGCTCTGGCATTGGGACGGCGACCAGTACGAACTGGAGATGTTCCGGCTGCACGAAGCCGACTCCTGGCGCGTCGTGGTGGGCAAGGCACGGTATTGGGCGATTACTCGTCACGAAATCACTGAATTGGCGGAACGCGCCGGTTTCGATTACGCGGAGTGGTCGCTCCACGCCTATTACCAACCGCTCTTCGTTGCTGCAAACGGGTGACGTTTGAAGTTTCTCCCTACTTTCCGCATAAGGAGTGACGCGTCGCACGTCTCCTCCACGGGACGTCGACGAGGGGACACTTCGGATGGAGAGTTCGGCTTTATCCGCAGAGCTGGTGAGCCTGGCCGTGCAAGGCGAGCGCAGGGCCACTGACCAGCTACTTCGCTACCTGCGACCGCTGGTGGTGAAGTACTGTCGCGCGCGTGTCGGACGTTCCGCGACAACTGCGGACGACGTCGCGCAGGAGGTCTGCCTGGCCGTGCTGACGGCCCTTCCGAAGTATCGGGAGCAGGGCCGGCCGTTCCTGGCGTTCGTCTACGGCATCGCCGCGCACAAGGTCGCCGACGCGCATCGGGCTCTGGGACGTAACCGTGCGGAGCCGGTGGCCGAGGTGCCCGACCAGGAGGTGCGAGGCGCCGGGCCGGAGGAGTTCGTGCTCCGCGACGAGCTGAACGGCACCCTGGGACGGCTGCTGCACCTCCTGCCGGACAAGCAGCGCGAGATTCTCGTGCTGCGCGTCGTGGTGGGGCTGTCCGCCGAGGAGACCGCGGACGCCGTGGGCTCGACGCCGGGTGCGGTGCGCGTTGCCCAGCACCGGGCGCTGGGTCGCCTTCGCAAGGAAATCGCCGCATTGGCTGTCCCGATCGGGTGACATTCGTTTGCATTTGTGACGATTCGTGGCGAGTGCGTGGGGTGGACGCACCCAAACGACATACCTAGAGGGCAGGAAGACACCGACATAGGGACCAGGGGGCATGGGAAGTTCGGACTCAGCGCTTGCCGCCGACCGGCTGCGCGTCGACGGGGTGCTCGTGCAGCACTTCCGCGAGTCGGGGCTTTCCGGGCCGCGCTGGGACCAGTTCCACCGCCAGCTTCTCGGGTACGGCCTCACGTTCGTTACCAAGCTCGTGCGGTCCGGCGCCATGTTCTCCCGGTGCGGGAGGCACGGCCGCTTCCTGCACCAGCAGGAGATCCCGCTGCAGGAAGCCGAGGAACTGGCCAGCGACGCGGTCTACGAGGGCTTCGTCTACTTCCGCGACCGGGGCTTGCTCGGCAGGGAGTGGTCGGTCGAGCGCGGACAGCCGTTGAACGAGTACTTCGTCAACGCGTGCGTGCTCGCGTTCCCGAACGTCTACCGGCGCTGGCAGACGCAGGCGCACGGCTGGCAGGACGTGCGGCTCGTGGACAGCCTGGCCTCGCTCGAACACGTCGTGGCCGAGGGGACTCCTGAGGACGCGGTCATCGAACAGCAGGCCGCGAACGCCGCGTTCGCGACGCTGAGCGAGGACGGCAGGCGGTTGCTCTTCCTTCATGACCAGGGCTATTCGCATGCGGAGATCGCCGAGTTGGTGCGACTCACCCCGCGCGCGGTCGAAGGACGGATCCGGCGGGCGCGTCTCGCGGTGCGCCGGCGTCCAGAAGAGGAACGGTGATCTGCGTGGAGTTCACACCCGGCCTGCACCGCAAGGTGCCCGCGGAAGCCGTCAGGGGCTCGTCCGTCGGTGGGCCGGTCTCCGCTGCTCCGGGCGTTGTCGACGCTCTGGTGGAGCGGACTGCCGTAAGTGGGAAGGAGCCGGTCGACCCACCTTCGCCGTCGTATTACACCGGTCATCCCGAGAAGGCCGACGACCACGTCGCGCGCGCTGTCACCGGTGACCGCGCCGCCATCGAACGGCTGCTCGGCACCATCCGGCCGTTGGTCGTCAGGTACTGCCGTGCGCGCGTTGGGTCGTTCGCGTCGGCGGACGACGTGGCGCAGGACGTGTGCCTGGCCGTGCTGACCTCACTGCCGTCGTACCGCGATCAGGGGCGTCCGTTCCTGGCGTTCGTCTACGGCATCGCGGCGCACAAGGTGGCGGACTCGTTCCGCAGCTTCTCGCGCAACCGTTCCGAGGCGGTGCCGGACCTGCCGGAGTCGATGGACACGGCGGCCGGACCCGAGCAACGGGCGATGCAGGGGGAGCTCTCCGAGCAGATGGCGACGCTTCTGCGCGTGTTGCCCGAGAAGCAGCGCGAGATCGTCGTGCTGCGCGTGATGGTGGGGTTGTCAGCGGAGGAGACGGCCGAAGCGGTCGGCTCCACGCCCGGCGCTGTACGGGTGGCTCAGCACCGGGCGCTGACGCGACTGCGCAAGGAGCTCAATAGCGCCAGCGAGTGATGTTGGCGATGCCCTGCGGGCTCGCGTCCTTGTAGCGCTCCATCTCGCCGCGCCGCACGTCGGCGAGCGTGCCCGCCAGTTCCAGGCCGAACGCCTCGGTGAGCACGGTGTCCTTCTCGAACTCGTCGACGGCCTCCTTGAGCGACGTGGGCAGCCGCTGGACGTCACCGAGCAGCGCGGGGTCGACGTTGAGGCCCTCCGGGAGCACGGCCTCGGTCGCGATGCCGTCCAGCCCGGCCGCGACCACACCCGCGACGACCAGGTACGGGTTCGCGGTCAGGTCGAAGCACTTGATCTCGAGGTTGTCCTTGATCAGGCGCAGGGCCGTCTCGCGGTTCTCCTCGCCCCACGCCACGAACGGTGCGGCCCACGTGTTCGGCACGAGCCTGAGGTAGCTCGCGAGAGAGGGACAACCGACCGCGCACAACGCGCGGAGGTGGGTGAGCACGCCCGCGCTGAACCGCCTGGCCTCGTCCTGGAAGCCGTCGAAGAGGTTCGCGCCGTCGCGCCAGAGGCTCAGGTGCAGGTGGCCGCCGTTGCCGACGCCGCCGTTGACGACCTTGGGGGAGAACGACGGGCGCAGGCCGTGCCGGATCGTGACGGCGCGGATGGTCTCCTTGACGAGCACGGCGGTGTCGGCGGCCGCCACCAGGCCTTCGGGTGCGGTGGAGACCTCGAACTGACCGGCGGCGTACTCGGGGTGGAACTGGAGGACCTCGACGTCCTGCTGGTCCAGGGCGTTGAGCAGGTCGACGCAGTAGTCGGACAGCTCGATCTGACGGGCGTGGCCGTACGCGGATCCGCTGGTCGCGGGCACCCAGTCGTCGGTGCCGGACTTGCCGACGCACCACTCGATCTCGAAGCCGGCCTGGGCGGTGAGACCTCTGTCCGCGAGGTTCTTCTGTGCTTTCCAGGCTTGCAGACGCTGGTCCATCGGGTAGGGGACGCCGCTCTGGAAGTGGCGGTCGGCAGGTGCCCAGGCCCAGCCCGGCTGACCCGCGAGCACTGTGAGGCGGTCGAGGTCGGGGTGCAGGCGCAGGTCGCCGACCGGGCCGCCGGCGAACCGGCCCTGGATGATCCAGTCGTCGAACAGGAACACGTCGAACACCGGTGACGCCCCCACGCCGTGCGCCGCCGCGTGGGCCAGCCGGCGCAGGGGGACGGACTTGGTGCGGGTGATGCCGCTGTTGTCGACCCAGGTGAGCGCCACGACGCTCACGTTCCGCGCGTTGAGCCCGTCGAAGAGTTCCGTCGCCCGGTCGAACCGCTGGTCCCGTTCCGCAGAGTCCACGATCCTAAGGTTATGGGCATCTTGCCGTTCGTCGCCGAACTCGGGCTGATAGATCACCACTGCCACGGTGTGCTGCGGGTCGACAGCACGCGCCCGGACTTCGAGTCGCTGTTGCTGGAGGCCGATGCGGTCTCTCCGCTGGGCGGATCGTTCTTCGACTCGGCGATCGGGTTCGCGGTGCGGAGGTGGTGCGCCCCGTTGCTGGACCTGCCCCGGCACGCGCCGGCCGAGGAGTACCTCGAACGGCGCAACTCGCTGCACATCGCCGAGGTGTCGCGGACGTTCCTGATGGCGTCCGGGATCCACACGTTCCTGGTGGACGGCGGGTTCCAGCCGGAGCGGTTGTTGTCGGCGGAGGAGCTGGCAGGGCTGGGCGGGGGTGTCGCGCACGAGATCGTGCGGCTGGAGGTCCTGGCGGAGACCTTGCGGCCGTCGGTGTCCCCCTCTGAGTTTCTGGTGGCCGTTCGGTCCCGGCTCGCGTCGTCTTCGGCGGTGGGGGCGAAGTCCGTTGCGGCGTACCGGATGGGGCTGGGTCTTCCGGGCGTGCGGCCCGCCGACGCGGACGTGGAGCGGGCGGTGTCGGCCTGGTCGGCGGGGCGGCTGGAGGACCCGGTGGTGATCACGTGGCTGGCGTGGGAGGCGTTGGACGCCGGGCTGCCGTTGCAGTTCCACGTCGGCTACGGGGATTCGGACATCGATCTGCACCGCTGCGATCCGTCGTTGCTGACGCCGTTCCTGCGCGCGACCGCGGGGTTGGGTGTGCCGGTGTTGCTGCTGCACAACTATCCGTTCCACCGTCAGGCCGGGTATCTCGCGCAGGTGTTCCCGCACGTGTTTTGCGATCTCGGGCTGGCGACGCACGGGCTGGGGCATCAGGCGTCGCGCGTGTTCGCGGAGGCGTTGGAGATCGTGCCGTACGGGAAGTTCCTGTTCTCGTCCGACGCGTTCGCTCTGCCCGAGTTGTACTACCTCGGCGCGTTGATGTTCCGGCGCGCGTTGTCGGACTTCCTGGCTGATGGGCTGCGGCGCGATGCCTTCGCCGAGGAGGACGCGCACCGGATCGCACGGCTCATCGCGTCGGAGAACGCGGCGCGCGTGTACAAACTGTAGGATTCGTCTCGAACTGACGTTCGAGAGGGGTGTTCATGGGTCGCAGTGCGAACCTGCCACGCGGCCTGGTCGACCGGTTCCGTGCGCGTGACGGCGTCTGGCCTGACGACACGGGCTGCAGGATGCTGCACGTCGACATGGACGCCTTCTACGCGTCGGTGGAGATCCGCGAACGCCCTGAGCTCGAGTCCGTGCCGGTCGTGGTCGGGGGTGTCGGCGGGCGTGGTGTCGTGTGTTCCGCCAACTACCTCGCGCGTGAGTACGGCGTGCGTTCCGCGATGCCCACCGCACATGCTCGCCGGTTGGCGCCTCACGCCGTGTACCTGCCGCCGCAGTTCGATCTCTACCAGGAGGTCTCGCGCGGAGTCATGGCGATCTTCCGCGACATCACGCCGCTGGTGGAGCCCTTGTCGTTGGACGAGGCGTTCCTCGACGTCGGCGGTGCGCTTCGCCGGCTCGGCCTGACACCTGGTGGCGTGGGGGAGCTGATCAGGTCCCGCGTGTTCGCGGCTCATGGCGTGAGTTGTTCCGTCGGTGTCGCCTCGACGAAGTTCCTCGCGAAGCTCGCTTCTGGCATGTGCAAGCCCGACGGCATGATGGTCGTGCCTCACTCCGCGTCCTTGGACTTTCTGCACCCGCTGCCGGTCTCCGCGTTGTGGGGCGTCGGCGCGAAAACCGCCGCGCGCCTGGAGGAACTGGGCCTGGTGACCGTCGCCGACGTCGCCGCGATGCCTCTCCCGCGCCTGCGCCGCAAGATCGGCGTGGCGTTGGCGGAGCACCTTTTCGCGCTGGCCGCCGGGGTCGACGAACGCGCGGTGGTGCCGGTGTCGCGGGAGAAGTCGATCGGCGCCGAGGAGACCTTCGAGGTCGACGTCACGGACCGCACGCTGCTGCGCCGCGAACTGCTGCGGCTCTCCGAACGTTCGACGGGTTCGTTGCGCGCCAAGGGTCTGCTCGGCCGCACCGTGTCGATCAAGGTCCGCTTCTCGGACTTCACGACGATCACCCGCTCGCGCACCCTGCCGGTGGCAACGGACGTGACGCAGGAGGTCTACCGGATCGCCGCCGAACTGCTGGACACCCAGACCCCGCCCGGCGCGGTCCGTCTGATCGGCGTCCGAATAGAGGGTCTTGACAACGCCGACTCCGCCCAGCAACTGATCTTCGACGCCCCGGAACGCGGCTGGCGCGAAGCCGAGCAAGCCGCTGACCAGGCCCGTTCCCGCTTCGGCTCACTGGCCGTGCGGCCTGCCTCGCTGCTGCGCGAGAGTCCGGAAAGGACAGCGGAGTTCGAACCGAAGCCCGAGTGATCGCGACTTGTCCACAACCTCGAAGTTGTCCACAGGTTGCGCTCGCCCCCCGGCTCCCCGCCTCTTCCCAGCCGCACCATTGACCCATGCGCCACCCCATCGACCTGGAAGCCCTGGGCACCCTCTTCGTCCACCGAGTAGCCCCGGTCGCAGCCCTGATCCACATAGGACTGTCCTCGTCCCTGATCGACCAACGCTCCCGCCCGGGCGGCCCCTGGCAGCGCCTGTTCCCGACCATCTTCCTGCTGTCCAGGGCAGGCCCGTCCCGCGAACAACTGGTGCAGGCCGCCCTCCTCTACGCGGGCGAGGGCGCGATGCTCACCGCGTTCGACGCCCTCTACCTGCACGGCATGAGATCCGTCCTGCCGGCGGCGGACGCGATCCACGTCCTGGCCCCACGCCACTCGAGAGCCTGGGGCCACGCCACCCTGCACCTGGAACGAACGGACCGTCTCCCCAAACCGGCCCTGCGCAGAGGCTTCCACGTAGCACCCCTGGAACGCGCCGCCGTGGACGCGATCCGCCGCACCCGCTCGATCCCGGACACCAAGGCCATCCTGGACGAGGTGTCGCACTACGTCGGCATCCAAGCCCTGCGAGCCGAGCTGGCCATGGCCCCGCGCAAGGGCACCACCCTGGCCCGCAAACTGCTGGGAGACTCCCCGGCCCGCCAACTGGAACTGGCCGTGATGGACCGCCGCCCGCTCGCGGTCCCGCAGGCCCGAACCCCGCTGCCGATCGGCTGACCCGCCCGCCCACAAGGCATTCGAGCCGGTCCAAGCCGCGTCGACACGCTGCCGGACCTGTCCGCGCCCAGGCCACCGACCCGGCCACCGAACGCAGCCCTTGACCCGACCTCAACCTGGGCCGACAGTCCCAACCCGGCCTTGCCCAACCCAACCCAATCAGGCCCGCAACCCAATCAGGCCCGCAACCCCAACGTGGCCTTGCCCGGCCCGAGAACCTCATCGCGCTCGCGGCGCTCCAGTGAGATCAGGCCCTTGGCCAGCGCGTACACCGCGGGCACGACGAACAGCGCCAGCTTCACGCCGGCGAACGGCCGCTCGATCAGGGCGTAGTTCTCCAGCGCGAGCAGGCCGCCGATCAACCCGAAGGCGAGGACGTGGAAACCGACGAGCGATGCGACCGAAATGGCAGCACGCAACGAAACACGCATGAGTAGAGCGACCTTCCCCCAAAGCCCCCGGCGCCGCCCCCAGATGACGGCAGCACGAAGTGCGCACGAAAGCACGGTCACGACTCGATCCCGAAAGAACGGTCGGCCCGAAACGACAGGAGGTGTGTCAACCAGCCGATCGGCCAGTCCGCGTACCTCTGCGGGATGACATCCGCCCGTGCAGCTCCGGCCTTCAGATGGAGGTGGGGTAACGCTCGGTGTCCCTACGGTCACTGACGCAACACCTCATCTAGCGCTGGAGGTAGACCAGTGAGAGCAGGACAGCGAGGTGCCCGTCGGGGGATCACCGCGCTCGCGTTGTCAGCAGGCCTCGTCACCACAGGAACGATCACGGGGACGACGGCCGTCGCGCACGCGGGCGAGCAGTCATCGGGGCAGGGGGACCGGAGCGTCACGCTGATCACCGGTGACCGGGTGGAACTGGCGGGAGACCGCGTCGTGCGGGTCGTGCCGGGTCCCGGCAGGGGCAGGCTTCCGGTGCGCACCTTCACGCGGGACGGGCATCAGCACGTGGTGCCCGCGGACGCGATCGCGTTGGTGGACAGCGGAAAGCTCGACCCGAGGTTGTTCGACGTGACGTCGTTGGCCGAGTTCGGCTACGACGACTCGCGGCGCACCACCGTCCCTGTGATCGTGCGGCCGGCGGCGGGCGCACGATCGGGCGTCACGGCGTTGGCGGCCAAGGGATCGGTCAACGGGCTGGTGACCGGCACGGTCGAGAAGTCGGGCAGCGCCTGGGAGTCGCTGCGCGGTGGCGCGGTCGAGAAGGTGTGGCTGGACGGCGTCCGCAAGGTGTCGCTCGACCGCAGCACCAAGCAGATCGGCGCGCCTGCGGCCTGGCAGGCGGGTGTCACCGGCAAGGGCGTGAAGGTCGCGGTGCTCGACACGGGCGTCGACGAGAAGCACCCGGATCTGCAGGGCAGGCAGATCGCTGAGAAGAACTTCACCGACTCGCCGGACAACACCGACGAGGTCGGGCACGGCACGCACGTCGCGTCGACCATCGCCAGCAAGGGCGAGCAGTACCGCGGTGTCGCGCCGGACGCGGAGATCCTCGACGGCAAGGTCTGCCAGCCCGGTGGCTGCAGCGAGTCGGCGATCCTCGGCGGCATGCAGTGGGCGGCCGAACAGGGCGCGAGCGTCATCAACATGAGCCTGGGCGGAGGTGACACCCCGGAGATCGACCCGATCGAGGAGGCCGTCAACCGGATCTCCCAGGAGACCGGCGCGCTGTTCGTCATCGCGGCGGGCAACTCCGGGAGCCCGGAGACGATCGGCTCGCCCGGTAGCGCCGAGTCCGCGCTGACCGTCGGAGCGGTGGACCGCAACGACGGCATCGCGCCGTTCTCCAGCCGTGGGCCGGCCGCGGACGGTGCGGTGAAGCCGGACGTCACCGCGCCCGGCGTCGACATCGTGGCGGCCGAGGCCGGTACGCAGGGCCACGTCTCGATGTCCGGCACCTCGATGGCGACGCCGCACGTCGCGGGTGTCGTCGCGCTGCTCAAGCAGCAGCACCCGGACTGGACCGGCGCACGGCTCAAGGCGACCATCATGGCGTCGGCCAAGGCCAACCCGTCGCTGACGGCGTTCGACCAGGGCACCGGTCGCGTGGACGTGCCGAAGATGCTGGCGCAGCAGGTGATCGCCGAACCGGCGAACATCAACTTCGGGGTGCAGCAGTGGCCGCACGACGACGACCAGAAGGTCGTCCGCGAGGTCACCTACCGCAATCCCGGCAAGGAGCCCGTCTCGCTCGACCTGAGCGTGGACGTCAAGGGACCGGACGGCAAGCCCTCGCCCGCCGGTCTGTTCACCGCGTCTCCTGCGAAGATCGCGATCCCCGCCGGCGGCGAGGCCAAGGCCACGATCACCGCTGACACCAGGGCGAACGCGCCCGACGGCGCCTACAGCGGCGCGATCGTCGCGTCGAACGGCCTGCGCACGCTCGTGAGCGTCAACCGCGAGGTCGAGAGTTACGACACCGCTGTCTCGGTGCTGGGCAACGACGGCAACCCGGCCGAGTCCCACAGCACGGTCTTCGTCAACACCAAGACCGGCAAGGCCTATCCGGGACTGGCCGAGAACGTCCGCCTGCCCAAGGGCGAGTACCTCGTGGACAGCGGCGTCATCACCCCGGACTTCAAGGTCGTGTTCCAGGTGCAGCCGAAGTTTCAGGTGACCGGCAAGGGGTCGATCACGATCGACGCGCGCAACGCCAGGCCGGTCGCGCTCAGGACCCCTGACGCCGCGGCCAAGGGCATGATCGGCACCATCGGCTACTCCACCCAGGTCGCGGGCAGGACCTTCGGCCACGGCTGGGCGTTCTTCGACGGACTGGCGGGCCAGGTGTCCACCGCGCAGATCGGACCGGCCGCGCCGGGCTTCACCACGACGATCGCCGAGCAGTTCCAGGGCACACCCCGCGACGAGAAGACCCCGGTCAGCTATCGCCTGATGTACACCGAGAACGGCATGCCGACCGGCTACGAGCGCACCGCCAGGGCGAACGAGCTCGCCGAGATGACGACGAGCTTCCGCTACGCCGGTGAGGGCCGTCAGCACGGCATCGCGGTCATGCCGAACCCGGTCGACGGCAGCGGCGGCTTCGGCTGGTTCACGCAGGTGCCGGAAGGCGGCCGCGCGATCGACCTCGTCTCGACCGTCACGGGCACGTGGAGCTGGATCTACGACCGGGTCGGCCCGGACAACAACAACGAGTACTCGACCGAGACGCCCAACCGTTCCTTCAGGGGCGGCAAGAAGTACTCGCAGACGTTCGGCGCCGCGATCTTCGGCCCGTCCGTCCCGTCGGCGCCCGGTTTCGGCCTCGCGAGGCTCGAGGACCAGATCGCCGTCAGGGTGCCGCTCTTCACCGACAGCAACGGCGGCGCGGGCAGGTTCACCGGCGGAACGGCGAAGACCTCGTTGTTCCACAACGGAACCAAGCTCGGCGAGCAGGACCGTCCGACCGCGATCTTCGACGTCCCGGCGGCGGAAGGCACCTACCGGGCCGAGATGGAACACAGCCGCGACGCGGAGCTGTCGAACAGGGTGAGCGGCGCCTGGACCTTCAAGGCCAAGCACACCACCGACATCACGCACCTCCCGCTCACGGTGGTCCGCTTCCTGCCGAAGCTCGACGACAAGGACACCGCGCACGGCCGCCTGCTGCTCGTGCCGCTGAAGGTCGAGCAGGCGCAGACCACGCCGAAGGTCAAGCGCGTCACCGTCGAGGTGTCCTTCGACGACGGCGCGACCTGGAAGCAGGTGCAGGTCGCCGGCGACAAGGCGATCGTGCACCACCCGAAGAACGCCAAGTTCGCCTCGCTGCGCGCCAAGACCACGGACGCGGCGGGCAACACCGGCGAGGTGACGATCATCCACGCCTACAAGATCGCAAGCTGACCGGCCAGAGCTGACCGGCCAGAACTGTCAGACCCGCTGACTAGCATCGGATTCGGGGGATCCACCCTCCGGCCTCTCAGGGCCCGGGATCCCCCGAATCCGAGCTTACTCAGCGGGTCTGACACTTTTCATGGCCGTTTCAGGGCCGCCGGTACTGCGCGGGCGAGCCGACGGTCGCCGGATCCTCGTAACTCCCGGCCTTCCCCCGATCGACGTGGAACGTGGTCAGCGTCGACACCGGCGACGACGCGTCCCGCCGGTCCCCGATCACCTTCATGTGCGTGGTGAACCGCTGTGGCGTCACCTCGTACACGTCGTAGCCGTACCTGTTGCCCTCGAAGTACTTCAGGTGCGGGTTCGCCGCCCCCATCACCGGCCCGTTGACCGCGTTCCACTCCGGCGAGTAGGCGCCGGACGTGACGGAGTGCGCGGTGAACTCCGTTCCGATCACCGGCGACGAGAGGTCGTCGAAGTCCGGCCGGATGTCGTCCACGAACGCCGAGTGCCAGTCGCCGGTCAGCACGACGAGGTCCTTCAGGCCCTCCGCGGCGACGTGGCCGAGCACCTCGCGGCGTTCGGCCAGGAAGCCGTCCCACTGGTCGGTGAAGTAGTAGCCGCCGCCGGTGCGGGCGAGCTGCGAGAGCATGATCGAGTTGATCCACACCTGCCACGCCTCTCGGGCAGAAGAAATGCCGTCCAGCAGCCACTTCTTCTGTTCGGCGCCCAGGATCGTGCCGTCGGGGAGGTTCTGCGCCGACCGGTACTGCCGCAGGTCCAGCACCGTCAGGTCGACCAGGGACCCCCACTGGCGGCGGCGGTGGATCTGCGGTTCGAGAGCGCTCCCAGCGCGGATCGGCAGGTGCTCGTACCAGGCCTGGTAGGCGGCGGCACGGCGCTTCACGAACGGTGCGGAGCCGTCGGTTCCGCTGTAGTCGTTGGCGACCTCGTGGTCGTCCCAGGTCAGGAAGAACGGATGGGCGGCGTGGGCGTCGCGCAGCGACGGATCGCCCTTGTACAAGGCGTGGCGGCGCCGGTAGTCCGCAAGGGACAGCACGGCGGGGCCCTCGTGATCACGCACGTGCGTGCCGCCGACCTGGCCGTGTTCGTAGATGTAGTCGCCGAGGTGCACGACGAAATCCAGGTTCTCGGCCGCGATTCCGCGATGTGCCGCGTAGAAGCCGTCGTGGAACGCCTGGCAGTTCGCCGTCGCGAAACGGACCTTCGAAACCGGACCGACTGGGGCCGTGCGGGTGCGTCCGACGCGAGAACGCTTGCCCAGAGCCGAGAACTGGTAGTAGTAGGTCCGGCCCGGACGGAGACCGTGCACGGGCACGTGCACGCTGTGCCCCAACAGGTTCGACGCCGCGACGGTCCCGCACGCGACGCGCGACCGCATCGTGCGATCCAGCGCGACCGACCACTCGACCTCGACGATCTCGGGCAACGGCTGCTCGTGCGCCAGCGGTTCGGGAGCGAGCCGCGTCCACAGGATCACGCTGTCCGGCAACGGGTCACCGGATCCGACGCCCAGGCAGAACGGCGCCGCGTCCCACGAGGCACCCAGGTCGAGCGCGGCGGCGTGCGCCTGCGCGGGGGACAGGCCGGCCGACAGCGGCCACACGGTGCCGAGAGCGCCGGCGGCGGCCGCGGCGCGCAGGAGATCACGTCGGTTCAGCATCAGCGGGCCTCCACCGTGAACGAGATGTTGTCCGCGTAGCCGTCGTTCGACGTACCACCACCGGATCGGGTCATCTGCAGCGTCACGACCGCCGTCCTGCTCCCCGGCGGCACCGTGCCTCGAACCGAACGCTCGACCAGGCCCGTGCGGCCGGAGCGTTCCTCCGCCGTCACCGGTCCGAGCACCACGAGACCGCGCGGTGTGCCGCCCGAATCGAGGAACTCGACCGACAGCCGGGCCCCGTCCTGCTGCGCGGCGTAGCCGCCGAGCCAGCAGGACACGGCGAACTGAGACGGCCTGCGGGGCAATGTCACGCTCTGTCGCAGCGTGCTCAGTGGCGTGTCGCCGCCGCCGAAGAACGACGAGCCGCGCCGCGCCGGACCGGGATCACCGGGCCCCGGATACCCCTGGCCCGTGTCGTACCGCAGCACGACGGGAGCGCCCGCGACGACGAGCCAGCCGGTCAGGCCCTGCTCGGCGGCGCCGTTGACGATGAGTTCGGTCATGGCACTGATCCGAGCAAGCGGGGCTGTCCCGGACGGATCTCGAGGCCGAACGAGGTGTGAACGGAAGGCCACAAGGGGCTTGAGAGAGCCTCACGAAGGCCTCACCACTGCCCCAGGAGGATGATGGTGACAGAACAGACCGTATGAGAAGGCCGACTGGGTAGTCGCCGGGGCGCGCGGATCGTATCCTGGAAGGTGACGTCCCCAGGGTGGGTCGTCCGCCGGGTTCGGCGGAAACCGAAAACACCCGGCGCCCGCGACCGCTGTGCCGGAGGAGGAACGATGCCACTCTCCGAGCACGAGCAGCGACTGCTCGACCAGATCGAGCGCGCGCTCTACGCCGAGGACCCGAAGTTCGCATCTACCGTACGGGGCGCCAAGTTGCGGCGGCCGTCCAAGCGACGCCGTGTGCAGGGCATCGTGTTGTTCGTGGTCGGCGTGGCCGCGCTCATCACCGGCGTGATGCTCCCGCAGCTCGCGATCGCCAGCATCCCCGTGGTGAGCGTCTTCGGCTTCCTGCTCATGTTCTTCGGTGTGCTCATCACCCTGACGACACTGCGTCGCGGTGACCAGGTCGCCGAAGGAGCGCAGGAGGACGGCAAGCCCGCGCGCAGCCGCAGCTCGTTCTCCGAACGGATGGAAGAGCGCTTCCGCCGCCGCTTCGACGAAGAGCAGTAACCCACCAGATCTCACAGCGATGGGCCCGCCCCCGGAAGGGAGCGGGCCCATCGTCATGCCACGGGGTCCTGCCGCGGACCTACACCCCGACCGGCTCCCGGTCGGGCGTCTCGGCCGTCGGCGCGGGCGTCGGCTTGAGCACCGACTTCGGGAACAGCTTCGCGCGCAACGACAGCGGTG
This sequence comes from Lentzea sp. NPDC102401, assembly GCF_044765805.1. Taxonomy (NCBI): domain Bacteria; kingdom Bacillati; phylum Actinomycetota; class Actinomycetes; order Pseudonocardiales; family Pseudonocardiaceae; genus Lentzea; species Lentzea sp. NPDC102401. Next base: position 404,394 of record NZ_JBIWKS010000004.1, on the reverse strand, counting down.
CGTTCTGTCGCAACGACTGTCGCACCGCGGCCAGCGCGCCGGGCAACGCCGGGTCGGCGGCCGGGTTCGGGCTGTACCAGGACCGCTCGATCGCTCCGATCACCAGCCGCAGCCCGTCCTTGCCCGCGTCGTCCAGGTTGTGCTCGCGCGCCAACCGGCGGGCGGCGAGCCTGATCGTCTCGGCGGCCGGCACCGGCGCGCCGCGGTCGATCGACTCCGCCATGAGCTCGCTCCACGCCGCCGTGGCCGCGCCCGGACCGAGCGCCGTCACCGCGTGCAGGCGGTTGCGCCGTCGCACGGCACGCACCAGCAACGGCGTGAACACGATCCCGGCGATCACCAGCACCACCGCGAGCCACCACGAGAGCAGCGCCGCCGCGAGCCCCACGCCGATCAGCCACAACCCCGCCGCGGCCGGTATCAGCAGCTTGCGCGCCCACGACACGCCCATCAGGCCCGCGCCGACCACGCCGAGCAGCGCCAGCACCAGGAAGATCGACAGCAACGCCGCCAGCACCAGCACCACGCCGAGCGCCCACAGGTGCCACGGCTGCGGCCCCTCGGAACCCGCCTGCGGCAGTCCCTGGTCGCCGTCGGTGCCGTCGGGCGAGGTGGAGGCCTGGGCCGAACCTGTCGCGGACGGCGCCACCGACGGCGCCGTCGTCTCGGCGGTCGGCTGCTCCTCCTGGCCCGGCGCGGTCTCGCGCAGGTACGGCGGGACGATGCCGCGGCCGTCGGAGACCGGGGTCGGGTCGAAGGTCATCCAGCCGTAGTTCGGGAAGAAGATCTCGACCCACGCGTGCGCGTCGTCGGTGCTGATCACCCGGTACGCGTTGTCCGCGGACGGCACCCCGGCGGTGAAACCGATCGCCACGCGCGACGGCAGGCCCACCACGCGGGCCATCACGGCCATCGCGGAGGCGAACTGCTCGCAGTAGCCGACCTTGCTCCGCAGCACGAAGTCGCTCAGCGCGTCCGTCGTGACGTCGCCCTTGGTCTCGAGCTGGTACTTGAAATCGGTGGTGGGGCTGTTGAAGAACGCCGTCAGCGCGGCGGCCTTGTCGAAGTCGTTCGTGGCGCCCTCGACGACCTTCTTCGCGAGGTCCACGACCTCCTGCTCGACCCCGTCGAACTTGTAGTACTCGCGATCGACCGCGTTCGCCTGGGTCGGTGCCAGCCGCAGCGACTGCTTCGTCGGCGTCGACATCACCGTGTCGAGCTCGTACGACTCCGGTTCGCGCTCCCGCTGGGTGTAGATCACGCCCTTCTTCGGGTCGAACTGGTAGTCGTCGTCCGGGGTGTCGATGCGGCGGACGGCGCCGTAGGTCGGCAGCCAGAAGCTCCGCCAGTCGCGCGGCTCGATGTTGATCCGGGTGGTCTTGCCCTCGCCGCGGTCGCCCGGCTGCGGCGGAAGCTCACCGCGCGCGGGCTGGCCACCGGGAGGACTGCCGCGTTCCCAGCCCTTGTTCGGCACGTACTGGGCCAGCGTGGACGCCCGCATGTACATCGGGTCGGTCATGCCGCGCACGTAGAACACCTCGGCCGTCCGGCCGCGGTTGAGCATGCCGCGCAGCGATGTCATCTCGCTCAGCCCGATGCCGCCCTTGCCGCCACCACCGGCACCGCCGCCGGGCAGCCTGCCGACCGTGCCGACGAGCGTGAAGCCCGCGCCGACGATCAGCGCGATCACCATCGCGATCGCCGCCACCGACGTCGCGGACCCGCCGGACCCGCTCGCCGACCCGGAACCGAGCCGGCCGCGCCACGCCTCGTGCCGGTGCTGGCCGTCGACCGCGAGCAGCATCGCGAACGCCGCCGCGCCCAGGATGAACGTCCAGAACGGCAGCATCTCGTCGGCCAGCGACGCGGGCACCGCGAACACGCACAGCAGCACCAGCCCGGACGCCGCCGGAGCCGCCGCGGCCACGGCCAGCGTGTCGACCAGCACCGCGACCAGGCCGATCGCCAGCACCACGAGCGCCTGGATCGCCGGTGACGCGTGCACCGGCGGCACCCCGGTCTGCACCTGCGCCACGGAGTCCGCGAGCACGTCACCGATCTCGCCCAGAGCCTCGGGGCCGGGGATGAACAGGAAGATGCCCGACCGCGTGTGCAACGCCGTGAGCAGGCACAACAGCACGAACACCTGGGCGACCGCGACCAGCGGCGGAGTCAGCCGGGTCGCTCGCAGGAATGCGCCGGTCACGGTGATCGCCACGATCACCACGCCGATCCGCGCCAGCCACAGGTCGCCCTCGATCACACCGGAGAGCGCGGTGGACGCGCAGAGCACCGCCAGCGCGGCGATCCACGGCGTCGCCGAGGTGAACCACTCGGGTTCGGTCCCTCTCGTCGCCGGAGCGGAACGGGTCCCCATCTCAGCCCACCTCCGAGCGCACCGACGGACCCCGGTTACCGGCCGAGGCGCACAACTCCTGCCACACCTGCTGCATCGACGCGGACGGCTTGGCGATCGCCACGCCCCAGCCCGCGCCGTTGAGCAGCCGCCGGGCGTCCTCGGGGTCCGGGGCGGCGGAGTCCGTGCCACCCGCCCACGCGTTCACGTCCAGCAGCACGGCCATGCTGCGCATGCCGCGCGGCCGGTACCGGATCAGTTCCTCCGCCGACGCCGGCGAGAGTCCGCCGAGCACCGCGATGACCTCCTGGCCCGCGCCGGGGTCCACGCCGCCGGTGAGTTCACGGCGGTGCGAGCCCTGCAGCGCCGCGAGCGAGTCCAGCACCACGTGGTCGCTGTGCCCGCCCTCGGCCGAGCCACCCGCGAGCACCCGCCCGTCCTCCGAGACCAGACGCACCTGGTGGCCGAAGTGGTGCAGGTGCAGGCAGATCGACGCCGCGAACGAGATCGCCCACTCCAGTGACGCCGTGGGACCGCTACCGCGGTGCGCGTGCACCCGGTGGTCGAGCAGCACGGTCGTGCCGCCGCGCCACGGACGTTCCTCGACGCGCACCATCAACTCGTCGCGCCGGGCCGTCGACCGCCAGTGGACCTTCCTCAGGTCGTCGCCCTGCCGGTACTGCCGCACGATCGCGTCGTCCTCGCCCTGACCGGCCCGCAGCCGCACCGAGCCGTCGTCGCCCGCGCCCATGCCGGAACCGCCGGGAAGACCCGACAGCCGCACCACGCGCGGCACCACGACCAGCCGCGACCGGCCGGCGAGCTCGCGGTCGAACTCGGCCAGGCCGAACGGGTCGGTGATCCGCGCCATCAGCGGGCCGACCTGCTGGACGCCGCGCATCACCGGCTTGAGCGGGTAGCGCAACGACGTCGGCGTGTTCCGGGGCAACCGCTCCACCAAGAACCGCGGCCGCGCGCCCAGGGCGTACGGCACCGTGTCCTCCAGCATCAGCCCGCCCGTGGGCAGCCGGCCGGTGCTGCGCAGGTCGAGCTTCACCTCGGACGCCGCACCCACCGGCACCCGGCTCGGGGCGAGGAACCGGGCGGCGTGCAACCCCACCCGAGCCCTCGTCGCGAGCCACGCGGCCAGCAGGGGCAGCGCGATCACGAACGCGGCGACCCGCAACAGGTCGCGTTCGTTCAGCACCGCGGCGCACACTCCGGCGGCGAACCCCGCGGCCAGCAAGCATCTTCCGCGCGTGGTCAGACCGGAGAGTGCGGTGCGCATCGTTAGCGTGGCGTCCCTGCGTTGTTGTTGTTCATGCTGCGGACGAACGCCGCGCTCGGGTCGAGTGCCGCCGTCGGCACCGGCACCCGCTGCAACAGCGCCCTGATCAGCTCGGCGGGGGACCGGCGAGCGGCCTGCGCCTCCGCCGTGAGCACCAGCCGGTGGGCCAGCACCGGGATCGCGATCGCGTGGATGTCGTCCGGCACCACGAAGTCACGGCCGGCCAGCGCGGCCTGCGCGCGTGCGGCGCGGACGAGGTGCAACGTGGACCGCGGCGAGGCACCCAGCCGCAGCTCCGGCAGGCGGCGCGTCGCCGAGACCACCTCGACGGCGTACCTGCGGACCTCAGGAGACAGGTGCACCCGGCGCACGGACTCGACCAGCCGCAGGATCTGCGCGGCGTCCGAGACGGGCCTCAGGTCGTCGAGCGGGTTGTGACCCGCGTGCTCGTCGACCATCGCCAGCTCGGCCTGCGGGTCCGGGTACCCGATCGACACGCGCGCGGTGAACCTGTCGCGCTGTGCCTCCGGAAGGGCGTAGGTGCCCTCCATCTCGATCGGGTTCTGCGTCGCGATCACCATGAACGGCGAGCCCAGCGGGTACGTGTTGCCGTCGACCGTGACCTGGTGCTCCTCCATGCACTCCAGCAGAGCGGACTGCGTCTTGGGGGAGGCGCGGTTGATCTCGTCGCCGACGACGATGTTCGCGAAGATCGGTCCAGGCCGGAACTCGAAGTCGTTCTCCTGCCGGTTGTAGATGGAGGAGCCGGTGATGTCGCTCGGCAACAGGTCGGGCGTGAACTGCACTCGGCTCACGGTGCAGTCGATGGAGCGGGCAAGCGCTTTCGCGAGCGAGGTCTTGCCGACACCCGGCACGTCCTCGACCAGCAGGTGCCCCTCGGCGAGCAGCGTCACGAGCGCAAGGCGGACCACGTCTGGTTTACCGACGAGCACCCGCTCGACGTTCGCGGCGATCCGCTGAACGGCGCCGTGCAACTCTCCCAGAATCTGATCGACCGGCGCGTGACTGTTCGCGCTTGGGCTTCCCGGCGTCACTAAACCTCCAGCAGCCGTGTCCGGAACACGGACGTGTGAGCGTTTCACGCAGTGTGTCAAACCACGGCTAAGTGCCCTACACCTGCGGGCTACATCGGGTTCGCTCCACCAGCATCCACCTTCCCCCACCAACTCGCCGCAACTCTCGGTTTTGACGGAAATTTCTAGGCCGTTCGAGTGCTAATTCCGGGCTGAACCCTCACCCGCGAAGGTGGTGACTGACCAGCTCCCCCACCGTCCCCCCACGCTCCCCCACGGCGTCTACCTGGGCAAATGTGTCACGACATGCTGTGCGGACACCTGTTTCAACGTTGACTGTGGTGAAAAGTGGGGTACTGTGGCGGCCGGTGGGGCAGACGGGGGCTCCGCTGCCGGTCCGTCGCCCGGTGAGGGAGGTGGCTGCCGATGTTCCTCGGCACTCACTACCCGCGCCTGGACGACAAGGGTCGGCTGACACTGCCTGCGAAGTTCCGGGACGAACTGGCGGGAGGTCTCATGGTCACCAAGGGCCAGGACCACTGCCTGTACGTGTTTCCCCGGGCTGAGTTCGAGCAGATGGCGAAGAAGGTCGCCGAGGCGCCGTTCACCAACGACGCCGTACGCGCCTATCAGCGGTATCTGTTCGCAGGAACGGACGAGCAGCGTCCGGACGGTCAGGGCCGCGTCCTGATCGCACCGGAACTGCGCCGGTATGCCGGGCTGACCAAGGAGTGCGTGGTCGTCGGCGCGTTCACCAGGATGGAGATCTGGGACGCGGCGGCCTGGCAGACCTATCTCGACGAGCACGAGGACGGCTACGCCACCGCTCGCGAGGAGGTCATTCCGGGCGTCTTCTGATGGCGGTCAGCCGAGCAACAGGCCGGATGTTCCACACGCGATTCGGGTGCCGTGAGGCCTCGGTCCGCTCGAGAATCGGCCCTGGCGCACCTTCCCCGGCGCCAGGTTCGACGGGCGGGCGGGGACCTGACGTCACCCGAAACGCGCATAAGGGGAGTAGAGAGACCATGGATCAGCCGCGGCACGTTCCGGTGCTGCTGGACCGCGTCCTGGAACTCTTCGCTCCAGCGCTCTCCGGCAAGCCTGCCATCGTTGTCGACACGACCCTCGGCATGGGCGGCCACTCCGACGCGCTGTTGAGCGCCCACCCCGAACTCACCCTCATCGGGCTCGACCGCGACCCGCAGGCCATCGAGATGGCCGGCAAGCGTCTCGCTCGCCACGGTGACCGCGTTCATCTCGTCAACGTCACCTACGACCACATCGACGAAGCCGTGGAAGACCTCGGCTATTCGCGCGTGGACGGTGTGCTGATGGACCTCGGCGTGTCCTCGTTGCAACTGGACGAGGAGGAGCGCGGGTTCGCGTACTCGAAGGACGCCCCGCTCGACATGCGGATGTCCAAGGGCACCGGCATGACGGCGGCGGACGTGCTGAACACGTACGGGCACGGCGACCTGGCGCGGATCCTCTCCACCTACGGCGAGGAGCGGTTCGCGGGCAAGATCGCCTCCGCGGTGCTGCGGGAGCGCGAGAAGGAGCCGTTCACGAACTCGGGCCGGCTCGTCGAGCTGCTCTACGCCGTCGTGCCCGCGGCTTCGCGGCGCACCGGCGGCCATCCGGCGAAGCGCACGTTCCAGGCGCTGCGGATCGAGGTCAACGGCGAGCTGGAGTCGTTGCGGCTGGCACTGCCCGCCGCTCTGGGCGTGCTGCGCGTCGGCGGCCGGATCGTCGTGGAGTCCTACCAGTCCCTCGAGGACCGGATGGTGAAGCAGGCGATCGCGGAACTCGCGAAGTCCAAGACGCCGCCGGGCCTGCCGGTCGAGCTGCCGGGTCACGGACCCGAGGTCAAGTTGCTCACCAGGGGCGCGGAACTCGCGACCGAGAAGGAAATCGAGGACAACCCGCGTGCGGCGCCGGTGCGCCTGCGGGCGGCGGAGCGGATCGGAGAGCCGAGATGACGGCACCCGCACGGGTCGGTGGGTCGTCACCCCGCGACCCCTCCCCGAAGAAGAACCAGGACAAGGTCCAGGAGAAGGACAAGGCCCGGCGGCGGACCGCCGGTGCCGAGCGTGCTTACGCGCGCCGGGCCCAGCGCGCCTCGAACCTGCGCGGCGGTTCCGCGAGCCCGCAGCAGAAAGCCGTGTCCAAGGCTCCGTTCGTCGTGCTGGTGATGCTCGTGCTGGGCGCGGGCGTCGCCGGGATCATGTACTTCTCCACCCAGGCCGCCGCGGACACCTACCGGCTTCAGGAGGCGCGGGCCGAGGCCGAGAAGCTGACGCTGCAGATGGAGCAACTGCGCCGCGAGGTGGCGCTGCTCGAGTCGCCGACCGATCTCGCGCGCCGCGCGGGGGAGATGGGCCTGGTCGAGCCATCTAACCCGGCACGGCTGCGGCAGAACCCGGACGGCTCGATCGAGGAGTTCGGCAAGCCGAGCGCGCCGACCAAGTCGACGCCCCCGCCCCCGCCGTCCTCCGAGCCGCCCGCACCGCCCGCGGGCCAGACTCCACCCGCCGGCCAGCAGCCGCCGGCGGGTCAGACGCCTCCGGCGGGTGGCTGATGCCCGGTCCGCAGACCAGGGGACCGCGCCGGCCGTTGTCGGTGCGCGGCTCCCGCCCGGCCGCGCGCCTGGGCGGCAACAGCAGGCTGCGCATCGGCGTCGGCCGGATCCTGCTGATCGGCGCCCTGCTGATCGCGGGCGTCAAGCTCGTGCAGGTGCAGGGCCTGCAGGCGGCCGAGCTGTCGGCGCAGGCGCAGAAGCAGCGCACGACGCCCATCGACATCCCCGCCGAGCGCGGGTCGATCCTCGACCGCAACGGCAACCAGCTCGCGTTCTCGATCGAGGTGCGCGCGCTCTACATCCTTCCGCAGCGCGCGCGTAAGGCATGGGACGAAGCGCACGCGAAGGACGAGAAGAAGTATCCGGGGACCTACGAGGACCGCGCGCGGGAGATGGCCAAGTTCATCTCCTCGACGCTGGGCCCCGAGGTCAACGGGGAGAAGACCGACGAGGAGTCCGTCTACCAGCAGCTCGTCAAGGACATCTCCTACGAGGTCCTGGTCAGCGAGGCGGAACCGGCCAAGGCCGCGAAGATCGTCGAGAAGTTCCCCGCGGAGATCGGCTCGGAGTACCGCTCCAAGCGCATCTACCCCAACGGTGACCTGGCGGCGAACATCATCGGCGCCGCGAACTGGCGCCAGGAGGAGAAGCCGCCGACCGTCCAGGGCATCCTCGGTCTGGAGAACGCCCAGGACAACGTGCTCGCGGGCCGCACGGGCCGGCGCGTGGTCGACACGATGTCCGGCGACGACACCCTCGTCATCCCGAACACCGAGCGCGAACTCGTGAAGCCGCAGCCCGGCAAGAGCCTCGAACTCACCATCGACATCGACACCCAGTACGCGGTCCAGCGGATCGTCGCCGACTACGCGAAGAAGACGGGCGCCAAGAACGCCTCCGCCGTCGTGCTGGACAGCCGCACCGGCGAGATCGTCGCGATGGCCAACGACAAGACCTACGACCCGGCCAACTTCGGTGTGGCCGGCGAGGACCAGAAGCGCAACACCGCGGTCGCGTACAGCTTCGAGCCCGGCTCCGTGAACAAGATCGTCACGGCCGCCGCCGCCGTCGAGTACGGCCTGTTCAAACCCGACGACGTGCTGCAGGTGCCGGGGTCGATCAAGGTCGCCGACCGGGTCATCAAGGACGCGTGGAGCCACCCGACGGTGCCCATGTCGTTCACCGGCGTGTTCGCCAAGTCCTCCAACGTCGGCACGCTGATGACCGCCCAGGAGGTCGGCCAGGAGCGCTACGCCGAGATGCTGCAGAAGTTCGGTCTCGGCCGCCGCACGAACTCCGGCGTCCCCGCCGAGGAGGCGGGCCAGGTCCCGCCGCTCAACCAGTGGTCCGGCTCGACCTTCGGCAACCTGCCGATCGGCCAGGGCCTCTCGATGACGCTGCTGCAGATGACCGGCATGTACCAGGCCATCGCCAACGACGGCGTCCGCGTCCCGCCGCGGCTGATCCGCGCCGAGATCGGCGAGGACGGCGCGCGGTCGGAGAAGCAACGGCCCGAAGGCGTCACCGTGGTGTCGCCGGAGACCGCGAAGACCGTCCGCCAGATGTTCCGCTCGGTCACGCAGTCCGATCCGCGGGACGCGAACCAGAACGGCACCGGCAAGCCGGCCGCGATCCCCGGCTACCAGATCGCGGGCAAGACCGGCACGGCGCAGCAGATCGACCAGAACTGCAAGTGCTACTCCCAGAGCCAGTACTGGACCACGTTCGCCGGCATCCTCCCGGCCGACAACCCGCGCTACGTCGTCGGCGTCATGCTCGACGCGCCGAGCAACGCCCAGTCGGCCGCGCCCGTGTTCCACGACATCGCGACCTTCCTGACCCAGCGGTTCCAGGTGCCGATGTCGGCCGAGCAGACGCCGTTCGTGCCGCTGCAGCTGTAGCCCGTTCCGGCGGGCGCGCATTCTTGGTCGCGCGCGCCCGTTTCGCAAGTGACCTGAGCCACGCCCAGGCGTGACAACAGGACATTCCATTGTTTCACAGTGAAAAATTCTTCGTAATGAGACGCGATCCATCACGTCTAATACTCCGAAACCGGAGTGGCAAGGCGAGATGGGGTTTGGCGTGCGTTTCCTCGGATATTCGATCTTGGCAGGGGTCCTGGCGGTGACGATGGTTCCCGCAGCTCAAGCAGGTGAGGACGAATGGAAGACCGAGTCCTTCTGGCTGCACATGAACAGCACCCCGACAAATGATCAAATGATCGCCACCGAGGCGCAGCGCCGTTCCTACGTGGTGCTCAACGCCTGGGAAACCGATCTTGCCGCGAAGTTCAAGGCCGCCAATCCGAAGATCCAGACCTTTGTCTACAAGGATCTCTCGTCGACGCGCAGCTATGCGTGCTCGAACGGCGCCGACGATTCCGATCTCCCCACCGGTGTCGGTTACTGCGAGGCCGACCCCTCGTGGTTCCTGCTCGACTCCACGGGCAAGCGCTTCGAGTACGACGGCTACGAGGGCCACTGGCAGATGGACGTCGGCAACGTCGGCTACCAGAACACCTGGGCCGACAACGTGGTCGCGTCCTCGGCCAAGGTCTTCGACGGCGTGTTCATGGACAACGCCCTGTTCGCCTGCGACACCTACCACGACGGCGTCTGCCCGGCCGCGTACCCGACCGACGAGTCGATGCGCGAGGCCTACCGCTCCATGCTCGCCAACACCAGGCAGAAGTTCGTGGACGCGGGCCTCAAGACCGTCGCGAACATGTCCAACGCCCGCCTGCACGACGGCGCGTGGGACTCGTACGTCGAACACCTCGACGGCGGCTTCGACGAGTGGTGGCTGACCTTCGGCGACAAGGACCTGCTCTCCGAGTACTCGCAGGGCTGGAGCCGGCAGATCGCCCAGATCACCGCCAACGAGGCCAAGGGCAAGATCACCTGGGTCCAGCCGCACCACAGCGGCGCCGAGCAGCCGTTCCGCTACGCCTTCGCGAGCTACCTGCTGGCCAAGGGCGAGCACGCCGCGATCTCCGAGATCGATCAGACCGACCGCTACGACGGCCCCTCGCAGTGGCGCACCGAGTACGACTGGGACCTCGGCGCGCCGCTCGGCGAGCACCACGAGGTGGCCGCGAACGTGCACCAGCGCGACTTCGAGTGCGGCACCGTGATCGTCAACGCGAACAAGACGGGCAGCGCCCCGATCACCCTGCGGCTCGCCGAGACGCAGTTCAACGAGCACAACGCCCCGGTCACCTTCGTCGCCCTGCCGGGCACCACCGGAACGGTGCTGCGCAAGAGCTGTTAGAGCTTCGCGCGGTCGTCGTGCATCGGCTCCGGCCGGGCCACCAGCACCGGGCAGGACGCGTGGTAGAGCGCGGCCCGCGTGACCAGCCCGACCCCGTCGTGCTGCCCGCCCCGCCCCACGACCACGAGGTCGGAGTCCAGTGCGGCCAGGGCCTCGTGCGGATGCCGTGACTCCACCAGTACTTCGGGGGTCAGTTCGGGAGCGGTGGTGCGCAGGAACAACACGGCCCGGCGGATCGTGGCCTCGTCGCGCGGCACCGTGTCGCCGTGCTGGGCCGGCAGGTGGATGTGCAGCAGGCGGAGCCGCGCTCGGCGGGTGCGGCAGAGCTCGACCGCGCGCCGCAGCACGACCGGGTCCTCGCACCCGCCGACGGCAGCGGTGATCCAGCCGTGTTCGCCGCGGATCGCCTCAGGGCGTCCGCGCACCACCACGACGCCGCACCGCGCGCGGCGCAACACCGGGAGGACGAGGGAGCCCAGCCCCAGGCTGCGGTGCTGTTCGCCTTTGCACCCCAAGACCAAGGTCGCGCTGGAGTCCGATGCCCTCACCAGTGCGGCCACCGGGTCGTCTCCGCTCGGGCGGAAGTGGGCGGTGAGCATGGGCAGTCGTTCCAGGACCCGCTGGACCGTCGTGTCGCCGGGGTCCGCGAGGTACACCTGAAGATCCGTCCGGAGCGACCACGCGTGCCGCGCGGCCCACTCGAAAGCGTGATACGCGGACTCGGAAGTGTCGACTCCGACTGTCACGGAACGACTGAAATCGGGTGACCAGAAGGAAAATCTCCTGGGTTCCACCGCCGTGCTGGTTTTCATCGCCGCCTCCTGCCGCTCCCTACCTCACCGCAGCCGCACCGGTGCTCACAGGGCCCTAAGTCACAAAGGGGGCAGTAACTTGTTCGGCCGGACGGGCTCGCTGGACAGGACCAGCGACGAGGGCCACCCCAACGGCCCAGAGCCGCTGATCATCACCCGAACGCCAACGCGCCGCTCGACCACTCTGCGCACGCCGGTAGCCTCTTGCCCGTGCCTGCCAAGCTCGAGGGCAAGGTCGCGACCGCCCCGCCCCGCCCCAACGCCATTCGCCCTGCTTCCGTGGCTGCTCTCGCCGCGGTCGCCGACGTGCACCTGACCAGGCCAGCGCATGCCGACGTCCAGGTGACGGGGGTTACTCTGCGTGCACAGCACGTGGTCGCCGGAGACCTCTACGCCGCGCTGCCGGGCGCCAACGCGCACGGTGCCGACTTCGCCGCCACGGCGATCGCGAACGGTGCCGTCGCCGTGCTGACGGACGAGGCCGGAGCCGCCCGCGACGCCCTCAAAGACGTGCCCGTGCTGATCCACCCACGCCCCCGCGAGGTCGTGGGACTGCTCGCCGCGCACGTCTACGGACAGCCGTCGACCAAGATCAAGCTGTGGGGTGTCACCGGTACGTCCGGCAAGACCACCACCACGTACATGATCGAGTCGGTGCTGCGCGCCGCGGGGAAGAACACGGGCCTGATCGGCACGGTCGGCACCCGCATCGGCACCGAGCAGCTCGGCAGCTCGCACACCACGCCGGAGGCGCCGGACCTGCAGGCGCTGTTCGCGGTGATGGCCGAGCGCGGCGTCACCGACGTGGCGATGGAGGTGTCGAGCCACGCGCTGCACATGGGCCGCGTCGCCGCCACCGAGTTCGAGATCGGCGCGTTCACGAACCTGAGCCAGGACCACCTCGACTTCCACGCGGACATGGAGGAGTACTTCCAGGTCAAGGCGCAGCTGTTCGACGGCCGCGCGCGCAAGGAGGTCGTCTGCGTCGACGGCGAGTGGGGCGACCGGCTCGTGAAGCCCGGCACCATCACCGTCGCCACGACCAAGCCCGCAGACTGGACGTCGAGCGAGATCCAGGTGTCGCCGACCGGTGAGCAGACGTTCACCGCGCACGGCCCCGGTCTCGACATCGAGATCCACCTCCCGCTCGCGGGCAGCTTCAACGTCGCGAACGCCCTGCTCGCCATCGCCTGCCTGCACGTGGAGGGCATCGGCGCCGAGGCGATCGCGGAGGGCCTGCGCAACGTCCAGGTGCCCGGCCGCATGCAGCGGATCGACGAGGGCCAGGACTTCACGGCCGTCGTCGACTACTCGCACAAGCCCGCCGCCGTCGCGCTCGCGCTCGACGCCGTGCGCGCCAAGACCGACGGCCGGGTGATCATCGTGCTCGGCTGCGGTGGCGACCGGGACCGCGCCAAGCGGCCGTTGATGGGCGAGGCCGCCGCCGAACGGGCCGAGGTTTTGATCATCACCGATGACAACCCCAGGAGCGAAGACGCGTCCTCTATTCGGGCCGCCATGCTCGAAGGGGCCCTCGCCGCGCACGACAGGGGCGAGGTGCTCGAGATCGGCGACCGGAGGCTCGCGATCCGCAAGGCCGTCGAGCTGGCTCTTCCGGGCGACGTCGTCGTCGTGGCGGGCAAGGGACATGAGACGGGACAAGAGATCGCCGGCGTGATCCAACCGTTCTCGGACGTCGAGACGCTGACCGCCGCGATCAGAGAGGCGCACCGTTGATCGCACTCACGCTCGCCGAGATCGCTGAGATCGTCGGCGGACGCCTGCACGCGACCGATGGCAGTCCGGTGGTCACCGGCTCCATCGAGTTCGACACCCGCAAGGTCACCGAGGGGGGCCTCTTCCTGGCACTGCCCGGTGAGCGCGTGGACGGCCACGACTTCGCCGCGCAGGCCGTGGCGTCGGGCGCGGCCGGTGTGCTGGCCGGCCGCGAGGTCGACGCTCCCGCGGTGATCGCGCCGCCGGTGCGGACCAAGCACGCCAACGCCTACGTGCTCGCCGGCGACACGACCGGCGAGGGCGCCGCGGTGCTCGAAGCGCTGGCCAAGCTCGCCCGCCACGTGACGGACCGCCTCAAGGACCTCACGATCATCGGCATCACCGGCTCGGCGGGCAAGACGTCCACCAAGGACCTCATCGCCCAGGTGCTCAGCCCGACGGGCGAGACCATCGCGCCACCCGGTTCGTTCAACAACGAGCTCGGCCACCCGTGGACCGCGCTGCGCGCCACCGAGGACACCCGCTTCCTCGTGCTCGAACTGTCCGCACGCGGCATCGGCCACATCGCGAACCTGACCGAGATCGCGCCGCCGAAGTTCGGTGCCGTGCTCAACGTCGGCACCGCGCACCTCAGCGAGTTCGGCTCGCGTGAAGGCATCGCGCAGGGCAAGGGCGAGCTGATCGAATCGCTGCCCGAAGACGGCGTCGCGATTCTGAACGCCGACGACCAGTTGGTCGCGGGCATGGCCAGCCGCACGAAGGCCAAGGTCGTCCTGGTCGGCGAGAGCCCGAACGCGGACGTCCGCGCCGAGAACATCGAGCTGGACGAGCAGGCCCGCGCGAGCTTCACGCTGAAGACCGCGCAGGGCGACGCCCAGGTCAAGCTGTCGCTGAACGGCCCGCACCAGGTGGGCAACGCGCTGGTCGCGGCCGCGATCGCCCTCGAACTGGGCGCCACGCCGGCCGAGGTGGCGCAGCGGCTCGGTGCGGCGGAACGGGTCTCCGCGCACCGCATGGTCATCACCGACCGGGCGGACGGCGTGACCGTCATCGACGACGCGTACAACGCGAACCCCGACTCGGTGCGGGCGGCGTTGAAGGCGCTGGCGACGATCTCGCGCGCCACCACGCCCGCCCGCCGCAGCTGGGCCGTCCTCGGCCCGATGGCGGAACTGGGCGACGACGCGGTGCGCGAGCACGACGAGATCGGCCGCCTGGTGGTGCGCCTGGACATCAGCAAGCTCGTGGTCGTCGGTGAGGCGGCCCGCGCGATGCACCAGGGTGCGCACCTGGAAGGATCTTGGGGAGACGAATCCGTCAGGGTGCCGGACGCGGACGCGGCGATCGCGCTGCTCCAGGGGGAAGTCCGGCCCGGTGACGTCGTGCTGGTCAAGGCATCGAACGCCTATCGCCTGTGGCGCATTGCCGAGGCCCTGCTGGAGGCAGGAACCAAGTGAAGAGCATCCTGATCGCCGCAGCGATCGCACTGGCAGTGTCGATCCTGCTGACGCCCTACCTGATCAAGATCTTCTCTCGCCAGGGCTTCGGCCAGGAGATCCGCGAGGACGGTCCGCAGCACCACAAGACCAAGCGCGGTACGCCGACCATGGGTGGCCTCGCCATCCTGGTCGCGATGTGGGCCGGTTATCTCGGCACGCACCTCGTGAACTCGATGTCGGCCTCGGCGTCCGGCCAGACCCCGACCGCGTCCGGCCTGCTCGTGCTGATGCTGACGACGTCGCTGGGCATCGTCGGCTTCCTCGACGACTTCATCAAGATCCGCAAGGCCCGCAACCTGGGCCTGAACAAGACGGCGAAGCTGGTCGGCCAGTTCATCGCGACGATCACGTTCGCGATCCTGGTGCTCCAGTTCCCGAACAAGGACGGCCTGACGCCCGCGTCGGTCAACCTGTCGTTCGTCCGCGACATCACCGTGGTCTCGTTCGGCGTCATCGGGTTCATCGTCTTCTGCTACGGCATGGTCGCCGCGTGGTCGAACGCCGTGAACCTGACCGACGGCCTCGACGGCCTCGCCGGCGGTTCGTCGGCGATGGTGTTCGGCACCTACGTCGTGATCTCGTTCTGGCAGTTCCGCTACAACTGCTCGAGCTACGCCGTGGCCGGCTGCTACGACGTGCGCGACCCGCTGGACCTCGCGGTGATCGCCGCGGCCGCGATGGCGGGCTGCATCGGCTTCCTGTGGTGGAACGCCGCTCCGGCCAAGATCTTCATGGGTGACACCGGCTCGCTCGCGCTCGGCGGCCTCGTCGCCGGTCTCGCGATCGCGACCCGCACCGAGCTGCTGATGATCGTCATCGGTGGTCTGTTCGTGGTGGAGGCCCTGTCGGTGGCGTTGCAGGTCGCGGTCTTCCGCACCTCACGACGGCGCCTGTTCCGAATGGCGCCGTTCCACCACCACTTCGAGCTGGCCGGCTGGGCGGAAACCACTGTCATCATCCGGTTCTGGTTGATGGGCGGCATCTGCTGCATGTTCGGTCTCGGCGTGTTCTACAGCGAGTGGCTGACGGGCGGTTTCTAGAGCTATGACCAAGCTGGCCGGAACAAAGGTGCTGGTGGCCGGTGCTGGAGTGACCGGCAGGTCCGCCGCGGAGGCGTTGCTCGCGGCGGGCGCCGAGGTCGTGGTGACGGACTCGTCGCCGGAACGGCTGGCGGCTCTGGAGACCATGCTCGAAGGCGTCGAACTGGTGCCGGGGCTGGTCGAGCCTCCCGCCGGGACGTCGCTGGTCGTCACGAGTCCGGGCTGGCAGCCGTCGAGCCCGTTGCTCGCGGCCGCCTCGTCGGCGGGCATCGAGGTGATCGGCGAGGTCGAGCTGGCCTGGCGGATGGGCACCGAACTCGCCGACCCGCCGGTGTGGCTCGCGGTGACCGGCACGAACGGCAAGACCACGACGGTCGGCATGCTGGAGTCGATCCTGCACGCCGCCGGCGCGGACGCCGTGGCCTGCGGAAACGTCGGCCTGCCGGTCGTGGACGCGCTGCTGGCGGGCCGCCGGGTGCTCGCGGTGGAGCTGTCGAGCTTCCAGCTGCACTGGGCGCCCTCGGTCCGGCCGCAGGCGGGCGCGCTGCTCAACCTCGCGGAGGACCACCTCGACTGGCACGGCGGCATGGACGCCTACGCGCAGGCCAAGGCCCAGATCCTCACCGGTGAGGTGGCGATCGGCTGGCTCGACGACGAACTCGTCGGCGACCTGCTGGAGGCCTCACCCGCGCGGGACCGGATCGGCTTCACCCTCGACGAACCGGAGGACGGCCAGCTCGGCGTGCGCGACGGCTGGCTGGTCGACCGCGCGTTCGCCGACGACGAGGCGCTGGTCGAGATCGCGAAGATCCGCCCGGCAGGCCCTCCCGGCATCGCCGACGCTCTCGCCGCCACGGCACTGGCGCGCGCGTACGGCGTGCCGTCCGAGGCCGTGCGCGAGGGCTTGGAGGCGTTCGAACCGGCCGCGCACCGTGCCGTGCTCGTCACGGTCGACGCCGCGGACGTCAAGTACGTCAACGACTCGAAGGCGACGAACCCGCACGCGGCCGTGGCCTCCCTGCGAGCGTTCGACAGCGTGGTCTGGATCGCCGGTGGCCTGCTGAAGGGCGCGTCGGTCGAGGACATGGTCCGCACCGAGGCCCATCGGCTGAGGGGAGCGGTGCTGATCGGCGCCGATCGCCAGGTCATCGCGGACGCGCTGGCGAAGCACGCGCCGGACGTGCCGGTCCGCGTGCTCGACGTCGCCGGCGACGAGGACCCGATGCAGGAGATCGTCCGCACCGCGCAGGAGTTCGCGCAGTCCGGCGACACGGTGCTGCTCGCACCGGCGGCGGCGTCGATGGACATGTTCAGCGACTACGCACATCGCGGACAGGCGTTCACGGATGCTGTAAAGCGCCTCACGGGTGGCCGGTAGGGTTCGAAACGGGCGACACGCCCCAGGAATCCCCGTTCGAGCGCTTGACACAGGAGACGATGATCTGGTGACCGTCGTCGCCGACAAGCCGAGAAGCAAGCGGAAGGTTCGTCCCGCGGGCCGCGTCGCCTCGTTGCGCAGCGGTCTGACGTCGTGGATGAGCAGGCCGCTGGCCGACTTCCACCTGTTGCTCGCGATCTTCGGCATGCTCACCGTGCTCGGCCTGGTGATGGTGCTGTCCGCGTCGGCTCCGGGACAGGTCGCGTCGGGCGTGTCCGCGTACAGCGTGTTCCAGAAGCAGCTGATCTACGTGTGCATCGGCGCCGTGCTGTTCTGGGTGATGCTGCGGTTCCCGTTGCGCAAGCTCCGGCACTTCTCGACGGCCGCGATGGCCATCGGCGTGGTGCTGCTGGCGCTGGTGCTGACGCCGCTGGGCGACGTCCGCGGTGGTGCCCGGTCGTGGTTCACCGTCGGGCCGATCTCGTTCCAGCCGATCGAGGCCGTGAAGCTCGCGCTGGCGTTGTGGGGCGCGCACGTCCTGGTCACCAAGCGGGCGTTGCTCTCGCAGTACCGGCACCTGCTGGTGCCCGTCGTGCCGGTCGCGATGCTGGTGTTCGCGCTGGTCATGCTGCAGCCCGACCTCGGCGGCACGATCACGCTCGGTGTGGTGCTGATCAGCCTGCTGTGGTTCGTGGGCGCGCCGATGCGGCTGTTCGGCGTGATCGCCGGCGGCGCGGTGGCGGGTGCCTTCGTCCTCGCGATCGGCGCCGCGTACCGGCTGCAGCGCGTGACGACGTTCCTCAACCCCGACGCCGACCCCGAGGGCGCGGGTCACCAGGCCCGTCAGGCGATGTTCGCGCTCGCCGAGGGCGGCCTGTTCGGCAAGGGCCTCGCGCGGGGGAGCTCGCAGTGGCGGTACCTGCCCAACGTCGAGTCGGACTTCATCTTCGCCGTCATCGGCGAGGAGCTCGGGTTCGTCGGATGTGCGCTGGTCCTGGTGCTGTTCGGCATGCTCGCGTGGGTCGGCCTGCGGATCGCGTCGCGCAACACCGACCCGTGGATCCGGATCGTGTCCGCGACGCTGACGGTGTGGCTGGTCGCGCAGGCCGCGATCAACATCGGCTATGTCGTGCGGCTGCTGCCCGTCACGGGCCTCACGCTGCCGTTGATCTCCTCCGGTGGCACCTCGGTCGTGACGACCATGGTGGTGTTCGGCATCCTCGCGAACTGCGCCCGGCACGAGCCCGACGCCGTGGCGGCGCTGCGTTCGCTCGGTCCCGGCCGGGTCGGCGGGCTGCTCAGGCTGCCCGCTCCCGAGGCGTACCGGCCGCCCGCCAAGCGCAAGCCGGTCCGTCCGTCCACGCCTCCACGCGCACCGGGCAGGCGCACCGCGCAACTCCCGGTCGTCGACGAACGTCGTATGGCTGGACGCTCCGCTCCGCCTTCGGAGTACCGTCGCCGCGAATCGCGGCGGACACAGGGCCGTTCAGAGCAAGGCCGGTCGACCCGCGGTCGCGGGCGATACAACTGATCGATCATCTCTTCGCCGACAATTTGGGAGAAGTCTTGACCGGGCACCCTGCCCCCAGTGGTCCGTGCGTCGTGGTCGCAGGTGGTGGCACCGCGGGTCACATCGAGCCGGCACTGGCGCTGGCCGACGCGGTCATGCGGCTGCGGCCGGACGCGCGCGTCGTCGCGCTCGGCACCGCGCGCGGCCTCGAGAGCAAGATCGTGCCGGCCCGCGGGTACCCGCTGGAGCTGATCCCGCCGGTGCCGATGCCGCGCAAGCCCACGCTGGACCTGCTGAAGCTGCCGCTGAACGTGCGCGGCGCCGTGAAGCAGACCCGTGAGGTGCTGGAGCGCGTCGGCGCGGACGTCGTCGTCGGGTTCGGCGGCTACGTGGCGCTGCCCGCGTACCTGGCCGCGCGTGGCCGCATCCCCATCGTCGTGCACGAGGCGAACGCCAAGGCCGGGCTCGCGAACAAGGTCGGCGCCAAGTTCGCCGCGCACGTCGCCGCGGCCGTGCCGGACTCCGGTCTCACCGACGCGGAGATCATCGGCATCCCGCTGCGCCAGTCGATCACGACGCTGAACCGCGCCGCGTTGCGCGACGAGGCCCGCCGCTTCTTCGGCCTGGACCCGCACGCACCGGTGCTGCTGGTGTTCGGCGGTTCGCAGGGCGCGCGTTCGATCAACGAGGCCGTGGCGCCCGTGGCGGCGGAGTTCGCCCGCGCCGGCGTTGGCGTGCTGCACGCGTACGGCCCGAAGAACTCCGTTGCGGTGCAACAGGTTCCGGGCGCTCCGGCGTACGTGCCGGTGCCGTACCTGGAGCGCATGGACCTCGCGTACGCCGCCGCGGACGCCGTGCTGTGCCGTTCGGGCGCGATGACCGTCGCCGAGGTGTCGGCCGTCGGCCTGCCCGCGATCTTCGTGCCGCTGCCGATCGGCAACGGTGAGCAGGCTTTGAACGCCGGCCCGGTCGTCTCCGCGGGCGGTGGCCTGCTGGTGCCGGACTCGGAACTGACGCAGCAGTTGGTCGCGTCGCTGGTGGTGCCGCTGATGGCGGACCGCAACCGGCTCGCGCAGATGTCCGCCGCGACGCTCGGCACCGGCCGCCGCGAAGCGGACGAGATCCTGGCCCGCTCCGTGCTGGAGGTGATCAAGAAGTGAGTCTCGAACGAGTTCACCTCGTCGGCATCGGTGGTGCCGGCATGAGCGGCATCGCCCGCATCCTGCTGGCCCGAGGCGCGCAGGTGTCCGGTTCGGACGCCAAGGACTCGCGGACCGTGCTGGCCCTGCGCGCCCAGGGCGCGCGGATCGCCGTCGGCCACGACGCGTCGAACCTGGACCAGCTCGTCGGCGGTCCGACCGAGGTCGTGGTGTCGACCGCGATCAAGGACACGAACCCGGAGTACGCGGCGGCCCGTGAGCGCGGCATCACCGTGCTGCGCCGTGCCGAGGCTCTCGCGGCGTTGATGGAAGACCATCGCGTCGTGTGTGTCGCCGGAACGCACGGCAAGACGTCGACCACGTCGATGCTCACCGTCGCGTTGCAGCACTGCCGCGTCGACCCGTCGTTCGCGATCGGCGGCGACCTGAACGAGTCCGGCGCCAACGCCCACCAGGGCACCGGTGGCGTGTTCGTGGCCGAGGCGGACGAGTCCGACGGCTCCTTCCTGTTCTTCTCGCCGTCCGTCGCCGTCGTGACGAACGTCGAAGCCGACCACCTCGACCACCACGGCACCGTCGAGGCCTACACGGCCGTGTTCGACTCGTTCCTGGAGCGGATCGTGCCCGGCGGCGTACTGGTGTCCTGTGTGGACGATCCCGGCGCGGCGCGGCTGATCACCGAGGCTCGCGCGCGTGGGATCCGGGTGCGCGAGTACGGACGTTCGGCCACCGACGCGCGTCTCGTCGACTACAAGCCGCTCGAGTCCGGTGGCCTGGCGTCGGTCGAGATCGACGGCGTGGCGGTCGAGGTCCGGGTCGCGGTGCCGGGCGAGCACATGGCGTTGAACGCGATCGCCGCGCTGCTGGCCGGTCTGGAGCTCGGTGCCGACCAGGCCGGGCTGCTCGAAGGCCTCGCCGCCTTCGGTGGCGTGCGGCGGCGGTTCGAGTTCAAGGGCCGCGGCAACGGCGTGTCCGTCTACGACGACTACGCGCACCACCCGACCGAGGTCGACGCACAGCTGCGTGCCGCGCGTCCGGTCGCGGGTGCCGGCCGTGTCGTCGTGGTGTTCCAGCCGCACCTGTACTCCAGGACCCGTACGTTCGCGACCGAGTTCGCCGCCGCGTTGTCGCTGGCGGACGAGGTCGTCGTGCTGGACGTCTACGGCGCGCGCGAGGAGCCGGAGCCCGGCGTGACCGGTGCCCTGATCGCGGACCAGGTCACGGCTTCCGTGCACTACGAGCCCTCGTTCGACCGGGTGCCGGCGCTGGTGGCGTCACTGGTGCGTGAGGGCGACCTGGTGGTGACCATGGGTGCGGGCGACGTGACGATGCTCGGCCCCGAGATCGTCAGCGCCCTGTCATGAGCGCACCGGTTCGCGGCAGGTCCACGCGAGTTCGCTCCGCGAACCGGAGACCGAAGAGTGCTGAGCACCGGGCGCGGCGCAGGGTGATCCTGCGCCGCCGCCTGGTGGCGTTGCTGTCCGTGATTTCCGTGCTGGCCTTGGCCTACTGCGTGTTCTTCACGCCGTTGCTGGGCGTCCGCCAGGTCGACGTCCGCGGCAACGTGGCGCTGACCGAGGACGAGGTCCGTGCCGTCGCGGCGATCGACTCCGGCTCCCCGTTGGTGCGCCTGGACCTCCAGGAGATCCACGACCGCGTGGCGGGCATCCCGCGCGTCGCCGCGGTCGAGGTCGAACGCCAGCTCCCCGGCACGGTCCGGCTGCTGATCACCGAACGCGCCCCGGTCGGCTCGGTGAAGCTGCCCGACGGCTTCCACCTGATCGACTCCACCGGCAAGGACTACGCGATCCTCCCGGCCGCCGCGCCGGGCGTCCCCGAACTGGTGCTCACCCTGCCCTCGTCCTCGGACCCGGCCACTCGCGCCGTGGTCGGGGTCGTGAACGGGCTGCCGGAGAAGCTGCGGCCCGAGGTGGTGTCGGTGGCGGCGACGACCAGTGCCGACGTGAAGCTGACGCTCACGGGGGACCGCGTGGTGAAGTGGGGCAGCTCCGACGACACGGCGCGCAAGGGGGCCGTGCTGCTCGTGCTGCTCACACGGGAGGGCAAGACCTACGACGTGTCATCACCTGACCTGGCCACGGTTTCCTAGCCCAGAGTCAGGTGGAAGCCCTCTGTCATGGCCTCCTGTTGCGTCTTCCAGATCACACCGCGGTTGGAGTTGCCGGTGCTCGCGCCGTAGAGGCGCTCGCCTGAGGGCAGGTCCCGCACCGTGAAGGTGAAGTAGCAGCTGTCCTTGCCCTTGTCCTCTTTGAGCGTGGACACACCCAGCACCTTGTTGTCCTGGTTGACGATCTCCACCTGCGCGCCGTCGCGCATGTCGCTGTAGCCACCCGACCCGCAGTACCCGGCGACGGTCATGCTGCCGTCCACGGAGAACGTGTCGGGGGCGCCCCACTCCGCTGAGGCACGGCCGAAGCCGAACCCGAGTCCGCCCGCTGTCAGTGCCACCAGCGCGAAGCCGATCGCCAGCCACGGCGGCCGGCGTTTCGGTGGTGGCTCCGGTCCTACGGTCTCTACTGGTGGAAATGGTTCCACTGCGGTCCTTCAGTTCGAGGTCGTGCTGTCAGCGCCGTGGTGCCGGCGGCCTTGACGGCGTCGGGAGCCGGCGCGAACGCCGGTACGGGGACCGAGGATTCGGCTGGGAGCACAAGGGATTCTCCTGAGGATCGCCGCTAGCCGTTCGGCCTCAGCCGCGCCATCGCGACCCGTACGACGAGGCTGCCCAGCCTGCTCGTGACGAGTTCCAACACGATCGCCTCGATGACGAGCGAACGCACGGACGCGGGTGCGGGTGCCAAGACATGCCTCCTGGTGATGAACGACTAACGTGCTCATCGGACAGCCACTCGCGGTATTAGCCAGAATGATCGTTGTCACCCGAAGGAAGTACTCGTGCCGGGCCACGTCGTAGTTGTGGGCGCCGGTCTCGCCGGACTGTCCTCTGCGTTGCACCTGCGGGGAACCGGTCGCCGGGTCACCGTGCTCGAGAAGGCCGACGCACCGGGTGGCCGGGCCGGCACCGTTCGCGTCGGCGGGTTCACCGCGGACAGCGGGCCGACCGTGCTGACGATGCCCGAGTACCTGGAGGAGGCGTTCGATGCGGTGGGGGAACGGCTTTCCGACTGGCTGACGCTCGAACGGGTCGATCCCGCCTATCGCGCCCGGTTCGCGGACGGGTCGGGTATCGCGGTGCACACCGATGCGGCCGCGATGGAGGACGAGGTCCGCACCGTCTGCGGCGCAAGGGAAGCGGCCGGGTACCGGGAGCTGCGACGATGGCTCGGTGAGCTGTACTCGGTGCAGCGCGAGCACTTCATCGGCGCGAACTTCGACTCGCCGTTCGACCTGCTGCGGCCGGAGCTCGTGAAGCTGGCGGCGCTGGGCGGGTTCGGGCGGCTGGAACCTCGGCTGCGGCGATTCTTGCGGGACGAACGGCTGATCAGACTCTTTTCGTTCCAGGCTTTGTACGCCGGTGTGCCGCCACAGCGGGCTCTCGCGGCGTACGCGGTCATCGCGTACATGGACACCATCGCGGGCGTGTACTACCCGCGCGGCGGGATGCATGCGGTGCCTCAGGCGCTGGCCGCAGCTGCGACGAAGCACGGCGCGGAGTTCCGTTACGACGCAACGGTCACACGGCTGGAGTGGCGAGGTGCGCGTGTGGTGGCCGTGCACACCGCTGAGGAGCGCATCGAGTGTGACGCGGTGGTGTTGGCGTGTGAGCTGCCGGACGCCTACCGGTTGCTCGGGAAGTCTCCGCAGAGGGTGCTGCCACATCGGTGGTCGCCATCTGCGGTGGTGTTGCACGCCGCGACGGACCGCACGTGGGACCTCGGGCACCACAACATCCTGTTCGGGGCGGCGTGGCGGGGCACGTTCGACGAGATCGTCCACAAGGGACGGTTGATGTCCGATCCGTCGTTGCTCGTCACGCACGCGCGGGACGGGCTGCACTACGTGCTGGCGCCGTGTCCGAACCTCAGGACCGGACCGATCGACTGGAAACGCGTCGGACCCCGCTATCGCGACGAGCTGGTGCGGACGCTGGAAGCGCGCGGGCTGGACGGCTTCGGCGCGGCGGTGCGGGACGAGGTGCTCGTGACGCCCGCGGACTGGGGCAACGCGGCGGGGACGCCGTTCGGGCTCGCGCACACCTTCGCGCAGACGGGACCGTTCCGGCCGCGCAACGTCGTGCGAGGCGCTGAGAACGTGGCGCTGGCGGGCGCGGGGACCACACCGGGTGTCGGTGTGCCGCCGGTCCTGATCTCCGGACGGCTCGCGGCCCGGCGGATAAATGCGGTGCGGCCGCGTTGACCCTCATGCAGGCTGCGCCGCATGACACGCACCGCACCACCACTCGTCGCCGATGAGCGCGCGACGTACACGGCCCTGCTGGACTACCTGCGCGCCACGATCGAACTGAAGGTCGAGGGCCTGGCCGACGGCGACGCGTCGCGGGCGGTGCTGCCGTCGAAGCTCACGACGGCGGCCGGCGTGGTGAAGCACGTGCGGTGGGTCGAGCACCACTGGTTCGAGGTGGTGCTCGCGGGACGTGCGTCGCGGGCCCCGTACACGATGGAGGACCCCGACGCGGACTGGCGCGTGGAGGAGGGCGAGACCCTCGCGGGGTTCCTCGCGGACTACCGCGCGCAGTGCTCGGTGAGCCGGGAGATCCTCGCCGGCCTGGAGCTCGACGCCGAGGTGCCGTTCCGGGGCGATCGGGCGGTCTCGGCCCGATGGGTGCTCGCCCACGTCATCGAGGAGACCGCCCGGCACGCCGGTCAGCTGGACGTCGTCAGGGAACTGCTGGACGGCACCGTCGGGGACTAGGCGACGCTGATGGTCCAGCTCTCGAAGGTGGTGTAGGTGCTGCCGCGGGTGTTGATCCACAGCTCCCGCCCGACCGGCATGAGGTAGCGCTGGTCGGAGGACTGCCGGATGCGGAAGTCGCCGGTCCTGACCGGTTCGAACGTCCACAGCTGCTGGGCGTCGGCCGGGTCGCAGTCGAACTCGTAGGCGTTGATGCCTCCGTGCTTCGCTGAGACGCACTTGCCCGACGCGATGTTGCGCAGCATGGTGTCGCCACCGATCTCGATCCGCTGGAACTTCTGCTCGGGCACGTCCGCGCAGGGCTGGTGGTAGACCGACGAGCTGTATCCCGTCGGCGTCACGCAGCCGTAGCTGGTGTCGTGCACGCTCGCGATGCGAACGATCTGGCCGGCGGTGTCGACGGGCACCGCGGTGCCGGTCTGCCGCACCCGCCAGCGCTGGTGGTTCGTGTCGGCGAACTCCCAGGTCCACACACCTTCCGTGGTGTCGGCGTAGACCTGACCGAACTTGATCCGCACCGTGCCCGCCACGTCCGGCACCAGTTCGGCGAACTGGGTCGTCTCCGCCTCGTCGTCGCAGACGTCGTGCCACAGCCCGAACGTCGTGTCCATGCACGAGCGCGTGCCGAGGTTGCGCAGCAGATGTCGGTCGTTGCCCAGCGGGATCTGCTCGAAGCGCTGGCTGGGCGTGTCGTCGCAGGCGGCGAGTTCGTGCAGGCCGTCCCGCGGGTTCGGTTGCAGGCACTGGCCGTGCGCGACACTGCTGATCTCGATGATCGGATTGCCTTCCGGCGCCGCACTCGCGGGTGCGGCCGTCACTGCCCCCAGAGCGATCGCGGCCAGCACGACGCTCAGCATCTTCATCCCCATCTACCGACGGTGGCGACGGGACGCCTGGAAAGGTGTGGAAGTGACGTAGGGATGGGCGAGACGATCTCTCATTCGACGTCCGACTAGGCTTGCGGTGCGTCGTCCTCAGGATCGCGCGCAACTACTTGACGGCACGACCGGGGAGTAGTAGCGCACAGTGTTGGGACCCTACGGCGTGGCTGCTGGACCGACGCACCGTCGGTGCTTACCGTCCAGCAGGAACATATGGGGTTGACATAACTCTGAACCTCGATGAGAGGTTGAGAGTTTCAATCCGGGTGCATCTCACCCAGCACAGCGCGGACCACGATCAGGAAGGCGGATCCGATGACGCCCCCGCACAACTATCTCGCGGTGATCAAGGTCGTCGGCATCGGTGGAGGCGGCGTCAACGCCGTCAACCGCATGATCGAGGTCGGGCTGAAGGGCGTCGAGTTCATCGCGGTGAACACCGACGCCCAGGCCTTGCTGATGTCTGATGCCGACGTCAAGCTCGACATCGGCCGCGAATTGACGCGTGGCCTCGGCGCGGGTGCGAACCCCGAGGTCGGCCACAAGGCCGCCGAAGACCACCGCGAGGAGATCGAGGAGGTCCTCAAGGGGGCCGACATGGTCTTCGTGACCGCGGGTGAGGGCGGCGGCACGGGCACCGGCGGCGCGCCGGTCGTGGCCTCGATCGCCCGCAAGCTCGGCGCACTGACCATCGGCGTGGTGACGCGCCCGTTCTCGTTCGAGGGCAAGCGCCGCGCCAAGCAGGCGGAAGACGGCATCCAGGCCCTGCGCAACGAGTGCGACACGCTCATCGTCATCCCCAACGACCGGCTGCTGCAGCTCGGCGACATCGGCGTCAGCCTGATGGACGCCTTCCGGTCCGCGGACGAGGTGCTCCTCTCCGGTGTCCAGGGCATCACCGACCTGATCACGACCCCCGGTCTGATCAACCTGGACTTCGCCGACGTCAAGTCGGTCATGTCCGGCGCGGGTTCGGCGTTGATGGGCATCGGCTCGGCCAGAGGAGAGGGTCGAGCGGTGCAGGCCGCGCAGAAGGCCATCAACTCGCCGCTGCTGGAAGCCTCGATGGAGGGCGCGCACGGCGTGCTGCTGTCGATCGCCGGCGGCTCCGACCTGGGCCTCTTCGAGATCAACGAGTCCGCGTCGCTGGTCCAGGAGGCCGCGCACCCGGACGCGAACATCATCTTCGGTACGGTCATCGACGACTCCCTGGGCGACGAGGTCCGGGTCACGGTGATCGCGGCCGGCTTCGACAGCGGCGGCCCCACGCACAAGAAGCTGGAGCCGACGGCGCTGTCCTCGCAGCCTCGGACCGCTACCGGACCCATCGCCTCTGCCACCGCGGTGCCCACGCACGTCCAGCAGCCGGTGGCGCAGACTCCGCCGCCCGTGCAGGCGCCTCCGGTTCAGCAGCCGGTGCAGCACGTGCAGCAGGCGCAGCCCGAGGTTCGGCAGGCTCCGCCTGTGCAGCAGCCTCAGACGACTGTGCCGCCGCAGCCCTCGCCGGCTCAGGGGAACGGGTACGTGCCTTCTGTGCCTCGGTCGCTTTCGCCGAACGGGTCGTTGCCTTCTCGGCCGGTGCCGGTCACCGAGGACCCGGATGACGAGGTGGACGTGCCGCCGTTCATGCGGCGGTGATGTGCCGGCGCGGCTGCTGGGTGCGGCTGTGCTGGGTTAGGCCGGGGTAGATGCGGCCTTGTGACTTGTGGCGATGATCTTGTCGGACCCCCTGAGCAGCGTTTGGGCTCAGGGGGTCTTCCTGTTGGGGGGACGCCTGCGTCAGCTTGGTCTCCGTTGGGGCGTTGGTCTGGCGGGTGGCGGCTTTGAGGGTGGTCGGCTTGCCTGGGGGCTTGCGTTGGCCTCGCGGGTTGTGACCGGGCGGGTTGCGACCGGGCGGGGGGCCTGACCGGGCGGGGGCCTGACCGGGCGGGCGGTTGGCTTGCGGGCGGCCGGCCTGCGTTGGGCGGGTCGTGACCGTGCACGTGGTCGGCTTGCGGGTCGCGGCCGTGCGGGTGGTCGCCTTGCGGGTCGTGACCGTGCGGGTGGTCACCTTGCGATCCGCGGCCGGACGGGTGGTCGCCTTGCGGGCGGCCAGCTTGCGTTGGGTGCTTCCCCTGGGGGCTCTGCCCCCAGACCCCCGGCAATCTGATCGGGGGGAGGGCGCCGTGGGTGGGTGGATGGCACGCCTGTTGCGTTGGGCGGCTGCCTGTTGCGTAGTGGGTTGCGTTGGCGGTGGGGTCCCGCCACGAGCCGCACCAGGAGCGGGCCACACCTGAGGGGTGAGGTCAAGTCGACGAAAAGCGTGTCGACTTGACCTCACCCCTCAGGTGCAGCAAGTGCTGTGGTGCGACTCGTGACGGGACCCCACCGCCGGGCCCGCTCGGTAAGAACGGCTCGCCTTCGGCGTCGCGGGTGGGTGGGTGGGTGGGTGCCGTGAGTGCGTGTGGGCTTGGGGCGGCTTGCCGGAGTGTGTCGGTGGCGCGAACTAGGGTGTGGGGGTGCGCATTCGTCGTGTTGTCACCACCCGCGCCGGTGGCGTGTCCAAGGGGCCCTACGAGTCGTTCAACCTCGGCGATCATGTTGGGGATGACGGGGAGGCGGTCGAGGCCAATCGTGCTCGGCTCGCGGAGGGCATCGGGCTTTCGCCCGACCGGTTGGTCTGGATGGAGCAGGTGCATGGGCGCACTGTTGCCACCGTGGACGGGCCGCAGGCTGAGCCGCTTGAGGCCACTGATGCTGTTGTGACGAAAAGGGCTGGTCTCGGGCTTGTCGTGTTGACGGCGGACTGCGTGCCGGTGTTGCTCGGCGATCAGGAGGCCGGGGTCGTCGGGGCGGTGCACGCCGGGCGTGTGGGGGCTCGGGTCGGGGTGGTTGTCGAGGCTCTCAAGGCGATGATGGCGCTGGGAGCCGAGCTTGAGCGCATCGAGGTTCTGCTTGGGCCCTCGGTGTGCGGCGAGTGCTACGAGGTGCCCGCGGACATGCAGCGGGACGTCGAGAAGCACTTGCCCGGTAGTGCGTCCAAGTCGCGGAAGGGTACGCCCGCGCTGGATCTTCGGGCCGGGTTGTGGAACCAGCTCGGGAGCGCCGGGGTCGGGAAGATCGGGGTCGACCCGCGGTGCACGTTCGAGGAGAAGGACCTGTTCAGCCATCGGCGGCAGGCGCCCACCGGGCGGCTCGCGTCGGTCATCTGGATCGAGCCGTGAACCGGGCCGAGGAGCTGAAGGAGAACCTCGCCGAGGTCGAGGAACGCATCGCCAAGGCGTGTGAGGCGGCGGGGCGGGCTCGGGACGAAGTGATGTTGCTCGCGGTGACGAAAACGTGGCCCGCGAGCGATGTGGAGATCCTTTACGGGCTCGGATTGCGGCACTTCGCGGAAAATCGCGATCAGGAGGCCGGCGTGAAGGTCGGCCAATTGAGACATCTCGAAGAAGCTCGTTGGCACATGGTCGGGCGATTGCAGCGCAACAAAGCGAAGTCCGTCGTCGAGTGGGCCGATCAGGTCGACTCGGTGGACAGCGTCCGGCTGGCGGAGGCGTTGGCCAGGGCGGCGCACGCGAAAGGCAAGACGCTCGACGTGTTGCTGCAGGTCAGCATCGATGGTGACACATCGCGCGGTGGGGTTGCTGTTGCGGATGTGGCGGAACTGGCTGGCGTGATCACTCGTTCGGGTGATCTTATTCTCCGGGGTGCGATGACTGTCGCGCCCAGGACGATGAACCCAGCGCAGGCGTTTCAGGCGTTGGTTTCGGTGGTATCTGGCCTACGTGATCATCATCCCACTGCCATCGGAGTGTCAGCGGGAATGAGCGGTGACCTGGAAGATGCCATCTCGCACGGATCGACCTGTGTGCGTGTCGGAACGGCGTTGCTCGGCAGCCGGCGACTAACCTCGCCGTAGGTTGTCGGGAACCTCGGGACCGTCCGCACCGTCCCTAAGAGTGGGGAA
Organism: Lentzea sp. NPDC102401; assembly: GCF_044765805.1. Taxonomy (NCBI): domain Bacteria; kingdom Bacillati; phylum Actinomycetota; class Actinomycetes; order Pseudonocardiales; family Pseudonocardiaceae; genus Lentzea; species Lentzea sp. NPDC102401. The sequence goes on along the minus strand of NZ_JBIWKS010000004.1, from coordinate 375,054 downwards.
CCGCCGAGGAGGGGCTGGAATGAGCGCTTTGCACAAGCTGAAGGCCTACTTCGGGATGGTCCCCGCCGAGTACGCAGACGACCCCGGCTACGACGACGACCGCGGCCGCTACGGCGACTACCGGTCCGAGTACGCGGCCGAGGCCGATGATTACGACCCATACCCGCGGCGCAACCGCGTGTTCACACCGGGCCGGTCGGAGCTTCAGGGCTCCGGATACCGGGCCGACATCGACGAGTCGGACGACTACGAGCCGGAGCCGCGGCGCGGGGGCAGCCCCTCGAGCACGCGACGCTGGAGTGCCGATGCACCCGTGCACGGCGCACTCGCTGTCGAGCCGCAGCGCGAGCCCGTGAGCAGGCTGCGTCCCGTTGCCGAACCGGCAAGCAACCCGTTGGCGCGCATCACCACGCTTCACCCCCGTACCTACAGCGAGGCGCGCACGATCGGGGAGCACTACCGCGACGGCACACCGGTGATCTTGAACCTGACCGACATGGACGACGCGGACGCGAAGCGTCTCGTCGACTTCTCGGCCGGACTCGCGTTCGCTCTACGCGGGTCCATGGACAAGATCACCAGCAGGGTGTTCCTTCTCTCACCGCCGAACGTTGACGTCACGGCGGAGGACCGCAGGAAGCTGGCGGAGGGTGGGTTCGGGAACCACGGTTAGAGTTGACCCGTGGACCCGATCTGGCTCGTCATCTTCTACGTCCTGTTCGCGTTCTCCCTGTTCCTGACCGCGCGTGTCGTGGTCGAGATGGTGAGGACGTTCGCGAGGGAATGGCGCCCGGCGGGCGGCGTAGCCGTGACGCTTGAGACCGTGTACACGGTCACCGACCCACCGGTCCTCCTGCTCCGTCGGGTGATCCCGACTGTGCGGATCGGGGGCGTCGGGCTGGACCTATCGATTATTGTGCTGTGGCTAGTCGTTATCATTCTGATGCGATTCGCAGATCCCAGGTGACGGGGAACCGTGGGATGACCGCAGCCCAGGAGTGCGAGAGGTGATCCGATGCCGTTGACCCCCGCTGACGTGCACAACGTTGCATTCAGCAAGCCGCCGATTGGCAAGCGGGGCTACAACGAGGACGAGGTGGACGCGTTCCTCGACCTGGTTGAGGGCGAGCTCGCCCGCTTGATCGAGGAGAACAACGACCTCCGTCAGCAGGTCGAGCAGCTCGACCAGCAGCTTGAGACGTCGCGCGCCGACCTCGACGACGCGCGTGCCAAGGCTTCTTCCAGCCCCATGACGACCCGTATGCCGGTCGAGGAGCCGCGCCGCCTGGCGCCGGTCCCGCCGCCTTCGGTCATGGAGCAGACGTCCCCCGGTGGTGGCGGAGACCACCACGTGCAGGCCGCGAAGGTCCTGGGTCTCGCCCAGGAGATGGCGGACCGGCTGACGGGCGAGGCGAAGGCCGAAGCGGACGGCATGCTGTCCGAGGCCCGCACGAAGTCCGAGCAGCTGCTGTCCGAGGCCCGCGCCAAGGCCGACACGATGGTCAACGAGGCACGCACGCGTGCCGAGACCATGCTCAACGACGCGCGGACGCGTTCGGAGACTCTGGAGCGGCAGGCCCGTGAGAAGGCCACCGCGCTGGACCGTGACGCGCAGCGCAAGCACGCCGAGGTGATGGGCAACATCACCCAGGAGAAGAACACGCTCGAGAAGCAGATCGACAAGCTGCAGACGTTCGAGCGCGAGTACCGCACGCGACTGAAGACGATGCTCGAGTCGTCCCTGCGCGACCTCCAGGACCGCGGCCCGGCCGCTCCGTCCGAGGGTCGTTCCCAGGGCTACTCGTTCGGCGCACGCGCTGAAGCGGGCTGAACTACTGTTCGCTAGGTGCTCTTCGTAGTTCTACTTCTGGTGCTGGCAGCCCTCGGGTTGCTCGTTCCTGCGCTGGCCACGTCCAACACGATCTGGGCGTGGTCGTCCGTGGGCGCGAGCGTGCTCGCCGCCTTGGTCCTTGCTTGGGACTGGTGGCGACGGCGACCGGGGGACCCCGCTGCCGACGCGCAGAGTGTAGATCAACAAGCTGTAGCTGATGATCAACGGGTAGTGGTGCCGGCGGAAGCCGACACGCCGCCCGCTGACGAGGAACCACTGGAAGAGGACACCGACGCGGCGGACCTGCTCGTCGTGGCCGATCTGGTGGACGAGGTCCGGGTGCTGGACGAGCGGCCCCGGTATCACCTGAGCTCGTGCTCCTGGCTTGCCGGGAGGCCCACGCTGGGCCTCCCGGTGCAGGAGGCACGGCAGTTGCAGTTCACGCCTTGCGCCCACTGCACCCCTGACGCGGTGCTGGTGCGCAGGAGCCGTACCGCCTGATTTCGTCCGTTCCGCGGACGAACCGTGCGGTCTGACGGTACGAACGAGCCATGAGGCGCAGAGCCCTGGCCCTCGTTTCCGCATTCGTCCTCGCCGGTGCAGCCCCCGCGACCGCTCAGCCTGAGCTGGCTCGGTGCGCGCCCGCAGATCTGCGTGGTGACGCGATCAGCTTCCGCACCGATGATCACGTCGTGTTGCGTGGGCTGGTGCTCGGCAGCGGATGGTTGTCATTGGCCCGGCAGTTCGCGGGTGACGGTTACCAGGTGCTTCTCCACCAGGCGCGAGCCGAGGTCGTTCCGAGGGGGCGAGTACCGGTACGGCCTGGACGTGATGGCCGCCGCGCGGGAACTCCAGCGTCTTGACGCGACCTCGATCGTGGCCGCAGGGGCCGGTACCGGCGCCACCGTTGTCGCCGCGACAGCCGAGAGGATCTCCGGCCTGAAGGGGCTGGTCCTGCTCACCCCGCTCGCGATCACCAGGCAGGGCACGGAACTGGACGCCGTGGCGGGCGTCAGGGCGGTCGAGGTGCCGTCGTTCGTCGCCGCGGCGCGGGACGACATCTTGGCCGATGGAGCACACGAGGTCGCCGGGGCCGCGTCGGACACCTTCCTCGAACGCTGGGTGCTGCCGATCACCGGCGTGGTGCTGCTGCTCGTGGTGGCCGGGGTGGTCGTGCTCCGCCGGCGGAACACGACCACCCCGCCAGACGTCAGCGCCGGTAGCTGATCTTCGCCCGGAACGTGCTGTCCGGCCTGTCCTCGTAGTGCTGTTCGATCGCGCCGTCGAACTCCGAGATCAGACCCTCGTCGTTGTACGCGATGTGTGTGACGTCGAAGTCGCCGCCGTTGTCGTACCAGCCGAAGCCGTGGTTCACGACCAGGACCTTCTGATCCTCGAAGTGGCCCTCGGTGATCCGCTGCCCGTCGTGGCGGTACAGCTCGATCATGAGGTACTCCCACCCGTCGGAGGACTCGCCCTTGATCCGGATGAGGTTGCCTTCCTCGGAGTCCTCGCGCACGGAGAACAGCTCCGGTGGCGTCCAGGTGCCGGAACGGCCCTGGGTGGGCCACGCACTGGCGTCCGAGTCCCAGATCAGGTGGCCGGTGGCGTCGGCCGAGGCGGGTGTCGCGGTGGCCAACAGCAGTGCGGATGCGGTCAGAACAGCTCGAATCACGAACTCCCCCAGAGATGTCAGCGGTTGAAGTCGACCCGTGCCCGGAACGCGTTGAAGGGCTGGTCTCCGCAGGTGTGCGTGATCGACGCCGCGAACACGTCGGTCCAGCCGTCGGCGTTGTACTCGACGCGGTCGACGGTGAAGTCCGCCGTGTCGTCGGTGCAGACGAAGCCGTCGCCGAAGACCCTGACCTGCTCGTCGTGGTACGAGCCGGCGGTGATCAGCTGTTCGTCGTGCCGCTTCAGCTCGACGAGGACGTAGTCCTCCACGCCGTTGGGCTCGGCGTGGATCCTGATCGTGTTGTCGGACCGGCGCAGCCCGACCCGGATCTCATCGGCGGGAGCCGACCAGGTCGCGGACCGGCCGCCGATCGGCCGGGCGTTGGCTTCGGCCTCGAAGGAGAACTCCTGTACCGGAGCGACGACGGTGGTGCTCAGCAAAGCGGCGAGTGCCAGAATTTTCACGTGATCCCCCAATCACCTCGTCGAGAAGTCTGGAGGAGGGGGAACTCGGTGCGCCATGCGTGAATCTACTCAGAGCACCACCGGGCGTGCGCCGTGCGCGGTGACGAGGCCGGGCAGGCGTTCGCGGCTCGTCACGACGACACGGCACCGCGGCGTACCCGGTAGCAGCGGCACGACCTGGGCGGTGTCGGCGGCGTTGTCGAGCACGATCAGCATTCGGCGGTCGGCCAGCAACGTGCGGTAGAGCGCTGTCTGCGCGTGCGGTTCCGGTGGGATGCCGTCGGGACTGGTGCCCAGCGCGGTGATGAACCCGCGGACGACGTCGGCCGGATCGGAACCGTCGAGGTCCACGAACAACTGGCCGTCCGGGTAGTCGGCGGCGTGTTCGTGCGCCCAGTGCAGCGCGAGCCGCGTCTTTCCCGTGCCTGCCGGACCGGTGATGGTGACGATCGGCCCGGCGAGGTCGAGAGCAGCCAGTTCGGCTGTCATTCCGGTGAAATCCGTTGGAGCGGCGGGAAGTTGGCGTGGACTCCACTGTGGACGCTGAGTCAACGACGCGTGCAGGTCGCGCAACGCGGGACCGGGGTCGAGGCCCAGTTCGTCCGCGAGCCGGTCGCGAAGCTGCGAGTAGTGGGCGAGCGCCTCGGGGCGTTGACCGGCGCCGATCAACGCGCGCATCAGCTGGCTCGCGAGCCGTTCGTCGAGCGGGCGTTCGGACGTGCGGGCGGTCAGCTCGGCGACCAGCGAGAGGTGCTCACCCGCGGCCAGGCGCGCGTCGGTGCGGTCGAGCTCGGCGGCGGTGATCTCGCCCGCCAGCGTCTCGCGCAGGCCGGCGAACCACGCGCCGTGCAGGCCCGCGAACGGTTCGCCGCGCACGAGCGCCATGGCCTCGTCGGGGCGTCCGAGCGCGACGAGAGAGCGGAACCGGTGCAGGTCGATGGACGCGGGGTCGGTCTCCAGCACGTACCCGCCGGAGCGGCGGACGATCGGGGTGCCGTCGAGCGCGGTCCGCAGCCGGGACATGTAGCTGTACAGGGCGGCCTTGGCCTGCCGCGGCGGCGCGTCGTCCCACACCCGTGCCAGCAGCTTGTCGATGCCGACGACCTGGTTGACGTCCACCAGCAGCACCGCCAGCACGCTCAGCTGGCGGGCGTGACCGACATCGACGAGGTCGGCGCCGAGCCGGATCTCAGGTGCGCCGAGGACGCGGAACTCGTGCCTCACCGGTCCAGGAACAGCAGCATGATCAGCAACCCCAGCAGCGCCAGGTCCACGACCACGCCCGCCGGCTTCGAGTCGTACCTCAGCCGGGTGATCGTGGCACCGACCATCAGCAGCCCGAGCCCCACGGTGGCCGCGTGCGCCACCCACTCCCACGTGACCAGGCCGATGACCAGGCCCGCCGCACCGGCCCACTCCAGTGCGCCGATGGTGCGCCACAGCGCCGGGTTCATCCGGAAGTGGTCGCGGGCCTCGAGTGACGCCTTCGCCCCGAACAGCTTGCCCGCGCCTGTCGCCACGAACAGCAGGGCCAGCACGATCGACAACGCGATGGTCAACGTCATCGCGCGAGCATACGGTTTGCGCCTGCGGTTACTCTGTAACTCACAGGCACCGATCCGGCCATCACCGGGGAGCCTCCGGAAGAACGGGTGCGCGAGCGCCTCAGTAGAACCGGACGGGGCCGGCCCGTCACAGCCGAAGAACGAGAGGCTCGTCGTCAGACGGGCAAGCGGGGTGGTACCGCGGCAGGCCGAGCCACATCGGCGTGTCGTCCTCGCGTGTCGCATCTGACCGCGAGGAGCAGTGAAGATGGCCTACCCCAGGGCCGGAGCGAACGAGGTCCCGGCGCAGCCGTCCTTTCCGAACCTCGAGCAGGACGTGCTCGGGTACTGGAAGGACGACGAGACCTTCCAGGCGAGCATCGACCGCAACCCGGTGGGCGAGAGCGGCGAGAACGAGTTCGTCTTCTACGACGGCCCGCCGTTCGCCAACGGTCTGCCGCACTACGGGCACCTGCTGACCGGCTACGTCAAGGACGTCGTGCCGCGCTACCAGACGATGCGCGGCAAGCACGTCGAGCGCCGGTTCGGCTGGGACACGCACGGCATGCCGGCCGAGTACGAGGCCGAGAAGCAGCTGGGCATCACGCAGAAGCACGAGATCGACGAGCTCGGCATCGAGAAGTTCAACGAGGCCTGCCGCACGTCCGTGCTGCAGTACACGGACCAGTGGCGCGAGTACGTGACGCGGCAGGCGCGCTGGGTCGACTTCGACAACGACTACAAGACGCTCGACCTCGACTACATGGAAAGCGTCATGTGGGCGTTCAAGGCCTTGTGGGACAAGGGCTTGATCTACGAGGGCTTCCGGGTGCTCTGGTACTGCTGGCGTTGCCAGACGCCGTTGTCCAACACCGAGACCAAGATGGACGACGCCTACCGGGACCGGCAGGACCCCGCCGTCACGGTGGCGCTGCGCCTCGAGTCCGGTGAGAAGGCCCTGGTCTGGACGACCACGCCGTGGACGCTGCCGAGCAACCTGGCCGCCGCCGTGCACCCGGACGTCGACTACGTGACCGTGGTCGGTTCCGACGGCGACAAGTACCTGCTGGCCGAGGCCCGCGTCGCGGCGTACGCGCGTGAGCTGGGCGAGGAGCCCGAGGTCGTCGCCCGCTGCAAGGGCTCGGACCTGGTCGGCAAGAAGTACCTGCCGCCGTTCGACTTCTTCGTGGGCCGCGAGAACGCGCACCAGGTCCTGACGGCCGACTACGTGACCACCGACGACGGCACGGGCATCGTCCACATCGCACCGGCGTTCGGTGAGGACGACAAGGTCGTGACGGACGCGGCGGGCATCGAGGTCGTCGTGCCGGTCGGGCCGGACGGCAAGTTCACCGCCGAGGTGGCGCCGTACCAGGGCGTGCACGTCTTCGAGGCGAACAAGCTGATCATCCGCGACCTCAAGGACGCGGGCCTGCTGCTGCGCCACGAGACCTACGACCACCCGTACCCGCACTGCTGGCGGTGTGCGAACCCGCTGATCCAGCGCGCGCTGTCGGCGTGGTTCGTCGCGGTCACGCAGTTCAAGGACCGGATGGTCGAGCTCAACCAGCAGATCAACTGGGTGCCGGGCCACATCAAGGACGGCCAGTTCGGCAAGTGGCTCGAGAACGCGCGCGACTGGAACATCTCGCGCAACCGGTACTGGGGCTCGCCGCTGCCCGTGTGGACCTCGGACAACCCCGAGTTCCCCCGCACGGACGTGTACGGGTCGCTGGACGAGCTGGAGCGCGACTTCGGCGTGCGTCCGGACAACCTGCACCGGCCGTTCATCGACGAGCTGACGAGGCCGAACCCGGACGACCCGAGCGGTCAGTCCGTCATGCGGCGCATCCCGGACGTGCTCGACTGCTGGTTCGAGTCGGGCTCGATGTCGTTCGCGCAGGTGCACTACCCGTTCGAGAACGCGGCGTGGTTCGAGAACCACTACCCCGGCGACTTCATCGTCGAGTACAACGGGCAGACGCGCGGCTGGTTCTACACGCTGCACGTGCTCGCGACGGCGTTGTTCGACCGTCCCGCGTTCCGCGACTGCGTGGCGCACGGCATCGTGCTCGGTGACGACGGTCAGAAGATGTCCAAGTCGCTGAAGAACTACCCGAGCGTCAACGAGGTCTTCGACCGCGACGGCTCGGACGCCATGCGCTGGTTCCTCATGGCGTCGCCGATCCTGCGCGGTGGCGACCTCGTGGTGACCGAGCGCGGCATCCGGGACGCGGTGCGCCAGGCGGTGCTGCCGCTGTGGAACTCCTGGTACTTCCTCGCGTTGTACTCCAACGCTTCCGGGAAGGAGGGCACGTGGCGCGTCGACTCGAAGAACGTGCTCGACCGGTACGCGCTGGCGAAGACGCACGACCTGGTGCGCGACGTCCAGGCGGCGATGGACGTCTACGACATCTCCGGTGCGTGCCAGCTGGTGCGCGAGTACCTGGAGGTGCTGACGAACTGGTACGTGCGGCGGTCGCGGCAGCGGTTCTGGGACGGTGACCAGGACGCGATCGACACCCTGCACACCGTGCTGGAGATCGTGACGCGCGTGACGGCGCCGTTGCTGCCGTACACGACCGAGGTCGTGTGGCGCGGGCTGACCGGTGGCCGTTCGGTGCACCTGACGGACTTCCCGTCGGTTGACGACGTGCCGGCGGACGACGCGCTGGTGGCGGCGATGGACGAGGTGCGTGACGTCTGCTCGACGGCGTTGTCGCTGCGCAAGGCGAACAAGCTGCGCGTGCGGCTTCCGCTGGCGCGCCTGACGGTCGCGTCGCCGGTGGCGGGCTCGCTGGAGGACTTCGCCGAGATCGTGCGCGACGAGGTCAACGTCAAGGAGGTGTCGCTGTCCACGGACGTCGACGCCTACGGGCAGTTCCAGCTGGTCGTCAACGCGCGTGCCGCCGGTCCGCGGCTCGGGCCGAACGTGCAGAAGGTCATCAAGGCCGTCAAGGCCGGCGACTGGTCCGAAGTGGACGGAAAGATCGTCGCCGCCGGTGTCGAGCTGTTCGAGGGCGAGTACGAACAGCGCCTGGTGGCAACGGATCCCGCCGCCACGGCCGCTCTGCCGGGCGGTGCCGGTGTCGTCGTGCTCGACACGGTGCTGTCGCCGGAGCTGGAGGCCGAGGGCGTCGCGCGTGACCTGGTGCGCGTCGTGCAGCAGGCGCGCAAGGACGCTCAGCTCGACGTGTCCGACCGGATCACGCTGACGCTGGAGCTTCCGGACGCGGTGCGTTCCGCTGTGGAGCCGCACCTGGAGTTCGTGCAGTCGGAGACGCTGACGACCTCGGTGGTGTTCGGCGAGGGCTCTGCGGAGGGCACGGTCGGCGACGGCCTGAAGGTGAAGGTCGCTGTCGCCAAGGCCTGATCCTCGGGCCGACTAGCAGGTGCGCGGGGTCGCCGTCTTCGGACGGCGGCCCCGCTTCCTGCGCATTCAAGAAAAATGTCAGATCTCGTCACTACGGTCGGAACCAGGCCAACCCGCAAGGGGATTGCCAAGGTTCCGACTGGGGGAAGTGCGAGATGAAGGCTTTGCTGATCGCGTCCATGAGTGCGCTGAGCCTGCTGACACCGGTGTCGGCGTCGGCGGCCATCTGCACGTGGACGTCCGCTGACCTGCCGCTGCCTGCGGACACTCAGTTCTCGGATCTCGCCGGCGCGGCCGCCGACGGCAGCTACGTGCTGGGCACGGGCGTCGCGACGCCGTGGAGAGACGTGGCCCTGTTGTGGCACAACGGTTCCGTTGAGTCGCTGCCGCTGGCGCCCGGCGAGGTCCCGAACGACGTCAACGCCTCGGGCACCGTCCTGATCAACTCCTCGGAGGGCCGGGCCCGCCGCGGTGGCGTGGAGCTGAACCCGTTGCCGGGCACCAACTACGCCTGGGCGGCGGCGCTCAACGGCTCGGGCACGGCGGTCGGCCGCTCCGGTGGTTCGATGGCGATCTGGCCTGCGGGGTCGGCGGACCCGCGCCCGGTCTCCGGCACCGACGACAACGCGAGCTGGACCGTCGCCGGCATCGACGAACAGGGCCGCGTGGCCGCCTGGCGCCTGGGCCAGGCCGGGGAGCCCACCCAGTCCTACGTGTGGGACGAGGCGGGCGAGCGCACCCTCCTGAGCCCGCTGCGGGGCTACAGCAAGACGAGGGTCCAGGGCATCCGCAACGGCCGGGTGGTCGGCTTCTCGGCACAGGAGCACTGGGCGAACCCGGTCGGCGTGGAGTGGGACCTGCGGGGCAACGTCGTTCGTGCCCTGGAAGGTTCGGCCGAGGCCACGGACGTCACCTCGTCCGGCGACGTCCTGGGGCGCACCGAGGGCGGCGACCTCCCCGGCCCGGCCGCGGTCTGGCGCGCCACGGGCCAGGTCGAACAGCCTCCGGTGCCCGCGCTCTACGAGGAGTTCGCGGACGACGGGTCGCTGTACGGCTGGTCGTACCGCGCAGGCACCTACACCCCCCGTGCACGCCCGCTGCGAGTGATCTCGCCACCAGACGCAACACCTCGCATCGATGCGGACACCTCCAGGCGATCGGTTGATCTCTCTGAGAGGTGTGGCGAATGGTTGCTTGGGATGGCGCCTGACGATGGGCGTCGCGGTGTTGATCACGGGTGCGTTCGTCGCACCCGCCGTCGCGCAGGCGGAGACGGGATGCGAGTGGATCAGGACCGAGGTCAGTCGGTCGTGATCTGGCATCAGGAGGCGCCGGGGACGGTGACGTTCCCGGCGCAGCGGTCTTCCGTCGACATGAACCGGAACGGCGTGTTGCTCAGCGCCGCGGCGAGGTGGACGGAAGGTCCGGTGGAGCGTTGGTGGTCTGGCCGGCCGAGTCCACCTCGCCGCGGCTGCCCGAAGGCACTGACGACGGGGTGTCGTGGTCGCCTCAGGGAATCGACGACGCGGGCAACGTCGTCGGCGGTGTCAGCGAGGACGGGCCGCGGCGGTACCACCTGTGGCATCGGCAGGGTCGACCAGTTGCCCCACGACGTGTTCCCGGACGTGTTCGGCGGGCGCTACTTCGCGGGTCCCGTGAAGCTGCGCTGCTCCTGACGCTTCATCGCCGTGCCGAGCACCCGCCGCACCAGCCGGACCCAGGGGGACCACCTGGCCGGTGCGGCGGGCTCGCGTCCCGCCGCGCGCTCGAAGTCGTCGAACAGGTCCTCCAGGCACGCGTCGTGCAGCCAGCGGACCACCAGCGCCCAGCGGATCCGCGTGGCCAGGGGGAAGTCGCCGACGAGTTCGTGCCGCACGACGGTGCCGGACGCCGACAGGGTGTGCGTGCCGTGGCCCTCGCGGAACGCGAAGGTGATCGACTCGCCGGGTGTGAACGAGGTGCAGTGGTAGCGGATCGGGCCGTGGCCGCCGTCCGCGCCGACCCCCAGTGGGCGGTCGAACTCCTGCTTGCCCCACGCGGGCGGCCAGAGTTCCTGGATGCGGTCGACGAACGGGCCCGCGGGCACGCCGAGGTCGCGGGTGTGGACGTTCCTGATCATGAGAATCCCCTTCCATACGCTGCCGTATGTTCCTGAAACGTACGGTAGCGTATGGAAGCGTGGTGCGGCGGAATCGTGATGACTGGACTGAGATAGCGCTGAGAGCGCTGGCCGAAGGCGGGCTCGGCGCGGTGGCGATCGAACCGCTGGCCGCGCAGGCGGGGGCCACGAAGGGCAGCGTCTACCACCACTTCCCGAACCGCGAGGCGTTGCTGAAGGCGACGGTCGAGCGATGGGAGCGGGAGCACACCGAGAAGGTCATCGAGCTGGTCGAGGCGGAGAAGTCACCGCGGGACAAGCTCAGGACGTTGTTCGGCACGGTGCTCGACCGCGGCCGCAAGGGCTCGGTGGAGATGGCGTTGCAGGCGGGCGCGGAGAACGAGGTGATCGCGCCGGTCCTGCGGCGCGTCACGGAGAAACGCCTGAACTACCTGACCGAGCTGTTCGAGCAGCTCGGGTTCGACCATGAGCACGCGAAGAAGCGCGCGCTCATCGCGTTCAGCCTCTATCTCGGTCAGGCGCAGATGTGGGCGACCCTGCCCGGCCTCGTCGAACCGGTGCTCGACGAGGCCGTGCAGGTGCTCACCGCGAAATGATCAGGCCGCCGTGTTCCACAACGCGTAGGCGATCACGTCCGCGTTGCGGTCGAGAGCCGTGGCGTTGACGTTGGACGTGGTGTCGCAGGAGCGGTGGTAGCACCGGTCGAAGGCCTGGCCGGCCGTGCCACCCCACTTCGCCGCCTGCGCCGAGGTCTTGGTCACCTCGGCGCCGGTGAAGGTGCCACCGGTCGGGATGTTCGCCCGCGCGAACGCCGCGTGGTCGGAGCGGCCGCCGACGTTGGTCAGCTCGGTCTGGACGCCGATCGAGGTGAAGCCCGCCTGCAGCCGCTGCTGCAGCGCCACCGAGCCGGTGGGCTGGCCGTCGGCGCCGTTGTAGACGAAGTAGCCGGGGTTCGGCGAGCCGGTCATGTCGAAGTTCAGGTACGCCTTGATCTTCGACTTCTCGGTGGTGGACAGGGAGTTCACATAGGCCGTCGAGCCGCGCAGGCCGAGCTCCTCCGCGCCCCACCAGCCGAACCGCAGGTGCTTGGTCGGCTGGAAACCGGTGGCCTTCACCTGGAGGGCGACCTCCAGGATCGACGCGGAACCCGTGCCGTTGTCGTTGATGCCGGGGCCCGCCGTGACGCTGTCGAGGTGGCCGCCCAGCATGACGACGTTGTTCGCGTCGCCGCCGGGGTAGTCCGCGATCAGGTTGTAGCCGGTGGCGCCGCCGTAGGTGAACGACTGCACGCGCGTCGTGTAGCCGGCCGCGTCGAGCTTGCTCTTGACCCAGTTGATCGAGGCCAGGTACCCCGGTCGTCCGTGAGCGCGGTTGCCGCCGTTGGCGTTCGCGATCGACTGGAACTGGTTCAGGTGTGCTTGGACGTTCGCGACATTGATGTTCGGTGCCGCCAGAGCCGCAGGGGCGGCCGCTTGCGCTGTGGTCGCTCCGGTCACCATCAAGGCGGCCGCCAGCGCGATCAGGATCCTCATGGTTCAACTCCGTGCAGGGTTAGGGATTGAGCCACAGATCAACATGCTCCACCGCGCATGAGCCCGCTAGAGGCGATCGTCGGATTCGTCGGAATCGATGGTGATCAACCAGAATGGTCCAGGTGGGTGACGTCACGGTCGTTCTGGGCATCGGCGCGGCCGTACTGCTGATCTCCGTGATCGCGGTGCGGGTGTCGACCCGGCTCGGGCTGCCCTCACTCCTGCTGTACCTCGGCATCGGCGTGCTGCTCGGCGAGGCCGCGTTCGGCATCAAGTTCGACGACGCCGACCTCACCCAGTCCCTCGGCATCGCGGCACTCGTGCTGATCCTGACCGAGGGCGGCATCACGACCCGCTGGAACGCGGTGAGGTCCTCGCTGTGGCTGGGCGTCGCACTGTCCACAGTGGCCGTTGTGGTGAGCGTGGCGGTGACCGGGACGGCGCTGCACTTCCTGCTCGGCCTCGACTGGCGGATGGCCTTGCTGTGGGGCGCGGTGCTGTCGTCCACCGACGCGGCCGCCGTGTTCAGCGTCCTGCGCTCGTTAGGCGTGGGGCCGCGGCTCACCGGTGCGCTCGAACTGGAGTCCGGCCTCAACGACGCGCCGGTCTACATCGCCGTGGTGCTGCTGGCCTCGTCGGACGCGATCTCGTGGACCGCGCCGCTGCTGGTGATCTACGAACTGGGTGTGGGCGCGCTCATCGGTGTCGCGCTGGGGTATCTCGGCGGGGCCGGGCTCAGACGCGCGGCACTGCCCTCCACCGGTCTGTACCCGCTCGCCACGGTGGCCGTGTGCGTGATGGCCTACACGGCCGGCGACCTCGCGCACGCGTCCGGATTCCTCGCCACCTACGTCGCCGCGCTGGTCCTGGGCAACGCCCGCCTGCCGCACCGCGCCGACACCCTCTCGTTCGCAGAAGGCCTCGGCTGGCTCGCCCAGATCGGGCTCTTCGTGCTGCTGGGTCTCTACGCCTCGCCGTCGCGGCTGCTCGACGTGCTGTTCCCCGCCCTGGTCGCGGGCTTGGTGCTGACGTTCGTGGGCCGGCCGCTGTCGGTGTTCCTCGCCTCGCTGCCGTTCAAGGTGCCGTGGCGGGAACAGGTGTTCCTCTCCTGGTCGGGGCTGCGCGGCGCGGTGCCGATCGTGTTCGCGCTGATCCCGTTGATCCAGGGGGTCGAGGGCGCGCGCGAACTGGTCGACGTGGTGTTCCTGCTGGTCATCGTGCTGACGGTGGTGCAGGGCACGACGCTGCCGTTCCTCGCCCGGCGCCTCGGACTGGTGAAGATGGGGGAGGCGCAGGAGGTCCAGGTCGACTCCTCGCCGCTCGACGAGCTGGGCGCCGAACTGCTGCAGGTGCACATCCAGCGCGGGTCGAAGCTGCACGGCGTCTACATGACCGAACTGCGGCTGCCCGTGGGCGCCACGGTCAGCCTCGTGGTGCGCTCGGGAAAGAGTTTCACGCCACAACCGACGACCCGGCTGCAGACGGACGACCAGTTGCTCATCGTCACCACCGAGGAAGCGCGCGATGCCGCTGAGCGGCGCGTACGTGCCGTCGACCGCGCCGGTCGCTACGCACGGTGGAAGGGCGAGACCGGCGATTAGTCGGTCACCGACGCTTCCCAGCATCTGAATCAGGTGTCGACGAGTGCGTCGGCCTCCGCTAACGTCGTCGGCAGGTCATGAGAGCCAGCGTCAAGCCCAAGCTTGCTGGCCGGCAACCCTCCAACCGCGGTGGGGTGCCCTTGGTGAGGACCTGGTCCGGCGCGTGGGGCGCCGGTCAAGCGCGGGCCTTCGCACGACGGGGCCCCTGGCCTCGGAGGCAGCTCGATGACGCTCGCGATCACCCCTGGAACCACCACCGCCGTTCCGGCTGTCGTTGGCGCTGAACTGCGGGTTCCGCTCGTCACCGGAGAGCGCGTCACCTACGCCAACCTCGACCACGCGGCCTCGGCGCCCTGTCTGCAGGAGGTGCGCGACGCCGTCGACGAACTACTGCCCTGGTACGCCAGCGTGCACCGCGGCGCCGGGTTCGCCTCGCAGGTCTCGACCCGCGTCTACGAGCAGGCCCGCGACCGCATCCGCCGGTTCGTCGGGGCGCACTCCTCCGACACCGTCGTCTTCACCCGCAACACCACCGATTCGCTGAACCTGTTGGCGCGCAGCGTTCCCAAGAACACCGCCGTCGTCCTGTTCGACAGCGAGCACCACGCGGCCCTGCTGCCGTGGCGCGGGCCGAACGTTCAGCGAGTCCCTGCCCCGTCTTCGTCCGGCGCTGCGATCGTCGCGCTGGACCGGGCGTTGGCCGCCGCCCCGGTCGGCCCTCGGCTCGTGATCGTCACCGGGGCGTCCAACGTCACGGGGGAGCTGTGGCCCGTCGCCGAGCTCGCGAAGGTCGCCCGCCGGCACGGCGCGCGGATCGCGCTCGACGCCGCGCAGCTCGCCCCGCACCGACCGATCAACGCCCGTGAGCTGGGCGTCGACTACATCGCGTTCTCCGGCCACAAGATCTACGCGCCGTTCGGCGCGGGTGTGCTGGTCGGCCGCGCGGACTGGTTGCAGCAGGCCCAGCCGTACCTGGTCGGCGGCGGTGCCACGTCGAAGGTGACCGACCACGGCGACCGCCTGGGCGTGGCCTGGTCCGCGGTGCCCGAGCGGCACGAGGCCGGCAGCCCGAACGTCGTCGGCGTGCACGCGCTGGCCGCGGCCTGCGAGATCCTGTCGCGGCACTGGGAGCAGACCGTCGCGCACGAGCAGGAACTGCTGACGCGCCTGCAGAACGGCCTGCGCACGATCCCCGGCCTCCGCGAGCTCGCGATCCTGACCGACGCCGACAAGGTGGGCGTCGTGAGCTTCACGATCTCCGGCTTCGACGCGGGCTTCCTCGCGGCGGCGCTGTCCGCCGAGTACGGCATCGGCGTGCGCGACGGAGCGTTCTGCGCGCACGTGATCGTGGGTCGTCTGGTCAAGCAGGCCGGATCGCACGAGGAACGTGCCGTGCGCGCGTCGATCGGTCTCGGCACGACGCCCGAGCACGTGGACCGTTTGGTCGCGGCGCTGCGCACTCTCGTCACCGAGGGTCCGAAGTGGACCTACGCGCAGCGCGACGGCCGCTGGGTTCCGCAGGACGACAACCGAACCCTGCCGCCGTTCCTCGCGTAGTCCCTGTAGTGGACAATGACCTGGTGAGTGACGAGGCCAAGGCCGCGGAGAAAGCTGCCGAGAAGGTCGCTGACAAGCCGGAGGAAGCGCAGGTCAGCGAGCCGGAGACGGTCGCGACGCCCGCGATCGTGGTCGAGGAGCCGGCCGCGGGGAAGATCGAGGAGAAACCGGAGGAGTCCCCCGCGAGGGCGGAGGAGGACGACGACGAGTTCTCGATCTCGGGTTCGATCTCCGGCTCGTTGCCGGAGCCGCGGACGAAGATCCTCGCGCTCCTGGCGGCCGGCGTGCTGGCCCTGGACGTGCTCACCAAGGTCGTGTCCGTGGCGTTCCTCGAGGGCGCCGACCCGATCAAGCTCTTCGGCGGCGTGCTCTACCTGACGTTCGTCCGCAACCCCGGAGCCGCGTTCGGCCTGGCCGAGGGGCAGACGTGGATCCTCGCGCTGATCGCGCTGGGCGTCGCCGGGTTCATCCTCTGGATCTCGCGCAACCTCCGCTCGCAGGGCTGGGCCGTCGGCCTCGGCCTGGTGCTGGGCGGCGCCGTCGGCAACCTCGCCGACCGCCTGTTCCGCGAACCGGGCCCGATGCGTGGCCACGTCGTGGACTTCCTGTCGCTGTTCGACCCGTACGGCCAGGTGTGGCCGGTGTTCAACGTCGCGGACATGGCGATCGTCGGCGGTGGCGCCACGATCATCGTGCTGGCGCTGCTGCGGCACGACTACGACGGGACCGTCCACAAGGACGAGCCCGCGCTCGTCGTGGAGCCCACGCCCACCGTGGAGTCCGACGGTGCGGCGGAGTCGAAGTAGCTGCTCCTGGTAGATTCAGCGGGTTCTGCAAGGAGAAGAAGGTCGAGGCACCCCGCGTGAGCGGATACCGAACGCTGCCGATTCCCGACGGTCTGGACGGCATGCGCGTCGACGCCGGCCTCGCGAAGTTGCTCGGCCTGTCCCGCACCGTCGTCACGGCCATCGCCGACGCCGGCGAGGTGCTGGTGGACGGCCGGGTCGCCGGCAAGTCCGACCGGCTCATCGCCGGGTCGATGCTGGAGATCACGCTGCCCGCGCCACCGCAGCCGGTCACCGTCCAGGCGATCCCCGTCGAGGGCATGGTCATCATCCACGAGGACGACGACATCATCGTCATCGACAAGCCCGTCGGTGTCGCCGTGCACCCGTCGCCGGGCTGGACCGGGCCGACCGTCGTCGGTGGGCTGCTCGCCTCCGGCCACCGCGTCGCCACGTCCGGTGCCGCCGAGCGCCAGGGCGTCGTGCACCGGCTCGACGTCGGCACGACCGGCGTGATGGTGGTCGCGAAGTCCGAGTCCGCGTACTCCGCTCTGAAGCACGCCTTCAAAGAGCGGACCGTCGACAAGGTCTACCACGCGATCGTGCAGGGCCACCCGGACCCGATCAAGGGCACCATCGACGCGCCGATCGACCGTCATCCCAAGCACGACTACAAGTTCGCCGTGATGCAGGACGGCAAGCCGTCCGTCACCCACTACGAGGTGATGGAAGCTTTCCGGGCCGCTTCGCTGGTCGAGGTGCACCTGGAAACCGGGCGCACACACCAGATTCGTGTGCACTTCTCGGCCCTGCACCACCCGTGCGTCGGCGACCTGACGTACGGGGCCGACCCGACGCTGTCCAAGCGGCTCGGGGTCACGAGGCAGTGGCTGCACGCGCGGCAGTTGGGCTTCCACCACCCGGCGGACGGCCAGTGGGTCTCGTTCACGTCCGAGTACCCGGACGACCTGTCCTCGGCGTTGGAAAAGCTGCGCGAAGAGGGCTGATTGCGTTTGGGTAAATCACCGGTTGACGACATTGCACTTGATGTTAATCGGTGTGCTCAATAGCGTTCTCGGCATGCACCTGACCATTCTCGCGGCCTCGGGCCGCACCGGTTCCGCCCTCACCCGCCAGGCGTTGGAGCGCGGGCACGTCGTCACCGCGATCGCCCGCGACCCGAGCCGGATCACCCTCGACCACCCGAGCCTGCGCAAGGTCGCCGGTGACGTGAGCACGCCGTTGAGCATCGACGCCGATTCCGTCGTCCTGTCCGGCCTCGGCACGGACCGGGCGGGCGTCCTGCTCGACGGCGCCAAGGCCGTGGTCGCCGCCGGACCACGCCGGATCATCTGGCTCGGCGCGTACGGAACGGGCGCGTCCGCCGACGCGGCGGGCGAGGGCGCCGCGGTGCTGTGGAAGGTGATGGGCGACCGGATCCCGGACAAGATCGCGGCCGACAACGCCGTGCTCGCCGCCGGTGGCACGGTCTTCCACGCCGGCGTGCTCAGCGACGAGCCCGGGAGCCCCGGCCGCACGGTCGGCCTGGACGCCGCGCCGCCGTTCGACCTCACCGCGAAGGTCAGCCGCGAGACCGTCGCCGCCGCGATGCTCGACGAGGCCGAGAACCCGCGCTTTCCCGGCGCGGTCGCGTTGCCGCTACCGGGCTAGTACGTCGGCCAGGGTCGTCCGCACCAGGTCGCGCAACCACGCGTGGGCGAGGTCGGAGTCGTAGCGCTGGTGCCAGTTGCAGTTGATCGACGCCTCCGGCGACTCGGCCGGCAGCGGACGGGTGACCAGCCCGAACGCCTCGATCAACGGCCGGCAGAGGATCGCCGTCGTGGTGATCAGCGCGTCGCTCGCCGCCGCGATCTGCAGCGCCGAGTGGACGGTAGCCACGGTCGCGATGACCTTGCGCTGCAAGCCTTCCGCGGCCAGCAGTTCGTCGATCGGGGCGGTCAGCCGGCCGCGCCGGGAGACCACCACGTGCGGATAGGCCGCGTACGCGCGCAGATCCAGTTCGGTGCAGGGATGGCCGGACCGCATGACCACGGCGAGCGGGTCGGTGCCGAGCGTCTCCGAGCGGAATTCGGGGAGGCCGGGCGTGCCACCGCCGAGTTCGAGGTCGACCCGGCCGTGCCGCAGGTCGTCGGTGTCGGCGGACTGCTCGGCGAGCACCCGCAGCCGCACGCCGGGTGCCTGCTCCGCGATCCGCGCGATCAACGCCGGCACCACCGACGAGGCGAGGGCGTCGTGGCACTGGATGGTGAACGTGCGCTCCAGTTCGGCCAGGTCCAGCTCACGGCTCGGCGCCAGCACGGCGTTGGCCTCGCGCACCAGCCGACGGACCTCGTCGGCGATCCCCAGCGCGTACGGCGTGGGCGTCATCGTGTGGCCGGTCCGCACGAGGATGTCGTCGCCGGTCACCTTCCTGATCCGCCCGAGCGTGCGGCTGACCGCGGGTGACGACAGGTGCAGCCGCTGCGCCGCCCCCATCACGCTGCCCTCGTCGAGCAGGGCGTCCAGCACGGTCAACAGATTCAGATCCGCTTGCATGACAGTCAATCTTGGAGGAAGCAATGCTCACCGCCACCACCGCCGCCGTCCGCCGTGCCGGAGCACGCATGCTGAAGCGCTACTCGACGGAGTCCCGCGCCTCCAGCCTCACCGAGATCGTCGAGGCCGTCCGGGCCAACGACGCCGCCGTCGTCGACCTGCTCAGGCCGGAACTGGCCGAGATCCGCCCGGACGCGCGCTGGCTCGACGACGAACACGGCTCCGGCCCGCTCGAAGCAGGCGAGTGGTGGCTGGTCGACCCGGTCGGCGGCAACATGAACGCGGTCCACGGCATGACGGACTGGAACATCGGGGTGAGCCTGGTCCGCGACGGCCGCCCGGTGCTCGCGGTCGTCTACTTCCCGCTGTTCGACGAGATGTTCACCGCCACCGAGGGCGGCGGCGCGTTCCTGAACGGCGTCCGGCTGAAGGTCTCGGACAAGACCTCACTGGACGGCGCGCTGGCCGGCACCGGTCAGGCCCAGCCCGGCCAGGGCGCGGAGATGGCGGACCGCGTCGGCGCCGCCTACAGCGCGATGGCGAAGGAAGCCCTCTACGTCCGGATCTCCGTACCGGTGACCCACCAGCTCGCCCAGGTCGCGGCGGGACGGATGGACGTGCACTGGCAGTACGACAACGTGCGCGCGCATGCGTCCGGTGTGCTGCTCGTGCAGGAGGCGGGCGGTGTCGTCACGGATCTCGACGGCAAGCCGTGGGAGCTGACGACCCGCGAGTACCTGGCCGCCGCACCTGGAGTGCACGCGGCAGCGCTCAAGACGTTGAACTAGTAGCGTGTCGCTGCTTCGATATGGCCCTGTGGCTGGGAGGCTGTTGTCATGGCCTCCCAGTTGAAACGGCCGGTCACGTTGTCGGCGCGGGATCGTGAAGAGCTGATCCGGTGGACCACGACGGGCGTGCACTCGGCGTCATCGATCATGCGGGCGCGGGTGCTGCTCGCGCTGGATACCTCGGTGGGTGAGCCTGATCCGAAGGTAGTGATCGCGGACCGTCTCGAGGTCTCGGGCGAGATGCTGCGGCTGGTCGCCAAGCGGTTCGACGAGACCGGTGGCGATGTCCTGGCCACGATCGGGCGCAAGAAGCGTGCTCTTCCGCCGGTGCCGTCGCCGGTGACCGGTGAGGTGGAGGCCCGGCTGATCGCGCTGGCGTGCTCGGCACCGCCGGCCGGGCATGCCCGGTGGTCGTTGCGGCTGCTGGAAAAACACGTCCAGCTCACCGAGGACATCCCGAATCTCGACCACTCGACCATCGGCCGGGTATTGAAAAAACGGAACTGCGTCCTCACCTGAGGAAGTGCTGGAACATCCCGCCGCGGGCGAACGCGGAGTTCGCCGCCCGCATGGAAGACGTCCTCGCCGTCTACGCCCGGCCCTACGACCCCGCCCGTCCCGTGGTGTGCATGGACGAGAAACCCTTCCAGTTCCTGGGCGAGGTCCGCGACCCGCTGCCGGCCCGGCCGGGCCGCGACGCCCGCCAGGACAGCGAATACGTCCGGTGCGGCACCTGCTCGATCTTCGTCTGGGCAGAACCCCTGCGCGGCTGGCGCCGGGTCCACGCCCTGACCCAGCGCACCAAACTCGACTGGGCCGGGCAAGTCAAAGAACTCCTGACCGTGGACTATCCCGACGCCGAGACCGTGGTGCTGGTCATGGACAACCTCAACACCCACACCATCGCCTCCCTCTACGAGGCCTTCGACCCCGGCGAGGCCTTCGCCCTGGCCCAGCGCCTGGAGATCCACCACACCCCCAAACACGGATCCTGGCTCAACATCGCCGAGATCGAACTCTCCGCACTGTCACGACAATGCCTCGACCGCCGCATCAGCGACCTCGACACCCTCAACACCGAGCTCACCGCCTGGCAACACGCCATCAACACCGAGCAACGCAAGGTCCGCTGGCAGTTCACCACCGACGACGCACGCGTCAAACTCCGCCACCTCTACCCCAAGAGTTAGCCGCGACGGTCTACTAGTCCTCGACGGTCCAGACCAGGGTGTTCAGGTCCACCTCGGGGCGCACGCTCCAACGGACCTGGATCACCTCGGTCGCGTCCGGCAGCACGAACACGCTGTGGCCGCCCGCGGTCTCGCCCGGCGCCACGCCGAGCTTGTGCGCGGGCCGCGAGGACAGCGAGACGGGCGCCTTCGTCACGGTCTCACCGGTCTTGGTGACCAGGACGAGGTACATGTCGGGCAGCGAGGTGTACGGGACCTGGGAGGTGTTCGTCACCTCGGTGTGCACGACCACGGCCCGTTCGCCCTCGGCGAGCTTGTAGCCGGCGGCGGTGAACAGGAAGTCCGCCGGGTCGACGACCTCGATCAGCTGGATCGACAGGCGGGCGCCTTCGAGGCTGTCCGCCTCCAGGGCCGTACCGATCTTGCCGGTCCGCGAGACGACGGGCTTGGGCTGCGGCTGGTCCGCGCGCACCCAGCCGGCTGACTGGGGCGGACCCCAGGTGGCCTGCGGCTGGACCGGGAACGGCTGGCTGACCGGCCCCTGAGGAGGGTAGGGCTGCTGCTGGACGGGGTGGGGGCCGCTCTGGTTCACCGCGTACGGGCCGGACGGCGGACCGCCCGCGTAGCTGCCGTAGGCGGCGGCGTTGGCCAGCGCCCGGCGCACGCCGTTCGGGTCGCACTCCACGCCCACGAGCAGCGGAAGACCGCTGCCGGAGAGGGTGATCAGACGCATGGCGGCCTCGCGCGGGTCCATCCCCAGGCGCTGGGCGATCTCGTGCACGGCGGCGCGACCTGACTCGGCGAGAACGGCGAGCAGGCGGGCGTCTACGGGATCGGGGGGCACCACGAAAAGAACGCTACCTGGCGGACTGGATCACCGTGCCACCGCCTACCTGATCGAGATCAAGGCAACGTGCGCTCTCGTGCGCCACTGTTGGTCTTCGAAGGACGTAGAATGCGGCCTTTTTCGCTGTCGCGGGACTTCGCCGGCTCATTGGCGGGTCGGCTTCTTGAGCCGAAGCAAGTCGGCTAGTCTCGACGAGCGCCAGGGGCCTTCCCGTTCCCCGTCATTCGCGCTAAAACGCTTGCCATACAAGGGGGTTGCCGGTGGCGGACTCGTTTGTGCACCTGCACGTGCACACCGAGTACTCGATGCTCGACGGCGCGGCCAAGGTGGCCCCGTTGTTCGAGGAAGCCGAGCGGCTCGGCATGACCGCTGTCGGTATGAGCGACCACGGCAACATGTACGGGTCCGACGAGTTCTACCAAACGGCGATGAAGACCGGCATCAAGCCGATCATCGGCATCGAGGCCTACCTCGCGCCGCACAACCGCCTGCACAAGAAGCCGGTCGCCTGGGGCGATCCCGGCCAGCGCAGCGACGACATCTCCGGTGCGGGCGCGTACACGCACATGACGATGTGGGCGCGCAACGCGGACGGCCTGCGCAACCTCTTCCGCCTGCACACCGAGGCGAGCAAGACGGGCTACTACTACAAGCCCCGCATGGACCGCGAGCTCGTCGCGGAGCACGCCGACGGCATCATCGCCACGACCGGCTGCCCGTCCGGCGAGGTGCAGACCCGCCTGCGGCTCGGGCAGGTCGACGAGGCGTTCAAGGCCGCCGCCGACTACCAGGAGATCTTCGGCAAGGAGAACTTCTTCCTGGAGCTGATGGACCACGGCCTCGAGATCGAGCGCCGGGTCCGCGACGGCCTGCTGGAGATCAGCAAGAAGCTCGCCATCCCGCCGCTCGCGACGAACGACAGCCACTACGTCACCAAGGACCAGGCGGACACGCACTCCGCGTTGCTCTGCGTGCAGTCCGGCAAGATGCTGACCGACCCGAACCGGTTCAAGTTCGACGGCGACGGCTACTACCTGAAGTCGTCCGAGGAGATGCGGCAGATCTGGAAGGACCTGCCGGAGGCGTGCGACAACACGCTGCTCGTCGCGTCGATGGTCGAGTCCTACGACGACATCTGGAGCGTCAAGGACCGGATCCCGAACTTCGAGGTCCCCGAGGGCGAGGACCAGGCCTCCTGGTTCCGCAAGGAGATCCGGCGCGGCCTCGAGTGGCGGTTCGCCGGCAAGGAAGTTCCAGAGGAGTACATCAAGCGCTGCGACTTCGAGGCCCAGGTCATCATCGACAAGGGCTTCCCGGCGTACTTCCTGATCGTCGCCGACCTGATCAGCTACGCCCGCAGCGTGGGCATCCGCGTCGGTCCCGGCCGTGGTTCGGCCGCGGGTGCCGCCGTGTCGTGGGCGATGGGCATCACGAACATCGACCCGATCCCGCACGGTCTGCTGTTCGAGCGGTTCCTGAACCCCGAGCGCACCGCCATGCCCGACATCGACATCGACTTCGACGACCGCCGTCGTGGCGAGATGATCCGCTACGCCAGCGAGAAGTACGGCGCCGACAAGGTCGCCCAGGTGATCACGTTCGGCACCATCAAGACCAAGGCCGCGCTGAAGGACTCGGCGCGTGTCCACCACGGTCAGCCGGGCTTCGCGATCGCCGACAAGATCTCCAAGGCGCTGCCGCCGCCGATCATGGCGAAGGACATCCCGCTCAACGGCATCGTCAACAAGAGCCACCCGCGCTACGGCGAGGCCGCCGAGGTCCGGTCGCTGCTGGAGACCGACTCGCAGGTGAAGGAGATCTTCGACACCGCGCTCGGTCTCGAGGGCCTGATCCGCAACGCGGGCGTGCACGCCTGCGCGGTGATCATGTCGAAGGACCCGCTCACGGAGTCCATCCCGCTCTGGTACCGCGACGACGGCTCGTTCATCACCGGCTGGGACTACCCGTCGTGCGAGAACATCGGCCTGCTGAAGATGGACTTCCTCGGGCTGCGCAACCTCACGGTGATGGGCGACGCGATCGAGAACATCGAGGCCAACCGCGGCAAGGACGCGGTCCCGGACTTCGACAAGCTCACGCTCGACGACCCGGAGACGTACGCGCTGCTCGGCCGCGGTGACACGCTCGGCGTGTTCCAGCTGGACGGCGGGCCGATGCGCGACCTGCTGCGCCGCATGCAGCCGACGACGTTCGAGGACATCGTCGCGGTCGGCGCGCTGTACCGCCCCGGTCCGATGGGTGTGAACGCGCACAACGACTACGCGGACCGCAAGAACGGCCGTCAGGAAGTCAAGCCGATCCACCCGCAGCTCGAGGAACCGCTCAAGGTGATCCTCGGCGAGACGCACGGTCTGATCGTCTACCAAGAGCAGATCATGTTCATCGCCCAGGAGGTCGCGGGTTACTCGATGGGTCGAGCGGACGTGCTCCGCAAGGCCATGGGCAAGAAGAAGGCCGAGGTTCTGGCCAAGGAGTTCGAGGGCTTCCGGGAGGGCATGCGCAACGACCCGCGCGGCTTCTCCGACGAGGCCATCCAGGCGCTGTGGGACACGATCCTCCCGTTCGCCGGCTACGCGTTCAACAAGTCGCACGCCGCCGCGTACGGCCTGATCTCCTACTGGACGGCGTACCTCAAGGCGAACTTCCGTGCCGAGTACATGGCCGCCCTGCTGACGTCGGTCGGTGACAACAAGGACAAGTCCGCGGTCTACCTGGCGGAGTGCCGCCGCCTGGGCATCAAGGTCCTGCCGCCCGACGTCAACGAGTCGGCGCTGCGCTTCGGTGCGGTCGGCACGGACATCCGCTTCGGTCTCGGCGCGATCCGCAACGTCGGCGCGAACGTCGTCGAGTCGATCATCAAGAGCCGCCGGGAGAAGGGCAACTACACGTCCTTCACGGACTTCATGGACAAGTCCGAACTCGTCGCCTGCAACAAACGCGTGATCGAGTCGCTGATCAAGGCAGGCGCGTTCGACGCGTTCGGCCACCCGCGCCTGTCGCTGATCCAGGTGCACGAGGACGCGGTCGACGCCGTCGTCCCGATCAAGCGCAAGGAGGCGGAGGGGCAGTTCGACCTGTTCGGTGGCGACAGCGCCGACGACCAGGACGACAGCAGCTCTCCGTTGGCACACCTCAAGTTCGGCACCGAGGAGTACCCGCGCAAGCAGATGCTGAGCCTCGAGAAGGAGATGCTGGGACTGTACGTGTCCTCGCACCCCCTCGACGGCGCCGAGCGGATCCTGCGCAAGTACGCGCCACGACCGATCGCCGTCGTGCTCGACGATCCGCCCAAGGAAGGCGAGTTGATCGTCTCCGGCATGATCTCGTCGATCGAGCGCCGGGTGAACAAGAACGGCCTGCCGTGGGCGATCACGGTGATCGAGGACCTGGACGCGTCCATCGAGGTCCTGTTCTTCCCGAAGTCCTACGAGGTGCTGCGCGACGACCTGGAGCTCGACTCCGCCGTGTGCGTGAAGGGCCGGGTGAACTGGCGCGAGGACAAGATGGCGATCTTCGGTGACGGTGTCGTCCCGCTCGACATCAGCGACGCGGAGGCGAACCCCGGCGCTGATCCGCCCCTCGTCCTCGGACTGCACACCAAGACGCTGACGCCGGAGCTGATCGAGGAACTGAAGAGCGTCTTCAAGTCCCACGAGGGCCAGGTCGCCGTGCATCTGGAGGTGCAGAAGCGCGACAAGTCGAAGGAGATGATGGTGGTGGGCAACTTCCGGGTGAACACGACGCCGTCGCTCTTCGGTGACCTCAAGACCATCCGCGGCATCACGATCCACCGTTAGAGATCGAGGACCAGGTCGGTTTCCGGTCGTGCGCAGCAGATCAGCGCGCTGCCGGGAGCCGGTGGTTCCAGCGGGTCCGGCCGGTTGACGACCGTGCCGGACAGCACCGGGGTCACGCAGGTGTGGCAGACGCCGGTGCGGCACGACCAGCGGGTCGGGACGTCGCAGGCCTCGGCCAGGTCGAGCAGGGACGCGTCGTCACGCCACGCCACCGTCAGGCCGCTGCGGGCGAACGTGATCTTCTGGCCGGTGCCTTCGGGGACGGGCTGGTGCGGCGCAACGGTTTCGGTGCCGACCAGACCTGGGTTGATGGCCGTGCGGGCACCGAACAGCTCACTGTGGATGCGGGCCGGATCGAGGCCGCGTTCGATCAGCGCTTCACGCATGTCGGCCATGAAAGCGTTGGGGCCGCACAGATACGCGCTCGCGTTGGTGGGCAGGTCGGCCAGGTCCGCGCGGGTGAGCCGCCCGTTGTCCGAGTAGTGGACGAGCTCGTGCGCTGGGTTGAGCTCGCGCACTTCGGCGGCGAAGGCGTAGTCGGCGGAACGCGTTGTGTGCAGCCAGAAGACCTCGCGGTCGGTGCCCTTCAGCGCGTGCAGCATCGCTAGCACCGGGGTGACGCCGACTCCCGCGGACAGCAGGATCACCGGTTCGTCACCGGCTTGCAGCGTGAAGTCGCCTCGGGGAGCGGCGACGTCGAGCGTGTCGCCGACCTTCAGGTGCTCGTGGAGCCAGGTGCTGACCACGCCGTCGCGTTTGACGCTGATCCGGTACGAGTCCGACGAGATCGAGTAGCTCCGCACTCCCGCAGGCGTGCGCACGGTCAGGTACTGACCCGGCTCGGGACGCGGACCGTCACCGGCGAGGCGGAACGACCTGATGGACGGGCTCTCCTGCGTGATCGCCTCGACCCGCAACGGCCGGAACCCTTCCCAGCCAACGGGTTCAGGCTCCGCGGGAGTCAGCAGGTCGTGGAACGAGCCTTGCCAGCCGGGGCTCAGCGCGGGGATGTCGACGGCCTTGCGGAGCTGTTCGGTGTCGCGGTCCGGCAGGTAGAGCAACGCGTCGATGGCGGCCACGCTCATCCGGTGCCGGCCGACCGCGGTGCGCACGATCTCGTCGCCTGCCCGGACCTCGCCCTCGGTGATGACCCGCAGGTAGAAGCCGGGGCGGCCGTGCGCGACCATCAACGACGGCATGCGCGGCTCGTCCAGCCGCATGCCGACGCGGTAGCAGGTGACGCGCGGCTGGGTGACCTCGAACTCGGCCGTGCCGACGCGGAACCGGTCGCCGACGTGCACATCGGCATCGGCCAGGCCCTCGACGGTGAAGTTCTCCCCGAACTGGCCGTACTCGAAGGTGCGGCCCAGCTCCGACCGCCAGTGCTCGTACGACTCCCGTTGGTACACGAGGACAGCGCGGTTCTCGCCGCCGTGCCCGCCGAGGTCGCCCTGGCCGTCCCCGTCGATGTTGAGCCTGCGCACCATCAGCGGTCCGTCGACCGGCTGCTTGAAGATTCCCGTGTGGACGGTCCGGTCGTGCCAGGAGACGTCCTTCGGCAGTCCGACGTTGAGCGACAGCAGGCGGGCCATCAGCGGTCTCCTCGCGTGCGCTGGTAGTGGCGGCGGGCCTTCATCCGGTTGCCGCAGACGGCCATCGAGCACCACCGGGCGCTGTTCGGCTTGCTGTGGTCGATCAGGAACAGCCGGCACTCGGGATTCGCGCACGGCCGCAACCTGCCAGGACTCGACAGCCGCAGCCCGTCCCAGGCGAGCACGGCCCGTGCGGCGGCGGTACGTCCTTCCGGCAGGTCGAGCTCCCACGTCACGCCGGTCGCGTCGACCCCGGCCCGTTGCCGGACGCCCTCGACGAACGGGCCGAGCGCCGCCGGTCCCTCCTCGCCGCGCACGACGGCCTGCAACGCGTCGCGTGCCGCGATCAGTGCGCGCAACTCGTCGTCCGAGGCGGGCTGATCGTGCGCTGTCAGCCAGCTCAGGCCTTCCTCCGCGAGCACGTCGTGCTGCCCGTCGTCCAGCACGGGTGTCGTGTTCAGCAGGTCGAGCAGCATCTCTAACCTCCAAAGTGACCCTTGACAGGTTATAGGACACTCTGCCTAACTGGCAAACATCACTTAAAAGGTTAGGAGATGGTCATGGGTCTGTCGTGGCAGCAAGGGCCGTTGGGGGCGAAGGCCGTGGGCCGGTTCCTCACTCCGGAGCCGTTGCCGGAGCGGCTGCTGTTCGCCGAACCGCTGCGCCGCCGGATGCGCGTGCGGCTCGCCGGTGAGTGGGTCGCCGACAGCGAGGACGTCGTGTTGCTGCACGAGCCCGGCCGCTACCCGGTCGCGTACTTCCCGCGAGACGACGTCACGGGCCTCGAAGACGAAACGCGCACGACGAACCACCGAGACCTCGGCGCGACGGCGTGGTTCGCGGTGGGGACGGCGAAACACGCGGCGTGGCAGCACGTCGACCTGCCCGCCCACGCGAAGGTGCTGGAGGGCAGGATCGCTTTCGCCTGGCGCGCAATGGACGCGTTCTACGAAGAGGACGAGCGCGTCGTCGGGCACGCGGCCGATCCGTACCACCGCGTCGACATCCGGCAGACCTCACGACACCTCGTCGTGCGTGACGGCGACCGGGTCGTCGCGGACACGAAAAGGCCGTTGGCACTGTACGAATCGGGTTTCGCGACGCGCTGGTACGTGCCGCGCGACGACGTCGACGCCTCGGCGTTGAAGCACGTCGAAGGCGAGACCTTCTGCCCCTACAAGGGTTTGGCGAGCTACTACGACATCGGTGACCGCAAGCGCGCCGCGTGGTCGTACCCGGAGGCGTGGGCCGAGTCCGCCCGGATCTCGGACTGGGTCTCGTTCGAGCCCGACGTCGTCGACGTCTACCTCGACGACCGGAAGCTGGCCTTGGAGCCTGGGCAAACCGTTGTGCCGCATGGCGTCGACCGCGGCCTCACCCCGGAAGAGATCAAGGAGCAGCAGCGATGAAGGTGCTGGTCATCGGTCGTGACAGCGACATCGCCGGGGCGGTGGCGGCCAGGGTGCGCGACGCCGGCGGCACCGTCGTCCTGGCCGGGCGCAACCAGGACGAGCACGTCGACCTGACCGACGAGAGCAGCGTCGCCGCGCTCGCCGAACGGGTCGGGAGCGTCGACCACGTCGTGTCCACCGCGTCGGCCAGGGCCCGCGGCACCGTCGCGGACCTCGACCGCGACGCCGTGCGGGCCTCGTTCGACGTCAAGGTCATCGGCCCGATCCTGCTGGCCAGGCACTTCGCGCCGCGCATGCCGCGCGACGGTTCGTTCGTCTTCTTCTCCGGCGCCTCCGCCCGCAAGGTCATGCCGGGCATGCTCGCGGTCGGTGCCACGAACGCCGCTGTGGACGCGGTGACCAGGAGCCTCGCCGTCGAGATCGCGCCGATCCGGGTCAACGCGATCTCGCCCGGCACCGTCGACACCGGTGCCTACGACGGCCTCGGCGCGGAGAAGAAGGCCGCGCTGTTCGCTTCCCGCGAGGCCACGAGCCCGGCAGGTCGCGTCGGACAGGCCGTGGAGATCGCCGACGCGGTGTTCTTCGCGCTCACGAACACGTTCATGACCGGCGTCTCGCTGGGTGTCGACGGCGGCGAGGTGCTGGTCTGACATGGACTACCGCATCGAGGTCGTCACGTTGCCCGTCAGCGACGTGGATCGGGCCATCACCTTTTACACGAGAATGGCCGGATTCGAGCTGGATGTCGACTATCGGCCCAACGACCAATTCCGCGTCGTACAGCTCACTCCGCCGGGATCGGCGTGTTCGATCCAGTTCGGCACGGGAATCGGCACCTACCTCGTGGTGAGCGACATCGAGGCCGCGCACCGCGACCTCGCCGGACGTGGACTGCAGGTAGGACCGTTGCGGCACAAGGCGGGCATGCCCGGCTGGCAGGGGGAGTTCGTCCCCGGCAGGGACCCCGCTCGCCGCAACTACGCCAGCTTCTTCGACTTCGCGGACCTGGACGGCAACACGTGGACGGTCCAGGAACGAGGATCGCTCGAGAAATAGTGGCGAGGGTTGAGTAAACGGGGTTAACTGGGTGAGGTGACGACACTCACCCAGTTGCCCGACGACTACGTCCAGAACCCGCACGACGTGCACGACATGCTTCGTGCCGAGGGGCCCGTGCAGGAAGTCCACATGCCACGTGGGCTCAAGGTCTGGCTCGTGACTCGGTACGACGAGGCGAAGATCGCCCTCACCGCCCCGCAGGTCAGCAAGAACATCGCGGAGGGCGGCCACCTGATGGCGGTGCACTCCCCGCCGAGCGCCGAGGTGCGCCGCGAGATCGAGCCCACGCTCGCCGTCCACATGCTGAACATGGACCCGCCCCACCACACCCGGCTGCGCAAGCTCGTGACCAAGGCGTTCACCGCCCGCCGCATCGAGCTCATGCGCCCGCGCGTCCAGGAGATCGCGGCCGAGCTGATCGCCAAGCTGAACGACGGCGACGAGGTCGACCTGCTGGAGGCGTTCGCGTTCCCGCTGCCGATCACGGTCATCTGCGAGCTGCTGGGCATCCCGATCGACAACCGCGACGACTTCCGCGAGTGGTCGAACCAGCTGCTGTCCTTCGGCACGCCCGAGCAGGTCCAGGCCGCGGCGTCCGCGATGGCCGGCTTCCTGTACCAGCACGTCACGACGATCGCCGAGGCCGAGCCGAACGACACGTTCTTCTCCGCTCTCGTGCACGCCGACGACTCCGGCGACCGGCTGAACACCGAAGAACTGATCTCGATGGCGTTCCTGCTGCTCGTGGCGGGCCACGAGACGACGGTGAACCTCATCGGCAACGCGGTGCTGTCGTTGCTGAGGAACCCGGACCAGCTGCAGATCCTCAAGGACCGCCCGGAGCTGATCGCGGGGAGCGCCGAGGAGTTCCTGCGGCTGGAGGGTCCGATCAACGTCGCGACCTTCCGCTACACCAGGGAGGACCTCGAACTGGGCGGCGTCACGGTGCCCGCCGGCGAGATCCTGATGGTGTCGCTGGTGGCGGCGAACCGCGACCCGGAGAAGTACGCCGACGCAGACCAGCTGGACGTGACGCGGTCCGCGCAGGGGCACCTCGCGTTCGGCCACGGCATCCACTTCTGCCTGGGCGCCCCGCTGGCCAGGCTGGAGTTCGACGTCGCGCTGACCCAGCTGCTCGCGCGGTTCCCGAACCTGACGCTCGCCGCGGAGCCGGAAACGCTGGTGTGGCGGGACAGCACGCTGATCCGCGGTCTGCACACCCTCCCCGTTCGTCTCGCCTAATGTCAGCCGGGTGGACGACCTGCTGAAGCTCGACCAGGCGCACGTCTGGCACCCGTACGGCCCGATGCCGGGCACCCAGGAACCGTTGCTCGTCTCGGAGGCCTCGGGTGTCCGGCTGACGCTGGCGGACGGCCGCGAGCTCGTGGACGGCATGTCGTCCTGGTGGGCGGCCATCCACGGCTACCGGCACCCCGTGCTGGACGCGGCCGTCACCGACCAGATCGGCCGGATGAGCCACGTGATGTTCGGCGGGCTAACGCACGAGCCCGCGATCAGGCTCGCCGCGAAGCTGGTCGAGATCACGCCCCCGGAGTTGCAGCACGTGTTCCTGTGCGACTCCGGCTCGGTGTCGGTCGAGGTCGCGGTGAAGATGTGCCTGCAGTACTGGCGTTCGCAGAACCGGCCGGAGAAGCGCCGCCTGCTGACGTGGCGCGGCGGCTACCACGGCGACACGTTCAACCCGATGTCCGTCTGCGATCCCGAGGGCGGGATGCATTCGCTGTGGCGTGGAATTCTGCCGCAGCAGGTGTTCGCGGACACGCCGCCGGCCGAGATGGACACCGCGTACGTCCAGCACCTCGCCGACCTGATCGAGGAGCACGCGGGTGAGCTCGCGGCGATCATCGTCGAGCCGGTCGTGCAGGGTGCGGGCGGCATGAGGTTCCACGACCCGCGCTACCTGCATGTTCTTCGTGAACTCGCGTACACGCACGACGTGCTGCTGGTGTTCGACGAGATCGCCACGGGCTTCGGGCGCACCGGTGAGCTGTTCGGCGCCGACCACGCGAACGTCAGCCCGGACGTCATGTGCCTCGGCAAGTCGCTGACCGGCGGTTATCTGACGATGGCCGCCACCCTGTGCACGTCACGGGTCGCCGACGGGATCAGCAGGGGCGAGGTGCCGGTGCTCGCGCACGGGCCGACGTTCATGGGCAACCCGCTGGCGGCGGCGGTGTCGCTGGCGTCGATCGACCTGCTGCTGTCCCAGGACTGGAAGCGTGAGGTCGCGCGCATCTCGGCCGGTCTGACGTCGGGACTCGCGCCCGCACGCGCGTTGCCCGGCGTTCGGGACGTGCGCGTGCTGGGCGCGATCGGCGTCGTGCAGCTGCATGAGCCGGTGGACATGGCGCGAGCCACCAAGGCTGCCGTGGACGCGGGTGTGTGGCTGCGGCCGTTCCGCGACCTGATCTACACGATGCCGCCGTTCGTCAGCACGGACGACGACATCGCGGCGATCTGTCAGGGCGTGATCGCGGCGGCGAGCTGAGTGTCGGTCGGCTCGACCAGGAACTTGCCGTCCGGCAGCACGACGACGGGGATGTTCTTGCGGCCGGCGATCTCGATCGCCCTGTCCCGCGCCTCGTCGTCGTTCTCGACGTCGACGTAGGTGAACGGCACGTTGTTGCGGGTCAGCCACGACTTGGCCCGGCGGCAGTCACCACACCATTCGGCGCCGTACATCACGATCGGTTGCTCGGTCATGCCCTCACGTTAGGTGACGACCTAAGGTGAGGACCTGTGAGCGTGCTGGTGATCACCGGAACCGGGACCGAGGTCGGCAAGACCGCCGTGACCGCGGGCATCGCGGCGCTGGCCAGGGCAGAAGGCAGACGGGTCGCGGTGCTCAAGCCCGCGCAGACCGGCCTGCTGCCCGGCGAGCCTGGCGACGTGGCGGAGGTGGCGCGGCTGGCGGGCGACGTGACGACCCGTGAGCTGGCCAGATACCCCGACCCGCTGGCGCCGAACACCGCGGCGAAGCGAGCGGGCATGGCCACCGTGCACCCCGCTGACGTCGCCGCTGCCGTGACGGAGCTCGACGCGGACCACGACCTGGTGCTGGTCGAGGGCGCGGGCGGGCTGCTGGTGCGGTTCGACGAGGGCGGTTCGACGCTGGCCGACATCGCGTGGGCGGTGAACGCGCCCGTTCTCATCGTGGCTCAGGCCGGGCTCGGCACGCTGAACACGACCACGCTGACGGCCGAGGCGCTGCAACGGCGTGGCATCGAGTCGCTGGGTGTCGTGGTCGGCAGCTGGCCGTTGCACCCGGACCTCGCCTCGCTGACGAACCTGGCCGACCTGCCCGACGCGGCGGGCGGCCCGTTGCTCGGCGCGCTGCCCCAGGGTGTGACGAAGCTCGGTTCTGTGGATTTCCTGGCCGTCGCCAAGAGATCGTTTTCACCGTGGTTCGGCGGAGAGTTCGACCCGGAGACGTTCGCGGCTCAATTCGCGGTCCAGTGATCTACGTCGCTCCACGATGAAGGATTCAGTGCGGCATAGTGCACGCCAGGCCACC
Organism: Lentzea sp. NPDC102401; assembly: GCF_044765805.1. Taxonomy (NCBI): domain Bacteria; kingdom Bacillati; phylum Actinomycetota; class Actinomycetes; order Pseudonocardiales; family Pseudonocardiaceae; genus Lentzea; species Lentzea sp. NPDC102401. The sequence goes on along the minus strand of NZ_JBIWKS010000004.1, from coordinate 341,776 downwards.
GGAGGAGGAGAGACCGTGACCGCAGCACCGGAACAGATCGACGTGCTCGACGAAGCTCGTGAGCAGGTGCTCGAACGAGGCGTCGGGCTCACCGAGGCTCAGGTGCTGAAGGTGCTGGAGCTGCCGGAGGACCGGATCCCCGACCTGCTGGCGCTCGCACACGAGGTCCGTGAGCGCTGGTGCGGCCCCGAGGTCGAGGTCGAGGGCATCGTCTCGCTCAAGACCGGCGGCTGCCCGGAGGACTGCCACTTCTGCTCGCAGTCGGGCCAGTTCCCCTCGCCGGTGCGCTCGGCGTGGCTCGACATCCCCGGCCTGGTCCGCGCGGCGCGGCAGACCCGCGACACCGGCGCGACCGAGTTCTGCATCGTCGCGGCCGTGCGCGGCCCGGACAAGCGGCTGCTCTCGCAGGTGCGCGACGGCATCAAGGCCATCCGCGAGGACGGCAACGACATCCAGATCGCCTGCTCGCTCGGCATGCTCACGCAGGAGCAGGTCGACGAACTCGTCGCGATGGGCGTGCACCGCTACAACCACAACCTCGAGACGGCCCGCTCGCACTTCCCGGAGGTCGTGACCACGCACTCCTGGGAGGAGCGCTGGGACACGCTGCGGATGATCCGCGACGCCGGCATGGAGGTCTGCTGCGGCGGCATCATCGGCATGGGGGAGACGCTGGCGCAGCGCGCGGAGTTCGCCGTGCAGCTCGCGGAGCTGGAGCCGGACGAGGTGCCGTTGAACTTCCTCATCCCGAACCCCGGCACGCCGTACGAGAACTACCCGGTCGTGGAGGGCGCCGAGGCGCTGCGCACGGTCGGCGCGTTCCGGCTGGCGCTGCCGCGCACGATCCTGCGGTTCGCGGGCGGCCGTGAGCTGACGTTCGGCGACCTGGGCGCGAAGCAGGGCATGCTCGGCGGTATCAACGCGATCATCGTCGGCAACTACCTGACGAACCTCGGCCGCCCCGCGCAGCAGGACCTCGACATGCTCGAAGAACTGTCGATGCCCATCAAGGCGCTGAGCCAGACCCTGTGATGATTACGACCGTGTACTGCTCCTTCTGCGGCAAAGAGGAAGCTGACGGCGACCACGCGTTCTGCCGTCAGCGCCTGTCCATGATCGACCCGCCGCGGTACTGCGCGGAGTGCGCGCGCCGCATGGTCGTCCAGGTGACCCCGGACGGCTGGACGGCGCGCTGCAGCCGCCACGGAGAGACCATGTCGGCTCGGTAGTAACCTCTCGCGAATGGACGAGAAAGCAGCGCCGGTGCGCATCGAACCCGTGCCGGAGCCGCCGTACGTCTACCACTACTACATGCGGCCACGGCCGAAGGTCGTGGTGAAGCGGGACCTGCTGCCGGGCCTGGTGGTGGCGCTGACGACGTTCGCGTTCGGGCTGCCCGCCGCGTACCTGTGGTCGTGGCTGGCCCCGGCGCAGCTCAAGATCGTCTCGCCGCAGGACGGCAAGTTCTACCCGATCGGGGTGGAGAGCTACCACCGGCTCGACGCGCTGATGGTGTTCGTGCTGATCGGGTTCGGAGCCGGCGTGGTCACCGGGATCGCGACGTGGCTGCTGCGGCAGCGGCGCGGGCCCGTCGTGATGCTGGGGATGACCGCCGGCTCGTTCGCGGCGGGGTGGATGGCGCAGTGGATGGGCGTCAAGCTCGCCCTGGGCGGCTATCCGATGCCGGCGTCGATCAAGCCGAACGACACGTTGCTCATCGCGCCCGCTCTGGAGACGTGGTGGGGAATCATGGCGTGGCCGCTGGGCGCCGCGCTGGCCTACGGCTGCTGCACGGCGTGGAACGGCTTGGACGACCTGGGGCGGCGCCTCGGCTGAAAGAGGCACCGCCACAGTGACATTCCTAGAAGCGTGAGCGCGTCAGCCGACTCTGTACGCGAAGTCCGGCATGTCGGTGACGAACATCTGACCGGGCGCGTGCGTGATCGCGAACGCTGGCTTGGACTTCATCAGCACCGCCTGTGGCGTCACGCCGCACGCCCAGAACACCGGCACGTCACCGGGTTCGTGCTCGACGGCGTCGCCGAAGTCCGGTTCGTCGATGTTCCCGATCCCGAGCATCTTCGGGTCTCCCGCGCCGACCGGAGCCCCGTGCACCGACGGCATGAGCGCGGTGACCTTGTGCGCCATGTCCACAAGGGACTCCGGAATCCAGCGCATCGACACGACCATCGGGCCGTGCAGCCGCCCGGCCGGCCTGCACTGGATGTCCGTGACGAACATGGAGACGTTCTTCTGCTGCTCCACGTGCCGCAGCGGCACCCCGGCGTTGGTCAGTGCCGTCTCGAAGGTGAAGCTGCAGCCGATCAGGAACGTCACCAGGTCGTCGCGCCAGTGCTCGGTCGCGTTCTCGGGTTCCGCCACGAGCTCGCCGTTCTCCCAGATGCGGTACCGCGGCGCGTGGGTGCGCACGTCCGCGTCCTGCTTGAGGGCGCTGACGGTCTCGCCCGCGTCCAGCACGTCGAGCACCGGGCACGGCTTGGGGTTGCGGTGGGTGAAGAGGAGGAAGTCGTACGCCCAGTCCCTGGGGATGGCGATCAGGTTGGCCTGCGCCTGTCCCGGCGCTTGTCCCGCGGTCGTCATTCGAGCTCCTTGTTGACCGTCTCCGGCAGCCAGAACAGTGCGATGACAGCGATTCCGTACGCGGCCGCCCCGAACAGCATCGCACCGCCGATGCCCAGCCGGTCGGCCATGAACCCGACCAGACCGGGGAACACCGCGCCGAACGCGCGCCCGAAGTTGTACGTGAAGCCCTGCCCGGTGCCGCGCAGCTGCGTCGGGTAGAGCTCGCTGAGATAGCTGCCGAACCCGCTGAAGATCGCGGACATGCAGAACCCGAGCGGGAAGCCGAGGAACATGACCAACGTGTTGGCGCCGTTGGGAATCTGCGTGTACGCCACGATCAGCAGCGCGCTGGCGACGGCGAAGACCACGAAGGTCTTCTTGCGCCCCAGGTAGTCCGTGAGATAGCCGCCCGAGACGTACCCGATCCACGCGCCGGTGATGAGGAACGCGAGGTAGCCGCCCGTGCCGATGATGGTGAGGCCGCGGCCGGTCTGCAGGAACGCCGGCAGCCACGTCGCGAGCGTGTAGTACCCGCCCTGCACGCCGGTCGCGAGCAGCGCGGCGAACAGCGTGGTCTTGAGGATCGGGCCCTGGAAGATCTTCGGGAACGTGCCGCGTTCCTTGGGCTGCGACTTGGTCTCCGGTGCGTCGTCGACGTTGCGGCGCACGTAGAAGATGAGGATCGCGGGCAGCGCGCCCGTCCAGAACATGATGCGCCAGGAGAGGGCCGGGTCCGCCAAGCTAGCCACCAGCGTGTTGACGATGACCGCGAGCCCCCAGCCGACCGCCCACGCGCTCTGGACGAACGCCACCGTGCGGCCGCGGTACTTCGGCTTGCAGTACTCGGCCACGAGGATCGCCCCGGCCGCCCACTCGCCGCCGAAGCCCAGTCCCTGCAGGGCGCGGAAGACCAGCAGGGTCTCGTAGTTGGTCGCGAAGCCGCACAGCACCGTGAAGAACGCGTACGCCGCCACCGTGATGATCAGCGTTCTGGAACGGCCGAACCGGTCGGCCATGACGCCCGCCACCGCGCCGCCGATGGCGCTCATGAGCAGCGTGCTCGTGCCCAGCAGGCCTGCTTCCGCCTTGGTGAGGCCGAAGTAGCCGCTGATCGCGACCAGGCTCAGGGGCAGGACCCAGTAGTCGTAGGAGTCGAGCCCGTAGCCGCCGAAGGCGCCGACGAACGCGCGTCTGCCCTTCTGGCCGAGACTGCGGAACCAGGCGAAACGGCCTGTGTCCTCGGTCGTGGACGTGCTCATGGGACACCTCGCAGCGTGGTGGAGGAGTGGTCGGGTGTGATGTGGACCTCAGAGTAAGGATTGTTCAACAATCCCACAAGGCCACAATTCAACGATCCGACGATCGGCGCGCCTGGGATGGGCTTGATGGCGCCCGCGGGTGCGGCTCAACGGTGCTGCGGGCACGGCTCGGCGACCCACGTGGGCTGGGTGTTCGGACGGGGAGGCCCAGGGCAGGCGGTTTTGGGCGGGAGGGCTGCGCGTGCGTGAGGACCGGCGCGTACGGGCGGCGGTTCGGGGCGCGAGGGCAGTGCGTGCGGGTGATAAGGCTCGGGACAGGAGGCTCTGGGCGGGAGGGCAGCGATAACGTCCGGCGGGTCATGGCCCTTGCTCGGCGAGACGCTGCTGCCTGGCGGAACCAGGTGCTCGGGCCGCGTCACGGGAGCGGCGCTGGTGCCCAGGCCGCATCACCGCAGGCTTCCGCGCACTCGCGGGCCTGCTGCCGCACGCCGAGAAGTTCCAGGCCCGGCTCAGTCGGCCTGCGGCGCTAGTTCGGGCTCGGCACGTGCCCGAACTCGGTCAACGGCACCGGCACGGCCTTCAAAGCGCTCAAAATCCCGGTCTCCCGGTGCAGCATCCGCCGCACCAGCCGCAGCCGCCGCGCCGGCGACCTCTCCTCCAGCAACCGCTGCCGGTCCTCGACGGGCAGCAGGCAGTCGGCGGCCAGCAGGTACGACAGCGCGCCCAGGTCGCTGTCCTCGGCGGGCGACGACCAGTCCTCGCGGTGCCAGGCGGCGCCGCAGTAGCGTTCGTGGGCCGCGCGGGCGCCGCGTTCCAGGATCGGCAAGACCTCCAGGGCGGCCTCGGGCACCGGGGCGTCGTCCAGGTAGTCGACGTGGGCCAGCAGGTACGGCGCGGTCGTCGTGTCGACGTCCAGCAGCCGGAAGCGGCGCACTCCGCGCGTCACGATGTCGAAGCGGCCCTCGGGCAGCGGGCGGGCGTCGAGGAGGTCGGCGGAGCAGCCGATGTCCTTCAGGGAGTGGACGTTGTCGGCTCCGACCTCCCAGCCCTCCTTGATGCACACGACGCCGAACGTGCGCCCGAACAGCGAGCCCGTCATCAGGTCGACGACGAGCTGGCGGTAGCGCGGTTCGAAGATGTGCAACGGCAACGACGCCCCGGGCAGCAGCACGGTGCCCAGCGGGAACAACGGAAGCGTCTCTGCCACGCGCCCAACGTTACGTGGTGCCTCCGCCGCCCGCCGGACGGCCGGATCCAGGTGGTCTGAGCACGGCGAACGGATCGGTGACCAAGATTCCCTTGGCGCTGAACCGGAACAGGGCCGCCGGGCGGCCGCCGGACGGGCCGGGGGGAGCGGTGCCACCCGTGGGCTCCAGCAACAACCGGCGCGAGAGCACGCGTTGCAGGTTCGTGGCGGACACGCGGTAGCCCAGCGCCGCCGAGTAGTGGTCGCGCAGCAGGGAGATCGTGAACTCCGGTGGCGCGAGGGCGAAGCCGATGTTCGTGTACGACAGCTTCGAGCCCAGCCTGTGCCGCGCTCGCTGCACGATGGAGGCGTGGTCGAAGGCCATCAGCGGAAGCTTCTCCACGCAGTGCCACTCGGTGTCCGCCGGTCGCTCCGGATCGACGTCCGAAGGGACCAGTCCGAGGAACGCCGTCGCCACGACACGGGGACCGGGAACGCGGTCCGGGGCGCTGAAAACGGCCAGCTGCTCGACGTGTGACAACTGTCGCACGTCGACTTTTTCCGCCAGCTGACGCCGGATGGAGGACTCGACGTCCTCGTCCACCCGCAGCTCCCCACCGGGCAGCGACCAGCGGTGAGCGTGCGGTTCCCGAGCGCGCTCCCACAGCATGACCTGGAGTGACGCACCTCTCACCCGCAACACAGCGGCCAGAACTTCGTGCCCCACACCTGCCACCTGGCTGATACTATCGGCCACGTTTTCGACCAGTAGGCGAAAACCCCGGATCGAGGAGGCAGTGATGGTCGCTACCGCAACCGTGGAGCGAACCGCGTCGGGTGTGTACGGCGGAGTCGAGCCGAACGCCGCGTGGCGAGACGAGGTGCTGCGCCTCGCCGAGGAGCGCGACGCCGTCATCCTGGCGCACAACTACCAGCTGCCCGAGATCCAGGACATCGCCCACCACACCGGCGACTCCCTCGCGCTCAGCCGGATCGCCGCGCAGTCCGACGCGCAGACGATCATCTTCTGCGGCGTGCACTTCATGGCCGAGACGGCGAAGATCCTCGCGCCGCAGAAGACCGTGCTGATCCCGGACGAGCGCGCGGGCTGCTCGCTCGCCGACTCGATCACCGGCGCGCAGCTGCGCGAGTGGAAGGCCGAGCACCCCGGCGCGGTCGTCGTGTCGTACGTGAACACCACGGCCGAGGTGAAGGCCGAGACGGACATCTGCTGCACGTCCTCGAACGCCGTCGACGTCGTCAGGTCCATCCCGGCGGACCGCGAGGTGCTGTTCTGCCCGGACCAGTTCCTGGGCGCGCACGTCAAGCGCGAGACCGGCCGCGAGAACATGCACATCTGGGCGGGCGAGTGCCACGTCCACGCCGGCATCAACGGCCCCGAACTGGCCGAGCGCGCCGCCGCGAACCCGGAGGCGGACCTCTTCATCCACCCGGAGTGCGGCTGCGCGACGTCGGCGCTCTACCTGAGCGGCGAGGGCATCGTCCCCGCGGAGAAGGTGAAGATCCTCTCGACCGGCGACATGATCACCGCGGCCCGCAGCACGAAGGCCACCAAGGTGCTCGTCGCGACCGAGATCGGCATGCTGCACCAGCTGCGCAAGGCCGCCCCGGAGATCGACTTCCGCGCCGTGAACGACCGCGCGTCCTGCACCTACATGAAGATGATCACGCCGGCCGCGCTGCTGCGGTGCGTGCGTGACGGCCTGGACGAGGTGCACGTGGACCTGGAGACCGCCAAGCGCGCCCAGGGCGCCGTGCAGCGCATGATCGAGATCGGCAAGCCCGGCGGCGGTGAGTGATGGCCGCGCGCTGGGAGGCGCGAGCCGACCTGATCGTGGTCGGCACGGGCGTGGCGGGTCTCACCGCCGCGCTGCGGGCTCGTGAGCTGGGACTTCGGGTCCTGGTCGTCACGAAGGCCGCGGGCGACGACGGCAACACCCGCTGGGCTCAGGGCGGCGTCGCGGTCGTCATGGAGGACCAGCACGATCCCGGCGACTCGGTCGCACGGCACATCGGGGACACGCTGACGGCAGGCGCGGGCCTCTGTGACGACGTGGCCGTCGCGGCGATCATCTCCGACGGTCCCGCGGCCGTCGCCCGGCTGCGCGAGCGCGGCGCCGTGTTCGACGCGAAGCCGGACGGCCTGCTCGAACGCACCCGCGAAGGCGGCCACAGCGCGTTCCGCGTCGTGCACTCCGGTGGCGACGCGACCGGCGCCGAGGTCGAACGGGCGCTGCTCAAGGCCACTGTGGACGGACGGGTTCCCCTGCTGGAGAACCACGTCGCGGTCGATGCCGTGAAGACCCCGCTCGGCGCCGTCGCGGGCCTGCTGGTGCTGGACGGCAACGGCGTACCCGGCGTGCTGACCGCGCCCGCCGTGTTGCTGGCGACCGGTGGCCTCGGCCAGATGTACCAGGCGACCTCGAACCCCTCGGTGGCGACGGGCGACGGACTGGCACTGGCCCTGCGCGCCGGGGCGGTGGCGGCGGACGTCGAGTTCATCCAGTTCCACCCGACCGTCCTCTACACGGGCCGTGGCGCACGTGGCCGCTGCCCGCTCGTCACGGAGGCCGTGCGCGGCGAGGGCGCCGTGCTGATTGACGCGACCGGCGCCCGCGTGATGAAGGGCGTGCACCCGCTGGAAGATCTCGCCCCACGCGACGTCGTGGCGGCCGCGATCACCCGGCACATGGCGCTGGAGCCCGGTGGCGTCGACGACCACGTCTTCCTGGACGCGACGGCGTTGCACGACATGGCGACCCGCTTCCCGACCGTGTTCTCGGCGTGCGTCTCGGTGGGCATCGACCCGGCCGTGGACCCGATTCCCGTTGCCCCGGCGGCACACTTCGCCTGTGGCGGCGTGGTGTCCACCGTCGACGGCCGCACCGGTGTCGCCGGGTTGTACGCGGTCGGCGAGGTCGCCCGCACCGGCCTGCACGGCGCGAACCGCCTGGCCTCCAACAGCCTGCTCGAAGGCCTGGTCTGCGGCACCCGTGCCGCCGAGGCCGTCGCCTCCGACCTCGCTGTCGGCCTGATCGCGCCTGCTCGTGCCGTGGAGATCTCGCTGCCCACCGCGCCGGTGGCGGACCGCGACCTGCTTCAGCGCGTGATGTCCCGCTACGTCGCGATCGGCCGTGACGCGGAGGGTCTGGCCGTCGTCGGCTCGGTCCTCGACGTGTCCACGGTGGACAAGCAGCTGGAGTCGCGCGAACTGGTCGAGGACGCGGCGCTGACCATGGCCGCCCGCGCCCTGATCGCGGCGGCTCAGCAGCGCACCGAGTCGCGTGGCTGTCACGTCCGCACGGACTTCACCGAGCGTTCGGTTGCGTGGCAACGCAGTCAGCTCGTCCGGCTCACCCCGACCGGTCAGCCCGTGCTGGCCGATCCTGTTCTCGCGGAGGGTGTCGCATGACCATCGACTGGGACGACGCGAACAGGGTCATCCAGCTCGCGTTGGAGGAGGACCTCCGCTACGGCCTGGACGCCACGACACTGGCGACCGTGCCGGAGAAGGCGGTCGCGACCGCCGAGATCACTCCTCGCGCGGCCGGCGTGCTGTGCGGGGTTTCCGTGGCACGCACCGCTTTCCAGCGCTACCTGCCCGAGATCGAGGTGCTGTCCGAGGCCGCCGACGGCGACAAGGCGGTTCCCGGCGAACCCGCCCTGGTGCTCACCGGCCCTACCCGCGGCCTGCTCACGGTCGAGCGCACGGCGCTGAACCTGATCTGCCACCTGTCGGGCATCGCCACGCAGACCGCTCGCTGGGTGACCGCGATCGAGGGCACGGGCGCGTTCGTGCGCGACTCGCGGAAGACGTTGCCGGGCCTGCGGTTGTTGCAGAAGTACGCGGTGCGGGCCGGCGGCGGGGTGAACCACCGCATGGGTCTCGGCGACGCGATCCTGATCAAGGACAACCACGTCGCCGCGGCCGGTTCGGTCGGTGCCGCGATCCGGGCGGCCCGTGCGCACGCGCCGGAGCTGCTGATGGAGGTCGAGGTCGACAGCCTGGCGCAGCTCGACGAGGCACTGGCCGAAGGCGCGGAACTGGTGCTGCTGGACAACTTCACGCCCGAGCAGTGCGCTCAGGCCGTGAAGATCCGCCCGGACGGCGTGAAGCTGGAGGCGTCCGGCGGGCTCACGCTGGACGTGGCCCGCCAGTACGCCGAGACCGGCGTGGACTACCTCGCGGTCGGTGGCCTCACGCACTCCAGCCCGTCACTCGACCTCGGCCTGGACCTTCGCTAACGGCCGGAACCGCTCGACGCTCACGTGCTGGACGCCGGGGAAGTTCCGCACCCGGCGCCAGTCGGCCGTCGCCGAGCCGACACCGCCGCCGCTCGACACCGCGTCGACGTGGTCCTCGGCGCTGACCCACTCCGCGTAGTTGATCACACGCCTGCCGTCGTCCCGGATGTGGAAGGCGGCGGAGATGCCGCCGGTGTGCGGGTTCGGCTCGCTGGCGAGCGCGACGAACACCGAGTCGACCCACGCCCGCGCGGTCACCTCGCTGTCGGTGTCGACGGTGACGAGCACGACGCAGCCCGGCTCCCGGCGGTCACGCGGGTCGCCGGAGCGGTAGAGCGTGAAGCCGTCGAGGTTCTTGCGGTCGTGGACGAAGGAGGGCAGTTCGGGAAGCGTCATGCCCTCGATCCTGTGGTCTCGACCTAACTGGAGGTCAAGCGCCGGTTCGCCAGCACGGGCAGGACTTCACGAGCCCGTGCCACGGAGTCGAGATCCAGGTCCACGATCGTGTCGGACGGCTGCTCCGACAACTGCACGACGACGTTCCCGAACGGGTCGGCGACCGTCGAGTACCCGATCCCGGTGGGCGCGGACGACCCGAGATCACCGGGATAAGCCTGTCCACAGGCCACGACGAACGACGTGCAGTCCAGAGCGCGGGCCCGCACCAGCAGTTCCCACTGCTCCTTCTTGCCCGGCCCGGCACCCCACGACGCCCCGACCAGCACGGCCGAAGCGCCCTTGTCGGCCAGCTTCGTGAAGAGTTCGGGGAAGCGGATGTCGTAACAGGTGGCGACGCCCAGAGTGACGCCGTCCACCTCGAACACCACCGGCTCGGCACCCGACGCGACCGTCCGGGACTCCTGGAACCCGAACGCGTCGAACAGGTGAATCTTGTCGTAGCCGACGTGGATGTCCGGCCCGGTCACCAGAAGCGTGTTCGTCACCCGGTCACCGGAAGGCGTGAACATCCCCGCCACCACCACGACGTCGTGCGACGCCGCGATCTCGTGCACCGCCGAGGCCCACGGCCCGTCCAACGGCTCCGCAACGGGCCCGAGAGGCACGCCGAAGCGGCACATCGTCGCCTCAGGCAGCAGAACGACCCGTGCGCCCTCGGCCCTGCGCACCGCGTCGCGGACGAGCTCCAGGTTGGAGCGGGGATCGGTGGTCGAGCTGATCTGACTCACGGCGACGCGCATGGGGATCACTGTAGGGTCCGATCGTGCGTTCCCCACTGCTTCTAGTCGTGTTGCTGGCCGTCGCGGGCTGCACCGAGACCCCTGCACCCCGCCCGGACGGTGGGCAGAACGGCACGTCGATCGTGCTGGCGGACCGCGACGAGCCCACGACGCTGAACCCGCTGCTCGGCTACGGCGCGCAGGGTGTGTCGAAGATCTACGACGGGCTCGTCGAGCACCGCCAGGACGGGTCGCTGACCCCGCGGCTCGCGGCCGATCTGCCGGAGCCCGCGATGGACGGGCTGAGCTGGACGGTGAAGCTGCGCGGCGACGTGAAGTTCACCGACGGCAGCACGTTCGGCGCCGAGGACGTCGTCGCCACGTACACCGCCGCGTTGCAGAACCCGGTCAAGGAGCGGTTCAGCACCCTCAAGGGCGTCGAGCAGGTCGACCCGTCGACGGTCCGCTTCACGCTGACGCAGGTGCACGCCGCGTTCCCGCACCTGCTCGTGCTCGGCGTCCTGCCCAGCGAGCAGGCGAAGCCGGACGGGCAGCCGATCGGCACCGGCCCGTACAAGGTCACGGAGTGGAAGAAGGGCGACCGGCTGCTGCTGGAGTCCAACGACGGCTACTTCGACGGCGCGCCGAAGGTCAAGAAGGTGACGGTCGTCTTCGTCACCGACGACAACCAGCGCGCCCGCCGCATGCAGGACGGCGAGTTCGACGGCACGGTGCTGCCGCCCAAGATCGCCACGCAGTTCGCCGCGAGGTCCGGCCTGCAGGTGAACTACCACCGCAGCGCCGACTACCGCGCTGTGCGGCTGCCCTCGTCCGGACCGGTCACCGGCAACGCCTCCGTCCGGCTCGCGCTGAACTACGCCGCGAACCGCCAGGGCATGATCGACGGCCTCCTCGAGGGCAAGGGCACCCTCGCGTACACACCGGTGCCGGACGCGCTGGCCGAGGAGTTCGACCCGACCGCGAAGTTCCGCTTCGACAAGACCGAGGCGACGCGGCTGCTCGACGTGGGCGGCTGGGTGCCCGGCGCGGACGGCATCCGGGTCCGCGAGGGCGTCGCGGCCCGTTTCACGCTGATGTACCCGCTGGGCGACGACCTGCGCGCCGACCTGGCCACCGCGTTCGCGGCCGACGCCAAGGCCGTGGGCGTCGACGTGCAGCTCGCGGGCCTGTCGTGGGACGCGATCCGGCCGCGGATGGACCAGGACGCGCTGCTCTACGGCGAGGGCTCGCCGTTCGATCCCGACCTGATGCTCTACGACCTGCGCGGCCAGGGCAGCCCCGCTGCCGACGCCGCGCTCGAGAACGGCCGCAGGATCATCGACCCGGCGCAGCGCGCGGTGGCGTACAAGCTCTTCCAGCAGGCTTTCATCGCCACGCCGTCGATGGCGGTGCTGGTCTTCCCCGAGCACGCGTACGTGATGCGCGACTCGTGGAACGGCTACCAGCCCGTGGTCGACCCGAACTCCTACGGCGCGCTGGCCTGGGGCCCGTGGTGGAACCTGGAGAAGTGGGAGCCTAAGTAGTACGGGCGTTGATCTCGCGGACGGCGCGGTCCGGGTCGTCCGCCCAGAACTCGACGCGCTCGACCCGCCGCACACCCGTCTTGCCGAGGTTCACGAGCTGCGGCTCGTGGAACGGCACCGACACGTTCGTCCTGGTCAGCGACTGGATGACGAGCGCGTCACCGATCACCTCGACGCTGCGCTGCCCCTTGTGGGTGCGCTCGGCGACCTGCGCCGCGCCGATGTCCGAGGTCGGCAGGCGCCAGTCGAAGAACCCCAGCTGACGCAGCCGCAGTTCTTCCTCGGACACCGTGTGCGGCTGCTTGGCCAGCACGTAGAGAGCGCCCACGCACACGACCGCGTTCAGCACACCCAGGACGATCAGCGTGATGAGCAGCCACGGGATGTCCAGGGCGAACGCGACCAGCGCGATCCCGACCGCCGTGATGATCAGGAACCGCAGGTACCTCGGCCGCATGCGCTTGCCGTAGGGGATCTCCACCATGCCGGTGAGCCTATTTTCGCAGCGCGCGAACCACGCCATCGGGGTCGTCGGCCCAGAACTCGACCTTCGTCACGTCGTGCGCGCCGCGCCGGCCCAGATCGATCACCTGCGGTTCGCTCAGCGTCAGTGAAACGTTGGTGGAGCCGGAGATCTCCAGCACCAGCGTGCCGTCCACAACGGACCGCGTCCGGTGCGACGTCCGGCTCGTCGTGCCCTGCGTCACGCTTTCGATGGCGTCCAAGGGAATCCTGTATTCGAACTCACGCGCGTACCGCAGCCAGAGGTACCGGTCGTCCACCGAGTGCTTGAACCTGTGGAGCATCCACAGCTGCCATCCGAGCAGCAACGCGCTCAGCACCCCGAACGCGAGCAGCACGGCCCGCAGCCAGAACCACGGCACGATCAGCTCCACGAGCAGGATCTCCAGCGGTGTCACCACGATGAACACCCAGAGAAACGGTCTTATCTGTGCGCTGTAACCGAACGAACGAGCCCCCATGCGTTCGATGGTGGCACAGTGGGGCGGGTGAGCGACCTGATCTTCTTGGACAGCGCCGGTTCCTCGATCCCGTCGGCCGAAGTGGTCGACGAGGTGGTCGGGCACCTCCGCAGGGAGACCGAGATCGGTGGCTACCGGGCCGCCGCGGAACGCCGTGACGACATCGAGGCGGGCTACGGCGTGCTGGCCGCGCTCTTCGGCTGCGAGCCCTCGGAGGTCGCGTTCACCGACAGCGCGACCCGGTCGTGGCTCACGGCCTTCGACGCCGTCCCGCTGGCGAAGGGCGACCGCATCCTGGTCACCGAGGTGGAGTACGGCGGCAACGCGGTGCCGATGCTGCGCCGCGCCGAGGAGACCGGCGCGACCGTCGAGGTGATGCCGTCCGACCGGCACGGGCAGCTCGACGTCGACGCGCTGGAGCTGGACGAGCGGGTCAAGCTGATCTCGCTCGTGCACGTGCCCACGAACGGCGGCCTGGTCAACCCCGTCAACGAGGTCACGGCCAAGGCCCGCGAGGCCGGCGCGCTGGTGCTGCTCGACGCCTGCCAGTCGACCGGCCAGATCGATCTGCGCGCCCACGACTACGACATGCTCGTCTGCACCGGCCGGAAGTGGCTGCGCGGGCCACGCGGAACGGGCGCGCTCGTGGTGCGGAACGAGGTGCGGCGCAGGCTGAAGCCGCGCCTGATGGACCACAGCGCGGCGGAGTGGGTCGCGCCCGACCGCTACCAGCCGCGGGACGACGCGCGGGTGTTCGAGCTGTGGGAGTACAGCGTCGCGGACCGGCTGGGCATGATCGCCGCCGCGAAGTACGCGCTGGCCAAGGGGCTGGACGTCATCGAGGCCGAGGTGGGGGACCGCGCCAAGCGCTTGCGCACGGGTCTCGCGAGCATCCCCGGCATCACCGTTCAGGACCTCGGCGAACGGCAGTCCGGCATCGTCACGTTCACGAGCGACCGGGTGCCGGCGATGGAGCTCAAGGACCGGCTCTGGCAGCGCGACGTCGCCGTCACGGTGTCGCAGAGCGGGTCGACGCTGATCGACATGACGAGGAGGGGCCTGGACGAAGTAGTGCGGGCCTCCCCGCACTACTTCGTCACTCCTGAAGAGATCGATCAGGCGCTGGACCGGATCAGCAGCTCACGTTGATGACGCGCTTCACGCAGTCCGAGTAGCCGACGAACAGGTCGACGGCGCGGTCGTTGCGACTGGTCTGCGCCGCGATGACCGTGTCACGCGGGTAGAAGCTGTCGAGGCCACCGCCGCTCGGGTACATCTCGAAGGTGTACGACCAGATCTTGTGCTGGCCCCACATCCAGTCGTCGATGCTGCCGTCGGTGATGTACAGATCGCTCGCCTGCTCCGGCGAGTAGCCGTTGGTGGCGGCCATCTGCTGGCCGAGCGTGCGGAACGCGCGTTCCTCGGTCGCGTCCAGGCCCGGCGCGGTGTTCGCGGTGGTGTAGCCGAACGGCCACAGCACGAGCTCCGAGAACGAGTGGAAGTCGATGTTCGTCTTGATCTGCTGGACGCCGCCGATGACGCGCGAGTCCACGAAGTTCTTGATGACGGTGGTCTCCGGCGCCGAGAACGCCGCCGTGCCGCGGTAGGTGTCCGACGTGCTGGAACCGCTGGAACCGCCGCAGCAGCCCCACTTGTAGCCCCAGTTGCGGTTGAGGTCGGTGCCGTTGCCCTGGCGGTTCTTGCGCCAGCCGCGGAACGACCCGGTGGCGATGTCGTACTCGACGCCGTCCGGGTTGACCATCGGGACGAACCAGATTTCGCGCGTGTCGACGAGGTTCTTGATCGCCGAGTTCGCGTAGTTGTCGGTGTAGCGCTTGATGATCTGCAGGCACTGCTCGACCGTCAGGTGCTCACGGGCGTGCTGGTTGCAGGTGAAGATCACCTCGGGTTCGTTCTCGTCGGTCGCGACGTTGTCGCTGACCTTGAGCGCCCAGATGTCCCGGTTCTGGTAGCTCTTGCCGATGCTGCGCAGGCTCGCGAGCGTCGGGTGGTCGCGGACGGTCTGCTGCAGCTCCGCGGTCATCTCCGCGAAGTTGTGGTAACCCGTGTACCCGGACGGGAAGTCCTGGGTGCCGACCTGACCCGGCTGCGGGTCGGAGAAGTCGACCTTGCCGAGGCTCTTGAGCTCCTTCTCGAAGTCGCCGACGTACTTGAGCGGCAGACCGGTGGCCTGCAGGGCCCGGTACTGCGCCTTGTCCGCGACGACCGAGATCGTGGTGAGCTTCGTCGCGCCGAGCACGTCGACGCCGATCTGGGCGACCTGGGTGCGTTCGGCGGACGTGTTCGCGGTGACTTCCAGCAGGTAACGGCCGGAGTCGGCGTTGCTGGGTGCCGCCATGCCCGCGACCAGCACGGGCAGACATAGGGCGAGCACTGCGGCGATCTTGCCGCGGCGCTTGGTGAACATGGGTCCTCCATCATCAGCAGGGGTTTGCGACGGAGTGGTGCTCGACCGAGCGTGGCCGTGGTGTCACAGGCTGAGGTAGCGCCGTTCGCGGGCTGACCGTTGACAGATTTCCGCAGGAACTAGGCTGTCGGACATGCTCAGCCGCATCGACCTGCGAGGTCGCACCACGACCCCTGCTCAGCTGCGCGCCGTCGTGCCGCGCGCCGAGGTGGACGTGGACGCGGTTCTGCATCATGTTCGTCCCGTGGTGGAGGCGATCGCGGAGCGCGGCGCCGACGCGGCGCTCGACTACACGGAGAAGTTCGACGGCGTTCGTCCTGCTTCTGTCCGTGTGCCCGCTTCGGAGATTTCATCCGCTTTGTCCTCGCTGGACCCGGCCGTGCGCGAGGCGTTGGAAGAGGTCATCGCGCGCACCCGGCGCGTGCACGCCGACCAGCGCCGCACGGAGACGACCACGCAGGTCGTGCCCGGTGGCACCGTCACGGAGAAGTGGGTGCCGGTCGCGCGCGTCGGCCTGTACGCGCCCGGCGGCCTCGCGGTCTACCCGTCGACGGTCGTCATGAACGTCGTGCCCGCGCAGATCGCCGGCGTGGAGTCGCTGGTGGTGGCCTCGCCGCCGCAGGCGGAGTTCGGTGGCCTGCCGCACCCGACGATCCTCGCCGCCGCCG
Organism: Lentzea sp. NPDC102401; assembly: GCF_044765805.1. Lineage (NCBI taxonomy): Bacteria > Bacillati > Actinomycetota > Actinomycetes > Pseudonocardiales > Pseudonocardiaceae > Lentzea > Lentzea sp. NPDC102401. The sequence goes on along the minus strand of NZ_JBIWKS010000004.1, from coordinate 325,681 downwards.
CGTTGCTCGGCGTCGACGAGGTCTGGGCCGTCGGTGGCGCCCAGGCCGTGGCCCTCCTGGCCCACGGTGGCGTGGACACCGACGGCGGCGAACTGGCCCCGGTCGACATCGTCACCGGCCCCGGCAACATCTACGTGACGGCGGCCAAGCGGCTGCTGCGCGGCCTGATCGGCATCGACTCCGAGGCGGGGCCGACCGAGATCGCGATCCTCGCCGACTCGACGGCCGACCCGGTGCACGTGGCCGCCGACCTGATCAGCCAGGCCGAGCACGACCCGCTCGCGGCGTCGGTGCTGGTGACGGACTCGGAAGAGCTCGCGGACGCCGTGGACGCCGAGCTGGAGGAGCGCGTCGGTGCCACCAAGCACAGCGAGCGCGTGCGCACGGCGTTGAGCGGCAAGCAGTCCGGCATCGTGCTCGTGTCCTCTGTGGACGAAGGTGTGCGGGTCGTCGACGCCTACGCCGCCGAGCACCTGGAGATCCAGACGCGCGACGCACGCGAGGTGGCGGCGCGGATCCGGTCCGCGGGCGCGATCTTCGTCGGTGCGTATGCGCCGGTGTCGCTCGGCGACTACTGCGCCGGCTCGAACCACGTGCTGCCGACCGGTGGCTGCGCGCGGCACTCGTCCGGGCTGTCCGTGCAGACGTTCCTGCGCGGCATCCACGTGATCGACTACTCCGAGGAAGCACTGCGCGAGGTCGCGGACAAGGTCGTCGCGCTCGCCAACGCCGAGGACCTGCCCGCGCACGGGCAGGCTGTCACAGCGAGGTTCTCTCGATGAAGCCAGTCGTAGGCGCACGGGTGGAGCTGTCCGATCTGCCCCTGCGCGAGGATTTGCGCGGCCGCACCCCCTATGGTGCGCCGCAGCTCGACGTCCCGTATCGCTTGAACACCAACGAGAACCCGTACGCGCCGACCGACGCGCTGGCCGCTGACGTCGTGGCGGCGGTGGCCGAGATCGCCGGCGAGCTGCACCGCTACCCGGACCGTGACGCGGTGGCGTTGCGCGAGGACCTGGCGGCGTACCTGACCGAGGCCACCTCGGTGACACTGACGTCCGAGAACGTCTGGGCCGCCAACGGGTCGAACGAGATCCTCCAGCAGATCCTGCAGGCGTTCGGCGGCCCGGGCCGCGTGGCGCTGGGCTTCGAGCCGTCGTACTCGATGCACCCGATCATCGCCGCCGGCACGCGCACCGAGTGGTCGCCGGCCCCGCGCCGTTCGGACTTCTCGCTGGACGTGGAGAAGGCCGCCGCGGTGATCGCCGAGACGCGGCCGGACGTCGTCTTCGTGACGTCGCCGAACAACCCGACCGGCCAGTCGATCCCCCTGGACGATCTGCGCCTGCTGATCGCCTCCACCACCGGCATGATCGTGGTGGACGAGGCGTACGCGGAGTTCTCCCCGCAGGAGAGCGCGATCAAGCTGCTGGACGAGTTCGGTTCGCGCCTGATCGTCTCGCGCACGATGTCGAAGGCCTTCGCGTTCGCCGGCGGCCGTCTCGGCTACCTGGCGGCGGCTCCGGCCGTCGTCGACGCGCTGCAGCTGGTGCGCCTGCCGTACCACCTGTCCGCTCTGACGCAGGCGGCCGCGCGCGCGTCGCTGAGGCACGGCCCGGAGACGCTGGGTTCGGTGGCGCGCCTGTCCGCGGAACGCGACCGGGTGTCCTCGGCGTTGGCGCACATGGGTTTCCAGGTCGTCCCGTCGGACGCGAACTTCGTGCTGTTCGGCTGGTTCGAGGACGCGCGTGAGGTCTGGAAGTCCTATTTGGACCACGGCGTGCTCATCAGGGACGTCGGAATCGCGGGTCACCTGCGGGTGACCATCGGAACGCCCGAGGAGAACGACGCTTTCCTCGCGGCCAGCAAGGAGGTCAGCCGGTGAGTCGTGTCGGCAAGGTGGAACGCACCACCAGGGAGTCGTCGGTCTACGTGGAGATCGACCTGGACGGCACCGGCCAGGTCGAGATCAGCACGGGGGTGCCGTTCTACGACCACATGCTCACCGCGTTCGGGGTGCACGGCTGCTTCGACCTGATCGTCCGCGCCACCGGTGACACGCACATCGACGCCCACCACTCGGTCGAGGACATCGCGATCGTCCTGGGCCAGGCGCTGCGGGAAGCGTTGGGGGACAAGAAGGGCATCCGCCGCTTCGGCGACTGCTGGATCCCGATGGACGAGACCCTCGCGCACGCCGCGGTGGACGTCTCGGGCCGCCCGTACACCGTGCACCGCGGCGAACCGGAGCAGTTCAACAGCTTCGTGATCGGCGGCAACTACCCGTTCGTGCTCAACCGGCACGTCTTCGAGTCGCTCGCCTTCCACGCCCAGATCGCACTGCACGTGCGCGTCGAGTACGGCCGCGACCCGCACCACATCGCGGAAGCCGAGTACAAGGCCATCGCCCGCGCCCTGCGTGCCGCTGTGGAGCCAGACCCGCGCGTCGGCGGCGTCCCGTCGACCAAGGGCGTTCTCTGATGCCGAAGGAAGTCGTCGTCATCGGCCTGCTGGCCCTCGCGGGCTTCCTGGCCGGTGGCGTCTACACCACCTGGAAGACCGCCAAGTTCATGGCGATCATCCTGCTGGTGCTGACCGTCGTGGCGGTGGGCGGCGCCGTTCTCTGGCTCATCTAGCTCTTGCGGGCGAGGACCCAGTGGAACGTCGCCGGGGCCGGCTCGTGCATGGTCACCAGGTCGTCGATGACGATCTCCAGGTGTTGCGCGAGCAGGTCCCGGTTCACGTCGGGTGTGTTGCTGCCGAAGAACATCTCGACGCCGAGCCAGGTCTCGGTGACGTCCGGCGTGCCGACGCCGAGCGAGGCCAGGAACAGGCCGCCGGGCTTGAGCCAGCGCGCGATCTTCGCGATGAGCGCGGGCTGTTCGGCGCGCGGCACGTGCAGGATCGAGTAGAACGCCGCGACGCCGTCGAACTCCCCGTCCGGGAAGTCGAGCGCGGTCATGTCCGCCTTCGTGAACTGTCCGGCCGGCACGTTCGCGCGGGCGAGCTCGACCTGCCGCTGTGACAGGTCGACGCCGAGGACGTCATGCCGTTCGGCGAGCTTCTGACCGCACGGAACGCCCGCGCCGCAGCCGAGTTCGAGGACCTTCGCCCCATCGGGCAACCGCTCGTCGAACTGGGCGAGATAGCGCAGCCGGGGGTCGTCCGCGATCTGCGCGGACCAGTCGAGGTACCGCTGCGCGATGGCGTCGTAGCCGTCCTCGACGGTCCGTTTCACGTCGTGGCCAGGTAGCCGGCCGGAACGTGCTGCGCGAGCCACACCCCGTTGGCGCTGAGGCGGAACTCGTGCCCGTCCGCGTGCATCGCCCTGGCGTCGACGGTCAGGATCAACGGCCGCCCACGCCGGGCCCCGACCCGCCGCGCGGTCTCGCGGTCGGGCGAGAGGTGCACGTCGTGGCGTGACATGGGGCGCAGGCCGTCGCGCATGATGTCGTCGAGGTACTGCGCGACGGTGCCGTGGAACAGCTGGTCCGGCGGGATCGCGGTCGGCAGGCCGAGGTCGACCTCGATGCTGTGGCCCTGGTTCGCGCGGATGCGGTCGCCGTCGATGCTGAAGCGCTTCTTGTCGTTGCGGTCCACGACCTCGCGCAGGTCGGCCTCGGAGATGCCGAGCGCGGTCAGGAGGTCGGCCACCGGCACCCAGCCCGACGGGTCGAGGGTGAGGCCGACGCGCTCGGGCTGGTGCCGGAGCGCTTTGGACATCCGCTTCGAGAGGCGGATCATTCGTTCGTCTTCCATTTCCTGACCAGGAAACCACAGCGCGTCCACCGGTTTTGCGGTTTCATGGGCCGGGTGTGGCGTGAGCGGCGGGTTCCCGGCGAGACCGAGATCTTCGTGGCCTGGCAGGAGGGCACCGGAGACGGGACGTTGCTCGCGATCCACGGCGGCCCCGACTGGGACCACAGCTACCTGCGCGATCCGCTCGACCGGTTGGACTGCCGGCTGCTGATGCCGGACCTGCGCGGGTGTGGCAGGTCAGGGCGAGCGCCGGAGTACCACCCGGACGGCGTGGTGGAAGACCTGGTGCGAGTGCTGGACGCGTTCGAGGTCGAGCGGGCGGACGTCCTCGGCCACTCCTACGGCGGCATGGTTGCGCAACGGTTCGCGATCACTCACCCGGAACGCGTGCGCAGCCTGATCGTGTCGGGCAGCAGCGTGTTGCCGGTGCCGCCGGACGCCTTCGACGGATGGGCGGAGCGGGACGAGGTCCTGGCTGGCCAGGAGGATCCGTGGCAACGCGAGGACCTGACGCCGGAGCAGTGCGTGCGGGCCGACGCGTTCGCGGCCGTGGAGGCCAACGTCCGGCGTGCGCGGCAGGTGCCGGGCTACCTGAAGCGGCTGGGACAGGTGCGGTTCGGCGCGGAGTGGGTGCGCCAGCTGCAGACAGGCGGCCTGACCTCACCGAGGCTTCCCGATGCCGCGCACCGGATCGCCGAGCTGGGCATTCCGGTGCTCCTGCTGCACGGCCGGCAGGACATGACGTTCCCGGTCGGCCTGGTCGAGCCCACCCTCGCACTGATCCCGCGCGCACGTGCCGTGGTGCTCGACGACGCGGGCCACATGTTGCACGTGGACGAGCCCGATGGCTATCTACGTGCGGTGCGGGAGTTCCTAGACGGTGCCGCCTTCGAGGGCGGGCTTGAGCTTCGGAGCCCCCGGCCCGTGTGAGGCCTGCTCGTCGTCGATGTTCTGCAACGCGCAGCTGCGCAACGACAGGCAGCCACACCCGATGCAGCCGGTGAGGCGGTCGCGCAGCCGGTACAGGGCGTCGATGCGGGCATCGAGCTCGGTCTTCCACGAACGGGAGAGGCGTTCCCAGTCGGACTTCGTCGGTGTGCGGCTGTCGGGAAGTTGGGCGAGGGCGTCGCGAACGTCCTCCAGGGTGAGGCCGACGCGTTGCGCGGTGCGGATGAACGCCAGCCGGCGCAGCACCGAGCGCAGGTAGCGCCGCTGGTTGCCCGCGGTGCGGACGGAGGTGATCAGACCCCTGTCCTCGTAGAAGCGCAGGGCGGTGTGGGGGACGCCGCTGCGCTCGGCGACCTGGCCGATGGTCAGCATTTCCGGCAACTTGCTCACCGGATCATGGTAACCGCTTGACCTCCAGCATGGTCGAGGTTGAACAGTTGTCGGCATGCAGCGGCTACCAGAGCTCTTCGCGAGGATGACCGGGGACGAGAAGCACGAGTGGGCGGCGGCTTCCACGATCGACGTGCTCTGGGTCCTCTACGACAAGGTCCTCAACGTCACGCCCGCCACCGTCGCCGATCCAGACCGCGACAGGTTCCTGCTCTCCAAGGGACACGGCCCGATGGCCTACTACGCCGTGCTGGCGGAGAAGGGGTTCATCGGGGAGTCCACTTTGGACGGCTGGACGTCCTGGGACAGCCCGCTCGGCCTGCATCCCGACCGGGTGCTCGTGAACGGCGTGGAGATCAGCAGCGGCTCGCTCGGCCACGGGCTGCCCATCGCGGTGGGCACGGCGATCGGGCAGCGCGTCGCGGGGAGCCGCGGCCGCACGTTCGTGCTGGTCGGCGACGGTGAGCTGGACGAGGGCAGCAACCACGAGGCGATCGCCGTGGCGTCGCGGCTCAGGGTCGCGAACCTCACCACGATCGTGATCGACAACCAGTCCGCGATGTACGGCTGGCCCGGTGGCATCGCCCAGCGCTTCGCCGTCGAGGGCTGGCAGACCGCCGAGATCGACGGCCGCGACCACGAGGCCGTCTTCACCGCACTGACCGCGCCGCACGACCGCCCGTACGCGGTGGTCGCCAAGATCGAGAAGAGCTACTGATGACCACCATGCGCCAGGCCTTCGTGAAGGCGGTCAACGACGAGATCGCCACCGACCCGCGCATCGCCGTGGTGACCGCGGTGATCTCCAGCAACGAGTTCCCTCAAGAGAACGAACGCGTCGTGGACGTCGGGATCCGCGAGCAGACCATGGTGGGCGTGGCGAGCGGTCTGGCGTTGGCGGGGCTACGTCCTGTCGTGCACAGCTACGCGCCGTTCCTCGTCGAACGGCCGTACGAGCAGATCAAGCTCGACATCGGACATCAGGACGTGGGCGCGGTGTTCGTGAGCATCGGCGCGTCCTATGACGACCCGGCGTGGGGCCGCACGCACCAGTCACCGGGCGACGTCGCGTTGTTCGACACGCTGCCCGGCTGGACCGTTCACGTACCTGGGCACCCGGAGGAGGTGACGCCGCTGCTGCAGCAGGCGTTGAAGGACGACAACCGGGTCTACGTGAGGCTTTCGCTGCACGAGAACGCCCAGGCGCATCCGGTGGGGGAGGGGGTCACGGCACTGCGCCACGGAAAGCGCGGCGTGGTGGTCGCCGTCGGGCCGATGCTCGACCGCGTGCTCAAGGCCGTCGAGTCCGAGAACGCCGACGTCACCGTGTTGTACGCGGCCACGGTCCGACCGTTCGACTCGGACGGACTGCGCAAGGCGGTGCAGGACACCGATCACGCCGACGTGATGGTGGTGGAGCCGTACCTGGAGGGAACCTCGTCTCATCTTGTGTCCGAGACACTGCAACAAATCCCGCACCGTGTTCGTTCTATAGGTGTCAAACGACACGCAGAGCTCCGCAACTACGGCACGGCCGAGGACCATGACGCAGCGCATGATCTCGACGTGGTCGGGCTGGGGAGCGCTGTGCGGAGTTTCTTCAGGGGGTGAAGAAACATGTTGGCAGTCATGGGGGATGACTGGACCGGAGCGCCTTCGCGCACGGTGTGATTGTGAGCCGGAAGGGTGCGATCGGGCCGGATGCCCGGCGCACCCTTCCGCCGTTCGCACCCCTGCCCGTCTCGAAACGCGAAAACCTTGGCATGTCTGCACGGACGTGCGAGACGGACCAGGAATGATGTTGAGCGTGAGAATGCTGATCTGGACCCCGTTGAACGCCGCCGAACTGCAGAAGGCCATGCACAGCGGCAACGTGGGCCCCGCGGCACTCGTCCCGGTCCCGTCCGGCACGGTGCTGCTGCCTCCTCCGGCCACCAAGCTCAACGAGGCCGCGTACATGACGAACAGGGTGCGCAAGCTCGGAGGCGGCGCCGCGCTGGCCATCTGGAATGACGACGCCGCGTTGCTCTACATGTTCACCACCACCCTCGGCCGCGCTTCGATGTGGGGCTCGCGCGAGGCGGTGCTGCGGTTGTCGGCGCAGGCGAAGCAGTCGGGGCCCGTCGGACTGGCCTTCGACCGCATGACCGCGGGCATGGTCAACCTGCGGGAGAAGGAGAAGTGGCAGCTCGACGCCATCGACAAGCTCACCGCGCTGTACCCGGCGGCCAGTCGCAAGGGCACGCTCGAACGCATCCGCGACTTCGGGAACGGCCACGCGGCGATCCCTGACTTCTTCCGGGCGGCGGGGCTGCAGGAGGTCGCGCGGGTCGCCGAGCTCACCGAGGAGGGCCGGGCGGACTTCGTGCTGCGGACGCTCGAACCGCCGCGCGCGCAGATGTGGCCGCTCGCGCTGATCTTCCCGTTGATCGTGCTGACGGCGTTGGTGACGGTGCTGCTCAACATCCCGGCGTTCGTGTACTACGTCGTCGGCGGTCTGCTCCTCGTGGTGATGTGCGGGCTGCTGGTCATGCTCAGGCGCCGGCTCGTGCGCACGAAACCGATCAACACGGTGTTGCCGGTCATACCGGTTACGCAGGGTGCGGTCCCGACCGACTAGCCTGGTCGTCGTGGCACGCGTCGTCGTACTTGACTATGGATCCGGCAACCTGCGCTCCGCCGAGCGCGCGCTTCAGCGGGTCGGCGCCCATGTCGAGGTGACGTCGGACCAGAAGGCCGCCCGTGAGGCGGAACTCCTCGTCGTGCCCGGCGTCGGCGCGTACGCGGCGTGCATGGAGGGCCTCAACTCGGTGCGCGGCGCCCGGATCATCGGCGAGCGCCTCGCCGGCGGCCGTCCGGTGCTCGGCATCTGCGTGGGCATGCAGATCCTGTTCGAGCGCGGCATCGAGCACGGCGTGCTGACCGAGGGGTGCGGCGAGTGGCCCGGCACCGTCGAGCGGCTCGAAGCGCCGATCGTGCCGCACATGGGCTGGAACACCGTGCGTGCGCCCGAGGGCTCGAAGCTCTTCGCGGGCCTCGACAAGGACACGCGGTTCTACTTCGTGCACTCCTACGGCGTGCGCCGGTGGGAGCTGGAGCCGGCCGAGCACCTCAAGCCGCCGCTGGTGACGTGGGCGGACCACTCGGGCGACGAGTTCGTCGCGGCCGTCGAGAACGGGCCGCTGTGGGCGACCCAGTTCCACCCGGAGAAGTCCGGCGATGCCGGAGCGCACCTGCTGCAGAACTGGTTGACTAGCTTTTCGTGATCACCCGACTCCTGACGGTAGCCGCGATCGTGGCTGCCGGCGTTGCCGTGTCCGGGGGCGCGCACGCCGCACCGGCACCGTTCCACGACAACTTCGACAACGCCGTGGGCCTCGAACCCACGTACGGCCTGAACGACAACCTCAAGCATCGCCAAGGCACCGGCGCCGTCACGTACAGCCGGGTGTCCGGGCGGACGGACACCGGTGACGTGCCGCCTCCGTCGTCCGCGCGGGCCGGCCAGCCGAAACACCGCGGCAAGCTGTCGCTGCACCTCGGCACGACGGCCGTGCGGCTCGACGCGCCGTCCACCGGCTCCTCGCTCTCGGCTTCGCTGACCCCGGTCGCGGGCGACCGCACGTCCGGCGACTGGTCTTCGATCGCCCTGGCGCGTTCGGCCAACAGCCGGGGTCATGTGTCCAATCAGGACATCGACCTCGGTTTCCTGGTGCGCGCCAACGGAGGCGTGCAGGTCCTTCAGCAGGGCAAGCCCATCGTGACGTTGCCGGCGTTCGCCTCAGCCAAGGACGACGGCTCGTTCGAGGTGACGCTGAAGCTCGCCGGGACCGAGCTCGACGTCACGGTCAACGGCAAACGCAAGACGATCACGCTGGGCACGGAGGTGCCGACCGAACGGCTGTGGGTCTACCTCGGGCGCCAGTCCGGCAACGACAGGTCCGTCAGCCTCGTCGACGACCTCCGCATCGAGCAGCTCAACTCCGACGACCTGCGCAAGTCGCCGGGTTCCCAGCTGCGCTACTACGGTTACCTCGGCGCGCGGCTGGCCGGCTACCTGCCCGTGGTGCGCGGCCGCAGCAACCTGAACTCGGTCCGGATCAGCGACGGCGACCGCGCCGAGGTGCTGCGGGACTGCACGCCCGGCGGCTGCGTCGTCGAGACCGACGGCGAGCGCTGGCAGGTCCTCGCGGAGAAGGTGCGTCCCCATCTCGGCCGCGTCGCCGGGTTCGTGGTGCGCGGCGGGACCTTCGCGGACGTCGAGTCCGCCGCCCAGCAGATCAAGAACACCTTCCCCGCCGAGAAGGTCATGCTGATCGAGGCGGGCGTCCGGGTGGACGACGACTTCCACGTGCCCGCCGCCGTCGACTGGGTCGGCTTCGAGGAGTACTGCGCCGGGTACGACGAGCTGGAGGCGCGCATGACCAAGCTGGAGGAACGCGCGCCGGGCAAGGAGCTGTTCCTGCTGCCGGAGGGCGCGCCGCAGACGGCGTGCGCGGACAAGACCGACGCGGACCTCGAAAGCACCCAGTACCTGTACCTTGCGCTGGCACGGCAGCACCCCGCGTTCGTCGGAATCATGGTCTTCGGTCCGTGGACGGGCGTCGGACCTGCCGCGACGGGGCCTGGCACGCCGGTCCCGTCGAAGTTCCCGCGCGCCACCGAGGCCCAGGAGCGCGTGGCCGCCCTCGTGCTGGGGGACGCTAGGCTGCTCGGGTGACGTTCACACTCCTCCCCGCTGTTGACGTGGCCGACGGTCGTGCCGTCCGGCTCGTGCAGGGCGAAGCCGGTACCGAGACGAACTACGGCGAGCCGCTCGACGCGGCCCTGCAGTGGCAGCGCGACGGAGCGGAGTGGATCCATCTCGTCGACCTCGACGCGGCGTTCGGCCGTGGCTCCAACCGCGAGCTCATCGCCCGCGTCGTCGGCGAGCTCGACGTGAAGGTCGAGCTGTCCGGCGGCATCCGCGACGACGCGTCGCTGGAGGCCGCCCTGGCCACCGGCTGCGCCCGCGTGAACCTCGGCACGGCGGCGCTCGAAGACCCGGAGTGGTGCGCGAAGGCGCTCGCGACGTACGGCGAGAAGATCGCGGTGGGCCTCGACGTCCGCATCACCGAGCAGGGCCACCGGGTCAAGGGCCGCGGCTGGACGTCGGACGGCGGCGACCTCTGGGAGGTCCTCGACCGGCTCGACCGCGACGGCTGCACGCGTTACGTGGTCACCGACGTGTCGAAGGACGGCACGCTGACGGGCCCGAACGTCGAGCTGCTGCGCGAGGTCTGCGCCCGCACCGACGCCCCGGTGATCGCGTCCGGCGGGGTGTCCACTGTGGATGACCTGGTCGCGCTCGCGAAGCTGTCGCGCGACGGCGTCGAGGGCTCGATCATCGGCAAGGCCCTGTACGCCGGCGCCTTCACGCTCCCGGAAGCACTCGCTGCGGTCCGTTGACCACGGTCTCAATGTGAGCGGCCGCGGCCGCGTGCGTCACACCCGTGTTGTGCAGCACGTCGGCCGCGGTCCCATCCGCTTCGAGCAGCACGCCGAGCAGGATGTGCTCGGTCCCGATGAACATGTGGCCCATCCGCAGCGCCTCGCGCACGGCCAGTTCCAGGGCCTTCTTGCAGTGCGTCGTGTACGGCTGCTTCTCGGGCCGCTGCTTGGCCTCGGTGTCGAGCCGGTTGAGGGTCGCGATGCGCGTGCTGCCGTCGCCCGACTCCAGCTTCGCGATCGTCTTGGCCGCGAGCCCCGCCGACTCGTCGAGCAGTCCGAGCAGCAGGTGCTCGGTGCCGATCCGCTCGCTGAACCGCGCGTGGTGCCGGGCCAGCGCGATCACCCGGCGCGACCGCTGGGTGTAGCGCTCCGTCGAGGGCTTGGAGGGCTTGGACAGCTCCGGCGACTCCCTGGGCACGAACCGCTTCTGCGCGGCCTGCTTCGTCACGCCGAGGCTCTCGCCGATCTCCGCCCAGCTCGCCCCGCCGCGACGTGCCTCGTCCACGAAGTGGCCGATCAGGTGGTCGCCGAGTTCGTTGAGCTGACCGCTCAGTTCGACTGCCTTTGTCAGACGCACCAGCGCGTCGTCGGCCTCTCGGGCGACGGTGACGATGAGGTCGGTCAACTGGATCACGCGTCAACTCTAGGTTGACGATCAGCGCTGGGTCAACTTCGGGTTGACGCACTCATGTTGACTCAATGTTGACGTGCTTGATCCACGTTGACTCAACATGGACGCGAGGGAATCAACGTTGACTCGTCCGGTCAACATGCACGGAACGAGCCGAAGACAACGTTGTCATCGGCGTGGACGACATCCACTTCGGGGTTGAGCGGGTCCACTCCACGTTGATCCGGCCGCGTCCACGTTGAGTCAACGTGGACCGGCGCCCGTCAACGTTGATCGGTCGAATCAACGTTGACTCGACGTGGATCGCTCAGCTCGCCGCCGTGATCCGGATGCCCACCGACCCGGTCCGCCCGCGCCGCAGCTTGCTGCCGGCCACGGTGAGCCACCCGAACAATCCGTACTTCTTCGTGATCCGCGACCGCACGTCGTCGCTCGCCTCGTCGTCGAGCAGCGCCGCGTGGGCCTTCACCGAGTCGCCCTTCGGGTTGCCGCGGACGTCGCACGGCCCGATCTCGACGTCACCGCTGCGCCTGATCCGCTTGACCTTGCCGGTGTCCCTGCCGCTCCAGGCGTAGATGACGCCGTCGCTCTCGCCCGGCACGACCCACACCGGCGTGGGCACCGGGGTGCCGTCCTTGCGGAACGTCGTCAGCAGCAGGTACTTGCCTTCGCCGAGTTCGGTGATCATGGCCGCGCAGCGTAGTCCTCGCACGCCCCTTGTAGGCTTTCCCGCATGTCAGTCGCGGTCCGTGTCATCCCCTGTCTCGACGTCGACCGGGGCCGGGTGGTGAAGGGCGTCAACTTCACGAACCTCGTCGACGCGGGCGATCCGGTCGAACTGGCCAGGGCCTACGACGCCGAGGGTGCCGACGAGCTGACGTTCCTCGACGTGACGGCCAGCAGTGGCGACCGCGAGACGACGTTCGACGTGGTCCGCCGCACCGCCGAGCAGGTGTTCATCCCTCTCACGGTCGGTGGCGGCGTGCGCAGCCCCGAGGACGTCGACAAGTTGCTGCGCGCCGGTGCGGACAAGGTCAGCCTCAACACCGCCGCCATCGCACGTCCCGAGCTGCTCAAGGAGTGCTCGGAGCGGTACGGCGCGCAGTGCATCGTGCTGTCGGTCGACGCCCGGCGCGTGCCCGGCGGCACCGGCTTCGAGGTCACCACGCACGGCGGCCGCACCGGCACCGGCATCGACGCCATCGCGTGGGCCGCGAAGGGCCAGGAGCTGGGCGTCGGCGAGATCCTGCTGAACTCGATGGACGCCGACGGCACCAAGGCCGGGTTCGACCTCGAGCTGATCGACCTGGTGCGCCGCGAGGTCGACGTGCCGCTGATCGCGAGCGGCGGCGCCGGCGCGGTCGACCACTTCCCGCCGGCCGTCGCCGCGGGCGCGGACGCCGTGCTGGCCGCGAGCGTCTTCCACTTCGGGCAGCTCCGCATCGGCGAGGTCAAGGACGGCCTGCGCCAGGCGGGTGTCGTGGTGCGATGAAGCCCGTCGAGGTGCGGGTCGCCTCGGCGGTCGCGTTCGGCGGCGCCCTGGTGTTCTTCGTGGTCGGGTTGATCCTGTGGCGCTCGACCGGCGATGCGGACGTGCTGAAGCTGCCGTCGTTCCTCGCGGTCGTGGAACTGCCCGTGGCGGCCGCCCTGTTGCTGCGCCTGCGTTTCGTGCACTACCCGGCGATGATCGTCTTCATCCTCGTCGGGCTGCTGCACCTCGTCATCGTGCTCGCCGAAGGACCGGCGTGGGCCCGCGTCGCGTCCGGGGTGCTGTCCGCCGTGCACATCTACGGAGTGGTCCTGCTCAACACCGGACCTGCTCGTGAACACCTGGGAGGTCCCCGTTGAGCAACGCGCTCGATCCCGCCATCGCCCAACGGCTCAAGCGCACGCCGGACGGCCTGGTGTGCGCGGTCGCCCAGCAGCGCGGCACCGGCGAGGTGCTCATGGTGGCGTGGATGGACGACGAGGCGCTGCACCGCACCCTCACCACCCGCCGCGCGACGTACTACTCGCGCAGCCGCCAGCAACTGTGGGTGAAGGGCGAGACCTCCGGGCACACGCAGTACGTGCACGAGGTGCGGCTCGACTGCGACGGCGACACACTGCTGCTGAGCGTCGACCAGGTGGGCGCGGCCTGCCACACGGGCGACCGCACGTGCTTCGACGCCACGGTGCTGCTCGCCGGCGCGTGACCGGTCAGTCCAGGTCGCCGGTGAGGTAGCGCTGGAGGTTCGGGCCGATCGTCCTGACCACGGTCTCCACGTCGGCCGACGCCAGCGGCTCGAACCGCACGACGTACCGGACGATGCCCAGCCCGACCATCTGGGTCGCGCACAGCGTGGCTCGGAGCTCGCGGTGCTCGGCGCCGATCTCCGTGAGCACGTTCTTGAAGATCGCGTTGATGAGGAACGACTTCAGCGCGCCCGCCACCTCGGGCTGACTGGTGACGCTGCGGATCAGGGCCGCGAACGTGCCGCCGCCGGTCGCGTCCCACACCGTCACGAAGGTGCGGACGATGCGTTCGCCCGCGTCCTCCACCGCGCCGTCGAGCAGGCGTTTGAGGAGCTCGGCCGGATCGAAGGGGAGTTGCAGCACCGCCTGCGCGAACAGGCCTTCCTTGCCGCCGAACCAGTGGTTGACCATGGCGGCGTCCACGCCCGCCTTGGCGGCGATCGCGCGTACCGTGGCACCGTCGTAGCCCTTTTCCACGAACACCTCGCGGGCCGCGGCGACGAGCGCTGCCCTGGTGTCCTCGCCCGCGGCGCGACGGCCTCGGCGTTTCTGGTTCACTTGCTCCACACGGGCCATAGTTCAACAGTTGTTGAATTTATGCAACAATCAACGGCATGGTGAGCGTCATCGGGGCTGTGGCCGCCGCTGGTCTTGGGGCCGTCAGCCCAACGCGTGAGGAGTTCCGCGAGCTCGCGGTCAACCGCCGGGTCATCCCGGTGGTGCGCAAGCTGCTCGCGGACGCGGAGACCCCGGTCGGCCTGTACCGCAAGCTCGGGGCCAATCAGCCGGGCACGTTCCTCTTCGAGTCGGCGGAGAACGGCCGCTCCTGGTCGCGATGGTCGTTCATCGGCGTGCGGTCCACGGCGGCGCTCACGGCGACCGGCGGCGAGGCGTTCTGGACGGGCACGCGGCCCGTCGGCCTGCCCGACGGCGGCGACCCGCTGCAGGCGCTGCGCGAGACCATCGAGGTGCTGCGCACCGACCCGTTGCCCGGCATGCCCCCGCTGACCGGCGGCATGGTCGGCTACATCGGCTACGACGCGGTGCGGCGGCTGGAGCGGCTGCCCGTCATCGCCGAGGACGACCTGAAGATCCCCGAGCTGGTCATGTTCCTGGCGACCGACCTCGCCGCGCTCGACCACCACGAGGGCACCGTCACGCTCATCGCGAACGCGATCAACTGGGACGACTCGTCCGAGCGGGTCGACGCCGCGTACGACGACGCGGTGCGCAGGCTCGACGAGATGACGGCGGCGCTGCACACGCCCGCGCCGCCGACCGCCGCGGTGTTCTCGCGGCCCAAGCCGGAGTTCCGGCGCCGGCGCTCGCAGGCCGAGCACTTCGCGGCCGTCGAGAAGGCCAAGGAGGCCATCCGCGCGGGCGAGGCGTTCCAGATCGTGGTGTCGCAGCGGTTCGAGATCGAGACGGACGCCGACGCGCTCGACATCTACCGGGTGCTGCGCGCGACGAACCCCAGCCCGTACATGTACCTCCTGCGCCTGGACGGGTTCGACATCGTCGGATCCAGCCCGGAGTCGCTGGTCACGGTGCGCGACGGCAAGGCGACCACGCACCCCATCGCGGGCACCCGCTGGCGCAGCGAGGACCCCGAGGAGGACGCCCTGCTCGAGAAGGACCTCCTCGCGGACCACAAGGAACGCGCCGAGCACCTGATGCTCGTCGACCTCGGCCGCAACGACCTGGGCCGCGTCTGCAAGCCGGGTTCGGTGCACGTCGTCGACTTCTTCAAGGTCGAGCGGTACAGCCACGTCATGCACATCGTGTCGACCGTGACCGGTGAGCTGGCCGAGGGCAAGACGGCCTACGACGCGGTCGCCGCGTGCTTCCCGGCCGGAACCCTGTCCGGTGCGCCCAAGCCTCGCGCGATGGAGCTCATCGAGGAACTGGAGCCCACGCGCCGCGGTCTCTACGGCGGCGTCGTCGGCTACTTCGACTTCGCCGGGGACGCCGACACCGCCATCGCCATCCGCACCGCCCTGGTGCGCGAGGGGGTGGCGTACGTGCAGGCCGGCGGCGGCATCGTGGCCGACTCGGACCCGCTGTCCGAGGACAACGAGTGCCTGAACAAGGCGGGCGCGGTGCTGGCCGCGATCGCCACCGCCCAGACGATGGCGCCGGCAGTTGAAAGCTAACTCTCCACTGTGGACCGCCGCGCTCCTGCTCGTGGGCGCGGCGGGAGCCTTCTGGGGCGCCGGCTCGGTGCCCGTCGCGCTGCTGTGCCTCGCGGCCGTCGCGGCGGTCATCGCGCTGAGCGGGGTGGCGCGCCGGGCCCTCGGCGCGTTGCTGATCGTCGTCGGCATCGTGGCGGCGGCCTCCGGCCACTGGCTGGCGGCCGCCGGCGGCGTGCTCCTGGCGGGTTCCGGCGCGCTTCAGGTCGCGCTGGGGGCCCGGATGCCGAAGATCGGGATGGGCGGGCAGAAAGCCCGCACGCAGGACCCCGAGACGGACCTGTGGCGCGCGCTGGAGCGCGGGGACGACCCGACCGACGATAAGACCCCCGGCGGAAGTGCCTCGAACGAGTGAAGATCATTCATCCGCGTTCACGCATGTGACAGGCGCACAGCCTCGGTTAGCTGCGTGGACACTTGAACCCCGGTGGCGGAGGCGTTACTCCGGCGGGGTTAGCATCCCCGTAGCGGGAAGGGGAGCAACACTGTGACGGTTCTCGAGTCGATCCTCGAAGGTGTGCGTGAGGATCTCGCCGCTCGCGAGGCTCAGTTGTCCTTCGAGGTGGTCAAGGAGCGCGCGACCAAGACCGCTCCGCCGCTCGACGTGCTGTCGGTGCTGCGCGGGCCGAACGTGGGTGTCATCGCGGAGGTCAAGCGCCGCAGCCCCTCCAAGGGGGCGCTGGCGGAGATTCCGGAGCCTGCCGACCTCGCGTCCGCGTACGAGGCCGGCGGCGCGTCGGTGATCAGCGTGCTGACCGAGCAGCGCCGCTTCGGCGGGTCGCTGGCGGACTTCGACGCGGTGCGCAGGGCGGTGAAGATCCCGCTGCTGCGCAAGGACTTCATCGTGTCGCCGTACCAGGTGCACGAGGCCCGCATGCACGGAGCGGACCTGGTGCTGCTGATCGTGGCGGCGCTGGAGCAGAACGCGCTCGTGTCGCTGCTCGATCGGGTGGAATCGCTCGGCATGACGGCGCTCGTCGAGGTGCACACCGCGGAAGAGGCGGACCGTGCCCTGGAAGCGGGTTCGTCGGTGATCGGCGTCAACGCGCGCAACCTCCACACGCTGGAGGTCGATAAAGACGTTTTCGGCAGGATCGCTCCGGGACTACCCTTCGAGACGATCAAGATCGCCGAGTCGGGCGTGACCGGGCCCGGCGACCTGATGTCGTACGCCGGCGCCGGTGCCGACGCGGTGCTCGTCGGCGAAAGCCTGGTGACCAGCGGAGACCCCAAGGCCGCCGTGAACAAGCTCGTGACCGCGGGCTCACACCCCGCGTGCCCCCGGCCGAGCCGGTAGGGCACGGTTGATTACAGCGTTAGAGGAGCTACCCGATGGGCCAGTTCACGCCCACACCGCATGATCCAGACGCACGTGGCCACTTCGGCCCGTGGGGCGGCCGGTTCGTCCCGGAGGCCCTGATCGCCGCGGTGGACGAACTGGCCGCCGAGTACGACAAGGCGCGGCTCGACCCGGAGTTCGTGAACGAGTTCCAGCGCCTCCTTCGCGACTTCGCGGGCCGTCCGTCCCTGCTGACCGAGGCTCCGAAGTTCGCGGAGCACGCCGGTACGCAGGTGTGGCTCAAGCGCGAGGACCTCAACCACACGGGTTCGCACAAGATCAACAACGTGCTCGGCCAGGCGTTGCTGACCAAGCGCATGGGCAAGCAGCGCGTCATCGCCGAGACCGGCGCCGGCCAGCACGGCGTGGCGACGGCGACGGCGTGCGCGCTCCTCGGCCTCGACTGCGTCGTCTACATGGGCGAGGTCGACACCGAGCGGCAGGCGCTGAACGTCGCCCGCATGCGTCTGCTGGGCGCCGAGGTCATCCCGGTGAAGTCCGGGTCGCGCACCCTGAAGGACGCGATCAACGAGGCGTTGCGCGACTGGGTCACCAACGTCGACGACACGCACTACCTGCTCGGCACGGCCGCGGGCCCGCACCCGTTCCCGCTGCTGGTCCGCGACTTCCACCGGATCATCGGCATCGAGGCGCGCGAGCAGATCCTCGAGAAGGCCGGCCGCCTGCCCGACGCCGTCGTCGCCTGCGTCGGTGGCGGCTCGAACGCGATCGGCATCTTCCACGGCTTCATCGACGACCTCGACGTCCGTCTCGTCGGTGTCGAGCCCGGCGGCTCCGGTCTCGACAGCGGCAGCCACGGCGCGACGCTGACGGCCGGCACGCCCGGCTCGTTGCACGGAGCGATGTCGTACGTCATGCAGGACGACGACGGCCAGATCACCGAGGCGCACTCGATCTCCGCCGGTCTCGACTACCCCGGCGTGGGCCCCGAGCACTCGCACCTCAAGGACATCGGCCGCGCCGAGTACTTCCCGGTCACCGACGCCGAGGCCATGGAGGCGTTCGCCCTGCTCTCGCGCACCGAGGGCATCATCCCGGCGATCGAGTCCGCGCACGCTCTGGCGGGCGCGCTGAAGCTCGGGCCGTCGCTCGGACCGGACGGACTGCTCGTCGTGAACCTCTCCGGACGTGGCGACAAGGACATGGACACCGCCGTGAAGTACTTCGGCCTCGCTGACGGGGGACAGGCCTGATGTCGTTGTCCGACGTGTTCTCCGCCGCGCGCGCCGAGTCGCGTGCCGCGCTGATCGGCTATCTGCCCGCGGGTTTTCCCACGGTCGAAGGTTCCAAGGACTACCTCCGTTCGATGGTCGAGTCCGGGTGTGACCTGGTCGAGGTCGGCCTGCCGTTCTCCGACCCGGTGATGGACGGCCCGACGATCCAGGCCGCCGCCGAGCAGGCGCGAGCCGCGGGCTTCCGCGTGCGCGACCTGTTCGACGTGGTGTCTGCCGTGACCGACGCCGGTGGGCGTGCGGTCGTGATGACGTACTGGAACCCGGTGCTGCGCTACGGCGTGGACGCGTTCGCACGCGACCTCGCCGCCGCCGGCGGTCTCGGCATCATCACGCCCGACCTCGTTCCGGACGAGGCCGAGGACTGGATGGCCGCTTCCGAGGCGCACGGGCTCGACCGGACCTTCCTGGTGGCACCGTCGTCGACCGAGGAGCGCATCGCGATGACCGCGCGTGCGTCCTCCGGCTTCCTCTACGCCACCGCGGTCATGGGCGTCACGGGCGCCCGTGACGTCGTGTCGTCCGCCGCCCCCGAGCTGGTTGCACGGGTGCGTGAGCACACCTCGTTGCCGATCGGTGTCGGGCTGGGTGTGCGCTCTGGTGCGCAGGCCGCCGAGATCGCCGGGTTCGCGGACGGCGTCATCGTCGGGTCGGCTTTCGTGTCGGCCGTGAACGAGGGCGACGCAGCGGTGCGCGCGCTGGCCGCCGACCTCGCCAAGGGTGTGCGGTCGGCTCCTGCGACCGTCTGAACCTCCTCTGCTCGGTGAAGCCGCTCGGCCTTCTGGCCGGGCGGTTTTGCTTTGCCGGGAAGTCGTTGATGTTCCTCCAAGAGCATGACATGGATTCGAACACCTGATCGAGTGAATCTGCGTCGGTTGGGGCCAAAACCCCGGTTGACTGTCGGTCTGAGCTGCGATCGTGGGCTCATGCACAAGCCAGCCATCCGCTCGGCGTGCCACACTGGTACTCGCCGGGCGGTTTTCGGAGGTGATGCCCAGTGGCAGCTCCAGCAGAGACGGCGCCAGCCCAGTACCTGTTGCCGAGGCACGTGGGCCCTTGGTCGCTCGATGACGTCATGTCGCTGCCCGAGGACAACAGTCAACGCATCGAACTCGTTGACGGGATGCTTCTCGTGAGCCCGCTGGGGTCCTACCGCCACCAGCAACTGGTGGGGCGTGCGTACGGGTCGTTGGTGGGCGCCTGTCCGGCTGATCTCGAAGCGACGATCGAGCTGAACGTCCTGCTCTCCAGCGGACGTTTGGTGATCCCGGATTTCACCGTCGTGCGGCCGAGAGAAGCCGGTGTCATGTTCCCGGTCTCTGATGTCGTGCTCGTCGGTGAGGTGTTCTCACCGAGCACGCGGCTGAACGACGAGGGCCTCAAGCGCGGCCTGTACGCCAGCGCGGGCATTCGGTACTACCTGATGGTCGACCCGAGCCAGCAGGTCGTCGAGGCCACGTTGCTCGAACTCCAGGGCACCGACTACGTCGAGATCGCCACCAGTGAGGACGGCGTGCTGGAGATCGAGCGGCCGTTCCCGGTCACCATCAAGTTCTAGCCGTAGAGCCACTCCAGCCGTTCGTGCAGGTCTGTCGCGGTCCACGACGCGAACATCGCGTCACGGACCGTCGCCGCCTCGCCAGCTGGGTGGTAGACCTCCCGCCCCATCCATCGTGACGCGTGGTGGACGCGCGCGGTCCGCTCCGAGCGGAGCGCCACGTACCGCGCAAAAGAGCCGGCCACGTCACGGGGGTCGAACACGGACGAGAGGCACACGGCGTCCTCCAACGCCTGACAGGCGCCCTGAGCGGCGTACTGCAGCACGGGATGGGCGGCGTCACCGAGCAGCACGACCCGCGAGTCCTGCCAGTTCGTGATCGGCGCGCGGTCGCACAGCACCCATGCCCGCCACTCGTCGGCGAGCTCCATGATCCGGGTCGCGTCGTCGCACAACGGAGTGAAGTGCTTCATCACCTCGGCGTGCTCGACGGGCTTGCCGGTCATGGGGTCCGTGGCGCCGTTGTCCGTAGTGGCCACGAGATTCACGTACCGTCCGCCCGCGATCACGTACCAGACGACGTGATAGCGCGGCCCCGCCCACAGCGTGACGACGTTCTCCTTCAACGACCGCGGCACGTCCTGAGCGGGAATGACCGCGCGGAAGGTCGTGTGCCCGGACACCTGCGGATCCCCGTCGCCCACGAGCTGCCGCCGCACCGCCGACCGCAACCCGTCAGCGCCGATCAACGCCTCCCCGTGCACGAGATCGCCCGACCGCAACACCGCGGTGACCCCGCCCGCGTCCTGCGTGTAGGCCTCGACGCCGCTGCTCACCCGGAGGTCGATCCGCTCGTCGTTCTGGCACGCGTCGAGCAACGGCGTGAGCACGTCGTTGCGATGCACCACCGCATAGGTGCCGAACCGCTCCCGGAAGCCCTCGTCGACGGGCAACCCGGCGATCTGCCGCCCGGACACCCCGCACCGCAACCGCAACTCGTCCACGTGCACGGCGCGAGCCCGCACAGCGCCACCCACACCCACCGAGTCGAGCATGCGAAACCCGTTGGGCCCGACCTGGATGCCCGCGCCGATCTCCTCGAACACCGCCGCGGCCTCCAGCACCGTCACGCGTTGCCCGGCCCGTGCGAGCCCGAGCGCCGTCGCCAGCCCGCCGATACCGCCGCCGACCACCAGGACCGTCATGTCCGACCTTTCGGGAGTCCGCCCAGACCGCGTCCGAGTATCTCGGTTCAGCGATCACGAACCCCCTAAGGTCCCGGGTTCTGGACGTCGCCCGCCCAGGGGGAGAGGCTCGCGCAGCGGAAACCGGTCACGAACATCCTTGAGATCCGCTTCAAGGTGGCGTGCGGCTGTCGGTCGCGGCTGTGCTCCGACGGGCGTTGGCTCAGAGGAGGTGCCTGCTACGCCGACTCGGTCGGGACTGTGCGGTCTCCGCGATCACGAACACCTTCGAGGTTCCGAACCGAACCCGGCGGGGAGCGGAACGGACGAACGGGCACGGCTCCGCTCTCCCGGTGAGCTGGTCACGTCCGGTGCACTCGCTCAGCTGAAGTCATGAGACTCACGTGCCTTTGGCTGCGCCCCCACGCGCCCGACCGGGTACCTCGTTTTCGCTTTCGGCGGCTTCGCCCGGCACGTTGCCGCAAGGCGCCATGCGGAGCGTGAATCACCCCGTCGGTGTACCGAGCACGCCACCGGAGATCGGCACCGACAGGGTTCGGGCCGATAACGATCGCGCGTCCCCACGAGACGCTCACAAGCCGACCGGTACGGTGGGCGCCGTGTTGGACGCCCTCCTGGCCACGATCCCGAGTCCCGACCGCGGTGTTTGGTACCTCGGTCCCCTCCCGCTCAGGGCCTACGCGCTGTGCATCATCGCCGGCATCATCGTCGCCATCTGGTGGGGTGAGCGCCGCTGGGTCGAACGCGGCGGCATCAAGGGCGAGGTCACGGACATCGCCGTGTGGGCCGTGCCGTTCGGCCTCGTCGGCGGACGGCTCTACCACGTCATCACGGACAACCAGAAGTACTTCGGGCCGGGCAAGAACCCGCTCGCGGCGCTGGAGATCTGGAACGGCGGCCTCGGCATCTGGGGCGCCATCGCGCTCGGTGCCGTCGGCGCGTGGATCGGGTGCCGGCGCAAGGGCATCCCGTTGCCCGCGATGGCGGACGCGCTGGCGCCCGGCATCGTCGTGGCGCAGGCCATCGGACGGCTCGGCAACTACTTCAACCAGGAGCTTTACGGCGGCGACACGACGTTGCCGTGGGGTCTGGAGATCTACCGCCGCGTGACGCCGGAAGGGCGTGAGGACGCGCTGGCCGGTATCGCCATCGATCACACGCCGATCCAGGTCGTGCACCCGACGTTCCTCTACGAGCTGCTGTGGAACCTCGGTGTCGCGCTGCTGATCGTGTGGGCGGACCGGAAGTTCCGGCTCGGTCACGGCCGGGTGTTCGCGCTGTACGTCGCGGGCTACACGGCCGGTCGGTTCTGGATCGAGCTGATGCGCACCGACGAGGCGACGCTGATCCTCGGCACGCGGGTGAACGTCTTCGTGTCGGCGCTGGTGTTCTTCGGCGCGATCGCGTACTTCGTCATCGCCAGGTCCCGCGGTGAACGTGAGGACGTTGCCGCGCTGCGAGGCACGACCGAGGTGCCGGGCGAACCCCAGGTAGCCGCTGAAGAAGCGGCAGAGGACAAGAGCGTCACCGAGGACGGCAGCGAAGGTGACGTCGCCGAGAAGGACAAGAAGAACTCCCCGGAGTCCGTCAAACCGGAGTGATCTGTGCGCGTGCTCGTCGTCGAGGATGACGACCGGGTGGCCAGAGGCCTGCTGACCGCACTGCGGCATGCGGGCTACGAGGTGCATCGGGTGGCCACGGCCGCTGACGCGCTGCGTGCCGCACCTGCCGACGTGGTGTTGCTCGACCTCGGCCTGCCCGATGGCGACGGTCTGGACGTGCTGCGCGAGTTGCGGCACCGGCCGGGCACCGCCGTCATCACCGTGACCGCGCGTGGCGAGGAACGCGAACGCGTTCTCGGTCTGCGTGCGGGTGCCGACGACTACGTGGTGAAGCCGTTCGGCACGTCCGAGCTCCTCGCACGGATCGAGGCCGTCCTCAGGAGAACGCGCACGCACCGCGCGGAACCGGAGAGCGAAGGGCCGTTTCGGATCGGGCCGCTGCAGATCAACACGTCGACGCGTGCGGTCACTTTGGACGGTGAGCCGCTCTCGTTGACCCGCAAGGAGTTCGACCTGCTCGCCCTCCTCGCGGCACGCAAGGGCGAGGTCGTGAGCCGCGACTTCATCGTGGACCAGGTGTGGCAGGCGCACTGGGAGGCGCCGTCGCGGACGCTGGACACGCACATCGCGGCGTTGCGCGGGAAGCTCGGCGGTCACGTCAAGATCGAGACGGTCCGGGGCGTGGGTTACCGGCTCGCCACGTGACGAGTCTCCAAGAGACATCCACAGGTGCGTGCGGAACAATCGCAACCGATGCTCCGCCGACTGCTCGTCATCACGGTTCCGCTGCTCGTCGCCCTCGTGGCGTCGCTCGGCATCCCTTTGGCGTCCGCGGTCGTGCAGCGCGAGACGCAGACGACCTATCTCGACCGCCTCGGTGACGCCAGCAGGTTCGCCTCGCTCGGCGAGAGCGCGTTGCAGTCGGACCGGCTGGAAGCACTGAGCCAGGAGATCCAGCGCTACGACACCCTCTACGACATCCCGGTCGCCCTGGTCAGCGCCGACCGGCGGATCCTCATGTCGTCGCGGCAGGGGTTCAACCCCAGCAACGACCCCGAGGTCACGAAGGCCCTCAACACGGCGTTGAACGGTGGCGTGCGGCCCGAGCCCGAGTACACGGGCTGGCCGTGGCGCACGGGGCCGATGGTCGTGGTCGAGCCGGTGGGACGGGACAGCGAGGTGGTGGCCGCCGTCGTCACCATCTCCCAGACGCGCGGCCTGCGCAACGAGGTGCTGCGGCAGTGGGGACTGATGGCGCTGGCCGGTCTCGCGCCGATGCTGGCCGTGGTCGCCGCCGCCTGGCCGATGTCGCGGTGGGTGCTCCGGCCGGTCGGCAGGCTCGACGAGGCCACCGCGGCGGTGGCCCAGGGCAACCTCGACGTGCGGGCGGACGAGGTCGGCGGGCCGCAGGAGCTTCGCCGGC
This sequence comes from Lentzea sp. NPDC102401, assembly GCF_044765805.1. Lineage (NCBI taxonomy): Bacteria > Bacillati > Actinomycetota > Actinomycetes > Pseudonocardiales > Pseudonocardiaceae > Lentzea > Lentzea sp. NPDC102401. Next base: position 301,759 of record NZ_JBIWKS010000004.1, on the reverse strand, counting down.
TCGCACGCAGTTTCAACATCATGGTCGACGTCGTCGGCAAGGCCCTGAACAGGCAGAGGGCGTTCGTGGCGGACGCGTCGCACCAGCTGCGGAACCCGCTGGCCAGTCTGCGGCTCGCCGTCGACAACCTCGAACCGCACGTGGACGGCGAGCTCGCGCGGGAAGCGCACCAGATCGCGGTCGAGGAGGCCGAGGAGATGGGACGCGTGCTCGACACGCTGCTCGCAGCGACCCGGCTCGACAGCGCCCGGCAGACCGAGCCCGTCGAGATCGACCAGCTCCTCACGACGCACCGCGCGGCCTGGCAGGCGCTCGCGACCAGGTCCGGGATCACGCTGAAGATCGACGTCCCGGCGGGCCTGACCATGCAGGAACCGCCCGGCGGCCTCGGCAGCGTGCTGGACGAGCTGGTCAGCAACGCCATCAGGCTCGCCAACGCCACCGAGGTCGTGGTCACCGGCAGGCCCGGCGAGCTGCACGTCGTCGACGACGGCGACGGCCTGAGCGCCGAGGAACGCGAACTGGCGCTGCAGCGGTTCTGGCGCGCCACCAAGCACCAGAACGTCCCGGGCACCGGCATGGGGCTCGCGATCTGCGCCGAGCTGATCGAGTCGGCCGGCGGCACGCTCACCCTGCACGACGCGGGCCCGGGCCTGGACGTGAAGGTCGCCCTCAGCGCTTCACGGAACGGAACCAGCGCATAGCGCCGTCGTGCAGCGGCACGAGACCGGTCGCGATGCCGGTGCGGACGTTTATCCGCGACGCCTCCGGGTGCCCCTCCACGATCCGCGCGGTCTCGGTGAACACCGTGCGCGTCACGACCTCCACGACGTCCGCGCTCAGCGACTCGCGCGCCAGCAGCAGGTTCGGCACCGCGAACGTCTGGTTCGCCGCCACGTTCTCGTAGGTGGTGCTGGGGATGGTCGCGGGGATGTACGGGCCCTTGTACTTCTCGGCGAGCTTGATCGCCTCGTCCGGGATGTTGATCAGCCGCACGTTGCCCCGCAGATCGGTTATCGCGGGCGTCGGGATGCCGGTCAGCGCCAGCATCGCGTCCAGCGACCCGTCGGCGACGCGGCGGGAGGCCTCCGCGTGCGCCATGCGTTCGTCCAATGCGGACAGACCGAAGAACTCCAGCATCCGCTTGGCGGTGAACTCCGTGCCGGAACCGATGGGCCCCAACGAGATCCGCTTGCCCGCCAGGTCACCGAAGGTGTGAATCGGGGACGCCGCCGGCACCGCGATCTGCATGAAGCTGTCGTAGAGCCGGCCGACCGCGCGGACGCTCTGCGGGTCGTCGATCGGGTCCAATGAGGACAGCGCGAGCTGGGCTTCACCTGATCGCAACAACTGCAGGTTCTCAACCGATGCGGCTGTGGGGATCGCGGTGACCTTCGTGCCGGGCAGCTGCTCGGCCAGCGCGGCCGCCAGAGCGCCCCCGACCTCGCGGAACACCGCCCCCTCAGGCCCGGTCGCGAGCACCAGCTCAGCAGGCGCCTCGACCCTGCGCGGGGTACACCCGGCGAGAGCCAGTCCGGCCCCTAGCAGAAGCGTGCGACGACGAAGCGACACCGATGAAGCCTAGCTGTTACGTCAGGGCTGTCTGAAGTTTCCTCACGCCGGGTTGTCGGGTCAGGTGGCGCGGCTCACTCTCTCACCCAACACGTAGTTCAAGGAGGAACAGTGGCCACCACGACCACAGGGCGCAAACCGATCTACAAGCACCTCTACTTCTGGGTGCTGGTCTCCATCGTTCTGGGCGCTGCCGTCGGCTTCCTGTTCCCCAAACAGGCGTCCGAGATGAAGTGGCTCGCCGACCTGTTCGTGAACCTCGTCAAGGTCGTCATCGCGCCGACCATCTTCGCGACGATCATCGTCGGCATCGCGGGCCTCGGGAACCTCGCCAAGGCGGGCGGGCTCGCGCTCAAGACGATCCTCTACTTCACCGCGATGACCACGGTGGCGCTCGCCATCGGCCTCATCGTCGTGAACATCGTCCAGCCGGGTCACCACGGTGGTGAGATCACGCTGAACGCGAGCCAGGCCGACGCGACGCTCAAGTCCGCCTCGACCGCGGAGACCGGGGTCACCGGCTTCATCCTGAGCCTGGTGCCGAAGTCGTTCGTCAGCGCGTTCACCGACGGCCAGCTGATCCAGGTGCTCGTGGTCGCCATCCTCGTGGCCGTCGCGGTCGCCGGCATGGGTGAGCGCGGCGCCAAGGTCGTCTCCGCGATGGAGACGCTCTCCAAGGTGATGTTCGGCATCATCAAGATCGTCATGTACATGGCGCCGATCGGTGCCTTCGGCGGCATCGCCTACACCGTCGGCAAGTTCGGCGGCAGCGTGCTCGGCAAGCTGCTCTGGCTGATGGGCTCGTTCTACGCGACCTGCATCGTGTTCGTCGTCGTGGTGCTCGGCCTCGTGGCGAAGTTCGCGGGCTTCAGCCTCTTCAAGTTCCTGCGCTACATCAAGGACGAGATCCTGATCGTGCTCGGCACCTCGTCGTCCGAGTCGGTGCTGCCGCGCATGATGGTCAAGCTGGAGGCGGCGGGCGCCCAGAAGTCGGTCGTGGGCCTCACCATCCCGACCGGGTACTCGTTCAACCTCGACGGCACCTGCATCTACCTGACCATGGGCGCGATCTTCATCGCCCAGGCCACCGGTCACGACGTGTCGATCGGCGTCCAGATCGGCCTGCTGCTGTTCATGCTGATCGCGTCGAAGGGCGCGGCGGGCGTCACCGGCGCCGGCCTCGTCACCCTGGCCGCCTCGCTGCAGGCCTTCGAGGCGCACTCGGCCATCCCCGCGGTCGGCATCGCGCTGATCGTCGGCATCGACCGGTTCATGTCCGAGGCCCGCGCCATCACGAACGTGATCGGCAACGGTGTCGGCTCGCTGGTCGTGGCCGCCTGGCAGAAGGGTCTCGACAAGGACCGCCTGCGCGCGGTGCTCGACGACCCCGACAGCGTCGACGTCGACGACCTGCTGGCCCGGCAGACCGGCGCCGAGGGTGACGGCAAGAAGGAGCCGGTCGCGGCTCACTGAGAACGTCCGTGGCCGGAGGCGTCTCCTCGCCTCCGGCCACGAGACCTCAGACCTCCATGTATGCCGAGGTCCCGCTCTCCCCGCATGCGGCGTGGGGTGAACGGGGCCTCGGTCTCGTTTGGCAGGGAACAGTCACGGTCTGCCCCAGTGGACAGTGGCGCGGTGGCTGTGGCCGGGTTCGAGTGAGCGTCCGCTAACTGGGACGACAATGGCTCGACCAGCGAAAACATCTGGGTACCCAGCTCATCCAGTGGCAAACCGGGAATGTCGCGCAACTCTCATCCAGCTGGCCGAGGTTGAACGTTCGGTTACGCTTACCCGGCTGTAACGAACGCCGACGTTGGCCGCAATGTCGCTCCCCGCCCGGGAATCGTTACACATCCATGACCTAGATCACCCATTGGCGGGTGTCCCTGGGTTTCGCGGCTGTTAAAGTCGCGTCAACACGCGGGCCATCGTCGTCCCGTGCTCCCACCTGTTGGTACGAGGTCTGAGCACGAGGACATTGTTCTTTAGCGAGGACGACGAAGGAGGTCTGCGAAGTGATCTTCTCCGCCATCCCCGGCCCCCAGGGTCTTTACGACCCGGCTGATGAGCGCGACGCGTGCGGCGTCGCCATGGTGGCCGACATCCAGGGCAGGCGTTCCCACGGCATCGTCGTCGATGCCTTGACAGCGCTGGCGAACCTGGAGCACCGGGGTGCCGCGGGCGCCGAACCCACTTCGGGTGACGGTGCTGGCATTCTTTTGCAGCTGCCGGACGAGTTCCTGCGTGCTGTGGTCGACTTCGACCTCCCGGAACGCGACCAGTACGCGGCGGGAATCGCTTTTCTTCCGTTTGAATCCGAAGAACGCGTCACCGCGATGCAGGAGATCGAACGCATCGCGGAAGAGGAGAACCTCGTCGTTCTCGGCTGGCGCGACGTCCCGACCGAACCGGAGAAGGCAGGCGTCGGCCCGACCGCGATGTCGGTGGCGCCGCACTTCGCGCAGCTCTTCGTGAAGGGCACGCGCGAGGAGGCCGGGATCGCCCTGGACCGCCTGGCCTTCTGTCTGCGCAAGCGGGTCGAGCACGAGGGCAGCGTCTACTTCCCTTCCCTGTCGGCGCGCACGATCGTCTACAAGGGAATGCTGACGACCGAGCAGCTGCCGGCGTTCTTCCCCGACCTGCACGACGAGCGCCTCTACTCGGCGATCGCGTTGGTGCACAGTCGTTTCTCCACGAACACCTTCCCGTCGTGGCCGCTCGCGCACCCGTTCCGGTTCGTCGCGCACAACGGTGAGATCAACACCGTCCGCGGCAACCGCAACCGCATGCGTGCCCGCGAGGCGTTGCTGGACAGCGACCTCATCCCCGGCGACCTCGCCAGGCTGTTCCCGATCTGCAACCCGGACGGCTCGGACTCGGCGTCGTTCGACGAGGTGCTGGAACTGCTGCACCTCGGTGGCCGCAGCCTTCCGCACGCGGTGCTGATGATGATCCCGGAGGCGTGGGAGAACCACGCCACGATGGACCCGAAGCGCCGCGCCTTCTACCAGTTCCACGCGAGCCTCATGGAGCCGTGGGACGGCCCGGCCTGTGTCACCTTCACCGACGGTGAGCTCGTCGGCGCGGTCCTCGACCGCAATGGCCTGCGTCCCGCGCGCTGGTGGCAGACCGCCGACGGCCGTGTCGTTCTGGCATCCGAGACCGGTGTGCTCGACGTCCCGTCCGACCAGGTGGTCGCGAAGGGCCGCCTGCAGCCCGGCCGCATGTTCCTCGTGGACACCACCGCGGGTCGCATCATCGACGACGACGAGTTCAAGTCGGCGCTGGCCTCGGAGTCGCCCTACGACGAGTGGCTGCACGCCGGCCTGCTCGACCTGGCCGACCTGTCGGACCGCGAGCACGTGGTGCAGAGCCACGAGTCGGTCGTGCGCCGCCAGCTCACCTTCGGCTACACCGAGGAGGAGCTGCGGATCCTGCTCACGCCCATGTCGATCAACGGCATGGAGCCGCTGGCCTCGATGGGCACGGACACCCCGGTCGCCGCGCTCAGCCAGCGTTCCCGGTTGCTCTACGACTACTTCGTGCAGAACTTCGCACAGGTCACGAACCCGCCGCTGGACGCGATCCGCGAAGAGATCGTCACGTCCGTCAAGCGCGTGATGGGCCCCGAGCAGAACGTGCTCGACCCCGGCCCCGTCTCGTGCCGCCACGTGACGCTCGACTACCCGGTCATCGACAACGACGAGCTCGCCAAGCTCATCCACATCAACGACGACGGCGACCTGCCGGGCTTCGCCTGCACCGTCCTGTCCGGACTGTACGAAGTGGACGGCGGTGGCGAGGCGCTCACCGCGGCGATCGAGCGCGTGCGTCGCGAGGCGTCGGAGGCCATCGCGAACGGTGCTCGGACGCTGGTGCTGAGCGACCGCGACTCCGACCACCGCATGGCGCCGATCCCGTCGCTGCTGCTGGTCTCCTCGGTGCACCACCACCTGGTGCGCACCAAGGAACGCCTGCGGGTCGCGCTGGTCGTCGAGTCCGGTGACTGCCGCGAGGTCCACCACGTCGCGGCCCTGCTGAGCTACGGCGCCGCCGCGGTGAACCCGTACCTCGCGTTCGAGACGATCGAGGACCTGATCAGCCAGGGCGCCATTTCCGGCGTCCGCGCGCACAAGGCCGTGCGCAACTACGTCAAGGCGCTCGTCAAGGGCGTCCTGAAGATCATGTCGAAGATGGGCATCTCGACCGTCGGCGCCTACACCGCGGCGCAGATCTTCGAGGCGGTCGGCCTGTCGAACGACCTGCTGGACGAGTACTTCACCGGCACGCAGTCCAAGCTCGGCGGCGTGCACCTGGACGTGCTGGCCGAGGAGGTGGCGGTGCGTCACCGCCGCGCGTACCCGGACAACCCGACCGACCGCGCGCACCGCAGGCTCGAAGTCGGTGGCGAGTACTCGTACCGCCGCGAAGGTGAACTGCACCTGTTCACACCGGAGACGGTGTTCCTGTTGCAGCACGCCACGAAGACGCGCAAGGAGGACGTCTTCCGCCAGTACACGGCGGAGGTCGAGCGCATCTCCCGGCAGGGCGGCACGTTGCGCGGGCTGTTCAAGTTCCGGGGCGAGGGCCGCACGCCGATCCCGATCGACGAGGTCGAGCCCGTCAGCTCGATCGTCAAGCGCTTCAACACCGGCGCCATGTCCTACGGCTCGATCTCGGCCGAGGCGCACGAAACCCTCGCCATCGCGATGAACCGCCTCGGCGGCCGGTCGAACAGCGGTGAGGGCGGCGAGGACCGCGAGCGCCTGTACGACCCGGAACGGCGTTCCGCGGTCAAGCAGGTCGCGAGTGGACGGTTCGGCGTCACGAGCGAGTACCTCGTGAACTCCACGGACATCCAGATCAAGATGGCGCAGGGCGCGAAGCCCGGCGAGGGCGGCCAGCTGCCCGGCTTCAAGGTCTACCCGTGGGTCGCGCGCACCCGGCACTCCACGCCGGGCGTCGGTCTCATCTCGCCGCCGCCGCACCACGACATCTACTCGATCGAGGATCTGGCGCAACTCATCCACGATCTCAAGAACGCGAACGAGCAGGCTCGGGTTCACGTGAAGCTCGTCTCGTCGATCGGTGTCGGCACGGTCGCGGCCGGTGTGGCCAAGGCGCACGCGGACGTCGTGCTGATCTCCGGCTACGACGGCGGCACCGGCGCCTCGCCGATGAACTCGCTCAAGCACGCCGGAACGCCGTGGGAGATCGGCCTCGCCGAGACCCAGCAGACGTTGCTGCTCAACGGTTTGCGCGACCGCATCACCGTTCAGGTCGACGGCGCGATGCGCACCGGCCGCGATGTCGTGGTCGCCGCGCTGCTCGGTGCCGAGGAGTTCGGCTTCGCCACGGCGCCGCTGATCGTCGCGGGCTGCGTGATGATGCGCGTCTGCCACCTGGACACGTGCCCGGTCGGCGTCGCCACGCAGAACCCGGATCTGCGCGCCCGCTACACCGGTCAGGCCGACCACGTCGTGAACTTCTTCGAGTTCATCGCGCAGGAGGCCCGCGAGATCCTGGCCGAGCTGGGTTTCCGCACGATCGACGAGGCAGTCGGTCACGCGGAGCTGCTCGACAAGGACGAGGCGATCGAGCACTGGAAGACCGCGGGCCTGAACCTGGACCCGGTCTTCGAGGTGCCGGAGACCCCGTACCCGACGGCGAAGCGCAAGATCCGCGACCAGGACCACGGCCTCGACAAGGCCCTGGACCGCACGCTGATCCAGCTCGCCGAGGCGGCGCTGGAGGACGCGCACCAGGTCACCCTGGAGCTGCCCGTCCGCAACGTCAACCGCACGGTCGGCACGCTGCTCGGCGCCGAGGTCACCCGCCGCTACGGTGGCGAGGGCCTGGAGGACGACACGATCCGGGTCAAGCTGACCGGGTCGGCGGGCCAGTCGCTCGGCGCGTTCCTGCCTCGCGGCATCACGCTCGAGATGGTCGGCGACGCCAACGACTACGTCGGCAAGGGCCTGTCCGGCGGGCGGATCATCGTCCGGCCGTTCGAGGACGCGCCGTTCCGCGCCGAGGACCAGGTGATCGCGGGCAACGTGATCGGCTACGGCGCCACGTCCGGTGAGATCTTCCTGCGCGGCCGCGTCGGCGAACGCTTCTGCGTCCGCAACTCCGGCGCGCTGCTGGTGGCGGAGGGCGTGGGCGACCACGCGTTCGAGTACATGACCGGTGGCCGGGCAGTGGTGCTCGGGCCGACCGGGCGCAACGTCGCGGCCGGCATGTCCGGCGGTATCGCGTACGTGCTCGACCTGGATCCCCTGTCGGTGAACCAGGAGATGGTGAATCTGCAGCGCCTCAGCGCCGAGGACCTGCGTTGGCTCAAGGACGCCGTCACCAAGCACCACCTGGCGACGGGTTCCGCCGTCGCCGCGTCGCTGCTCGGTGACTGGACCCGGCGAGCCGGTGCGTTCACGAAGGTCATGCCCGGCGACTACCAGCGCGTTCTCGAGGCCATGCGCCTCGCGCGCGCCGAGGGCCGGGACGTTGACGCGGCTGTCATGGAGGCGTCTCGTGGCTGATCCACAGGGTTTTATGAAGCACACCCGTTCCGACGCGCCCAAGCGCCCGAAGCCGGAACGGTTGCAGGACTGGAACGAGGTCTACCTCCACGAGGATCCAGTCGAGCGCAACAAGGCCGTGCGCACGCAGGCCACGCGGTGCATGGACTGCGGCATTCCCTTCTGCCACAGCGGAACCGCGGGCTGTCCACTCGGGAACCTGATCCCCGAGTGGAACGACCTGGTGCGCCGCGGCGACTGGGAGCTCGCCTCGGACCGCCTGCACGCCACCAACAACTTCCCGGAGTTCACGGGTCGTCTGTGCCCGGCACCGTGTGAAGCGGCCTGCGTGCTGTCGATCTCGCACGACGCCGGCGGTGCCGTCGCGATCAAGCGGGTCGAGGAGACCATCGCGGACGTGTCGTGGGAGAACGGCTACGTGCAGCCTGCCCAGGCGACGGTGTCCTCCGGCAAGCGCGTCGCGATCGTCGGCTCCGGCCCCGCCGGACTCGCCGCCGCGCAGCAGCTGACCCGCGCGGGTCACGAAGTCGTGGTGTACGAACGGGACGACCGGCTCGGTGGCCTGCTGCGGTACGGCATCCCGGAGTTCAAGATGGAGAAGAAGGTCCTCGACCGGCGCCTGTCCCAGCTTCGCCGGGAGGGCACGAAGTTCGTGACCGGCTGCGAGGTCGGCGTCGACATCACGGTCGAGGAGCTGCGTGCGAAGTTCGACTCGGTCGTGCTCGCCGTGGGCGCGCTGCGCGGCCGTGACGACAAGACGACTCCTGGGCGTGAGCTCAAGGGCGTGCACCTCGCGATGGACCACCTGGTGCCCGCGAACCGCGCTGTCGAAGGCGACGGCCCGTCCGCGATCTCGGCCGAGGGCAAGCACGTCATCGTCATCGGCGGTGGCGACACGGGTGCCGACTGCTACGGCACCGCGACCCGCCAGGGCGCGCTGTCCGTGACGCAGCTCGACCAGTACCCGATGCCGCCGTCCGTCCGCGACGACGACCGTTCGCCGTGGCCGGTGTGGCCGCACATCCTGCGCACGTACCCCGCGCACGAGGAGGCCGGCGAACGCCGCTTCACCGTGGCGGTCAAGCGTTTCGTGGGCGACGACGACGGCCACGTGCGGTTCATCGAACTGCAGCAGGTGCGTGTCGAGAAGGACTCGTCCGGCCGCCGTTCCGTGGTGCCGCTGACCGACGAGCTCGAGGTCCTGCCCGCGGACATGGTGCTGCTGGCGATCGGCTTCGAGGGCGTCGAGCACATGCGTCTTCTGGACGACCTGGGCATCTCCCTGTCGGCGCGCGGCACGATCTCGTGCGGCTCCGACTGGCAGACGACCGCGCCCGGCGTGTTCGTCTGCGGGGACGCGCATCGCGGCGCTTCCCTCGTGGTGTGGGCGATCGCCGAGGGGCGGTCCGTGGCGAACGCCGTGGACAGGTTCCTCACGGGTTCCTCGAACCTGCCTTCGCCGGTCATCCCGAACCAGCTTCCGCTCGCTGTGGTCTGACAACGGCGTCAGACCAGCGGAGAGCAGCATGACGCCCCGGCCGACAACGACGTCGGCCGGGGCGTTCGCCTATGCGGCCAGGGCGCAGGTGTCGCGGTAGTCCAGTTCCGGGACGTACTGCTGCCATTCGAGCGGGCTGAGGCCTCCCGCCGCGACTTCGCAGGCGTGGGTGAACAGGTTGGCAGGCTCCCCGGACGACCCGTGCAACGTGGTGGCCAGTTCGGTTCTCGTGTTCTGGCTGGGCGCCAGCGCGTGCGCGGTCAGGCCGAGACGCAACGCCAGCCGTGGCGAGGAGGTGCGCGCGACCTGGGCCTGTGCCACGAGTGCGCGTGCCGTCGCCCTGTCACGGTCGACGCTGGCGTTGTGCCATTGGAAGGCTGCCAGCCCCGCCGCGCCGATGGCGGCCACCAGGAACACCGCCAGCCAGCTGACCGTGCGTCTGCGGTCGCGCCGGCGTTGCCCTCGCAGCGTGTGGATCCGGTTGCGGCTCACGGTGAGGAACCGGCGGGCGTCGGGGGAGAGGTCGTCGTTCGCCACCAGCGGCGCGACGGCGGCGAACGTGTCCTCGTTGAGCAGCAGGTGGTCCGCGCGTTCGCCCTCGATCCACTGCGAGGCGTCCAGCTCGACGGACCTGGCCGCGCGCAGGCCGATCTGCCGTTCCTCGATGGCGCCGCGCAACGGCCGCCACTCGGTGAACAACGCCTCGTGGGCCACACCGATCCAGCGGCCCTGCTTGTCGCCGCTCGCGGTGAGCAGGCGGTGCCGGACGAACACCTCCAGCGCGGCGCGGGCGTACGTGTCCAGCTGGGCCGGGCTGACGCGTTTGCGGGTCGGCCTGCCGGTGTGGTCGAGCGTGGCCAGGGCCGCGAGCCGGGCGAGCAGTTCCTCCTTGCTCATCCCGGTTTCCGCGACGGCGCTGTCGAGCACGTCGTCGGCGTGACGGGCGAGCGCGCCGTGTACGCCACCTAAGTGCTCGTACAGTTCGCTGGAGAGCGTGCCGCCCCTGGGGACGCCCATCGCCAGGTGCTGCAACGTGAACGCGAGCAACGGCAACGCCTCGCCGCTCGCCGTGTCCTCGACCAGCAGCGCGACGAGCTCCGGGTGCACCTTCAGCCCGGCCACGCGGGCGGGGCCGGTGATCACGATGTTGAGCACCTCGCGTGCGAGCGGCGCCAGCACGTAGCTGCCGAGGTGGACGCCGCCCAGTTCGGGCAACGTCCGCAGGTCGTCCAGGAACTCCGACCGCAGCGTCGCGACCACCCGCACGTTGTCCGCGAGCGCGTCCTTGAGCAGGCTCGCGACGATCTGACGGTCCTTCTCGCCGGCACGGGTGAAGAGCTCCTCGGCCTGGTCGATCGTGATCAGCAGTCTGCGGTCCTCGTCCACGAGCTCCTGGGCCACGCCACGCAGCCCGTCGAGGACGAGCCGGTCCTTGGTCTCCCGCAACGTCCAGCCGAGGCCGGCCCTGGCGGCGGTCTTGCGCACCGCGCGGGCGAGCGCGTCGAGCGGGTCGTTGCCCGGCAGCCACGGCGGCATGACGAGCCACCGCGGGTCGTCCGCCAGCTGGGCCAGCAGACCGGCCCTGACCAACGACGACTTGCCGCAGCCGGACGGGCCGACGACGGCGAGCAGGCCGGGGCCGCGGCGCACCTTGCGGGCCAGCGCGCGGGTCTCCGCGTCACGACCGAAGAACACCGCGCTCAACGCCGTGCTGAACGCGTCCAGGCCGGGGAACGGTTCCTGGTCCTTCGCGAGCTTGCGGCCACCGGTGTCGAACCGCCGCAGTGCTTTCTCGAGGTGCCCGCGGGCGGTGGCGTGCGGGATGTGGTTGAGGTGCCCGATCAACGGGTGGATGACGCCGTCGAGCTGCACGGGCAGCAGGAGTGTGCCCAGCGCGTCGGCGATGGCGATCTCGGCGTTGCACCAGCTCGACGTGACCGACGCCTGGCTGACGACGCACACGACGGCGTCCGCCCTGCGCAGCTCGTGGTGCAAACGCTCGCGCCACGCCTCGCCGACCTGAATCCCATCCTCGGGGTGAACCTCCAGGAAAATCTCGTGATCACCTTCGAGCCAGTTGCGGATATGTGTCGCGATCGCCACATTCTGCGTCGCGTGGCTGATGAACACCCTCGCCACGACCGTCTCCTTTGGCATTCCGTCACCGATTGTGCAGAGCTGGCAGGGATCGGCGGCCGGTTGTCCACTAATTGGCGCATCTACAACGCGGCAGGACCACTCTCCGCATACGTACGTTTCCGTGAAATGAGAAGCCCTTTCGGGTGAAACTAGTGTGTGATTCGGTCAAAGTCGGTCTCGTATATCGCGGAACTTGTCCACTTTGGGCGAAACTGATAGTCGTAGATCAACTCGGTCGGGGGTGTGAGCATGCGCAGCGTTCTTCTCGCTGTCGTCGTCGCCCTGTGCGCCGTGCTGACCCCGGCCGTGTCCACCGTGTCGATCGGCGCGCCGCCGCCGAAGTCGAAGACCTCCGTCCCCAAGGAAGAAGCTCCGCGCGAGGAGCGCGAGACGAGCCGCCTGCGCCTGCTGGTCACGTCCGTCGACCGCACGTCCGGCGTGGCCGCTCCGTCCTTCTTCACGGTGTTCACGCCGCGCGCGGTTCCCGGTGTTCTCGCGCTCGTGTCCAACGCCGAACCAATAGTGGTCTGGCGCACACCCCCTGCGCTGCAAGTGTTCCGAAACTGATCGGTCCCCACTCCCCGATCGAACCGAAACACTTTTCCTTAGCAGTGAGGGACTCCCGTGGACTTCCATCGCTTTGTTCAGCATGCCCGCGCACACGCCGCATCGCGTTCCCGCGCACTCGGCCGCAAGCTCGCCGCTGGTCAGCAACCCACCACGATGTTCATCACGTGCGCCGATTCGCGCATCGTGACGGCCGCGATCACGGGCGCCGAACCCGGTTCGCTGTTCGAACTCCGCACCGCGGGCAACGTCATCCCGCCCTACTCGCTGACCGCGCCGTCCAGCGAGATGGCCACGATCGAATTCGCCGTGCTGCAGCTCGGTGTCAGCGAGATCGTCGTCTGCGGCCACTCGCACTGCGGCGCGGTCGGCGCGTTGAACGGCGGCGGCATCGACCACCTGCCCGCGATGCGCGGGTGGCTGCGTCCCGGACGGCCGCGGAAGGCGTCCGATCCGGCGATGCGGACGGAAGGACAGGAACACGTGCGCGCCCAGCTGGAAACCCTGCTGGCGTACCCGTTCGTGGCCGAGAAGGTCGCTTCGGGTTCGTTGCGCGTCCACGGCTGGTTCTACGACATCGAGACCGGCGAGGTCTCCGCGTGTGCCGAGCACGCCTTCCTTCCGCTGTAGGGGTTTCTGACGTGATGAAGAAGTACTGGACCGATCTCGGCGCGTCGGTCGTCGTGTTCCTCGTGGCGCTGCCGCTGTGCGTGGGCGTGGCGGTGGCGTCCGGAGTGCCGGCCGAGCTCGGCATCGTGACCGGCGTGGTCGGCGGCATCGTCGTCGGCCTGCTGCCGGGCAGCACGATGCAGGTGAGCGGACCGGCCGCCGGGCTGACGGTGCTGGTGGCGGACGCCGTGTCCCGGCACGGAATCCAGGCGCTGGGCGTGATCGTCCTCGGCGCCGGCCTGCTGCAGGTGGCGCTGGGCTTAGCCAGGTGCGGACGGTGGTTCCGCGCGATCTCCCCGTCCGTGGTGCAGGGCATGCTCGCGGGCATCGGGCTGGTGCTGATCTTCGGCCAGCTCAGGCACCTGATCGTGTCCCCGGTCGCGCTGGCGCTGGGCCTGCTCACCGTGCTGATCATGTTGCTGTGGCAGCGAACCCCGCTGCGGGTCGTGCCGGGCATCCTGGTCGGCGTGGTCGTCTGCACCGCGCTGGCGGCGGTGTTCGCGTCGGACGTCGAACGCATCACGGTCGGCACGCTGTCCACGGACGTGCACCTGCCGAACTTCTCCCTGCTGGACACCGGAGTCATCGGCACCGCCGTGGTGTTCGCCCTCGTCGCCTCGGCGGAGTCGATGTTCAGCGCGGCCGCCGTCGACCGCATGCACAGCGGCCCGCGCACGCAGTACAACAAGGAACTGGTCGCGCAGGGCGTCGGCAACACGATCTGCGGCCTGCTCGGCGCTTTGCCCATGACGGCGGTGATCGTGCGCAGTGCGGCGAACGTCAACGCCGGGGCCCGCACCAGGGCCTCCAGGGTGCTGCACGGCGTGTGGCTGCTGCTGTTCGTGGTGCTGCTGCCGGGGTTGCTGACGCTGATCCCGGTCGCCGTGCTGGCGGCCGTTCTGGTCCACGCGGGCTGGAAGCTGCTGGGCCTGCGGGAAGTCGTCACGTCGTGGCGCACGGACAGGACCGAGAGCTTCGTCTTCGTGCTGACGGCCGGGCTCATCGTGGCGACCGATCTGCTGACCGGCACCGTGGCCGGTCTGCTGGCCGCGGTGATCAAGACGGCCTGGGACGTGTCCAGGCTGCAGGTGACCGTGACGCCGGAGGGTGTGGCGTTGCGCGGCAACGCGACGTTCCTGAAGCTGCCGGTGTTGCTCGACGAACTGGACCGCGTGGACCGGGAGCACGTCCGGATGGATCTGAGCGGGGTCCGGCACCTCGACCAGGCCTGCGGGCAGGCGATCGACCAGTGGGTGGACGAGTCGCGGCGGGCGGGTAAGACCGTCGACCTCGTCGGCAGGTAGCGGAAGGCGCCGCGACCGTGGGGGTCGCGGTCGCGGCGCCTTTCCATTCAGTTGGCTAGTGAGTGGTGAACTGGCCGCGCACCGCACCACCGGGGAACGCCGCCGTGTGGATGTTGGAGTAGAAGTCCTTCGGGGACTGCTTCAGCGCGTCCAGCGTGGCCTTGTCGGCGGTGGCCGTGCCCGAGACCGCGAAGATGCCGTTCGGGACGGCCGTGCCGAAGAACGTGATCTTCACGGCGCCGTTCACGCCCTTCGCGCCCTGGTGGACGTGGCCGAGCGTCGGCGCGTCGACGTTCACCCACGCCAGCGAGAAGTCGACGCCGGTGGCGGTGGGCCGCACGAACGTGATGGCCTGGCCGTCCGGGTCGCCGACCTTCGGGCCGTCCTGCACCGGCACCTCGTTGCGGCCGTTGGAGAACGCGCGGAGCTTGCCGCCCTTGATGATGTCCAGCGGGTTGATCTGCTTGCTCAGCGGCTTGAGCTGCCCGCGGACCGCGCCACCGGGCTTCTCGGTGCTGTGCAGGTTCACGTAGAAACCGGCCGGGTTCCTGCGGATGTCCTCGGCGAGCTTCGCGTCGATCACGGTCTGACCGGCGGCCGCGCCCAGCGTCTCCGGCATCGCGGTGGTGAAGAGACCGACCTTCACCGCGCCGTTCTGGCCCGCCGCGCCCTGGTGGATGTGGCCGAGGGTGAGCTGGGCCGTCTTCTTCCACTCCAGCGCGAACGTCACGCGGTCGCCGCGCACCTCGACCAGCGCCTTCGCCGAGGCGTCCGCGTCACCCACGGCGGGACCACCGGCGGTCGGGACCTCCTGGCGGCCGTCCAGTTCCGCGGAGAAGAACACGGGCTTGCCGGTGGCGGGCTTGACCGGCGGGGTCTGGTCCGGCGCGGGCGGGGTCGTGTCCTGGCCGCCGTGCCCGGTGCCGTGGTCCTGCGCGCCGCCGGACTTCGTGGCGGTCGGCTTCTGCGCGGAACCACCGGCGTCGATGTTCAGCGTGGGGCCGTCGGCGGTGAAGAACTCGAAGGCAGAGCCGCCGTTCTTCACGACCACGCGGACCTCGATCCGACCACTTCCGGGCTTCACGGTGAAGGTGCGCGACTCGCCCTTCTTGGCGCCGTCGAGGCAACGGCCTTCCAGCTGGTCGGCGGCGCAGAGGCTCGCTTCGTACCCGGCCGTGTTCGTGATCTTCACGGTGACGGTGTCCTGGGCGGCGGACGCCGGTGTCACCACGGCGAGTCCGAGCGTGGCGCCCAGAAGGCATGCGGCAGCGACGTTCTTGTTGACAGACATGGGATGTGCTCCAAGGCTCCGCTGTGGGAGTCGGGGGGTCTGGCGGACCCGACATGACCAACACGGACGTCGATCAGATTCGGTTCAGGGAATCTTCCGATGAACCGAACTGCGTCTCATTACGTGTCAACGTCGGAACAGGACACACCCCGCTAGGAGACGAAGATGCGCGCACGTAAGGGAATTCTGCTGCTGCCGGTGTTTCTCGCCGGACTCGCTGCCTGCGGAAACGAGGCACCGCAACAGGATGCTCCCGCGAAGGTCGAGGTGAAGATCGCGCAGTCCGGCCTGGGCCCGATCCTCGTCGACCAAACGGGACGGACGCTCTACGCCTTCACCAAGGACGAGAACAAGTCCAGCGCGTGCGATGCCGACTGCATCGCCGTGTGGCCCGCGCTCACCGCCGAGTCCAAAGTAGACGCCAAGAACGGCGCCGACGTGCAGCTCGTCTCGCGGCTCGACGAGAGCTCGCAGGTCGTTTACGGAAAGTGGCCGCTCTACTACTACGTGGGAGACCAGGTCGCCGGCGACGTCAACGGCCAGGGTGTCGACGACGAGTGGTTCGCGATCGCCGCGGACGGGAAACTGGTCAAGAAGAGCTGATGAACATTGGGCCGTTCGGGTGTATGAGGCTAACGGCCCCGTGGGAGATGTCGACCCTCAAGATGAACCAGTAGGGGGCGACACATGACCAGCGCAGGCTTCGACTCGAAGTTCCTCGGCACGACCGCCGGGATTCCGGTCCTGACCGACTCGGGAGCGGCCGACGCGGTCGAGCTCGACGGCTCGACCACGATCGACTACACGCACTTCTCGCTCGCGATGAGCAAGTCGCGCAAGTTCGCGAGCTGGGTCGCGTGGAACATCGACGGCGGCGAGATGAAGGCGCTGAGCCGCACCGGCATCCCGTTCGTCAAGGACCCGCGCGTCCCGGCCGAGTTCCAGACCGGCGACGAGCTCTACCGCGACAACCGGCTCGACCGCGGCCACCTCGCCCGCCGCGCCGACCTGTGCTGGGGCACGAAGGCCGAGGCGCAGAAGGCGAACAAGGACTCGTTCTTCTTCACGAACATCACGCCGCAGATGGACGACTTCAACCAGAGCACCAAGGAAGGGCTCTGGGGCCGGCTCGAGGACGCGGTGCTCGCCGACGTCGACGTCGACAACCTCAAGGTCAGCGTCTACGGCGGCCCGGTGTTCAACGCCGACGACAGGGTGTTCCGCAGCGTCGCGATCCCGCGCGAGTTCTACAAGGCGATCGCGTTCGTGGTGGACGGCGAGCTGCGCTGCAGCGCGTTCCTGCTCACCCAGAACATCGTCCTGGCCGAGGCGCTCGACCTGGACGAGTTCCGGGTGTTCCAGGTGTCGCTGACCGAGCTGGAAAAGCGCCTGAGCCTCACCTTCCCGGCCGAGCTGCACGCGGCCGACACCGCGTCGGTGCAGCTGCTGGAAGAGGCGGAGCGCAAGCCGTTGGGCAGCCTCGACGACATTCAGTGGTGATGTCTCCTCAGGCAGCGGTCACGTCGTGATGCGCACCCCGGGCAGCTGACCGCGCAACTCCTCCAGCCGGGCAACCGACTCCGGTTGGTGCACCACCAGGTGTTCCAGCACCGGCAGGAGGCGCAGGTCGTCCGCTGAAGGCACGCCGAACACCTCCAGCGTCGTGATGGTCGGCCACCGCTCCAGCCCCGCCAGCGGGTAGGGCGGGCGGTGGTCGATCGCCAGCTCGCGCAACGCGGGCAGGCCGGGCAGCGCCTCCAGTCCCTCGTCGGTGGCCGAGTCGCGGATCTGCAGACGCCGCAGCGCACCGCCCTCCAGCGACTCCAGCTCCACCCGGCTGAAGTGCAGGTGCAGCTCGTCCAGGTCCCTCATCGGCGACAGATCGATCCGCCCGAGCGGACGGCAGCGGCTCAGGTGCAGCTCCTTCAGCGAGCGCGACCCGGCCAGCGGTGAGAGATCGCGCATCACCTCGTTCTGCCACAGTTCCAGCCGGTGCAGCGACGGCATGGCGCCCAACGGGTCCAGCGGGTTGATGTTGCCGATGCACCGCACGTACCGCAGCTTCTCCAGGTGCATGATGAACTGGATCCGGTGCCAGCCGCGGACGTCCACCCGCCGGTCGCCGAAATCCACTTTGGACAGCACGGACTTCGCGTACTTCTCCGCGTCCGGCGTGTTCCGCCACGCCCGCAGCAACTCGTCGATGACCATCGCGTGGTCGACGGCCACGAACTCCGCGATCCGTTCCCAGGCGGCCTCACCGCCGATGTTCGCCAGCGTCCGCACGATGTACGCGGCCTCCTCGGATGCTTCCGGCCCTGGCAGCAGGTCGACCACGAACGACCCGGCCTCGGACAACGCGTCGGCGTGCGCGAAGCTCTTCGGCGGGATCAGCGCCGCGGCGGCGGCCGTCACCTGGGCCCGCGCGGTCTCCGGTTCGATCACGTCGGCCTGGTCGAGGCACGCCAGCGCGAGCAGCCGCAGCTTGTCCCGCCCGCGTTCGTCCTTGCGCGTGTCGTCGTTGCCCGCCAGCAGGTCCATCAGCACGCGCGCCCGTTCGCGCGGCCGGGCGTGCGCCACCGCCATCACCACGACGTCGTGCCACTCGTCCAGATGTGCCCTGTCCACCAACAGGTTCAGGTCGCCGGCGTCCACGACCTCCTTGGCCGCCAGATAGTCCCGGAACGTCCGGTGCACGAACTGCACGCGTTCGGAAGCGACCTCCCGCAGCAGCCCTGCCCGTTCGAGCAGCCGCTGCATCGCCTCGTCCGGGTCGATGTCGTGCGACCGCAGCCCGCGCATCGCGTTCCCGAGCCGGTGCACGGCCTCCTCGCGGGGCACCATCAGCTCGCGGTTGCGCACCAGCGAGTACGCGAACCGTTGCAGCAGAACGAGCTGCTCCTCCTTGGAGAACGACGGCAGCGCGAGCCCGCGGTCCTCGTCCCACCGGACCAGCAACAGGTCCAGCGCGGCCTCGTACAGCGACCGGCGATCGCGCGGCAGGTGCATGTTCCGGTCCTGGTGCAGCGCGCACAGCAGCCCGGCCAGCAACGGACTCGACGCCAGCCGCCGCAGGTCCGGCCGCTTCGCGAGCGTCGCCACCAGCCGTGCCTCGCACTCGGTCAGCCACACCCGAGCGTCCCGCGTCAGCCCCGGTTCGTCGCGGGCGGCGGTGTGCCAGGCCTCCACGAAGTCGCGCACGCCCTTGTCGCTCAACGGCAACAGGTCGAACGCGCTGAAGCCGACGTCCTCCAGCCAGTCCTCCGGCACCGCGGCCGGCCGGGTCGTGATCGCGTACCGGGCTTCGGGGTAGGCGTTGACCAGCTTCTCCAGCCACAGCCGTGCCTCGGCCCGCCGTTCCCACACGAGCTCGTCCACGCCGTCGACCAGGACGAGCGCCCGCCCCTCCCTGAGCCGCGCGGTGACCCACCCGGACGGCTTCTCCTCCTCGATCATCGAGGCGGTCGGCGAGATGAACTCCTCCGGCTTCGGCAGCGTCGTGTACTGCCGCAACGGCACGAAGAACGGCACCAGCCCGAGCCACTCGTCGCCCGAGGTCCGCGTCTCGCCCAGCGCGTTCATCGCGAGCCAGCGCAGGAACGTCGTCTTGCCCGCGCCCGCGCCGCCCCGGATCAGCACCCGAGGCGTGTCCGCCAGCGCCGCCGCCACCGGCAGCCCGGCCCCGGTCAGCTCGTCGGTGTCCCCGACCCGCGCCACCGCCAGCGACACGTACGAGGTGTCGAACGACTGCCGCCGCGGCGCCCGCCCGCGTGACACCCCGAACAGCTCCAGCCCGCCCAGCGCGTGCGCGACCTGCTCGGCGTAGCGGTCCTCGAAGTCCCGGTGCGACGCCGTCAGCGCGAGTTGCCGCTGGTCCGCGAGCCGCGCCACGGCATCGGCGGTCGCCCGGCCCATCCGGAACATCTCCACCGCGAGTCGCCGCGCGTACTCGGGCTGCGACCACACCAGTTCGACGACCGCGACGCACACCCGCAGCAGCAACGCGTCGTAGACGGCCGTCGCCTGCTCGGACAGCCCCGCCGCGCGCCGGATCTTCTCCGACCCGGACATCACGTGGGCGCGCAACGACTCGGGCGTCAGCATCACCCGCAGCGCTTCCTCGGGGCGCAACGGCAGCGAGGCCTCGATGGACTCGCGCACCGCGTCCACGGCGGCCCGCCACTCGTGCTGCTCGACGGCGCTCAGCTCACCGCGCGCGAGCTCGGAGCTGACCCGCTCGACCAGCGGTCCCGGCCTGGTCAGCTCGCGTTGACGCTTCTTGTCCTTGGCACCCTTGTGCACGACGTCGAAGAGACCGAGCAGCACGCGCTCCAGCACGGTCTCGAGCACCATCAGCAGTCCGGCGGAAAACGGATCGGCCACACCTCCAGTATCGGCAGGTGATCACCGCACGCCGGGGGACTTCACCAGCTGTTCATTCCGGCAGCGCGACCTCGCGGACGTGCCCGATGTCGAACTCCCTGCTCGTGCCGTCCTCGCAGTCCGCGCTCAGGACGCCTTCGAGGTGTTTGGTCGGCACGATCACGTGCGTGTCGGTCCTGCGCGGCCCGGTCGCGTACTTGATCTCGACGCGGCTCCCGTCGACCAGCGCCGACGACAGCAGCACGACCTCCTCGTCGCGCAGGAAGACGTTCTGGTCGCGCAGCATCCGCGCCGCGTTGGCCCGTGGCGCGCCGGGCCCGACGCTCGGCCGTTCCTGCTCCACCAGCCGGACCGCGAGCTGGGTCAGCTCCAGGTCGTTCATCTCGGTGCGCCACCACCGCTCCGGCTTGCGCTCACCGCGGGCGGAGGCCCGCAGCCGGCCGATGCTTTCCACAATGGACTTGTCGCCGGCGTCCAGCCCGGTCGGCGCGTACCCGCACCGGCGCAACGCCGCGAGCGTCTCGGCCATCGGCTGGGCCGACGCCAGCACCGTCGGCGCGAGGAACCGCAGCTTGAGCGACGCGAGCCGCTTCGACCTGGCGATCTCCTGCAGCAGCGTGGGATCCGAGCCCCGCACGCAACTCACCACGTCCGTCACGGTCAGCTGTCCGTGCCGTCGCGCCACGTCCTGCACCTGGTACTCGATCACCTGCGGCAACGGGGCCTCCGACACGGCGTTCAGCCGCGCGAGCACCTCGTCGGCGGACAGTCCGGAGTCCAGCGCACGCCGCACCGACCCGGCGGACAGCCGCCACACCCGTGCGGCGTCGTTGTCCTCCAGGTCCGCCACCAGGTTCAGGGTGGCGCTCAGCTCGGGCGACGGCAGGCCGTTCACCACGGCGGTCATGTCCGTCTGGAACGCGGCTTTCTCCGTCGCCGGGGGCATCAGCTCGCCGGCCGCGGTGTCGACATCGCCGTCGTGCCGCACCGCCACTCCCAGCGGCGTGAGCGCGCCGCCCGCCACCAGTCCCAGCGACTCCATCTCGCTGATCACCGCCATGGTCGCCCTCGGGTCGTGCACGGCGGGGCGTTCCCAGACGAGGTCGTCGACCAGCTCGTTGATGTTCGTGAAGGCCTCCTCCGCCGAGAACCGCTCCAGCGCGCTGCGGCGCAGCAGCAGCCCGGCGGCACCGGTGTAGTCGCGCAACGCCGCGCGCGCCTGGTCCGGTTCCGGCCGCCAGTCCATCCGCCGCCACGCCGCGACCAGCGCCGCGAGCCGCGGACCCGGTTGCGAGTCGAGCCACGCGTCGCCCTGGTTGGTCGGCAGCAGCCGCGACCGTTCCACGCCGACCAGCTGGGCCTCGGCCGCGAGCTCCAGCCACAGCCGCAGCACGCCGTCCGAGACCCGCAGTGCCCGCGCGACCCGCCGGATCTCCACGGTCGCCACGCCACCGGTGTAGCGGGCGTCGAACGTGTCCTGCTCGCAGTACGCCAGCAGCCGCGCCACTCCGTCCACAGTGGACATCGCGGACACGATGGGTGAGACCTGGGACGCCTTGCGCCTGCCCGGGGTCTTCGGCCGCAACGTCAGCTCGCCCTGCGCCGCACCGCTCGTCCGCACCGAGTTCACCGCGATCAGCCGTGACCCCTCCGGCCAGGCCAGTGCCCGTTGCTTCAGCTCACCGAGCGCTCGTTCGAAGTCACCGACCGTGCAGTGCAGTTCGGCGCACACCGTGTCGACGGTGCCGGTGTTGTTCTGCGCCACGATCGCGCCGAGCACGTCGAGCGCGCCCTGGTCCAGCGTGTCCTCGACGGCGTGCACCGAGTCGGAGTCGGTCAGTTGCGTCGCGAGGTCCTTCAACGTCCGGATGAAGCGGTCGGCGACGTCGCGGCGGTACAAGAGTATCGCGGCCACCTCGTCCGGCCCGAGTTGGAGGAGCCAGGTCGCGAGCGCGTTGATACGGCGTGGCATTCACCGGATTATGGCCTGATTGTGTGTTCTCAAACGAATTTTCACGCTCATGGGCGATCCGCCTAGGCTGACTCGGTGACGTTCGACGGTTTCGGCGAGTACGCCATTGACTTCTACGACGGCTTGGTCCTGGACAACTCGAAGGCGTACTGGGACGACAACAAGGAGACCTACCTGCGCGACGTGCGGGCCCCGATGGAGGCGCTGCTGCTCGCACTGGAGAAGGAGTTCGGCGAGGGCAAGGTGTTCCGGCCCTACCGCGACGTGCGGTTCGCCAAGGACAAGACGCCGTACAAGGACCACTGCGGCGCTGTCATCGAGAAGGGACGCGGCGGCGGCGCGTACTACGTGCAGCTCAGTCCCGAGGGCCTGATGACCGGCGGCGGCTCGTTCCACATGCAGTCCGACCAGCTCGCCCGCTACCGTGCCTCGGTCGGCGCGCACGGCGTTCTGCTGCGCAAGATCGTGGACAAGCTGGTCGAGCAGGGCTGGCAGGTGGCGGGCGACGTGATGAAGTCGAAGCCGCGCGGGTTCGACGACGACCACCCGCACCTCGACCTGCTCAAGCACCGGTCGCTCTACGTCCGCAAGGTCTGGGAGCCGGACGACGTGCTGCACGAGCCGGGCTGCCTCGACCGGGTGCGCAAGTCGTGGAGGCAGCTCAAGGACCTCAACGCGTGGTGCGCGGACCACGTCGGCGTGAGCGAGACCACCAGGTCGCGGTAGCCCACCCCAGACCGATCCCGAGGACGTCCACCAGCGCGTCGAGCACGTCGCCGCTGCGGTGAAGAGGCGTGACCAGCTGCTGGAGCACCTCCGAAACGCCTGCGTAGACCACCAGCAGCGGCAAAATGCGAGGAAGTTTCGCGTACAGGCCGGTGAACGCGAGCAGGGCGAACAGCAGCGTGTGGACCACCTTGTCCGTACCAGGTGGCGAGCTCGGCACACCTGACTCGGGGGTGAACAGAACGACGACACTGAGCGACGCCGCGATCACAAAAGGCAGTACTCGACCCATGGTCCGAACATTACTGACTGGTAGTTCGGGATCGGTCCAGGAACGGGGTCTACTCTCTCTACACGTGAGTCGACGCGCAAAGATCGTCTGTACCCTCGGTCCCGCCACTGGCACGCCGGAAAAGGTCCGTGACCTGGTAGCGGCCGGTATGGACGTGGCCAGGATGAACTTCAGCCACGGCAGCCATGCCGACCACAAGCAGGTTTACGACATGGTCCGCGCGGCAGCCGACGAGTCCGGCCGCGCCGTGGGAATCCTCGCCGACCTCCAGGGCCCCAAGATCCGCCTCGGCCGTTTCGCCGCGGGTCCGGTGGACTGGAACACCGGCGACATCGTCCGCATCACCGTCGAGGACGTCGAGGGCACGCACGACCGCGTGTCGACGACGTACAAGGAGCTCGCGAAGGACGCCAAGGTCGGCGACCGCATGCTCGTCGACGACGGCAAGGTCGCGCTCGTGGTCGTCGAGGTCGAAGGCTCCGACGTCGTGGCCGAGGTGACCGAGGGCGGTCCCGTCAGCAACAACAAGGGCCTCTCGCTGCCCGGCATGGACGTCTCCGTGCCCGCCATGTCCGAGAAGGACATCGAGGACCTCGAGTTCGCGCTCTCGCTGGGCGTGGACTTCATCGCCCTGTCGTTCGTCCGCTCGCCGGCCGACATCGACCTGGTCCACCAGGTCATGGACCGCAGCGGCGGCAAGCGCCTCCCGGTGATCGCGAAGATCGAGAAGCCGGAGGCCGTGGACAACCTCGAGGCCATCGTGCTGGCCTTCGACGGCGTCATGGTCGCCCGCGGTGACCTGGGCGTCGAGCTCCCGCTGGAGCACGTGCCGCTGGTGCAGAAGCGCGCGATCCAGATCGCCCGCGAGAACGCCAAGCCGGTCATCGTCGCGACCCAGATGCTCGACTCGATGATCACGAACTCCCGCCCGACCCGTGCCGAGACGTCCGACGTCGCGAACGCGGTGCTCGACGGCGCGGACGCCCTGATGCTGTCCGGCGAGACCTCGGTCGGCCGCTACGCCATCGAGTCCGTGCAGACCATGGGCCGCATCATCGAGGCCGTCGAGACCGAGTCGGTCGTCGTGCCGCCGCTGACGCACGTCCCGCGCACCAAGCGCGGCGTGATCTCGTACGCGGCCCGCGACATCGGCGAGCGCCTCAACGCCAAGGCCCTGGTCGCGTTCACGCAGTCCGGTGACACGGTCCGCCGCCTCGCCCGTCTGCACACGCACCTGCCGCTGCTGGCCTTCACGCCGGAGCCGGCCGTGCGCTCGCAGCTGTCGCTGACGTGGGGCACCGAGACGTTCCTGGTGCCGCGCGTCGAGTCCACCGACGAGATGGTCCGCCAGGTCGACGTGGCCATGATCGAGATCGGCCGCTACTCCGCCGGTGACCTCATGGTCGTCGTCGCCGGATCGCCTCCCGGCACCATCGGGTCGACGAACCTCATCCGGGTGCACCGCCTGGGCGAGGACGACCACGCGTAAGTGCTCTGACTCTCAGTCAGGCCTGTCGTGATGCCGGCCCTGCTCCCGCATACTGGACGTGTGCCGGGAGCAGGGCCGGTGCCTTGCCCAGACCGAGGAGAGTTCCGCAGTGACTGAGGCCGCCCGTGCCGCCGCTTCGAGCCCGTCGGGCCTGAGTGGACAATCCGCAGTGGACGACCTGGTCGCGTTGCTCGACCTGGAACGCATCGAGGAGAACATCTTCCGCGGTGTGTCACCCGCCGAGTCGCCCGTGCGCGTCTTCGGCGGCCAGGTGGCGGGCCAGGCCCTGGTCGCCGCGGGCCGCACCGTCCCGGTCGAACGCAGGGTGCACTCGCTGCACTCGTACTTCATCCGCCCCGGCGACCCGCGCGTGCCGATCGTGTACGAGGTGGACCGCATCCGCGACGGCCGCTCGTTCACCACCCGCCGCGTCGTGGCCGTGCAGCACGGCAAGGCCATCTTCTCGCTGTCCGCATCCTTCCAGCTGGACGAGCAGGGCGTCGAGCACTCGTCGGAGATGCCCGACGTGCCGGACCCCGAGTCGCTGCCGACGTGGAGCGAGTCCGCCAAGAGCTACCCGCTGGTGAACCTGAAGTTCCCGCGCCCCATCGACGTCCGCTACGTGACCGAGCCGCCGTGGGAGTCGCGTGAGGACGGTCCGGGCCGGGCCGCGTCACAGGTGTGGATGAAGGCCGACGGCAAGCTGCCGGACGACCCGATGCTGCAGCTCTGCGTGATGACGTACGCGTCGGACATGACGCTGCTGGACGGGGTTCTGGCGCGGCACGGCGTTTATTGGGGACTGGACAAGGTTCTCGGGGCCTCTCTGGACCACGCCATGTGGTTCCACCGGCCGTTCCGGGCCGACGAGTGGTTGTTGTACGACACGTCTTCGCCTACCGCGTCCGGGAATCGTGGGCTGGCGACCGGTCGGTTCTTCACCCGGGACGGGCAGCTGGTGGCGACCGTGGTGCAGGAAGGGCTGATCCGGGTGATCAAGTCTTCCGGTGACGACGAGCAGGCGTAGTGGTTGACGCCGGTGCTGTGACAGCTCGGTGTGAACAGACGAGTCGGAGCGGTGACGGCAGGACTGCTGGCGTTCCGGACAACACCGCCCTGGAACAGCAGGTGCGTGAGTCGGGCGTGTGGAGGATCGACGACTGCGGCTGATCAGGCCTTGCGTCGCCGGTGCGTCGGACGCAGGGTCGCCGGCGGCGTCAGCGCACGGGTCTCCACCCGCTCCAGCACCACCGAACTGGTCAGGTTCCGCACCTCCGTCCGCGAGGCGATCTTGTCCATCAGGAACGCCTGCAGGTGCGTGGACCCGGCGACGGCGATGTGGATCAGGAAATCGGCCTGCCCGGACACGTGGAAGATCGACCGGGTCTCCGGCTGAGCCATCACGAACGCCCGGAACCCGGCCACCACGGTCCGGGTGTGCGGCCGCACGTTCACCGAGATCACGGCCTCCAGCGGCAGCCCTGTGGTGGCCGGGTCGACGACGGCGTGGCACCCCGTGATCACGCCCAGATCGCGCAGCCGCCGCACCCGCTGCAAACACGACGACGGCGCAAGACCCACGATCTCCGCCAGCGCCCGGTTCGGCAGGGTGGCGTCGTTCTGCAACTCCTCCAGGATGTGCCAGTCGACCGAATCCAGTTCGGCTTGTTCGCGCATAACCGAACATCGTACTGACCTGCTGGAACTCGCACGAACAAACCACGGACGATCTGCGCCATGCACATCGCGTGGACGTCGTTCCTGCTGGCACTCGTGGTGATCACGGTCGTGCCCGGTCCCGACTTCGTACTGGTCATGGGGAACGCGGTCCGGAGCTTCAAGAAGGGCGTCGAGGCGGCGCTCGGTGTGCTCACCGGGCTGCTGATTCACGCGACGCTCGCGACGGTCGGGTTGTCCGCGCTCGTGGCGGCGGCTCCGGCGGCGCTGTTCGTGGTCAAGGCGATCGGCGCGCTCTACCTCGCGTACATCGGCTTCATGACGCTGAGGTCCGCCAGCAAGCCGCTGGCCGAGCAGCCTCAGCAGAAGAACGTGTTCCTGCGCGGCATGTTGTGCGACCTGTTGAACCCCAAGGTGATGCTCACGTTCCTGAGTCTCATCCCGCAGGCGATGGACCCGAACGCCGCGCCCCTTCCGCAGGCGGCCTTGCTGAGCGCCGTCACGGTCGGGGTGTTCGCGGTGTTCTGGGTCATCGTGGTGCCGTCGGCGCGTCAGCTGGGCAGGCTGTTGAGCAGGCCCAGGACGCGCGCAATGTTCGAGAGGGTCTGTGGGACCGCTCTCATCGGACTGGCGGCGTCAGTTCTCGCTACCTGAGTCCCACGTGACGGACAGCTCGTCGCGCGTCCCGAAGCGGACGAGGTGCCGTTCCACGACGTCCTGCAGCCGGGCCACGTCCTCCTCCGAGGTGCAGACCACGCGCATGATCAACGCGTCGTCCGCGGCCTCGAACTCCGCGAGGCCTGCCGAGAAGCGGACGAAGCCGCGGGTGTCCTCCCAGGACCCTTCGAGGTCCTTCGCCGTGAAGTGCTTCACCAGCTGCGATCCGTACCTGGGGGCACGGTCGGTCGCCGAGCGTCCCACGCTCGTGAATTCCGTCATGAAGCCAACTTACGCCTAGCAATACGTACCGGCACGTGACGCGGTTCACCTGGCAAAACGGAGTCTGAGAACACCCTGTGACGTCTCGCGTAAAGGCGCGGAACACGGCAGGCTGTCGCGTATGACGGAAGGCAAAGCACGTATCGCGGTCACCGGTCTTGCCACCATGGGCAGCAACCTCGCGCGGAACCTCGCGCGGCACGGTTTCAAAGTGGCCGTGCACAACCGGACGCCCGCGAAGATGAAGGCTCTGCTCGACGAGCACGGCCACGAGGGCGACTTCGTCGGCGCCGAGACGCTGCAGGATCTGGTCGACAGCCTGCAGACGCCGCGCCAGATCATCATCATGGTCAAGGCGGGTGGCCCGACCGACGCCGTCATCGACGAGCTGAGCGGGATCCTCGAACCCGGCGACATGGTCATCGACGGCGGCAACGCCCACTTCAACGACACGCGTCGCCGTGAGGCCGCGCTGAAGGAGAAGGGGCTGCTGTTCGTCGGCGCCGGCATCTCCGGTGGCGAGGAGGGCGCGCTCAACGGCCCGAGCATCATGCCGGGCGGTCCCGCGGAGTCCTACAAGCACGTCGGGCCGGTCTTCGAGGAGATCGCGGCCAAGGTGGACGGTCAGCCGTGCTGCGTGCACGTCGGGCCGGACGGCGCCGGGCACTTCGTGAAGATGGTGCACAACGGCATCGAGTACGCCGACATGCAGCTGATCGCCGAGGCGTACGACCTGCTGAGCCGCATCGGCGGGCAGACGCCGTCGGAGATCTCCGAGGTCTTCACGCAGTGGAACTCGGGCGACCTGGAGTCGTACCTGGTCGAGATCACCGCCGAGGTCCTCAAGCACGTCGACGCGGACGGCACGCCACTCGTGCAGGTCATCGAGGACGCGGCGGAGCAGAAGGGCACCGGCCGCTGGACCGTGCAGGAGGCGCTGGAACTGGGTGTGCCGGTCACCGGTATCGCCGAGGCCGTGTTCGCGCGCAGCCTGAGCGGCCACACCGACCAGCGCAAGGCCGTGCGCGAGGCGTTCGGCGCCAGCGAGGTCGTCGCGAAGCCGGACGCCGAACTGGTCGACGACGTGCGCCAGGCGCTCTACGCGTCGAAGGTCGTCGCGTACGCGCAGGGCTTCGACATGATGCGCGAGGCGTCGAAGAACTTCGACTGGAACATCGACCTCGGCGCGATGGCGACGATCTGGCGTGGTGGCTGCATCATCCGCGCGCAGTTCCTCAACCGCATCCGCGAGGCGTACGACGCGAACGCGGACATCGAGTCCTTGTTGGTGGACAACTACTTCCGCGACGCGGTGCAGAACGCCGAGGCCGCGTGGCGCCGGGTTGTGGTGCGAGCAGTGGAATCCGGCGTGCCGACGCCGGGGTTCGTGTCCGCTTTGGCCTACTACGACGGACTTCGGTCGGAACGTCTGCCTGCCGCGCTCGTCCAGGGACAGCGGGACTTCTTCGGGGCGCACACCTACAGGCGCATCGACAAGCCCGGTAGCTTCCACACGTTGTGGTCGGGTGATCGATCAGAGGTGGAAGCGTGAAATTAGGTGTTCTGGGGGCGGTCGTCGCTGTGACGGCAGGGTTGACCCTGACGTCCAGCGGCGGCGCCGTGGCGGTCGGCAACGAGGCCCTCACGGCTGATCTCGACACGATCCTGGCCGACAACGCGCTGAAGGGCGCGGATGTCGGCCTGGTCGTGCGGGACGCCAACTCGGGTGAAGTGATCTACACCAGGCAGAGCAGCAGGCGTTCCCAGGTGGCGTCGAACATGAAGCTGCTCACCACGACGGCGGCGCTGGAACTGCTGGGCCCGGACTACCGCTGGAAGACCGAGCTCGTGTCGGCCGGGACGAAGACCGGGACGGCGCTCGACGGCGACCTGGTGCTGCGCGGTGGCGGCGACCCGACGATGTCCCGGCTGCGCTACCAGCAGCTCGCGGACACGTTGAAGTCCAGCGGTGTCACCACGGTGAACGGCGCGCTCGTCATCGACGACACCAAGTTCGACGCGCAGCCGTACGGCACGGGCTGGGCGTGGGACGACGAGCCGTTCTCCTACAGTGCGGAGACGTCGGCGCTCACGCTCTCGCCGGACGCGAAGTTCAGCGCGGGCACCGTGGTCGTGCGCGTCAAGCCGGGCGCCGCGGCGGGCGCCCCGGCTGTCGTGACGACCGAACCGGCGAACGACCACGTGCAGATCGTGTCCACGGCGACCACCGGCAACGGCGGCGTCTCCGTGGAGCGTGAGCACGGCACGAACCGGATCTTCGTCAGCGGTTCCACGACCGTCGAGACCGCCAAGCTCTCGACGGTCAAGGACCCGACCGGCCTGGTGACGTCGGTGTTCCAGAAGGCGTTGCAGGCCAACGGGATCACCGTCACCGGTGGGGTGAAGAGGCAGAAGGCGCCAGCGAACGCCGCCGTCCTCGCGACCGACACGTCGATGAAGCTCAGCGAGCTGATCGTCCCGTTGCTCAAGGACAGCAACAACATGCTGGCCGAGGTGCTGGTCAAGACCGCGGGTGGCTCGTTCACCAACGGCGTCAACCAGCTCAGCACCAAGTGGTCCGGTCTGGGCGTCGACCCGAACGCGGTCGAGGTCTTCGACGGTTCCGGCATGTCCCGGCTCGACCAGTTCTCGCCGGACGACCTCACCTCGGTGCTGGTCAAGGCGAAGACCAAGCCGTGGTTCGCCGCGTGGCAGGCGTCGCTGCCGGTCGCCGGTGTCGACGGCACGCTGGTCAACCGCATGAAGAACACCCCGGCCGCGGGCAATCTGAAGGCCAAGACCGGGTCGCTGTCCGGCGTCTCGGGCCTGTCCGGCTACGTGAAGACGCAGGCGGGCCGGGAACTGGTGTTCTCGGTGGTGCAGAACAACGTCCTGTTGTTCAACAGCCCGAAGAACATCGAGGACAGGATCGCCGTGCGCCTGGCCTCCGACGGCGGCACGCAGCTGGTGTCGCCGCAGGTCCAGTCCGTGCCGCAGCAGCGCAAGGCTCCGGCGCAGGACCGCACCGAGGTTCCCGCGAAGGAGCGCTTCGACGTGGAGTGCTCCTGGATCGGCACCTGCTAGCCAGAAGCGACAAAGGAGCCGCCCCGAGAACTTTTCGGGGCGGCTCCTCGCTTTTCTACGCCGGTGCCGTCACCGGTTCGAGCCCGTTGCGGTCCGGGTCGACCAGGTACACGCGGGCGTTCGAGATGTCGAAGTACATGCCCTTCAACGTGAGCGTGCCCGCCGCGATGGCCTCCCGCACGCTCGGGTGGGAGAGCAGGTTGTCCAGCTGCTGCGCGACGTTCGCGACGGCGAGCCGGTCGGCCACCGGCAGGTCCGTGCAGCCGGGCGACGTCGGCGCGTGGAAACGGATCAACGACGGTTCGGCGTTGCGCAGCCACGAGTGCAGGTGCGAGCCGCGTGACGCGGACCCGTTCACCAGGGCCTTCATCGCACCGCAGTCGGAGTGTCCACACACGACGATCGTGCTGACGTTCAGGATCTCCACGGCGTACTCGATCGCCGCCCCGACCGAGCTGTCGCCCGCCGACGGCATCGGCACCAGGTTGCCGATGTTGCGCACGCAGAACAGGTCGCCCGGTCCGGACGTGGTGATCAGGTTCGGCACCACGCGGGAGTCCGCGCACGTGATGAACAGCTGCTGGGGCCGCTGCCCGTGCACCGCCAGCTCGTGCAGGAACGGCCGCACCAACGGCGCGGAACGACGTTCGAACTCGTGCATCCCGCGCAGCATCGGATCGCCTTCCGCGGACGACCGCTGCTCCGGCAGCGTCACCGGGCCGGGCGTGCCCTGCCAGTGCGACCACGGTGCGAACCAGCGCGGCAGCGGGCCGGGCAACGTCTTGCGCCGCCCCGGTTTGCCCTGGTTCGCCCGGTCGTACCAGGTGTCGTGCACCTCGTCGACCTGAACCCGGCCACCGAGTCGTTCGTAGCCCTCGCGCCAGTCGTTGATCGCCTCGTAGGACGCGTGGTCCAGGTAGTCGACGTGCAGTTCCAGCACGACGGTCTCGCCCTGCGGCATCCTGCGCAGCTCCCGCACGAGTCGCCCGACTCCCAGGAACACCAACGATCCCCGCACGTACACCCGGTTGCTCTCGACCCGCACCGAGCAGTGCGTCAGCCGGTACAACGCGCGCAGCAACGCGATGGCGAGCCCGGCGACCACGCCCTCCAGCAGTCCGAAGAGGACGACGCCGAGCACGGTCGCCGCGTAGACGAGGAACTCCCGGTGCTGCACCAGGTTCCGCATCCGGGCGACCGACACCAGCCGGAGTCCGACGACGAACAGCACACCCGCGAGCGCCGACAACGGGATCAGCTCCAGGGCGGGGGCGAACGCCAGCACCGCCACCGCGATCCACACGCCCTGGAAGATCGCGGCGTAGCGGGTCTTCGCGCCCGCCGCGACGTTCGTGGAACTGCGTGCCAGGCCACCGCTGATCGGGAACCCGCCGAGCGCGCCCGCGAGCACGTTGCCGGTGCCCTGCGCGATGAGCTCCTTGTCCAGCCGGGCGCGCGGCCCGTCGTGCAGCCGGTCCGTGGCGACGGCCGACAACAGCGACTCCATGCTCGCCACCAGCGCGACCGTGACGATCGCCGTGAGCACGGTGCCGACGCTGCCCCGCGGCATCTCGGGGAACACCAGCGCGTGGCTGTCCGGCAGGTCGACCCTGGCGACGTCGAGGCGCAGCACGAACGCCAGCGCGGTGGCCGTGGCGACGGCGACCAGCGGCGCCGGAATCAGCGAGGCACGCGGAACACGGGGCCACAGCAGCAGAACCGCGATCGCCACGGCGCCGGCCAGCACCGGTCCGAGGTGGGCGCCGACCAGTTCTCCCGGCAGCAACGCGAGGTTCGCGGGCGCCGTCGACGCGGCCGTGCCGCCCAGCACCACCACGAGTTGCCCGACGGCGATGGAGATGCCGATGCCCGCGAGCATGCCGTGCACCACTGCGGGGGACAGCGACATCACCAGGCGGCTGATCCCGGTGAGCCCCAACGCGAGTTGCAGCACTCCCGCGGCCAGCGTGATCGCCGCGGTGGCCGCCCACCCGAACTGCGCGACCAGTCCGGCCACGATCACCACGAGCCCGGTTCCCGGCCCGCTGATCTGCAACGGCGCTCCGCTGATCGCGCCGACGACCACGCCGCCGATGACCGCGGAGATGATCCCGGCCATCAGCGGCGCGCCCGTGGCGTGCGCGATGCCGAGCGACAACGGGATCGAGATGAGGAACAGCACGAAGCTCGCGGGCAGGTCGTGCTTGAGGATCAGCGGTGGACCGTGCGGGGTGTGGTCGCCGGTGTTGGACCTGGGCTGATGGTTCACGAGATTTTCCTTTGCTGAATAGCGGCATGGCCCTGTGCGACGGCTGCACAGGGCGGGGAGGGGGAGCGAGTTCAGAAGATGGCGCTCTGGAGGCGCTCTAAAGGCAGCATGCGGCGCGGCCGGACGGCTTCGAGCTCGTCGGCGCGGTCATGCGGGGTCGGCACGGGAACACCTCCGTGTCGGCACAGGCATCATGGGGCGGGATCAGGCCGCGTCGCCCTCAATGATGAGGCCGGAATCGGTGCTGTGACAGATCTTTCAGCCAACCGTGTTGATCTTGGGTGGCGTCGTCACGCGAGGTGATCACGAAGAAGGGCCGGCTCCGGTCGGGGGGTGCGGAGCCGGCCCAAGTCGGGTCGGAACTGAAGAACTATCGAGTTCGGAGAATTCAGCCTACCGAGCGCAGATGCTTGCCGTGCGCAGTCTCCTGGCCGACGACGGTCAGAATCAGCTGCGCCGAGAGATAAGCACGGCACGGTGCGGGCATCCGCCGTGAGAACCAGCCGCGCTTGCAGGTCGCGCACCGGCCGTGCTCGTCGGGCTGGTGCTCGTCGAGCAACGCCTTCACCACCGCGACCACCCTCGGCAACTCAACCCTGGCGAGTACGAGAGCGGTCTGGTCGTCGCCACGTGCGGCGAGGTCGGTGAGTGTGGCCAGGTGGGAGTGCAGCGACTTGTCCAGTTGGCTGAACACCGTGACGGCCATCAGGCTCAGAGCTCCAGTCCTTACGTAAGCAGCCCCAGCAGACTGTCGCGTCGAACCTGCGATCTGCAAGTTGCAGTACACGAATGGATGACGTCTCTTTGCGACGAGCTCCTTTGCTCTCAAACTGGGTACGGCCAGGAGGTGTGGATGCCGTCCAGGAGGAGTCATGCGGGGTAGCAGCCCGACTCTGCGCAAGCGCCGGCTCGTGAGCGAGCTCCGGCGACTGCGCGAAGTGGCAGGGCTGACGATCGAGGAGGTGGGCGAGCGCCTGGAGTGCTCGGCCTCCAAGATCAGCCGCATCGAGACCGGCCGTGTGGGGGTGAGCCCGCGTGACGTGCGGGACATGCTCAACGTTTACGGCGCGGACGCCGCCACCCTCGAGGAACTGGTTCAGCTGGCAAGGGAAGCCCGTCGCAAGGCGTGGTGGGACGAGTTCGGCGACATCGTGCCCGGTCGTTACGTGGGGTACGAGGCCGACGCGGACTCGATCAGGACCTACCAGGGGCTGATGATCCCGGGCCTGCTGCAGTGCGAGTCGTACACGAGGGCGTTGATCTCCCAGGTGCTGCCGGACGCGCGCACCGCCGAGATCGACCGCCGCGTCCGGTTGCGCAAGGCCAGGCAGGCCCTGCTCAGCGAGGACGACCCGTTGCGCCTGCACGTCGTGATCGACGAAGCCGCCCTGCGCAGGCTCGTCGGCGGCGCCGAGGTGATGCGCGTGCAGATGGCGCGTCTTCTCGAAGTCGGTGCGTTTCCGAACGTCACGATGCAGGTCGTGCCGTTCAGCGCCGGAGGTCATGCTGCGATGGACGGCCCGTTCGTCATCCTGAGCTTTCCCGAGCAGCTCGACTCCGACGTCGTCTACATCGAGAGCACCAGAAGCGGCGTCTACCTGGAACAACAGTCGGACGTCCATTCCTACGCCGAGATGTTCGAGCGGCTGGTGAGTTCCGCCCTGACCCCGCGGGAATCGGCAACGTTGATCACCGAGATCGCTCGCACTCTCGCGTGACCGCGAACCGGGGAGTGAACAGAGTGGAAACCTTGCGTTGGCGCAAGAGCAGCAGATCATCGGCCGGTGGGCCCGAGTGCGTCGAGATCGCGCTCGTCCCATCAGGTGCGGCCGTTCGTGACAGCAAGAACGCGGACGGGGCGCGGCTGAGGTTCGGCGGTGCGGGATGGGACACGTTCCTCACCGCCGCGAAGACGGGCTCTTTTGTCAGCTGATCGAAAGACGAGAACGAGGAAGGCCCCGGCTGGATCAACCAGCCGGGGCCTTCTCGCGTAAGGGGACGTGGGCCGGCCGGCGTTCCGCCGCCGCGGGCTGGATGCCCCTTGCACGCCGGCCGACCCACGTCGATCATGGGGAGCAGCGGGTGTTCCGCTGTCCGGTCCAACCTGCTCAGACTCGCTGATCTTCGGTTTCCGTTGATCTCGCGGTCTGTGGTTGGTTGGACACGCTAAGCGTAAGAATGGCTTCTACAGCACGACTGGAGCCCGACTGAAGTGATCTTCAAGCTCCAGGTGGACCACAGGCGAAGGACAGATCGGTGACGCACGGCGAGGAACCCCTTCGGTTCGAGGTTCTCGGCCTTCTCCGAGTCGTTCGCGCAGGTCAAGAGGTTGATCTCGGTGCGGCGAAGCAGCGCGCCGTCCTCGCGGTCCTGCTGCTGGAGCGCAACACACCGGTCAACCGCGGGCAGATCATCGAGGCCGTGTGGGGCGACAACGTGCCCTCGAGTGCAGTGAACCTGGTTCAGACCTACGTCGCCGGACTGCGCAGGGCGCTCGAACCGACCCGTGCGCGCAGGGCTCCCGCCGAGCTGCTGACCTCGGTCGGCGACGGCTACCTGATGCGTGTGGAGCCCGGCGCCCTCGATCTCGACGTGTTCGAACGTCAGGTCCTGCTCGCGAACCGCATGCGCGCCGCCGGTGATCTCGCCGGAGCCGCGGTCGAACTGGACGACGCGCTGGCGCTGTTCCGCGCCGAACCGCTGGGCGGTGTCTCCGGCCTGCACGCCGACGTCGAACGCGGCCGTCTCGTGGAACGCCGGCTGGCGGTGCTGGAGGAACGCGCCGAGCTGGGCCTCGCGATCGGGCAGGGCCCGGAACTGGTCTCGCAGCTCGGGTCGATGGTCGCCGAGCACCCGTTGCGCGAACGCGGCCACGGCCTGCTGATGCGAGCGCTGGTCCAGGCGGGCCGTCAGGCCGAGGCGCTGGCCGCCTACCGGGAGGCCCGCGCCGTGCTGATCGAGGAACTCGGCGTCGAACCGGGTCCCGAACTGCGCCGGGTGCACCAGGCCGTGCTGGCGGGGGACAGCCCCGAGCCGGAACGCGCGCCGGTCCGCGTGCCGCACCAGCCGAGCGCTCCCGAACCCGCGCCGATGACGATCCCCGCCCAGTTGCCGCGCGCTCCGGTCGCGCTGGTCGGCCGGGACCCCGAGCTCGGCCTCATGGACGCGTTGCTGCGCGGCCACGACGGCCCGGTGATGCTGGTGACCGGTCCTGCGGGGGTGGGCAAGACCGCGCTCGCCCTGCACTGGGCGCACCGGGTCCGCGAGGAGTTCCCGGACGGCCAGCTCTACGTCGACGTGCACGGCTACGACCCGAACCGGGAGCCGCTGGAGATCGGCGAGGTGCTCAACCGGTTCCTGCGCGCACTGGGCGTTCCGGCCGGTGACACCCCGGTCTCGGTCGACGAACGCTCGGCGCTGCTGCGCACGTTGCTGGCCGACCGCCGGATGCTCGTGATGCTCGACAACGTCCGCAGCTCGGCCGACCTGCTGCCGTTGCTGCCGGGCGCGCCCTCGTGCGTCGTCGTGACCTCGCGCCGCCGGTTGGTCGGGCTGGTCGCGCAGGTCGAGGCGAAGCTGATCGAACTGGACATGCTCGACCCGGACGCCGCCGTCGACGTGCTCGGCCGCATCGCCGGCCGGACGGACATCGAGGCCGGTGCGCTGCGTGAACTGGCCGAGCTGTGCGACGGCCTGCCGCTGGCGTTGCGGATCGCCGCGGCCCGTCTCGCCGTGTCCCCTCGTCTGCGCGTGGCCGAACTGGTCGAAGAACTGCAGGACGAGCAGGGCCGCCTGGCCGCACTCGGCCTGGAGGACGGTGAGGGCACCGTACGAGCCGCCCTGGACGCCTCACGCCGTGCGTTGCCCGCGGAGCCATCGCGGTTGCTGGCGATCGTCGGCCTGCACCCCGGCGCGGACCTGACCCCGCACGTGGTCGCGGCGATGGGCGACGTGGCGTTGCTGGAGGCCCAACGCGCGCTGGACGCGTTGACCGCCGCGAACCTGCTGTCCGTCAGCGAACCCGGCAGGCACGTCGCCCACGACATCGTCCGCGTCTACACGAAAACGCTGGCCGGAGAGCTGTCCGAACCGGAACGCCGTGCCGCCACCGGCCGGATGCTCGACTACTACCTGCACTGCGCGGACCTCGCCGACGGGTTGTTGCCGATCAACCGCGGCAGCGTCCTGGTCGCGCCCGAGCACCGGCCCGTCCACGTTCCGGCGATCTCCGGTGCCGCGGACGCGACGGCCTGGTTCGACGCCGAGCGCGCCAACCTGATCGCCGCCGCCGAGCTCGCCTCGGGTTCCGGCTGGCACGTCCACGCGTGGCAGCTGCCGTACACGTTGTCGCGGTACCTCTGGCTGCGGACCGAGCGCGAGACCTCCCTGCGCCTCACCGAGGCCGCGTTGCAGGCCGCCATCGCGCTGAACGACGACGACGCCCGGTTCGTCATGCAGTTCAACCTCGGCGTCGCGTTGTTGCAGTTCGAACGCTTCGAAGAGGCTCTGCAGGCTCAGCAGGGAGCGCTGGAAGTGGCCCGCCGCAAGGAGGACGTGCATCAGCAGGCACGTGCCCTGACGACGGTCGCCGGCACGTTGCAGGACCTGGGCCGGGCCGCCGAGGCCGAGGCGCACTACCGCGAGGCCATGGAGATCTCGCGCATCGCGGGCTCGAAGTGGGCCGAGGCCAACGCCCACCACCACCTCGGCCTGTTGTACCTGAGCACCCAGCGCTTCGACGACGCGATGCCGTGGCTGCGCGTGGCGTTGCGGATGTACCACGAGGTCGGCGAGCAGTGCGGGGAAGCGGCCTGTCACGTCGACATCTCCACGGCTCTGCTGGAGACCGGTGACACGGACGGTGCGCTGTCCTCGGCCCGTACGGCGTTGGCAGTGGCGTGCGATGCCGTCTCGCCGTACCACCAGGCGTTGGCGCATGACCGGCTCGCGGCGGTGTTCGAGCAGCTGAACGCGGCGGGGGCGACGGCGCACTGGCAGCGCGCGCTGGCGTTGTTCAGCGAGCTGGGAGCGCCGGAGGCCGACGGGGTAAGGGCTCGGCTGGCTCGCGCACGTGCGGTGACGGTCGGGTAAGGGATCCGGCGGGCAGGACTGCGTGATCGCCCGATGCCTGAGGCGAGGCCTCAGGACGAACCTCAGGTCCATGACCGAATGGACCCCTGAGGCGATCAAGGCAGAAATCGACTACCGACGTGGCACCGCTGTCTGCAACTGGCAGCGTTCGAACCGCGACATGCCGTCGTGGATGAGCCGAGTGATCCACCGCACGACCCGGAAACTCGGCAGCAACTAGCACGGGGCTGTGAAACCATGCCTCTTGTGGCGCGCCTTGGTTCCGGAATTCCGTTGGTCGCACGCGATCGGGAACTGGACCGGTTGCGTGCCGCGCTGGCGCAGGCAGGGGAGGGCACCGCGGGGGCGGTGCTGCTCGCCGGTGACGCCGGTGTGGGCAAGACGCGGCTGATCGACGAACTGGCCGCGAGCGCCGACGACACCCTCGTCCTCATGGGACGGTGTCTGGACGTCGGCGAGACCGGCCTGCCGTACCTGCCGTTCGCCGAGGCGCTGGGCAAGTTGAAGAGCGACGTGGCGAACCGGCCGGCGCTCGCGATGTTGCTGCCGCAGCTGACGTTGCCCGCCGAACGCGAGCCCGGCACCGAGGGCATGATCGCGCCGAGCCTCATTCCAGGCCGCAGGCCCGAGCAGGACGTCGGACAGCTTCAGCTGTTCGACGCCGTGCTCGGGCTTCTCGGCGATCTCTCCGAACGACAGCGCGTGCTGTTCGTGGTCGAGGACCTGCACTGGGCGGACGCGTCCACCCGGTACCTGCTGTCGTTCCTGTTGTCCCGCCTGCGTTCCCAGCGCCTGCTGGTGGTCGGCACCTACCGCGCGGACGACCTGCACCGCAGCCATCCGTTGCGCCCCTTGCTGTCCGAGCTGGTCCGGCTGCCCGCCGTCGACCGCCTGGACCTCTCGCCGTTCAACGCCGCCGACGCCCGCCGGTTCGTCGAGGCCCTGTCCGACGACCTGCCGGAGGACGTCCTCCAGCAGGTCGCGGAACGCTCCGAGGGCAACGCGTTCTTCGCGGAGGAACTGATCGCGGTGGCCACCTGTGACGACGCCAGGTCGCTGCCTTCCGCGCTCGCCGATGTGCTGCTCAGCCGGGTCGAAAGCCTTGGGCCAGAGGCACAACACGTCGTCCGCGTCGCGTCGGTCTGGGGCCGCCGGGTCCGCCACTACCGGCTGCACGAGGTCGCGGGCATGGCGGACATCGCGTTCGACACCGCCCTGCGCGAGCTGATCCAGCACCACCTGCTCGTCGTGAACGACGACGAGGTCTACGCCTTCCGCCACGCCCTGGTCCGGGAGGCGGTCTACGGCGACCTGCTGCCCGGCGAACGGGGCCGGCTGCACGCCGCCTACGCACATCACCTGGCCCAGCGGCCGGACGAACGCGGTGGCGCGGCGGCACTGGCCCACCACGCGTTCGAGAGTCACAACCTGCCGCTGGCCCTGGAGGCCTCGATCAAGGCGTCGAAGGAGGCCGAACGCGCCGGCGCGCCCGCGGAGTCGTTGCGGTACCTGGAGAAGGCGCTCAACCTGTGGAACGCCGTCGCCGAGGCCGACCGTCCGTCCGATGTGGACGAGTCGGTGCTGCTCCGGCGTGCCTCCTGGGTCGCGGGCACGGCCGGGCAGCCGGAACGCGCCGTCGCGTTCGCCCG
This sequence comes from Lentzea sp. NPDC102401, assembly GCF_044765805.1. Taxonomy (NCBI): domain Bacteria; kingdom Bacillati; phylum Actinomycetota; class Actinomycetes; order Pseudonocardiales; family Pseudonocardiaceae; genus Lentzea; species Lentzea sp. NPDC102401. The sequence goes on along the minus strand of NZ_JBIWKS010000004.1, from coordinate 262,609 downwards.
CAGCGCCACCAAGGCCATCGGCGCCGAGCAGACGCCGGAGGAGGCCGCCGAGGTCTGGCTGCGGCTCTCGCAGGCGCTCTCGATCCTCGACGGCAACGAGGAAGAGCACTTCCTGATCCTCGGCAAGGCGCTCGCCCTGGTGCAGGACCGCGAGCCCAGCCCCACCCGCGCCCGTGTGTTCGCGGGCAAGGCGTCTTCCCTGCGCCAGCAACGCGAGGACGCCAAAGCGCGGGAAGCCGCCGAACTCGCGATCGCGGACGGCCAGACGGCGAACGCGCCGGGTGCGGTCGCGGACGGGCTCGGCACCCTCGCGATCCTCGACGACCACGCCGGCCAGCCGGACGAGGCGAAGGCCAGCTTCGAGCGTGCGATCCAGTGCGCGCGCGAGGTCGGAGCGTTCAACAACGAACTGAGGGCTTGGTACTACTACGGCCTGATGCACTACGACCGCGGCGAACTGGCCGAGGCCGCCCGCGTCTACAACATGGCCGGTGATCGGGCCAAGGAGACCGGCCTGACGTGGAGCATGTACGGCCTGGAGATCCGCATCCTGCAGGTGCTCGTGCACTACTACATCGGCGACTGGGACTACGCGGCGTGGGCCAGCGAACCGCCCGGCATGTCCGTCTCGTCGACGGTGCTGGCCCGGCTGGCGTCGGCGAGCACGCACCTCACCGTCTCGCGCGGCGACCTGGCCGAGTCCGAACGGATGATCACGAAGCTGCGCAGCGACTGGCACCGCGACATCCAGATCGCGCTGATCAACGGCGGCACGGGTGCGGAGCTCGCGTTGTGGCGCGGCCGTCCCGAACTGGCCGTCGAGCGCGTCACAGACGCGTTGGCGTGGGCGCGCAAGCTCGGTGGTCCGTGGATGCTCGCGGGCATCAGGATCGGCGCGATCGGCATCGCGGCGCACGCGGAGATCGCCGCGAAGGCCCGTCGCAAGCGGGACGCCGACGCCGAGAAGAACGCGGTCGCGGCAGGACACGAACTCGCCGAGCACGTGCGGCTGACCGCGGAGAACGGCAAGCCGCGCGCCGGAGTGCTGGGTCCGGAGGGACGTGCCTGGCTGGCTCGCGCGCTCGCCGAGGAGTCCAGGCTGACCGGCGCGGGCGACCCGGAGCTGTGGCAGGCGGCCGTCGACGAGTTCGCCTACGGGGTCGTGTTCGAGCAGGCGCTGTGCCGGTGGCGGCTCGCGGAGGCGTTGCTGGGCGCGGATCGCCGCGAGGAGGCGGCCGAGCAGCTCCGCCTGGCCGACGAGGTGGCGACGAGGCTCAAGGCCGTTCCGCTCGCCGAGGCCGTGGCGTCGTGCGCCAAGCGGGCCCGCATCACCCTCAGGGCTGACGAACCGGTGCGCGAGCAGGTCGATCTCTTCACCCCGCGCGAACGCGACGTGCTCGGCCTGGTGGCCTCGGGACGGACGAACCGCGAGGTCGGCGAGGAGCTCTACATCAGCGAGAAGACCGTTTCCGTGCACCTTTCCCGGATCATGGCCAAGCTCGGTGCCTCGCGGCGCGCGGAGGCCGTGGCCATCGCGTACGACCGGGGTCTGCTGGAATAGCCCTGGTTGTCATACCTCAGGCTGACGCGCAACGCGTCGCCGAGTTGATGTCCGCGCACTCAGCTTCCTCATAGCTTCTTCCTCGTCGAGGAACATCCCCTGTGAGGAAGGCAAGTCACATGTCTGCACTGGTGTCCGAGGTCGGCACCCGGACCGCCGCGGCGGCCCACAACCTGGTGAAGGTCTACGGCAAGGGTGACACCGCGGTGCGGGCGCTCGACGGCGTCAACGTGGCGTTCCAGGCCGGCCGCTTCACCGCGATCATGGGCCCGTCCGGCTCCGGCAAGTCCACGCTGATGCACTGCCTCGCGGGACTGGACACGGTGGACAGCGGCGAGATCCACATCGGACAGACCGAGATCACCAAGCTGAACGACAAGGACCTGACCAAGCTGCGCCGCGACCGCGTCGGCTTCGTGTTCCAGGCCTTCAACCTGCTGCCGACGCTGACCGCCGAGCAGAACATCCTGCTGGGCCTGGAGCTCGCCGGCCGCAAGCCCGACAAGGAATGGTTCGACACGATCGTCAACGTGCTGGGCCTGCGCGACCGTCTCACCCACCGCCCGACCGAGCTGTCCGGTGGCCAGCAGCAGCGCGTGGCCTGTGCCCGTGCCCTGGTCGCCCGTCCCGAGGTCATCTTCGCCGACGAGCCGACCGGCAACCTGGACTCCCGCAGCGGCGCCGAGGTCCTCGACTTCCTGCGCATGTCGGTCCGCAAGATGGGCCAGACCGTGATCATGGTGACGCACGACCCGGTGGCCGCGAGCTACGCGGACCGCGTGGTGCTGCTCGCCGACGGCCGGCTCGCGGGCGAGATCCACCAGCCCACCACCGAGTCCGTCGTCAACGCCCTCACGCACCTGGGGGCGTGAGCTACCGATGCTGAAGACGATCCTTGCGGGCCTGCGAGCCCGCACGGCGAGGCTGGTGCTGTCCAGCATCGCCATCGCGCTCGGCGTCGCGTTCGTGACGGGCACGCTCGTGCTCGGCGACGCCGTCGGGGAACAGACCAGGGACAACTTCGCCCGCAGCGCCCGCAACGTCGACGCGGCCGTGCACATGGGCGAGAACAGCCCGGACCGGGAGAAGGGCATCCCGGCCGACTTCCTGCAGAAGATCCGCAACACCCCCGGTGTCGACGGCGCGGACTCGCGTGAGTTCGGCAGCGCCGCGTTGCTCAGCGGGGAGGGCAAGGCGCGCAGCGCGCTGGTGCAGCCGCTGCCCACGACGGAGAAGCTGCGCGACTTCAACCTCAAGGACGGCAAGTTCCCGGTCAAGGCCGACGAGGCCGCGATCGACACCAAGACCGCCCAGGTCGCCAAGCTCAAGGTCGGCGACAAGCTCAAGCTGCTCGACGAGGAGAACGCCGAGCACGCGTTCACCATCGTCGGCACCTACCAGCAGGGCGCCAGCAGCATCTCGATGTCCGGCAGCGACCACGTCCTGGTCTCGCCGGAGGGCCTGCGCACGGTGATCCCGGAGCAGCGGATCTACGAGATCGTCGCGGTCGCCAAGCCCGGTGTGTCGCAGCAGCAGCTCGTCGACAACGTCACCAAGGCGATCGGCACCGGCTACGAGGTGCAGACCGGTGAGCAGCTGACCCAGGCCACGCTGGCCCAGGTCGGTGACGCCGCGGGCGAGATCAAGACGTTTCTGCTCGCGTTCGCCGCGATCTCGCTCGTCGTCGCGGGCATGGTCATCTACAACACCTTCACGATCCTCGTCGCCCAGCGCACGAAGGAACTCGCGCTGCTGCGCTGTGTCGGCGCGAACCGCTCACAGGTGTTCCGCAGCGTGCTCGCCGAAGCGCTCTTCATGGGTCTCACGGCGTCCGTGCTCGGCCTCCTCGGCGGAGTCGGCGTCTCGGCGGGCCTGCAGGCGTTCATCAGCACCGTGGGCGGTCCCGGCGGCGAGGACGCCCCGATCCGCCTGCCGATCTCGTGGGTGACCATCGCCGCCGGCTTCGGTGTCGGCGTGGTCGTGACCGTGCTCTCGGCCGTGCTGCCCGCCCGTCGTGCCACGAAGGTCGCCCCGGTGGCCGCCCTGCGCTCGCAGCCGGACAGCTCCGACGACGTCGCCCGCACCGGAAAGCTGCGGATCATCATCGCGACGCTGATCGCACTGGCCGGTGGCGCCGCCGTCTACTTCGGACTCCAGCAGGAGAAGGAAGAGCCGGCGATGTTCATCACCGGCGCCGCCACGATGGTGCTGCTGCTGGCGGTGCTGCTGCTCGGCCCGCTCTACGTGCCGCTGGTGAACCGCCTGTTCGGCAAGGCGCTGCGCGGCGTCCCGGCGAAGCTGGCCTCGGCCAACGCGGGCCGCAACCCCAAGCGCACGGCCGCGACGACCGCGGCGTTGATGATCGGCGTGACCATCGTCGCGATGGTGACGGTCGTGGCCGGAAGTGGCCGCGCGACCATGAACGAGCAGGTCGACAAGCGGTTCCCCGCGGACTACGCGGTCAAGTCGAACGTCTACAGCCAGCCGCTCTCGCAGAAGTTCACCGACGACCTCGCCAAGGTGCGCAACGTCGAGATGGTCGCGCCCGAGCTCAGGGCGTACGGCGAGTCGCCGAAGCTCCAGTACGCCGACGTGACCGGCTACCCGGTGAACGCGATCGGGTCCCTGGTGCGCCCGGAGACGACCAGCGGCACGCTCACCGGTCTCAAGGACGGCGAGATCGCCATGCGCGAGAAGGAGGCCAAGGAGGCCGGCGTCGGCATCGGCTCCACCGTCCCGATCAGCGGCAAGGACTTCAAGGTCGTCGCGCTGATCAAGGACAACAGCTACGGCACCGGCCTCGTGACGCTCGCCTCGGCCCAATCGCTGCTCAAGGAGCCCGCGAAGGGCTACCAGAACGTGCTGATCAAGCTCGCGCCCGGCACGGACATCACGGTGGCCCGCGCCGACCTGGAGCGGTTCATCGCGACCTCGCCGGTGGCGGTGCTGGACTCCGCCGCCGAGACCAAGGCGGAGCTGAACGGCCAGATCGACCAGATCCTGATGTTCGTCTGGGCCCTCGTCGGCCTGGCGCTGATCATCGCCTTGTTCGGCATCGCGAACACGCTGACGCTCTCGGTGCTGGAACGGACCCGCGAGTCCGCCCTGCTGCGGGCACTGGGCCTGACCAGGGGCCAGCTGCGGCAGATGCTGGTGGTCGAGTCGATCCTGATGGCGCTGATCGGTGCGGTCGTGGGCGTGCTCCTCGGTGCCGGGTTCGGATGGCTGCTGGTCGAGGCGATCTCCAACTCGGAGTTCAGGATCAGCTTCTCGATCCCGTTCGGCCAGATCGGCATCATGCTCGGCCTGGCAGTGGTCGCGGCGATCATCGCGGCAGCCCTGCCCGCTCGGCGGGCCGCGCGGAACTCCGTGGTCGCGGGCATGGCGGAGGCGTAGGACACCCCGCCTGGCCCCGGCTGTCGGGGGCTGCGGCCAGGCGGGTTCGGGAGTGCGGAACAGGGGCCGCACGACCGGGGGATCGGTGGAGGTCCGGTGCTGTCGGGGCACCGGGCCTCCGCTGCGTTCGCGGTGGGGCGCGCGGTGCCACCCGGCGCCCGCCAACGCAAGGCGACCACGTACGAGTCCTGGCGTGGCGATGCGAAGCGAGCCGTGTGAACCTCTACCGCCTGGGTTGCGGTGAGCCCCAATCGCAACCCCGCACTTCATCACGACCTGATGGACCACTCTCGCAAGGCGACCACCCGCACGGAACGCGACCAACCCCGCTGGAACGCGACTGCCCGCACGCAACGGCCCACAAAAGTCCCAGTCGCGGTTCACCTGCGTGAACAAGCGCCCGCTACCCGTCAGAGAGCCCTCGAACCACGAGTTCGGAAAAAATCTTGGACGGCACGCGTCACTTTTGGCCCGCAACCCCCTCTACCTGGGGTGAGGGACGACCGGAGCGAGGGCCCGGTCGTCCCTCTTCGTCGTTCTCAGGGGCCCTGTGGCCGCCCCATCCGAGACGCTCGGCGTTTCGGTCCAGGTTTTTGTTGCCTGCCACGACAAAGTTACGGAACGATGTCGACCGCTTGACACCCGCGCCTCTCCGGTTGAGTGTGAGAGCGCTCTCATCACAGTTAAGCGCCGCTCACGGCGTCGTCGAGGAGGACGGATGAGCACAAGACTGGTCGGCAGCGTCGCTGCGACCCTCGCGATGGTTCTGGTCGCAGGATGCGGCGGGAGTTCCGGGGCCGACGGCAAGATCGAGCTGTCGCTGGGTCTGTTCTCCGACTTCGGGTACGACAAGCTCATCGAGGAGTACATGGCCTCGCACTCGAACGTCAAGATCGAGCAGCGCAAGGTCAAGATGGAGCAGCACAACACGCAGCTCGCGACTCAGCTCGCGGGTGGCCGTGGTGCCGCGGACATCGTTGCCCTCGAGGAGGGCGTGGTCTCGCAGTTCCGCGCCTCCAAGGACAAGTTCGTGAACCTGGCGGAGTACGGGGCCAAGGATCTGAAGGACCAGTGGGCCGGGTGGAAGTGGAACCAGGGCACGGCCGACGGCGGTGAGTTCGTGCTGGGGCTGGGCACGGACATGGGCAGCCTGGGGCTCTGCTACCGCAGCGACCTGTTCGCGGCGGCCGGTCTGCCCACCGACAGGGCCGAGGTCGCCAAGTTGTGGCCGACGTGGGCCGACTACGCGAAGGCCGCGGACACGTTCACGACCAAGACGCCGAACGTGAAGTTCGTCGACACCGCCCGCAACGTCTACAAGGCGATTCTCGACCAGACCGAGGAGGGCTACTTCGCGAAGGACGACTCGTACATCGCGGAGAAGAACGACAAGGTCAAGACGGCGTTCGACACGGCGGCGGCGCTCGGCACCAAGCAGCAGACCGGTGCCCTGGAGCCGTTCAGCCAGGACTGGAACGTCGCGCTGAAGCAGGGTTCGTTCGCCACCACCACCTGCCCGGCCTGGGCGCTCGCGCTGATCAAGGCGGGTGCCGGCGACGCGGCTGCCGGGAAGTGGGACGTGACGACGGCGCCCGGCGGTGGCGGCAACTGGGGTGGCTCGTTCCTCGCCATCCCGAAGCAGGGCAAGCACCCCAAGGAGGCCTACGAGCTGGCCAAGTGGCTGACGGCACCCGAGCAGCAGAAGCGGATCTTCAAGGAGACCGGCAACCTGCCGAGCCAGCCGAAGGTCTACCAGGACGCCGAGGTGCAGGCCACGGTCAACGACTACTTCAACAAGGCTCCGGTGGGTCAGATCTTCGCCACCTCCGCCGAGTCGTTGAAGCCGACCTACCGCGGCACGAAGGACTCGAAGGTCGGACCGGTGTTCGGCACCGCGCTGACCCGCGTCGAGCAGGGCAAGCAGTCGGCTGCTGACGCCTGGACCCAGGCGCTCAAGGAAGCGACGGACGCCGCCAAGTGACGGTGACGCGTCAGGAGACCGAGACGGCCCCGGCCGTCTCGGTTTCGCCTTCCAAGGAGCCGAAGCCCTTCCGGCTGAGCCACTGGGACGCCAGGTACACGCCGTACCTGATCATCGCGCCGTTCTTCCTGGTGTTCGGGATCTTCGGGCTCTACCCGCTGATCTACACGGCGTGGGTGTCGCTGCACGACTGGCAGCTGATCGACGGCAACCAGGGATTCGTCGGTCTCGCCAACTACGTCGAGCTGTTCGGCGACACCAAGTTCTGGAACGCGCTGTTCAACACGCTGAGCCTGTTCGTGCTCTCGACGGTGCCGCAGCTGCTCGCCGCGCTGGGGCTGGCCGCGCTGCTGGACCGGGGTCTGCGCGGCAGTGCGTTCTGGCGGGCCGGCGTGCTGCTGCCCAACGTCATCTCGGTCGCCGCGGTGGCGCTGGTGTTCGCGCAGTTCTTCGGCCGCGACTTCGGCATCGTGAACTTCCTGCTGGGCTTCGTCGGCATCGACCCGATCGACTGGCGCGCCGAGACCTGGGCCTCGCACCTCGCGGTGTCCACAATGGTCATGTGGCGCTGGACCGGCTACAACGCGCTGCTCTACCTGGCGGCGATGCAGTCGGTGCCCAAGGACATGTACGAGTCGGCCACTCTGGACGGTGCCGGTCGCTGGCGGATGTTCTGGTCGATCACCGTGCCGTCGATCAAGCCGACGATCCTGTTCACCGTCGTCACCTCGACGATCGGCGGTCTGCAGCTGTTCGCCGAGCCCGCGCTGTTCGACCCCGGGTTCGCCGCGAACAACTCGACCGGCGGCTCCGACCGGCAGTTCCAGACGCTGGTGCTCTACATGTACGAGAAGGGCTTCCGGTTGTTCGACGCCGGCTACGCGGCCACCGTCGCGTGGATGTTGTTCCTGGTCGTCCTCGTGGTCGCGGTCATCAACTTCACGCTGACCCGGCGCATCGCGGGCAAGGAGTGACCATGAAGAACGCCAAGGCAGGTCCGCTGCTCTACGGGTTCCTGGTCGCCGTGCTGGCGGCCTCGATCTTCCCGCTGTACTACTCGTTCATCGTCGCGTCGAAGGACAACTCCGTCCTCGGCGAGAAGGTCCCGCCGCTGATCCCCGGCGGCAACCTGGTCGAGAACATCACCCGCGTCTTCGACACCGTCGACTTCTGGCTCGCCATGCAGAACTCGTTCATCGTGGCGGCGAGCGTGGCGATCTCGAACGTCGTGCTGGGCACGCTGGCCGGGTTCGCGTTCTCGCGGCTGCGGTTCAAGGGCCGCGACTCGCTGTTCCTCGTCGTGCTCGGCACCGCGATGGTGCCGACGCAGCTCGGCGTGATCCCGCTGTACATGCTGATGTCCGACCTCGACTGGTACGGGACGCTGCAGGCGGTCATCGTGCCGGTGCTGATCGGGTCGTTCGCCGTGTTCTGGATGCGTCAGGCGTGCGAGGAGACCGTGCCGTACGAGCTGATCGAGGCCGCGCGCGTCGACGGCTGCTCGGTGCTGCGGACGTTCTGGCACGTGGGGTTCCCCGCGGTGCGGCCACAGGCGGCGGTGCTGGGCATGTTCACGTTCATGACGGCGTGGAACGACTTCTTCTGGCCGTTGATCGTGCTCGACCCCAACGACAGCCCGACGGTGCAGGTCGCCCTGTCGACGCTGGCCAGCGGGTACTACACCGACTACTCGTTGATGCTCGCCGGCGCCTCCATCGCGGTGCTGCCGGTGATCGCGATCTTCGTCCTGCTGTCGCGCCAGATCGTCGGCGGAATCATGCAGGGCGCGGTGAAGGGATGAGAATGACGACCGACTCGGACGTCGAGGTCGGGCGGGATGTGCTGACCTTCCCGCCGGACTTCCTCTGGGGAGCGGCGACAGCGGCGTTCCAGATCGAGGGCGCGACCACCGCGGACGGTCGCGGCGCCTCGATCTGGGACACGTTCGCCGCGACGCCCGGCAAGGTGCTGGCCGGCGACACGGGAGACCCGGCCTGCGATCACTACCACCGCTATCAGTCCGATGTGGACCTGATGGAGTCCCTGGGGCTCGCCTCGTACCGGTTCTCCGTCGCGTGGCCGCGGATCCAGCCCAGCGGCAGCGGCCAGGTCGAGGAGCGCGGGCTAGCGTTCTACGACCGGCTGGTGGACTCGTTGCTGGAGAAGAACATCCAGCCGCTGGCGACGCTGTACCACTGGGACCTGCCGCAGGTCCTGGAGGACTTCGGTGGCTGGCGCAACCGCGACACCGCCTACCGCTTCGCCGAGTACGCCGCCATCGTGCACGAACGGCTCGGCGACCGCGTGCAGGCCTGGACGACGCTGAACGAGCCGTGGGTCTCGGCGTTCCTGGGCTACGGCAACGGAATCCACGCGCCGGGCATCACCGACGCGGCGGCGTCCCTGGAGGCGGCGCACCACCTGCTGCTGGCCCACGGGCTCGCCACGCAGGCGTTGCGCGCGCAGGCACCCGACTCGCACCGGCTCTCGATCGTGCTGAACTTCAGCACCATCTGGGGCGACAGCGACTCGGAGGCGTCGAAGGAGGCCGTGCGCAAGGTCGACGGCCTGCAGAACCGCATCCTGCTCGATCCGATCCTCGGCCGCGGCTACCCGCTCGACGTCCTGCAGGACACGTCGTGGCTGGGCGACTGGACGAACGTGGTGCGCGACGGGGACATGGAGACCATCGCGACCCCGGTCGACTGGATCGGCGTGAACTACTACAACCCCACCCGCGTCGCGCCCGCCGATCCCGACTTCGTGCCGGCCGGTCCGCACGCGGGACTGCGCGGCGTGGCGTTGCAGCCGCCGCAGGGTGAGCTCACGGGGTTCGGGTGGGAGCAGAACGCCGACGCGTTCACCGAACTGCTGGTCCGCCTCTCCCGTGACGCGGGCGGGGTGCCGCTGGTGGTCACGGAGAACGGGTCCGCGTTCCCGGACGTCGTCGATTCCGCAGGCCGGGTTCACGACGTGCAGCGGAAGAAGTACCTGGTGGACCACGTTCGCGCGGTGCACAGGGCGATCTCCGAAGGCGCCGACGTCCGCGGCTACCTCGCGTGGTCGCTGCTCGACAACTTCGAGTGGGCGGCCGGATATTCGCAGCGGTTCGGGATCGTGCACGTCGACTTCGAGACGCAGCAGCGGACCGTGAAGGAGAGCGCGGCCGCGTTGTCCCGGATCATCGGGCAGAACGGGCTTCCCGCGCACGGCTACGCCGTGTAGCCGACAGGACGGGCCGAGGGGGCCTCAGCGCTCTCACCTGCGGATACTCGTGTCCACAGGTGAGAGCGCTCTCTTGTTCAGCGCCTGCGCAGGACCCTCGGGTCGGCGTGCAGGTTCTCCGCGAGCCTGATGGTGATGAACTCGTTGTCGTCCGGCTTGCCCGGCGTGCGGCCAGACGACGACGGGAAGTTGTTGTCGTTGAGCACCGCGATCGTGCGGTCGTCGAGGATCGTGACGTCCTCGATCGTGACGAACGGGAACTTGAACGGGTCCGCCTGCCCGCCGACGTGCTTCGGGTTGGCGAGGTTCAGCAGGTCGGCGACCATCGTCTTGTCGAGCTTGCCGTCGGAGTCCCTGTCGCGCTTGTCGGCCAGGTAGACGCGCTTGACGATCGCGTCGGCGCCCTGCGCGCTGTCCCGCTCGATGATCAGCAGCCGGTTGCCGTCGACCGCGATGGCGTCGCCGATGGCGAAGTTCGGGTCCTCCAGCTGGTAGCGCCACGTCGTGCCGGTGAACGAGCCGGACGCGATGTCGAACTCGTTGAGGCGCAGCGTGCCCGGCGTGTCACCGGCGACGGTGCCCTCCAGCAGCGCGTTGATCTTCTTGCCGTCCGGGGAGAGCGTGATGCCCTCGAAGCCCTTGCTGCCGCCCAGGTTCGGGTTGCCGGCGGGGTTCTCCGGAGCCCGCACGCCCGGCAACGGCGCCGGCGGGGCGAGCAGGCGGCCCGCGCGGTCGAAGTGCAGCAGGTACGGGCCGAACTCGTCGCCCATCCAGTAGCTGCCGTCGGCGCCCCTGGTGACCGACTCGATGTCGATGTCGGCGCCGGTGATCACCCGGTCGGGCCTGGTCAGGGGGAACGGGATGTGGCCGTTCGGGTCGGTCAGCGTGATGCCGCCGAGCACGTCGACCCTGCCCGTTCTGAAGTCCGGCGCGATGCGGTTGATGCGCAGGAGCCAGTCGGCGCTGTTGGCCTTCGTGCCGTAGCCGTTGTCGGAGATGGCGTCGAACGTGCCGTCGCTGTTGCGGACGAGGCCGCTGAAGCCCTGGATCGGCTGGTCCGCGAACGGTGGCGTGACCCCGTTGATCGGAGCCGTTCCCAGTGCCGCGCCGCTCGGTTCGCTGCCGGGCAGGAAGGTCAGCGCCGGGAGGAACGCGAAGTTCGTCAGCGTGGCCTGCCGGGGAGGCTTCTGGCCGGCCGTGGCGGGAGCGGCGCTGGTGGGCGTGGCCAGTGCCGTGACGGTGAGCAAAGTGAGGCCTACGGCCAGTGTTCTCCTCATGCGGCGACCCTATGAGAATCGTTTTACCCGTGGTTCGCCTCGCGGCAACAACTTCCATGAACTCTTGACGCCATGACGACGACCTGGCGCCTGCGCTTCGAACTCAGCGACAGCCCCGGCGCGCTCGCGCGCGTCACCGTCCGGCTGGCCGCCGCCGACTGCAATGTTCTCGCCCTGCACGTGATCCCCGTCCCCGGCGGGGTGCTGGACGAGATCGTCGTGCGGGCAGCGGCCGGCGTGCTCCCCGCGGACCTCGTCGAGGCCGTGCGCAGCGAGGGCGCCAAGTGCGTCGGGATCACCCGAGCCGACATCCGGGATCTGGTGGACGAACCGACCGCCGTGCTGCGCGCGGCCCGGATGGCGCTGACCGACCCGGACCAGACCGGGGAGGCGCTCCGCCAGGTGCTGGCCGCCGACTCCGTCACGGTGGGCGAGGCCGGCGACGGCCAGGTCCAGTTGGGAGAGTGGGCGGCCCGGCGCGGCTGGGCCCGGTTCACCCAGGTCGAACTCACCCGCGCCCAGGCGTTGCTCGATCTCGTGGACGCGCCGGCGCCGTCGATGCGAGCACTGCTCACCGATGACGGCGCGGCACTGGTCCTGCGCCCCGGTTCCGCCGCCGACGAGGACGCCGTCGCCGGCCTGCACGCCCGCAGTTCGATGCGGACGATGTTCAACCGCTACCACTCCGGCATGCGCACCGTGCCCCGCCGCTGGCTGCACCGCCTGCTCAGCCCGCCCCGCGGCACCACGATCGTCGGCCAGTGCGGCGATCAGGTCGTGGCGCTCGGTCAGCTCATCCACACCGGCACACCGGACTGCGCCGAGGTCTCGCTGTTGGTCGAGGACGCCTGGCAACGCCGGGGTGTGGGCGCGGCCCTGCTCGACGCGCTGGCGGCGGACGCCCGCGCCGCCGGATTCTCGGAGCTCGTGGCGTGGTGCCTGCCCTCGGAGACCGCTCTCGTCCGGACCGCCGCCCGCGCCGGTCTCGCCACCACGACACGCCGGGAGGACGGTCTGCTGAGGGTGTCGATCACGCCACGCGAGCGTGCTCTGAAGACGCCGATCACGACGGACGTCGCCGAAAAAACACGATGAACAGCGCGGAGACCCTCCTCGGAGATCGCTTGGGGCTAAGCTGCTTAGCGACTCAAAGGTTTTCATCGAGGAGTGGTGGTGCTCGTGTCCAACCACGCGCGTCCGACGTTGGAAGACGTTGCCGCGAGGGCAGGGGTTTCCCGCGCCACGGCGTCACGAGTGCTGAACGCGTCGCCGCGGGTCAGCCCGGAAGCGCTGGAGGCGGTCAACGCGGCCGTGTCGGCACTGGGCTACCAGCCGAACCGCGCCGCGAGGGCGTTGGTCACCCGCCGCACCGGCGCCGTGGCCGTGCTGTTCTCCGAGCCCGAGCCCAAGATCTTCGATGACCCGCACTTCGCGCGCCTGATCCGTGCGGGCGCGCGTGCGCTGGCCGACGTCGACGTGCAGATGGTGCTGATGCTGGTGCACTCGCCGGACGATCAGGCCCGCGCGCACCGGTTCCTGGCGGGCGGCCACGTCGACGGTGCCCTGGTGTTCGCACCGCACCGCAACGACGAGGTCGTCTCCGTCGTGAAGAAGCTGCCGCTGCCGGTGGTGTACGCCGGCAAGCCCTGGGGGTCGTTGCGGGGGATGCACCTCGTGGACAACGACAACGAGGGCGGCGCCGTTCTCGCCACCGAGCACCTGAAGTCGCTGGGGCGCAAGAAGATCGTCCACGTCTCCGGGCCGTTGGACGAGCTGTCGGCCATAGATCGGCTGAACGGGTTCAAGTCCGCCATGTCGTTGGACGACAAGGGGGTCGCCCGGCTCACCGAGGACGGCGGGTTCACCCGCGAGGGCGGGCGGAAGGCCATGTCCTCGTTGCTGGCCAGGGTTCCCGCGCTGGACGCCGTGTTCGTGGCCTCCGACCTCATGGCCGCGGGTGCGCTGGAGTCGTTGCACGAGGCCGGGAAGCGCGTTCCCGAAGACGTCGCCGTCGTCGGGTTCGACGATCACGTGACCATCGCCGAGCACACCTCGCCGCCGCTGACCTCGGTGCGGCAGGACTCGGACGAGCAGGTCAAGCACATGGTCGAGCACCTGATGAAGCTGCTCAGGGACGAGACCGTGAAGCGCAAGCAGCAGATGCTGCCCACCGTGCTGGTGCGGCGCGAGTCCGCCTGAAGGTCCTGACCCCCGTCGCGCACGACGATCAACGCGTGCGCGACGGAGTGCTGGGACTAGTTGCCCATGTTCTTGCAGGTGGGCGGCGGCAGCGGGTTCAGCGGGCTGCACGGCCAGCCGGACGAGGACGGCGGCGTCGTCGTCGTCTGAGCCGGTGCGGGCGGGGCCTCGGCCGGGTTCGTCGCGGCCGGCGGCGGGGTGGTCTTCTTCGGCGTCTGCTGGGTGCTCGGGGTCGAGCTGCTCGGGCTCGATGACGCGCTGCTGCTGTTCGCGGCCGAGCTCTCCGTCGAGCTCGGCGCGGTGCCGGGGGTGGACGAGATCCAGGTGGACGCGGGCGGTCTGCCCGGCGGATCTTCGCCGGCCGCCCCGTGGATCGCCATGCCTACCAGCACGCCGAGCAACGCTGACCCGAGCACAGCGGAACCACCTGCGGCCCACAGTGCGCGCACAGCAGTCCTCCTAGTCAATGCTCACGGTGTGAAGTCGGGCGATCACGCTCCTCGGCAGATTACCGGGTAGCCCGGTCGCAGGAGAACGCTCGCCTGGATGCCTTATCGGCTCCTTGATGCCCCCGGTTGAGTGATCGCCGTCACTGATCTGTTATCCGGGCGAGCACCAAACTGGCCCCGGCAAGGCCTGCCACCAGCACGGTTCCGGTCAGATGCCACGTCGGAGCGTCACCCGAGCAGGTGAACACCTCGGTGAAGCGTTCCGAGGAGCAGGTGACGAACGGGACCGAGGAGAGGGCGATCGAGGAGGCCGCCACCCCGCCCAGCAGTGCCGAGCCGAACGTGCGCATCAGCGGGAACGCGGCGTTGGCCGTGCCCACCGCCGCGATGGCGAAGAGGAGCGGTACGGGTCTCGGGAACAGGCCTGTCAGCGCGCAGCCGACCATCAGGACGCCGAGCACGGCCTGGCCGATCCTCGCCTGTGTCGCCACGGCTAGGGACCCTAACAACTCCGTAAGCTCTTTTCGGTCCGGTTTGGGCCAGTATTTTCGGTATGCGTCATCGCCGATTCCTGATCCCCGTGTCAGTTTTGCTCGTCGTCGCGCTCGGGGTCGGGTTGTACCTGTTCCAGCCGTGGAGGCTGCTCACGGTTCGGGAAACGCACGACGCGTTGCTCGTGCCCCCCGCGCCGACTTCCACGTCCGTCTCGGCGCCGGTCTCCGCACCGGTGTCAGCGCCGGTCTCCACGTCCGTCCCGGCGCCCGTGGAAACGGCGAAAGAGGTCGCGACGGGGCAGTGGCGTTCACTTGAGCACGCGACCACCGGCAAGGCGAGCCTCATCAAGCTGCCGGGTGGCGGGCATTCGGTCCAGTTCGCCGCGCTGGACACGAGCGATGGCCCTGACCTGTACGTTTACCTGTCGCCGCACGCGTCGAACTCGTCGGAGAAGACGTTCGGGCAGGGATTCACGAGCCTCGGCAAGCTGAAGGGGAATCGTGGCGACCAGGTGTACGAAATTCCTTCCGGCGTGGATGTTTCCGGCATTCGGAGTGTCGTGATCTGGTGCCAGCGGTTCAGTGCGGGCTTCGCTGTAGCACCACTGGAACAAGCCTGAAACATCGGCACCCTGGCTGCTCTCTTCGCTCTATTGACTTTCTTGGTCTAGACCACATAGCGTTAACGTCAACGGACACAACGTCCCTTGTCGATGGGCGTGCGGAAGCCCCGTTGGCAAGGAGTACGGCTCACTGGGTGGGCCCGCCGCGGCGGTGACGCGACTCCTGCTCTCCCCGGAGCCGCGCCACCGCCTGTGGCGTTTACTGTGGGTCGTGCACACCAGGACCGTGGCGATCCATTACGTGCGTGCGGCGCTCCGCGCGTGCCCGGAGCCGTCCGCCGTCCTGCACGGCGCGGGCATCCCCTCAAGCCTTCTCGCGGACGACCGTGCGCGCGTGACTCCCGCGCAGTACACGAAGTTCATCCAGACGCTCTGGGAAGTCCTCGACGACGAGTTCATGGGCTTCGGGCCACGGCCGTCGAAGCGCGGCACGTTCGCCATGATGTGCCTGCTCGCCGTGCACTGCCCGGACCTCGAATCGGCCCTCAAACGCGGCCTCGCCTTCTACGCGCTCTTCGACGACCCGCTGGAGCTGTCGCTCGCCGACGGCCGCTTCACGCTCCACATCCCCGGCGACCCCGACCACTTCCTCACCGAGTCGCTCCTCGTGCTGTGGCACCGGTTCTCGTCGTGGCTCATCGGCCGCCGCATTCCGTTGCAGAGCGCCGAGTTCGGTTATCCGGAACCCGCGCACGCCGCCGAGTACCACCTGATCTTCGGCTGCCCGCTGCGGTTCGGCGCGGACGCCACCACGATCGCGTTCGACCCGAAGTTCGTGCGCATGCCGGTCGTGCAGGACGAGGCGGCGCTGAAGCGGTTTCTGCGGCACTCGCCGGCGGAGTTGTTGTCGCGCCGGGACCACGGCGCGGACACGGCGGGGCACGTGCGGCGGCTGCTCGGGCGAGGGGTGTCCGGGCTGGAGGCCGTGGCGGCGCAGCTCGGGGTGTCGGCACCGACGTTGCGCAGGAGGCTGGCGGGCGAGGGGACGTCGTTCCGCGAGGTGCGCGAGCAGCTGCTGCGCGACCAGGCCGTGGCGTCGCTGGTGCGGGGCGGGGAGTCGGTGGAGGAACTGGCGCTGCGCCTCGGGTTCTCCGAGGCGAGCGCCTTCCACCGGGCCTTCAAACGCTGGACCGGCTCGTCGCCGGGCTCCTACCGGGCCTGACTCACCAGTCCCAGGCGTCGCCGGCGGCGACCGTGTCGGTGGCCGGCAGGTACGAGTCGATCGCGGCCGGACCCGCCAGCGCCAGCATCGCGGCCGCGGCGGACACCATCGCAACGAAGAATTTTCTCATGTGAAAGAGAATGCGGCCGCCACGAGGACGGCCGCAAGCACTCCAAAACGTCCCAAAAGGTCAGAACCTGTCGCGCTCCCGCAGCGAGGCGGGCGGCCGGAACCGCTCCCCGTACGTGTCGGCGAGGTAGTCCGCGCGCTCCACGAACGCCTGCACGCCGTAGGAGTTGATGAACTGCAGCGTGCCACCGCTCCACGGCGCGAAGCCGAACCCGAAGATCGAGCCGATGTTCGCGTCCGCCACGGACGTCAGCACACCCTCGTCCAGGCAGCGCACGGTCTCCAGCGACTGCACGAACAGCAGCCGGTCGCGCACGTCCTGCTCGGACACCCCGGCGTCGGCCTTCGCGTACCGGGTGGTGAGCTCGGGCCAGAGGAACTTCCTGCCGCCCTCCGGGTACTCGTAGAAGCCCGCGCCCGTCGACTTTCCGCTACGTCCCAAGGACACCAGCTCGCGGATGAGGTCGTACGCCGGGCTCTCCGACACCAGCGACGGGTCGTCGGCGACGGTCTGGTCGTGGATCTTCAGCTGCAACGACAGCGTCACCTCGTCCGACACCGCCAGCGGGCCGACCGCCATGCCGGACTTCTTCGCCACGTTCTCGATCAACGCCGGCGCCACGCCCTCGGCCAGCATCGTGATCGCCTCGATCACGTACGTGCCGAACGTCCGCGAGGTGTAGAAACCGCGCGAGTCGTTGACCACGATCGGCGTCTTTCCGATCTGCCGCACGTAGTCCAGCGCGCGCTGGAGCGTCTCCTCCGACGTCTTCTCGCCGCGGATGATCTCCACGAGCCGCATCTTCGGCACCGGCGAGAAGAAGTGCAGGCCGATGAACCGCTCCGGCGCCGTCACCGCCGACGCGAGACCGGTGATCGGCAGCGTCGAGGTGTTGGACGCGATCACGGCGTCCGGCAACGCCTTCGCTTCGGCAGCCGGCAGAACCTTGTTCTTCAGCTCGCGGTTCTCGAAGACGGCCTCGATGATCAGGTCGCAGCCCGCGAGGTCGTCGTCGGAGTCGGTCGGCGTGATGCCTTCCAGGCCCTGAGCGCCCTTCTGGGCACCTTCGAGGCTGACGTCCTTCAGGACCACCTCGATGCCGGCCTTCGCGGACACCTCGGCGATTCCGGCGCCCATCATGCCCGCGCCCAGCACGCCGAGCTTGGCCACGCGCTGTCCCGTCGCGGACGCGCGGCCGTTGACCTCGTTGAGGTTGAACCAGAACGCCGTGATCATGTTCTTGGAGACCTGACCGGAGGCCAGTTCCACGAAGTAGCGGCCCTCGATCTGAAGCGCCGTGTCGAAGTCGACGTAGGCGCCCTCGACGGCCGTCGCCATGATCTTCTCCGGCGCCGGGTACACGCCGTGCGACTTCTTGCTCAGCACGGCGGGAGCCGCGGCGAGCAGGCCGTAACTGTTGGGGTCGCCGAACTTCAGGTCCGGCACGCCCGCGCCCTGCACGTCCCACGGCTGCGTCGGAGCCGGGTTCGCCAGGATCCACGCGCGTGCTTCGGAGATCAGCTCCTCGCGGGTGTCCACGACCTGGTGCACGATTCCGGCCTGCAGCGCGCGTTCCGGCCGCAGCTGCTTGCCCTCCATGAGCAACGGCAACGCCTTCTGCACGCCCAGCAGGCGCACCATGCGCGTGACGCCACCGCCGCCGGGCAGCAGACCGAGCGTCGCCTCTGGCAGGCCGACGCGGATGCCGTTGTCGTTCAGCACGATCCGGCGGTGCGAGGCCAGTGCGATCTCGAACCCGCCGCCGAGCGCGGTCCCGTTGATCGCCGCCACGACCGGCTTGCCGAGCTTCTCCAGCCGGCGCAGCTGCGACTTGAGCTCCTCGACGCCTTCCAGCGCCTGCGAGGCGTTCTCCGGCGTGATCGCGATCAGCACGTTGAGGTCGCCGCCCGCGAAGAACGTCTTCTTGGCGGACGTGATGATCACACCGGAGATGTCGTCGCCCTCGAGCTTCGAGACGGCGTCGCCCATCAGCTCGCGGTACTCGTCGTTCATCACGTTGGCGGAGCCGGACATGTCCATCGTCAGGGTGACGATGCCGTCCTCGCCCTTGTCGTAGTGGAACGTGCCAGAAGAGTTCGACACAGCTCAGACCCTCTCGATGATCGTCGCGATTCCCATGCCGCCGCCCACGCACAACGTGGCCAGGCCGCGGCGCAGGTCCCGGCGCTCCAGCTCGTCCAGCAGCGTGCCCAGGATCATGCAGCCGGTGGCGCCCAGCGGGTGGCCCAGCGCGATCGCGCCGCCGTTGACGTTGACCTTGTCCTCGGGGATGTCCATGTCCCGCAGGAACTTCAGCACGACCGACGAGAACGCCTCGTTGACCTCGAACAGGTCGATGTCCTCGACCGAGAGCCCCGCCTTGTCCAGCGCCTTGCGCGCGGACGGCGCCGGTCCGGTGAGCATGATCGTCGGCTCGGTGCCCACGACGGCGACCGAGACGATGCGGGCGCGCGGGGTCAGTCCGAGAGCCTTGCCCGTCGCCGCGGAGCCGATCAGCATCGCGGCGGCGCCGTCGACGATCTGCGAAGAGTTGCCCGGCGTGTGCACGTGGCTGATGCGTTCGACGGTGGGGTAGCGGTCGATCGCGACGGTGTCGTAGCCGAGGTCGCCGTGGAACTGGAAGCTGGGCTTCAACCGGCCCAGGGACTCCACGGTGGACTCGGGACGGATCGTCTCGTCCTCCTTGAGCACCACCGTGCCGTTCTGGTCGACGACCGGCACCACGGACCGCTCGAACCGGCCGTCCTTCTGCGCCTCGAACGCGCGGGCGTGCGACCGGGCGGCCCACGCGTCGACGTCCGTGCGGGAGAAGCCCTCCAGCGTCGCGATCAGGTCGGCCGACACGCCCTGCGGCACGAACGACAGGTCGAAGTTCGTCGCGGGGTCGATCGCCCACGCGCCGCCGTCCGAGCCCATCGGCACGCGCGACATCGACTCGACGCCGCCCGCCACCACCAGGTCCTCGAACCCGGACGCGACCTTGGCCGCGGCGAGGTTCACCGACTCGAGGCCCGACGCGCAGAACCGGTTGAGCTGCACCCCGGCCGGACGCTGGTCCCACCCGGCGGCCAGCACGGCGGTGCGGGCGATGTCACCGCCCTGCTCACCGAGCGGAGACACCACGCCGAACACGACGTCGTCCACCGCGGAGGTGTCGAGAGAGTTGCGTTCGGACAGCGCGCGCAGCACACCGGCGGCCAGATCGACGGGCTTCACGCTGTGCAGCGATCCGCGCTTCCCCTTGCCGCGCGGCGTGCGCACCGCGTCGAAGATCAAGGCTTCGCTCATGACACCACGCTAGGCCCGCGCGCAGGAGCTGGCCATGACCGTGAAGGGTGACCGATTAGCTCACCCGGAACTCCATGTGCTCCGGCTCTTCGACGTCGACGAAGCCCAGGCGTTCGTAGAGACGGCGAGCAGGCAGGTTGTGGTCGTACACCTGCAGCCGCACGACCTTCCAGCCTTCCTCGGCCGCCCACGCCTGCACCGTTCTGACCAGCGCCTCGCCGACGCCCCGGCCGCGGTGGGAGTCGCGCACCCACATCGAGTAGAGGTAGAGGCCCTCTGGCTGCGCGGTGGCGGCGACCAGGGCGACGGGACGGGCGTCGAGCGCCACGAGCTTCAGGCCCTCCGCCGCGCGGTCACGCCACTCGTTCTCGGTGTACGTCCGCTCGCGCGCCAGGGTGGAGCCGAACTCCTCGGGGTCGCTGGCCAGCGCGTCCAGGCGGACGTCACGCCAGAGCTCCCACTCGTCCGGCATGACCTGGTGGATCTGCATGTGAAGCAGTCTGGACGACCGGGGTGGGAATTTCGCTCAGTTTTTCGGGCCCGTGCAGGCGCGGCGGTCATGGCGTGGATCACCGCCCGGTGGTTACGTGGACCGCATGGCAGAGCGTCGATCGCGGTGGATGGACAGCGACCTGGACCAGTTGCGCCAGCTCGCCCGCACGTTCATGGAGAAGGAGGTCGCGCCGCACCAGGAACGCTTCGCCGAGCAGAAGCAGGTCGACCGCGACCTGTGGCGCAAGGCCGGTGAGCTCGGGCTGCTGTGCATCAGCATCCCCGAGGAGTACGGGGGCGGTGGCGGCACGTTCGCCCACGAGGCCGTGTTGCTGGAAGAGCAGGCACGGGCCGGCGACAGCTCGTGGGGCAACAGCGTCCACAGCGGCATCGTGGCGCACTACCTCAACTCCTACGGTTCCGAGGAGCAGAAGCAGCGCTGGCTGCCCAAGCTCGCGTCCGGCGAGTACGTCGGCGCGATCGCGATGACCGAACCCGGCGCGGGCTCCGACCTGCAGGGCATCCGGACGAAGGCGGTCAGGGACGGCGACGAGTACGTCATCAACGGCTCGAAGACGTTCATCACGAACGGCGTGCACGCCGATCTGGTGATCGTCGTGGCCAAGACCGACCCGGCCCAGGGCGCGCAGGGCATCTCGCTGCTCGTCGTGGAGAACGACATCCGGCGCGGCCGCGTGCTCGACAAGGTCGGCATGAAGGGCCAGGACACCGCCGAGCTGTTCTTCGACGACGTCCGCGTGCCCGCCTCCAACCTCCTGGGGGACGCCGAGGGGCTCGGGTTCGTCCAGCTCATGCAGCAGCTCCCGCAGGAACGGCTGATCATCGGCGTCTGCTGCATCGCGGGCATCGAGGCGGCCGTCGACGTGACGCTCAAGTACGTGAAGGAGCGCACGGCGTTCGGCAAGGAGCTGATGAAGTTCCAGAACACCCGCTTCAAGCTCGCCGAGTGCGCCACTGAAGCCGCTGTCACCAGGGCGTTCATCGACGAGTGCGTCGAGAAGCACCTCAAGGGCGAACTCGACATCCCCACGGCCGCGATGGCGAAGTGGTGGGCCAGCGACCGGTTGGGCAAGGTCGTCGACGAGTGCGTGCAGCTCTTCGGCGGCTACGGCTACATGAACGAGTACCCGATCGCGCGTGCCTGGTCCGACGCCCGCGTCCAGCGGATCTACGGCGGGACGAACGAGATCATGAAGGAAATCATCGCGAGGTCCCTGTGACCGGGCCCCTCGCAGGTCTGAAGGTCGTCGAGCTCGCGGGTCTCGCGCCCGCGCCGTTCGGTGCCATGGTGCTGGCCGACCTCGGCGCCGACGTGATCCAGGTGCACAAGCCGGGGAGCGTGCAGACGATCCCCGGCGACTTCCTCGGCCGCAACCGGCGCTCGGTCGCGATCGACACCCGCACGCCAGAGGGCGCTGAGCTGGTTCTCGGCCTGGTCGAACGCTCGGACGTGCTGATCGAGGGCTTCCGGCCGGGGGTGACCGAACGGCTGGGCATCGGGCCCGCGCAGTGCCTCGCCCGCAACCCGCGCCTTGTATATGGACGCATGACCGGGTGGGGCCAGGACGGGCCGCTCGCCGACCGCGCCGGCCACGACATCAACTACATCGCCGTCGCGGGCGCGCTGGAGCCGCTGGGACGTGCCGGGGGGCCGCCGTCGTTCCCCATCAACCTCCTGGGCGACTTCGGCGGGGGAGGGCTGCTGCTGGCGCTGGGCGTGCTCGCCGCGCTGTACGAACGGGAGCGCTCCGGACGCGGCCAGGTCGTGGACGCCGCGATGGTCGACGGGGCGGCGTTGCTGACGACGTTCCTGCACGGGATGCGGTCCGCGGGCATGTGGTCGGGCGGGCGCGGCGAGAACATGCTCGACGGTGGAGTGCCGTTCTACGACGTCTACGAGGCCGCCGACGGGCAGTACGTGGCGGTGGGCGCGCTGGAGGAGCGGTTCTACGCCGACCTGGTGCGCGTGCTCGGCCTGGAGGACGCGCCCTCGCGCAACGATCCGGCGAACTGGCCTGAGCTGCGGGAGCGCATCGCGGCGGCGGTGAAGACCCGGCCGCGGGACGAGTGGGCGGACCTCGCGCGGGACACGGATGCCTGCCTGGCTCCGGTGCTGACCCCCGCCGAAGCGGCGCGGCATCCGTACAACGAGGCGCGTGCCGCGTTCGTGGACGTGTCCGGTGCTCCGCACCCGGCGCCGGCACCTCGGTTCGACCGGACTCCCGCGGCGGTTCCGACGGCCCCGGTTCCCGTCGGGGTGAACACCGGGGAAGTGCTTGCCGACATGGGTGTGGCGGACGGCCGAATTATGGAACTGCGGCGGTCTGGAGTAATTGGATGAATGCTCGGGTGCGCATTAATAGCGCCACGAAGGCGTGACGGTGCGTGATGGGGTGAGTTCGGCATCCGGGTGAGCCCCGGTGCAACAGTCTCTCTTCCAAGCTGTGGGATGCGAGGGAGTCCGTGTTCACCTCGTGCCCAGGACATCGGCGCTGTTGAGGCCTGTCTTTAGCCGCCATTCGGGTGACGTTGGCCGCCCTGCAGGCGTGCGTCCCTGGTGGATCCTGGGACGAGTTGGGCGTGGTCGTTGTTCATCGCAAGGGTGAATGAGGGACCATGACGGGTGACACGGGCGGTCCGCCGCCTGACCGGTGAACCACACGGACGGAGAGGTACCTGTGAACCTCAAGAAGGTGCTAGTGCTGGCGGGCGTCGCGCTGGTGCTGTTCCTCCTGATCACCCGGCCAGAAGAGTCCGCTTCGGCGGTCCAGACGGCTCTCGGCTGGCTGCGGGACGGCGCGGAGTCGATCATCACCTTCGTCAGGAGCCTCTTCGGCACGGCCACCCCTCTCAACTAGTGACGTTCGGTGATCCTCGGCCGTCTGCGTTGAGCCGGATGGGTGGAATGAGGCCAATCACGCACTGGTAACGGGTGTTCTGGGGATTCAGGGTCTGGCGATTGTCAGACCTACCGAATACCTTCCGCTGCAATGGCCGATCCCCGACCGACGAGGAGGCACATATGGTCGAGGACTCCGGGGTCCACGAGCTGTTGCAGCAGTGGGCGGCTGAACGGTCTGACGACGCAGAGATGCAGGAGGTGAACCGGATCAAGAACGCGTGGCTCGCGGAGGCTCCCCCCTCGGCGCCAGGCATCCCCGTGCAGCGGGGAGGCAGGAGCGGGTCGCGTGGCTTGGTCAAGGTCGACTCGGCGGATCCGGCCTACGTGGCCGCGATGCGCAAGCGGGCGCCGGAGGCACCCGAGGCACTGCTCGCCGCCGCGGCGAGCTACTGGCAGCTGGTGGGCGACGTCGCCGAAGCCGAGCAGTGGTGGGACGCGGGCATCAGCCCGTTGGACCAGCGCGCGCTCGACTACCGCGCGGCCGGCCTGTCTCCTGCCGATCTCGGGAGGCGCCTGGGACCGATGACGGTTCTCCAGCACCTTCGCCGCGGTTCTGCCGCAGCCTGGTGCGTTGCTCGTCTGCAGAGGCAGCGCCGGGACGGCGTGGCGTAAGTAGGAACGGGCTGCCGGAGGCGGCAGCCCTACGTCAGCGGTGCGGCGCGCTCGCGGAGCGCGCTCGCCAAAGCTGACTTCGGAGTGTTTTTCGCCGGGGGCGGCCCCCAGACCCCCGGAAGGGCTCCCCAAGTCCCCGGGGCCCCCGCAAGGGCTCCCGGACTCCCGGGACAACTCCCCAGTAGTGTGGAGGTCGTGCGCGGCCTCCTTACCCCCCAACGAGTGCTGATCGCGTTCGCCTGTCTGGCGGCGTTGGTCGCCTGTTGCGGACTCGCGTGGTGGCAGTGGCAGCGCTTCGAGTCCGCCAGCGGCACGTTCCAGAATCTCGGATACGTGCTCCAGTGGCCGCTCTTCGGCCTCTTCCCCCTCTTCATGGTGTGGCGGTTCCGTCGTTTGGCGCGCCAGAACCGTGAGGCGGATCTCGCACCCGAGCCGGTTGCGGCCGCCCCGAAGCCGATGGCTACCGTTGACGCCGTCAAACCCGCGCCTGTCGAGCACTTCGACGACGAAGAAGACGCGGAGCTCGCGGCCTACAACCGCATGCTCGCGAACCTCAACGCGCGGGACGGTCGTTGAGCGAAGGCGGGCAGATGAAGGGTGCGTTGACCCGGTTCAGGGTCATGGCTTACGTGGTCGGAGTCTTCCTGCTGCTCCTGGTCGTGGCCATGGTGCTCAAGTACGCCGCGGACATGGGCGGCGCGATGAAGGTCGTCGGCCCGATCCACGGCTTCCTCTACGCCATCTACCTGGTGATTTCCGTCGACCTGGCGCTCAAGCTCCGCTGGTCGATCAAGGGCACCCTGCTGGTGCTGCTCGCCGGCACGGTCCCGTTCCTGTCGTTCTGGGCGGAGCGCAAGGTGGTCGAGAAGACGGCGCAGGGCGTGCCGCTGTGACGTTTGGCCTGCTAGCGTCTGGGGCTACCAACTGAACACGGCCGTCGATGTCGCGCGGAAGAGACCCCTCCAGCAGGGGCGCCGAAGGAGCAATCCCTCCCCGGAATCTCTCAGGCACAGGTACCGCGCGACGAAGGCAACTCTGGAAAGCAGGCTGCTCGGCAGCCTCGCCCACGGTGCAAGCCACCTCGGTGGTGAAGCTCTCAGGCTCATGACAGAGGGGGAGGCTCGCTCTAGTGAGGAGTCTCCGATGGACCGTGTCATTCTTCTGATGCCTCAGCCGGCCGCGTCCGGCTCTTCGGCGCACCCTGGAGGAGCGTTCTGATGTCCCGCCTCACGCCTCTGAACGCCGAGCACGAGCAGCTCGGCGCGATGTTCACCGACTTCGCGGGCTGGCGGATGCCGCTGCGCTACTCGTCCGAGCTCGCCGAGCACCACGCGGTGCGCACCACCGCGGGCCTGTTCGACCTCACGCACATGGGTGAGATCGTCCTGACCGGACCGCAGGCGGGCGAGGCCCTCGACCACGCGCTGGTCGGCCACATCTCCGCGCTGGCCGTCGGCAAGGCCCGCTACACGATGATCACCCAGGCCGACGGCGGCGTGCTGGACGACCTGATCGCGTACCGCCTGGGCGACCAGGAGTTCATGGTCGTCGCGAACGCTTCCAACGCTCTGGTCGTCGCCGAGGCCCTCGTCGAGCGCGCCGCCGGTTTCGACACCGTCGTCACGGACAGGTCGACCGACTACGCGTTGATCGCGATCCAGGGCCCGAAGTCGGTCGAGATCCTGTCCGGCCTGACCGAGACGGATCTGGCGTCAGTCAAGTACTACGCCTCGTACCCTTCCACCGTGGCCGGTGTCGACGCGTTGCTCGCGCGCACGGGCTACACGGGTGAGGAGGGCTTCGAGCTCTTCGTCGCGCCCGCCGACGCGCCGGCCGTCTGGGCCGCGCTGCTGTCCGCCGGCGAGGCGCACGAGCTCAAGCCGTGCGGTCTCGGTTGCCGCGACACGTTGCGTCTCGAAGCCGGAATGCCCTTGTACGGCAACGAGCTCACGACGTCGCTGACGCCGTACAACGCGAACCTGGGCCGGGTCGTGAAGCTCGACAAGCCCGGCGACTTCGTGGGCCGCGACGCGCTGGCCAAGGTCGCCGAGTCCGGGGTGGACTCGGTCCTGGTCGGACTGAAGACCCCCGAGCGCCGTGCCCCGCGCCACGGTTACGCGGTGCTCAACGGTGACGAGGTCGTGGGCGAGGTGACGTCGGGCGCGCTGTCCCCGACCCTCGGCTACTCCGTCGCCATGGCCTACGTGACCAAGGCCAGTGCCGAGCCGGGCACCCAGTTGCTGGTCGACGTCCGCGGCAAGAAGCAGCCGGTCGAGGTCGTCGCACTTCCGTTCTACAAGCGCGCCAAGTAGGGAGATTCTCCAGATGTCCGACCAGTTCAACGCTTCCCTCGCGGAGTACGACCCCGAGGTCGCCGAAGCCGTTGCGGCCGAGTTGGCGCGCCAGCAGGGCACTCTCGAGATGATCGCCTCGGAGAACTTCACGCCCGTCTCGGTGCTGCAGGCCCAGGGCTCCGTCCTCACCAACAAGTACGCCGAGGGCTACCCCGGCCGTCGCTACTACGGCGGCTGCGAGCACGTGGACGTCGTCGAGCGTCTCGCCATCGAGCGCATCAAGTCGCTCTTCGGCGCGGGCTTCGCGAACGTCCAGCCGCACTCGGGCGCGCAGGCCAACGCGGCCGCGATGTTCGCGCTGCTCCAGCCCGGCGACACGATCCTGGGCCTGGACCTCGCGCACGGCGGTCACCTGACGCACGGCATGCGCATCAACTTCTCCGGCAAGCTCTACAACGTCGTGCCGTACCACGTCGCGGACTCCGACGGCCGCGTCGACATGGCCGAGGTCGAGCGCCTTGCGACCGAGCACCGCCCGAAGCTGATCGTCGCCGGCTGGTCCGCGTACCCGCGCCAGCTGGACTTCGCCGAGTTCCGCCGCATCGCGGACTCGGTCGAGGCCTACCTGATGGTCGACATGGCGCACTTCGCCGGCCTCGTCGCCGCCGACCTGCACCCGTCGCCCGTGCCGCACGCGCACGTCACGACGACCACGACCCACAAGACCCTCGGCGGTCCCCGTGGTGGCGTGATCCTGTCGAACGACGCCGACATCGCGAAGAAGATCAACTCGGCGGTGTTCCCCGGCCAGCAGGGCGGTCCGCTGGAGCACGTCATCGCGGCGAAGGCCGTGGCGTTCAAGCACGCCGCCTCGCCGGAGTTCGCCGACCGTCAGCGTCGCACGCTGGAAGGTTCGCGGATCCTGGCCGAGCGGCTGTCGCAGGCGGACGTCGCCGCGGCCGGCGTGAAGGTGCTGACCGGGGGCACCGACGTGCACCTGGTGCTGGTCGACCTGGTGAACTCCGAGCTGGACGGCAAGCAGGCCGAGGACGTGCTGCACCAGATCGGCATCACGGTCAACCGCAACGCCGTTCCCAACGACCCGCGTCCGCCGATGGTGACGTCCGGTCTGCGGATCGGTACGCCGGCGCTCGCCACCCGCGGGTTCGGCGAGGTGGACTTCACCGAGGTCGCCGACGTGATCGCGGAGGCCCTGAAGCCGGGCGCGGCGATCGACGAACTGCGTGCGCGCGTTGAGGTTCTGGCGGCGAAGCACCCGCTGTACTCCACGCTCTGATCCGAGAAACCGAAGGGGCGCCACCGGAGATTCGGTGGCGCCCCTTCGGCTTTGATGACCCTGGAGCGAAACGACGGGAACCCCGGCCCCTTCCCCAGGGCCGGGGTTTCACCGTGTCAGGGTGATGTGTGTCTCAGATGGACCGTCCTAACGGGATGCTGTGGGGTTACGCGGCCGGCGCCGTCACACCAGGCGGGAGGCACTCGACGTTGCGCTTGCCGTTGGGCTGGATCACGAACCACGTGCCGCCGATGCCCTGGCCGGCCCACTTGCCCGGCGCCGGGTCCTTCGAATACGTGTAGAGAGCCCAGCCGTCGATGGCGACCTGCTTCTTGCCGTCAGCGCGGGTGATCAGCGAGACCAGCTTCGAGTCGACGCCTTCCAGCTGCGGGATCGTGTCCGAGATCATCGGCGGCCACGTCACGGCGCACTGGTCGTTGCAGTTGGACTTGCCTTCAGGCTTCGGGACGTCCTTGTCGAAGCGGTAAAGGGTGCGGCCATCGCCGTCCTGGACGACCTGGCCCATCTTGTCCACGCTCTTGCCGACCAGCCTCAACGTGCTGACCGGGGCTGCTGCGGGGGGCTGCGCCGCAGGGGGCTGCGCGGCCGGAACTTCCGGGGCCTGCTGCTGAACTGGGGCTTCGGGGGCCTGTGCGGGCTCCTGGAGTACCGGGGGCTGACCCACGTCGCCGTAGTCACCGAGGACGCCCAGATCGGTTTCGGTTTGTGCCACCGGCTTGGAGTTCGTGCCACTGCCAGTGGCGCTCCAGACACCCAGACCCAGCACAACTGCCAGTCCCGCGGCGAGCCCGATGGCAATGCGGTTACGTCGGATCACACTCATGTCCTCCTCGTCCATCCGTTCGCTCTATCCAGGCCATACGGCCGGGGTTGCGTCTCGGTTCAGAAACGAACCGAACCTCGTCCTGTCTCGAACGTCTGGCGGAGCCAGGTCACGCAGGAGGTGCAGGGTGGTCGTCGCAGGTCAGCTGGCGGGAATGGCCGAAAGGGTGCTGGGCGCGCCGTTGCCAATCGGATTTCGCGCCTGGGACGGAAGTGTGGCCGGGCCGCAGGACGGCACGGTGCTCGTGATCCGCTCCCGCGACGCGTTGCGGAGGCTCGTCTGGAGTCCGAACGAGCTGGGGCTCGCCCGCGCGTACGTGAGCGGGGAGCTCGATGTGGAGGGTGATCTCGCGACCGGTCTCTCCCAGATCTGGGGGCTCGTCCGGCGGGGAGTGACCCGGCGGCCCCGGCTCTCGGAGGTCGCGAAACTCGCATTGCGACTGAAGGTGCTGGGGCCGAACCCGGACGCGCCGAAGGAGGAGGCACGGCTGCGGGGCGCGCTGCACACGAAGAGCCGCGACCGTGATGCCATTTCGCATCACTACGATCTGAGCAACGACTTCTACCGGCTCGTGCTCGATCCGAGCATGGCCTACTCGTGTGCGTACTTCACGTCCGAGGACGAGTCGGTCGCTCAGGCGCAGCACAACAAGCTGGACCTCGTGTGCCGCAAACTCGACCTGCGGCCGGGCATGCGCCTGCTCGACGTCGGCTGCGGATGGGGTTCGATGATCATCCACGCCGCGAAGCACTACGGCGTGCACGCGACCGGAGTGACGATCTCCGCTCAGCAGCGCGCGCACATCCTCGGCCGCATCGAGGCCGAGGGTCTGACCGGTCGCGTCGAGGTGCGGTTGCAGGACTACCGCGAGGTGAGCGGCGAACCGTTCGACGCGATCTCCACGATCGAGATGGGCGAGCACGTCGGCGAGAGCAACTACCCCGAGTACGCCTCGACGCTGTACCGGTTGCTCAAGCCGGAGGGGCGCCTGCTGCTGCAGCAGATGTCGCGCGGCCACAACGCACCCGGTGGCGGGGCGTTCATCGAGTCGTACGTGGCGCCGGACATGCACATGCGCCCGGTCAGTGCCACTACCGGCTTCCTCGAAGGCGCCGGCCTGGAGATCCGCGATGTGCACGCGTTGCGCGAGCACTACGTTTGGACCGTGCGGGCATGGGCGCAGACGCTCGAAGAGCGGTGGGACGAGGTCGTCGCCCTGGTCGGCGAAGGACAGGCGCGGGTCTGGCGGCTGTACCTCGCGGGCGGCGCGCTGACGTTCGAGGAGGGCAGGATGGGCGTGGACCAGATCCTCGCGGTGCGCAGGAGCGAGAACGGCCGCAGCGGCATGCCGCGAGTGCGTCGTGAGCTGGTGGCCCGATGAGCTTCCTGATCAGCTTCGTCGTGGTCTTGTTGTTGCTCAGCGGCCTGTTCCTGTACGCGGACTCCCGCAAGCGCTACGACCTGATCGACTCCGTGTGGGGCCCGGGATTCGCCGTGATCGCGGTGATCACGCTCCTGTTCGCGGAGGGCGAACCGACTCGGCAGTGGGTGGTCACCGCGCTCACCGTGGTGTGGGGAGTACGCCTGGGCGTGCACATCCACTCCCGCAACCGGGGCAAGGACGAGGACCCGCGCTACCAGGACATCCTGAGGCGTGCCAAGGGAAATCCGCGCCTGCGGATGTACCGCGTCTACCTGCTCCAGGCCGTGCTGATGTGGATCGTGTCGCTGCCGGTCCAGGCCGCACAGCATCTTTCGGCCCCTTTCGGGGTGCTGGATTGGGTGGGCGCTGGCGTGTGGACGGTCGGCTTCGTCTTCGAGGCCGTCGGTGACTGGCAGCTCTCCCGGTTCCGTGCGGACCCGGCGAACAAGGGCGCCGTGATGGACCGCGGATTGTGGCGCTACACAAGGCATCCGAACTACTTCGGCGACTCGGTCGTGTGGTGGGGCCTGTACCTGTTCGCACTGCACTCGTGGCTCGGCGCGCTCACGATCATCGGCCCGGTGATCATGACGTGGCTGCTTGCGAAGGGCAGCGGCAAACCGTTGCTGGAGAAGGACATCGTGTCGCGCCGGCCCGGCTACGCCGAGTACGTGCGGCGCACCAGCGGCTTCTTCCCGTTGCCTCCCAAGAGCAAGGTGGGCTAGGCGGCACGGCGTTCGGCCGCGCTGGGCGGGCATTCCGCTCGGCGCGGTCGGCGTCAGGCTCGCGGCGCACTGCTAGTGCGCCCCGTGCTCCGCGCCACTGACCCGCACCCGCCACCCGTTCGCGTCTCGCACCGTCCGCCCGCAACCCTCGCCACCGTGGCGCGGACAGGAGGCCGCGGCGCACGCCCGGCCATGACGCTCACAACCCCCACCCGATCTGTATCGCACCAGGCAGTGCACGTCACAGCCCCAGTGCGGCACGCGTGCGCGGGTTAGTGTTGGTGGGTGGGCAACGACATCTCCTTCCCGCGCCAACAGGCGCGCACCCAGCGGTTCACCGTCGGAGCACCGAGGACCTTCGCGGTGTCAGCGGACGGCGAACGTGTCTTCTTCCTGCGCCCGGCCACGGCCACCAGCCGTGCGAACGGGCTCTGGGAGCTGAACACGTCCACCGGCGTCGAACGGCTGCTCGCCGACCCGGCGACGCTGCTGTCCGATCCGGAGGATCTGCCCGCGGAGGAGAAGGCACGCCGCGAGCGCACGCGTGAGTCCGGTGCGGGCATCGTCGGCTACGCGCTCTCCCGGGACGCCTCGGTGGCCTCGTTCGCGCTGTCCGGGCGTCTGTTCGTGGCCGACCTGACGGACGGCGCCGTTCGTGAACTGCCGACGCGCGGTGGCGTCATCGATCCGCGCGTCGACCCGACGGGCCGGCGCGTGGCGTACGTCACGCACGGCACTCTGCGGGCGGTCGAGCTGTCCTCGGGCGAGGACTACGCCGTCGCCGAGCCGGACGGCGAGGACGTGACGTTCGGCCTGGCCGAGTTCATCGCGGCCGAGGAGATGTCGCGCTACCGCGGCTACTGGTGGGAGCCGAACGGCGACCGCCTCATCGTCGCGCGCGTGAACAACGCCGAGGTGCGGCGCTGGTACATCGCCGACCCGGCGAACCCCGCCACCGCGGCCACCGAGATCGCCTACCCGGCGGCGGGCACGGCCAACGCCGCGGTGTCGCTGCACGTCGTGTCGCTGGACAGCACCTTCGTGCCGGTCCTGCTCGACTTCGACTACCTCAACGACGTGCACTGGTCGTCCGGCGGCGCTCCGCTGATCACCACGCAGACCCGCGACCAGCGCACCCGCAGGATCTACACGCTGGCCCCCGAGACCGGCGCCGTCACCGAACTCGCGGCCGAGACCGACCCGACGTGGCTCGAGGTCACCGACGGCGCTCCCGCCTGGACGCCGGACGGCCGGCTCGTGCGGATCGTGGAAGAGGGCGACGAGTACGCGCTCCGGGTGGGCGACGACGTCCTGACCTCCGGCCTCCAGGTGCGCCGGGTGCTCGACATCGCCGACGACTCGATCCTGGTCACCGCCTCGGCCGACGACCCGACGCAGGTGCACGTCTACTCCGTCGGCGAGACCGTCGAGCGACTGTCCTCTGAGGACGGTGTGCACTCCGCGGTTCGAGGCGGCAGAACGGTTGTCCTCGTATCGGCCACTTTGGACACTTTCGGCGCGCGGGCGCGAGTCGGCGACCACGTGATCGAGTCGTGGGCGGACACGCCGGTCCTCAAGGCGTCCCCGCGCATGCTGACCCTCGGCGAACGCTCCCTCCGCGCCGCCCTGCTGCTGCCCACCGGCCACGTTCCCGGCACCAAGCTCCCGGTGCTGATGGACCCGTACGGCGGCCCGCACGCCCAGCGCGTCATCTCGGCCCAGAACGCCTTCCTGGCCTCGCAGTGGCTGGCGGACCAGGGTTTCGCGGTCATCGTCGCCGACGGCCGCGGCACGCCGGGCCGAGGCCTCGCCTGGGAACGCGCGATCGCGTTCGACTTCGCGGGCGCCACCCTCGAGGACCAGGTGGACGCGCTCCACGCGGCCGCCACGATCGAGCCGGACCTCGACCTCACGCGAGTGGCGATCCGAGGCTGGTCCTACGGCGGCTACCTGAGCGCCCTGGCGGTCCTGCGCCGCCCGGACGTCTTCCACGCGGGCATCGCGGGCGCCCCGGTGACCGACTGGCGCCTCTACGACACCCACTACACCGAGCGCTACCTCGGCCACCCGGACGACAAGCCCGAGGTCTACGACTCGAACTCCCTCATCGCCGACGCGGACAAGCTCTCCCGCCCGCTGATGATCATCCACGGCCTGGCGGACGACAACGTGGTGGCGGCCCACACGCTGCGCCTGTCCAACGCCCTGCTGGCCGCCGGCCGCCCGCACACCGTGCTGCCGCTGTCCGGCGTCACCCACATGACCCCGCAGGAACAGGTGGCGGAGAACCTGCTCCTCCTGCAGGTCGACTTCCTCAAGCGGTCACTCGCCTAGGAGACAGCGAAAGGGGCGCCTCCCACGAACGGGAAGCGCCCCTCTCGGAAGCCTTCGATCAGGCCAGCGACTGCCGCACCCGGTAGGGCGGAATGCTGTTGCCCACCAGTGCCAGGTCGTCGATCGACTCCGGCTGGTACCCGGCCGTCTTCAGGCGCTCGACCATCAGCGCGGTCGGGTCCTCGACGACGTCCGCGCGGCCGAACAGGTACGCCCACTCGTGCTCGTCGGAGCCGTAGTAGGCGACGGTGTCGAACACCTCGTTGAACCGCTGCCAGGAGCGGATCAGGGTGGTGTTGCGCCACATCGTCTGGCAGCCGGACTGGTTGACGACGACGCCGCCGGGACGCAGCAGCGCCTTGCACATGCGCAGGAAGTCCGCGCCGTACAGGCGGTTGTGCTGCGCCTCCTCCTCGCGCTCGTCGGGCAGGTCCACCAGCACGATGTCGTACTTCTCCGACGTCGTGCGGATGTACTCGAACCCGTCGATGTACTGCACGCGGATCGGGCCGTCACCCTTCTCCGCGGCAGCCAGCTCCGAAGACGTGTAGCCGTACGGCAGGTGCTCCGCGCACAGCTTGACGGCCTGCTCGTCGATGTCGATGTGGTCGACGACCGTAGCGCCGTGCTGCACGGCCATCTGGCACACGACGCCCTCGGAGGAGCCGATGACCAGCACGCGCTCGACGGTGTCGGCCAGCAGCAGCGCCGGCACCATCAGGGCCTCGTGGTAGGTCAGCTGGCTGAACTCCGTCGACTGGCGGTCGTTGTCGCAGAACAGCGACAGACCCTGGGCCGTACGGGCGATCACCAGGTGCTGGAAGTCGGTTTTGGTGTCGACCAGCACCTCGTCCACCTGCCAGTGGCGGGTCATGCCATCGGCGAGCGGCTCGTTGATCGTGTTCACGCGACATGCTCCTTGACGCCACGAGTGACGAGGTCCGTGCTCACGTGAGCAGCGCCCAGAGCGTCAGCGAGTAGTTGGACGGCCAGCGCTGGTTTCGCACGGGTACCGCAGGTGAACACGTCGACGAACACCGAACCCACTTCGGGATAAGTGTGGATCGACGCATGGGATTCCGACAGCAGGGCCAGCACGGTGACTCCTTGGGGATCGAACTTCTTGGAGATCACCTCCAGCACGGTTGCGTCGGCCTGCGTGAGAACCTCACCAAGGGCGTGCCGCAGGAACTGCTCGTCGTCGAGCAGATCCGCGCTCACACCCGAGAGCTCTGCAAGTACGTGCTGTCCCGCGAACAAACCGACGGTCTCCTCGGTCTGACAGGGCGCTTCGGACATCAATCACTCCAAACTATGTGAATTGCGAACAGGCTTAGACGCAGTACGTGGCCAACGGCGGGAAGCCGTTGAAGCACACGGACGAATAGGAGGAGGTGTAGGCGCCCGCGTGGAGGATGTCCACGTGGTCACCCGCCTTCAGGTCGAGCGGCAGGTCGTAGCGGGTGTGCTGGTAGATGACGTCGTCCGCGTCGCACGTCGGACCCGCGAGGACGATCGGGCCGACCGGGCCGCCGTCGCGCGAGGTTCGCAACGCGTAGGCGATCGCCTCGCCCTCGGTCTCGGCCAGGCCCTGGTAGCGGCCGATGTCGACGTACACCCAGCGGCGTTCGTCCGAATAGGACTTCCGCGACACCAGCACGACCGACGAACGGATCATCCCGGCCTCGGCGGAGATCGCGCGGCCGGGCTCGATCATCACCCTGGGACGCACGGCGCCGAAGTGGCGGGCGATCGACGCCTCGATGGCGACGGCGAAATCGTCGAGGGAAGGCGTGGAAGCCTGGTACACGGCGGGAAGCCCGCCGCCCAGGTTCACCGTCGACGTCTCGATGCCTTCCGCACGCAGCTTCGCGGCGATCAACGCCGCGTCGGCGATGCCGGAGTCCCAGCCCTCGATGGAGAGTTGCTGCGAGCCCGCGTGGAACGCGATGCCGAGAGGAACGAGTCCCAGCTGGTGCGCGAGCCGCAAGAGATCCGTCGCCATCTCCGGATCGCAACCGAACTTGTTGCCGAACGGGTAGGTGGAACCCTTGCTGTGGACAAGAATCCGCACCAGTACGGACGAACCGGGCGCGTGCTCGGCGACGAACCGCACGTCCTGCTCGCTGTCCGACACGAACATCCGCACACCACGTGAGTGGGCGTACGCGATGTCAGCGGCCTTCTTGATGGGGTTGCTGTAGGAGATCGACGACGGCGCGGCGCCGCGCGCCAGGCACAGGTCGATCTCCGCCGGTGACGCCACGTCGAAGTGCGAACCCTCCACGACCAGCGTGGCGACCACGTCGGACTCCGGGTTCGACTTGACCGCGTAGAAGATGTCGATGGACGGCAGTGCCG
Source organism: Lentzea sp. NPDC102401 (assembly GCF_044765805.1). NCBI lineage: Bacteria > Bacillati > Actinomycetota > Actinomycetes > Pseudonocardiales > Pseudonocardiaceae > Lentzea > Lentzea sp. NPDC102401. The sequence goes on along the minus strand of NZ_JBIWKS010000004.1, from coordinate 227,498 downwards.
CGCGAATCGCCTGGTAGCGCGCGCGAATCGTCTCGAGGTCGATCACCAGACACGGTGTCGACGGGTTCTCCTGGTCCAGGAAACGCCGAATACGAGCCTCTGCCTCGTAACGCCGGTCGACGGCGAAGCTCTCGGTCATTTCCCCAGGGTTCCCCCTTCATCCGCCTCGCGGTCCGTACGCGGGCACGGCCGACCACTCTACGGCCTTGACACCGCAATCGCGCAATCCAGTACAGCCGAGTGTGATTTAGCCAGCAGAACGCAGCTCGATCATCGTGATGTCCGGGGGCGCGCCCACGCGCACCGGCGGACCCCAGAAACCCGCGCCACGACTGGTGTAGAGCCAGGTGCCGTCCACCTTCGACAGCCCGGCGGTGCTGGGTTGCTGCAGCGGCACAAGGAAGTTGAACGGCGCCATCTGTCCACCGTGTGTATGACCGGACAACTGGAGGTCGACGCCGTGTGAAGACGCGTCGGCGACCTGAACGGGCTGGTGTGACAAGAGGACTACGGGGTTGTTTCGGTTTCGTCCCGCGAGCGCGCGGCCGAAGTCCGGGCCGTCGTCGTAGGACTTCCCGGTCACGTCGTTCACGCCCACGACCTCGATGCCGCCGGCGATGGTCAAACCCTCGTTGCGCAACGGGTTCACGCCGAGCCTGTCCAGCTCCGCGATCCACTGCTCGTGCCCGGAGAAGTACTCGTGGTTACCGGTCACGAAGAAGCTGCCCTGCTTCGACACCAGGTCCCGCAACGGCGCCGCGGCCTCGCCCAGTTCGGCGACGGTGCCGTCCACCAGGTCGCCGACGATCGCGACCATGTCGGCCTGCTGCTCGTTGATCATCCGCACGATCCGCTCGGTGTGCGAACGCCCGAGCAGCGGTCCGAGGTGGATGTCGCTCACGACCGCGATCCGGAAGCCGGACAACGACGACTGCAGCTTGTTCAGCGTCACCGGCACGTTCAGCAGCTGCGGGTCGCCCAGCGCCTGCGTCATGCCGTACCCGACGACACCGCCCGCCGCGACGCCGGAACCGATCGCCACCGAGCGCGCGATGAACAGCCGCCGCGACGGGTCCGGCACGACCTCCACGGGCTCGGCGGGACCGGCGCCGGCGGCCACCGGCGTGAGCGCGGCCCGCTTCAGCAGGATCCGGCGTGGGATCTCCGCGACGCCGAGCGCGATCGCCAGGTAGAACAGCACGGCCAGCCACACGAACCCGGGCCAGGCGAAGAACTTCCCGTACTCCGGCGGCACCCTGCGCGTCACGACCAGGGCGCTCATGAGCGTCACGAACGCACCGACGATCGCCACGGTGCCGATGCGGCGCCCGAGCGTGCGGGGGAGCGTCGTGTCCACGACCAGCCGCCGCCACAGGTACAAATGGCCCAGCGCGACCGGGACGCCGAGGATCAACAGGAAAATCACGACATCAGTATGCGTTTCGCGAACCTCGTGCAACCCGCCAGGCCCCAGGTGGCGTGACTAACCCGGCACCGCAGATTAGGGGGAAACCTGATGAGTGATCGGGACGCCGCGTTCCAGGAGTACTTCGCGGCCCGTTCCGACGTCATGCGCGGCACGGCGTACCTGCTGTGCGGCGATTGGCATCGCGCGGAAGACCTCGTGCAGCAGGCCTTCACCAAGCTGTACCTGGCTTGGCGGCGGATCGAGCGGCACGAGGCGCTGGACGCCTACACCAGGCAGATCGTGGTGAGGACGTTCCTGTCCGAGCGACGGCGCGGGTGGTTCCGGTTCGAGTCGGCGAGTGACGACCTGACCGACTCGGCGGCTCCGCCGGGCGTCTACCCCGAGGAACGGATGGTGCTGCTGGAGGCGCTGGCGAAGGTGCCTCCGAAGCAGCGTGCGTGCCTCGTCCTGCGGTACTGGGAGGACATGTCCGTCGAACAGACGGCCTCCGTTCTCAAGTGTTCGGAAGGAACCGTGAAGAGTCAGGCCGCGCGGGGGCTGCAGACGCTGCGCGGTCTGCTCTCAGAGCAGGAGAGGGTTCGATGAACGAACAGGACCTCAAGCGAGCTTTCCAGGACGTGGTGGTGGCGAGCAGCCCGCCGCCGTCGATGGATCCGGGCGTCGCGCTCGACAGGGCGCACAAGGCCCGGTCCAAGCGGCGGGCGTCCATCACCGGGGCCGCGGTCGCCGTGCTCGTGGTCGGCGTGGGGCTCGGGTCGGCGTTCGCGCTGAACCCGCAGAGCACGAAGGACTACCTGATGGGCGCGGGGCAGAGCAGCAGCTCGAACCCCGGCAAGCCCGGCATGCCGGACACGCAGTGGGGCGAGGAGTGGCCGGCCGGGCAGTCCGACCGGACGGCCACCAACGGGCCGCAGGCCGACCGCGGCACGCAGCTGCTGAACCTGGCCAAGGCGTCCTTGCCCGCCGGGTACGACGCGCCGGATCTGAAGTACAAGGATCCCGGCACGTACGGCGGCATGCTCCGAGCCCAGGCGCAGGTCTCCAGCAACAAGGGCGAGACGCCGGAGGTCTGGGAGTACACGGCGTACGTGCCGGTGCGCAAGGACGACAAGGTCGGTCAGCTGACCGTCATCGTGACCATGCCGAATCCGAATCGCCCGACGAATCCGTGTGCGGTGCCCAACGGTATGCACGGCATTGCGGGCTCCGACTGCAAGATCTACGAAGTCGCGGGGAACCAGGTCGGGGTCGCCTCTCCCGTGAACCCCGCCCAGGGCAATGCGACGACGGCGTCCTACCGGGCGGCCAACGGCTGGACGGTGACGATCACGCAGGAGGAGGAGTACTCCTACAGCGGTTATCCGAAGCTGGACAGGCAGCCGTTCTTCGCGCCGGAACTGGCGGCGCTCACGGCGGATCCGAAGTTCCTGCTCGGTAGCTGAGTTCGCGTTCGAGTCCGGAGGGCGGTCACGATTTGTGGCCGCTCTCTCTCATTGCTCCGATCGGGTGTTTTGCCAGGTAGAGTGCCGTCCTGGAATGCGAACCCTGCTCATCGACAACTACGACTCGTTCACGTTCAACCTCTTTCAGCACCTCGCTGAGGTGAACGGCGCCGAGCCCGTGGTCGTCCACAACGACGACCCGCGCTTCCGGCTTGCCTCACTGCGGTCGTTCGACAACGTGGTGATCTCTCCCGGACCCGGCCGGCCCGGCAATCCCGCCGACTTCGGCATCTGCCGCGCGGTGATCGACCACGCCACGATTCCGTTGCTGGGCGTGTGCCTGGGCCACCAGGGCCTGTGTCAGTCGTACGGCGCTGTCGTGGGGCCTGCGCCCGTGCCGCGCCATGGGATCGTTTCCGCTGTTGCGCACACGGGCGTCGACGTGTTCGCCGGGCTGCCCTCGCCGTTCGACGTCGTGCGGTATCACTCGCTGGCTGTCACGGATCTGCCTTCTACTTTGGAAGCCATCGCGTGGAGCGAGGACTCCGTGTTGATGGGTGTGCGCGCTCTCGACAGACTCGCGTGGGGTGTGCAGTTCCATCCCGAATCGATCTGCACCGAATTCGGTCGCGAGATGCTCGCGAACTTCGCCGCGCTGACCCCGACCCGGACGGCCGCGGTGCCGGAACCGGTGCTGGTTCGCTCAACGCCTCAGAAGCGCCCTGTGCACGTCCGCCGGTTGGGCGTGGCCGTGGACGCGGAACAGGTGTTCGCGGCGCTCCACGGGGCCTCTGAGGCCGCGTTCTGGCTGGACAGCGGGTCCGGCGGCCGGTTCTCCTTCATGGGCGACGCCTCCGGGCCCCTCGCCCGCGTCGCGCAGTACTCCGTGCAGGACCAGGTGCTCACCCTCGACGGAGTGCCGCGACCCTGTCCTTCTTTCTTCTCCTGGCTGGACGACGACCTGGCGGCGTGGGGCGTCGAGCAGCCGGACGTGCCGTTCGACTTCGCCCTCGGGTGGGTCGGGTATCTCGGCTACGAGCTGAAAGCGGAGTGCGGCGGCGACTTCACGCACCGCGCGGAGCAGCCCGACGCGTCGTTCGTCTTCGCGGACCGTGCCGTGGTCATCGATCACGTTGATGATTGCGTCTATTTGCTCTCGCTGACCGACGACACCTGGTTCGGCGAGGTTTCGGCTGTTCTGCGACAGCTCAGGCCATTGCCGGAGCCTTCCCGGCCGGTCGTGTCGGAGGTGACGTTGCGCCATCCGCGCGCTCACTACCTGAAGCTGATCAGCGCGTGCCAGGAAGCGATCACGGCGGGGGAGACCTACGAGGCGTGCCTGACGAACATGATGTCGTGGCGTGCGACGCTCGACCCGTGGGACACATATCGGCTGCTTCGCGCCGCTAATCCCGTTCCGTTCGGGGCGTTGATGCGTTTCGGTGACCTCTCCGTGCTCAGCACGTCACCCGAACGATTTATCCGGGTGGGCCGAGATCGCGTCGTGGAGTCATCGCCGATCAAGGGGACGCGGCCGCGAGGTGTTGATGCGGCGGACGACGAGATGTTGCGCACAACGTTGGCGCGATCGGTCAAGGACCGCGCGGAGAACCTGATGATCGTGGACCTCGTCCGCAACGATCTCGGTGCGTGCGCGGAAGTGGGTTCGGTCGAGGTGACGCGGTTGTTCGACGTCGAGACCTATGCGACCGTACACCAATTGGTGAGCACCGTGCGGGCCAGGCTTCGGCCGGACAGTTCTGCCGTCCGATGTGTTCGAGCCGCGTTTCCCGGCGGTTCCATGACCGGTGCGCCGAAGATCCGGACCATGCAGATCCTTGATGGCTTGGAAGCCGGTCCACGTGGGGTGTACTCGGGAGCGCTCGGTTACTTCTCGCTCAACGGAGCCGCGGACTTCAGCATCGTCATCCGAACGCTGGTCGCGAACGGGGACCAGGTGAGTTTCGGAGTCGGCGGAGCGGTCATCTCACTGTCCGACCCTGACGAGGAATTCGAGGAGACAGCGGTCAAGGCCGCCGCGGTGTCACGCCTGTTCGGAGCACACTTTCCAGGTCGTTGATCCCGCGTTCCGGGGATAGTGTGAACGAACCGGGATGTGTTAGATCTTTGGGGTTAACACGTCGGCCGGCGACCCGGCCGACGTGTGGAAACCTCGCTTGTTCACGCAGGTCAGGAGGCGTGCGCTTCCTGGAACTGCACGACCAGGTTCTGCGGAATACGACCGCGGTCCGAGATCTGGTGCCCCTGCGCGCGGGCCCAGTCACGAATGCGCTGCGCCTCAGCCTTGTCGGTGGCCTTGACCGTGGACTTGCCGGTGCCCTTGCGCTGCTTGCGGCCACCCGCACGACGGGCCTTGCCGACGAAGTCCGCCAGCGACTCGCGAAGCCGCTCCGCATTTCCCTTCGACAGGTCGATGGCGTACTCGACACCGTCAAGTGCGAAGGTCACGGTCTCGTCGGCTTCTCCGCCGTCGAGGTCGTCGATGAGTTGGACGACGGTCTGCTGTGCCACTGTTCCTCCGTTGGGTACTCACATAGCACGCGGATCCTCGACGTAACCACGTGCTTCGACAACACCATAGTCCACACGAGGAAAAACGGCGAACCTTTCGCCGCTAAAATGTGACCGCAACCGCCCGGTCGGGGCATTTACCCGGTAAACCACACGGGTGTTATGGGTCCAAAATGTGGTGCTACTCGTCTCACTTCGACCCGTTGCTGGGCTTGCCGGACGCTTCCCCATTCCAGCCGACGGAGCAGCGTCGCACATAACGCACCCCCATCCGGTGCGGGTATCCTCGACATACCCGCCAGGGGTAGGGAAGGTCAGGGGCCGATGCACGGGTACACCGCGGACAAGGACGCATACCTCAAGCGACTGCGCCGCATCGAGGGACAGATCCGTGGTCTCCAGCGCATGGTCGAGAACGACGAATACTGCATCGACGTCCTCACCCAGATCTCCGCGGCCACGAAGGCCCTGCAGGCGGTGTCGCTGGGGTTGCTCGACGAGCACCTGAAGCATTGTGTGGCCCAGGCCGCCGCGGAAGGTGGTCCGGTGGCCGAGCAGAAGCTGGCGGAGGCGTCGGCGGCGATCGGCCGACTCGTTAAGTCCTAGGGGTCCCCAGCAAGAAACTCGGTTGGGTGATCCGCTACAGTTCACCCAGCTACGCCCCCCTAGCCCAATCGGCAGAGGCAGCGGACTCAAAATCCGTCCAGTGTGCGTTCGAGTCGCACGGGGGGCACGTACTTCGGGCGAGGTGTGTTCGCGAAAAGCGCGAACCCAACCTCGCCCGTGGTGTTTTCTGGGGGCCGAGCCCCCAGGCCCCAGCCGGGGCGCTGCGCCCCCGGATCCCCGCATTGCGCCGGGCTCGGAATATCCACTGTGGAAACGACGGCCCTGCTGGGTCGGTTCGGTGCTGCCCGTTGACAGCCGATACTGGTTTGCACCAGTATCGAGGCACGTCGGCTGACCAGGGGGAGTGGGCATGGCGGGAGTGCATCTGCGGGTCGACAACCGGTTGATCCACGGCCAGGTGACCGTCGCGTGGACCGGGGGGTTGCGCGTACGGAAGCTGGTCGTGTGCAACGACGAGGTCGCCGGTGACGAACTGCAGCGGATGTTGCTCCCGCAGGCAGCGAGGGGCTGCCGACCGAGGTGCTCACGGTCGCCGAGGTGGTGGAACGCGTCTGGGGAGAGGACGTGATGCTGATAGCGAAGCATCCGGCCGACGCGTTCCGGCTCGTCGAGGGCGGGGTGCGGCCAGGGGTGGTGAACGTCGGGAACGTCGCACCCCGCCCCGGCGAGCAGTACACGATGGTGACCAGGTCGATCGCGGTGACCGCGCAGGACGCGGAGGGGTACCGCCGGCTCGCCGCCGAGGGGATTCCCGTTGTCGCGCAGATGATGCCGCGGGACAAGGCCGCCGACTTCACCGCGTTGCTCGACAAGAAGGGGCTGTAGAAGCCGATGCTCGTGGCACTGGCTTTGACGCTGTGGGCTGTCATCTGCACCTACGACGTGCTCGGGCCCTTCCTCATCTTCGCGGGCCGGCCCCTGGTGGCGGGGTCGGTCGCCGGTCTCATCACCGGTGACCCGCTGCTCGGCATGGCGATCGGCGCGACGCTCGAACTGGTGGCTCTGGGGGTCTACCAGTACGGCGGCGCGACGATTCCGGACTACCAGACCGGGGCCATCGTCGGCACCGCGCTCGCGGGAAGCGCGGCGGGACCGCTGAGCGCGCAGGTGGCGGTCGGCATCGCGGTGGCGCTGCCCGCCGCCGTGCTTCTGTCCACTTTGGACCCAGTCGGCAAGATGATCACGACCGGCATGGTGCATCGCGCCGATCGCTACGCGGCCGCGGGGGACGCGCGCGGGCTGGCCAGAATTCACTGGCTCGGTCTCGTGCCGTGGTGCGGAGTCCGGGCGGTGCCGACGTTCCTCGCGGCGCTGACGGCGTCCAGTGGCGTGGTCGAGAACCTCACCAAGGGGATTCCCGCGGGCTTCGTGAACGGCATGACGCTCGCCGGGTCCTTGTTGCCCGCGGTGGGATTCGCGTTGCTGCTGTCGATGATGCAGCTGTCGAAGTACTGGTACCTGTTGCTCATCGGGTTCGTAGCGTTCGCGTACATGAAGGTGCCGTTGCTGGGCATCGCGTTGCTGGGTGTCGCGATCGCGTTCCTGGTCGTCGGCCGGAGCGAGCAGGCGCCGGTGGCCGCCGAACCGGCCGAGGAGTCCGATGTGGACCGTCGGCTCACCGACCAGGACCTCAGGAGGGCCTACCGGCGGTACTTCTGGTCCAGCCAGGTGTCGTGGAACTACGAGCGGATGCAGGGGCTCGGGTTCGCGTACGCCATGGAACCCGTGCTGCGCAGGCTTTACCCGGACGCGCATGACTACGCGCTGGGGCTGCAGCGGCACATGCAGTTCTTCAACACCTCGGTGCTGGTGGGCGGGCCATTGATCCTCGGGTCGGCGATCGCGATGGAGGAGGCGCGCTCACCGGAGTCCGCGGAGAGCACGAAGGTCGCGTTGATGGGGCCGCTGGCCGGCATCGGCGACACGCTCGTCTTCGCACTGTACAACAGCATCGTCTTCACCATCGGCGCCTCGCTCGCCCTGCAGGGCAACTGGCTCGGGCCGGCGTTCGCAATGGTCATGGTGCTGGTCCCGTACGCGCTGGTGCGCCGCTGGCAGTTCCGCCTCGCCTACCGCGAGGGCAAGAGGCTGGTCTCCCGCTTCGCCGCCGGAACGCTGAACCGCCTCTCCCAGGGCGCGACCGTGCTCGGGTTCGTCGTGCTCGGCGGGTTCATCCCGTTGATCGTCAAGGTCGTCACCACGCTGACGTACCGGCAGACCACGACGGTCGACGGCGAGCAGGTCACCCAGACCGTGTCGATCCAGGAGCGGCTCGACGACCTGCTGCCCCACCTGCTTCCCGTGCTCGTCACCGCCGCCGCGTACCTGCTGCTGACCAAGGCCAGGCTGAAGCCCGTGCTGGTCATCGGCATCTTCGTCGTGGTCGGCGTGGCGCTGGGCTGGCTCGGCTGGTTCGCACCCGCCGCGCCCAAGAGTTAGGAACGAGCGATGACCACACCCGTCCTGCTGGCCGGGCACGGCGCACTGCCGTCCGGCGCCGCCGACGCGGCCCAGCTCGTGGTCGGCCCGCAGTCCCGGCTCCTGGTGTGTGAGCTCGGCCCGGCGGAAAGCCCGGACTCGTACGGCGAACGGCTCGCGGACCTCGTCGGCGACGCGCCGGAAGTGCTCGTGCTGGCCGATCTTCCCGGTGGCACGCCCGCCAACGCCGCGAAGCTGCTGGCCGCACGCCGGGGTGGCGTGCGGATCGTGACCGGTCTCAACCTGCCGATGTTGCTGGAGGTGCTGGTGCGCGACGGTGATGTGGACGAGTTGGCCGCGCTCGCGCAGACGGCCGGACGGGGTGGGGTCCTGACCGAACCGGTGCTGACTCGATGACGCTCCTGCTCGCGGCCGGCCGCACGGTGATCACGCCGGGCTCCGGCCACCCGATGGGCGGCTACCTGTCCAGGGAGGGCGTCGCCACCGGCGTGCACGACGACCTGGAGGCCACGCTGGTCTGGTTGTCGTCACACGACGATCCGGGCGTGGTGTGGGTGACGCTCGACGCGCTGGCCACGGACGTCTCGCTCACCCACGCGCTGGCGGCGGTGGTCGCGCAGGAGACCGGAGTTCCCGCGAACCGCGTCCTCGTCTGCGCGTCGCACACGCATTCCGGGCCGGACGGGTGGACCGGGGCGATCCATCCGGGAATGCCGGCGCAGCGGGAACCCGAACTCGTCGAGCGGCTGATCGAACAGGTCGGGGCGGTGGCCGGCGGCATCCGTCCACATCGGACACCGGTGAGCGCTCGCTGGCACGAGGGCGCGGCGGCGCGGGTCGGCGCCAACCGCAACCGGCAGGACGGGCCGCACGACGGATCGGTGGGCGTGCTGACGTTGCACCACCCGGACGGCACGGTGGCGGCGTTGCTCTTCGACTACGCCAGCCACCCGACCGTGCTGGGCGCCGACAACCTCGACTGGTCGGCGGACTGGCCGGGCGCCACCCGCAGGGAGCTGGCCGGGCTCGCCCCGGTGGTCGCGTTCCTGCAGGGTGCGGCGGGCGATGCCAGTTCGCGGTTCGTCCGCCAGGGACGTGGTCACGCCGAGGTGTCCGCGCTCGGCGGCAGGCTCGCTGAGTCGATCACGGGACTGCTGTCGTCCGGTCGGCCCGTCGAGGAACCGATCCGGCTGACGCGGACCGTGCTGCGACTGCCTCACCGCTCGCTGCCGTCGCCCGCCGAGTGCCGGCAACTGCGCGAGGGTGCCGAACGTGGATGGCGGAAGATGTTGCCAGCCAAGGAGAACGACCCCGCCGTCCGCATCGCGCAGACCCGGTACGAGGGAACGCTGATGCTCAGCACCCTGGCCGCCGCGGGACTACCCGGTGAGGCGGAGGTGCCGGTCACCGTCGTGTCGCTGGGCGAGGTCGCCTGGCTGCACACGCCCTTCGAGTTGTTCTCCTCGATCGCGTTGCGCATCAGGGCCGCCAGCCCGTTCGCGCACACGAGGGTGATCGGCTACACCGACGGGTACGCCGGCTACCTGCCTGACCACGACGCCTACCGCGAGGGGCTCTACGAGTCCTACATCGCGCTGGTGGAACAGGGTGCGGCGGACGTGCTGGTGGACCGCTGCGCCGAACTGCTGCGCGCTCATCGCGATCGGCGCGCGGTGGTGAACACGGTGTAGCGGTCGGCCCGGTAGAGCGACCGCCCCGCCTCGATCACCCGGCCGTCCGCCGCGTGCAGCGTGCCCTTGAGCACGAGACACGGCTGGCTCGGCTCGATCCCCAGCAACGCGGCGTCCTGCGCCGGCGGCAACACGGCGTTGATGGCCGTGTCATTCCAGTCCGGCACCACGCCGAACCGTTCGGTGAGCGTCTTGTGCAGTGAATGCGTCGACCAGTCGAATTGGTCGATACCGGGGAAATGGTCGAGCGAGAGGTTCGTGCGCTCCAGTGCGAACGGTTCGCCGTCGACCGAACGGAGCCTTTCCAGCCGGAAAATCTGTGCGCCCGGAGGAATGTTCAGACGTCCGGCGATCTCGGCACCCGCGGATTCCACGAGGGCCAGCAGCACCTTGGCGCCCGCCACCGAGCCACGTGCCTCGACATCCTGGGTGAACGACGTCAGCATGTCGATCTGCGTGGGAGGACGTTCCGCGGTGAAGGTGGCGTTGCCGTGCTGGCGGTACAGCAGCCCGTCCGCCACCAACCGGTTGATCACCAGCCGGACGGTGCTCCTGGAGATCTGATAATGCTCGGCCATGAATCGTTCCGACGGAATCAGCCTGCCCGGCCCCGCGTCGGTCGCGACGGCCTCCAGAATCTCCCTGAGCTGGTCGCCTTTCGGGCGGTCCGGATCCAGCTCCGCGGGGAATTCCAGATCGTCCGCGGGAACATGCTTGGGGCGGGGCACTTTGCCATTATGCCCCAGTGGGACGGCGAAACGCCGCGACGCCGACGCGGTGACGGCCGTTCCGCGGTTGATCAAGGCCGAACGGCGGATGTGAGCGGGGCCGGGAGACCGCTACGGTCGTGCAGGTTTGCATGAACGCGCGCGGGAGTCCTTGGTGTTGCGGAAGTCCTTGTCTTTTCTCCTGGTTCTTTTGGCGTGCGCGTGCACGGTCGAGGGCCAGTCGCGTCCCGTCGCCGCCCCGGTGCAGGTGCGTCAGCCGACCTTGGTCAACGAGGCGACCGGTGACGTGTCCGCCGTCGTGCGTGCGGTGATCGACGGCCGCACGGTCGAGCTCGACACCGGCCAGCGCGTCGAGGTCTCGTTGCTGGCGCCGCCCGCGGACTGCTGGGCCGGCGCGGCGCGCACGTTCACTGAGAAGTCGTTGCTGGGCAAGGCTGTCCGCGTCAGCTCGCTCACGCCCGGCGAGGTGAACCTCCGGCTGGAGGACGGCACCGACTACGCGCTGCTCGCCGTGCGGGAGGGCGTGCTGAGGGCTCAGGCCGCCGCCGGTGCGCTCGCCGACGCCGAACTCGGTGCCGCCCGCGAGGACCGCGGCCTGTGGGGAGCGCCCTGCAACGGCATGGACGCCACGACAACGACCACTGCTCCTCCTCCCGCGCAGCGCGTCGAGCCGCCGAAGTCCTTGCCCACGACCACTCCTCCGCCTCCCGTGGTGACGACCACTCCGCCGCCGCCACCCTGCGCGGTCGCCTACCGGCTCGACGGCCAGTGGCAGGACGGGTTCCAGGGGAAGATCACGATCAGGAACACCGGCGGCGCCGCGATCAACGGCTGGACGCTGAAGTGGTCGTTCGCCGACGGGCAGACCGTACGGCAGATGTGGAACGCGTCCGTGTCCCAGCGGGGTTCGGCCGTCACCGCGACCAGCGTCGAGCACACGAGATCGATCTCGCCCCGCGGTGAGGTGGAGATCGGGTTCCTGGGCTCGGTCCGCAGCCGGAACACCGCGCCCGCGTCGTTCACGCTCAACGGAACGGCCTGCTCGACGAGCTGACTGTTGGTCCTGACGGCGACCCGTGGCAAGATAAATTAGTAATTAACTACTGATTGATCATGTCAGGGACGAACCGTGCAGGTCAACAGGGTTGTGCCGCTGTCCGTCGAGGTCGATCACGGCCTCGGCGGACGCTGGACCTCGCTGCGCACAGCCGACCGCGAGTGGCTGTGGCACCGGGCCGATCCCGCGCGTGCCGAGGTGACGCCGGGCTCCGCGTTCGTCGACGCGGGCGGCCTGGAGGAGTGCGTTCCGACGGTGCGCGGCCTGCCCGATCACGGCGACGCGTGGAGCAGGCCGTGGCATCGGACCGGTGTGGACTGCCCTGACTTCACGTTCCGCCGCTCGATGTCGTCCGCCGGTGGCGCGATCGTCGCCGACTACGAACTGATCGCCGAGCCCGGTTACCGGTTCGTGTGGGCCGCGCACGCCCTGCTCGACGTCAGCCCGGATGCCCGTCTGGACGCTCCGGCCGGCACCTCCGTGCTGATCGCCGATCCGGTTCCGAAGTTGTGCGAGTGGCCCGCCGGCCTGGACTCGCTGGGACCCGACGACGGCACGGCGACCGGCGCGGTGCTCGACCGCGGCCAGATCCGCGTGATCGACGGAGACCAGCGGCTCGACCTGCGCGTCGAGTGCGCCGACCAGCCCGTCTCCATCGCGTTGTGGCGCAACCTGAAGGGCTGGCCGGAAGACGATCCGTACCGCAGCGTCGGCGTCGAACCCATGCTCGGCCGCACCTTCGACCGCCACGACACCACCCGTCCGGTGGCGGTCGTGCCCGCTTCGGGCTCAGTGCGCTGGCGCCTGACGATCACCGCCCACAGAGGAGGAACGGCATGACGGAGGTGCTCACCCCGGGCGAGACCATGCGAGCGTTCCGCGCCGCCGCCCCGTTCCGGCAGGGAGGAGCGGCGGAACTCACCGCCGTGGCCGCGTTCGCCGTCGTCGCCCCTGGCGACTGGCAGGGCCTGCCCACCCAGGCCGACCTGGATCTGCGAGCAGGGAGCACCGTCCGATGACGCTGACCCAGTGGAACTTCGAGCAGCTCGAACTCGGCGAAGGCGCCCGCTGGATCAACGGCAGGCTGGTCGTCGTGGACCTCCTGGCCGGCCGCGTGCTGGAGACCCGAGGCGACGTTCCCGCGCCGTTCAAGGAGATCGCCGCCCTCCCCGTGCCTGTCGGTGCCGTGGCACCAGTGCGGGACAGCGACGAACTGATGGCCGCGTTCGGTACCGGCGCGGGCCTGCTGAACGGCCCGCAGCAGGAAACCTTCGCGGACGAGGGCATGCGCGTCAACGACGCCGTCGCCGACCCCGCCGGCCGCTTCTGGGTCACGACAATGACGTACGACACCGAACCCGGCACCGGCGCCCTGCACCGCCTGGGATCGCCCTCACCCGTCCTCAAAGGACTGACGATCCCGAACGGCCCGGCGTTCTCCCCCGACGGCAGGCACCTGTACCTGGCCGACAGCGCACGGGGAGTGGTCCACCGCTTCGACGTGGGCCACGGCGGCGAACTGGGCGCCCGCCGAGTCTTCCTGCACACCCCGCACCAGACCCCGGACGGCATGACCACCGACGTGGTCGGCAACGTGTGGATCGCCTTCTGGGGAGCGTCCGTCGTGCGCCGCTACCGTCCGGACGGCCGTCTGGACCGGGAGGTCACCCTTCCCGCACGCCAGCCCACGAGCGTCTGCCTCGGTGGCCCGGACGTGGCCCGCCTGTTCATCACCACCGCCAAGTACGGCCTGCGCCGCCCTTCGCTGCACGACGGCGCGGTGTTCGCGATCGACGTCGACGTGCCTGGCCGTCCGGCGGACGACTTCGTGCCCAGGTGAGGGCTGCTGTGAGCTGATCTGCCCACAGCAGAGAAAGAGGCGGACCGGTCGTACGGCCCGGCATCGTCGGTGCCATGACGAACAACGAGAAGCTCTTCAGCCCAGGGCTGCGGGAACGGTTCTTCGGTCAGCGGGTGCTGATTCTCGACGGCGCGCTCGACGACGACAACGGCACGGTGCTGGCCACGCAGATGTTGTCGCTGGCGAGTGATGATCCGCGGCAGGACATCGCGTTGTGGATCAACTCGCCGGGTGGGTCGGTGCCGTCGATGCTGGCCATTCGTGACGTGATGCGGTTGGTGCCGTGTGATGTGGCGACGTTGGCGCTGGGGTTGGCTTGCAGCGCCGGGCAGTTCCTGTTGTCCGCCGGGACGCCGGGCAAGCGGTTCGCGTTGCCGCACGCGCGGATCCTCATGCACCAGGGGAGTGCGGGCATCGGCGGGTCCGCTGTCGAGGTGGAGGTGCAGGCGGACGACCTGCGGCACACCCGTGACACGGTGCTCGGGCTGATCGCGGAGGACACCGGACAGCCGTTCGACCGGATCTTCACCGACTCGCTGCACGACCGGTGGTTCACCACGGCGCAGGCACGGGAGTACGGGTTCATCGATCACATCGTCAGCGACCTGGGGCAGGTCGTTCCCGTCCGCACGCACAAGCTGGGACTGCACTCGGGAGCCGTCGCATGAGCACCTACACCATTCCCAACGTCATCACGCGGGACGCTCGCGGCGAGCGGGTCATGGACGTCTACTCGCACCTGCTGTCCGAACGGATCGTGTACCTGGGCACCGGAATCGACTCCGGTGTCGCCAACGCGTTGATCGCGCAGCTGTTCCACCTCGAGGCCGACAACCCCGACATGGAGATCAACCTCTACATCAACTGCGAGGGCGGCGACCCGTCGGCGATGCTCGCGCTGTACGACACCATGCGCTACATCAAGGCGCCGGTCGCCACGACCTGCGTGGGGCAGGCGGTCGCGGCGGGCGCGGTGTTGCTGGCCGCGGGCGCGGAAGGGCGGCGGTCCGTCCTGCCGCACTCCAGGGTCGTGCTGCACCAGCCGGCGGCGCAGGGGCGGGGCACGATCCCGGACCTCATCCTCGCGGCGGACGAGGTGGTGCGGGTGCGCACGCAGCTGGAGGCGATCCTGGCCCGGCACACCGGCCGGACCGTGGCCGAACTGCGCCACGACACCGACCGGGACCGCGTGTTCGACGCGGCGGGAGCGGTCGAGTACGGGCTGGTCGACCGGGTGCTGGACCAGCGGGCCTAGGCGGCGAACGCCATCGCCACGGGACCGGAGGGGCGGCCCGTCGGGCGTGAGGTGTGGAAGTGGCCTCCGCTCTGGAACGGGCCGGCGGCGCGGAGGTTGCGGACCTGGCCGGCGATGCCGATCAGCAGATCGGCCAGGTCGATGCCGAGCGCTCCGGCGACCGCCGCGATCATCTCGCTCGACGGCTCCTTGCGGCCGCGTTCGATCTCGGACAGGTACTGCACCGAGATGCCCGCCCGTTCGGCCACGTCGACCAGCCGGTCGCCGCGCTCCTCCCTGGTCTCGCGAAGCTTCCGGCCCAGGGCTTCCCGCCACAGGGGCTCCGGGGTGCGCTTGAAGTCCAGGATCTCCGCCATGTCGTCATGGTGACAGCATCGGGACGGCCGCAAAGGGGCGTTCTGCTACCAGCAGAAAGACGGCCCTAAATCGACCCGAAGATGACCGAAAGAGCGCTGAGCAGGCTGTTCCCCGCAAGGCAACGACCACCAAGGGGAGAACACAGCATGAGAATGCTCATCGGTCTGGGCGCCGCCGCTCTCGCCGCGATCGCGATGCCCGCCGTCGCGCACGCCGCACCGCACACCACCGTCTACGTGCAGAACAACGTGCTGATCGTCGAGGCGGAACCCGGCAAGACGAACAACATCACGGTCGGCCTGGACACCGCGCTGCACCGCCTCACCATCACCGACTCCGGTGACCTGCTGGCCGTCGGCGCCGGCTGCACGCTCAGCGGTGCCAACGTGAACTGCGTCTACGAGTCCGGCGCCACGAAGCTGATCACGTCGATCCAGATCCGGGCGAACGACCTCAACGACCGGGTCAACGTCGCCTACGACAACACCAACGCCGACGCGATGCCGGCCCACGTGTACGGCGAGGCGGGCAACGACGTCATCGAGACCCGCGCCAGGGGCACGATCAGCGGCGGCGACGGCGTCGACCAGCTGCGGCCCAAGCGCGGTGGCGTGAACGTCTACGGAGGCACCGGCATCGACCGCGTCGACTACAGCATCGGCAGCTCGCTTCACCCGAACTCCGGCGTCTCGGTGACCATCGGCTCCGGCACCGACGACGGCTACGACACGCTGGCGCTCAAGGACTACGTCGCGAGCGACGTGGAGAACCTGACCGGCACCAACTTCGTCGACCACCTCGTCGGCAACGCGCTGGCGAACAGCATCACGGCGTTGAACGGCAACGACCTCATCTGGGGCGCGGCCGGCAACGACACGCTCAACGGCGGCCTCGGCGTGGACACCTGCCTCGACGCCACCGACGGCGACGTCCTGATCAGCTGCCCCTGAAAGCCGACGGCCTTAAGACGGCTTTAAGCGAGCGCGGCATCCTTCGGGTCCGCGGGCTGACCAGGCCCGCGGACCCGAAGGGGGATGAACGTGAAGGTGATGAGCACGGCCCTGCTCGTGCTGGCTCTGGCGAGTCCGGGCGTGGCGAACGCGAGCACGGAGGTCGTGACGGTGCAGGCCACCAGCGCGCCCACGTCGGCGGGCAAGACGGTCTCGGTCGACTGCCCCAACGGCACGAAGGTCGTCGGCACGGGCGGCGCGGTGACCGGTGAGCGGACCACGATCACGCGTGTACGGCCGAGCGACGACCTCACGAGCGCCGAGGTCACGGCGGTCGAGCACGGCGCGGGGACCGTGCTGCCGTGGACGGTGACGGTGCGGGCGACCTGTGCGCCCGGTGAGTTCACGCTGGTGTCCAAGAGCGGCACGAACAACGCCGAGGCGGCCTGCCCCGGCACCAGGAAAGCGCTCGGCGTCGGGGGAGAGACCGCCGGCGGGCACTTCACGAAGATGGCGCCCAAGAGCAACCTCAAGAGCGGCCTGGTCGAGACCCCCGGTGGCGACGTCACGGCGCACGCGATCTGCGGCACGCGGCCGGGACTGGTGCTGCGCGGCGGCACCCCGACGGTCGTGGTCACCAAGACCGCCTCGAAGTCCGTTGCCTGCCAAGGTGACGAGCAGGTCGTCAGTGCCGGCGGCGCGGTCGGCGGCGGGATCATCGAGGACGTCACCCCGGCCGGCGCCGGCGCGACCGTCACCGGTGAGGGAACGGACGCGCAGGGCCAGGCCATCCGCTGGTCGATCACGCCCTACGTCGTGTGCTCCCAATGAGAACTCCGGGGTACGGATGCGGGTCGACCTCGATCTCCCGCATCCGCGTGACGTAGGTCTGGTAGCTCCTCCGGGCCTCGCCATGACTCCCTGCCGCGGCGAGGACGCGCACCAGCATCAGGTGCGCCGGCTCGTCGTACGGGTCGCGTTCGAGCACGCGAAGGCAGTACCTGCTCGCCAGTGCGTGCTCCCCACCCGACTCGGCCCGTGCGGCGAGCACCGCCACCACCTGCAGGTAGATCAGCCGGGCCTCCTCGCGCAGCCGGGCCGCCCAGTCCTCGTACGGGTCCTCCTCCAGGAAGTCCCCGTGGTACGCGGACTCGGCGGCCGCGAGCAGTGACCGCGCCTCGGACGAGTTCCGTTGTGCGGCAGCGAGTCCGGCCCGCGCGTCGGCCAGGAACGCGGCCACGTCGACGGGCAGCACGTCCGGGTCGAGCCGGATCGCGTCGCCCTCGGCCACGATGCCCGTGCCCGCCCGCAACACGCTGCGGGCCGTGGACAACGCCACCGCCAGCCGGTTCGCGACCTTCTCCGGTTCCTCGTCCGGCCACAGCAGGTTTCCCAGCGCCTCACGGGTGATCGGCCGCCCGCGCCGCGCGATGAGGATCTTCACCAGGTCCCTGGCCTTGCGCGACTGCCACGCGGCGGGCGGCAGCGGTTCGCCGTCGCGCAGCACCCGGAACCCGCCCAGCGTCTGGATGAACAACGCCGGTCTGGCCGCCTTCCGGCACGTCTCGGCGACGCCGGCGGCGGCTTCGGCGAGCACCCGCGCACCGAGATCCGCGGCCTGCCGCCGTGCCTCCAGCGCCAGCTGTTCTCCCGCCGCACCACCGATCAGCGCCGCTTGGGCCGTGCGCACCCGGACCTCGCCGAGCGGGTTGCCGATCTCGCGCCACAACGTCAGTGCCTGGTCGAGCAGCACCGGGTCGCGTTCCAGCACTCCCCGCAGCCGCAACGACCGCGCGAACCCTGCCCGGTCACCCCGCCGGGTCGCGATCTCCGCCGCCTCCTGGCACAGGCCCTTGTCGTGGTCGAGCCACCCCAGCACGAGCAGCGCCGCCACGCTTTCCCCCAGCTCCAACGCCTTGCGGGCGTGCTCACGAGCCAGGTCGGGGTCGTCGCCGGAGAACAGCTCGGCGAGCCCGACATGAGCGAGGACCAGGTGCGGCACGGTGTTCTTGGCCGCCGCGAGCCTGAGTGCCTCGTGCAACGCGAACGCCGCCAGCGCACGGTCGCCGCGCAACCGGTGCACCTCACCCAGGTAGACCAGCGGTGCCGCCGCGAGCCAGCTCCCGGCCTGGTCGAAGACCTTCTGTGCCGCGTGGAAATCGGCCGCCGCCTCGTCCAGCCTGCCGAGGCCGAGCAACGCCTCGCCGCGGTTGTGCAGCCCGATCGCCCGGTAGGTGGCGAACCCGGTGACGTCCGCGAGCGGCAGCATCTCCTCGATCTCCCGCAACGCCGCCCCGTGCTCACCCGCCTCGACGTGGTGCGACGCGCGGTTCGAGCGGATGCGGATGACACCGAGCACGTCGCCGGCCTTCTGCGCGTGGTCGAGCGCGATGTCGTAGTGCTCGGTCAGTTCGTCACGTTTTCCTTGCGCCGCGGCGACCATCGCGAGAACGGTGTGCGCGGTGCCCATGCCACCGTCGCTCGTGGCGATCTCCAGCGCGGCAACAGCCTTTCCCGCGGCCGACTCCAGATCTCCCAACGCCCAGTGCGCACTCGCGGCGGTGCTCAGCAGCATCGACTCCGCCTCGGGATGGCCGCCGTCCGGCACGTACTCGTCGCAGATCTTCAGCGCGTCCTGGGGTCCGCCGCGCAGGTGCTGGATCCACGCCATGCGCCAGGCCAGTTCTGCGGTGAGGCCGTCCGCGGTGGCCTGGGTGAACCGGTCCGCCGCCGGCAGCCACTCGCCGCGCAACTGGTGCGCGACGCCTTCGAGCTGCCAGACCTCGGCCGTGCGTTCTTCTTCTGGCACAAGGCTTGTCGCGGTCAGCACGGCGTCCGCGCCGCGCGTTCGCAGCACGTCGCCGAGCAACGCCGTGACGCCGGGCCAGTCTTCCAGTGCCGCAAGGGAATCCACCGCGCGGACGTACTCTCCCCTTGAGGTGAACCAGCGCGCTGCCGCCGCGTGCACGCCTGCCGCCGGTTCCAGGAACTCCCGCGCCAGCGGCACGAGCGCGAACCAGCCCGGTTCGGCCCGGACGTGTTCGACGAACAGCCCGCGCCGGGCCAGATCGGGCAGGATCACCGCGGCCTCGGTGTGCCCCAGCGAGGTCAGCAGATCGATGGTGAACCGATCGAACGCGGCCGCGGTCCTGAGCAGCTCGCGGGTCTGTCGTGGTTCTCTGCCCACGACCTCGTCGACCAGGTCGCCGAGCTCCTCGACCGTTCCCGTCTCCGCCACCAGCCGCACCGCGATCGGCCATCCGCCGGTGACGTCGTGCACGTCGTTTCCAGCGACCACAGCGGTTTCTTCCGTCGTGAACGCGAGCTGTGCCGCGGTGATCTCGGTCAGTTCGCCGTCGACCTTCAGTCGCCGCAACGAGAACGGCGCGGGCGTCCGTCCGGACAGCACCAGCCGGGCACTCGGCGGCAGCTGCAGGCAGAGCGCCTCCAGCAGCTGAACGGCCGAATCTTCCTGTCTCAGCACGTGAATGTCGTCCAGGACGATCAGCACGTCCTCCGGCCAGGCGTCGGCCAGCAGCCCGGCGAGGGCGTGCGCGCGTCCGGACTCGTCCTCCCCGGACACCGACGGCACGCTGGTCCACCCGGCTGCCAGGGCGGACGCCATCGATTGCACCAGCCGATGGCCTTCCTGGCAGGTGTGCCACACGACCGGACGGTCGGTGTGCGCCTGCGTCAGAAGTGTCGTTTTGCCGTACCCGGCGGGGGCGACGAGCGTCGTGAGCCTCGTCGTGCAGAGCAGCCCTTCGAGCCGGGGCCGCCGGATCACCGTTGTCCTCCCACGCCCCAAGATCGTCGCTCCTCCGGCAACGTTACGGACGTATTCAGGCAGAAAAGGACAGCTTGGCAGTGACTGCCAGGTAGGCGTACGGTGTCGGCATGGGAGTCGACTTCAGGAAGCAAACGGTGCTGGTCACCGGAGCGAGTTCGGGCATCGGCGCGGAGTTCGCGCGGCGGCTGGCGGCACGGGGATCGAGCCTCGTGCTGGTCGCGCGCCGCAAGGACAGGCTGGAGGAACTGGCCGAACAGCTGCGGGCGGCGCACGGCGTGACCGTGCACGTCGTGGCCGCGGACCTCGCCCAGCCGGGTATCGGCGAACGGCTGGCGGCGGAGGTCGCCGAGTTCGGGGTCACCAGCGTGATCAACAACGCCGGGTTCGGGAACTTCGGGGCATTCCACGAGGAGGAGCCCGAACGGCTGCGGCAGGAGGTCGCGGTCGACGTCAACGCCGTCGTCGAGATCAGCAGGGCGTTCATCGAGTCGTTGCGCGCCAACGGTCACGGCTTCCTCGTGAACGTGGCGAGCATGGCGGCCTACCAGGCGACGCCCTGGTCCTCGGTCTACGGCGCGACGAAGGCGTTCGTGGTGAGCTTCACCGAAGGCCTGTGGGTCGAGTCGCGCGGCACTGGCCTGCGCGTCATGGCCCTGTCACCCGGCGCGACCCGCACCGAGTTCTTCGAGGTCTCCGGCAGCGAGGACATGACGGGAGGCCTGCGGATGCAGACCTCCGGCGAGGTCGTCGAGACCGCGTTGCGCGCGCTGGACCGCCGGGTCACGCCGGTCGGGGTGATCTCGGGCCGGATGAACCGGGTGCTGGCGTTCGCCGGACGTCACCTGGCCTCCCGGGCGATGGGCGCGCGGATGATCGGGCGGATGGTGCAACGCGGATAGAGTGGGGTTCATGGAGAAGTCGTCGACGCTGTGGGACCGGTCGCGTCAGGCCGTGGTCGCCGAGATCGTCGACACGGCGCTGACCCTGTTCGCGGAGCAGGGGTACGAGGCGACCACCATGGCCCAGGTCGCCACGAGGGCGGGTGTGTCGCAGCGCTCGCTGTTCCGGTACTTCGGCACCAAGGAAGATCTCGTCTGCGGCGAGCAGGACGCGCTGGGCGAGTTGCTGGTCGCCACGGTCGAGGCCCAGGATCCCGAGATGTCCACCTGGGACGCTCTGCGGGCCGGGTTCACCACGCTGCTCACCGCGGGCAACCACACCCCGCAGCGGGTGCTGGAGATCTCCGGGCTGATCTTCACCAACCCGTCGCTGCACTCCAGGTACCTGGAGAAGCGGCTGAGGTGGCAGCGTTCGCTCGTGCCCGTGATCGAGAAGCGGATGGGCATCGAGTCCGGCGAGATCCCGGACGCCCGCGCGATGGGTGTCATCGCCGCGGTGTTCGCGTGCGTCGACACCGCGACGGAACTGTGGGTCCGCCACGGCGGCAAGGCTGATGCGTTCGAACTGTACGAACAGGCGCTTGCCGCCGTGCGCGGTTAGACGGTGACTTCAGCCTTCTTGCGGCGCAACCGAAGCACCACGGTGATCGCGAGCAGCAACACCAGGATGCTGTAGGCGATCGCCGCGAACGGGCTGGCGACGAGCGCGCCGAGCGAGCCCTCGCTGATCTGCAGGGTGCGCCGGACCTGTTCCTCCGCCATCGGCCCGAGGATCAGGCCGACGACCAGCGGCGCGACCGGATATCCGTGGCGCCGCATGAAGAAGCCGATCACACCGATCACCAGCAGCACGATCAGGTCGTCCACGACGAAGTTCACCGCGTAGGTGCCCAGCGCCGCGAACAGCAGGATGCCCGCGTAGAGGTACGGCCGCGGGATCTGCAGCACCTTCACCCAGATCTTCACCAGCGGCAGGTTCAGCACGAGCAGCATCACGTTGCCGATGTAGAGCGACGCGATCAACGCCCAGACCATCGGGCCGTTGTTGGTGAACAGCAACGGTCCCGGCTGGATGCCGTAGCTCTGGAACGCCGCCACGATCACCGCGGCTGTCGCGGTCGTGGGAAGCCCGAGCGTCAGCAACGGCACCAGAACGCCTGCCGCGGCGGCGTTGTTGGCCGCCTCCGGACCCGCCACGCCCTCGATCGCGCCCCTGCCGAACTCCTCCGGCCGTTTCGCCAGCTTCTTCTCCGCCGCGTACGACAGGAACGTCGACACGTCCGCGCCACCGGCCGGCACCGTGCCGATCGGGAAGCCGATGAACGTGCCACGCAGCCACGGTTTCCACGAGCGCGCCCAGAACTCGCGCGTCATCCACCTGCCGCCGATCGGGATGACCTCGATCGGCCCGTGCCGCAGCCGCGACGCCACGTACAGCGCCTCGCCGACCGCGAACACACCGACCGCCACCACGACCACGTCGATCCCGTCGGCCATCGTCGCCACCCCGAGGGTGAAGCGCTGCTGACCGGACAACGTGTCGGTGCCGACGAGACCGATGAACAGACCGAGCCCCAACGACGCGAGGCCGCGCACGGGGGAGGACCCGAGCAGTGCCGCCACGGTCGTGAACGCCACCACCATCAACGCCACGTAGTCGGCCGGGCCGAGCTGCACCGCGACGTCCGCGATGGTCGGGGCCAGCAGGGTGAGCAGCACCGTGGCGATCGTGCCCGCCACGAACGAACCGATGGCCGCAGTGGCGAGCGCGGCCGCACCGCGCCCGGCTTTCGCCATCTTGTTGCCCTCCAGGGCAGTCACGATGGACGCCGACTCGCCCGGGGTGTTGAGCAGGATCGACGTCGTCGAGCCGCCGTACATGCCGCCGTAGTAGATGCCCGCGAAGATGATCAGCGCGGCGGTCGGTTCCAGCGTGTACGTCAGCGGCAGCAGCAACGCCACCGTCATCGCCGGTCCGATGCCGGGGAGCACGCCGACGGCCGTGCCGAGCGTGACGCCCAGCAGCGCGTACAGCAGGTACTCGGGCTGCGCGGCGGTCGCGAAACCCTCCAGCAGCATGGTGATGCTATCCATCGAGGAACGGCACCCCTTCGAAGATCCCGGCCGGCAGCGAGAGGCCCAGGCCGTACGCGAACACCACCTGCACGACGAGAGCCAGCACGATCGCGATCGGCAGTGCCTTCCACCAGATCGCGCCCAGAGACCAGGCAGCGCCGAAGAACAGCAGCGCCGCCGCGACGGGCCAGCCGATCAGGTCGATCAGCACCAGGTGCGCGATCAGCACGGCCACCAGCTTGCCCACGGTGACCCAGTCGGTGCGGACGTTCTCGTCGACGTCCTCACCCTCCTCGGCGTGGCCGAGCTTTCCGCGGGCGGTCGCGATGATGGCCGCGATGCCCGTCGCGACGAGCAGAATGCCCACGGCGTAAGGGAACGCGCGCGGTCCTACGGCGTTGTCATCGCGCGCGGCGATCGTGCCCGCGTCGATCAGGGTGAAGACCCCGATCGACGCGACCAGACCGCCGAACGCGTACTCCTCGATTTTTGCGGCAATCACTTGACGAGCCCGATGTCCTGCAGTGCGGGCTTGACGCGGCCGATCTCCTTGGCCATGAACGTGGAGAACTCGGAACCGGTCAGGAACGTGTCCGTCCAGCCCTTCTTGGACAGCTCGTCCTTCCACTGCTGGCTCGCGTGCATGTCGGTGACGAGCTTGGTGAGGCGGGTCTTGGCCTCGGCCGTGATCGACGCGGGCGCCACGACGCCGCGCCAGTTGATCAGCTCGACGCCCAGGTCCTTGAACGTCGGCGTGTTCAGGTCGGGGACCGGGTTCGGGCCGGACGTGCCCAGCGCGCGCAGCTTGCCCGCCTTGATCTGCTCCTTGTACTCGCCGATGCCGGAGATGCCCGCGTCGACCTTCTTGCCCAGCAACGCCGCCAGCGACTCGCCACCGCCGGAGTACGGCACGTAGTTCAGCTTGGACGGGTCGATGTTCTTCGCCTTGAGCAGCATCCCGGCGAGGATGTGGTCGGTGCCGCCGGCCGAGCCGCCGGTGATCGAGACGCCCTTGCCCTTCTCGTTGACGGCGGCCAGCAGGTCGTCGATCGTCTTGTGCGGCGAGTCGGCCGGCACCACGACGACCTCGTCCTCGGCCGTCAGCCGCGCGATCGGCGTGGTCTCCTCCAGCCGGGCCTGCGACGCGTTGGTCTCCACCGCGCCGACCATGACCAGGCCGGTGATCATCAGGAACGACTCGGAACGCTCGTTGAGGAGCTTCTGCAGGCCGACCGTGCCGCCGGCGCCGCCGACGTTCGTGACCTGCACGGAGTTCGCGAGCTTGGCGCCGCTCACCGCCGACTGCATCGCCCGTGCCGTCTGGTCCCAGCCACCACCGGGGTCGGCGGGTGCCATGATCTCCAGCTTCGTGATGGAGTCACCGCCGCTCGCGCTCTTCGCCCCCTGACCGCACCCCGCGAGCACCAGTCCGGCGGCGGCGACCGCCACCGCTCGTCTCCATGCCGTACCCATCGAGTACTCCTCGCTTCGTTGCGAACGTTGGGCGGGGACGCTAGGTAACTGGTGGGCGCCTCGTAAGGGTTAGGTCGTAAGTTCCGTATTGGTCGTTTAGTTCGTGACCTGTTTCACAGCTGATGCGTCAGAATTCCATCCATGTTCCGTCGGTCGGTGTCGTTTGGAGCCTTGCTGCTGGCATTGCAGGTGGTCATCGTGCTGATGACGACCTGTGCCGCCGGTCTGCTCGCGGCCAAACTGCAGAGCGACCGGATCCGCGACTCCTACAAGGACCGGATGTTGTCCGTCGCGGAGAGCGTGGCGCGGCTACCCACGGTCATCGAGGCGTTCGATTCCGTTGACCCACCCGCGACGATCCAGCCGTTGGCCGAACTGATCCGCAAGGCGTCCAACGTGACGTACGTGGTGGTCACCGACCACAACGGCGTCCGCTACGCCCACCCCGACCCGAAGCGCATCGGCGAGCGCGTGTCGACCGACCCGAGCACGCCGCTGTCCGGTGAGGTCTTCGTCGGCACGGAGACGGGCACGCTCGGCACGTCGTTGCGCGCCAAGGTGCCGGTGCGCGCGGCGAACGGCCGGATCATCGGCATCGCGTCGGTCGGCATCCTGGAGAGCCAGCTGTCCGACGACCTCGCCGAGGACCTGCCGGAGCTGATCGGCTGGCTCGCCGCGGCCGCGCTGGTCGGCGTGCTCGGCGCCGCGTTGATCACGCAGCACGTGCGGCGGCGGACGTTCCGGCTCGAACCCGCCGAGATCGCGCAGCTGCTGAAGACCAGGGACGCGATGCTGCACGGCATCCGCGAAGGCGTTGTCGCCGTGGACGATCAGGAGAAGCTGGTATTGGTCAACGACGAGGCCATGCGGCTACTGGGCCTGGCGGAGAACCCGAGCGGGCAACCGGCGGCGGAGGTGCTCGACGACGGCCTGCTCGACCTGGCGCGAGGCGACGACGACGTCGCGGACCGGCTGGTGCTGGCAGGCGAACGGGTCCTGGTCGCGAACCGGATGACGGCCAAGACGGACGACCGCGCGGTCGGCGTCGTGCTGACGTTGCGCGATCGGACCGAACTGCACGACGCGTTGCGCGAGCTCGACGGCCAGCGCACCGTCACCGAGGTGCTGCGGGCGCAGGCCCACGAGTTCTCGAACCACCTGCACGTCATCGGCGGTCTGCTGGACCTCGACCGCGGCCCCGACGCCGTCGCCTACATCGAACGGGTCGGTGGCGCGGGGTCGGTCACGGCCGACATCATCGACGGAGCGAACGCGGACCCTGCGCTCGCGGCGTTGTTGCTGGCAAAATCCTCCACCGCGCACGAAAGAGGTGTGGAGCTCCGGCTCGATCCCGGCAGCTCCGTCGACATTCGTGCGGGCGACGACGCGTTGACCGTGCTGGGAAACCTGGTCGACAACGCGGTCGACGCCGTGGAGACCGGTGGAACCGTGCGGGTGCTGGTGCGCTCGTCGGTCAGCGGAGTGCGGGTGGTCGTGGACGACGACGGGCCGGGAGTGGCGGAGTCGCAACGCGGCCGCATCTTCGACCTGGGTGTCAGCTCGAAGGACGTCCAGGGCGCGCACGGCAGAGGAATAGGTCTCGCATTGGTGTCGAGGGTGGTGACCCGGCGCAGCGGCCGGGTGGCGATCACCGACTCGGAACTCGGCGGCGCGTCGTTCGACGTGTGGCTGCCGGAAACGGGGAACCGATGAGCGTGCGAACGCTCGTTGTCGATGATGATTTCGCCGTGGCCGCGATCCACCGCGGGTTCCTGGAGGCGATGCCCGAGTTCGAGGTCGTCGGCGAGGCGCACCGCGGCGGAGAGGCGTTGCGAGCTGTGGAGTCGTTGCGGCCCGACCTGGTGCTGCTCGACATCCACCTGCCCGACATGTCCGGGCTGGAGGTGCTGTCACGGCTGCGCGCTCGTGGCGGGCCGCCGGTCGACGTCATCGCGGTGACGGCGGCCCGCGAACGGGAGACCGTGCGGCAGGCCATGTCCCGCGGCGTGGACAACTACCTCGTGAAGCCGTTCACGCGCACGGCGTTCCTCGATCGGATGCGGGAGTACCTCGCCCAGCGCATCGAGGTGCAGCGGCTGGGGCAGGTGCTGGACCAGGACGAGGTCGACTCGCTGATGCACCACCGGCCCCGCGCCCTGGCCATGCCCAAGGGGTTGTCCGCGGTGACGCTGCGGCTGGTGACGGAAGCGTTGCGGGACAGCCAGAGCGATCTCTCGGCCCAGGAGGTCGGGGATCGGGCGGGGCTGTCCCGCGTGAGCGCGCGCCGTTATCTGGAGCACCTGGTGACCATGGGCAAGGCGGAGGTGCAGCCGCGGTACGGCATGGCGAACCGCCCGGCGCACGGCTATCGGCTGACCTGAGCGTCCCAGTCGATGCGGTAGTTCTGGTCCTTAGTGAACGCCTTGGCGCCGAAGGTCTTCATCACGAGCGGCATGAGCAGCCGGGTGATCGGGCCGATGCCGCGCTTGTTGCTGTTGGTGCGTGCCGCGCGTGCCGCGATCCGTTCGACCCTGGGACGCCGGAGCCGTTCGTAGGTCGCGAAGGCCTCGGTCAGGTCCGGGATGTCACGCAGGCAGCGGGCCAGTTGCACCGCCGACTCGGCCGCCAGTGACGCGCCCTGCCCGGAGCTGGCGCTCGGGGCGTGGGCGGAGTCGCCGACCAGCACCACGCGACCGCGGTGCCAGCACGGCACGCTCGGCATGATCTCCAGCGGGCCGCCGCCGATGACAGTGCTGCTGTGCGCCAGGAGCTGCTTCGCCGGCATGTCGTCCCCGTAGGCGTCACGCAGCCGGTCCAGCCAGGTGGCGGCGGGGATCGCGGCCATCTCGGCCGACGTCAGCGGTTCGGGGACCGCGAGGTTGTTGAACCACGCGATGGTGCCGTCGGGTTGTTCCCAGTAGCCGAGGAACGAGCTGCCGAACACGAAGTACATCGTCTCCGGATCGCCGTGCACGCCGCTGTTCTCCGCGTACGAGCCGAATCCCAGCAGGCCGACGTACTCGGGTTCCGGAGCGTCCGGATCGATGATCCCGCGGACCACCGAGCGGATGCCGTCGGCGCCGACCAGCAGGTCACCCGACTCGCTCGTGCCGTCCGAAAACGTCGCCGTGACACCGTTTTTGTGGTCTTCCACGTCCACCAGGCGCTTGCCGTACTCCACTTTGACCCGCTGGGCGACCGTCAGCTCGCGCAGCCGTTGGTACAGCTCGGCCCGCGTCACGACGCGGCTGGCGTCCCCGGTGATGCGCCCGAGCGTCCTGCCCTGGGCGTCGGCCATCACCATGTGACGCAAGGGATCGCCGAAGTCCGAACCCAGACCAGCGATCTTCAGCGCCGCCAGTCCGTTGGGCGCCACGGTCAACATGCCACCCACGCCGTCCGCGGTCGTGTCGTACGCCTCGAACACCACCGCGTCGATGCCGGCCTTCTGCAACGCCAGCGCGGTGACCGGGCCCGCGATGCCGCCCCCGATGACTAAAGCCTTCATCATTCCCTCCCGAAGATTTCCCGCCACAAGTGCTGGTACTCGGCCTTCGCCAGTTCCCCCGTGAGCTTCTCGACCAGCCGCAGTTCGGCCTCCACCAAGGACATCCGGTACTCCTCCTCGACGAGGAAGATCCACTGGACGCCGTCGGCGGTCGCCTTGCCGACCATCGCGCGCGTCTCGTCGAGGTCCTTCGTCAGCGCGTCGGCCCGGGCCTTCAGCAGCTCGACGGACTCCACCGGGTCCAGCACCGAGATGAGCGACAACGCCACGCCGAACTGCGGGTACTCGTGCGCCGGATCGCGGACGAGCTCGCGCATCCAGTCGTGCAGCTCGTCGCGCCCGGTGTCGGTCAGCGCGTAGATCGTGCGTTCGGGCCGTTGGGTGTCCTTGACGGTCTCCTGCTCGGCGACGAACCCGGCCTTCCGCAGCTGCTCGACGACCATGTAGAGCGAGCCGCGGTTGAACTTGATGTTGCGGTCCTTGCCGGTGTCCTTGAGCTGTTTGCCCAGCTCGTAGGGGTGCATGGGGCCCATCACGAGATGTGCCAGCACTGCCAGCGCCAGCGGGTTCGACACCTTGCGCCGCATGCGTCCTCCTTGGTTGGTGTCGACTATCCGACTCTAACTAGTCGATGTCAACTATTTTCGGTGAGGGCCTGTCCTCCGCTTGTGAAGGTTTCGGCGGACCATCCCAGGTCTGTGGCAGCATCGGCCGCATGAGATCTGGGGGCAGACTTCTGGTCGTCTTCGCCGCGCTCGTCGGCCTGGTCGCGTGCGGAACGGGTGCGCAGGCGACGGAAACTCCGTCGTGCGACACCGGTTTGCGGTTCGTCACGAACGTCACGGACGCGGCCATGGGCCTGCGCGTGATGTCCGTCGAGGCGGTCAACTGCGGTGTGGAACCGTTGCAGCTCAACGGATATCCACAGGTCAGGCTGTTCGGCGAGGAGCGGGAGCCCTTGGACGTCGAGATCCTCGACGGTTCGGGCGGCATCGCGTTGCTCGAAGGCTTCGACGACGCGCCGCAGTCGATCACCGTGCAGCCTGGTGAGAGGGCGAAGAGCGCGTTCGTGTGGCGGAACACGCACGCGTCGGTCGACCCGCCGCAGGTCGGCAAGCACGTCGACATGGCGGCCGCGCCGGGTGGCACGTGGCAGCCGTTGGTCGCGACGACGTCCGAGGGGCGCATCCTCGTCGACCTCGGCAGCACCGGGCGTCTGGGCGTTCGCGCCTGGTACCGCCCGTGACGGAGATCAGGCGCGCCACCTCGGACGACGCCGCCGCGGTGGCCCGGATCTGGTATCCGGGCTGGTGCGACGCGCACCTCGGCAACGTGCCGCAGCGGATCGTCGACGCACGGCCGGAGGAGACCTTCGAGCCACGCGCGCGGGAGCACGTCGGGCACACCACGGTCGCGACGGTGAACGGCGAGGTCGCCGGGTTCGTGATGGTGATCGGGGACGAGGTCGAACAGGTCTACGTCTCGGCCGGCCATCGTGGATCCGGTGTCGCGCAAGCACTTCTGGCCGCCGCGGAGAGCGAGGTGGCGGCGAGCGGGTACGCCCGCGTGTGGCTGGCCGTCGTCGCCGGGAACGCTCGGGCACGCCGGTTCTACGAACGACAGGGCTGGGTCGACGAAGGCCTGTTCGACCACCAGGCACCGCATCCGGACGGCCCGATCCCGGTTCCGGCTCACCGCTACACCAAGTCCGTGTGATCGTGTCACGTGTGTTAAATCTTCTGGTGGCGCTGGGCTTCCGTGTTCTCATGACGGCATGTCGACCACCGCGCTCCTGAGCTTCACCTTCGTCGCGCTGCTGACCGTCGTCACGCCGGGCCTGGAGACCCTGCTGGTGCTGCGGACGGCGTTGCTGGTCGGCCGCCGTGCCGCCATGGCCGTCGTGGTGGGCAGCACGCTGGGCTGCCTGGTGTGGGCGACCGCGGGACTGGTCGGCCTGACGGCGTTGCTGCAGGCGTCCGAACTGGCCTACGACATCGTGCGCTGGCTCGGCGCCGGATACCTGATCTACCTGGGTGTCAAAGCTCTGTGGAACTCGAGGCGCCCGGTCGAGATCGACGAACCCGCACCGGTGCCGTCGGTGCGCGCGGCCATCCGGGTCGGGCTGCTGACGAACCTGCTCAACCCGAAGCCGGGCGTCTTCTACATCTCGTTGCTGCCCCAGTTTCTGCCCGTCGGCCAGCCCGCGTGGGGCGGCGTGCTCGTCGCGATCCACCTCGGCCTCGGGCTGGTGTGGTTCCCGATCCTGATCACGGTGGCCGGCCGCGCCCGTGCTTTCCTGCTGCGGCAACGGCTTCTGCTGGACCGCCTGTCCGCTTCAGCGCTGATCGCGTTCGGCTTGAAGACCGCTGCCGACGCGCGCTGACGTGTGATCTGATGCCGTCATGTCGACCGCCGCACTCCTGAGCTTCTCGCTCGTCGCGCTGCTCACCGTCCTCACGCCCGGCCTGGACACGGTGATGGTGTTGCGCACGGCGTTGCTGAGCGGCAGACGTGCGGCGATGGGCGTGGTACTCGGCATCACGCTCGGGTGCCTGGGCTGGGGCGTGGCGAGTCTGGCGGGCCTGACGGCGTTGCTGCGGGCGTCCGAACTGGCCTACGACGTCGTGCGCTGGCTCGGTGCCGGATACCTGATCTACCTGGGCGCCAAGGCGTTGTGGAACTCGCGCGAAGCGGTGTCGCTGGAGGACTCTCGTCCGGTGCCGGGCGCCGGGGCCTCGTTGCGGGTGGGACTGCTGACGAACCTGCTCAACCCCAAGGTCGGCGTGTTCTACCTGTCGCTGCTGCCGCAGTTCATGCCCGCCGGTCAGCCGGCGTGGGGAGCGGCGCTCGTCGCGATCCACCTGGGACTCGGGCTGGTGTGGCTGCCGATCCTGATCGCGGTGGCCGGTCGCGCCCGTGCTTTCCTGCTGCGCCAGCAGGTTCTGCTGGACCGGCTGACGGCGTCGGTGTTCGTCGCGCTGGGGCTGAAGCTGGCGTTCGAGGCGCGTTAACGCTCGCCGGAGGCCGAACGGTGCCAGGCCGCGAGCGCCATCCTGTTCGGCAGCCCCAGTTTCACGCGGATGTTGACCACGTGCCGGTCCGCGGTCCGCGGCGAGATGTACAGCCGTGCGGCGATCTGCTTCGACGTGAACCCGTCCGCGACCAGGCCGGCGATGGTGAACTCCTGCCTGCTCAGGCCGCCGGGCAGCAGTGGCTTCACCGGCCGGCGTTCGGAGTCCGGCACCGGTTCGAGCGCGAACGCCATCACCTGCTCGGGGCGCAGGTCGGCGCCGAGCGTCGTGATCACCTGGTAGTCGTCGCCGAGCGAGCGGCGGACGGTCCGGTCGGCGCGGTCCAGCAGCCGGCGGAACGGGCTCATGCCGCTGAACGAGATCCGCGAGATCCGTTCCTGCGACCGCAGCGCGCCGAGCAGCCGTGCCGCGCGGTCGTTCGCTCCGAGCTCGGCGCACGTGCAGGCGAGCAGCCACAGGCTGAACGGGGCGCTCCAGGTGTCGCCGAGCGTCAGCTGGATCCGCAACGCCTGGATCGCCAGCGGATGCACCTGTGCCGGGTCGCCGTGCAGCAGTTCGTGGAGGCCGCGATGCCACAGACCCCAGGCGTGCGCCCAGCTCACGCCGTTGCTCTCCGCCTGTCTGGCCAACGCCGTCGTGGCCTTGTCCGCGGCCTCGGCGTCCAGCAGGAAGCACGAGGCCATCGCGTGCATCAGTTCGGTGATGTAGGTGTCGCCCGGCGACGAGTGCTCCCGGCACAACTCCACGACGTGCGCGTACAACGGCACGCAGTCCGGTGAGCCCTCGACGAAGAAGAGATGCGTGGCCTCGGCGAGAACCAGGTGCACGTCGGTGATGGGCAGCCGCGGCAACGCGCGTGCCTCGCTCATCAACGGGAACGCCAGCGCCGAGTCGCCCCGCACCTGAGCCATGTACGCGCAGTGCGCCAGCAGCGATGTCCGCAGCGGGGCCTCGGTGATCACCTCGCGGGCGGCCGTGAGCAGGTCCCACGCCTGGCCGAGCATGCCCGCGAACGACGTGAAACGCGCCCGCTGCACGTTCATCGCCACGGCCGCGCCGGCCGCGGCCAGATCAGGGGTCCGCAGCGCGTGCCCGACCGCCGCGCGGACGTTCGGCCACTCCTCCCACAGCCTGCCCATCCACCGCGCTTCGCCGGGCGAGAACCACGAGCGGGCAGCCTCTTCCACGAACTCGCTGTAGTGCACCGCGTGGCGACGTAACGGCTCGTCCGCGTTCGTCAGCAGACGAGCACCGAACTGCGACACGGAGTCCAGCAACCGATAGCGGGTCTCCCCGGTGACCGGGCTCGTCGTCGTCGCCACGATCGATCTGAGCACCAACGCGGACAACGGTTTCCGCACGTCCGCGTCCGCCACCGCCTCGGCCGCGGCGAGGTCGAAGTCCGCGGGGAACACCGACAGCTGCGCCCACGAACGGCGTTCCTCGTCCGTGCACTGCCGTGCCGACCATTCGAGCACCTGCTCCAGCGAGGCGGGTTCGGGGTGCTTGAGCACCTCGGACCGCACGCCGCCCGGCTGCGCGGCCAGGAGTTCGATCGCGAGCGGCAGCCCGTCCACCGCCTCGCACAACGCGGTGATCTCGGCCAGTTCCGGCGCCACCTCCGCCCGTTCCCCGAACAGCGACACCGCGTCGTCCAGGCCCAGCGGCGGAACCCGCAGCAGATGTTCGCCGTAGACGCCGAGCGGCTCCCGCGAGGTCGCGAGGATCGTCAGCCCCTCACAGTCGCGCAACAGGTGGTGCACGAGATGCCGGACCGCCTCCAGCAGGTGCTCACAGTCGTCCAGGACGAGCAGCAAGTGCTTGTCGTACAACGATTCCACGAGTCGGCCGAGCCCGGCCTCCGGTGCGTTGTCGACGATCCGCAGTTCGGTCGCGACGGTGCGGGCCAGCGCCGCCGGGTCCTTGAGGTCGCCGAGCCGCACCCGCCAGGCCCCGTGCTGGAACGCCTGAGCCAGCGCACGCCCGGTCTCCACGGCGATCCGGGTCTTGCCGACCCCGCCCGGTCCCGCCAGCGTGACCAGCCGTGCCCGGCCGAGGAGCGCCTCGGTGTCGGCGAGCACGGCCTGGCGGCCGATGAACGTCGTGGTCTGGGCAGGCAGATTGCCCCGCACGGTCATCGGCGCATCTTCGCCTAGCCGCGCGGAAGTGTGAGGAAGAGGATCTCCTCACCACCCTTTCGGACTAGCGAGTTCGACCAGGCGTGGTCACGCGCTCGCGGGTCCGGATGATCATCTTGCTCGCGAGCCGAAGTCCCTGCCGTGCGTTGAGATGTGGGAGGTACGCGCGGCTGACCGCGTTCGCGATGCGCGGCAGTGCCGCCGAGTCCGGATACGCCATGAACATCGGCTGGTAGGTCGGCTGGAACTTGGCCTTGAACGCGAACAGCGAGCGGAACCCGTACACCGGCTCCAGCACCTGCCCGGTGAAGTCCAGGACGCGCTGCAGCGCCCGCGGGCGCTCACCCCGGTCCAGCCGGGCGAGCGGAGCCCCGGACAGGCTCAGGAACCGCGCCCCCTCGGCCTGGAGCTGTTGTGCCGCCGAGGCGATCAGGAACTCCATCGAGCCGCGGAAGCCGTGCGTGCGGCGGCGCATGAAGTCGAGCGTCCACCCGACGACCTCGCCGTCCTCGTACACCGGCAGCCAGCTCGTGATGCCGTGCACCGTGCGGTCGCCGTCCACCGCCAGCAGGCAGCGCACGCCGTCACCGGCCAGTTCTTCCAGGCCGCCCAGCGTGAAGCCCATCTCCGGCAGGCCCTTGTCCGCCACCCACTCCGCCGAGATCGAGCGGATCTGGTCCGTGATCGCGTACGGCGCGTCGGCGTACGTGCACCACTCGGCGGTGATTCCGGCCTTGGCGGCCTTGTTCAACGCCGTGCGCACGTCCTGCCACTTCTTGCCGGTGAAGCTCAGCTGGTCCAGCTCGATCATCGTGTCCTCGGCGACCTGCACCGCGGACCACCCGAGGCCCTCCACCGCTGCCCGCGTCTCGGCGCCCACGCTGTAGAGACACGGCGTCCAGCCGTTCTGCGCGCAGAACTCGGCGAACCCGCGCACGGCGTCCACCCGCGCCGGACCGATCGGATCGCCGACCGTCAGCGCGATGGTCGCCACCACGCGGTACGCGATGGCCGTCTCGCCGTCGGGCGTGAACCAGTACTGGTTGCCGCGCCACGTCGTCATGTACGACAACGACGAACCGCCGTGGCGCTGCATCAGCTCACGGGCGTGCGTCGCCGCTTCCTCGCACGACGACGGCCACGTCCGCCACGACGCCATCAGCAGACCGGCCAGCACGATCAGCCAGAACACCACGCCCGTGTACTCGAACAGCAATGCGCCGACGAACCCCTCGGCGGAGAACTGCAGCGGCACCAGGTCGAGGTAGCCGGGCGGCAGGAACCGCGTCGGCAGGTCCGCGAGCAGCGCGCCGAACCCCGGTTCCGGCGTGAACTGGTCGCGGACCAGGTACCCGCCGAAGACGTACAGCGCCGACAGCAACGCGACGCTGATCGCTGTGAACCGCCAGAACTTCACGACGGCATGCCGAGGTAGACGCACGTCGAAGTGCCTGCGCGTCAACAACAACACCACGATGATCGCGAGCGGTGCCAGCATCGGCACACCGAACGAGACCGACAGCTCCAGCAGACTGGCGTCCGGGAACTGCGCGACGTACACGACGTACGAACCGATGAACGCCGCGAACGCCACGTTGAACACGAGCGCCGACCGCCACGCGAACCGCCGTCCTCGCCGCAGCCCTTCCGCCAGCACGAGCAGCAGCAACGCCGGAAGCAGCGACATCACGAGCGCGGGGAACCGGCCGTAAGACAGCTGGACCACCATCGTCCGGCACAGCTCGACCATGTCCGAGGAGCACATCGCGTCGACGTCATCCTGCGACGGCTGAGCGACCGCCACGACGTCCGCGAACCACCAGAGCGGTCCGTTCGGGTACGGCGACATCATCGACACCACCGGCCCGAGCGCCGACGCCGCGAGCAGCAGCGCCACCAGCACTCGCGTCTCCTGCAGCGAGCGCGCCTTCTGCACCGGCCCGCTCTTCAGGAACAACGCCCCGATCAGCAACCCGGCCACGCCACCGGACAGTCGGAGCAGGTCTTCAAGCCAACCTGACCACAGGGTAAGGACCAGCACCGACAAGATCATCATCAGCCGGACGCGGCGCCTCCACAGCGGTGGCATCCGGAACGTCAGCGCGAGCACGAGCCCGACCCCGCCGATCGACGGCCCCGCCGCGACCTCGCCCACGAGCGACTCGAGCCAGCCGAAGTGCAGGTCGCGCCCGATCAGAACCAGTCCGAGTCCCAGGAACGAGCCGAGCACGTGCGTGGCCAGGAAGATCGCCGCGGTCCGCGCCGCGCCGAACGAGCGTTCGGCCAGCGGCCCGGCGACGAGCAGCAGCACGGTGGTCGCGGCGTAGCCCAGCAGGTCCATCGACCACAGTGCCGAGCTCAGGACGGTCCACAACGGACTTCCGGTGCCGAACCCGGTGAGCGCCAGCAGGTCGTCGCTCGCGCCGGTGACCGCACCGGTGAGCGCGCCGACCGTCCAGAAGACGATGAGGAACGCGCAGGTCAGCGGCGCGGTGCGACACAGTCTGGCGATCATCTGACCAGCCCTGTCCGCTGCGCGAGCCACGGCAGAGTGCCGTAGAGGCCCGGCCGCCAGACGTTCCAGTCGTGTCCTCCCGGTAGTTCCTTCCACTGCACGTCCATTCCGGCCTTGCGACAGGCCTCGAACACCTCTAGTCCCGCCGGGCGGTACTGACCGTCGTCCTTGCCGGCCACGATCACGCCCGAGGTCTGCGGGAACTGTTTTTTGGCAAGGACGTCCAGCGGGTTGACGCGGACGAACGCCGCCTCGTCGCCGCCGAACGCGGCTTTGACCGTCTCGGCGCGCGTGCCGAGCGTGGGCTCGCGCTGGCCGGACAGGTCGATGAAGTTGCCGTACACGTCAGGCGCGCGCACTGCTAGCTGCAGAGAGCACGTGCCGCCGTGTGAGAGGCCCGCGACCGTCCACGCTTCACGGCGTTCGTCGACCGTGAGGCGCTCTTTGATCCACTTGGGCACGTCGCGGGTCAGGTACGTCTCCGCCTGCCCCAGCTTCGAGTCGAGGCACAACGGGTTCGCCGTGAGGGAGCCGATGGAGTCGGGCATGACGACGATCGGCGCGAGACCCTGGTGGGCGCGCGCGAACTCGTCCATGTTGTCGGAGATCCGGCCGGCGTCGTACCAGTCACGAGGGGAGCCCGGCTGACCTGCCAACAGGACCAGCACCGGCAGCCGCGGCCGGGGTTTCACGGCGTACGCGGGCGGCAGGTAGATCCACGCCGGACGCGTCTTCATCGAGCCGGGGATCTCGATCTCGGACAGCGTGCCCTTGTCCGGCACGCCGGCACCGGTCCAGACGTCGGCCAGCTTCTTGCCGGCGGGCAGGTCGAGCACGTCCGCGACCGGAACGCTGTCCGGCAGGTCGACGCTCGGGTTGTTGAACACCTCCAGCGCGGCCCGCGACGTCGGGTACAGCCCGTAGTACGCGTTGGTGGCCGTCAGTGCGCTTGAGATGACGACGACGGCGGCGATGACGGTGAACACACGCCCGTACCACCGCGACGGCCGTAGCCTCGCCACGGCGAGACTGAGGGCCACGAGCGCCGCGCCCAGCCACACCATCAGGATGATCGGCATCGGCTCCGGCCACGGTTTCCACACGTGGTTGATCACGAGCGTCAGCCCGGTCACCAACAGCGCGCACGCCAGCACGACGATCGGCAGCACGCGGACCCACCAGGTCCGGTTCTTCCGAATTGCCAGGTACGTGAGGGCGAGCGCGGCCGCGACCGTGGCGGCCATGGGGATCGGTCCATTTATCAGGGACAGATCCAGCGGGCTGAGCATGCTCCAGATACTTCAGGAAGTCTTCAGGAAGCACATCGGAGATTCGTCTGAGTTCAGAGCTGCGAACATCAGCCTTAAGAATGACAACCCGTCAGCCGGATGTTGCGTCGCGCCAGGCGTTGGTCAGGACCCGCAGGGCGTCCGGATGCTCGGCGATCTCCGCAGCGCGGGACAAATCGGACTCCGTCATCCCCAGCTCGCGCAACGAGGTCGCCGCACCGAACCGCGTGGCCGTGTCGTGGATGCGACCGGCCAGATCGGACGGTGCCGTGTGCGGCAGCAACGCCGTGTGCGTCGCGGCATGCGGCAATCCGAACGAACCACCTAAAACGTGCGCCAGCTTGTGGTGCAGTCCCATGGGGACGGACGCGAGACACGTGCCCGCGAGCCATGCCGAGGACAGCAGCTCGGTCCGGGCATCCACAGTGGACGGGTTTCCGCTCAAAGCGTGCAAAACACCCTCGACCGCCCTGGTCGCGATGGCGTCGATCAACGGGTTCTCGTTGCCTCGGGCGGCGACGGCGTGCGCGAGAGAGTTGAGCGCGCTCGTCACCGTGACGTCGAGCGGCAGGTCCAGCGTGAGGTCGACGTCGTAGATGACGGTGCCGGGCTGGATCGCCGCGTCCCGCCGCGTCTTCTTCAGCCCGTCCGCCGTCTCGCCGAGTACCTGCGTGACCTCGGAGCCCGCGTAGGTCGTCGGGATGATGATCTGCGGCACGCCCGCGCGTACCGAGAGAGCCTTCGACAGCCCCGTGCTCGATCCACCGCCGACCGACACGATGCAGTCCGCGCCGTGCTCGCGCAACGACACAAGCGCGCGCTCCGTGACCTCTACCGGCGTGTGCATGGCCGCGCCCGTGAACCGGGTGACGAGCAACGGGCCGAGTTCGGCCGCCACCTTGTCGCCGCCGTGCCGGGCGATCAGCAGCACCCGCGTCGCGCCGAGCCGTTCGACCTCGGCGCGCACGGAGGAGACGGTGCCGCGGCCGAAGACGACGCGGGTGCGGCCGGGTTCGAAGGTGAAGCTCACGAAGAACGAATATTCGTGAGGGGAGTGCCGGGCGCAACAGCAGAGGGTCAAGCCTTTCGGCTCTGACGGGGCGACTTCGTCACTCCTTAGCGTGAATCTTCATGAAGCGTGTTCGTGTTGTAGTGGCGTTAGCAGGGGCCCTGACCCTGACGCCAATCCCTGCCACAGCGGCGACACCAGCGTTCAGCCTGTCCGGCGGCGTGTCCGCGCCGATCCACTCGATGGCCGACGCGGTCCGGGAGACGGTCTACGTCGACTCCGGGCTCGATCTCGACGGCGACGGCACCCGTGACCGGGTGACCGCCGACATCATCAGGCCGTCCACGACCGGGCGCGTGCCCGTGATCATGGACGCCAGTCCCTACTACCAGAGCGCCGGGCGCGGCAACGAGAGCGAGGTCAAGACCTACGACTCCGCCGGGCTGCCGGTGAAGTTCCCGCTCTTCTACGACAACTACTTCGTCCCGCGCGGCTACGCCGTCGTGCTGGTCGACTTCCTCGGCACGAACCGGTCGCGTGGCTGCGTCGACGTCGGCGGTCAGTCGGAGATCGCCTCCGGCACGGCCGTGATCGACTGGCTCAACGGCCGCAAGACCGGCTACTCGACCCTGACCGGCACCACCACGAAGACCGCCTCCTGGTCGACCGGTGCCGTCGGCATGATCGGCAAGTCGTGGGACGGCTCGATCGCGAACGGCGTCGCGTCGACCGGGATCGACGGGCTCAAGACCATCGTGCCGATCGCGGCCATCAGTTCCTGGTACGACTGGTTCCGCTCGGACGGCGTCGCGTACCCCGGTTACAGCTCGCCGACCGGACTGGGTTCGCAGTTCGAGAACTCCAACGCGCGCTCTCGGTGTGGTGCGGTGCGCACACAGATGACGAACGGTTCTCCCGCCAACGGCGACTACACGGCGATGTGGCAGACACGGGACTTCGTGCGCAACGCGTCGAACGTGAAGGCGTCCATCTTCGCGATCCACGGGCTGAACGACCTCAACGTGAAGACGTTGCAGTACGGCCAGTTCTGGGACGCGGTGCCCGCCTCCGTGCCGAAGAAGCTCTGGTTCTCGCAGACCGCGCACGTCGACCCGTTCGACTTCCGGCGCAGCGAGTGGGTCCCGACGCTGCACCGGTGGTTCGACCGCTGGTTGCTGAACGTGCAGAACGGGATCGAGAACGAACCGCAGATCTCTTCGGAACGTGCGCCCAACCAGTGGGTGGACGACCAGACGTGGCCGCCTTCAGGCACCGTCAGCACCGTGCTGCGTCCTTCTTCTTCGGGACTCGGCACGGCGCCAGGCACCGGCACAGCCGCATTCACCGACAACGGCAACGCGACGCCGTCGACCTGGCTCTCCGGCTCGAACACCGGCCGGGTGCTCTACTCGACGGCCGCGCTGACCTCTGACCTGCGCGTAGCGGGCACGTCGTCGATCACGGTGGGGGTGTCGTCGTCGACACCGACCGCGCACCTCACGGCGTACCTCGTCGACTACGGACCGGCGACGGTGCGTACGGGCGAGGGCATCCGGACCCTGAGCACGGAGTCGTGCTGGGGCGAGAGCCGCACGGGCGACGACGCCTGTTACCGCAACACGGAGGCCACGACGGGCAACGTCGACGCGCAGATCATCGCGCGCGGCTGGGCGGACCTCGCCAACTACCAGTCGCTCTCGACTCCGCGCACGATCACGCCGGGAACCAAGTACCGCATGACGTTCCGACTGTCCACAACGGACCACGTGATCCCGGCGGGGCACCGGCTGGGCCTGCTCATCGGCGGCACCGACTCGAGCGCGATCGTGCGCCCGAGCCAGCTGCCGAGGCTGACCGTCGACCTGGCGGACACCTCGGTGCGGATCCCGTTGCAGGGCTCGGTGCCGGCCGCCTCCACGGCTCCGCTGATCGCCGGCAGCGTTTCCGCTGGTACGAAGAGCGAGCTGGGCTAGCACACCGGAGTGTCGGTGCTGCTCGCTAGCATCGGCGCCATGGGTTCAACCGACCACGGAGATGCGCTGCAGGTCCTGCAGCGCATCTTCGGGTACCCCGAGTTCCGCGGCGATCAGGCCGCCATCGTCGAGCACGTGGTCGCGGGTGGCGACGCGCTCGTGCTCATGCCGACCGGCGGCGGCAAGTCCCTGTGCTATCAGGTGCCCGCCCTGGTGCGGCCCGGCACGGGCGTGGTGATCTCCCCGCTCATCGCGCTGATGCAGGACCAGGTGGAGGCGTTGCGCGCCCTGGGCGTGCGCGCGGGCTTCCTGAACTCCTCGCTGTCCTGGGACGAACGCCGGATGGTCGAGGCCGAGTTCGTCAACGGCGAGCTCGACCAGGGCGAGATCGCGCTGTTCGCGATCGACGAGGCGCACTGCGTCTCCCAGTGGGGCCACGACTTCCGGCCCGACTATCTCTCGCTCACGCACCTGCACGAACGCTGGCCGAAGGTGCCGCGGATCGCGCTCACCGCCACCGCGACGGAGGCGACGCGCAAGGAGATCCTCACGCGCCTGGAGCTGAACGAGGGGCGTCAGTTCGTCTCCAGCTTCGACCGGCCGAACATCCAGTACCGCATCGTCGGCAAGAAGGAGCCGAAGAAGCAGCTGCTGGACCTGTTGCGCAGCGAGCACCAGGGCGACGCCGGCATCGTCTACTGCCTGTCCCGCTCGTCGGTCGAGAAGACGGCGGAGTTCCTGGTGGCCAACGGCATTCCCGCGCTGCCGTACCACGCGGGCCTCGACTCGTCGGTCCGTCAGCGCAACCAGGCCCGGTTCCTGCGCGAGGACGGCCTGGTCATGGTCGCGACGATCGCGTTCGGCATGGGCATCGACAAGCCGGACGTCCGTTTCGTGGCCCACCTCGACCTCCCGAAGTCGGTCGAGGGCTACTACCAGGAGACGGGCCGCGCCGGCCGCGACGGTCTCCCGTCCACGGCCTGGCTCGCCTACGGCCTGCAGGACGTGGTGCAGCAGCGCAAGATGATCGAGTCCTCGGAGGGCGATCTCGCGTTCCGGCGCCGGTCACAGGCTCACCTCGACGCGATGCTCGCCCTCTGCGAGACCATCACGTGCCGCCGCACCAGGATCCTCGAGTACTTCAACGAGTCCGGCGTCCCCTGCGGCAACTGCGACACCTGCCTCACGCCGCCCGAGTCGTGGGACGGCACGGTTGCCGCGCAGAAGGTCCTCTCCACGGTCTACCGGCTGCGCAAGGAGCGCAACCAGAAGTTCGGCGCCGGTCAGATCATCGACATCCTGCTGGGCCGCAAGACCGCCAAGGTCATCCAGTTCGACCACGACCAGCTCAGCACGTTCGGCATCGGCGAGGACCTGAACGAGAGCGAGTGGCGCGGCGTGGTCCGCCAGCTCCTCGCCCAGGGCCTGCTGGCCGTCGAGGGCGAGTACTCGACGCTGGTGCTCACCGAGGCGAGCACCGAGGTCCTCGGCCGCAAGCGCGAAGTCAAGATGCGCAAGGATCCGACGCCTGTCCGCTCGACGACGCGCACGGCGTCCTCCTCCGGCGCGGCCAAGGTGAAGGTGGATCTCCCGGCCGACGCGGGCCCGCTCTTCGAAGCGCTGCGCGAGTGGCGGGCCCAGCAGGCCCGCGAGCAGAGCGTCCCCGCCTACGTGATCTTCCACGACGCCACGCTGAAGTCCATCGCGGCGTCACGTCCCGGCTCGCTCGCTTCGCTGGGCGCGGTGAGCGGCGTCGGCCAGGCCAAGCTCACGAAGTACGGCGAGCAGATCCTGGAGGTCGTGGCGGCCGGCGGGCCCGCACCCGCCGCGGCCGCGCCTGCCGCCGCCCAGCCCCCCAAGTCCAAGCCGAAGACCACGACCACCGGCGGGGCGGCGTGGGGCTCCGGCGACGCTGTGGACGAGTGGCCGGAACCGGAGGAGCCCGACGAGCCGATGGACTGGTGACCGGGTCAGGTCACCCTCTCGATCTGGGCGCGCTTGATCACGTTCTTCCCCGATTCCCCGACCAGGTCGAAAGCCGCGCTGTTCAGCACGACGCAGCCCGTTCCGACACCGACGATCTGCACGGTCGTCTGCTTTCCGTTGTCCAGATTGGTCACCCGCACCGAAGTCCCCACCGGAAGCTGCGACGAGAACGCCCCGGGAGCTCCGCCGACGGCCGACAATCCGACGGTCGCGCCGTCGCAGACGACCTGGCCCACAGTCCCGGAAGCCCGCACGCGGGAAGTGGGAGTCCGGGTGGTGGGTGTCGGAGCCGGCGCGTTTCCGACGATCTCCACCCGAATGCGCCGAAGAACGCTGTCCACTCCGTTCTGACCTGTTTCGGCGGACCAGAGTGAATCGAACGCCGCGGTGTTCAGCACCGCGCAGCCTGTCGACGTCCCGGTGACCGAGGCGGTGATAGCCCGCCCGTTGGCGGGATTCGAGAGCCGCAACAACGTCCCGACCGGGAACTGGTCCGACAGCACACCGGCGGGCCCTTTCGAGTTCGCTGTTCTCACCTGCTGCCCGGAACACACCTCTTTGCCCGCCACCCCCGACTGCGACGTGGAGCCGCCGGAGCCGGCAAGGGCGAAGGCCGTACCTCCGATCGCCGCGACGACCGAAAAAACCCCGGCCCCCGCGATCCAGCCCTTCGACCAGCGCATGCGCAACACCCGACCTCTCTGTCAGGCCGTACGGCCCGCAGATGGTGAAGGTTCAACGACGCGTGGCTCGAAGCAGCGCTGTCGGGTCGCACGACGCCAAATGGTCGCGCAGGGCGACGTGGGCGAAGCGGTACTCGCCGTCGACACGGGTGAGCAGCAGCCGGTCCTGTGCGAGGTGGAGCAAAGCCTTGCGGCGGAAGGACAACTCGCCCAGTGAGAGGGGGCGCGTGACACCCTCCGCGGCGACCTCGGCGAGCGCGTCGAACGGCCAGACGTAGTCGCGGGCGGCAGTCGGGGTTACCAGCAATCCCAGTGCCACTCCCAGTGCGGTTCCCCAGGACCCCACCGCGCCGATCCCACCCAGCAGACCGACCGTGCCGAGGACCGGAACAGCCGGCTGCACCCACCACGGGCGCCCCAGACGCATGCGTTGCTGTTGCACCGGGCGCACCGTGCTCCACACACGTCCGACGGCTGCGGCGAAAACTCCGCCCGCCACGCCTGCGGAGAAGCCGACGCCCATGCCCGCCAGCACCACGTACGGGCCGGTCCAGATCATCGAGACACCCGGAGCGGCGGCGATCAGCACCGCCCACGGCACAGGAGCGGAACCCGGTACAAAACCCAACGCCAAGAAGAATGACGCCACCACCACGAATACATACGCCACGAGGTAGGGCCACGGCGTGCCGATTCCGCCCAGCCACAAACCAGCGAGCCCTACCAGCAATCCCGCGAACGCTCCGGCCAGGAATCCCAGTGCGGCAGTCAGAATGCCGTGTGCGCGTCCCGGCGGGTGAAAGACGTGCGGCAGTCTGTTGACCAATACGAGCAACGAAGACGCGGCGACCACGAACACCAATGCGGGCCACAATCCGAGGCGCAGTCCCGTCATGAACGCAACGGCGCACACCCCACCGGCATATGCGGCAGGCACCGCGCGCACGAACAGCAACCACAACGGACGCGTCGGCAGCAGCGGAAGCCACACACGGCGGTGAGGCATGTGCACGGGTGCGCCGAGGTCCGGCCGCCCCAACCGTGCGAGGAGCTTCAACGCGCGAATGGTGGGGCCCGCGCCGCGTTGGCTGGAAAGCCTTTCCACGACGAACGAACCCACGAAGTCGGTGCCGATCGCGTCGAC
This sequence comes from Lentzea sp. NPDC102401, assembly GCF_044765805.1. NCBI lineage: Bacteria > Bacillati > Actinomycetota > Actinomycetes > Pseudonocardiales > Pseudonocardiaceae > Lentzea > Lentzea sp. NPDC102401. Next base: position 183,615 of record NZ_JBIWKS010000004.1, on the reverse strand, counting down.
CTGCTTGTCCAGGTGCGTCAGCGCCAGCAGGTTCAGCGCCAGCGGCGAGTCCAGCCGCTCCCAGATCGCCGGGGTGAGCGCTGCCTCCAGGCTGTCGAGCCTGGGGCTGACCGAAGCGATGTACTCGAGAACCTGACCGCGCGACAGCGGCTCGACGAACACCGAGGGCAGGTTCTCGATCGGGTCCGTCGAGGTCACGACCGAGGCGAACGGCGCGAGTTCGGACTCGCAGAGCGCGCGGTCGACACGCGGCACCTCGTCCAGACCGTCGATGAGCACGGCCACGCGCTCGCGGCGCAGCCAGATCGTGCCCGCCGAGCGGCTGATGCCGTAACGGCGGTTCAACTCCTTCAACAACCACGCGGTGAACTCCGTGGGCTTGCGAGTGCCGTACGCACGCCACGTCGCCAAGTCCACGACCACGGGAATCGGCGCCTCGGGGTCGTTGCGCGCCCGCTCGACCAACACCAGACACAGTTCGCGCAACAAAGTCGACCGCCCGCTGCCGACCGGTCCGATCAGAACCATGCTGTGGCCGAGGCGGTCGTAGACGGCTTCCAGATTCGGCGAGGAGATTTCCTCGCCCTCGACCCGCACGGAGAGCTTGGGCTGCTGCAGGACACCGAGCTTGATCTGCGTCTGGGCGGCCAGCGAGGCGGTCAGCAGCGTCTTCACCCGCGACTCGACCCGGTCGAGCGCGGCGGCGCGGTTGCTGGTCTCGTGACCGCGGACACGTTCCCAGAGCGCGAGACCGATCGCGACGAGCACCATCGCGCCCACCGCGGGCCACAACCACCGGCCGAAATCGCCGAAGAACCCCGGGACGGGCCCACCGGTGCTCACGCTGATTGCGGCCGGGAGCAGTAACACAACGGTGACCAGGCACAACGCGGCCAACGCTGTCAGCCGTGCCGCCCTCGTCACCCCGCTCGGATCCACCGTCACCTCCGCGATCCCGGCGAACGACGGTAACCGGGTCGCCGGGATCGCGGAAGTGATTCCAATCCGGCGTAACTCACACGCGAACCACGCTGCTCGCGTGACTACTGCTGTTGCTGCTGCTCGCCGCCGAAGTTCCGGAGGCCTTCCTTGAGCTTGTCCTCGCCCTTGTCGATGTGCTCGCTGTGCTTGCCGCCGGTCTTCTCGTCGGCGAACTGGCCCGCACGCTCGACACCCTGATCGACCTTGTCACCGTGCTGGCCGATGAGGTCCTTGGCCTTGTTCTTCAACTCGTCGAATCCCATGACTGCATTACCTCCCTATGTAGTTCGGGTACCCGGTCTTGGATCCGATACACGTCGCTGGATCGAGTGAAGTGCGACCACCGGGCTCACCGCGCCGCGCCGACGCCCTCGCACTCGCCATCTCGGCCTTTCCCAGCCCCTGCAACGTGTTCGCGCCCGTCAGTGTGGCGATGATGAGACTGACTCCCAGTGCCCCGGCGGTGCGTCCTAGTCCGAGACCGTGGACCTGCCGGTGAAGGACCGCGCCATGCTCGCCAACGCGCTCGGCAGGATCACACTCACGGTGAAGCCACAGACGGCCAGCCGACGTACAAGCATTGCGTCGAGAAGGAAAAGGGATCAGGAACGTGTGATCCGTTAAAACTTGCCCGGCCACCAATGCTGCACTAGGAAACGCGCATGAGGCGAATCGCAGCTGGACTGGCAGTGGCAGCGCTGGCCGTTGGTTTCATCACGACGGGCACCGCGTCCGCCGAGGTTCAGACGGCCCGGCCCGACTGCGGCTACACCGCGACCCCGGAGGAGCCCGCGGCTCGCCCGGTGTCGATCCCGCAGGACCCGTGGTTCACCAAGGGCAAGGTCCTGGTGAAGGTGAAGACCAGTCAGGGCGACATCCCACTGGTGCTCGACCGCGCCAAGGCGGCGTGCACCGCGCACAGCTTCATCCACCTGGCGCACCGCGGCTTCTACAACCAGACCGAGTGCCACCGGCTCACCGCCTACCCGACGCTCAAGGTGCTGCAGTGCGGCGACCCGTCCAGCACGGGCGAGGGAGGCCCCGGCTACAAGTACAAGGACGAGCTGCCGACCGACCTGCAGCCCGCGCCGAACGACCCGACCGGCCTGCGCCGCATCTACCCGCGCGGCACGCTCGCGATGGCGAACGCCGGCCCCGACACGAACGGCTCGCAGTTCTTCCTGGTGCAGTCGGACTCGATCCTGCGTCCGAACTACACGGTGTTCGGCCAGATCCTGCCCGAGGGCCTGAAGACCCTGGACAAGATCGCGGCCGGTGGCATCGCCGGTGAGGACCCGCTCGACGGCCGCCCGAACGTCAAGTCCGAGCTGAAGTGGGTGCTCCCGCTCGGGATCTAGTGCGAGGCCCAGCCCGTGAGCGCGCCGTAGAACGCGTCGGAGAGCCGCCGGACCACCTGCTCGTCAGGTAGTCCGGCGGTTTTCGTCAGGTCGAGGATCTCCCGCGGGGCGAACAACGCGTTGTGCAGAAACCGTGCCACGTTCAACAAAGCGTCCGGCAGCGCCAGGTCGATCAGCACACCGCGCAACGCCTGGTCCCACGCGCTGCACGACAACGCTGCCGTGGCCTCGCCGCACTGCAGCCGTTCCAGAAATCCTCGCTGCGACGAGAACCGCGCTATCACCGGGCCGTGCAGGTTCTGCAGCTTCACCCAGCGCGTGGCTTGGTGTTCGAACAGTTCCTTGCCGGTCTTGCGAGACCGTTCGCCGTGTTCGACCAACGACGCCATGACGTCTTCGTGGTAGGCCACCACGAGCGCTTCCACCGACGGAAAGTGCCGATACGCCGTCGCTTGCGAAAGCGCGGCCTTGCGCGCGATCGACTGCATCGTCGCCGTTGCTGGTTCAGCCCGCAGGACGTGCGTCGCGGCATCCAGCAATCGCTTGCGGTTGCGACGCGCGTCACTGCGGCTGTTTGTCTCCTCCGGCAGAACGTCCTCCCACCCGCGAACCCCGTTGCGGAGTGCAGGATAGGGCGAACGATCAACGAAATGATGCGATTCCGGTCAACGCGTGGCCGATGGATAGCAGGTGGATGTCGGAAGTGCCCTCGTAAGTAAGTACGGATTCCAGGTTGTTCGCGTGACGCAAGGGCGAGTACTCCAGTGAGATGCCGTTCGCGCCGAGGATGGTCCGGCTTTCCCGCGCGATCGCGATGGCCGACTCGACGTTGTTGTACTTGCCGACGCTGATCTGCTCGGGCTTGAGCGTGCCGGCCTCCTTGAGCCTCGCGAGGTGCAACGCCAGCAGCATCGAGTTGCTGACCTGCACCGTCATGCTCGCGAGCTTGCGCTGGGTGAGCTGGAACGCGGCGATCGGCTGGTCGAACTGGATACGCGTGCCGGCGTAGCGCAGCGCCGCCTGCAACGAATCCCGCGCGGCGCCGACAGCGCCGAACACGATCCCGAACCGCGCCTCGTTCAGACATGTGAGCGGGGCGCGCAAGGAAGTCGCGAGCGGCAGCCGGGCACTTTCCGGCAGCCGCACGTCCTCCAGGATCAACTCGGAAGTGACGGATGCTCGCATTGACAGCTTCTGCTTGATGTCCCGCGTCGAGAATCCCGGGGTGCCGCGAGGAACGAGGAATCCTCGAATTCCGTCCTCGGTCCGCGCCCACACCGTCGCCACGTCCGCGAGACCACCGTTGGTGATCCACATCTTGGTGCCGTTGAGCACCCAGTCCGCGCCGTCGCGCACGGCCCGCGTGCGCATGCCCGACGGGTTCGAGCCGAAGTCCGGCTCGGTCAGTCCGAAGCACCCGATCGCCTCACCGGCGGCCAGGCGGGGCAGCCACTCCTGCTTCTGCTCCTCCGACCCGTACTTCCAGATCGAGTACATCGACAGCGAACCCTGCACGGACACGAAGCTGCGGATGCCACTGTCCACTGCCTCCAACTCCAGGCAGGCGAGCCCGTACGCGAGCGCCGACGTGCCCGCGCACCCGTAGCCCTCCAGGTGCATGCCCAGCACGCCGAGCTTGCCGAGTTCCTGCGCCAGTTCGCGCGGCAGGATGCCCTCCTCGAACCACGAGGCGATGTGCGGCCGGACGTGGTCGGTCAGGTACTGCGCGACGGTGGCCTGGATGTCGCGCTCCTCGTCGCCCAGCAACGACGGGATGTCCAGCAACTGCAACGGGTCCTGCACTTCACTGCTCCAGCTTCGGCGGGCGCAGCCGGTAGGTCACCGGCGTGCGCGACAGGCGGATGGGGTTCGCGACGAGCGTCATGTCGTCGATCGTCGCGGTCGGGGCGAGGTCCAGCGACTCCGCCAGCGCGAACGCGCGCGCGACATCGTTGACGGGACCGCACGGAACGCCCAGCGGCGTCAGCGTCTCGAACCAGTGCTGCGCCGGGCGCGTCCGCAGCCGTGCCGCGAGCACCTCGAACAGCTCGTCCACGTGCTCCACCCGGTCGGAGTTCGTGACGAACCGCGAGTCCGTGGCCAACTCCGGCACGTCCAGCACCGAGCACAACCGGCGGAACTGCCGGTCGTTGCCCACCGCGAGCACGATCGGCTGGTCGGCCGTCGGGAACACCTCGTACGGCGCGATCGACGGATGCCGGTTGCCCATCGGTTTCGGCACCGAGCCGGCCAGCGTGAAGCCAGCGCTCTGGTTCACCATGCTCGACAGCAGCACCGTCAGCAGGTCGAGCTCGACGAGCTGGCCCAGCCCCGTCGCCTCCCGGTGCCGCAACGCCGCCAGGATCCCGACGCACGCGTGCAACCCGGTCAGCACGTCGACCAGCGCCACCCCGGTCTTCACCGGCTCGTACGGACCGGGCCCGGTCACGCTCATCAACCCGCCCACGGCCTGCACGAGCAGGTCGTAGCCGGGCAGGTCCGCGCCCTTGCCCGCACCGAACCCCGAGATCGAGCAGTAGACGAGGTCGTCCCGCCCGAGCGACTCGTAGTCCAGCCCGAACTTCTTCATCGTGCCCGGCTTGAAGTTCTCGACCACGACGTCCGCCCGCGCGATCAACTCGCGCGCCTTCTCCCGGCCCGCCTCCGTCGACAGGTCGATCTGCACCGACGTCTTGTTCCTGTTGACGGACAGGAAGTACGTCGCCTCGTCCTGGTAGTGCGGCGGACCCCACGTGCGGGTCTCGTCGCCCCTGCCGGGCCGCTCGACCTTGACCACCTCGGCGCCGAGGTCGCCCAGCATCATCGTCGCGTAGGGCGCCGCCAGCACCCGGCTGAAGTCCGCGATCACCACGCCTTCGAGCGAGCTCATGCGACCCGCCCCCGCAGCCTCATCGCGGCCAGCACGCGTTCCTGCGCCAGCTCGCGCGCCGCCACATGTGTCGTGGTGCCACGACTTCTCGCCTCGACGATGACGTTCGCCGCGTTCGCCCTCAGCTTCGAGGACACGGCCTCCAGCACCGTCGCGGGGTTCACCGGGAACGGCGAGTACCGCGCGTCCATGGCGAACGCCGCCGCGACCACGCCGCCGGCGTTCGCGATGAAGTCCGGCACGACCGCGATCCCGCGCTCCGCGAGAACCTCCTGCGCCGCAGCGGAAGTCGGCAGGTTCGCGCCCTCGACCACCAGGGTGGTGTCGAGCTCGCCCGCGAGTTCCGCGTCGATCACGTCCTGCAGCGCCGCCGGCACCAGCACGTCGCACGGCACACGAAGTTCGGCGCCGAGTTCGCGGACTTCGCCGTACTCCCTGACCGCGAGATCACCGAACTCGTCCCGCAGCTTCAGCAGTCGTGCGACGTCCAGACCGCCGGCGTCGACCAGCGCTCCGTGCACCGAGGACACGGCGACGACGACCGCGCCGAGTTCGGCGAACCGCTTCGCCGCCGCGGCGCCGACCGCGCCAAAACCTTGTACCGCCACGCGTTTACCGCGCAGCTCCATCAGTTCGTCCGCCACCTCGGCCACGCCGTACCCGGTGACGCCCAGCTCGTCGTACGGAAGACCGCCGAGTTGAGCCGGTGCGCCCATCATAGCGCCGCGGTCCGACAGTTCGTCCTGGACGATCGCGGCATCCCGTTCGGTGAGGCCCATGTCGAGCCCGAGCACGTACTCGCGCGGCACCTCGTTGGAGAGCTTGCGCGCGAACGCCCGCAGCGCCGCTTCCTTGCCAGGAGAGGAAGGATCGAACACGATCCCCGCCTTCGCGCCGCCGAAGAACAGGTCGACCCCGGCCCACTTCCACGTCATCACGCGCGCGAGCCGGGCGATCTCCGCGACCGTCACGTTCGGAGTCATCCGCGTGCCGCCCTTGCCCATGCCGCGCGCGGTGTTGTCGATGACGAGCACGCCTTTCATGCCGGTGCGCCGGTCGGACACGCAGACGACCTTCTCCGGCCCCCACTCGTCCATGAGCTCGAGTACGTCCATCACAGTCCTCACACGCAGTTGAGTTCCGGCCGAGCCTGGTCGGCGGCGAATCTGGAGGCGTCCAAACTGGACACGTCGACGAAGGGCTCGCGGCCGAGCACGAGGTCGCGCACGACCTCGCCGACCGCGGGGCCCTGCAGGAAACCGTGCCCGGAAAAGCCCGTGGCGTAGAAGAACCGGCCTGCCGAGCCGATCAGCGCATTGTGGTCCGGCGTCACCTCGTACAGCCCGGCCCACCCGTCGCGCACGCCCACGTCCAGCAGCCTCGGCGCGCGTCTTCCGATCGCCTCGGTCAGCCTGGGCAGCCACGCGTCGGACATGTCCAGCTTGAAACCCGGTGTCTCGTCCGGGTCGGACATGCCGAACAGCAGCCCCCGGCCCTCGCGGTGGAAGTAGAAGGTGCTGCCGAAGTCGATGGTGAACGGCGTCACCCGATCGTGTAGCTCCGGCATGGCCTCGGTGAACATGATCTGTCGTCGCAGCGGGGAAACCGGCAGGTCAACGCCCACCATCTCGCCGATCTCCCGCGACCACGCGCCCGCCGCGCAGACCAGATTCGGCGTCGAGACGGCGCCGCGGTCGGTTTCGACGCGAAAAGTGTCAGACCCCGTTCCTACGATCGATCTCACGGTGGTTCTGGTGTGCAGACGGGCACCGAATCGGCGGGCCGCGGTGGCGTAACCGAGGACGACGGACTCAGGCGTGCAGTGCCCGTCGTCTGGAGAGAAGGTCGCCGCGAGCAGGCCGTCCGTCTCGATCAACGGCGACATCCGCCGGGCTTCCTCGACAGTCAGCATTCGACTGCGCACGCCGAGGGAGTTCTGGAGGTCGACGTTGCGCTCGAACGCCGTCACGTCGTCGTCGGAGGAGAGGAGGAACAGATAGCCCACCTGGTGCAGGTCGATCTCCTGCCCGGGGCGCTGCGGAAAGCGCTGGAACAGTTCGATGGATCGAGCTCCGAGCCTGATGTTCAGTTCGTCGGAGAACTGGGCGCGCACTCCACCCGCTGCCTTGCAGGTGGAGCCGGACCCCAGGTCATCCCGCTCCACGACCACGACATCCCGGACTCCTGCCTCGGCGAGGTGAAAAGCGATGGATGTGCCCATCACCCCGCCGCCGATGACGACGACCTCCGCTTGAGCAGGCAGCTCAGGCGAGGCGGTAGTCAAGGTTCGCCTCGATCGCGAGAGTGTCCATCTGCGCCTTCTGCAGCTTCCCCGAGTAGTCCCAGTTCATGGACTGCCAGCGGGTGAACTGATCGAGCACCCACACGCCCGACTGCCGGGAGCCGTTGCCGCTCTTGCCGTTACCGCCGAACGGCAGGTGCGCCTCGGCCCCGGACGTCGAGTTGTTGACGCTCACCATTCCGGCGGAGATGCCGGCGCGGAACCGGAAGGCCTTGTTCGGGTCCGTGGTGTAGATCGAGCACGACAGGCCGTAACCCGGCTTGTTGCCCAGCTCGATCGCCTCGTCCAGGTCCGAGTACTTCATGACGCCGACGAGCGGCCCGAACGTCTCCTGCAGGAACAGTTCGTCGTCGTCGTGCACACCGGAAACGATTGCGGGGTGGTAGAAGAAGCCGTTCTCGCCAGTGAAGCCGTCGCGCGGGCTGGCAGCCGAGATGCGGCCGGTCGGGCCGTGCACCGTGTGGTGCTCGCCGATCCAGCCCAGGTACTTCTCGTACGCCAGTGCGAACTTCTCGTCCAGCAACGGTCCATAGAGGACGTCGGTGGCCGGGTCGCCCACGGCGGCGCCGGCGACGGCCTCGACGAACCGGGTCAGGAACTCGTCGTACACCGACTCGTGCACGATCGCCGTGCCGAGCGAGGTGCAGCGCTGGCCCGCGGAACCGAAGCCGGCGAACAGCGCGCCCTGCACGGCCAGGTCGAGGTCCGCGTCCTCGGTGACGACCATCGGGTTCTTGCCGCCCAGTTCCAGGCACGGCGTCTGGAGGTGGCGTCCGCACAGTTCGCCGATGCGCACACCGACCTCGCTGGACCCGGTGAAGCCGACCTTGTCGACGAGGCCCTGCCGCAGCGACTGTTCAAGGCCGTCGAACGTCTCCGAGCCCTCGGCGAAGACGATCTCGAACACGCCGGCCGGAATGCCGGCGGCCTGGAACACGTCGTAGAAGGCCTGGGCCGACGCGGCGGAGTACTCGGCGGGCTTCCACACGACCGAGTTGCCGCAGAGCAACGCCGGGATGATGTACCAGGACGGCACGGCGACCGGGAAGTTGCCGGCGGTGATGATCGCCGCGACGCCGACCGGGTTGCGGAACGTGAAGAGCTGCTTGTCCGGCATCTCCGAAGGGACCGTCTGCCCGTAGAGGCGGCGGCCCTCGCCGACGAAGAAGTTGGCGGTGTCGACGATCTCCTGCACCTCGCCGCGGGCCTCCGCGATCGGTTTGCCGATCTCGCGGGTCACGAGCTGGGAGAGGGGTTCGAAGTTCGCCTCGACGAGCCGGCCGATGTTGCCGATGACCTGGCCGCGCACGGGCGCGGGCACACGTGCCCAGGCGCGTTGTGCGGCCTTGGCGCGTTGTGCGGCGGCCACGAAGTCGCGGCTGGTCCCGAGCTCGATCTCGGCGACCACGTCGGAGGTGTTCGACGGGTTCGTGGAGATGTAGGGCATGCATCCACCCTGGTAGGCGCGCTGCCGATGCGCCAGAGGTTGCAGAATGAAACCTCGCGACGGCGAGCATAAGCTGACCTGGTGCTCAACCCGGTTCATCTCCGCACGCTCGTCGAGGTCGTGAAGGCGGGGTCCTTCGCCGAGGCGGCCCGCCGTCTCGGCTACACGTCGTCGGCCGTGTCACAACAGATCTCGGCGTTCGAGCGTGCGGTCGGCGTGACGCTCTTCGAACGCGAGGCGCACTCGATCAGGCCGGCCGCAGCCGCCCTGCTGATCGCCGACCGCGGCGGCGAACTGCTCGCCGCGTTCGACGGGTTCGAGCACGAGGTGAAGGCGATGGTGCAGGGGCTGCGAGGCCGCCTGCGGATCGGCACGTTCCCCACGGCGAGCTCGCGGGTGGTGCCGAAGGCGCTGGCGAGGCTGCAGGCGGAGCTGCCGGGTGCCGAGATCCGCCTGGACGAGGCGGAACCGGACGACGTGCTGCCGCTCGTGCTGGCCGGTGAGCTCGACCTCGCGCTGGTGTACGCGTACGACCTGGTGCCGCGCACGTGGCCGGAAGAACTGACCGTGGTGCCGTTGCTGGACGAATCGCTCCTGGTGATGGTTCCGGCGGAGCACCCGGCCGCGAAGAACAACGTCAGGCTCGAAGACCTCAAGGACGAACGCTGGATCGCCTCGCGTGACGGCACCTCCGGCGCCGTCTGCCTCACCCGCCTCTGCGCGGCGGCGGGGTTCGCGCCCAAGATCGCCTTCCGCAGCAACGACTACGAGGTCGTGCAGTCGCTCGTGGCGGCCGGCGTCGGCGTCGCGCTCGTGCCCGCGCTCGGCTACCGCGAGCTGGCAGGCACGCACGCGATGCCGTTGCGCCACAAACCTTTGCGCAGGCACGTGCACGTGGTGCACCGCACCGCGAACACCAACCCGCTGCTGCGCGACGCGGTGACCGCGCTGCGGGAGGTCTGCCAGAACACCGTGGGTGGCTACATAAGCCAGCCATGACGGATGGACGGTCCGGTGATGCTGGCCCGGCGCGCTTGTTGCCAGCCGGATGCGACGAACCGGTCAGGCACGCGAGCACGACCTACTACGAGCGTGGCCGGATCGTCTCGATGAAGTTCCCGGCGAACTCGGCGGCGGGCGAACGGGTCGTCACGACCAACCACGCGGTCAACGGTGATCCGCTGGCGTCGACGGTGACCGACCACAACGGCACCGTCACGACGAAGGTCGACCTGCTCGGCCGCACCGTCGAGTACACCGACGTGCACGGCGCGGACGGAGACCAAGTACGACCAGGCCGGTCGCTCCACTTCCGAGAAGGTGAACCTGCCCAACGGCGGTGCGCAGACCACGACGTCGACGTACGACGACTCGGGCAAGTTGCTCGCCGTGTCGCTCGACGGCGAGACTCTCACGTCGGTCACCTACGACGCGGCGGGTGAGATCTCGTCGGTCGACTACGCCAACGGTTCCTCGCTGGTGTCGATCGGCAAGGACGCCGCCGGCCGGGCGACGTCGAACAGGTGGCGGACCAGCACCGGCGCTGAGATCGTGTCGGCGGTGACCCGCACCCGTGCGGGCACCATCGTCGACGAGAGCCTCGGTGGTGTGGACGCACGGCCTGGCGGGCCGAACTGCGTCTACGACTTCGCCTCGAACGCCCCGACCGGGTGCGTGGCAGGTGCGGCCGGCAACGCGGGTCTCAACGGCAACCCGCGTGCGATTGCTGGATCAGACGACGGCAGGTGTCCAGGAGACCTGTTACTGCTACGACGGCCGATCGCTTGCTCGGCACAGTCGGCGCCAACGCGGTGACGAACGTCAAGTACGACAAGCACGGCAACACGACCGAGTACACCGTTGCCGACTCCACGACGCACCTTTCGTGGGACACGGTGGCCCGCAACCTCGGCGTGAAGTCGGTGGGCGCGGACCCGGCGGACCTCGTGCTCGACACGAACAAGCAGCTGCTGACGCGGTCTATCTTGCTGCCCGGCGGTGTGCTGCTAACGATCAAGGGTGACGACAGGTCGTACGACCAACCGTCGGTGCGCGGCGACCTCAGCCTCACCACCGGCAAGACCTGCGCCCAGGTCGGCGCGTTGCGCACGTTCACGCCGTTCGGCGAGCCGTTGACGACCGAGGGCACCGTTGACCCCGACAACGTGCCGGACAACATGCCCGGCCAGATGGACAACGGCTGGCTCGGTCAGCACCAGCGGTTGTACGAACACGCGGGTGCGCTCGCCATCGTGCAGATGGGCGCCCGTCCGTACAGCCCGCTGCTCGGCCGGTTCCTGTCCGTCGACCCGGTCGTTGGCGGATCCGCCAACGACTACGACTACGCCAACGGCAATCCGATCAACGAGCTGGACCTCGACGGCAAGTGCTCGTGGAGCCCGTTCTCGTGGGGCAAGTGCATCCGGAAGGCGGCTGGTGCGGCCAAGCGGTTCTACCACCGCAACGAGGACACGATCCGCCTGATCGGCAAGGTCGGGGCGTATGTCGCGGGTGCTGTCGGTGTCGCGGCCTGTGGTGTCTCGGTCGTCTGCGGTATCGCGGTCGGTGTGGCGGCCGGGTTCGCGGGCTATGCGTCCACGAACGCCGGAAAGAGCAGCTGGTCGTGGAAGGAGGCCGCGGTCGACACCGGCCTCGGTGCGATCGGAGGTCGTGGAAGCGTCTGGGGGATCCGTCGCCTCAACGCGGCGGCTCCGGGGAGACACGCCAACGTCGCGAAACATGCCAAGAAGGGACCGTATGTCGTCTACCGCAACCACAAGTGGGGTCAGAAGAACTGGCACCGCAGGTGGTGGTGAGATGGTCGGGCGATAGGTGACAGACAGACAGTCGCGGCACCGGAGTTGGAGGTAGGGAGCCCTTGTTGCCGAAGATGACGGTGCTGCGACTGTTGGTCTTCGCGGCCTTGGTGATCGGTTGCACGCTGGCGTACGAGGCGCTCCCGGCGCCGGAACGTTCGCTGACCGTGTTCGTCGTGATGTTCGCCGGACCGATTCTGTTGCGCTACTGGGCGAACCAGGATTCGGTCGGGCGGAAGCCCGCGGACGGCTCACGGTCCGAAGCGCTCATGGCGCCCGGCGTGGGTCGTCAGGTCTGGCGCGTCCGGCTGTGGGTTCGGATCGTCGCCGTTGTCGTGCCGCTGGTGGGGCTGCTGTTCGTGTTCCAGCCGCGGTTGCTCAATCCCGAGTGGACCGACGGTCTGCCAGTGGTGGAACTGGTCGTCGTGGTGCTGTTCTACGTGGCCTTCGGGTTCGCGGCGTGGGCAGCGTTCCGATCCCGGCTCGAGCTCGACGAGAGCTGGGTCCGCGTCACGAATCCTTGGGAGAGCAAGGTGTTCCTGCGTTCGGCAGTGAGGAGCGCACGGCAGGGTTCACGCGGCGTGGAGTTCGTGCTCGACGACGGCAGCGTGGTCACGGCGTTCGCGTTGCAATGCGTCGGTTCGCCGGATGCCGACCCGCCACCTCGGTGGGTCGCGGCCGCCAGGGCCGTCACCGGGCGGGATCCGGTGACGGAGTAGGTGGCTACTCGCCGGTCTGGCCGTCCGCGAGTTCGCGGAGCAGGTCCAGATGGCCCACGTGGCGCGCGGTCTCCTGTGCCACGTGGGCCAGGATCCATCGCACGGTGCGCTCGCCGTCCGCCGCCGTGGCGTCGGGATCGAGCTTCTTCAGCGCCTCGGCGTTCGCCCATTCCTCGCGGTAGGCCTGGATGAGCGACGCCGGGGTGTCGTCGTCCTCGAGGTTCCAGGACGGGTCCGGGTCGCCCTTCCACAGCGACGGCAGGTCGAGGCCCGCGCCCGCGATGCACAGCCAGTAGCGCTCGACGGCCGTGAGGTGTTTGAGCAGGCCCAGCGCCGTCAGCTTCGGGGACGTGGCGATCAGGGCTGCCGCCGCCTGGTCGCGGGTCAGGCCGTCGACCTTGAGCACGGCGGTCTTGCGGAGGAAGTCCAGGAACTCCCAGGCGAGCGTGCCTTCGTCGGTGGCGAGCTTCTCGGGCCAGGTTCGGGTCACCGGGCGAGTTTCTCAGCCTTCGTCGCCGCGAGGAACGCGGTCCACGCATCAGGTCCGAGCGTGATGTGGGTGGCCGGAGCCTTGCTGTCCCGCACGCCGACGCCTTGACCGACCTCCACGCAGTCCGTGCCGTTGACGCTGTAGGTGCTCTTCCGCCACTCGGTCATCTGACGTGCCCCCTCATGAGGTCATGCGTTCGATCAACTCCTTCGATTGTTCCGCATCCAACGCGGCTCGGTCGAGGGAGCTCACGATGGTCTTGTACGCCTTGGCAGAGTCCTTGTCGTCCAGGAAGACGGCGTGGTTCTCGGCGTCGATGAACACGACCGGTTCCAGCTTGTCGAACGTCATGAGGGTGAACGATCCCGCCAGACCCGCGTGCGCCCCCAGCGACGTGGGTAGGACCCGATAGGTGATGTACGAACGGACTCCCATGGTCATCAGATGGTGCAACTGGTCGGACATGACCTCGGAACCGCCGACGGGCAGGCGCAGAGCCTGCTCGTGGATGTAGAACGTCATGGTGCAGCGGCGCCTGAACAGTTGCTGTTGGCGAGCGGCCCGAGCTGCGACGCGTTCGTCTGCCTCCGTCTGCGGTGTGTTCGGATTGCTCTCGATCAGCGCGCGGAAGTAGTCCGGTAGCTGGAGCGGTCCGGGGATCAGGTTCATGCTCCAGCAGATGATTTCGGTGGCGACTGCTTCGTGCTCGCTGAGCGTGCGAGGCAGAACCGGTTGCCTTTCGCCGTGGACCTGGAGCCAGCCGGAACGGTCGGCCTCGCGGAACATCGTCACCAGGTGGTCGGACTCCTCCAGCGGGGTTCGGCAGATGCCCAGCAGGCGGATGAGGTCGTGCTCGCTGATGCCGCCTTTGCCGTTCATCAGGTCGGACAGCTTGGCGGGATCCCAGCCGGCGAGTTGCGAGGCGCCGCGTCCGGTCAGGCCCGCGCTTTCGATGGCCGCGCGTATGCCCGCGCCGAACTCTCGCCCTCGTACCGTGGAGTCTCTCTTTGGCATGAAATGAAGCTAGGGCCAGACATCGGTTATTTCCAACAGGTTCGGCCGAATTCAGCCGAAGAGGGGTCGGTGTTGGAACTCGTCCAACGTCCTAAGTGGTCAGTGGTGTTTCAGTAGTAGTGGCGCAGCTTCGGCCAGAAGGATTCCCATGGTTCCGTTGGGGCCGTGCACAGCTTTATCTCCGTGCCGTCTTCCTCGTTCTCCACGGGGTTGTGGTGCTGGGCGACGACCTGGCAGTCGTCGAACGGCGGTTGGCTGAAGCCGACCAGCAGGACCTTGGTGCTGGTGGGCTGCGGCGGTCCCCAGTCGTAGAAGGACATGTGGCCGGAATAGGTGTGGATCTCGGTGTAGGCCTCGATCGCGCCTGCCTGGCCGTAGTTGCGGGTGATGACGACGGGGCGGTCGTTCTCGAACCACGCGTCCTGGACGGTGAGGGCCAGTTCGCGCCAGCCGACCTGTTCGCCTTGTTCGGGGTTGATGGCGATGACCGGGCCCAGTGCGCTGGGCGGCAGGATCGGCAGCGAACCCACCAACGCGGGAATGACGCTCAGGGCCACCAGGACACTGCCGATCGCCCTGCGGCGCAACAGCCATTCCTGCGCTTGGCGCGCGCCCGCCGCCATCAGCACCAGAAGTAGCGGGACGGCGTAATAGGGCTTGCCTCCGGTGACGAGGCACAGCGCGCAGAGGATCGGGTAGGCGAGGGCGATCGAGCGGAAGGTCCTGTCGCGCCACAGGTTTCGGAAGCCGACCAGCCACACCGGGACCAGGAGCGGTGACAGCATCACGATCTGCATCGGGACGAACATGATCCGGTTCTCGGTGCCGTCGTCCTCGCTGATGCCGCGGGCGACGGTGAGCAACGGGAAGTCGTGCAGCGCCTGCCACGCCACGACTGGAGCCGCGATCACGGCGCACGCGGCGATGCCCGCGGCCAGCCACCAGGTGCGCAGGACGGTGCGCGGGCCGACGGCCAGCAGTGCGATCGCCATGGCTGCCAACAGCAGGAGCAACAACCACTTGTTGGCCAGGCCCACGCCGGCGGTCGCGCCCAGGGCGAGCCACCAGCGGCCGTCGCCGGTTTTCAGGAGCTTGATCGCGAAGTAGCCGATGAGCGTCCAGATCAGCAGGTCGACGGTGGCGGTGGAGAGCATGTGGCCCACGGCCAGGACGAACGTCGACGTTGCCGAGGCTGCGGCCGCGAACGTGGAGCCGCCGCCCAGTTCCTTGGCGATCAACGCGACCACGACCGTGATGGCGAGGGCCAGGAGGGTCGCTGCCACGCGGAGGCCGACCGGGGTTTCGCCGAACGCCGCCGTCGTCAGGCGGGCGAGGATCGGGGTGATCAGGGGCTGGTCGACGTAGCCCCAGTCGGGGCGTTTGCCCGCCGCGATGAAGTAGAGCTCGTCGCGGTGGAAGCCGTAACGGCCCGACAACGCGGTCAGCACCACCGCCTGCACGGCGAGCACGATCCCCAGCCCACGTCCCATGAACGGGAAGGTACTCAGGGGGTGCCTGATCAGGTGGCGTTTTTGCGGTACCAGCGCGGGGAGGTGGTGATCGGTGGTTTGAGGCTCGCGTTGACCACGATCATGGACGGGCCGGAAGCCTCGTCCAGAGCGGACCTGAGGTCGTCGAAGCCGTTCAGGGTGACCGCGGGGATGCCGAAGCTCTCGGCGAGCTTGGCGAAGTCCGGACGGGTCAGGTCGACGCCGCTGATGGTGTGGTTCGCGATCTGCTGGTCGTAGCGGAGCATGCCGTAGCCGCCGTCGTCCACGAGCACGACGGTGAGCGGCAGGCCTTCCTGTTTGAGGGTGGCGAGGTCGCCGCACGCGAAGAGGAAGCCGCCGTCGCCGACCACCGCGATCGTGCGGTGGCCGACGGCCGCGCCGATGGCCGCCGGGAAACCGAAGCCGAGCGTGCCCCAGCCGACCGGGTAGGCGAGTCCGCGAGGCTTCGTGACGTGGTGGAAGCCGCCGATCCAGTATCCGGGGATGCACATGTCGGCGACGATCGTGGCGTCGGTGCCTTCCAGTGCCCGCAACAGTTTCATGGCTTCGGGGGAGTCGGCCTCGGCCAGCGCGCGCACCTCGGCGTTGACCGCGTCGACGTCGACGGTGGCGTGTTTGGCGGTCACCTCGGCCACGAGTGCGGCGGTGACGGTGGCCGCATCACCTTCGATCGTGACGTCCGCCGGGTAGTTCTTGCCGGCCTCTGCCTTGTCGATGTTGACGGCCAGCAGGGCGCGCGGCTTCGGCTGCGACCAGTTCTGGGTCATCATGCCGTCGAAGTCGGTGCCGATCGCGATCACGAGGTCGGCGTCGTCCCACAGCTTCCCAACGGGCGGTGCGTGCACTGGGCCGCGCACGACGTGAGGGCTGTCCGTCAGGCCGCGTGCGCCGTACGTCGTGATGATCGGTGCTTGGAGTTTGGCGGCCAACGCGCCGATCGCGGGTCCGGCGCCGGATCGTGCCGCACCGCCGCCTGCCCAGATCAACGGCCGCTCGGAACGGGCGATGAGCTTCTCGGCTTCGGTGAGGTCGGCCGACGCGTGAGCGGGCGTGACTTTCGTGATGGTGTGGTGCGGGACCTCGGCGGACAGGAAGTCCGTTGGGACGCCCAGGTAAACCGGGCCGTGCGGGTTTTGGGTGGCCTGCTGGACGGCCCTGTCGGTGTAGGCGGCGATCTCCGGTGCGGACGGCACGTCGAACGACGCCTTGGTGACCGGCGTGAACATGGCCTTCTGGTCGCGCGTCTCGTGCAGCACGCCGCGGTACACGCCGGGCTGCCGGAGCGTCGACGGGATGTCCGTCGCGATCACGAGCACCGGGCTGCCCGACGCCCAGGCCTCGCCGGTGGCGCCCAGCGTGTTCGCCGCGCCGGGGCCGGTGGTCACGACCGCCACGCCGAGCTTGCCCGTGGCACGTGCGTAACCGTCCGCCGCGTAGACCGCTGTCTGTTCGTGGCGCACACCGATCATGCGGATGCCAGGGTGCTTCCCCAGTGCCTCCCAGATGGCGAGGTT
Organism: Lentzea sp. NPDC102401; assembly: GCF_044765805.1. Classification (NCBI taxonomy): domain Bacteria; kingdom Bacillati; phylum Actinomycetota; class Actinomycetes; order Pseudonocardiales; family Pseudonocardiaceae; genus Lentzea; species Lentzea sp. NPDC102401. Next base: position 166,573 of record NZ_JBIWKS010000004.1, on the reverse strand, counting down.
GTGGACACCAGGCAGGCCGAACACCACCTCGACGTCGTGCGCGGCCAGGACGGTCAGCAAGCTCTCGGCACCCTTGGGCATGCGTCCGACGCTAAGGCTCGCTTACTGCCTGGACAACGGGTGCGCAGCAGGTCTGGTGCTCAGGGTCAGGCGCGGAACGGCTCGATCCGGAGTTCCGTCACGTTGTCCAGTCCACCTGGGACGGTGTGAACGTTCCGGTCCGCGAAACCTCGTTCGAATCGAGCGAAACGCAATTCGGGCCGGTGCGGCAGGGCACCGAATTCGGTGTGGTCGCCGCGTCTTTTCCTCCCGCGGGAGGATTTGGTTGCGCGGGTCGGCCGACAGTCGAGGTAGACCTGACGGCCGAACGGGACGTGCTGCGCCCGAGGTTCCGTCTGGTACGGCCCGGCCGCCGCTGGACGGCATTTCCTGCCTCCGCGCGGCTTTTGTTTCGAAGGATTCACGGCATCGTGAATTGGTCCCCGGTTGATTGACAGTTGAACTGTGTTCAGGGAGTGGCCCCTTGTGCCACGATGTGCGGCGACCGCACGACCTGGGGGTGGAGATGCTGTACTTCGGTGGGCTGTTCGGAGTGCTGATGATAGGACTGACGATCTTCGCTGTCGTGGACGTGATCACGACCGACGAAGGCTCGGTTCGCAATCTGCCGAAGATGATGTGGCTTCTTCTAGTCTTGCTGTTCCCGTTGGTGGGATCGATCGCGTGGCTCGTGGCGGGCCGTCCGGTGGTGGGGGCCGGACGTGCGCGTTTCGCGGCCTACGAGCGCGATGCTTCTGCTTTTCCCGAGTACGAACGGCCGGGACGGTTCGCGGCCACCGATGCTGACGACGATCAGGAGTTCCTGCGCCGCTGCCGTGAGCGCGCGGAGGAACAACGACGCAAGGGACGCGAGAACCAGTGAGGATTGTCCTGCTGTTCTTGGTTGTTCTGCTCGCCGGTTGTGGCGGAAACGCGCAAATGGCGGCACAACCCCCCGCAACTCAAACGTCCACTTCGGACAAACTGGCGCCCGCCGATTTCCAGGCGCGCTGGTGGACCTGGGCCTCCCAGCCCTCGAACAGCAACCCGGTGTCCGACACCTCCGGGCGCTACTGCATGCGCGACCAGCCCGTCGAGGTCTGGCTGCTCGCCGGGTCGCTCGGTGAGGGCCCGGTCGAGCGGCAGTGCCGCGTCCCCGCCTCCAAGCCGCTGCTCGCGCCCGTCGTGAACCTCGCGACCGATGTCGCGGGCTGCGAGAAGTTCATGAAGAACGCTCAGGGCGAGGTGCTGATGGACGGCTCGACGCAGGCGCTGACGAGGGTGTCCGCCACGCCGTTCACCTACGAAGCGCGCGCGGGCAACCCGTACGGCACGTCGGCGGGCCGGATCAACTCGGTCGGCTGCGGTCTGTACGCGTGGATCGCCGCTCCCGCCTCCGGTGAGCACGAGCTGGTGATCCGGGGCTCCGCGAACGGCAGGGACGTCGACGTGAAGTACAAGCTGATCGTGGGCGCCGACTAGCGCGGAAACCAGGTGCGCCGGTCCGGTAACGTGGTTCGTGGCGTCCGAGCAGACGTGAGGCTGGAGCCGCTCCCCGGCAGTGAGCGGCACTCTCCGCCGCAGTGTTCAGCAACTCCTGCTCGCTGAAGCGAACTGACCACGTAGACGCGTGACACATGCGTCCTTGTCGGCCGAGCCGGGCGGCGGAAACGAGGACTGCTGTCATGGCACGTCTGTCCACCACGGACCAGCTCGCCGATCTGCGGCGCACCTACACGGGCGAGAACCTGTCCCAGGCGGTCCCGGCCGTCCGCGACGGTGACTCCGTGTTGCCCGAGGCCGCCAGCGAGGCCCAGCGCCAGCTTGAAGCCAAGGTGCTGGTCGCGGGTTGTGCCGCCGCGAGCATGCTCCAGTTGATGCCGCCCGCGAGCATCATCAGGCCCGCCCACGCGTTCCGGACCGTGGAACCAGGGGAGCCTCTGAAGGTGCACCTGAGCGACAGGGCTCTCGGCCCGCTGCTGTTCGAACTGCTGCCGCGCACCGAGGGCGGGTTCGGCATGGGCGTCGCCGGTCTCGAGCACCGGCAGTACCGGCGGTCGGCCGAGCTGACCACCGGGGACGCCGGCGTCGTGCTGACCGGGGTCGACGAGCAGGCGTGGGAACTCGGCATGCGTTACGTGCGCTGGATGCACGAGCACCGCGGCGTCGAGTACACCGACGGCGGTGGCAACGACGACGAGATCGCCGAACCGGCCACTGGGAGCGCTCTCCTGCGCCGGGTACACCTGTGGCATGACGCGAGCTGGTTGCGAGCACTTCCGATGGGCGGAGCCTGGTTCGTCGAGTGGGCCGGTGGGCCGTCCGAGGACGAGATCAGGCAGAAGCTCGGCCACCCGGACTTCGGGACCACCCGCGAGATTACGCCGCGCCGCATCGACGCGCCGTCCGAGGACGTCGAGGAAGGCCTGCGGACCTATCCGTGGCCTGATGAGTTCGTGTCTGCCGTCACGGCTGGTCAGCCCGATCAGCGACCTGACCGCCGGTAGACTGCGCTTTCGCCCGCAGGAACGATCGTCAGGAGGACCCCGGTGACCCAGCAGGCTGCCGAGGCCCAAGCCGAAGCCACGCGCAAGGCCCCTCGCGTCCTCGTCGCCGAAGACGAGGCGCTGATCCGTCTCGACCTCGTCGAGATGCTGCGCGAAGAGGGCTACGACGTGGCGGGCGAGGCCGCAGATGGTGAAGAGGCCATCAAGCTCGCGACCGAGCTCAATCCGGACCTGGTCATCCTGGACGTCAAGATGCCCAAGGTCGACGGGATCGAGGCGGCGCAGCACATCGCCGGCAACAGGATCGCGCCGGTCGTGATCCTCACCGCGTTCAGCCAGCGCGATCTGGTCGAGCGCGCCCGTGACGCCGGTGCGATGGCCTACCTGGTCAAGCCGTTCGCCAAGCGGGACCTCGTGCCCGCGATCGAGCTGGCGATGAGCCGGTTCAGTGAACTGGCCGCACTGGAGCAGGAAGTCGCCGGGCTCACCGAGCGCCTGGAGACCCGCAAGGTCGTGGAACGGGCCAAGGGCATTCTCATGACCAAACAGGGTCTGAGCGAGCCGGAGGCGTTCAGGTGGGTGCAGCGCACCGCCATGGACCGCCGCACGACGATGAAGGCCGTCGCAGAGGCCGTCATCGAGAACTTCGGCTAGTGCTGTGGCCCGGCAGGTTGCTGCCAACGGGCCGGGCCACAGCACTTCGTCAGGTTCGGCGCAGCTCCAGCCACACCGAGTCCGTCTGCCGTCCCGGATCCTCGGGACGCAGGCGGACTTCGACGTTGTGGCTGCCTTTCAGCGAGATCTCCAGTTCGTGCCGGCCCCCTATGCCGCCGGGCATCGGCACGGTCGCCGCGAGAGAGGTGTCGACGTACACCTCGAAGCCCGCTATCGGCGCCACTGACCGTGCGTGGGCCGCGTCGAGGGCGATCACCAGTGCCGCGTCGTTCGGGCCCTTAGCGTTGATCTCAGCGGTCATGACGGGCAAAACGGGCGGTGGCTCGTCCGGTGCGTTCTCCAGCTTCACCGAAGACCGGCCGGGCACCTCCAGGTAGCTCTCCAGCACCTGGGCCTGCGACGCGCCGGGCATCCGCAGCACGAACGGCGTCAACGCGTCCGGCCCGTCCGTGGTGAGGAGCTCTGCGGGCACGTTCCCGATCAGCGTCAACTCGCTGTCCTCCGCCGCGGACCAGCCGTTCACCGCCGGCCGCAGCGGCACCTTCGCCGACCCGAGCTGCGCGACCAGGCCGTTCGGGTCGCCGCCGTCGCCGAACCGGACCGTTGCTCGTAAGCGCGCCGAAGAGACCCCACGCAACGGTGCGCGCGCCACGCCGATGCCCGGTGCCTCCTCTTCGGGTTCGAGCACGCGCAGCGTCCCCGCCACGAGCGGTGTCTCGATCACCTCGTCCACGGGGCCATGCGAGCCGGAGATGCCGATCGCGTCGATTTCCACGCGTCCGGGATAGCTGATCGGAGGCGTCACGCCGATCAGCACGCTCGCCTCTCGCCACTGCGGCACGACGGGTGAAGTCGCGATCTCGGTGCCGTCCTGGAGGACCCGCACGCCGTTATCTGTCAGCACTACTTCGAATCGATGCAGAACGCCCGCACCGCGCGTTCCGGGAGCCACGGAGTCGTCCACCACCACGTGAACCGCATCAGCGGGAGGTATGGGTCCGAGTCGATCAGGCGTTCCGGGCGCCAGATCGACCACGAGTTTCCCGCGCGGTCCTGCCGCGTCCGTCACGACGACCACGCGGCCCAGTTCAGCCGATCCCTTCAACAGCAGTGGCGCCCGTGAGCGCAGCACGGCCGTGTCGTTTCCACACGGCATGTCGATCACCAGGCGGCCGCCGGAGCCCGAGCCGGGGTTCACACACCCGCGCCGGCCGCTCAGGTGGTAGCGGCGGTCGAGGAACGTGTCGTCGAAGTCGTCCAGCCAGCCGCCGACCGCCCGCCGCCAGCCGTCGTCACTCGGCCGCTCCTCGGCCCTGACCGGCGAAGATCGCTGACCGAAGGCGTCCACCGCGCGCACGTCCGGCCGTCCGGAGCCCGTGATCTCGGGCGACGCGACGAGTTTTCCGAGGACCTCGTACCCGGCCGCACCCGGCACAGGTGCCCATTGGACTCGTCCGTCGCTGCTCCATACGGAGGACGGCGGGCCGGGCGGAGGTGGCGTCGCCGAAACCCTGACGAAATCCGCTGTGTACTTAGTTAAGCGAACGGCCTCTGAACTGGGCTTCTTCAGGGCATCATCGGACTCGCGCAGAACCAGCACCGCCGCGACGATGATCGCGACAGCGCCCACCGCGGTGATCACTCGACGACGCGGAGTCATACGTCCACGTTATGGCAGCCGTCCAAAGAGTGAACGAAGGTTACCGTCTGTGACATTGCTTAAGTGAAACATAACGCCGCGTTGCGTTATGGTCACGAGCCCATTGGCTTTGATGACTGCGGTCACAGTCATCGCCTAGGTTCCGGCCATCCCTCAGGAGAGGGTGATGGAGCGGTGCGCGGAGATCTCGCGTAGCCGGGAGCAGGGATATAGGAGGGACATCACGTGCGTAAGCACTCTGTGAAGTCCGCAGCGATCGTCGGCGCCTCGCTGCTTGTTCTTGCAGCCTGTGGCTCGAACAAGACCGAGGGCGGCGGCACCACCGGGGGCAGCTGCGACACGTCGAAGGGCACTCTGACCGTCGGTGTTGTCGCCCCGTTGTCCGGGAACCTGTCCGCTCTCGGCGTCGGCATCAAGCAGTCCGCCGAGCTCGCCGTGGACGAGGCGAACAAGAAGTGCACGGTCAAGGGCTACAAGCTGACCGTGTCCGCCCAGGACGACGAGGCCAACCCCGCCAAGGGTGCCCAGGCCGCCACGAAGCTGTCGACCGACCCGAACGTTGTCGGTGTCGTCGGCACGCTGAACTCGTCTGTGGCCCAGACCGTGCAGCCGATCCTGCGGGACAAGAAGATCCCCCAGGTGTCGCCCGCCAACACGAACCCGTCGCTGACCAGGGGTAACGACTTCCTGACGGCCCCGAAGCGGCAGTTCGACAACTACTTCCGCGTCTGCACCACCGACGACCTGCAGGGGCCGTACGCGGCCAACTACCTCGTCGAGAAGGCCGGCAAGAAGAAGATCGCCATCGTCACCGACGGCAAGACCTACGGTGAGGGCCTGGCCGCCGAGCTGTCCAAGCAGGTCAGCAAGAAGGGCGGCACGATCGTCGGCTCCGAGAAGGTCGGCGAGAAGGACACCGACTTCTCCGGCGTCATCGCCAAGATCAAGGCCCTCGGCCCGGAGGCCGTCTACTACGGCGGTGAGTACCCGGTCGCCGGCCCGCTGTCCAAGCAGATGAAGGACGCCGGTCTCGACGTTCCGCTCATGGGCGGCGACGGCATCTTCGACGGCAAGTACATCGAGCTCGGCGGCAAGGAGGGCGACCTCGCCACCTCCGTCGGTGCCCCGACCGAGTCCCTGGCCACGGCCAAGGCCTTCGTCGACGCGTACAAGGCGAAGTTCGGCAAGGAGGACTACGCCGCCTACGGTGCGTTCTCCTACGACGCCGCGAACGCGATCATCGGTGCCCTCGCCAAGACCGTCGACGGCGCTGCCTGGGACGAGTCGAAGCGTGACGCCATGCTGACCAACGTCGGTGCCTACGCCGGCTCCGGTGCCACCGGTGAGGTCAAGTTCGACCAGTACGGCGACAGCACGAACAAGGTGCTGACCGTGTACCAGGTCACCTCGGCGAAGTGGAAGGACGTTCAGACCGGCACCTTCACCGGCTGACGACTACCTAATCACTGATTGAAGCCACGGCGGGGGCGGGCGTTGTTTGCTCGCCCCCGTTGTTTACGGAGGTAGTCGTGTCAGTCCTGCTTCAACAGCTGGCCAACGGGGTCATTCAGGGTGCGTTGATCGCCCTGATCGCCCTGGGGTACACGATGGTGTACGGCATCATCCAGCTGATCAACTTCGCCCACGGCGAGGTTTTCATGGTGGCCTCGTACGGAGGCCTCGCCACGTTCACGCTTCTTCCTGACGACCTCAAGAAGTCGCCTGCCGTGGCACTGCCGCTCATGTTCGTCGGCGGCATCGTGGTGGCGGTCGTCGTGGCCGTGATCATGGAACGGTTCGCCTACCGGCCCCTGCGCAACGCGCCTCGGCTGGCTCCGCTCATCACAGCGCTCGGCGTGTCCGTGTTCCTGCAGGAGGCCGTGCGCGTCTTCTACCCGAACGCGAAGTCCAACCTGCCGTACCCCAAGGTCTTCCCCGAGGGCAACCTCTCGATCGGCTCGGTCAACATCTCGTGGACCGGTGTGCTGCTCGTCGTGCTCTCGGTCGGTCTCGCGATCATCCTGCAGACCTACATCAACCGCTCGCGCATGGGCCGCGCGATGCGTGCGACCGCGCAGGACCCCGACACCGCGAAGCTCATGGGCGTCAACCCCGACCGCGTGATCGTGCTGACGTTCATCATCGGCGCCGTGCTCGCCGGTGTCGCCGGCATCATGTTCGGCGGCTACCTGAACAACATCAACATCGACATGGGCTTCCAGAACGGCATCTTCGCCTTCACGGCGGCCGTCCTGGGCGGCGTCGGCAGCATCCGCGGCGCGGTCATCGGCGCGTTCATCATCGGTCTGATCAAGACCGTTGCCGGTCAGTACATGCCGGGCGGCACCCAGTACGACTACGTGTGGATCTTCGTCGTGCTGATCCTCGTGCTCGTCTTCCGCCCGCAGGGTCTGTTCGGTGAGCCGGAAAGGGTGCGCGCATGAGTACGGTCGACACTTCTGCGAAGCGTTCCGCGCTCGCACCCCTCGGCAAGCCGTTCGCGGCCGCCGGTGGTGTTCTCGGCATCGTCGCGGCGTTGCTGCCGTGGGTCACGTTCAGCCTCAACGACGGCAACTGGCCCGACAAGGCGACGCTGCAGTTCTTCGACGCGCCGTTCCTGGTCACCGGGTTCCGCTGGCACGTCCTGCTGCTGGGCGTCCTCATCCTGGTCGCGGCGTTCGCGCCGACCCCGTCCAAGGGCCGCGTCGTCCGGGCGCTCGGCTGGGGCCTCGCCCTCGTCTCGTTCGTCAACGCCGCGTACATCACGGTCAAGGGCGGTGGCCTCGGTGCCATCACGGCTCTCGACGGTGCCACCGCGTTCGGTGCGGTCGTAGGCCTGGTCGCCGGTGTGCTGGCGATCCTCGCGGGCTACGGCATCGGCATCGGGCCGGTGGGCGAGTGGAGGTTCAAGGTCTCCACCCCGGTCGCGTACCTGGTGCTGCTCGTGTCGTTCGGTGCGGTGCTCTACGCCGTCGCCGCGATGCTGACCACCGGTGGCGTCGGTTCCGCCAACCCGTACGCGGGCGCGATCTTCCTGTCGTTCCTCGGGTTCGCCGCCGGTGTGCTCGGCGCGCTGAGCGGCGTCGGTTTCGTGCGCTGGCTCTCGGCGCTGTCCGAACAGCACCGCGTGTTCAGCGTGATCGTGCTGGCGGCGTGCGCGCTGTTGCTGCCGTTCACCGAGGCGGGCAACGAGTACTGGATGACGGTCGCGGCGAACATCGGCATCTACGCCGCCACCGCGATCGGCCTGAACATCGTCGTCGGTCTCGCGGGTCTGCTCGACCTCGGGTACGTGGCGTTCATGGGCATCGGTGCCCTGGTGGCAGCGAACTTCTCCGGTGCCGCGACCGCGCACTTCGGCATCACGCTGCCGTTCCCGATCGCCGCGGTCATCGCGGCCGTCGTGGCCGGCATCTTCGGCGCCATCGTCGGTTCGCCGACGCTGCGGGTCCGCGGTGACTACCTCGCGATCGTGACGCTGGCGTTCGGTGAGATCTTCACCCGCTCCGCGCAGAACGACATCGGTGGCATCACCAACGGCTCCAACGCGATCCCCGGTGTTCCGGCGCTGTCGCTGTTCGGCGCGGAGTTCAACAAGTCGATCTCGATCGGCGCCGTGAAGCTTCCCGCCGGTGTCCTCTACTACGTCCTCATCGTGCTGCTCGTCGCGGCGACGATGGCGGTGTTCGCGAACCTCAAGTTCAGCCGCATCGGCCGTGCCTGGATCGCGATCCGCGAGGACGAGGACGCCGCCCGCGCGATGGGCATCCGCACCGGCAAGATGAAGATCCTCGCGTTCCTCATCGGTGCCATGCTCGCGGGTCTCGCGGGCGCGGTGTTCGCGCACAAGAACGGCACCGTGTCCTACGAGTCGTTCAAGTTCCTCGAGTCGGTCACGCTGCTCGCGGCGGTCATCCTCGGCGGCATGGGCTCGATCCCCGGCGCCGTCCTCGGTGCCGCGCTGCTGTTCGTGCTGCCCGAGAAGCTCCGTGACTTCGAGGACTACCGCCTCATGATCTTCGGCCTCGCGCTGATCCTGATCATGCGGTTCCGGCCGGTCGGCCTGATCCCCGATGCGCACAGGCGCGCTGAGATGATCGAGCGCGCTGATGAGAACGCCGAAGAGGCGCATGTGGAGGCGAAGAAGGCATGAGCACGCCTGTACTGGAAGCGCGTGACGTCTCGATGGTCTTCGGTGGCCTCAAGGCGTTGAAGGGCGTCACTCTGACGCTCGAAGAAGGCAAGATCGTCGGCCTGATCGGTCCGAACGGCGCGGGGAAGACCACGTTCTTCAACTGCCTGACCGGTCTCTACACGCCGACCACGGGCGAGGTGCTGCTCAAGGGCAACGTCCTGCCCGGCGACCCGGCGAAGGTGACGGACGCGGGCGTGGCCCGCACGTTCCAGAACATCCGCCTGTTCCCCAGCATGTCCGTGCTGGAGAACGTCATGGTGGGCCGCCACGTCCGGATGAAGCAGGGCCCGCTGGCCTCGCTGTTCCACGGCCCCGCCTACCAGCGTGGCGAGAGGGCGGCACGGGAGCGGTCGCGGGAGCTGCTCGCGTTCGTCGGCCTGAACAACGTCGACGACGAGCTCTCGCGCAACCTCCCGTACGGCGACCAGCGCCGTCTGGAGATCGCGCGCGCGTTGGCGACGGACCCGGCGGTGCTGCTGCTGGACGAGCCCACCGCGGGTATGAACCCGCAGGAGACGGAAGCGACGCAGCAGCTGATCTTCCGCATCCGCGAGACGGGTGTGTCCGTCGTCGTCATCGAGCACGACATCAAGTTCATCTTCGGGCTGTGCGACTCGGTCTCCGTGCTCGTGCAGGGCGAACTGCTCGTCGAGGGCAGCCCCGAGGTCGTGCGGGCGGACCCGCGGGTCGTCGAGGCCTACCTCGGCAAGCCGCCGGAGGAAGTCGCGCACGAAGTCGAGGCCGCCGCTGCTTCTGCTGAGGAGGAGCAGGCATGACCGCGCTGCTCGAAGTCCGCAACCTCTCGGTCGCCTACGGCGCCATCGAGGCCGTCCGCGACATCTCGTTCACCGTCGAGGCCGGCCAGATCGTGTCGCTGATCGGCTCGAACGGTGCGGGCAAGACCACGACCCTGCGCACCATCTCGGGTCTGCTGCGTCCGGCGTCCGGCGAGATCCTGTTCCAGGGCAAGCCGATCCACAACGACCCGGCGCACGCGATCCTCGGTGAGGGCATCGCGCACTGCCCCGAGGGCCGCCGGCTCTTCCCGCGGATGACCGTGGAGGAGAACCTGCAGCTCGGCGCCTACGTCCGCAAGGACGACGGCGTCGAGGCCGACATGCAGCGCGTGTACGACCTCTTCCCCGTGCTGGGGGAGCGCCGCCACAACAAGGCCGGGCTCTTCTCCGGTGGTGAGCAGCAGATGCTGGCCATCGGCCGCGCCATGATGTCGAAGCCCCGCCTGCTGATGCTCGACGAGCCCTCGATGGGTCTCTCGCCGATCATGACGCAGAAGATCTTCGACACCATCAAGGAGCTCCAGTCGCTGGGCACCACCATCCTTCTGGTGGAGCAGAACGCCCTGGCGGCGCTGGCGTTGTCGGACCACGGGTACGTGATCGACCTCGGCAGGACCACCTTGGACGGTCCGGGGCACTCGCTCCTGGCCGACCAGCGGGTGCGCGACGCGTACCTGGGTGAGGCTCACTGAGGTTCTCGGTTGTGGGAGCGGGGCGGAGGACTTTCCTCCGCCCCGCTTTCGTTTCAGCTGCCGTCGAAGTCGGCCAGGATGCGGGGCAGGGCGAGTTTGGCCGCCCTGCCGTGGTTCACGTCCGCGCCCAGGTCGATCAGCGTGCTGCGGGCGTGGTGCTTTTTCAGGCGTTGGTCGCAGTACGCCGAGGTTTCCAGGAGCGTGTCCCTGTCCCCGGCGGACGAGTAGATCGTCACCGGGACCGTGGGGCGCCAGTCGCAGTAGCCGTCCGCCTCGTGGAGCTTGGCACGCAGGATGCCCTCGGGGTGCTTCACACGGTCGAAGTAGGTCTCGGTCAGGAGCTCCCGCATGGTGGCCGGGAGGTGCGGGAAGATGTCCTCGTTGCGGTGGTCGCCGTCGAACAGGGACTCGATCGACGGGTCGCGGAAGGCCTCGGCCGGGTCGTCGTAGAGGTGGTGGAGGCGGTTCCACGCCACCGTCCAGTACGCCATGTACGCGACGCCGTTGGAGATCTCGTCGTTCGTCGCCTTGGCCACCAGCAGGCTCGGTTTGAACGGGCCGCCGATGGGAGCGAGTGCGCCCACCTTCAGACGGCGGTCGGCGCCCGACTGCAGAGCCTGGCCCAGCGCCATGGCGGCGTGGCCGCCCTGCGAGTGGCCGGTGATCATCACGCGCGAGTCCGGGCGTAAGCCCTTCGACGCGGCGTACTCACGGGCCGCGCGCAAGGCGTCGACCGACGCCGTGACGGTGGACGGGGCGTCCACGTACGGGTGGTAGCCGGGGCCGGTGCCCAGACCCAGGTAGTCCGGAGCGGTGGTCAGGTAGCCGGCGGAGGCGAAGAGCAGGGCCGCGGCCCGGTCGTTGCCGTCCGCCACCGACGCCACCGAGCCTCGGTAGCCGGTGGTGCCGTGCAGCCAGGTGGCCTGGCGGGGTGTTCGGTTCCCGTTGCGCGGTAAGGCGATCAGGGCGCTCGCCGTCGTCGGTTTCCCGAAGGCGTCGATGGTGCGGTAGGTGATTCGCTTCGCGTCCACGGCGAAGCGGACGCGCGAGGCGTCCAGGTCGTGGTCCCCCAGGTAAGTGACCAGCTGGTTGGTGTCCATCGTGGACACCGGGACGACGTCGAGGAGCTCGCCGCGGGCCGTCTGGGCCGACGCGGTGGCCGGGACCGAGGCCGCGACCAGCGCGCCGCACAGGACTGCCGCTGTGAGTCGAGTCGTGAAGGTCATGGCCCAACGATGTCGGGCTGATCTTGGTCGCACACTGGGGCAAACCGCACAACGAGGGTGTGGTTTACCCCAGTGTTCAGGCGCCGGGAGGCTTCGGGCGGATGAGGCACGTGAGGCGGGCGGTGCAGGTGCGCTTGCCCTCCTCGTCGGTCACCACGATCTCGTACGTCGTCGTGCTGCGACCGAGGTGGATCGGGCGAGCCACGCCGGTGACGGTGCCCTCGCGCGCCGCTCGATGATGGGTGCAGGACAGCTCGAGCCCGACGGCGATGCAGTTGAACTGGGAGGCGTGCATCGCGGACGCGACGGACCCCAGCTGTTCGGCGAGCACCGCGTTCGCGCCGCCGTGCAGCAGGCCGAACGGCTGGCGGTTGCCCTTGACCGGCATCGTGCCGATCATTTCCTGAACATCCCATTGGGTGATTTCGATGCCCATCCGAACATGCAACTGCTCGTCGGCGAACTCGATAGGCAGGTCGGGGGTCACGCAGGCTCCAAGGGCTCAAGCAAAACTGTCAGACCCCCACCCTAGACTCGGGACCGTGACTACCTCAGACGTGAAGCGGCTCCTGCTCATCGACGGTCACTCGATGGCCTACCGAGCGTTCTACGCCCTGCCCGCCGAGAACTTCGTGACGAAGACGGGCCAGGTCACGAACGCCGTGTACGGGTTCACGTCCATGTTGATCAACATCCTGCGGGACGAGAAGCCGACGCACGTCGCGGTGGCGTTCGACGTGTCGCGCAAGACGTTCCGCTCCGAGCAGTACCCCGAGTACAAGGCCGGTCGCTCCAAGACGCCGGACGAGTTCCGCAGCCAGGTCTCCCTGATCAAGGACGTGCTGGCCACGCTGGCCATCCCGACCATGGAGAAGGAGAACTACGAGGCGGACGACATCATCGCCACGCTGACCACGCAGGCCGTGGCGCAGGGCGTCGAGGTGGAGATCGTCACCGGCGACCGCGACGCGTTCCAGCTGGTCAACGACAAGGTCACGGTGCTGTACCCGGTCAAGGGCGTCTCGGAGATGGGCCGCTTCACCCCGGCGTACGTCGAGGAGAAGCACGGCGTGCGTCCCGAGCAGTACGCGGACTACGCGGCGGTGCGCGGCGACTCCTCGGACAACCTGCCGAACACCCCCGGCGTCGGCCCGAAGACGATCATCAAGCTGCTCAACCAGTTCGGCGGCCTCAACGAGCTCGTCGACCGCATCGACGAGGTGCCCGGCAAGGTCGGCGAGGCGCTGCGCGGCAACCTGGCGAACATCATCATGAACCGCCAGCTCACCGAGCTGATCAAGGACGTCGAGCTGCCGTACGCGATCGACGGGCTCGAGGTGCAGCAGTGGGACCGCGACGCCGTGCACCGCCTGTTCGACGAGCTGGAGTTCCGCGTCCTGCGCGACCGTCTGTTCCAGACGCTGACGACCGCGGAGCCCGAGGCCGAGGAGGGTTTCGAGGTCTCCGGCGGCGCGATCCCCGCGGGCACGCTCAAGAAGTGGCTCGACGCGAACGCGCGCAAGACGCGGGTCGGCGTCGCGTTGCGCATCACGACCGACCTGGAGGGCGTCGCGCTGTGCACCGCCACCGGTGAGGGCGGGTACGTCGACGTCACGGAGCTGAACGAGGCCGACGAGCAGGCGCTCGCCGCGTGGCTGGCCGACGAGTCGGTGTCCAAGGCGGGCCACGACCTGAAGCTGCCGCTGCGTCGCGTGCGCGCCCGCGGCTGGAAGTTGCGCGGCCTGTCTTCCGACACGGCGCTGGCCGCCTACCTGGTGCGTCCCGGCCAGCGGTCGTTCGCCCTGGACGACCTGGCGCTGCGCTACCTCAAGCGCGAGCTGCGGGCCGAGGAGTCGGGTGACGGTCAGCTGTCGCTGCTGTCCGACGAGTCCGAGGAAGCGCAGAAGGTCGCCACCAGCACGATCCTGCGGGCGCGTGCGGTCGCCGAGCTCGCCGACCGCCTCGACGAGGAACTGGTGACCATCGGCGGCACCGACCTGCTCGCGAACCTCGAACTGCCGCTGATGAACGTGCTCGACGAGGTCGAGGCCGTCGGCATCGCGATCGACGTCGACCACCTCTCGGAACTGGAGGCGCACTTCGCGGCCGGCGTGAAGCAGGCGGCGCAGGACGCGTACTCGGTGATCGGCAAGGAGATCAACCTCGGCAGCCCGAAGCAGCTGCAGACGGTCCTCTTCGACGAGCTGAACATGCCGAAGACGAAGAAGACCAAGACCGGCTACACCACGGACGCGGACGCGCTGCAGAACCTGTTCGAACAGACCGAGCACCCGTTCCTGCAGCACCTGCTCTCGCACCGCGACGTCACGCGGCTGAAGTCCACTGTGGACGGCCTGCTGAAGTCGGTGGCCGACGACGGCCGGATTCACACGACGTTCCACCAGACGATCGCCGCCACGGGCCGGCTGTCCTCGACGGACCCGAACCTGCAGAACATCCCGATCCGCACGGACGAGGGCCGCCGCATCCGGCAGGCGTTCGTCGTGGGCGAGGGCTACGCGGAGCTGATGACCGCGGACTACAGCCAGATCGAGATGCGGATCATGGCCACGCTGTCCGGCGACGAGGGCCTGATCGCGGCGTTCAACAGCGGCGAGGACCTGCACACCTACGTGGCCTCGCAGGCGTTCTCGATCCCCACCGCCGAGGTGACGGGCGAGATGCGCCGCCGCATCAAGGCGATGTCGTACGGCCTCGCGTACGGCCTGTCGGTGTTCGGTCTGTCGCAGCAGCTCCGCATCCCCACCGAAGAGGCCCGCGAGCAGATGGAGGCGTACTTCGCCCGCTTCGGCGGCGTGCGCGACTACCTCAACGAGATCGTGAAGAAGGCAGGCAAGGACGGCTACACCGAGACCGTTCTCGGCCGCCGCCGCTACCTGCCGGACCTCACGTCGGACAACCGCCAGCGCCGCGAGATGGCCGAGCGGATGGCGCTCAACGCCCCGATCCAGGGCAGCGCCGCGGACATCATCAAGGTGGCCATGCTCGGCGTCTACCGCGCGCTGGAGTCGTCCGATCTGCGGTCCCGGATGCTCCTGCAGGTCCACGACGAACTGGTGCTGGAAGTCGCGGAGGGCGAGCGCGAGGCCGTCGAGGCCCTCGTGCGCGACCAGATGGGCAACGCCTACCAGCTCCTGGTGCCGCTGGAGGTCTCGGTCGGCGTGGGGCGCTCCTGGGACGACGCGGCCCACTAGTGCGGTGGCCACTAACCTTTACCCGGTATTTCGCCGGTCAGACGGGTGCATCGCGGTGCCGTCCCCGCGTCCCGAGTACTGGACGTACGGTGGCGCGGGGACGGCGCCGCGAGGCGCCCTGCTGAGCGCCGGAAGACCCGGTGAAGGTTCGTGGTCACCGCACTAGGGCCCGCAACGCGAATCAGCCCGTCCGAGCCGAGTGCTCGGGCGGGCTGTGTCGTGCAAAGCCGAGAATCATTTCCCCCATTGGAACTTATAACGCAGCGGGGGACTTGCCGCAAGACCCAGGGCCGCCCGCACAATTCGTGGCCTGAACAGGGGATTGAGGTGTTTCACCATGCGATTTCTCGTGTCGACGATCGGGTCACGAGGAGAGGCGCAGCCGGTCACCGCACTGGCCGTGCGACTCAAGGAACTGGGCAACGACGTCAGGGTCGTGGCGCCGCCGGACTTCGAGGAACTCGTCACCGGCAACGGGATCGACTTCACGCCGGTCGGCCCGAACCTGCGCGACGCCACCGCCATCAAGACCACACCCGACGAGCTGCGCAGACTGGCCGAGGAGTCGGTCAGGGAACAGTTCCGCGTCGTCACGCAGGCGGTCGGCCAAGCCGACGTACTGGTGGCAGGCGGGGCGTTGCAGCACGCGACGCGTTCCGTGGCGGAAAGCATCGGCGCGCATTACGTGTACGCGAGCTTCTGCGCGAACACGCTGCCGTCGCCGCACCACGCGCCGCCCGCGTTGCTGGGCCGCGTTCCAGTGAACGGAACGCCCGAGGAAAACCTCGCGCAATGGGACCGGCAACGTCATTACTTCACGTTCTCGCGCGACACCCTCAACGCTGAGCGCGCCGAACTCGGCCTCGACCCGATCGACGACGTCCGCGACCACATCTTCGGCGACGCCCCGTGGCTTGCCGCGGATCCGGTGCTCGGCCCGTGGCCAGGTCCCGGTGACCTCGTCCAGACCGGCGCCTGGCTGACCGACGACCAACGCCCGCTCAGCCCGGAACTCGCAGCGTTCCTGGACGACGGCGAACCACCGATCTACTTCGGACTGGGCAGCATGCGCGGCGGCCGGGACGCGGCGAACGACGCCGTCGACGCCGCCCGCGAGCTGGGCAAACGCGTTGTCCTGCAACGAGGCTGGGCAGACCTGAAGCTCACCGACGACGCCCCGGACTGCATCGCGATCGGCGAGGTGAACCAGCAGGCGCTGTTCCGCCGCATGGCCGCGATCGTGCACCACGGCGGCGCCGGCACCACGACGACAGCCGCCGCGGCAGGCAGGCCGCAGATCGTGCTGCCACACATGTACGACCAGTACTACTGGGGCAGCCAGGTCGAACGGCTGAACATCGGCCGTTCGACGAGCGCCGTGACGGCAGAGGTCCTGGCCGAGACACTCCAGCTCTCCGACCAGGCCGCGAAAGTCGCCGTGCAGGTCCGCACGGACGGTGCGAGAGTCGCGGCGGAACGGCTGATGGCGCTCTGATTCGCCTGCTGCGGGCGGTGGCCGCGTGGTAAGTCAACGGCATGAAGATCCTTGCCGTGGTGCTGCTCCTCGCCGTCGCCGCCTGCACGGCCACCGAGCCGGACACACCCGCCAGGGAGGCGTGGCTCATGGGCAAGCTGACATTCCGCAAGGTGGAGAGCGTCGCGCCGTCGTCCAAGCCGTCGTCCGGCCACCCGGCGCCGCAGAACGAGGCAGACGACCCGGCCGTCAAGGCGGCGCGAGCGACCCGGCAGAGCACGGACGCCACCACTCGAGAGCAGGCGCTCGGCACGTTGGACTGCGGCGCCCCCGACCCGCTGGCCGGCCACGACGACGCGGCCGCCCCGCTGGTGACCTGCGACGCAGGCGAGTTCAAGTACGACCTCGGTCCGGTCTTCCTCGACGGTGACCGCGTCGGCAAGGCCAAGGCCAGTCCCAGCGAGTACGGCACCGATCACGTGGTGACGGTCGAGTTCGACGCAGAGGGCGCACGGACCTGGAGCGACTTCACGACCGCCAACGTGGGGAACCAGATCGCGATCCTGATCAACGGGCGGGTGCTCAGCGCACCCAGCATCCAGTCGCCGATCACCGGTGGCACCACGCAGATCACCGGCCGGTTCACCGCGGACGAGGCCGATCAGCTCGCGAGGCAACTCGTCGGCCGATGATCCAGGACTACGACGAGACGAGCCCGCCCACGTCAGGATCGCCGAACATGATCGCATGACCTGCGCCGCGTCGGCGGCTCCGGCCGGAGTGGGTGTGCGTCTGCGGCGCCGAGCACCGGCGGTGAGAAGAAGTGAACCGGCCCAACTGAGACGTACGTGTTGTGGGTGTCCGCAGTGAGGGGTGACCCGCAATGTCGTACCAGGTTGGGCTCGATCTCGGATCCGCAGGCATCACCGTCGCGACCGGCAGCGGCGTCACGACCAACGGCCGGCGTCAGCAGGCGACGGCCATGGAGATCGCGAACGTTCTCGACGATCTCGCGCATCGGTACGGGGAGTCGCCGAGCCGCGTCGCCATGACGCATCCGCTGTGCTGGCCGCACGAGCGTCTTGAGCAGTTGCGTCATGACCTGATCGAGGCGGGGCGTGCGGACGTGTTGTTCGTGCCGGCGCCGCATGCTGCCGCCATCGCGTTCGACGCTGACGCGCAGATGCCCGAGCACAGCACGGTGGCGGTGTTCGACTTCGGTGCCACCGGGTGTGACATCACGGTGTTGCGCAAGCAAGGTGTGTTGTTGCTGGCCGGGGTGCCGGAACGGGTCGAGGTCGGTGGCTTCCACCTGGACGAACTGGTCGCGGAGCACGTGATCGCGAAGATCGGTGCGCACAGCCGTGAGCTCGTGCGGAGCTGTGTCGAGGCCAAGGAGTTGCTCGGCAGCTACCCGGAGGTGCGGATTCCTTGTGTCGCAACGAACGGGGAGGTGCGCGAGGTCAGGCTGAGCCGGTTGGAGTTCGAGGCGATCATCCGGCCGTCGGTCGAGCTGGCGGTCGACGCGCTGGAACGGGTGGCGGGCAGCGCCGGGTTGTGCCTGCCCGACGTCGTGCTGCTGGTGGGCGGGTCGTCGCGGATTCCGTTGGTGGTCAAGGAGATCGCGCAGCGCTTGCACATCCCGGTGTTGAGGGCACCGGACGGCGCGGCTGCGACGGGTGCGTACCTCGAAGCCAGGCAGTTGGAGCCCGAACCCGCGGAGCAGGCCACCGTCGAGGTGCCGAAGCCTCGTGTGGAGGAAGAGCCGAAGCAGCGGGTTCTGACCACGCCGTTCATCGCGGCCGGGTTGCTCGTGCTCGTTCTCGGTGGTGGGTGGTTCGCGCACGACGCGATGAACCAGCCTCAGGTGAAGATGGAGAACACCAGCGTGCAGCTCGAAGCGCCCGGGACGGCCGAGCTGCCCCGGCTCGTCAAGCCAGTGCGCTGATCTCGCGCAACGTCCGGTCGATCTCCTCCGGGGTGTTGAGGATCGACGTGCCGACCCGCGCGTACGGGATGCGGTAGGACGCCGTGGTGATCTGGATCTGCTTGCGCCCCAGCAGTTCCACGACCTCGGGGCCGGTGTGGCCTGGCACGTCGAAGCACACCATGCCCGCGGACGTCGCCGGGTCGCGCGGCGTGTGGACGACGACGCCGGGGATCTCGGCGAGCCCGTCCTTGAAACGGCCGGCCAGTTCGGTGATCCGGGACGCCACCCGGTCGCGGCCGAGGCGTTGGTGGAACCGCACGGCTGCCTGCACCGCGAAGTAGTGCTCGAACGCGTGGAAGCCGCCGGGCCCGAGCGCCGCCGTCTGGCTGCGGTCGCTCAGGTTCGGCAGCAGCGGCACGATCTCGCCGCTCACCTCGGGGTTCACCCACACCATGCCGGTGCCGCGTGGTCCGAACAGCCACTTGTGCGTGCCGGCGACGAACACGTCCGCACCCATGCGCGCCGCGTCGTCGTCGACCGCCGCCAGTCCGTGCACGCCATCAACGATGAGAAGGCAGCGGTCTTGCGGTGCGCGCCCCTTGTTGGCCTCAGCGACGACGGAAGCGCACGCCCGCACGGGCATCCGCAGGCCCGTGCTCGACTGCACCCACGTGATGCCGACGGCACGGGTCTGCGGCGTGATCGAGTTCCGCAGCCGCACAGCGATCTCGTCCTCGGTGGCCTTCGCCGGGTTCTCGTAGAGCGTGCCGATCCTGACCTTCGCACCCACTCGTGACGCCGCGAGCCTGGCGGCCTGCTGGTGCCACGCGTGGTCCTGGTCGCCCAGCAGCAACTCCTGGTCGGCGCGCAGTTTCAGGCCGCCGTAGACGATCGAGAGTCCGATGGTCGTGTTGGGCGCGAACGCGATGTCGTCCGCAGCGCCGCCGACGTACTGCCCGAGCGCGATGGCGACCTGTTGTGCCTGGTCGGGCATCAGGTCGTGCGAGTTGGCGTCGAGCCGGACCTTGAACTCCTCGACCGCGTCCCGCACCTCGCGCGGGTTCGACGCGAGGTAGAACAACCCGAGGTTGGTCAGGCCGGGGTCCAGCCGGAACTCGCGGCGGACGGCGCCCCAGTCCGCTCCCCGCGCGGCCGACGACGCGGTCGGTGCGACGGCGAGCAGCCCGGCCCCCACGAGGAAGTCACGACGATCCATGCCGTCCATTGGACAGCTTCTCCGGCGCGAACGGCAGCCCGGTGTTCAACGCCTTGGCTCCCACGGTGCACAGCTCGCCGAGCATGCTCACGCCGATGGACAACTGCGTCGGCGCGTGATGGTCGAGCAGCAACGCGAAGCCGAAACTCGCGCCGATCGACGTCACCCACACGAGCAACGTCCACGGTGTGTACCGCTGCCACAGGTGGCCGTCGCGCTCGAACAACTTGATCGTCATGCCCCTGAACGCCCCGAACGCGAACCCGGCGGCGAGCGGGAGCAGGTAGATCAGATGGAACTCGTCGACCGCGCGGACGCCGAAGAACAGCAGGAACGCGGGCGGCGCCAGCAGGTCCCTCGCGTTGAGCGGTTCCCCCATGAACCGGCGCACGAGCACGTACAGCACACCGGCCGCGATCAGCGGATATGTCATTGCGTCCCCCTAAGTAGCATGACTCTGCTACTTAAACTAGCAGGGTCATGCTACAAAAGGGAGGTGTCACCGAGAGTCGTCGATCCCGTCGCCCGCCGCCAAGCCGTCGCCGAGGCGGTGTTCCGCGTGGTCGTGCGCGACGGCGTCGAACAGGCCTCGCTGCGCAACGTGGCGGTGGAGGCAGGGCTCGCGATCGGCTCGATCCGCCACTACTTCGACAGCCACGACGACATGATCATCTTTGCCGTCGAGGCCCTCATCCACTCGACAGACCAGCGCGTCATGGCCCACGTGCAGTCGCTCGAAGATCGAAGCGACCCGCGTCGCCCGGCCGAACGCGTGCTCTCCGAGGTGCTCCCGCTCGACGAACGCAGGCGTGACGAGGCCGTGCTGTGGCTGGCCTTCGTCACCGCGTCCCGCACCCGCCCGTCGCTCGTGCCGCACGCCGAACGGCTCTACGACGGCCTGCGCATGCTCTGCCGCCGCGCGCTGACGGTGATGACCGAGGCGGGGACCGTCGCGGCCACGCTCGACGTCGCCCTGGAGTCCGAACGGCTGGCGTCGCTGCTCAACGGCCTCACCGTCGACGGGGTGCTGCATCCGGACCGGATGACGCCGGACCTCACCGTGTCTCTGTTGCGCAGGCACCTGGACTCGCTGCGCTGACACTTGGCGTCGCGGAAACGTGTCGCGATCAACTGAAATGAGGCAGTCTCCTAGACACAGCTCAGTTCTGGGGGGATGGGGGTGTGAGCGTGCGAGCGCTCGTACTGGGGCCGATCGAGGTCTGGGTCGGCGACAGACAGGTCGGTCTGGGTGGGCCGAAGCCGCGGACGCTGCTGGCCGCGTTGCTGTTGCAGCCGCGTCAGGTGGTGCCGGTGGAACGGCTGATCGACCTGATCTGGGGAGAGTCACCGCCGCAGACCGCGGGTGCGCTGGTGCACACCTACGTGTCGTCGTTGCGGCGCGCGGTCGGTACGGCGCTGGTCACCAGGGCGCCGGGGTACCTCCTCGACCTGGACAGCGACGTCGAGCTGTTCCAGAAACACCTGACGACGGCGCGGCAGGCCGAACGGGCCGGCGACCACGCCACCGCGATCACGCACTACCAGCACGGACTCGCCTTCTGGCGCGGGCCGGCGTTGCACGGCGTCGACGCGCAGTTCGCCCGTGGGCACGCGCTGTCGCTCGAGGAGTCCCGCCTGAGCGCCGAGGAAGGGCTCGGCCGCTGCGAGCTCGCGCAGAACCGGGTCGAAGACGCGATCACACGGCTGTCGGCGCTCGCGAACGCCCACCCGACCCGGGAGGAGACGCGTGAGCTGCTCATGCGGGCCTTCCACCGCGCCGGACGGCAGGCGGACGCGCTGCACGTCTACCGCGACGCCCGCGAGCACCTGCTCGACGAGCTGGGCATCGAACCCGGCGAGAAGCTCAGGGACCTGCACTCGGCGATCCTCACCGGCACCCTGGAGATCGCTCCGCCGAAGCTGACGGTGACGCCGCCCCCCGCGGCGGTGACGACGCAGCAGGTCGTCCCGCATCACCTGCCACCCGACATCAGCGACTTCATCGGCCGTCAGGAGGCGTTGAAGCAGGTCCTCGGTCTCACCGAGGGACGGGAGGCGGACACCGCGACGCCGATCGCGGTCGTGTCCGGGTTCGGTGGCGCCGGCAAGTCCGCGCTGGCCGTGCACGCCGCGCACCTGCTGCGGAAGTCGTACCCGGACGGGCAGCTGTTCGCGGACCTGCGCGGTGGCGGGCGGAACCTCGAACCGCAGGAGGTCATCGGCCGGTTCCTCGCCCTGCTCGGCATCCCCGGCCAGGACCAGCCCACCGCTCCGGACGAACGCGTCGAGCTGTACCGGCGCACGGTCGCGGATCGGCGGCTGGTGATCGTGCTCGACAACGCCCGCAGCGAGGCGCAGGTCCGGCCGTTGTTGCCGGGCAACGCGAACTGCTTCGTGATCATCACCAGCCGCAGCCGGCTCACCGGGCTGGAGGGCGCCGAGCCGGTCGAGCTCGGGTTCCTCAGCGACGAGGTCAGCGAGGAGATGCTGCGACGGATCGTCGGCGACGAGCGGATCGACGCGGAACCCGAAGCGGCGCAACGGATCGCGCGGCTGTGCGGCGGCGTTCCGCTGGCGTTGCGGGCGGCGGGCGCGAAGCTGCTGGCGCGGCCGCACTGGCCGTTGAAGACGCTCGCGAAGCGGTTGTCCGACGAACGGCGAAGACTCGACGAGCTGGAGATGGGCGACCTCGCGATCCGCTCGTCGCTCAAGCTGAACTACGCCGAGCTGGACACCTTGCACCGCAAGGCCTTCCACCTGTTGTCGGTGCTCGACCTGCCGGACTTCGGCGCGTGGGTCGCGGCGCCGTTGCTGGACATTTCGCCGTACGACGCGGAAGACGTCGTCGAGCACCTGGTCGATCTGCGGCTGGTGGACGTCGCCGGCGTCGACCAGATCGGCAGGGTGCGTTACCGGTTCCACGACCTGGTGCAGCTCTTCGGCGCCGAACAGGCCTCGGGCGAACCCGCCGCGGAGGCCGTCTCGCGCCTGCTGGAGACGTGGCTCTCGCTGGTCGAGACCGGGGCGAGGAAGCTGCCGCGGGTGACGCTGGGGCTGCGGCCCCGGCTGCACGCCGAGATCGAGGTGGACCCGCGGCTGGAGGAGGACGTCGAGGAGGATCCGACCGGCTGGCTGCAGTCCGAGACGGACGCCGTCGTGCGTGCCGTCGAACGCGCGCACGACCTCGGTGTCGACGAGCTGACCACGGCCGTGATCACGTCGCTGCTCTCGTCGCCCTTCGCGGCACGCAACCAGTTCGGCAACTGGCAGCGCACTCACGTGGTCGCGCTGCGGTCGGCGCGAGAACGCGGCAACCGGCGGGCCGAGGCCGTGCTGCTCGCCGGCCTCGGGCAACTGCGCTACGAGCAGGACGACTTCGCGGCGGCGCTGGCGAACTTCCAGCAGGCGGCGGACATCGCGGCCGACATCGACGAACCGGAGACGCTCGCCGTCGCCTACGTCGGCATGGGCACGGTCCGGCGCGACCTGGCCGAGTTCGACCTGGCCCGCGACCTGCTGGACAAGGCGATCGCGCTGGGGGACGACGGTGTCGTCGCGGCCGCGAGCTACGGCGTCGGCGCGATCCACCGCGACCACGGCGATCCGGCCGAGGCCACGCAGGCGTTCGAACGGTGCGTGGAGCTGTACCGGGCGCTGGAGGACAGGCGCGGCGAGGCGCTGGCGTTGCGCGGCCTGAGTCTGTGTCACCGGGCGGCGGGGGCGTTCGCGGAGGCGGTGGAACTGAGCAGGGAGGCCGAGCAGGTCCTGCGCGAGGTCGGGGACGAACTCGGTGCCACGTATGCGGTTCAGGCACTGGCGAAGGCGTTGCTGCGGACCGGCGAACTGGACGGTGTGGACGACCTGCTGGCCGAGTGCCTGGACGTCTGCACACGTCAGCGCGACCGGTTCGGGGCCGCGCTGATGACCAGGACCCTCGGCGAACTCGCGCTGGCGCAGGGTCGTGAGCAGGCGGCTGCGGACCTCCTGCAGGACGCGCTGAACCAGTGGACCGTGCTGGGGCTGCCGATCTGGCAGGCCCGCACGATGCGTGACCTGGCGGCGGCGACCGCGGACGACGAGATGTGGTCGCGTGCCAGGGAGTTGTTCGCGTCGCTGGGCGCGCGGGAGGCGAGGGAACTGGCGGGGCTGAGCGCCGGCGAGTGGCGCTCAGCCCTGTAGCCGCTTACGACAGGCGCGGGGCGTCGACGGCCCAGTACCAGTTGTTGCCGGCGTCGAAGAGACGCCAGGAGACGCGCGCCGTGCGGGCACCGGACGGGACGGTCACGTTCAGCGAGATCTGCTGGGCGAGGCCGTTCGCGTCGTGGGTGCGGACGACCTGCTCCGCGCCGCCGTCGAACGACACGCTGACCGTGCCGCGCTGCGTGCCCTCCTGCAGGTAGTGCGAGAAGTAGTCCAGCTTCACGCTCGACCTGCCCGTCACGTCGTACGCGGGCGAGGTCAGCGTCGAGTCGAACTTGCCGCGCGAGGCCGGTGCGCCCTTGTCGTCCCACTCGTCGGGGTCGGCGACGGCGAAGACGCCCCGTGCGCGCACGTTCGCCTCACGCGACTGCGAAGGCGCGGTGCGGGTCCAGAAGTCGTCGGTGGTGAACGACCAGCCCTGCCACTCCGCGACACCCTGCGGCATCGACGACGCCGTGGTGACCGTCCAACCGGCCGGACCCTGGTGTGTCCACCCCAGCACCGAAGCAGGCACCCCGGTCTCGTCCTGGCGCGGCTTCAGCGTCACCGAGTCGAACGGGTCGACCGGCGCGGTGCCGAGCGCGTAGCCGTCGAGCGAGACGGAGACACCGAGGTGCTTCAACGCGGACGCGGCCACGTCCACCAGCTTCGGCGCCACCGCCGGTCGCGCCGAGCCGGTGGAGATCACGAACGTCATCCGCTCCTCGGGCGAGTCGCCGCCGTGGCCGCCCGCCGCCGTGTGGCCGTGGTCGGTGGTGACCATGATCAGCCAGTCCTCGGACGCGTACGACGGCCGCGACTCGATCGCGCGCACCAGACGGCCGACCTGCGCGTCGTTCGCGCGCATCGCCGCGTCGTACTGGGAGGAGTCAGCGCCGTTGCTGTGGCCCGCGATGTCGATCTGACCGAGGTAGACGAACGACGCGTCGGCGGCGTCGGCCTTCAGGTGCTGCTCGGCGTCGACGGTGATCTTCTCGTCCGAGCCGGTGTAGCCCGCCGTGTCACCGTCGAGCACGTACTTGCGGTCCTGGCCGGTGCGCAGGATCTGGTCGCTGATCGGCTTCCAGTCCACCGCCGCGTACGTCGACAGGGCCGGGTTCGCGGTGTTCGCGCGCTCCAGCCAGCTCGGGTACGACGTGAGGGCGTTGCCGGAGAAGGAGTTGTCCTTCACCTTGTGCTTGTCCGGCCACACGCCCGTGAGGATCGTCGACCAGCCCGGTCCGCTGGAGGTCTGGGCCATGCCCGACCCGTACAGCGCGCTGCGGGCGCCGTAGCCGCGGTTCAGCAGCGCCTTGATGTTCGGGGTGTCGGCGCCGACCAGCTTGTCGTACCGGGCGCCGTCGAGCCCGATCACGAGCACCTTGGGCGTCTTCGCCGGGGCCGCGACGGCAGCCGGGGTTACCAGCAGAAGAGGCAGCAGCAACGCAAGAGCAGCTCTTGTCATGACAGGCAGACTTGCTGCCTGCAACCGTCTTCAGCAATGGGGTGCGTCTTGAGTTCACCCGGACTTCGACAGTTGTCAGTACAAGTTCACTGCTTGGCCGTCACCTGCACGTCGCGCGCGGTCAGTTCGGCGGCGCACTCGGTGCACTCGACCTTCGCCCGCACGCCCCCGCCGCAGTCGCGGTGGTGCAGGTGGAACGACTCCTCTTCTTCCGGGGCCATCCACTTCTCGCCCCACGTGCGCAGCGCCATCAGCACGGGATAGAGGTCGCGGCCCTTCTCCGTGAGGCGGTATTCGTGCCGTGTGCGGCCATCTTCGTGATAGGGCACGCGCTTGAGCACGTTCTCCTGCAACAGCACGTTCAGCCGGTCGGTCAGGACGCTTCGCGAGATGTCCATCGTGGCCTGGAAGTCCTCGAAGCGGCGGGTGCCCAGGAAGATCTGGCGGAGCAGCAGCAGCGTCCAGCGTTCGCCCAGCAGCGCCGCGGGGCGGCTCAGCGTGCAGGGCATGCTCGCGAAGTTCGAGTACGGCATGACTCCAGGATATCCCTTGCGTTCGATTTTCGAACTCAGCTACAGTTCGGATTCCGAACTCAGAGGGGTCGATCCTCATGCGCGTCACCGAGCTCAACCGCGACACCGCTCCGGAAGCTGTCGACGCGGTGTTCGAAGGACTGTCCGCGCGAAGCCGCTACCTGCGCTTTCACTCGCCGACGCCTCGGCTGACCGCGTCCGCCCGCCGGGTGCTGGTCGACGTGGACGGCGAACGTCACGCGGCTGTGTGCGCCCGCGTCGGCGGCGACCCGATCGGCATCGCCCGCGTGATCAGGACCGGCGAGTGCGGCGCGGAGATCGCGGTCGCCGTGGTCGACCTGTGGCAGCGCCGCGGCGTGGGCCGCCTGCTGCTGGAGGAGCTGACCTCGATCGCGGCGCGGATGGGTGTCGCGCAGTTGCACGGCGACGTCCTGCCCGACAACCACGCGATGCTCGCGCTGGTGCGCAAGGTGCTGCCCGGTGTGCGGCTGACCAGGGAGATCGACACGATCCAGCTCAGCTACCCGCTGGCCTGGGTGACCGCCGAGATCAGCGACGCCGACCTTATAGAAAGCTTGCAGGAGATTTAGAGACCTCACCTCGACGATGGCCGGGTGACCACCGCACGTGCCGCCGGCCGCCTCATCCTCCGCTCCGAGATCGTGGAGCGCGCGTGTTCCTGGTTGCGCGACTCGGTCCCCTACAGCCAGACGAGATTCCACCAGAACGAACACGGCATCTACCGCGCCGACTGCTCGGGGTTCGTGTCGATGGCGTGGGGCCTGCCGGGCAGGCCGGAGGACCGGCACGGCGGCCTCGACACCCCTGGCCTCGCCGTGGTGAGCAGTCTGATCACCGCGCCCGAACTGCGGGCGGGTGACGTGGTCATCCGCACGGACGGCACCAACCTCACCCGGCACGTCGTGATCTTCGCCGCGTGGGCGGAGGAGCCCGGCCGGTACTGGGCCTACGAGCAGGCCGGTGAGAACCGCACGCGTCTGCGCGCCGTCACCTATCCCTATGAGAACGGGGAAGAGCTGTACGTGCCGCGCCGGTATCTGAGCGTGGTGGAGTAACCGCTTGGGCCGTTTCTCCGATGGAACTGGCATCGAGACCCCGTCAGCGCTCCGGAAGGACAGGCCGACCACGTGAGCAACCGCCACTCCGACCGTGCGCAACCGCAGGAACATCCGACGTTCGACCGGACCGAAACTTCACACCGCCTTGCTAACGTGACCGGCATGAAACGGTGGGGGATGCTGGCGGTCGCAGCGGCGGCCATCACGTTCGGTTCGACGCTGGCCATGCCGGACGTCGCCGTCGCCGCCGAGGGCGGGGTGATCTGCGGGACGTACGAGGCGAACTCCAAGATCACGCGCAGCGAGATCCTGGCGCGCTCGCGCACGTGGATCAGCGCTCGTGTGCCGTACAGCCAGAGCGACTGCTTCGGCAACAAGTACGGCGCCTACCGCACGGACTGCTCCGGCTTCGTGTCGATGGCCTGGGGCCTGCGCATCTCCTACACCACGCACATCCTCGAGCAGGTCGCGCACCGCATCGACTGGGCGGACCTGCGCCCCGGCGACGCGCTCAACGACCGCCTGAACCACGTCGCGCTGTTCATCGGGTGGGCGGACGCGGCCAAGACGCGGCCCATCGTGCGCGAGCAGGCAGGGCCGGACGGCAGCAGGCCCGTGCAGCGCGTGTGGAGCGCCGCCACGGCTCGCCAGTACGTGCCGCTGCGCTACAACAACATCCTCGAGGCCGGCAGCGGTGGCTCCGGCAGCGAGACCCCGGTGACGGACAAGCTCGTCGTCAGCGCCGGCCCGCAGATCTCGAACACCGGGCAGCAGCAGCTCGAGATCTTCGCGCGCGGCACGGACGGCACGATCATCACGAACTTCCACAAGACGAGCCGCTGGAACGGCTGGCAGCAGCTCGGGTCCGAGGCCTTCGCCGGCGACCCGGTCGCGCTGATGAACCCGCAGACGAAGATCGTCGAGGTGTTCGCGCGCGGTACGGACGGCAGGATCTACCGCCGCGTCGACGGCCAGTGGCTCGCCCTGGGTGACACGGCCGTGGCGGGCGACCCGACGCTGGTGTGGAACGACAGCACCAAGGCCGTCGAGGTCCTGGCCCGCGGTGCGGACGGCCTCCTGCTCCGCTTCACCGACAAGTGGGCGCCGGTCGGCGACCGCAAGATCGAGGGCGATCCGGCCGTTGCCGACAAGGACGTCTACGCGCGTTCCGCCGACGGCAAGCTGATCAAGTGGGACGGCAGCACCTGGGCGGACCAGGGAGACAAGAAGATCGTCAGCGACCCGAGCGTCGCCGTCGACCAGGTCTTCGTCCGCACCGAGTCCGGCAGCGTCGAGCAGTACGCGGCGGGCGTCTGGACCACGTTGGGCGGCAAGGGCACCGGCGCTCCGTCGGCGGTCTTCAACTCGACGACCGGCTCCATCGACGTCGTGCAGCTCGGTGAGGGCGGCATCGTCGAGCACGCCCGCGCCAGCGACAAGGGCTGGACCACGTGGGCCAAGCTCGGCACCACCAAGGTCTCCGCGCCGCCGACCGCGATGTACCACGCGCAGACGAAGACCGTCGAGGTCTTCGCCCGCACCGACGAGGGCAAACTGGTCCGCCGCTTCTACAAGGAGAAGGCCGGCTGGAGCCAGTGGGCCGTGCTCGGCGACAAGAGCGTCAGCTGAGTCGTTTCACGGCGTCCAGCACGACTTCGAAGAACCGCTCCACGTCCAGGCCGACGGCCACCCGGGCGTTGGGCGGTTCTTTCGTTCGGCCGTGCAGGTCCACGACGGTCGCGCCGCGCGTGAACGTGCCGGTGGTCTCGATCCCCACGAACGCCTCGACGCACGTCACCAGCGACGGGTCGATCACCCGCGCCATCGCCACCGGGTCGTGCAACGGCGGCGCCGCGAACCCGAACACCTCGCGATAGGTCGCGGCGAAGAACGTCATCAGCTCCCCGCACATCCGGCCGAGCGACCCCAGGGCGTTCAACCGCGCCACGATCTCCGGCGTCACCAACGCCTGATGCGTCACGTTCAGCCCGATCATCGTGATCGGCACGCCGCTGGAGAACACGATCTGAGCCGCTTCGGGATCGACGTAGATGTTGAACTCCGCGTACGGCGTGGTGTTGCCGCGCTCGGTGGACCCGCCCATGAGCACGATCTCGCGCACCGCCGAAGGCCCGTACCGCCGCAGGTACAGCGCCACGTTCGTCAACGCGCCGGTCGCCACCAGCGTCGCCGGCATGTGGGCGTGCATCACGTCGATCGCGTGTTCCTCCACCACGCCGACGGTCAGCGCGCCGAACGCCGGGCCGTCCATTCCGGACTCGCCGTGGATGTCCTCCGCCACGTGGAGGGGGCGCACCAACGGCTGGGCCGCCCCGCGGGCGATCGGCACCGAGATTCCGGCGGCCGAGCAGACCCGTTGTGCGTTCGAGGTGACCTTGTCGAGCGTCTGGTTCGCAGCCACGGTGGTGATCGCGCGCAGGTCGATCTCCGGTGAGCCGGCCGCGAGCAGGATCGCGATCGCGTCGTCGTGGCCGGGGTCGCAGTCGAGCACCACAGGAGTCGGCATGAATCCATCCTGCCGTTCCCGTCCCTCCAGCGGCTACCGTGAGGAAAACGTTTGCAGGGGAGGCCGGAGATGGCTCGCAGGCGCTATGCGGTGGTCGGCACGGGATCGCGGGCGGAGCGGCACGTCCACGCCATCGCGGTCGAACACGCGGCCACCTGCGAACTCGTCGCGTTCGCCGACGTGAACCGCACCAGGATGAACGTCCACAACGACCGGCTCGCCGCTCTGGGGGTCGAGCCGGTGCCCACGTACGACGCGGCCGACTTCCTCAAGATGCTGGACGAGCAACGAGTCGACGTCGTCGTCGTGACCACTGTCGACCGTCACCACGACACGTACATCGTGGAGGCTCTCGACGCCGGGCGGGACGTCGTGACGGAGAAGCCGATGACGACGGACGTCCCGTCGGCGGGCAAGATTCTGGATGCGGTGCATCGCAACGACGGCAACGTCACGGTCACCTTCAACTACCGCTACAACCCGATCCACGAGAAGGTGCGCGCGCTGCTCGCGGACGGCGCTGTCGGCGAGATCGGGTCCGTGCACTTCGAGTGGCTGCTCGACACCCGGCACGGCGCCGACTACTTCCGCCGCTGGCACCGCGACAAGGCCAACTCCGGCGGACTCATGGTGCACAAGGCGACCCATCACTTCGACCTGCTCAACTGGTGGGTCGGTTCGGTGCCCGAGACCGTGTACGCGCACAGCCGGTTGTTCTTCTACGGCGAGGAAAACGGCAAACGCCACGGCTACGCCCAAGACGATCGGTTCGACATCAAGCTGGAGCAGAACGACTGGCTCAAGAAGCTCTACGTCGACGCACGGCACGAGGACGGCTACCGGCGCGACCAGAACCCGTTCGAGCCCGGTGTGTCCATTGAGGACGACATGTCGGTGCTCGTCCGCTACGCCAGTGGCGCGAACCTGACGTACCACCTCACGGCCTACTCGCCGTGGGAGGGCTACCGGCTGATGGTCAACGGCAGCCTGGGACGTCTCGAACTCGAAGTCGTCGAGAACTCCTGGGTGTCGGGCCAGGACCCGGCCGTGCACGGCGTCAACGCCAACCCGGAGCAGGGCTGGGCGAAGCTCTCCGTGCAGCGGCTTTTCGAGGAACGCGAGGACATCCTGCTGGAGTACGACCGGGACGGGCACGGCGGCGCCGACCAGCGCATGGTCGACGCGCTGTACGGACCGCCCGGGCAGGAAGACCCGTTGGGACGCAAGGCAACGCATTACGACGGCACGCTCTCGTTGCTGACCGGGTTCGCCGCCAACCGCAGCTTCGAGACAGGGAAACCGGTCCACGTCGCCGACGTCATCGACCTTCGCTGAGGCTGGACGCCCCTCTTCGTTCGGGGCCATGTGATCTTCGGGCCAGTCCAGGCCGTGCTCGCGGATGGCGCCCTCTTAGCGGTGACCGCGCTCCCGGCGCCATTGCCCGTTCGGGTGGCGGTGTTGACCGCTTCGGCCCCGTTGGAGCCTGGATGCTGTCGCAAACGTGTCTTGGTTGGCGCGGCGCATTGAAATTCCACCCACCTCGGCTGATGCTGATGGCCGCGTTGGTGGTCGCCGGTGTGCTGGTGTGGGCCCTGCCTCCGCTGGCGCTGGTGATCGGCGGACCCCTGGCGCCCGCGGCTGAGTCCACCCGAGAAGGGTGAGAGCGATGCGTGTTGCGCTGGTCGGCGCTCGTGGTCACGGGGCGCGGCACGTGGAGAACCTGGTCCGGCTCGGCCACGACGGCCTCGCCACGTTCGTCGGCGTGGTCGACGTCGTGGACGTGGACGCGCCGGTGCCGTCCTACCCGGACCTGCCGTCGCTGGCCGCCGAACTCCATCCCGAGGTCGTCGTGATCTCCTCGCCGCCCGCGACGCATCGCGACCTCGTCCTGGCCGCGTTCGAACTGGGCTGCGACGTGCTGGTCGAGAAGCCCGCGGTGCTGTCGACGACCGAATTCGACGACATCACCGCCGAGGCGCTCAAACGCGGGCTGGTCGGCCAGGTCGGGTTCCAGACGCAGGGGACGGGCTCGTACCGGCGGCTCTGCTCGTTGATCGGTTCCGGCGCGCTGGGCGACATCACCGGCATCGGCGCCGCCGGGCGTTGGGTGCGTTCGGACTCCTACTACGAACGCTCCGACTGGGCGGGACGGCAGGGCGAGGACGGGACGCTCGTCAACCCGTTCGCGCACGCACTGCAGAGCGCACTGCTGCTCGCCGATGTCGAGGAACGGACCGACATCGCTGTGGAACTGGAGCTGTACCGGTGCCGCGACACGATCAGTGCGGACGACACGGCCTGCGTGCGGGTGACGGCCGATGGCGCGCCACCGGTCGTCGTCGCCACCACGCTCTGTGCGACGACATCGTTGCCACCGGTCGTCCTCGTGCACGGAACGCTAGGCCAGGCCGTCTGGTGGTACGACGACGACAGACTCACGGTCAACGACCACCGCATGGCCGTGGCGCCGTCCGTCGATCTGCTGGAGAACCTCATCCGGCACCGGCAGACCGGCGAGCCCCTGGTCGCGCCGCTGGCCGCCGCGCGGGCGTTCACGTCGATCGCCGAGCAGTGCGGCAAGGCCGACGTGCCGCTGCTGCCCGCCCGCCGCGTCGGTGACCGGGTGGTGCTCGACGGCATCGACGAGGTCGTCGTGCGCGCCGCCGAGAAGCTCGCGACCTTCACCGAACTGGGCTGCGGATTCGGGCGGTAGTCTGCCGCGCAGTTCGCCGCGTTCGGGGAGTGTTGCGTTGGACACCTACATCGAGCTGAAGGACGTCCGGGTCACCGGTTACGTCAGCACGGGCCTGATAGGGCTGGTCGCCGCCGAGTCCGTCTGGGGCACGATCAACGACTGGCAGGGCGGATCGTCCTCGTGGAGCTTCCTGGCCATCATGATGGTCATCCCCGCGGGTGTGGCGTTCGTCATCTGGTTCCGCAGCGCCACCCACAACGCCGAGGCGATCGCGCTGCACGGCGTGCGCCTGGTGTCACAGGTGTGGAAGGCGAGCGACCCGGCGCAGCGCGAGGTGCCGTTCGCC
This sequence comes from Lentzea sp. NPDC102401, assembly GCF_044765805.1. Classification (NCBI taxonomy): domain Bacteria; kingdom Bacillati; phylum Actinomycetota; class Actinomycetes; order Pseudonocardiales; family Pseudonocardiaceae; genus Lentzea; species Lentzea sp. NPDC102401. The sequence continues at coordinate 134,123 of NZ_JBIWKS010000004.1, read as the reverse complement.
CAGCGCGTGGCGAGTCCGCTGATCAGACCGTGGCAGCTCACGTTCCTCGCGATGGTGCTGTGTGACGTGCTGGAGTCGTTGCTGCTCGACACACCTCTGTACGTCGTGTTCTCGACGCTGTCGACCTTGTGCGCGATCGGGGCGGCCGGGCTCGCCTGCTACGTCATCTTCCGGATCTCGATCATGCAGCAGAGGTTCGCGGTTCCTCAACGCAGGCGTGGCTGAGTCCTGGGGGCATGCGGTAGACTTCTTCATTGGTTGCGGTTTTGTGTTCGTGTGCTTATCACGCTCGCCGAACTTCAGTTGCGAGCGCTTCTCCTTCTTCGCGGATGGGGCGGTCGGCTCTCGACCAACCACGGGGCAGTCGCAAAGTGCGGCTTGCTCTTCAGCATTGAAGGAGCAGTACATGGCAAACGGCACCGTCAAGTGGTTCAACGCCGAAAAGGGCTTCGGCTTCATCGCCCCCGAGGACGGCGGCGCTGACGTCTTCGTCCACTACTCGGCCCTCAACGGCGGCGGCTACCGCAGCCTCGAGGAGAACCAGAAGGTCTCGTTCGACGTCACGCAGGGCCAGAAGGGCCCGCAGGCGACGAACGTCACCGCTCTCTGACGTTGTTTCACACCCGCAGGGCCCCCGGGACTTCCCGGGGGCCCTGCGGCCGTTCTGGGACCTTGCGGCCGCCACTAGCCTGGCTCGATGCCGTTGCTCGGACCAGCCGATCCGCTGCCGCACGTGCCCCGGCGCATCCTCGTCGCCGGCAACGCCGGATCCGGTAAATCGACTCTCTGCCTGCGCATCGCCCGCCGGCACGACCTGCGGCGCGTGGAGCTGGACAGCCTCTACTGGGGTCCACGGTGGACGCCGCGGCCGGAGTTCCTGGACGAGGTGGCCGCGTTCGCGCGCGAGGACCACTGGGTCACCGAATACCAGTACAAGGCGGCGCGGCCCGCGTTGCTCGCGCGGGCGGACACCGTGGTGTGGCTCGACCACCGGTTCCCGGTCGTGATGGCACGGCTGGTGAGTCGCACGATCAGACGTCGCGCGGCAGGAGTGGAGTTGTGGAACGGTAACCGGGAGTCGTCGCTGTGGTCGGCTTTCACCGATCCCGGGCACATCCTGCGGTGGGGCTGGAAGAGCTACCGGCGCAACCGGGTCAGGGTGCTCGCCCTGGTCGACGACGTCGTGGTCGTGCGGCTGCGCGGGCAGGGACAGGTGGAGCGGTGGCTCTCCGGCCCGCTCGCCTCGGTCGGGGAGGAGCGTGCTCGGTGAGAACGGCGCTGGTGCTAGGCGGGACCGGCATGCTGGCCGGCTGCGCGGGACAACTCGTGGCACGAGGGTGGCGGGTGGTGCTGCCGTCGCGCACGCGGCCGCTGATGGCCGACGACGGTCCTGGACGGGCGGCGCGCGCGTCGATCTCGCGGGGACATCGGCCGACCTGGGTCAGGGCCGACTGGGAACAGCCCGCGAAGCTCGCGGCGGAGGTCGAGGACGAACTCGACGGCCGGCCGGTGAACCTGCTGGTGGCGTGGGTGCACGACAGCTATCGCGTGGGCGTGCTCAACGCCGTGCGGCACCTTCTCGCAGAAGACGCACCGGTGGTGGAGGTGTACACGTCCGTGCCCGTACTGGACCCCGTGCTTCCGCACCCGACGCAGCAGGTGTTGCTCGGCCCCTTCGCGCACGACGCGACGCTGCGCACGAACCGTGCGGTGCTGGAGGCCGTCGAGCGAGGACTGGCGGGACGGGCGCCCTCGTTGCACCACGAGGACGCCCGCTGACGCCTCAGCCCTGCCTGACCTCGGTCTTCTGCACCTTCGCGCGGCCGATCTCCGCCTGCACCTTGATGCCCGCCGCCACGTCCACGAGCTGGCGCACGACCACGTCCTCGTTGCGGATGTCCGCGATCTTCTGCTTGGTCTTCGTGACGAACTCGAACGCCGTGACCTCCGCCGCCTCGATCTCGGCGACCTTCTGGAAGTCCTTGCTGAAGTCCAGGATCACCTCCGCGTTGTCGAGGACCACCAGTTGGTAGTCCGACGGCGCGTCGGAGGCGAAGCCCTTCTTGAACTCGCCGGCGACCTTGATGCCGTCGGCTGTCTCCTCGAAGTCGAGGACACCGGCGACTGGGGTGAACAACGCTTCCTGGAAGTCGGCGGTGGCCTTCACGGGGTCCGGCGCGGCCAGCGCGGGGGACGCCGTGAGGGTGACGGTCGCGAGCAGGACGGTGGCGATGGTCAGCAGTTTCGGCATGTCTTCGTTCGTACCTGCGGGCACAGGGCCCTGCTCGGTCAAACGCATCGCTCGATCGGGCGTTGACGTCGTACGCTCAGTGCCGACGTCGGGGGACGTGTGCCTTCCGGGGGAAGTCGAATGAGCGCTCACATCGAACTGAGAGATGTCCGCGTCACCGGGTACGTGGCCCAGGGCCTGATCGTGCTGGTCGCCGTGGCGAGCGCGCTCGGCACAGCACTCGACCTGAGCACGGGTGAGGCGAGGCGCGACGTGCTCGCGTCACTGCTGTTGCTGCCCGCCGCGGTCGCGTTCGCGATCTGGGTCCGGCACGCCTCGGTCAACGCCACGGCCATCGGCCTGCGCGAGGCCAGGCAGATGGCGGACGTGTGGCGGGCGTCCGACGTGACGCAGCACGACAAGCCGTTCGAGGAACGGGTGCCCAGCCCGTGGATCAAGCCCTGGCAGTACGCGTTCCTCGCGATGATGCTCGCCAACGCGGCCGAGACGTTCGTCGACGACGGGCCCGCCTACCGCGCGGCGGCGGTGCTGTCCCTGGCGCTCACCGTCGTGGCCGCCGCTCTGGCCGTCGTCGTGATCGCCCAGGTCTCCGCTCTGCAACGACCGGAGCGGATCGCTCAGCTCTAACGCGCCGAGCGCATCCCCCGCACCAGCAGCATGACGGAGTCGCGCACCTCCGCGCGTGACCGCTCCGGCTGGAACACCTGCCAGTCCAGCGCGATCACGAGCAACGTGCCGAACAACGCCGCCGACGCGGTGCCGACCTCGACCCCTTCCGGCAGGCGGCCCGCGTCGGACAGGCGCTTCATCTGACCGCGCACGATCGACACGATGTCGTCGCGCAGCAACGAGAGAGTGCCGTGCCACTGGCCCGGCGTGCGCCACAGCTCCGAGACGAGCAGCTGGCCGAACGCCGGGTACTCGGCCCAGAAGCCGAGCATCTCGTCGACCAGCGCCTCCAGCGAGTCCTCCGACCCCTCCGCGGACCGCAGCCGGCCCGCGAGGATCTCCACGCCGTGGTGCAGCAGCGCTTCGACGAGGGCGTCCTTCGAGGCGAAGTTGTAGTAGATCGTGCCTTTGGCGACGCCCGCCTCCGCGGCTATCTCGTCGACCGTCACCGAGGCCGCGCCCCGTTCGCCGACCAGCTTCAACGCCGCGTCGAAGAGCTTCTGCTTGGTAGCTGTCGTTCGCGCGCTCACAGCACGAGCTCCGGCTTCAGCTTGGACGCTGTCCACACCCGCTGCTTGTAGGCCGCCACGGACGACAAGGCTAGGGCTCCGAGCAGCCAGGCGAGAAGGATCAGCGCGTCCTTTCCCACGCTGCCGAGGTCACCGCCGTACATCAGGTGGCGCAGACCGTCGACCGCGTAGCCCATCGGCAGGCCGTAGTGCAGCGGGTACAGCGGCACGGGGATCGTCTGCCACGGGAACGTGCCACCCGCGCTGACCAGCTGAAGGATCAGCAGGATCAGGCCCAGGAACTTGCCTACGGCGCCGAACGCGGCGTTCAGCGCGTGCAGGATCGCCACGAACGTCAGTGACATCAGAGCGAGGAACCCGAACGTGCCGATGGGGTTCGACGGCTCGATGTCGACCACGAACCGCACGACCGTGAACATCACCAGCACCTGCACGATGCCGAGCAACGCACCCGGCAGCCAACCGCCCACGGCGACACGCAGCGCTGACTGACCGGCGGCGAGCGCACGGCGTGAGAGCGGGCGCAGCAGAAGGAACAGCACGAACGCGCCGATCCACGTCGCCAGGCCCAGGAAGAACGGTGCCAGTCCGGCGCCGTACGTGGCGGCCTTCGTCTGGGACAGGCCGCGCACCGCCACCGGGTCACCGATCGCCTGCGCGATCGCGGCACGCGTCGGGTCGTCCTGGTCCGGGATCTTGTTGATGCCGCCGGACAGGCCGTCGCTCAGTTCCGCCGCGCCGGTCGCGAGCTTCGTGGCGCCGTCCTTGAGCTGCGGGGTGCCGGTGGCCGCCTTCTGCAGGCCGTCGCGGAGCTGCGCGTTGCCGTCGGCGAGCTTCGTGGCGCCATCGTCGAGCCTGGCGACGCCGGAGACGAGGCCGGGCATCTTGGACGAGAGCTGCTCGGCGCCGTCGGCCACCTGGTCCGCGCCGGTCGCGAGCTTGCGGAGATCACCGGCGGCGCCCTGGACCTTGCCGTTGGCGTCGTCCACCGGCTTGCGGACCTGACCGATCGTGCCCAGCACGTTCTGCACCTGCTCCTCGGTGAAACCCAAGGCGCGCAAGCGGGTCGCGATGTCGCCGTTGGCCTGGTCGAGCACGCCGACGAGCGCTTGGGCCTTCTTCGCGTACTCCTCGGCCTGGGTCGCGGCGGTCTCGTTGCCGGTGGCGACCTGGCGCGCGCCGTCCGCGATCTTCTTGGCACCTTCTGGCAGTGGTGCGGTCTGCGAACGGAGTTCGTGCGTGCCGTCGCGGAGTTGCGCGGCGCCGTTGGCCGCCGTCACCGCACCCGTGGAGAGCTGCTGGACGCCGCTGTCGAGCTCGCCGATCTTGTCGCGCAGTGTCGCGCTGCCGTCCGCGAGCTGCTTGGCGCCGTCGGCGGCCTTGGTGGTCTCCTGGCGGATCGTGGAGAACCCGAGCAGCAGCTTGTCCGCGGCCTCGGTGGAGACCTTCGCCGTGACCGCCCTGCGCACCTCGGACACGACCTGGTTCGCGATCGTGCTGCCCAGGTAGTTGTTGGCGTCGTTGGTCGTCAGGGTCAGCACGCCCTGGCGCGGCTTGTTCTGCTCCGCGGACGTGAGCGCCTCGGAGAAGTCCTCCGGCAGCGTCAGGGCGAAGATGTACTTGCCCTTGCGCACGCCCTCGTCGGCGTCGTCGACGACCTGCCAGTTGAACTTCTTGCCGTTCAGCAGTTCGTCCGCGACGTCCTTGCCGGCGTTGAGGTCCTTGGCGCCCTTGTCCTTCACGACCAGCGCGGCGGGGACGTGGTTGAGGTTCGCGTACGGGTCCTTGTTGGCGTACAGGTACAGCGACGCGTACAGCAGCGGCACGAGCGCCAGAGCCAGTACGGCGAGCTTGGGGAGCTTGCCGGAGGTGATCCGGCGGAGTTCGTTGAAGGCCATGCGAAGGGCGCTCATGCGGTGATCTCCATCTTGGTGTCGTTGTCCTCACCAAGGCGCGCGTGCGGGAGGTCGAGGATGTGAGCGGAGGAGTTCGAGCACAGGACGACGACGGACCGTTCGGGGGTCACGTGGTCGTGGGCCAGTGCGAACCACTCGCGCGGATCAGGGTGGTAGCGGTCGGGGCAGTCGAGGATCAGCGCCGTGACGCCGGGGCGTGCGGCGGCCAGGTCGAGCATCACGGCGCAACGCGTGCGTGCCGGGATGTGCTCGAAGCGTTTGGTCGCGTGCTCATCGGCGGCGTGCTCCACCAACCAGTCGTGCACTGCCTTCTTGCCGGAGGGCATGCCGTTCATCGCGAGCTCCTCGCCGACGACGGCGGACAGGGTCAGCGCCTCTTCCGGTTCGTTCACCTCGGGGGCGTCGATCAGCACGACGCGCTTGCGCAGCGTCTTCGCGTCCGGCGACACGGTGCCCGTGGACGGCTTCATGCGGCCGGACAGCAACAGGCCGAGCGCCGTGTGACCGGTGCCGGGCTCGCCCGCGACCAGCGTGAGCTCGCCGGGCTTCACGATCAGCGAAGTCGGCCGGAGCAGGGGACCATGGCCCCCGTTGACGCCTGCTCGACTTGCGTGGATCTCCACGGCTTTACCCTCCGTTTAAACTGACCGGTCAGTACAAATTCTCCCGCAGCCTTCGGCGCTCTGCAACTCGGACATTGGTCACCTAAGGGCGGAGGCGGGGCGTACTTCCCAGACGGTCCACAGCGGCCGGTAACCCTGACGCGGCCAGAAGACGCTGCTCAGCGGGTTCGGCGGGTTGTAGTAGAGGTAGGTGCCGACCGTGCCCATCCGGTGAAGTTCCTGGTGGGCGTGGGCGAGGAGCTGCTGGCCGATGCCGTTGCCGCGGGCGCCGGGGAGCACGGAGACGCAGTTCACATAGCCCCAGCGGCCGCGGGGGAGTCGCGCGGCCGCCATCGTGCCTGGTTCGGACGACACGATCGCGCACTCGGCGAGGGCCACCGCGATGCCGTCGCGTTCGGCGAGCCAGATGGGGCTCGCGTTCTCGAGCCGCTCGACCAGTGCCCGGCGTTTCACCGCCGCGGCCTCCGGGCGCACGATCGTCGAGCCGACGTGGGAGGAGTACTCCAGCTCCGCGAGCGACAGCTCCAGCACGGTCTCCAGGTCGCGAGGGGTGGCACGGCGCATCGTGAGCGTGCGGGAGATGTGCTGGGCCGGCGTTTTCAGGCGCACGGCGAGCACGGACAGCGGCACGAGGCCGTGATCCAGGAACGCCCGTGCGGCTTTGCTGTCGCGGCTCGGCCAGTGCACGACGCACGCCGTGTCGTCGCCGACCTCCTGCGAGTCGAGGTGCCGGCGGAAGCGGGTGAGCAGCGCGTCCATGCCCTGCGCCTCCCCGACCAGGGGGAGCATCTCCCAGACCTCGGCCGTCGACCACAGCCGCGTGATCGAGTGCGGTTCGAAGCTCTGGTGGCTGACGACCCCGGCCACGCGCGTGCCGTCCGCCAGCGCCGCCGTGATGACGTGGCCGTCCATCGGCGGTTCGGTGGCGGGCGGGAGCAACGGGTCCAGCGACGCGAAACGTGCCGACTGGGCCGCCACCAGTCCGCGTGCCGAGGTCATGGCCGTTGAGATTACGACGTCAGGCGGGTCCGGAAGATCGCGGTGCCGGGGAACAGCTTGCCGCGCAGTGGGCTCCACTGGCCCCAGTTGCGGGTGTGGCCCTTCGGCCATTCGGGTTCGACCAGGTCCTCGACCACGAAGCCGGTGTTCGTGAGCGCACGGACGTAGTCGCCGAGCGTGCGGTGGTGCTCCACGTAGGTGGCCCTGCCCTCGTCGTCCACCTCTACATAGGGGGTGCGGTCGAAGTACGACTGCGTGACGGTGAGACCGAGCGGGCCGGGGTCGTCGGGGAAGATCCACCGCATCGGGTGGTTGACCGAGAACACCCAGGGCGCGCCCGGCCGGAGCACGCGGGCGAGTTCGCGAAAAACTTCCTGGACGTCCGCGACGAACGGCACTGCGCCGAACGCGCTGCAGGCGGCGTCGAAGGAGTCGTCCCTGAACGGCAGCTGGTCGGCGCTGGCCTGGACGAGCGGGACGTCGATTCCGGTGGCCGCGTTGTTCACGCGGGCGTGCCGGAGCATGCCCTCGGAGATGTCGAAAGCGGTGACGTCCGCCTTGTTGTCCTTGAGCCAGCGGGCGCACGGGGCGCTGCCGCAGCCCACTTCGAGAATGCGCTGACCAGCGATTTCACCCAGGAACCGGACGTCGTCCTCGCGCACGCCCTCCGGGCACCAGACGAAGTCCGCCGCGCCCAGGAAGTCGCCGTGCGTCTCGTGGTAGTCGTCGGCGTCCGCGTCCCACCAGATTCGGTTCGCCACCCGCGACTCGGCGGCGTCCGCCCCGCGCTTGACGATGCCGGTGGTGCCGAGCGCGTGCTCCGCGCTCGCGTGCTGGTTGGACACACTGCTCCTTCACGTGGGGGCTGGTTTGCTTGCGCGTCTCGCGGCCGCGTACGATATCGCGTGCGTAGTGGGTTAGTGCTGCCCATGATCCAGAACCGCGGGATTCCAGGTCGCTGTGTCGCTGCGCGCGCACCACTACCAGCCAATCAATGCCAATCCGTACCGGAGCCACCTACCTAATGTCCACCGACACCACCACCGCCCCCGTTGCCGCTGCTCCCAAGCAGGTCGCGATCAACGACATCGGGACGGAGGAGGACTTCCTCGCAGCTATCGACAAGACGATCAAGTACTTCAACGATGGCGACATCGTTGAGGGCACGATCGTCAAGGTCGACCGGGACGAGGTCCTGCTCGACATCGGCTACAAGACCGAGGGCGTCATCCCCTCGCGCGAACTGTCGATCAAGCACGACGTCGACCCCAACGAGGTCGTCAAGGTCGGTGACGAGGTCGAGGCGCTTGTTCTCCAGAAGGAGGACAAGGAAGGCCGTCTGATCCTCTCCAAGAAGCGCGCTCAGTACGAGCGTGCGTGGGGCACCATCGAGGCCCTCAAGGAGAAGGACGAGCCCGTCAAGGGCACGGTCATCGAGGTCGTCAAGGGTGGTCTCATCCTCGACATCGGCCTCCGCGGCTTCCTCCCCGCCTCGCTCGTCGAGATGCGTCGCGTCCGCGACCTCCAGCCGTACGTCGGCCGTGAGCTCGAGGCGAAGATCATCGAGCTGGACAAGAACCGCAACAACGTGGTCCTGTCCCGTCGCGCGTGGCTCGAGCAGACCCAGTCCGAGGTCCGCAGCGAGTTCCTCAACCAGCTGCAGAAGGGCCAGGTCCGCAAGGGCGTCGTGTCCTCGATCGTCAACTTCGGTGCCTTCGTGGACCTGGGTGGCGTCGACGGTCTCGTCCACGTCTCGGAGCTGTCCTGGAAGCACATCGACCACCCGTCCGAGGTTGTCGAGGTCGGCCAGGAAGTCACCGTCGAGGTCCTCGACGTCGACATGGAGCGCGAGCGCGTGTCGCTGTCGCTCAAGGCGACGCAGGAAGACCCGTGGCGCCAGTTCGCCCGCACCCACGCGATCGGCCAGATCGTGCCGGGCAAGGTCACCAAGCTGGTTCCGTTCGGTGCGTTCGTCCGCGTGGACGAGGGCATCGAGGGCCTGGTCCACATCTCCGAGCTGGCCGAGCGCCACGTGGAGATCCCGGAGCAGGTCGTCCAGGTCGGCGACGACGTCATGGTCAAGGTCATCGACATCGACCTCGACCGCCGTCGCATCTCGCTGTCGCTCAAGCAGGCCAACGAGGGCTTCACGGTCGACACCGAGTTCGACCCGACCCAGTACGGCATGGCCGCCGAGTACGACGACCAGGGCAACTACATCTACCCCGAAGGCTTCGACCCGGAGTCGCAGGAGTGGGGCGAGGGCTTCGACAAGCAGCGTGAGGAGTGGGAGCGCCAGTACGCCGAGGCGCACACTCGTTACGAGGCCCACATGAAGCAGATCCGCAAGGCCGCCGAGGCCGAGGAAGAGGCTTCGGCCGAGGGTGCGGGCAACTACACCTCCGGTGGCGACGCTCCTTCCGCGTCCGTCGGTGCGCCGGCTCAGTCCGGTGGCACGCTTGCCTCCGACGAGCAGCTTGCTGCTCTTCGGGAGAAGCTGTCGGGCGGCATGTGAGTCCGGGATTCCCTGGCTCGCGCTAGCTGACTGAACGAAGGCCCCTGCACCCTTTGGGTGCGGGGGTCTTTGTTTGTCAGACCCTCTGAGTAGGTTGAGATGTAGGGGTTCCCGGATCGGGGGGACGCCTGCGTCAGCGTGTGTTCCGGTGCTGTGCGCGGTCTTCGCGGTCTTGCGGGTGGTCACCTTGCCAACCGCGACCTTGCGGGTGGTCACCTTGCGGGCGGCGACCTTGCGTTGGGTGCTTCCCCTGGGGGCTCTGCCCCCAGACCCCCGGCAATCTGATCGGGGGGTGGCGCCGTGGGTGGGTTGATGGCACGCCTGTTGCGTCGGGCGGCTGCGCGTTGCTTAGGGGGTTGCGTTGGCGGTGGGGCCCCGTCACGAGCCGCACCAGGAGCGGGCCACATGCGAGAAGGGGTGTCAACTCGACGAAAAGCGTGTCGAGTTGACACCCCTTCTCGCATGCAGCAGGAGCTGTGGTGCGACTCGTGACGGGACCCCACCGCCGGGCCCGCTCGGTAAGGACGGCTCGCCTTCGGCTTCGCGGTTGTCTGCGTACCCGTTCACTCTGTGGTGGAGGGTCAACCTCGTTGTGTAGGTTGACAAACCTATGCGTGGGAACAAGCTCGTCGTGGCGCTCGGTGCGGGTGTGCTGGTGGTTTGTGCGGCCTGTTCTGCTGCTGTGCCGCAGACTCAGGCGCCGCCGCCTCAGATTCCTCGGATCACGCCGCCCACTACGCCGTCTCGGGTTCCGGTGATGGTGGATCGGGCGTTGCCTGACGACTGTGAGCTCGTGGTGCCTGCTGAGGTCATGAACGCGACGCTCGGGCAGGAGCTTGGCGGGGAGCCTCGGATCATCGTCGGCATCAAGGAGCCCGGGATCGGGCGGACCGGGAAGATCGACTGTTACTACGGGATTCCCGAGAAGAAGAACCTGCCGGACGCCAAGATCGTCATCGGGCTGTCGACGTACACCGATGACCTGACGGCTCGTACTCGTGTCAACGAGAGTGTCGAGGCGGAGCGGGCCGAGGGGGCGAAGATCACCGAGGTCGACGTCGGCAAGCAGAAGGGGACGTTGGTCGAGGGCAAGGACGAGCAGTTGCTCATCGGGTCGCTCGGGAAGTCGACCTTCGTGGTGCGCAACCGGAACAACTTCATCCCCAAGGAGAAGTTGGTCGCGGTCCTGCCGGTACTCGCCCAGCAGTCGATGACGCCGCCCGTCTAACCTGACCCGCATGCTCAGGGTGGGGTTGACCGGGGGAATCGGGTCCGGCAAGTCGACGGTCGCGCGGTTGCTCGTGGAGCGCGGTGCCGTTGTCATCGACGCGGACAAGCTTGCGCGTGAGGTGCTTGAGCCTGGGACTGACGGGCTCAAGGAGGTCGTCAAGGCGTTCGGTGAGGACGTGCTCAACGCTGACGGCACGCTCGACCGGGCGGCGTTGGCCGCCAAGGCGTTCGCGAGTGAAGAGGCTCGGCAGACGCTCAACGGGATCACGCATCCCCGGATCGGGGCGCTGACCGGACAGCGGATGAGCGAGGCCGCCGAGGACGCCATCGTCGTGCACGACATCCCGTTGCTGGTGGAGCGGGACATGGCGGCCATGTACCACCTGGTGATCGTCGTGTACGCGGACTCCGCGACGCGGCTGGGGCGGCTGGTCGACAGTCGCGGCATGGATCGGCAGGATGCCGAGAACCGGATCGCCGCGCAGGCCACCGATGAGCAGCGGCGGGCCGTTGCGGACGTGTGGCTGGACAACAGCGGTGAGGTTCCGGACGTCACGACGTTGTGGGACCGGTTGGTGGGATTCGAGAAGAACCTGCGGACCGGGGCCTACGCGTCCGGCTCGCCGATCGTGGTGCCCTACGACGGGCGGTGGCCTGCTCAGGCTCGGCGGATCGCGCGGCGGATCAGCATGGCGGCAGGTGGGCGGCACGTCGAGCACATCGGGTCCACGGCGGTACCGGGGCTCGCGGCCAAGGACGTGCTCGACTTCCAGCTGGCCGTCGAGGACATGGAGACCGCGGACGATCTGCGGGAAGCGTTGGGGCAGGCCGGGTTCCCTTACCTCGGGTCGTACGAGGACACGCCGCGTGGCGAGGGTGACTGGAGCAAGCGGCTGCACGCCGGCGCTGACCCTGGACGGCGCGTGAACCTGCACCTGCGCGTCGAAGGCGCGGCGAGCTGGCGGTGGGCGATCGACTTCCGCGACTGGCTGCGGCACGACGCCGCGGCTCGTGAGGAGTACACCAACCTGAAGTTGGAACTGTCCCAACGTTTTGCGGCCGATACCACCGGGTTCGCCTACGGTGAGGCGAAGGAACCCTGGATGGAGGCGGCCGTGCAGCGCGTCGAGGCCTACAGGGGCGGCCAGGAGTCGTAGATGCCGTGCCACGTCAGCCACGACGTCAGGTTGTGGTTGACGTTGCTCAGCTCTTCGAGGGTGCGGTGGACCGTGCGCAACGCCTGGTCGGCGTCACCCGGCCGCAGCACGCGGCCCGCGACGGCGGCGGCGAACTCCTCGCTGCGCACGATGCGGGCCGTGGTGCCGCCGGGAACGGCCAGGCCCAGCAGCAGGTCCGTGGTCTGCCAGTGGCGGTGGTCGCGCTCGACGCGCACCGCGGACAGCACGCTCGGAGTGCTGCGCGCGTGCCGGGAACGCGGGCGGTAGGTCGTCAGGCGCACGCCCAGTTCGGGCATCAGCCAGGTGACCTCGGAGTCCGAGAACGGGTCCTCCGGAGTGGGATGCTCGATTCGCAGACCCCACCGTTCGACATTGCACGAACTGAGCGTTCGTGATCCACCGGACGAATAAGCGCGCACGCCCGAAATGGTGTCGACGACATCGACCAACTGAGGTGTAGTGACCGCTCCCACGCCGCCGAGCGTAGTCAAATATGTGCTCGCAGTTACACGCCGGGTCGATTTGTTACGTCACGGTCAGGTGACGAACACGCTCTGTGTACTAACGCCAGGACGTAGGACAACCCGAAGAGGTGAGCCACCTGACCACATCGTGACCGTGCGCTGAAATTCCGGACACCGCCGTGTAGGTGGTTTCCAGTGCCCATTGCGCGCGTTGCGGTGAGAGCAGGTTGTGCTGAACTGCGGAGATCAACTCGTCCGTGTCCAGAACGGTGACGCTGTGACCCGTTCGGACTATCAGGTCGAGGTACAGATCGGTTGTTTTCCAGACGCTGCCGATCGCGTTGATCTCCACGACGTCCACGTAGAAGTCGAAGTCGAGCTGATGACCCTGATGCCAGGACTGGCGCGTGACGCGGATGTTGAGCTTGGGCAGGAACCAGCTCTCGAAGTGGCTGATCTTCGGATGCCCCGCGAGCGGCCGGAACATGTAGAGGCCGGTCGGCGTGAGACGGAACTCGTCGACGCTGCGCAGCTGCCCCTTGGGATCGGTGTTGCTCTTGGCGTCCAGGTCGAAGTACTCGATCTTCGGCGGATGGATGTGTGCCACGTCCGCGATACTGCCATCGTTGGAGGCCGCGGCCACTTAGGATGCCGCGCATGTTCGGGATCATCCGCCCCTGTCGCAACAGAATGGGCGCTGAGCTGCGGTCCGCGTGGCTCTCACACCTTTGTGGAATGTGCCTGTCGCTGCGCGACGAGCACGGTCATCTCTCGCGTCTCGTCACCAACTACGACGGGCTGATGATCTCGGCCGCGGTGGAGGCGCAGTCCGGCGTCTCGCGGCGGACCGCAGGGCCGTGTGCGTTGCGCGGCATGAAGTCCGCCGACGTGGCCGTCGGTTCCGGGGCACGGCTGGCGGCCTCGGTGTCGCTCGTGCTGGCGTCGTTGAAGATCCAGGACCACGTGGACGACGGTGACGGCCTCGCCGGACGGGTCGGGTGGGCCGGCCGCGCGGTGGCGCGGCGCTGGGCCTCCAAGGGGCTGGGGACGGCGTCCGACCTCGGGTTCGACGCGTCGGTGATGGTGGACGCGGTGCGGCGGCAGCCCGAGGTGGAGGCCGGTGCCGGGCTCGGCAGCTCCGTGCTCGTGGTCACCGAACCCACGGAGACCGCGACCGCGTTCGCCGTCGGGCAGACCGCGATCATCGCCGGGAAGCCGCAGAACGTCGAGCCGTTGCGCGAGGTGGGCCGCCTCTTCGGACGGGTCGCGCACCTGATCGACGCCGCGGAGGACCTGGAGGAGGACCGCGCTTCGGGAGCGTGGAACCCGTTGCTCGCCACCGGAACACCCGTCTCCGAGGCGCATCGGCTTTGCCTGGACGCCGTGACGGGGATCAGGCTGGCTCTCGACGAGGTCGAGTTCACCGACGCCCGCCTCGTGCACAAGCTGCTGGTGCACGAGCTGGAGGAGTCGATCATTCGGGTGTTCGGCAAGCGCAAGCGGCACGAGCACCCGCCGGGCAAGCCGCGCTGGTCGGACCCCGGCAGCGGGCTGTGGTCCTATCCGAGGCTCAACTGGCAGCGGCAGCCGCGTGGGTGCTTCGAGGGCTGCGGAGCGTTCCTCTACATGTGCGGAACGTGTCAGTTCTGCTGCCGCGACCCGTTCCCCGGGCCGTGGAGCGACAAGCGGCGGGACGGCTGCGACCCCGGCCCCGACTGCGGCCCGAACTGTGACTGCGACTGCAACTGCTGCCCATGCGATTAGGCCTCTGAGCAGGCATAATCGGAAATTGTCAGACCTCCGGCGTAACGTGCTTCCCGTGGCTTTCGCAACCGAGCTCCCGCCAGAGGAAAGCACCGTCAAGGCGCACTCCGAGCACCGTCCCGTCGGCGACATCGTCCGGTCCGACGGGCAGTTCCGCGTGGTCAGCGACTACCAGCCCGCCGGCGACCAGCCGGCGGCCATCGCCGACCTCGAACGCCGCGTCCGCGCCGGCGAGCGCGACGTGGTGCTGCTCGGTGCCACGGGTACCGGCAAGTCGGCGACCACGGCGTGGCTGGTCGAGAAGTTGCAGCGCCCGACGCTGGTGATGGCGCCGAACAAGACCCTGGCCGCCCAGCTGGCGAACGAGCTGAAGGAGCTCTTCCCGCACAACGCGGTGGAGTACTTCGTCAGCTACTACGACTACTACCAGCCTGAGGCGTACATCCCGCAGACGGACACGTACATCGAGAAGGACTCCTCGATCAACGACGACGTCGAGCGGCTGCGCCACTCGGCCACGATGTCGCTGCTGACCAGGCGCGACGTCATCGTGGTCGCGTCGGTGTCGTGCATCTACGGCCTGGGCACGCCCCAGTCGTACCTCGACCGCTCGATCCCGCTGGAGACCGGCGTGGAGGTCGACCGCGACGCGTTCCTGCGCCTGCTGGTCGACGTCCAGTACACCCGCAACGACATGTCGTTCACCCGCGGTTCGTTCCGCGTGCGCGGCGACACGGTCGAGATCATCCCGTCCTACGAGGAGCTCGCGATCCGCGTCGAGTTCTTCGGCGACGAGATCGACAAGCTCTTCTACCTCCACCCGCTCACCGGCGACGTGGTGAAGGAGGTCTCCGAGCTCCGGATCTTCCCCGCGACGCACTACGTGGCGGGCCCGGAGCGCATGGAGCGCGCGATCCGCGACATCGAGGCGGAGCTGGAGACGACGCTCGCGCAGATGGAGCGCCAGGGCAAGCTGCTGGAGGCCCAGCGCCTGCGCATGCGCACCCAGTACGACCTGGAGATGATGAAGCAGGTCGGCTTCTGCAACGGCATCGAGAACTACTCGCGCCACATCGACGGCCGCGGTGCCGGCACCGCGCCGGCCACGCTGATCGACTACTTCCCCGACGACTTCCTGATGGTCATCGACGAGTCGCACGTGACGGTGCCGCAGATCGGCGGCATGTACGAGGGCGACGCGTCCCGCAAGCGCAACCTGGTCGAGCACGGGTTCCGGCTGCCGTCCGCGTTGGACAACCGCCCGCTCACCTGGGAGGAGTTCGCCGACCGGATCGGGCAGGTCGTGTACCTGTCCGCCACGCCGGGCCCGTACGAGATGGGCCAGGCCGGCGGCGAGTTCGTCGAGCAGGTCATCCGCCCCACCGGCCTCATCGACCCCGAGGTCGTCGTGAAGCCTACCGAGGGCCAGATCGACGACCTGGTGCACTCGATCCGCGAACGGGCGGAGCGCGACGAGCGGGTGCTGGTCACCACGCTGACCAAGAAGATGGCCGAGGACCTGACGGACTACCTGCTGGAGCTGGGCATCAGGGTCCGCTACCTGCACTCCGAGGTCGACACCCTGCGCCGCGTCGAACTGCTGCGGCAGCTTCGTCTCGGCGACTACGACGTGCTGATCGGCATCAACCTGCTCCGGGAAGGCCTCGACCTGCCCGAGGTGTCGCTGGTGGCGATCCTCGACGCGGACAAGGAAGGCTTCCTGCGCTCGGGCACGTCGCTGGTGCAGACGATCGGCCGTGCCGCGCGAAACGTGTCCGGTGAGGTCCACATGTACGCGGACCGCATCACCGACTCGATGCGGCACGCGATCGACGAGACCAACCGCCGGCGCGAGAAGCAGGTCGCCTACAACCTCGAGCGCGGCCTCGACCCGCAGCCGTTGCGGAAGAAGATCACCGACATCCTGGAGGCCGTGTACTCCGAGGTGGAGGACGAGGTCCCGGTCGGCGGCTCAGGCCGCAACCAGTCCCGCGGCAAGCGGGCCACCGGCGAGGGCGGTCGTTCCTCCGGGGTCGTCGCGTCGCACGAGCGGGCCGGGATGGCCCGGTCCGAACTGGCGGATCTGGTGCAGTCGCTGACCGACCAGATGATGAACGCGGCCCGGGATCTGCAGTTCGAGCTGGCGGGCCGGCTGCGGGACGAGATCCAGGACCTGAAGAAGGAACTGCGAGGGATGGACGCCGCCGGGGTCAAGTGACCGCAGGTAGCTTGGGGCGGCAAGGGGGAATCGCTGTACCAGGACGTGGTCGACGAGGGTGGCCTCACGGCTGTGCTTCAGGCGGCCTGTCCTGGCTGTGGCATCGATCTGCGTGACTCTCCGAGAGCCTTCGGCGGCTTCGTGGTCATGGCGAGCAAGGGTGATCGCGCCGTGCACGTCACACCTGTTGCGGCCGAGCGCCTGTTCTACGTGCGGCACCAACTGCGGGAGAAGTACCTGAGCCGGGTGACCACGACCGAACTGGCCGCGGTCACCGGATCCGCCGCGGCCTGGCTCGGCGGCGCCACCCCGCGAGAGCTGGCCGCTGCCTGGCCGTTCGCCGATTTCGTCGACGTCGCCGACGCGTACGAGAGCGGCGACCGGACCGAACTCAGCTGGCAGCAGTACCGCGCGAACAAGACGGACGGCCTGGGCGAGTTCGTCGAGGCGGCGATGCGGGAACCGCGGCTGCGGCGGATGTACCCGTTCAAGTCGATGTGGTGGATGTCGTTCCGGCCGACGGCGGATGAGTACTGGGTGCCCGGCCCGTGGGTGCGGCCGGCCGGCGACGGACGGTTCACGGTCGCCGAGAGTCGGCAGGTGGAACCCGAGGTCACCTACGACGCCGCCGAGGCGGTCCGGGTGTGCCTGGCCGAGATGGACCGGCTCGGTGTGCCGTCGCCCGAGGAGCTTCGTTCACGCTGAGCCGGGTGCTAGTTCGTCCATTATGGACGTCGCTCACGGTTAGATCGGTGACTGCGGCGGGTAATCCCGCGCGCTTGTAACGATTCGCGCGTCGCGCGTAAATCGCCCTCTGGGGTGAGATGTTCGCTGACAGCTTTCGTCAGGGCGCGGGACGGCCATGATCTCGGGGTGGATGTGGACTCCCACCTCGCCGCGGTGGAGCAGGCGCTGATCGCTGTGCGGCGCAGTCAGTCACGTCGGGCGCTGGCCGAGTTGGCTGTTCCGGCCTTTGACGTGCTCGATGTCGTGGAAACTGCGGAACGGACCGGGGCTCAGGCCACGGTTTCCAGTGTTGCCTTGGCTTTGCACGTCGATCAACCCCGGGCCAGCAAGCTCGTCACCAGTGCGGTCGATGCCGGGCTGGTGTCGAGGATCGCGGACAAGGCGGACGGCCGGCGGGTGTTGCTCGTGCGCACGCCGCGGGGGCGGGCCACGTCCGCTGAGCTGCACCGGGCCCGGCAAAGTGCTTGTGCCGCCGCCATGACGGACTGGAGCGAGGAGGAGCGGGCGGAGTTCGCCCGGTTGCTCACTCGTTTCGTCGCGGTGTTCGGCGCGCGATAATTCCTGTTGTGACACTGGATGAGTTGATCGTTTACTGCGCGGGGAAGCCTGGCGCGGAAGAGACGTATCCGTGGGGCGAGGCCGAGTTGGTGTGCAAGGTCGGCGGGAAGGCGTTCGCCTTCATCGGGCTTGACGTGCACACGGTCGGGCTCAAGTGCGGTGCCGACGCCGAGGCCGCCGCGGTGTGGCGAGAGCGCTTTCCCGGTGACGTCACGGTGAGCGGGTACGTCGGCCGGTACGGCTGGAACACCATCGCGCTCAAGGGGTCCGTGCCCGACGACGACCTGCTGGAGCTGGTCGACGGCTCCTACGAGGCCGTCGTCGCGCGGTTGCCCAAGCGGAAACGGCCCGCCTAGCGCTCTTCCGGCTGGAGGATGCCGAAGATGTTGTTCTCGGTGTCCTTGTAGTACGCGAGCAGGCCGACGCCGGGCATCTTGTCCTTGGGCAGCGCGACCGTGCCGCCGTTGACCTCGATGGCGGCGATGGCGACGTCGATGTCGATCACGCTGATCGTCATGACGTACCCGTGGATCGGCGCGTCCGGGTCGGGGTCGGGGCCCCGGCGGGGGAGCAGGCCTCCGTTCACGCCGGGCTGGTCGTCGTCGCCGGTGGTGATGACCCAGTAGGGGATGTCGCCCCACTGTTCGATCTTCCAGCCGAAGACGGAGGTGTAGAAGTTCCGCGCTCGCTCGGGATCTGCGGCGTGGATCTCGAAGTGCACAGGACGCGACATGAGACGGCACGCTACTCCGGACAGTGGTTGTCCGCATTGGCTTCTACGGTGGCGTCATGGCAATCGGAATCCAGGTCACGATGGACGCGGCAGACCCGGGAAAGCTGGCCGCCTTCTGGGCGGAGGCGCTCGGATACGTGCTGCAGCCACCACCTCCCGGCTTCGAGTCCTGGGAGGACTTCGCGGTCAAGAACAAGATCCCCTTCGAGTCGGTCAACGACTACTCGGCGATCATCGACCCCGAGGGCAAGGGCCCGCGGTTCTTCTTCCAGCGCGTGCCGGAGGGCAAGACCGCGAAAAACCGCCTCCACCTCGACGTGAACGCCGGGCTGGAGGCGGTTGATCGGCTCGTTTCCCTTGGTGCCACGCGGGTTCGCGAGTTCAACGACAACAAGGGCCACTGGGTCGTGATGCTCGACCCCGAGGGCAACGAGTTCTGCGTGCAGTGATCGCTAGCTGGTGATGTCCTTCGTCTTGAACTGGCGTGCCGCGAGCAGCGTGAAGACGCCGCCGTAGACGAGCGCGGAGAACGCTCCGCGGGTCATCTCCGACCAGTCGATGTCGGTCGAGAGCAGGTCGGCCCACGCCATCGCGTAGTGCGTCGGCAGGTAGTTGCGCAGGTCCCCGAGCGGCTCGATCTGGTCGAGGATCTGCGACAGGATCGAGACGAGCACCGTGCCACCGACCGCGCCGAGAGGTGCGTCGGTGGACACGGACAGGAACATCGCGAGGCCCGCGACCCAGAACAGGTTGATCGCGATGTACACGACCGCGAGCGCCATCCCAAGCACGCCGTCGCCGAACGGGGCGGCCTCGCCGGTCGGGCTCACCACCTCGCCGGCGCCGTACCAGGCCACGCCGACGCCCAGGGCCACCGCGGGAAGCAGGGCGAGGGCGAAGACGCTGAGGATGCCGCTGCTGACGGCCTTCTGCCGCAGGAGGCGGTGCCTCGGGATCGGTGCGGCGAGCAGGTACTTGAGACTCGACCACGACGCTTCGGACGCGATCGTGTCGCCGAAGAACAGCGCCACGATCATCGGCAGCAGGAAGCTGCTGCTCACGAACAGCGTGAGCACCACGAAGTTGATGCCGCTGGCGGTCGCGAGGTCCACGAAACCACCGGAGCGGCGGTTCGGGTCGGACTGACCGATCTCGAAGCTCGCCGCGAGGATGAACGGCAGCAGCACCAGGAAACCCAGCACGAGCTGGGTCCGCCTGCGACGGATCTGCCGTTGCAGCTCCACGTGGATGCGGAGCGTGCGGCGCGCTTTGTACCCGACCGACGAGCCGTCCGGCGCCACCTTGGTGTGCTGCAGGGCGGCCGCGTCGGTGAGGTCCTTGAGCGCGCCGGGGTCGGTGTGGACGCTGTTCTCGTTCACCTGTCCACCTCCTGCCGGATCGGTGCTTTCGTGCGGTTCGGGTTCGCGGTCCGCACGGGCGCGAACGCGGGCGTCGCCACGATCTCGTCCGTCACGTCGAGGCCGGCCTCGGCCAGCACCTCGACCGCCGCGGGGTTCGGGGCGTCCGCCGTGGCGGACGCCGCTGCCATCAGGAAGTCATTCACCGACCAGCTCCAAGAACGCGTCTTCCAGCCTGCGTCGCGGGCCCGCCTGATCCACTGCCACACCGGCCGCCACGAGAGCGGTCAGTGCGACGGAACGCGGGACGCCGTTCATCGACGCGTGCACGGCGTCCTCGTCCTCGTGCACGTCGTGCACGCCTTCGAGGCTCCGCAGGACATCGGCTGCCTTCGAGGGGGAGTCGACGCGGAACGTCGCCTCGCCGCCTCCCGCCGCGATGTCGGCCACCTCGCCGGCGGCGACGAGCTGACCCTTGTGCATCACGACCACGTGCGAACAGGTCTGCTCCACCTCGGCCAGCAGGTGCGACGACACGACGACCGTGCGGCCCGCCGCGGCGTAGCGGCGCAGGACCTCGCGCATCTGGTGGATCTGGGGCGGGTCGAGCCCGTTGGCCGGCTCGTCCAGGATCAGCAGGTCCGGGAGACCGAGCATCGCCTGGGCGATCGCCAGCCGCTGGCGCATGCCCTGGCTGTACGTGCGCACGCGGCGGTGCACCGCCTTGCCGAGGCCCGCGATCTCCAGCGCCTCGTCGAAGTGCGCCTCGTCCACCGGCCGGCCCGTCGCCGCCCAGTACAGGTGGAGGTTCGCGGCGCCGGAGAGGTGCGGCAGGAAGCCGGAGCCCTCGACGAACGACCCGATCCGCGACAGCACCGGAGCGCCTGGCGTGACCTTGTGCCCGAAGACCCGGATGTGGCCCTCGGACGGGTGGATCAGGCCCATCACCATGCGCAGCGTCGTGGTCTTGCCGGCGCCGTTGGGGCCGAGCAGACCGAGCACCATGCCGTGCTCCACGCGGAACGACAGGTCCTTCACCGCCGTCACGCCGCCGGGGTAGGCCTTCGTGAGATTGGTGATGACCAGCGGCACGTCGGCGAGGTCGGGGTCCGAGTCCTGCGCCATGCGCCGGCGGAACATCGCGATGATGCCGGAGCCGATCAGCACCAGCAGCGCGATCACGATGCCCCACAAGGCTTCCGTCGGGAAGCCCTCGGTGACGTTGCGGCCGGGCACCACGGGCACCGAGATCTCGTCGGAGGCCAGCGAGATCCGGTACGCGGCGGGCTGCTCGGCGTTCGCGAACGCCTGGTCCGTCGTGGACACCACGAGAGCCAGCATGTGCTCGCTCTCAACAGGACGGACGGTGCCGGGCAGCGTCACCGTCACCTCGGCGGCGGAACCGTCCGTCGGCAGCGCCACGCGGAACGGGGCGACGATCGAGCCCGGCAGCGTGCGGGTGCCGTCCGCGGCGACGTCGTAGAGCTTGGCGAACAGGATCGCCTCACCGGAGGTCTGGTCACCGCGCGCGACGCGCAGCTTCACCGTCGACGACCCGGTCAGCAGCACCTGCGAGTCCAGGGCGTCCGAGGTGAACACCGCGGCCTGGCCCGGCATGTCGAGCGACAGTCGCGACGAGATCGCCGCCGACCGCGACAGCGCCGAACCCAGGCCCGGCAGGTTGCTGATCGACGCCGGGTTGCCGCCCGCCGGGTTCACCACGACCTGCTCGCGTCCGCTGAGCTTCAGCGTCCTGCGTTCGGTGGAGGAACCCTGGGCGAGGCCGGGGTACGACGGCGCGACGACCGTGCGCAGCGACGGCTGGCCGGACGAGCGGAACGCGCCCTGAACCGTGTACTCGAAGCCGGCGCCGGGGTCGGTTCCCTTGCCGCGCAGGTGGAAGTCCATCCAGTCGGCGATCTCACCGCGCAGCGCGGTGCCGGGGTTGCCGCCGTCGTGGCCGCCCGCGTACCAGACCATCTTCACCTTGCCGCCGGCCGCCGCGATCTGACGCGCGGTGGCGTCGGACTGGTCGAGGCCGAACAGGGTGTCCTGCTCGCCCTGCACCAGCATCGTCGGCTGCTTGATCTGGTCGGTCACGGCGACCGGGGACGACTTGCGCAGCAGTTCGAGCGTCTGCTGCGAAGCGCTGCCCTTCGTGGCGACCTCGGTGTAGGCCGTGCAGACCTCGGGCGTGAACCGGCCGCACGCGCCCAGCGACGGCGTGGGCGGCTGGAGGCCCTGCGCGCCCGAGTTGCCGCCCGGCGCGGGCGCGGTGCCCTGCTGGTTCGACGACTCCCGCTGGCCCGTCTCCGGCGCGTCACCCGTGGGGGACGAGAGGTCGATCGACGTCATGCCCGCGGAGAAGAAGATGCCCGCCCACGACCGCTTGAAGACGCCGTCCTCGCCGAACGCGGTGGCGGACGGGGTGGCGTCCGCCCGCGGGGTCGCCAGCGCCGAGTTCGGCAGTAGCGACTGAGCGAGGTCGTTGTAGGTGATGACGGGGACGATGGTGTCGACGCGCTTGTCGACGCCCGCGAGCAGCAGTGACAACGCACCGCCGTACGACGCGCCTGTCACGCCCACGCGGGGGTCGCCACCGCTGTCCTTCTCCACCTCGTCACGTGTGCCGAGGAAGTCGAGGAGCTTCTGCGCGTCGCGGACCTCGCGGTCGATCGAGTTCAGCGCGATCTGGCCCGTGCTGCGGCCGAAACCGCGCGCGGACCACGTCAGAACGACGAAACCGCGCCGGGCGAACTCCTCGGCCTGGGTGTGCACGCTGCGCAGACTGCCGCCGAAACCGTGCGCGAGCATGATCGCGGGCGCGGGCGTCTGCTGGGGGAGGTAGAGGCGCGTCTCGATCGTCACCGTCTGAGCGCTGTCAGGGCTCTCAGGTGCGTCGATGTTCGCTTCTTTGAAGGAAACGGCTACGGGGTCGTCTCCGGATCGAGTGAAGTACACGCCACCAGCGACGAGGGCGAGGACCACGATCAATGCGGGGATCGTCCACCTGCCGCGAAGGCGGGATAGGCGGGACACGGGGATGACGATATGCGAGTTTTGCTGAGAACCGCCTGTCAGGATCCGCTCGCGGTCTCAGCATGAGTGGATCTTCAGCAGGGCTTCAGGTAGAGGCGGTTCCGGGCCGAACGACACGCGGCGTATTCCCGTTGCGCCTGGTTACGTGGGTCTGCTCACCCTGTGTGGCGCTAACCGCACTTCGTGGAGCACAATATTGACGCAGCATGGAGGGGAGTACTCCCTAAGCGGCGGTGTCGTCAATACGGAGCTCGGCGTGGAGCTCCCGGTGCCGTCGGTCGTTCGAGAGATCATCTCGGCGGCGGAGGAGACCTCCGGGTTTATCTGGCATGCGCTGAGAATCCCGGAGGTTGGGTTGTGAACGTCCCCGCATGGATGTGGCTCGCGACGATCGGTGGTCTGCTCGTTCTGCTCGCCGTGGACCTGGTGATCGTCGATCGGAAACCCCATGAGGTGACGATCGGTGAAGCAGCCCGCTGGGTGGTCTTCTACGTAGCGATGGCCGCGCTCTTCGGCCTCGGGATCTGGTACTTCTCGGGTGGTCAGTACGCCACGGAGTTCTTCGCCGGGTACATCACCGAGTACTCCCTGAGCGTCGACAACCTCTTCATCTTCTTGATCATCATGACGACGTTCAAGGTGCCCGCGATCCACCAGCACAAGGTGCTGCTGATCGGCATCCTGCTCGCGCTCGTCATGCGCGGCATCTTCATCGCGGCCGGCGCGGCGCTCATCAGCCAGTTCAGCTGGGTCTTCTTCATCTTCGGCGCGTTCCTCATCTACACCGGCTGGCAGCTGGCGCGGGAGAACCACGACGAGGAAGAGGAGTACAAGGAAAACCTCATGCTCCGCATGGTGCGCAAGGTTTTCCCGGTGACCGACGACTTCCACGGCTCGAACTCGTTCATCAAGATCGACGGCAAGCGCTACGTGACCCCGATGTTCATCGTGATGGTCGCGATCGGCTCCACCGACCTGCTCTTCGCGCTCGACTCGATCCCCGCGATCTTCGGTCTCACCAAGGAGCCGTTCCTGGTGTTCACGGCCAACGCGTTCGCGTTGATGGGCCTGCGCCAGCTGTACTTCCTGCTCGGCGGCCTGCTTGCGAAGCTCGTCTACCTGTCGATCGGCCTGTCGGTCATCCTCGGCTTCATCGGCGTCAAGCTGATCCTGGAAGCCCTGCACACCAACAACCTGCCGTTCCTCAACGGCGGCGAGCCGTTCCACGTGCCGACGATCGGCATCGAGGTCTCGCTGTCGGTGATCATCGGCGTGCTGGCGATCACGACCATCGCCAGCCTCCTCAAGGTGCGGCGCGACCCGGAGGCCGCGAAGCACGTCGGCGCCGACGCCGGTCACTGATCTCAGCGCTGGTACGGAAGCGGCACGTGCCCACTGGGCGCGTGCCGCTTCTGTTTTCGCGTGTTGTCGTGGATCTCAGCTGACGGAGACGCCGTTCTGGTAGACGGCGCGGACGGCCTGCTTCAGCGTTCCGGCCTTCACGTGCTGCTCGGCGTCCCCCTCCACGAGAACGAGATCGGCGAGCTTGCCAGGGGCGAGTTCGCCGAGTTCGTTTCCGAGGCGCATCAGCGCGGCGGCGGAGGTGGTGGTCGCGTAGAGCGCTTCCGCCGGGGACATGCCGTACTCGACCATCAGCGTGAGCTCGTTGAGGTTGTCGCCGTGCGGGCCGACGCCGGAGTCGGTGCCCATCGCGATCTTCACGCCTGCCTGGTGCGCCTTCTGGAACGCCTGGAAGTGCTGCGAGACAACGGCATTGGCCTTGTCCAGGATGACGTCCGAGATCGCCATGCCGGCCGCGGCCTGGTCGAGCACCATGCGCGGGGCCATCAGCGTCGGCACGAGCCACGTGCCGTTTTTGATCATCTCTTCGACGCCCTCGTCGGTGAGGAACACGCCGTGCTCGATGGAGCGCACGCCGTTGCGCACGGCCGTGAGGATGCCGTCGCCGCTCATCGCGTGCGACATGACCGCGATGCCCGCGGCGTTGGCCTCCTGCACGATCATCGCGATCTCCTCGTCGCGGAAGTGCGCGTGGCGAGGGTTGCTGCGCGGTGACATCACGCCGCCGCTGGACGCGATCTTGATGATGTCGGCGCCGTGGCGGACCAGCGTGCGGATGACCTTGCGCAGTTCCTCCGGGCCGTCGGCGACGGTGTCCGGCAGGCCGGGGTGCAGCGGCGGCGAGATGTGCGCGCCGCACTGCATCCAGTCGTCGTTGTGGCCGCCGGTCTGCGAGACCATGTTGACCGCGATCTGCATGCGCGGGCCCTGGATCAGGCCGCGCCGCACCGCCTCCGCGACACCGAGGTCGGCGCCGAGCGCGTCGCGGACCGTTGTGATGCCGCACTGCAGCGTCGCTTTCATGTTGCCGATCGCCTCGTAGAACGGCAGCGAGAACGGCGTGTTCAGCGACCGCACGAGGTCGGCGCCGCTGAACATGAAGTGCACGTGGCAGTCGAACAGTCCCGGCAGGATCGTGTGGCCGGTCGCGTCGACCAAGGTGTCACCGTCGAGTCCGATGCCCACGTCGACGATGCGGTCGCCCTCGACGACCACGTCGCCGGGCTCGGTCGTCCGTCCGGTGAAGACCCTGCCCCCAGAGAACACGATGCGCGTCATACGCGGGAATCTATGCGCTGAGTCAATTTTTGTGATCGGTCAACAAATAACTCTGAGCCTTGCTAACAAGTTCTGTTAACGTCCTGGCCGTGCGCCCAGAAGACCTGCAGCTGCTCACCACGCCCGGCACCGTCGCCGTGTCCGGAGACCTGGTGCTGGTCAGCATCACCACGCCCGACCTCGACAAGAACGCCTATCGGGGCGGTCTGCACCGGGTGTTCCCGGATGGCACGACAACACCGTGGACGCACGGTGATCGCGACAATGCGCAGCGCATTTCTCCCGACGGCCGACTCGTCGCGTTCCTGCGCGTCAGCGGAAAGTCGAAGCCGCAGCTCTACGTCGTTCCGGTGGACGGCGGCGAGCCCCGCAGGCTCACCGATCTGCCGCTCGGCGCCGGTGCCCCGGTGTGGTCGCCGGACTCGTCGCGGCTCGTCTTCGTCGCCCGCGTGCCGGAAGAAGGCCGCTACGGCACGACCGACGACGGCCCCGAGGCCGAGGCTCCGCGCCGCATCACGCGCCTGGACTACCGGGTGGACGACGTCGGCTTCCTCGCCGACCGCCGCCCGCGCCTGCACGTGGTCTCCCTCGACGGCACGGTTTCCGAGGCGACCGACGGCTCGTTCGACGTCTCCGACCCGGCGTGGATCGACGACTCGACGCTCGTGTTCGTGGCGCCGCGCGACCTCGGCGTGTCCGAGACGTTGCACTCCGACCTGTACACCGTTCCCGCTGCCGGCGGCTCGGCCTCGTTGCTGGTGCGCGCTGCCGGCGAGGCCTCGATGCCGTTCGTCGCCAACGGCTCGTTGTACTGGCTGGGCACCGAGTTCTCCGGCATCGACGCCGTCGCGCGCAACCACGGTCTGTGGAAGGCGTCGCTCGACGGGTCCTCGCCCGTCCGGCTCACCGACGTCGAAACCGTTGACGTGGAACGACTTTCCGGTCCGCCCGTGGCCGACGCCTCCGGTGTGCTGCTCGTCGTGCGCAACCGCGGCGCGTTGGAGCTGCAGCGGATCCCGTTCGACGGCGGATCCGGCGAGGTGCTGACGGGTTCGTCGGCCGCAGTCCGGTCGTTCGCGACGGACGGGTCCACTGTGGTCGCCGTCGTGTCCACTCCGGACAGCCCTGGTCAGGTCGAGTTCGTCGGAACCGGTGTGCGCACGGCGTTCTCGTCGGTCGAAGCACGCCGCGTGGTCGAACTGGAAGGCACTGCCTCCGACGGCTACCCGGTGCACGGCTGGCTGGTGCTGCCCGACGGCGACGGCCCGCACCCGGTCGTCATGGCGGTGCACGGCGGCCCGTTCATGTACCACAGCTGGGGTTTCTTCGACGAGGCCCAGGTCTACGCCACCGCCGGGTACGCCGTCGTGCTGCCGAACCCGCGCGGTTCCGCGGGTTACGGCCAGGCCCACGGCCAGGCGGTGATCGGCAAGTTCGGCTCCGTCGACGTGGACGACGTCCTGTCCCTTTTGGACGTCGCGCTCGCCCGTGACGACACCGACGCCGACCGCGTCGGCGTGATGGGCGGCTCCTACGGCGGTTTCATGACGTCGTGGCTGTCCGCTCACCACGGCGAACGCTTCAAGGCGGCCTGGAGCGAACGCGCCGTCAACGCCTGGGACTCGTTCTCGGGCTCCTCGGACATCGGCTACTTCTTCGCCGACGCCTACTGCGGCACCGATCCCGAGGCACAGCGCGCGATGTCGCCGCTGACCTACGCCGAGAAGATCAACCTGCCGTTCGCCGTCGTCCACTCCGAACAGGACTGGCGTTGCCCGCTGGAGCAGGCGCAGCGCATGTTCGTGGCGTTGAAGCGGCGTGGCGTCGAGGCGGAGATGCTGATCTTCCCCGGTGAGGGGCACGAGCTGACCCGGACCGGGCAGCCGCGGCACCGCAGGCAGCGATTCGACGCGGTTCTGGAGTGGTGGGGCCGCTACCTCAAGGCCTGACCAGTCCCGGCCGCGAGCTCCATGAACCGGGAAAGAAGTTCCTGGGCGGGCAGGGAGTCGGCGTCGAACGCCACGAGTTCTTGGTGTTCGTCCGTCTCCCGCACGCCTACCCAGAAACACCCGAAGCAGAACTCCAGGTCGAACAGCACGGCGCCGTCGGCGGCGTGCGCCCAGATCGCGTAGGCGGGACTGAAGCACCGCATCGGGTCGCCCGTCGGAAGGCTCGCGACGAGCGTGAGGATCGTGGAGGCTTCGCTGCGCTCCCACGAGCCGAGCAGGTCGCCCTGGATGGTCCACGCTTCGAGCCGGTGCGCCTTGGTCGCGCTCGCCGGCATCCGCGCGCTCATCGGTTCGCGTGGCTCCACCTGGTCACCCCAGCAACGTGTAGTTGAGTTCCTCGCACACGCGCGCCAACGGCAGATCGAGACCCGGATGGTCCAACGGCAGCAACACGTCCGGCGCCGCGGGCAGCCCGGAAGCCCCAGGCGGGTCCCACAGGCAGATCGCAGGGTCGCCGGAGTCCATCGACGACCGGTACCAAAGCCCGTCCAGCTCCGGATAAGCCGCCCGGATCGCCCGCGACCACGCCTGGGTCACGATCTTCGGCCCGGTCGAGATCTCCTGCGAGGCCCCGACGCGCGTCGGCCACAACCCGCCCAGGTCCAGCAGCCTCAACGTGCGGCGGGGCCGGAGGACGACCAGGAACGGCGAGCGGGTGCGGCGGTCCACGATCGACGTGGCCTGGAAGACCTCGGCGATCGACGTGCGCACGGACAGGCCGAAGTAGAGGACGCCGTTCTCGTGGTCCTGGACCGGGCCGCCGTCGTCGGCCGGTTGTTGTGCGTCGAAGCGTGCGTGGGGGAGCGGGCCGGTGTAGCGGAACGTGTTCCAGCGCTGCGGGTGGGAGCCCTTCGCCGTGAACACGCGCACCAGGCGGGTCGCCCGGTGCACCGCCACCACGTCCTCGGTGCGGCGCAGGTGTGCCTGGAGCACGGCAGGGGCAGGCGGCTGCGGAAGCCGTGACATTCGGGTCCTGTCGGGTGTTCGGGAACGCTCAGGCAGGTGTGCCGAGCGTGGAGGCCAGAGTGGCGACGCGGCGGGGGTCTCCTCCTGCGAGGAGCCATTCGCGCGGGGTCGCGGGCTTGCCGTCTACGGGCAGGTCCTCCTGGCGGGTGGTCATGAACGCGGCGACGACGAGCGCCGGTTGGTCCGACGGGATCTCCGCCAGCACGGTTTCGAGGCCCGGGAGCACGCCGGTGCCCGCGAACTGCCAGGCGGGCAGGCGCCAGCTGCCCCTGTCCTTCCAGCCCACGAGCCTGCCGACGCCCAGGCGGTGCCGGATGCGGCTGGTGTCGACCTGGAGCTGGCGCGCGGCGTCGTTCACGGTCAGCGCCGAGTCGCGCAGCACCGCGTGGGCCACGACCGTGCGGGTGCGTGGCTTCGCGTCGGACGGGCCCGCCGGCGAGAGGTCCAGGCCCACGTCGGTCAGCGCCGCCTGCTGGTCCGGCGTGAAGTACGTCGCCGGTTCCGGGTGTGGCGGGGCGAGCCTTCGTGCCGCGTCGGTCACGAGGGCCAGGAACTCGTCGGGACTCACCTGCAGGCCGGCCTTGGCCAGCACCGTCTCCAGGGCAGGACTCATGCGCACAGAATAGCCCGTGCGTGCGCATCTGTGCGCCCTACGAACGGTCTAAGCAGGAACGATCGACGTTGCGCGCTCACGCGACGACGCTACGTGAGAATTCCCGGTCCGGACCGGTGACGTGGGCCTCATCTGGCACATCGATACCATTCCCGGATGCAGCTCGACCGCACCGCCAAGCGGGTCGTGGTGGCGTGGGCCGCCGTCATGGTCGCCACGATCACCTACGTCATGCTCCGGCCACCGGGGTGGTCGCTCGATCTGCGCGTCTACCGCAACGGTGGCGCGGCGTTCCTCAAGGACATCCCGCTCTACGTCGAGGGCTTCGCGAAACCCCTCGGCGGTCCCGACCTGCCCTTCACCTACCCGCCGATCGCCGCCGTGCTGTTCAGCCTGCTGGCGCTCGTGCCGCTCGGGGTCGCGATCTTCGCGGTGGCGGCGGCGAACCTCGCGATGCTCACGGGGCTGTGCCTGATCGCGGCGGGCCGCGTGCTCGGCTGGGGGCCGGACGCGGTGAAGTGGGGACTGGGCGCGGCGGCGGTGTCGTCGATCTTCGACCCGTTGCGCGAGACGTTGTGGTTCGGCCAGATCAACCTGCTGCTGGGCCTGCTGGTGATGGCCGACTGCCTGCTGGAACGCACCCGCTGGTGGCCTCGGGGCGCGCTGATCGGGCTCGCGGCCGCGATCAAGCTGACGCCGGCGTTCTTCGCGTTGTTCTTCGTGGCACGACGGCAGTGGAAGCCCGTGTTCGTGTCCATCGGCTCGTTCTTCTTCTTCGTGGTGCTGGGGTTCCTCGTCTCGTTCGGCGACGCGAAGGAGTACTGGACGCACGCGCTGCTCGATCCGGGGCGCGTCGGGCGCCTCACCTACGCGTCGAACCAGGCCATCCGCGGCACCCTCGCCCGCTTCGGCCTGGAGAACGGTGCCCAGGTCGGCGTGTGGCTCGTGCTGGCGCTGGTCGTCGTGGCGGCGGTGTGGTGGCTGGCCTCGCAGCTCGGGGACGTCGAGGCGTTCTTCGTCGTGGCGATCGGCGGCCTGCTGATCTCGCCCGTGTCGTGGGGGCACCACTGGGTGTGGATCGCGCCCGCGCTCGTGCTGCTCTCACGGCCGGAGTTGCGCCGTCAGTGGGCGTCGTGGGCGATCGTGGCGGTGTTCGCGATCGGGCCGCACTGGCTGTTCCCGCGCGACAACGACGTCGAGCGGAACTGGGCGTGGTGGCAGCAGGTGATCGGCAACCTCTACGTGCTCGTCGGGGTCGCCGTGCTGGTCACACTCGCGGTGCGGGTCGTGCGAGACCGCCGTCGAGCCGCTTCAACCGCAGGCTGAACAGCACCAGCACCACGCCCCACAGGATCGCGAAGACGCCGATGGTGATCACGAACGCGAGCGCGCCCGCGGCCGGGTTCACGATCAGGATGATGCCCAGCAGCACCGTGAGCGCCCCGGTGACGACGTAGAACCACTCGTTCGTCATCACCTTGCGCAGGCGGATGGCGTCGACGATCTGCAGCACGCCCGTGACAAGCGCCCACACCGCGATGAGGAGCAGCAGCGCGGTCGCCGTGATGCCCGGCCAGAACAACGCGATCAAGCCTGTGACCAGGCCGAGCACGCCGATGAGGCCGAGCGCCCAACGCGCGGGCCACTCCTTGTGGGTCAGCGTCAGGTACAGCATCATCGCGCCGTCGAAGAGCGCGTAGGCGCCCCACAGGATGATCAGCGCCAGCAGGGTGAGGCCCGGCCAGAGAAGAGCGGCCAGGCCGAACAGGACCGCGAACACCCCACGCACCGTGAAAAGCCACCACCGTTGCATGTTCAGGATCGTCTCGGCTGTTGCTGGGGTCGGCAACCTGAGACCCTCGTCCGGTGCTGATCCGAGTGGCTGACTGGGAACGCATCCGATCCGGCGAGATCACGTTGCAGTTCCGGCGGTGGAAACGGCCGACCGTGCGCGCCGGCGGGAGGTTGCGAACGTCGCTGGGCGTCCTCTCGATCGACGAGATCGAGGTCGTGTCGCGGGTGACCCGTGCGGAGGCGGTGGCGGCCGGATTCCCCTCCGTCGCCGCGCTGAAGTCCTCTGTGGACGGACGAGAGGGCTCGCTCTACCGGATCCGTCTGCGTTTCGCTGGCGACGATCCGCGCATCGAGCTGCGTTCGTCGTCCGATGTGGACGGAGTGGAGCTGAAGGAGGAGGCCTTGGCGCTGCTGCGGCTGATCGCGGCGAACCCCGGCGTGCGGGCCGCGGACCTGGCCGCCTCGCTCGGTCGCGAGAAGCTGCCGTTCAAGGCGGACGTCCGCAAGCTCAAGGCCAAGGGGCTGACCGAGTCGCTCCGGGTGGGGTATCGCCTCTCCCCGCGGGGAGAGGCGTACCTGAAAACCCTCGACTAACCCTGGCCCGTGATGATCGTGACGGCCCGGTCCTGCGTCTGCTCGTTCACCTCGGCGACCTGGAAGCCGCGCGCCGCCGCGTGCGCCACCAGCTCGGGCTCCGGCGGCAGGCCGTACTTGCGCAGGTAGTGCGGCACGGCGCCGGCCCAGATCCAGGTGCCGTCGGTGCGGAAGTTCAGCGGCACGTCCTGCTCACCGCTCTGCGAGAACTCGTCGAGGTCGTAGCTGCGCGCGGCCAGCACGACCGGCGCCGACTCGAGGTAGGTGAGCAGCCCGTCGAGCAGCTGCGGGTCGACCGGCTGACGGTTCACGATGATGCGGCCGTCGTCGTTCTTGCCGTCGTACACGCGTGCCGTGCGCAGCTCGTCCGAACCGGCCTGCGGCTGCGCCGGCTGCGCGGCCGGCACCTGGTACTCCTGTTGCGGCTGCTGGGGCTCCGGCTCGGGCGCGGGCAGCGGCGGCAGGCCGACGCGCTGACGCCACCAGTCCGGGATCATCCGGTCCGGCCGCGGGAACGTCTGCAGCTCGTCGCGGAACCCGATGGGCGGCGGCGCGTTCCGCCAGCGCGGCTCGTCCTCGGCGTTGAAGTCCACCGTGAACGCCGCCGGCGCCTCGATCTCGTACGTCGCGCTCAGCCACGTGCCGCGCTCGGGGTGGTACATGCCCCCGCGTAGATGCCCGAACATCTGCACGACGTCCATCGGTGGCCGCACCGGTCGCAGCTGGCCATCGGGCCCCGCGAACGCCAGGTCGACCTCGATGTGCCGGCCTGCCGCCCGGTACTCGGCCCGGATGCGCTGCCAGCCCTGCGGTACGGCAGGCAGCATGGCACGGCCGATCTGCCGCACCAGCTGCTGCTGGTCCTGCTCGCTCAGCGGTGTAGCCGGCTGGCTCATGTGGTCCTCGCCCCTCTCCCCGTGAAAGCCCGCTGATCTTATCGGGCTGCCGTGACGCGCGCGGGCCGGTCGTGCACCCCACGCCGTTCACACCACTCTGAGTGGGTGTCCGGCCCCGCGGTTCCGACCGGTCAGCGGTTCGGCCAGGTACCGCTCAGCAGGTTCTCCGGCAGGTAACCGGACTCGACCTCGACCAGGAACCCGTTGTCCCTGCCGCGGATCGCCATGGCGAGCACGGCGAGCGCGACGAACCCGTCGGGGTCGTCCGCGACGCCGGCCTGACGCCAGTGGTCGCGGTGCGCCGTGGTCGCCTGCACCAGTGCGTCGGTGAAGTCCTCCTGCCCGCCGCGCAGGACGCGGAACAGGACGTTCACCGGCGGGTACGCGACGAGCAGCATGAAGTCGCTGGAGGCGAACTTCGCCCGGCCTGGATCGGTCAGGTCGATCACGGACTCGAGCAGCGCGGGGGGAACCTGGTCGCCGCGGAGGTAGCGCTGCATCGTGTCCACCCAGGGGAGGACGTACTCCTCGACCTTCGCGCCGCTGCCGAGCAACGTGTACTCGCCGACCTCGCACAGCTCGGCGATGCGCTGCTCGCTGCGGGTGATGATGGCGAGCCAGGCGGCGGTCAGCCAGTCGACCGGGGTGGCGTGGTGGTTCGGGCCGAGCACCGGCAGCCGGTACTCCCGGTCGCCCAGCCGGTAGGGGACGAAGTCCTCCGACTTGGAGGTGCGGGCGAAGACCGCGTTCGCCGTCTGGGACGCGAACACGACCGCCTGCCACGTCTCTTCCTCGCCCGCGGCGGGGTCGAGCGCGGCGAGGTGCTCGAAGCGCATCAGCGCGCGCCTGCGTGCGGCGCTCAGCGCGTCCGGGTCCGACTCGACGTCCTCCAGCGCCGACTCGATCAAGCGCTGGAGCGTGTCCACCTGACCGCGGGCGAATTCCTCGCTGATCTCGTGCCTGGGGATTTCGTGCATCGCGTTCGCTCGAGGGACCTGTCAGAGGCCTTCGCGCGTCCAGGAGCCGTTGTAGAGGTACGGCGGCAGGTACTCCGACGTCACCTCGATCGGGATGCCCGCGTCGTGCGCGATGCTAGCCAGCCCGAGGGGGCCGATGGCGACGTACCCGTTCGGGGACTCCTCGTTCTCCTCCGTCGACCAGAGTTCCCTGAACAACTCCAGCGCTTCCGCGAGAGCCTGGTTGAACTGTTCCTCGCGGCCGGCGTTGATGATGTTGTGGAACATGTTCAGCTGCGGGAAGGCGACGACGCGCACGTGCTCGCGGTGCACCGGGTCGATCTCGTCCGGTGCGGTGGCCTTCAGCGCCGCGTTCAGCGCCTCGTGCACGCCCGGTTGCTGGAGGTTGAACTTCTGGAACATGTCGACCATGAGGAAGACGTAGTCGGGCTCCTCGCTTCCGGAGGCGTGCAGCACCTCCAGAGGCACCGCGCTGAGCTGCTCCGTCTTCGCGACGTCCCTGGCGATGGCCGCCAGGTAGTTCGTGGTGAGCCAGGTACCGCCGGACGCGAAGTACACGGGGCCCGTCGCGGTGACCGGGATCTGCTTGCCCCGCAGGGTGATCTCGACCGGCGTGCCCTCTTCGGCCGTGGCCACGGCGTAGATCGCGGCGCCGACCTCGGCGGCGAAGCAGAGGCTGTCCCAGGTGTCGCCGTTGCTGCCCAGCGGGTCGACCGCGCACCGGTGGCCGAGGTGGCTGAGCGCGTCCCTCATCAACCCGCTCAGCGCGATCGTGCGGACGTTCGGGAGGGAGTCGATCGTCTCCTCGATCCGCCGCTCGATCTTCTGCAGCTGCTTGGCGGACCAGTCCGGATCGACCTCGTGTCGGCTGACCTCGACCACCTGGGGCTCACTCCTCGGTTTCCGTCTGCCACTTCATCTTGAAGTGCTTCGTCTCGTAACCGTCGTAGACGTCCACGCGTCCGCCTGGGTACTTGTCGTTGTAGCCGTGCTCCGCCTTGTACGCGGCGAGCTCGTCCGGCGTCAGGTCCTTGACGTCCTCCGCGTGGTGCTTCTGGAGGTAGTCGTCGAGGCTCATCTCCTTGACCTTGGCCTGCGTCACAACGTACTCGACACCGGGGTGGTTCGGGTCCCGGCTGGCCGTCAGCAGACGCTCGCCGAGCACGTTCTCCCGCTGGTAGGCGGCCTTGAGGTCGTTGACGGCCTTGTCCACGTCGGTCTTGCTCATGCCTTGGCCCTCGAGCTCCGCACGCATCTTCTTCTCCGCCTTGGGAGTGAGCTCGCGGTCGCGCATCTCCTCGGCGATCTTCTCGAAGTACGTGTCGTGACCCTGCTTGACGAGGACGTTGTCGCCGTTGAGCGCGTTGTTCAGGCCGGCGCTCGGCCCCTTCGCCTCGACGACGACGAGCCTGCCGTCGCCGGTCTCCCACACCTGGTCGAACCGGCCGCTGCCGGGCAGGCCGGGGTCGATCCGGGAGGGCGGCGGCGGACCGGGGTAGATCTCGGGCGTCGAGTGCATGCCCGCCCGGTCGCCGAGCTCCTCGCCGATCTTGGTGAGACGCGCCTGGGCCGCCTTCTCCTCGGGAGAGCTGGTCTCGGCGTCCTTCTGGTTCTGGTTCTCCTGCCGGCGTTCGTCGACGAGGTCCTGGTTCTCGCGCCTCAGCTCCGGGTCGACGTCGTCACCGCGGGAGCTGTCCACCTTGTCCTTGTGGAAGTCCGGCGGGATCGGCGTCTGGTCCTCGGACAGCACGTACTCGTCGCCCTGCTTGCGCACGGGCGGCACCGGATCGCCGTTGGCGTCGACGACGTTCTGGTCCTTGCGCGGGGTACGTCCCTGGGAGTCATCGTCGAGGTAGTACTTCTTCCGGTAGTCCGGGTCGTTGACCTTCTCCTCCATCGACGCCTTGGGGTTGCGCGTCTCGATCTCCACGGGCTCGGGATCGATGTGGCGCTTGCCGTTGCCGTCGTCGCCGCGGTCCCTGGCGTCGGTCGGGTCGAGGTCCTTGTCCTTGTCGTGCGTGCCGGGCGCGAAGCCGTCGTCGCCGGTCTTCGTGCTCGACCCGTCCGGGTGGTGGGTCTCCCACTCGCCGTTCGGCGGGATCTTCGGCTGGCGGGTGCCGTCGGGACGGATCTCGGGGTCGCTCGTGAAGACGCGGCCGTTGGCGTCGGTCCAGGCCGGCTTGGTGGGGGCCAGCACGGGCGCGTCGAGGTGCTTCGAGAGCTGCTTGGCGAAGTCGTTGCTGGCGGCGTCGCAGCCGATCAGCCGGACCGGCTTGCTGCCGTCGTAGCCGGAGCGGCGGAGCATGTCCGCGTACTCCTTCGGCGTGTAGTCGTGGCCGCCGATGCGAGCCCTGCCGTCCGGGGTGACGTGGACGTCCGCGGTGAAGTAGCGCGGGTCGTTCGGGACGCGGTGCGGCAGGTCGCCCATGTCCGGGTCGCCGCCGTGGTGCGAGACACCGGACGGGGTGGTCTCGGCGTGCCGCTGGTGCGCCTCCTCGGGGGAGGGGCGGTCCGCGGGCGGGGCGTCCTGGTCGTGGTGGTTCGGGCTGTCGGGGTCGCCGTCGTGCGGTTTGTCCGGGGTGTTGTCGTGCGGCCTGTCGCCGTCCGGGCCGTGGTGCGGCGCGTCCGCGTCGGGGCGGTGTGGGGCGTCGGTGTCCGGGCGGCGGGGTGCGTCGGCGTCGGGACGGTGCGGGGTTGCGGCTTCCGGGTGGGTGCTGTCCGGGGCGCGGTGGGGCGCGTCGGCCGTGTCGGTGCCGCGGTGGCGGGGGCCGTCGGGGGTGTGCGGGCGGGAGCCGTCGGGACGCGAGCCGTCGGGACGCGAGCCGTCGGGACGGTTGCCGGGGCCGCTGCCGTCCGGGCGGGACGGGCTGTCAGGCCGGTGCGGCGCGTCGGGGCGGTGAGGGGCGTCGGGACGTGACGGACCGCCGTGGGGTACGTCCGGCCGGGACGGCGAGTTCGGGCCGCCGTGCGGTGCGTTGGGCCCGTGCGGTGCGTTGGGGCCCCCGTGGGGCGCGTTGGGCCCGTGAGGGGCGTTCGGGCCGTGCGGTGCGTTAGGCGCGTGGGGCGTGTTGGCCGCGTGCGGTCCGTTAGGTGAGTGCGGCGCGTTGGGGCCGCCGTGCGGTGCGTTCGGACTGTGCGGCGCGTTGGGCGCATGCGGCGCGTTTGGGCTGTGTGGCGCGTTCGGTGCGGCCGGACGCGTTGGTGCGGACGGGCCGTTGTGCGGTGCGTCTGGGCGTGACGACGGCGTCGTGTTGCCGTGCGGTCCGTCAGGGCGCGACGGGGCGTGGGGCGCGTCGGGACGCGACGGTCCGCCATGCGGGCCGGACGGGCCCGTGTTGGGGCGGCCCTGGGGAGCGTCCGGGCGTGACGACGGTGCGTTCGGGGCGTCCGTGCGGGCCGAAGGTGCGTTCGGAGCCGTCGGTGCGGACGACTGCGGGCGCATCGGGGCGTCGCCGCGAGGGGCGTTCGGTCCGGAGGGGGAGTGCGGGGCGCCTGCTCCGGGAGCGTGTGGTGCTCCCGCTGACGGGCTGTGGGCCGGTGGCATGTTCGGACTGGACGGTGCCGACGGGGCGTGTGGTGCGGCTGCCGAAGGTGAGGTGGCGCGGCTCGGGGGAGTCGCGTCGGGACGTGCCGCGTTCGGGGAGCCGGCCGAGGGGCCGCCGGTCGACGGGCTGTGCGGGGCGCCGGCCGAGGGGGCGTGTGGCACGCCGCCGCCCGAAGGCATTCCGCCTGACGGCGCGGAAGGCATCGAGGGGGCCGAAGGAGAGGACGGCATCGACGGGGCCGACGGTGCGCTCGGCATCGAGGCCGGGCGTGCCGGGGCGTCCGCTCGGGAGGCCGACGTCGACATGTCGGGAGAGCGCGGCGCGGGGGCGCCGGAGCCCAGGTCGCCTCGGCTGCCGGGGGCGCCGGTCCAGCCCTGGCCGGGACCCGTTGGCGGACGGCCTGCCGCCGGGGACGACGGTGCGCCGCCGCCCGCGGCAGGAGTGCCGCCGCCCATCGGGCCGGACTGGGTCGGCGTCGACGACAGGGAGGTGTCCGGGGTGCGGGTGGGGGCCTGCGGGGCGTCCGGACGGAGAGGTGCCTCCGGCGGTGCCACCGAGGACTGGACGGTCTGGCCCGTGTTGCGGGTCGGCGCCGGTGCGTCCGGGGTCGACGACGTGTGCGGGGCGCTCGGGGCAGCCGGTGCGGAAGGCGAACCCGGAGAGCCGGGAGAGCTGTCGGGTGTGCGCGGGGCCGACGGGGGCGAGGAGTTGTCGGGGGTCCGCGACGGGGCGTCGGGCGCCGAGCTGTCCGGCGCGCGCGAAGGCGACGGCGCGGACGACGGGGACGAGGTGTCCGGGGCACGCGAAGGCGCGTCCGGCGTCGAGGACGGCGAAGAAGGCGATCCCGGAGGCGAGGACGACGAAGGAGAGGAAGGAGAACTGTCCGGAGAGGACGGAGAAGAAGGCGAGGACGGCGAACTGTCCGGCGAAGAAGGTGAAGACGGCGAACTGTCCGGAGAGGACGGTGAAGAGGGCGACCCACCGGGAGACGACGGCGAACCAGGGGTGCCGGACGGGGAGAGGTCCGGGGCGTTGGTGCTGTGGAAAAGGCCGCCGGGCTTGATGGACTTCGTGGAGATCACGTCGAGTCCGGTCACCTTGCCGACCAGCTTGCCGACGACCTTCATGATCTTCGTGAAGATCTCGACCAGCTTGCCCAGCAGCGGCGAGACCTTCTTGATGGTCTTGATGAGCTTCTGGATCAGCTCACCGATGCGGGTGGCCCACTTGGAGATCGCGGTCACGGCCTGCGCCACGATCACCGGTGTGCCGAAGCCCAGCGTGAACACGGCCTCCAGCACCCACGTGATCAGCTTCGCGACCAGGTCGGCGATCAGGTCGCGCACCATCTCGCGCACGAACCCGACGACCATGCCCATCACGCCGACGACGGTGCCGACCGACCCCGCGGCGGAGGCCGCGCCGGACAACGCGTCCAGTTGCTCGCCGGCGGCTTTGCGGTAGGCGTCGCCCGCGCTGCCGGTCCACTCACCGGTGCCGTCGACGGCCGCCTTGTAGTCGCCCGCGATCTTGCCGAGTTCCTGCGAGACGTTGCCCCACGTCGTCGAGTACGACTGGATCACCGGCGGGTCGCCCGCCAGCCAGTCCAGCGCCTCCTTCAACGGCTGCATGTGTTCCATCAGGAACGACGCCGCGGACGACAGCAGCGTGCCGAACGGGTCGATCGCCATCGAGGCGGCGTCGGCCACGAGACCCACGACGCCGAGGCCGCCCTCGATCCAGCTGCCCTCGGAGATGCCCTTGTACGCGTCCACCGCCGAGTCGGCGATGGAGAAGCCGGTCGCCCAGCCGTTGTCACCGGTGCCGGCGTTGAAGAAGCCGGACGGTTCGGCGGGGGCCTTCGCCACCAACGGGTTCGGTGAGGACATCAGACGCCACCCTTCAGCGTGCGGATGATCTGGTCCTCGACCTCTTGGTAGTGCTTCGCGGTCTCGGTGACCTTCTTGCCGGTGGCCTGCATGGCCTCCGCCGCGCCCTTCAGCGCGTCCATGCCCCACTGCTCGACCGGATCGAGCAACATCCGGAACGGCTGGCAGATGATCCCGTACGCGTCAGTCGGCATCGACACGGTGCTGGCCGCGTCCACTGCTCCCTGCAGTCGCCCGTGCAGGTCCTCCAAGGCCTTGGCGTGCGCTTCCAGCACGTCCGAGGTGACGTTGAAACCACCGGAAGTCATCGAACCCCCTCAAGTTCGAGCAGCGGACAGAAAGATCAGGAGAGCACGGACTCCCCGCCGAAGTCGTCGTCATCGTCTGACGGCGGCCGGCGGCGCGGGGGAGGCGGCTGGGTCGGGCGGGGTGGCGGCGGTGCTTCGTCCTCCACCCGGAAGTTGATCTCGTTGCGGTCGTACGGCGTGCGCGTCGGCTCTTCGGCCGGCGGCGCCGGGAAGTTCTTCTTGGCCTCGTTGAACAGCACGTTGGCCGTCTCGTCCTGCGTGCCGATCGTCTCGGCCATGGCTTCCTGCAGCAGCTCGGGAATCCGGGACTGCGCGCGCTGCAGCAGCTTCATGATCTCGCCGCTGACCTCGGACATGCGCTTGCCGGAGGCGGACTCGTTGATCACGAGGTTCTGCAGGATCCCGTTGGACCCGACCAGGATCTCGATGGAACCGTCCTGCGACCGTTCGGAGATCGTCATCCCCTGCACGCGCGTCGCCATCTCCTGATAGCGCGCGGCGCGTTCCTGGATGTTCTGGTTCCAGTTCGCGAGCATCTGCTCGGACCCGGCGATGTCCTCGGGCACCGGTGATTCCCTCCCAAAGCGGCGGCGGACTCAAAGGATGACGCAGCCGGATCCGATCTCGTTCCACCCTGGAGTCAAATCGGCTGTACAGACCAACGGCGTCCCACTGATCGGACCAGTGGGACGCCACAGTGTTAATCACACAAGCCAAAGCCTCAGGTAGGGCGAGTCGACGAAAAGCGCGTCGACTCGCCCTACCTGAGTCAACGTGCTAGTTCACATCCAGCAGGTCGACGACGAAGATCAGCGTCTCGTTGGGCTTGATCACGCCACCGGCACCGCGCGCGCCGTAGCCCAGGTGCGGCGGGATGACCAGCTTGCGACGGCCACCGACCTTCATGCCCTGGACGCCCTGGTCCCAGCCCTGGATGACGCGGCCGCCACCGAGCGGGAACTGGAACGCCTCGCCGCGGTCCCAGGACGCGTCGAACTGCTCGCCGGACGAGTGCGACACGCCGACGTAGTGCACGGACACGAACTGACCGGCCGTGGCCTCCGCACCGTCGCCGACGGTGATGTCCTCGATCAGCAGGTCGGCGGGCGCCGGGCCGTCGTGCGGGTCGACCTCAGGCTTCGTGGGGGCCATCACAACTTCCTCTCGGAACGGGGTTGTTCGCGCTCGATCCAATCACGCGAGGGCGGGCGCGGCCGAATGGCCTACGCGGACCAGCCCTACCCGGTCCGGAGTCCTCATGTCTTTCTTTAATGACCACCGGCCCCGCGGCCGGGGGACACAACAGAAGAAGGAGATGATCATGGCGGCAACCCTGCACCGCCTCCGGTCACTGCTCGGCGCGGCACTGGCGGCGGCAACGCTGTCCATGGCCTGCGTCAGCGTGGCCGAAGCAGCTCCGACTCCGACCGCCGACGGCGAGTTCGGCACCCAGATCGTCGGCGGCACGCGCGCGAGCACGTCCACCTACCCCTGGGTCGTCTACCTCGCCACGAGCAGTGGTTTCCAGTACTGCGGCGGCACTCTCGTCGCTCCCAACAAGGTCGTCACCGCCGCGCACTGCACCGAGGGCGACTCGGCTTCCGCGGTCCGGGTCGTGGCGGGCCGCGACGACAAGAACTCCACCGCGGGCACCGTCGCCCGTGTCACCAAGATCTGGATCCACCCGAGCTACCGCGACGTGACCCTCGGCTACGACGTCTCGGTGCTCACGCTCGACCGCAACCTGTCGCAGACCCCGATCCCGTTCGCCACCTCGGCGGACAGCGCTCTCTACAACGCGGGCACCAGCTCGACGATCCTCGGCTGGGGCACCACGTCCTCCGGTGGTTCGGCCTCGCGTTACCTGCTGCGGGCCACCGTGCCGCTGACCAGCAGCTCCAGTTGCACCAGCTCGTACGGCGGCGACTACAAGGCCACCCACATGGTGTGCGCCGGCTACAGCCAGGGCGGCACCGACACCTGCCAGGGCGACTCCGGTGGCCCGCTCGTGGCCGGTGGCAAGCTGATCGGCATCACGTCGTGGGGCGAGGGATGCGCGGCCGCCGGTTACCCCGGCGTCTACACCCGCGTCTCCACCTACGCGGCACAGATCCAGGCACAGCTGTAAAAAACGTGAGGCCGGGAAGGGGCAACCCTTTCCGGCCTCACTTACGTCCTGGAGACATGAACGGCAAGAAGCTGTTGGCCGGCGCCGCCGTGCTGGTCGTCGCCGGAGTGAGCGTGAGCTCCGCGGTGCGGGACGAAACCCTCGCACCACCACCGATCGTGGACTACGGGCCGGTGCGCCTCGTCGCATTCGATTCATGTGACAACGCATTGACCGAACTGCGCCGCGCCATGTCCCCGTACGTCAGCGCGTACGGCCTCGGCGGCCAACGGTTCCTCACCATGGAGAGTTCGGCGACGGACAACAGCGCGGGCGTCGCGCAGAAGAGCGTGCCCGACGCTCCCACCGCTGCCACGCCGCCCGCGCAGCAACAGGGCCACTCGACGACGAACGTGCACGAGCAGGGCGTCGACGAGCCGGACATCGTGAAGACGGACGGAAAACGCGTCGTCTCCATCGCCGACGGCAAGCTGCGCGTCATCGACGTCGCGTCCAGGGCGATCACCGGCACGGTCGACCTCGGCGAGCGCCGGGCGAGCCAGCTGCTGGTCTCCGGCGACCGCGCGCTGGTGGTCGCCGACAGCCCCGTGCCGATGCTGAAGCCGTCGCTGCCGCCCGACCGGCCGTCGTTCGCCCCGGAGAACGCCACCGAGCTGGTTCT
Source organism: Lentzea sp. NPDC102401 (assembly GCF_044765805.1). Taxonomy (NCBI): domain Bacteria; kingdom Bacillati; phylum Actinomycetota; class Actinomycetes; order Pseudonocardiales; family Pseudonocardiaceae; genus Lentzea; species Lentzea sp. NPDC102401. The sequence goes on along the minus strand of NZ_JBIWKS010000004.1, from coordinate 92,311 downwards.
CGTGGATCTCAAGGGGCTCAAGGAGATCAGCAGTCTCAAGACCGACGGCTTCTACCTCGACGCCCGCCAGATCGGCGGCACCGCCCGCGTCGTCGTCCGCTCGCAGCCGCGCCTGCCGTGGGTGTACCCGGACCAGACGACCAACGAAGCGGGATCGTTGCGCCGCAACAAGGAGATCCTGCAGAGCGAGCCCATCTCGTCGTGGCTGCCGCGCTACGAGCTCACCGAGAACGGCGCCAAGTCGAGCGGGACCCTGGTCGACTGCGCGAACGTCAGCCGCCCGTCCGCGCCGAGCGCGACGTCGATGCTGACCGTGCTGACGTTCGAGCTCTCCGGTCAGCTCGGCACCGGCCAGCCGGTCTCGATCGTGGCCGACGGCGACACCGTCTACGGCACCGACCGCAGCCTCTACATCGCCGACGACCACCGCCTGCTGCCGGAACTTCCTTCCAGGCCACCGGTTCAGCGACCGATCACCACGGCGATCCACCAGTTCGACATCGGCAACCCCGGCCAGCCCAAGCACGTCGCGTCCGGTGACGTGAACGGCACGCTGCTCAACCAGTACTCGCTGTCCGAGCACGAGGGCGTTCTCCGCGTCGCCACCACCACCGGCACCGAAAACCGTTGCTGCTGGCGGATGCCCGCGGACGTGCCGCAGCAGAACATCGCTCCCGCGCCGTCGGAGAGCTTCGTCACGACGCTGCGCCGTGAGGGCAACCAGCTCGCCAAGGTCGGCCAGGTCGGAGGGCTGGGCAAGGGCGAGCGGATCTACAGCGTCCGGTTCATCGGCAAGCTGGGCTACGTCGTCACGTTCCGCCAGACCGACCCGCTCTACACGCTCGACCTCAGCGATCCCAGGCAGCCCAGGGTGACGGGCGAGCTGAAGATCACCGGTTTCTCCGCCTACCTGCACCCCGCGGGCGACGGGAAGCTGATCGGCGTCGGCCAGGAGGCGACCGAGCAGGGCAGGACGACGGGCACGCAGGTGTCGCTGTTCGACGTGGCCAATCCCGCGTCACCGCAACGACTCGCGCAGTACCACCTGCCGAACTCGAACTCCGAGGCCCAGTTCGACCCGCACGCGTTCCTGTTCTGGCCGCAGGACGGCACACTCGTCATCCCGGTGTCGGCCAACCGGACGAACTACGAGGTCTCTTCACTCGTGTTGCGCGTCGAGGGCAACCAGTTGCGCGACAGCGGCAAGATCGTCGAACCGTCCAGCCCGAACAACTACGGCGGCCCGAGGCGCACGATCGTCATCGGCGACCAGCTGTGGTCGATCTCCAACGCGGGCGTGCAGGTCAACGCGCGCAGCGGCCTGGCACAGCAGGCCTGGCTGCCGTTCACGCAGTAGCGCGGTCTCCGTTGAGCAGGCGGTGCGACAACACCGTGCCGCCTGCCATCGCCGCCGGGATCACGACCAGCGCGGCCAGCGGGATCAGGCACAGCAGGTAGGTCGGCACGGCGAGCCCGAGCACCAGGCCGCGGCGCGTCGCGAGGATCTGCCTGCGCTGCTTGAACGTCCGGCCGCGTCGCGTGAACGGGATGCCGGTGAGCTCGATGCCGAGCAGGTAGCCGTTGATGAGCACGGCCAGCACCGGTACGACCGTCTGCCCGACGATCGGGATGAACCCGCAGAAGAACAACGGGATCGCGAACAGAATCGACGTGCCGACCAGCAGGAGCGTGCCGCGCAGCCCCACCAGGAACCCGCGCCACCAGCCGATCTGCTCCGCGTCCGGCACACCGCCGAGCTCGTCCTCGACCTCTTCCGCGATGTACTCGTAGAACGGGCCGCCGATCATGAGCGTGATCGCGGTGAACAGCAGCACGCTCAGACCGAGCACGCCCGCGATCACCGAAATTCCGACGGCGACCTCGACGACGCCCTTCCAGGTGTCGCTCCACGAGTCCGCGAAGCCGGTGAGCCATCCGGCGATCGAGTCGATGTTGGTGACCAGCAGCACCCAGCCGCCGATCATCAGCACGGCCGTGATGACCGCGGGCAACGCACCCATCAGCACGCGCTTGGGTGAGCTGAACACCAGGCTGAACCCACGCAGCAGCAGACCGACACCGGCACCGAAGTCCTTGATCACGCGCGCAGGATAGTCGGTTTCGTCCCCTGCTGAGACGAGGTGGAGTGATTTCGCGGGGCGCGGCATGATGGGTGGTCCGAGTGCGGGAGGCGTTGAGGTTGAGCAACCCAGCTAAGAACGCCGTCGTCGTCCCGGACGGGCCGCTGCCGATGCTGCCGCCGTCCCTCTGGGAGTCGAGGGACGTGTGTGAGGCGGTCGCCGCGGAGTCACCCGGCGCCGTGGTCGCGATCGCGCGCAAGGCGCACGGCCTGCGTCAGGACGAACTGGGCACGCTGGCCGGGTTCTCCCAGTCCGCGATCTCGCGCCTCGAATCGGGCAGCAACATCGCCTACGACCTGCGCGTCCTGCGCACGTTGCAACGGCTGCTCGGCATTCCCGCCCACCTGCTCGGGCTGACCGACCGCACGGTGCCGGTGCCCTCCGGTGACCTGGTCGTCGGCATGGAGGGCAAGGCGCTGATGGCGTTGTGCGCCTCCGCCGTCTTCAGCGCCGACAACGACAACGCGGTGAGCCAGCTGCTCGTGCTGCGCCGGATCGTCAACGACGCGCACAACTGGCGGGCGACCGGCGCCCTCATGCCCGCCGTCCGCAGCATGTACGACGTCATCGACACCTTGCGCCGCAACGCGCGTGGCGAGACCCGCCGGCGGTTGCTCGGCACGGGAGCGATGTACGCGGAGTTCTACGGCTGGCTGTTCGAGGAGGTCGGCGACCTGCGCAACGCCGGTGCGTGGACTTCCAGGGCGTTGGAGCAGGGCCAAGCCGCGGACGACAGGGACGTCGTCGCGTACTGCTACGTGCGGATGAGCCAGCTCGCCGAGGCCGACGGCGACGACGACCGCGTCATCGGCCTGGCGCGGGCCGCCCAGCGCGAGACCGGGGTGAGCCCGGTAGTGCGCGCGATGGCGCTGCGGCAGGAGGCACGCGGCCTCGCGCGGGCGGGCCAGAACGCGTGCATGCAGCGGTTCGACCTCGCGCAGGCGTTGGTGCAGAACGTGGAACGGCCGGTGACGGACGAGTATTCGATCGGCTACTGCTTCACCGACCTGCACGTCCAGATGCAACGGGCCGCGAGCATGGTCGCGCTCGCCGACCACCGCCGTGCCATCGACGCGTACACGGAGCTCATGCCGCGGTGGGGCAGCGTCTGTCAGTGGGAGCAGGGCGTGCACACGGCCACCCTCGCCTACGCGCACGCGGCCAACGGTGACGTCGACCAGGCCGTCGAACTGGGGTTCGCGGCACTGGACCTGGCTCGCGTGACGGGGTCGCAGCTGATCGTCAACGAGCTGGTCAGGCTCGGACCGTGGGCCGCGACGCCGGCGATGGCCGAGCTCACGGCCCAGCTCCGGTAGCCCGTCGTATGCGAGTTCCGCATACGGCACCCGCAAATCGTATAGAACCCTCCCCATTTCGGAGGGCAGCCCGCACGATCTGAGTGTGATCGACCTGACCGAACGAACGCCGCGCTCGGACGAGGTCACCGAGAGGTTCTGCGCGGCAGTGGCAGAGCAGAACTCGGGCCCTTACCGGCTCAAGTTCTACGCCATCACGCACGCCGTCGTGTGTGTGGTGGACGACGCCGAGGTGAAGGCATGAGCATGCCTGTCTTGCTGGTCCGCAAGCGTGCGGGTGTCGTAGGCGAGACACAACGCACGTGCCACCTCGTACCCGTGCCCGACGACGACACGTTGCTCGCGTTGACCGCGTACTGCGGCGAACTCATCCACCAGGGCGAGGCCGAACTGCTCTCCCAACCCTCCGGAATGCCGTGCGTCGGCTGCCTGTTCCGCGTGCCGATGCCTAGTTAACCAGCCGGTGAGGCGATGCAGGCCGTGCCGAACCGGCGGAACCCGACGCGTTCGTAGACCCGCGCGATCTCCAGGCTTCCCGCCGACAGGAACACCAGCTCGGCGCCCCTTTCCAGGGCGTCACGCGCCAGTTCCGCGGTGACCGCGCCACCGAGGCCACGCCGCCGTGCCGCCGGCAACGTGCCGATGCCCGCGATCTCCACGACGTCACCCGCCCGTTGCGCTGTTCCTACCGCCAGTACGCCCTCGCCTGGCAGGTCGGCCACCGCGTGACGGTGCCGGGTGCTCATCGGGACGGCGCCTTCGAGTGCCGCGTCCCGTTCCGCCACACCGGCTTCACCCGCGGCAGTGCCCGGCGACGAGAACGCGAGCTCTGCCACGACCGACACCTCGACGGGCCGCGTGCCGAGCACGCGCACGTGCGGATGCGGTTCCGGCAGCTTCTCGGGATCGAGCACCAGCAACGGCGCTTGGAGCACCTCCAAGCCTGCTTCGACCGCGACGTCGAGCAGGCCGGGCGTCGTCTCGTGCACCCACTCGAACGCCTCGGGCACGCCGAGCTCGCGCTGCCGTTCCCGCACCTTCAGCACGTCCGCGACCGTCGGCCGCCCGCCGGGGAAGCGGGGTCGCGCGTAGTACGGGTAGCCGTCGCCCGCCTGGACGAACAGCACCAGCTCGCCGTGTTCCTCAACACGAGATCCCGGTCGGGGCACAGAGTCGTAAAACTCTTCCAGAACAGTCCGCATAGAAGATCACGCTAGCTACCTTTGGCGGTATGAAGCACGGCATTTCCGGTAGCGGGCCGGCATGAGGGTCCTGGCGGCGTTGGTCGCCCTGCTCCTGGTCCTCACCGGCTGCGGCAGCGACCGCGAGGACCGGTTCGCCCGGCCGGGCGCGCCCAAGCAGTCGCCGAGCGGGAAGTTCGTCGCGCACGCCGAGAGCGCGAGCGAGGTCCGGGTGACCGACCGCAACGGCGGTGACGTGTTCCGCAAGTCCTACGAGTACGCGACGAGTTCGCGGGCGGACGGCATCGGCGTGGTGTGGCTGTCCCAGAAGGACCAACTGTGGGTGCTCGTCCCCGGCGACACGAGCGAGCGCATCGAGGCCGGGCCCGACGGGGTGTGGACGGCGGTGGAGGCCGACCTACCGGGCGAGATCACGCGGCTCGGGTGAGGGGTCCGGCTCGCCCTCGGTGATCCGCCGGCCGCGCTCCAGTTCCGCGTCGAACTCGGCGCCGAGCAGCACGGCTATGTTCGAGATCCACAGCCACACCAGGAAGACGATCACGCCGCCCAGCGAGCCGTAGGTCTTGTTGTAGGACGAGAAGTTCGCCACGTAGATGGCGAAACCGACGGTCGCGAGCACCCACAGCACGATCGCGAGGATGCTGCCGGGGCTGATCCACCGGAAGCCGGGCTGGCGGACGTTCGGCGCGGCCCAGTACAGGACCGCGAACGCCAGGCTCACGAGCAGCAGGATGACCGGCCACTTCACGATGTCCCACACGGTGACCACGGTGTCGCCGAGCCCGATGGCGTTGCCGACCGCGTCCGCGATCCCGCCGGTCAGCACGAGCGCACCGAGCGTGAGCGACACCAGCATCACGGCGCCGAGCGTCAGCCCGAGCCGCAGCGGCACCGTCTTCCAGAACGGGCGGCCCTCCTCGACGTCGTACATGGCGTTGCACGCGCGCATGAACGCACCGAGATAGCCCGACGCGGTCCAGAACGCCGTCAGCAGACCGATGATGCCCAGCAGGCCGGCAGCGTTCTGACTCTTCTGCAGCTCTTCGATGGACGACTCCACCAGGTTGCCGGCCTCACCGGGCGCGACCTGGTCGACGTACTTCAGGAGTTCCTGCGTCGTCGTGTCGCCCAGCAGAGCGAGCGCGGACGTCAGCACGATGATCCCGGGGAACAACGACAGCACCGCGTAGTAGGTGAGCGCTGCGGCCCAGTCCGTCAGGTTGTCGTCGTTGAACTCCTTGACCGTCCGTTTGAGAACGCCCCACCAAGCGCCCTTGGGCAACTTGGTGGGGCCTTCGACGGTCTTACCTGCGGGCACGGCGCCAGCCGAAGGACCGGGTGCCGGTGCCGACACCGGCGAGGTGCAACGCGAGCAGCAACAGCCCGAGCACGATCAGCGTGTTGACGGTGATCACGTCACCGAGCGCGACCTTCGCCAGATCGAGGATCAGCGCGAGGCCGAACGAAACTGCGGCGATGATGGCCAGCATGTGTCCACCTCCTAAGTGGTTGAGCTGCGGATACCCACTTGTTCACCACGGAATCGCGCCGTTCGGAGCAATGGTCGTGCCATGATCGGTCCCGTGGACGTCCAGCGCTGGCAAGCAGCCGCGGTTCCGTGGTGGGTGACCAAGGTCGGGCTCGTCGGTGGGTGGATGGTCGCCTTCTACTTCGCCGTGAGCGCGAACGAGTCACCGTGCACGGTCGCGCAGCCGTGCCTGCCGGATCCGTTGTTCTCCCTCGCGGTGGTTCCGCTGCTGGCCACGCCGTTGTTGCTGTTGTTCGGCCGCGTGCTCACGGGCTGCGCGATGGGCGTGTTGTTCGGTGCGATGGACCTCGTGCTCGACGGCAGTGCGGTGGCGAACCTGGCGTTCGGGCTGCACGCCGCCGCGTGCGCGTTGGTGGCGGCGTGGACGGTCAGGTCGCGTGCGGACCAGCACGAGGCGGCGGGCGCGACGATCGTCTCGCTGCCGGACCTGCCGCCACAACGCGGAGTTCTCCGCGTCGTCGCCGTGCTGCTGGTCCTCTTCGGGTTCCTGACGTTCGTGCAGTACAGCCTCACCAACGACGCGATCGAGCAGCACGTCGCGAACGCCAGCCGCGTCGACGCCGAGGTCGTCGAGATCAAGAACACCTTCGAGGTGTGGGTGGAGCTGCCCGATCGGCAGCGCGCCGCGTTCGAACCGCTCGCGCCGGAGTCCTATCAGGTCGGTGACGAGGTACCAGTGCTCGCGGACGGCACGTGGGTACGGATGGCGAACGAGCCCGAGGACGTCACGTGGTGGCTGACCATCGGTGGCTCCGCCGTTTTCTTCGCGATCCTGCTGGCCGCCAGGGAACGCCGCCGCCGCGCGTTGTGGACGGGACCGGTGAAGGCCATCCGGTTGCAGATCCACCAGATCGGGCCGCGCCGGATCCTGTTGCGGTACGGCAAGAAGGACATCGCCACGCTCACCACGCTCGCCGATCTGGGGCTGGAGGAGCCGCTCTACCACGACACCGAGGAGTTCGGCCGCGTGTGGCGCGGCGAGGAGGACCCGCCGGTGCAGCTCGACCCGGCCGAGGTGCTCGTCGCGGGGGAGTGGCACCACGGCGGCCAGGTGGCGGTGCTCGTCGAGGGCGAGGTCGTGGCGACCAGCACGCTGAACCGCGTCCGCCCGCGCCACATCGTCCACAGTGCACACCTGCCGGGCGAGCCGGTCACCGCGGGCACGCCGGTCGAGCTGCCGCACGCGATCTGGCCGGGTGACCGCCGGCGGGTCGAGGGCGCGGCACTGCTGCTCGGCGCCGCCGGTGCGTTGATCGCGCTGAAGTTCTACCCCGAGCTCATCGTGCTCGGGCTGATCGGCATCCAGTGCATGCTGTCGGCCGTGACGCGGTTCCAGCCGATGCTGCGCCTCGACCACAACTCGGTCGTGCTCTACACCGGTGTCTTCACCTACCGCGTGCCGTGGGCGCAATTGCACGGTGTGCGTCGTTCCGGCCCTCAGCTCATGCTCGCGTTCGGGCCGCACGGCGACGTTCTCACGACGCCGCACCTGCCGGACGCGCAGGCGGGCGAGAAGCTGATGTGGGCCCGCGCCCGGTCGTTGATCGCGGAGCACCCCGGTGAACGCGTGACCCGCAAGCTCAACATCAGCGTGCTGATCGGCGCGATCTACGCCGCGCTGGTGCTGTTCATCTGAGCTTGGCCACGGCCTTGAGCAGACGGTCCACATCGGACTCGTCGGTGTAGGGCCCGATGCCAGCCCGCACGGCGCCCTTGTCTCCCAGGCCGAGCCACCGGGAGCACTCGAGGGCGTAGAAGTGGCCGGCGGGCGCGTTCACGCCCTCGGCCCCGAGCCTGCGGTAGACCTCGGCCGGGTCCAGTCCGTCGACGGAGAACAGCACGGTCGGCGTGCGAGACGAGGCCTTGCTGTAGATGCGCGCGCCGAGTTCCCGCAGCCCGTTCTCCAGCTGCTCGCGGAGGCCGAGCTCGTGCTCCTCCAGGCCGTCCAGCTCCCGCATGAACTCCACCGCCGCGGTCGTCCCGGCGAGCAGCTCGTACGGCAGCGTGCCCAGCTCGAACCGTTCCGGCACGGCGTTGGTCGAGGGCAGCAGCTTGTCCGGCCGCAACGTCTCCAACAGCTCGGGCGCCGCCGCCAGCACGCCGAGGTGCGGGCCGAGGAACTTGTACGGCGAACACACGAAGAAGTCCGCGTCCAACGCCTCGACGTCGACCGGCACGTGCGGTGTGTAGTGCACGCCGTCGACGTAGACGAACGCCGCCGCCTCGTGCGCCGCCCGTGCGATCTCCGCGACGTCCGGACGTGTGCCGAGCAGGTTCGACGCCGCCGTGATCGCGACGACGCGGGTGCGGTCGGACAGCAGCTTCGTCACCGACTCGACGGGCAGCTCACCGGTCGTGCGGTCGAACGGCGCCCATCGCACCGTGGCCCGGGCAGCCTCGGCCGCCTGCACCCACGGCCTGATGTTCGCGTCGTGGTCGATCCTGGTCACGATGATCTCGTCGCCCGGCCGCCAGTTCTTCGACAGCGTGCGGGCGAAGTCGTAGGTCAGCTGAGTCATGCTGCGCCCGAACACGATGCTGCCGGCGTTGAGGAACTCGCTCATCGTGCGCCGTGCGGTCCGCACGATCTCCTCGGCCCGGCGTTCTGCCGCCGTGACGCTGCCGCGGTTGGAGACCGCCGAGGTCAGCGTGGCCCTGACGGCCTCGCCGACGACGTCGGGCACCTGTGCGCCGCCGGGTCCGTCGAAGTGCGCGGCACCCTCGCGCAGGGCGGGGAAGTGGGCGCGGACCGCTGCGACGTCGTAGGCCATGCCCTCATCGTGCTTCAGCACCCACGAATCGGGAAAGGATCAACCGGAGGGTGCTCACCTGTTCGGTGGCGTCGAAGTCCGGGTCGATCAGCCTGCCGAACAGGCCGTCGACCAGTGCCTGAGCCCAGCTCGCGGCCGTCAGCGCACTCACCGGGAGCGCGATCTGGCGGGCGTCGTGCGCCTGTTGCAGCAGGTCGGCCAGCTCGTCGCGCATCACCTGCTCGTTGCGGCCGACGAGTTCCCACAGCTCAGGGTCGCGGCTGGCCTGCGCCACGACCTCCAGCACCAGCCCGGCCACAGACCGGTCCAGCGCGGGCGCGCACAGATGGTCGACCATCAGCAGGACGCCGTCCCACGGGCTCAGCTCGCGGGCCTTCGCGAACATCTGCGCGTTGTCCTCGGCGTCCTGCACGAAGATCTCGCGGAAGATCGCCCTTTTGGTGGGGAAGTAGTGGAAGAGGCTGCCGGTGCTGATGTCGGCGGCCCTGCAGATGTCCGCGACGGTCGTGCGTTCGAAACCCTTCTGCGCGAACAACCCCGCCGCGGTGTCGGTGATGTGCCGCTTCTTCTCCGCGTGCTTGACCGGGTCTACCGTTCGCACCTGTAGTACTGCCTCTTCTTCTCGTCCCGCACGGAGACGCCGCGTTTGCGGATCTCCCGCGCCAATTCTGCGGCCTCCGCGTTCTCGTACTTCGCGATGGCCTTCCTGCGGGCCGTGAACAGCGCGTTCACGTCCGCGGGCAGTTCGGGCGCGTGCTCGACCCACATGCGGAACTCCTTCGCGAACGGGTCCGCGTCACGCCAGCGGTAGCCCTGCTCGGTGAAGGCCCGTTCCAGCCTGGCCCTGCTCAGGTCGGAGGTCTCGCGGGCCAGTTCGGCGCCGCCCGGTGACAGCAGCACGAGCTGCTTGCCGTCCGCGAACGCCGACTCGACCTCGTCGCGGCCGAAGCCGAACGTCCTGCCGTCCCTGTGCAGCGTGATCCGGCTCGGCGAGACCTCGACCGACATCATCTCGCTCGCCCAGAACAACGCGAACACGAAGCCCGCGCCCGCGCCGGCGGCCAGGGCCGCGAGCGTCGACCACGGCTCCGGGATGTCCGTGACCAGCTCGAACACACCTTGGAACGGGAACCACCTCAGCGTCGTGATCCACCCGGCCGCCAGCTCGAGCCCCCATCCCGCGGCGGCACCGACGGCCGGGCACGCGACCCAGATGCCGTACCGGACAGCTGCGGTCTCCTGCACAGTCGTCATGAGGGTCAATAGTAGACCGAGCGCTCGGTTTATTGTGTCCTATGGCAGGTAGAAGGTCAGCAGATCGCTCGTGACCGGCGGAAAGAGCCTGGTCATCAGGTCCTCCTTCGGGCCGGGGTAGACGTCGGAGAACCGGCGGCGCAGCCCGTCGATGCCGTGCGGGCCGAACAGCAACGGCGCCAGCAGGTCCGGGGCGATGCCCGCGCCGCCCTGCGAACCGGGGCCGAGCATCGTGCCGCCCCACTCGTACGGACCGATCTCCTCGCCGTCCCAGCGGAAGCGGACGTGCGTGCGGTAGAACCCGAGCACCACCTCGACGGGATCATGGCCCCGCAGGCGTTGCGCGAAGACCGGCCTGAGGTGCTCCAGCAGCCTCGGGATGCTCGGGATGCGCACCATGTACTGGTCGAGGTCCGCTCGCCTGGCTCCCAGATGATCCTCCAGCGCCGGGTGTCGTTCGCCGGCCTCGGCCGGATTCACCAGCGCCACCAAGGCTTTCACGGCGTCGTCGTCGATTCCGGCGATCTCGCCGAGCACGACGTCGCCCTCTTCCTCCGGCGTGCTGCGACCGGTGGCGACCGGGGTGCCGTCGCGGTCGACGATCCACGTGGTCGAGCCGGTGCGATCGATCAGCCAGCGCCAGCACGGCGTGCCGTGGCCCACGCGCAGGTCCACTCCCCGCTGGGCTTCGTCCTGGAGTTGGTCCAGCACCGGGATGTCGGCCTCGGTCGCGCGCCGGATCGTGTGTCCCGCAACGGCTTCCGGCTTCCTGGCGAGCGGGCGGGTCTGCTTGATCGGGATCGAGTAGACGTAGCCGAACTGGCGGTAGAAGTACGGGACGCCCATGACGAACTGGAGCAGGTGACCGCGCTCGGCCGACCTGTCGTTCGCCCAGTCCATCAGCCGGCGCACCAGGCCTTTGCCCTCGTACTCGGTGTCGGTGGCGACCTGTTCGATCTGGCCAGCCGGGATGTCGAGACCGGCGAGCGTCACCGTCTCGTCCATCAGCGTGAGGGTGGAGACGATCCGGCCGCCGTCGTCGGCGACTCCGACCCAGTCGCAGCCCGCGTCCGGGTCGGTCATGAGCAGGCGGGCGTCGACGCCGTCGCTGGGATCCATGCGCGAGACGACGAGCTTCTCGATCTGGGGGAGGTCTTCCGGGCGTGAGGTGCGGATTTCCACGGGCGGAGTGTTTCCAGGGCGGTGGTTGTCCGCAAACGGATTTACGGTCGTCCGCATGGACTGGAACAAGCAGTTGACGGACCAGCTCGAATTCCACTGGAACGTGCAGTTGCGGCCACGGCTCGAAGGCATGACCGACGACGAGTACTTCTGGGAGCCGGTGCCCGACGCGTGGACCGTGCGTCCGGACAACACGATCGACTGGCAGTACCCGGCGCCCGAGCCCGTACCGGTCACCACGATCGCGTGGCGGATGGCGCACATCATCGTTGGCGTGTTCAACGCGCGCACGGCCTCGCACTTCGGTGGCCCGCCTGCCGACTACGCGACCTGGCAGTTCGCGATGACCGCGGACGACGCGCTGAAGCAGCTGGACGACGCCTACGCGGCGTGGATGGCCGGCGCGCGCACGGCGGACCTGTCGAAAGCCGTCGGTCCGGCGGAGGGTCCGTTCGCGGCGGAGCCGATGGCGACCCTGGTGCTGCACATCAACCGTGAGGTGATCCACCACGCCGCGGAGATCGCGCTGCTCCGGGATCTCTATCTCAGGGAGAGTTAGTCACCTGCAAGTGCCTACTTTCTAGAAGTTGGCGCTAACTGCAAGATGATTCCCGTCGAGAACATCGAGGGGGATCATCATGCGAGTCATCACGCAGAAGACCGTGGGCGACGCGTCCGTGCTGGAGGTCGCCGAGGTGGCGACGCCCGTGCCCGGACCGGGTCAGGTGCTGGTCAAGGTGGGTGCGGCGGCCGTGAACCCGGTCGACACCTACATCCGCTCCGGAGGGTTCCCCGCGCTCGGGGAGCCGCCGTTCACGCTGGGCTGGGACGTCGCGGGCACCGTCGAGCAGGACGCCGAGGGGTTCGTGGCCGGTGAGGACGTCTACGCGATGCTGCCTTTCCCCGGCGCGGGCGGCGGCTATGCCGAGTACGCCGTCGTGAACGCCGCCGACCTGGTGCGGCGGCCGTCGTGGCTGACCGTCGAGCAGGCGGGCGCGGTGCCGATGGTGGGGCTGACCGCCTGGCAGACGCTCGTCGGGCGGGCCGGTGTGTCGGCAGGTCAACGGGTGCTGATCCACGCGGCCGCCGGTGGTGTCGGGCACGTCGCGGTGCAGATCGCCAAGGCACGGGGCGCGTACGTGATCGGCACGGCCTCAGCGGCCAAGCACGACTTCCTGCGTTCGCTCGGCGTCGACGAGGTGATCGACTACCGCCACCAGGACTTCACCGAGATCGAGCCGGTCGACGTCGTGCTGGACACGATCGGCGGGGAGTACGCGGAGCGGTCCGCAAAGGTGATCAAGCCCGGTGGCGTGCTCGTGTCGGTCGTTCCCGGCAACCCGGGTTTTGACGTTGACCGAGCTTCCGAGCTGGGCATCCGGTTCGAGTTGTTCCTGAGCGTCGTCGCGTCCGGTGCCGACCTGGCCGCGTTGCCGCAGGTCAAGGTGCAGATCGATCACGTGGTGCCGCTGGCGGAGGCCGCGAAGGCCCACGAGCTCGTCGAGTCCGGCCGGACGACGGGCAAGGTCGTCCTGGTGCCGTGACCCCTCGTTAACCGTGCGTTGACCATGTACACCGATCGTGTGACAAACATCCACACGATCGGGGAGTGCTCATGGCGCGGTGGAGTCCACTTGCCTTAGTTGTCGCGTTGCTGGCGGCGGTCGGCCTTTACGGGTCGACCGCCGCTGTCGCAGCAGCTCCGCTCACCGTGGCGCAGGCGATCGCGACCCAGAACGGGTCGTCGGCGACTGTCCGCGGGTATGTCGTCGGCCAACCCACGGCCACGACGACGGTCATCCGTTCGGGTTATCCGAACGACTACGCGCTGGCACTCGCCGACTCGGCGTCCACGACCAGCACCTCGAACATGGTCTACGTGCAGATCCCGTCGGCGTTCCGCGCCTCGTGGGGCATGCAGTCGAACCCGTCGCTGCTGGGCAAGCAGATCGACGTCACGGGCTCGTTGAGCGCGTACTTCTCCCACGCCGGACTGACCTCGTCCACCGCGTTCGCGTTCGCCGGCACGACCCCGCCGACCAGCACGACCACTCCGGCGACGACGACCACCAGCGGTCCGCCCTCGGCCTGCGAGAGCTACTACACGTCCGCCTGCGGCAAGAGCGGCGCGGCGCTGAAGTCGGCGTTGAACTCGATCATCCGCACCCAGACCAAGCTCAGCTACGACCAGGTCTGGGACGCGCTGAAGGCCACCGACCAGGATCCGTCGAACTCGAACAACGTGATCCTGCTGTACAGCGGCCGTTCGCAGGCGAAGTCGACCAACGGTGGCGGCGCGAACGACTGGAACCGTGAACACGTCTGGGCCAAGTCGCACGGCGACTTCGGCACAGCCACCGGTCCCGGCACCGACATCCACCACCTGCGTCCCGAGGACGTGTCGGTGAACGCCACCCGCGGCAACCTGGACTTCGACAACGGCGGCAGCGCGGTCCCCGAGGCGTCGGGCAGCAAGTACGACAGCGACTCCTTCGAGCCGCGCGCCGCGGTCAAGGGCGACGTCGCGCGCATGATCTTCTACATGGCCGTGCGCTACCAGGGCGGCGACGGGTTCGCGGACCTGGAGCTCAACGACCAGGTGTCCAACGGCTCGGCGCCGTACATGGGCAAGCTCTCCGTGCTGAAGGCCTGGAGCGCCGCCGACCCGCCGGACGCGTTCGAGAAGAACCGCAACCAGGTGATCTTCGACCGCTACCAGCACAACCGGAACCCGTTCATCGACCACCCGGAGTGGGTCTCCTCTATCTGGCCGTAAGACGTTCGAGGAAGGGGCGTTGCGCGGAGACGATCTTCGCGCTCGCCTCTTCCACGCTGAACCACTGCACGCGGTCGACCTCGGGGAACGTTTTCTTCTGACCCGACTTCGGCGGCCACTCCATCTCGAACGTGCCCGGCGTGACGGTCTCCGGATCCAGGTCGCCTTCGAGCGCCCAGACCGTGATGACCTTGCCGGAGCCCTTGGCCTCACCGAGCGGGATCAGCTCGCCGTCCGGCACCGGGAGCCCGAGCTCTTCCTCGAACTCGCGCCGGGCGGCTTCTTCTGGCGTCTCGTCGTCGGTGTACTCGCCCTTCGGCACGGACCACGCGCCGGCGTCCTTGCGAGCCCAGAACGGGCCGCCCATGTGCCCGAGAAGCACCTCCAGCTGCTCGCGTCGTCTGAAGAGCAGGATTCCGGCCGACCGTTTCATACTCCCCATTATCTATCCTGGCCAGCATGGCGGACTGGGTCCTGCACGTGGACCTCGACCAGTTCATCGCGGCGGTCGAGGTGCTGCGCGATCCGTCGTTGCGCGGCCGGCCCGTGGTGGTGGGCGGCAACGGCGACCCGACCGAACGCGCGGTCGTGGCCACCGCGTCCTACGAGGCGCGCGAGTTCGGCGTGCGCTCCGGCCTGCCGCTGCGAACCGCGTTCAAGAAGCTGCCGGACGCCGTCTACCTCCCGGTGGACCACGCCCTGTACGAGGCCGCGTCGGCGGACGTGATGGCCGTGCTGCGCTCGTTCCCCGTGGTCGTCGAGGTGATGGGCTGGGACGAGGCGTTCGTCGGCGCCGCGGTGGACGATCCGGTGGCGCTCGCGCGGTCGTTGCAGGCGGCGGTGCTGGAGAAGACCGGTCTGCACTGCTCGGTGGGCATCGGCGACAACAAGCTGCGAGCCAAGATCGCGACCGAGTTCGGCAAGCCCGCCGGCGTCTTCCGGCTCACGCGGGAGAACTGGGCCGAGGTGATGGGGCACCGGCCGACGTCCGCGCTGTGGGGGATCGGCGCGAAGACCGAGCGCAAGCTCGCGGAGCTCGGTCTCGTGACCGTGACGGACCTGGCCACGGCTTCCGCCGACGCGCTGGCCGCCCGGTTCGGCCCGCGGATGGGTCCGTACTTCCGCGAGGTCGCTCAGGGCGCCGGTGACACGGTCGTGAGCGCGACACCGTGGGTCGTGAAGTCCCGGTCGCACGAAAGGACCTTCCAGCAGGACCTCGCCTCGTTGGAGGACATCCGCCGCGAGGTCGTGGCGCTGGCGCATCAGGTGGCTGCGGATGTGGTCGCCGAAGGGCGTCCGGCCGTGCGCGTGGGCGTGAAGGTGCGGTTCGTGCCGTTCTTCACGAAGGTCCGTCTGATGAAGCTGCCTGCGCCGACGTCCTCCGCCGAAGAGCTGGCCGCGGCCGCTCTGGTCGTGCTGGACCGCTTCGAACACGGCAGGGCCGTACGCCTTCTGGGGGTACGCGCAGAATTCTCTGACGATGATGTCGAACCAAAGCCTTCCCCTTCGACGTATCAGTAAGTAGAGGATTTGAAGGCTAGGAGAAGAAGATGACCGACTCATCGCTCACCCACCGCGACCGCGCCGTTCTCAGAGCAGTTGCCGACGGCCGTTGCGAGATCGCCGGAAGCTCCCTGCTCGTCGACGGCCTGTGCTGCGCCGACCAGTTCGCCGGACTGCGCCTGACCACTGCGGGCCTGATCAGCGCACGTTCCGGCCCCGCGGCACTGACCAGCGCGGGCTACCAGATGCTCGCCGCCTGATCGTTCTCGCGGAAGACGGACATCAGGTACTTGTTCGAAAAACGATAGGCACAGCCCGGGGTTCGGAACGGTTCAACCGCGGCCCTGATTTTTTCCACGACTTTTTCCTCACCTCTCGCTCTCGATGATGCGCTGATAGCTGCCCACGCTCAGGAAGCTGAGCAGCATCGTGGCCTCGTCGGGATGTTCCTGGGGAATGTCGATCGTGAGTTTCTCGTGCGGCTCAGGCAGCTTCACACCCCTGCGCCCGCCCGGCCCTCGCACGGCCCTGCCGACGGCCAGCAGGTCGCTCGCGTGCTCCTCATCGGGATCCGGCGCGCCGTCGAACGTGCCGTCCTGCCAAGGCAGTCGCCCCAGTGGCAGCTCGTGAAACTCGGCGGTGCTCGCCTGCCGTGCCAGCGCGATCATGGCTTTCGAGAGGTCGATCCCGGGCGCTCTCGCGCCCGCTTCCGTTGCGGCGGCACAGAACTCGCGCCGCCCGCTGTGCTGCCTTGCGGCCCCACAACTCGCCTTCCTGGATCTCGGTCGTGGTCACGACCCTGGTGATCCACTGATGGGCTCGCCGGAAATCCGCTGGCCGGAACGCGGATCATGGCAGGCATGGGTGTTCTGGCGCGAGTACTGCGGTCCGTGGGCGGAGAAGAAGTGCTGGACCGGCTCGCGAGCCTGCCCGGCAGCGACCTCACGAGCCTGCTGCTCGCGTTGGCGCGCCGACGTGCCGGCGCGCTGTCCGGCGCGGATGTGTTGCGGCAGTACCGGTCCGACCGGTTCGTGGCGCCTTCTTCTGTGCCGTTCTCCGTGCTGCGCGCGGCGGAGGACCGGCTGCTGGCCGCGCTGCCGTCGTCGTTCTCCGTGCTGGGGCTCGCTCCCGTGGCACCGCTGGGAACGTGTTCCGCGGTGGCTGAGATGGACCAGAACAACGTCCTGTCGACCATGCGCGGCACCGAGGTCGCGGCCGACCCGACGAACGCCCTCGCTTTGGAAGCCGCCTTGCTGCGCCAGGCCGGATCGGACGACGTGCGGCTGGCGGCGGTGCAGCGGGTGGTGCGCGCGCAGATGTTCGGCGGCGCCGGGAGGTTCGCGCACTTCACGTTGTTCGCGGCGGTGTCGGCCGGCCGCGATCGCGGTTCGCTCGCTTTCGAGCTCGAGCACTTCGCGGAGCACGTCGCGTTCCTGCGATCTGCCTGTGGTGACGTCGAGTTCCGCGTGACCGTGCTGGATCCGCGCTTCGAGGTGGTGCGCGGCGATCTGCCCGCCGACTCGTCCCGGCACACCGGGTACTACCAGGGCCTGTGCTTCAAGGTGTTCCGCGACGGTGTGGAGATCGGCGACGGTGGGTTCGTCGACTGGACCGCTCGGCTCACGGGCAACCGCAAGGAACGACTGCTGATCAGCGGCGTGGGCGTCGATCGGTTCGCCACGCTCTGATTCCACGTGATGGCAACAAGTTCCAGTAGGCGACCTCTGGCGGTAGATCGATCAACTAGCCGGATCTACGCTCAAGTGTGGCCTTGTCGGGTCGGGGACCTTGCCGGGAGGGCGACCAATGGCGACGGAATTCGCGTGGAAGCGCAGCTCGTACAGTGGCAACGATGGCAGTGCTTGTGTTGAGTGCGCTGGTGACCGCGGGTGGGTGTTGATTCGGGACTCCAAGGATGCCGGCGGCCGACGACTCACGGTCTCGCGTGCGGGCTGGCACGCGTTCGTCCTCCTCGCTCGTTCGTGAGCACGCCGAACGGGTGACGTCCTCCACTCTGATGGAGTCCGGGATTTGATCTGCGTGGCTTCTTTCTGCGATCTTTCTCTCTGAAAGTGGTCAATTGGTGGCCAATCATTGTGGAACCCCTCCAATCGAGGGCTACCATTCTGCTACCTAGCAGATTGAGGAGTGGCGCGTTGCCCCGCAAGGAAAGTCCCGTCGTACTGCAGAAGCGCCTGCTCGGCGAGTTGAAGCAGACGCGGGACGAGCTCGGTCTCAGTCAGCAGGCCGTCGCCGACGCGATGGACTGGTCCGTTTCGAAACTGATCAGGATTGAAAAGGGGGAGAACAAGATCTCTGTCACCGACGTGCAGGCGCTCCTCTTCCACTACGGGGTGCGCGATGACGACCGCGTCACCGAACTGGTGGGCATGACCAGGGCGATCCGGCAGTCGAAATCGGCGTGGATGGAGAAGTACCGGGGCTCGTTCAGCGAGCAGTTCGCGAAGTACGTCGAGCTGGAGACCGCAGCCGTCCGCATTCGGCAGAGCCAGCTCAACGTGGTCTCCGGGCTGCTGCAGACTCCCGACTACGCGCACGCGCTGGTCAAGAGTTACGGCAACACGGACGAAGTCGTCGAACGCGGTGTGGAGATCCGCATGCACCGTCAGTCGGTGCTGGATCCGGACGGCCCCGAGATCTCCATCATCCTCGACGAGTCGGTCCTGCACAGGGTCATCGGCAACGAGGGCGTGCTCCGCCGGCAGTTGCAGCGCATCAAGGAAGTCGCGGCTCTGGGGCACGTGACCGTTCAGATCCTGCCCTTCTCCGCGGGCATCCACCCGGCGATGAAGGGTTCGTTCTCCATCCTCGAGTTCTCCGAGGGGGAGGAGGACTTCGCTTTGCTGCTCGAACATCCCGGCCGCGACGAGCTGATGACGGCGGGGCCGGAGCTCAAGGAGTTCCTGAACTACTTCATCCAGCTGGAGGACTTCGCGCTGCCGGCTGAGGAGACGCCGAAGGTGATCGACCGACGACTGAAAGAGCTAGGAGGGGCCTGAATCGCTATGGCCGGGCGGGTGGCTGCGCCAACAGCCACCCGTCCGATGGCAGATCACAACCGAACCCCAGTCCAATGAGGCGAGGCAATGTCGCCGTAGGCAAGCCTATGACGTTCGAACCCTGATGAGTGCCGCCATCCAGGTCCCGTTCGGGTGATGGGTCCTCGCCCAGACCGGTCTTCGCCGACCGGCGCGCGACCACACCCGCAGGAGGCTCATCATGCGCAAGGACACCAGAAATCGCATTCACCCCCTCGTAGATCACCACGGGAGAGGGCGCTGCGATGGCCATATTCGTTAGCTACAGCAGTAGCGATGGGGGTCTTGCCGCCTCGGCGGTGGTGGGGGCGTTGCGGTCCCGCGGGTTCGACGTGCTCTGGGACGGCGATCTTCCGATCATCCGTCCACTGTCCATTCCGGCCTGGATGGAGACCGCGGTCCGGGACAGGACGGTTCTCGTCATCGTGTCGGACGACTACGTGAAGGCGTTGCAGTCCAACGACTTCGTGGAGCGCAGGGGAGTGCGCTACGAGGCCGGGCTGGTGCGGCACAAGATCTACCACCACGGCGGCGCGAACGGATGCGCCGTGATGCCGGTGGTGCCGCCGGACGTCGACGCGAACGCGCTGCCGTCCGTCCTGCAGCAGTTGGTGCTCCACCGGTTCGATCCCGGCACGCGGCTCGGCGAGGAGGAGTTGGTGCGCAGTCTCGGCGCGCTCGAGGTGGGGAACGGGGGTGAAGTGATGCAGGTGGAACAAGGGGTGGCGCACCGGACCCGGCTGATGCTGGCGGACCTGGAAGCGCATCCGCCGTCGTCGGAGCTCGCGTACCGGCTCGCGCACGAACTGGTGGAGCAGGGCGAAAGCGATCTCGAACTCGCCAGGGCGTTCGACTCGGTGGTCGGCGTCGCGAAGGCGCACGGTGATGTCAGGTTGGTCAGCCGGCTGTCGCAGGTGTGCCTGAAGACGCTCTCGTCGACGTCGCCGTTGAAGGGGGAGGGGTCCCTGATGGCGAAGGTCCTCGTGTCGGGCAAGGCGTGGCACCTGTTGCGGGAGCACCGTTTCAGTCAGGCGGCGTCGGTGGCCGAGGAGGGGACTCAGATCGCGAAGAAGTACCGCGACCTGCCCACGGCCGCGCGGGGACAGCGTGCCCACGCGCGCGTCTTCCTGCACATGGCGATGGAGGCCATGCCGTACGACCGCGAGTTCTACCTGCGCAACTGCGAGCATCTGCTGATCCTCGCGACCACGTCGTTCCGCTCCATCTGCGGACCGACCAGCGAGGAGGTCGGGGTGTGCGCCTCGCTGCACGCGGAGAAGCAGTTGCTGCTGCACGAGATGACGGGCGACCGGGACCTCCTGGCGGCCGCGTGGGAGAGCGCGGGTGTGGCCGAGGGCCTGCTGACACCGGGCACCGAGCCGTACCACTGGCTCACCGTCCTGCAGGCGCGGCTCTGCCTCGCGGCACGGAAGTACAACGAGGGCAAGGAGTTCGTCACGAGCGTCATCGCCACCGCGGACTATCCCGAGGTGGTCGCGAGGTCGCGGCAGGTGCGTGCCGACCTGCTGCTCGCCACCCGTGAGAAGTCCGAGGCGCTGCGGGACCTGCTGGACGCCGAGGAGCAGTTCCGGACGCTGGGTTGCGACTACGCGGCGGCGTCCTGCTGGTGGACGATCGCGAAGATCGACTCGACCAAGCTCGTCGGCTTCCGCCTGAGCGCGGCCGACGTGCAGCGGCTCGAAGATCTCGCGCCCGACCCGCGTGACCGGCGGCTGGCCGTGCTGGCGCACGAACTGCGGACCGCGAACAGGCTCGGCCGGCGGTGCGTGCCGGACTGGGCCTGCCTCGTCGACCGCGTGCAGCACGCTTGACCCCGGCGGCGCGGCCGTTGCGCGACGGCCGCGTCCGGGGTCCGGTGCCTTTCGGTCAGCGCTCCGCGTAGCGCTCGGTCAGCTCCTTCTCGCGGTCCTCGGGCCACGGGCAGCGGATCTCGCCCTGCGTGGCCGCGAAGAACAGTTCCAGGTGCACGTGCCAGGCCGCGAGCGCTTCGGGGCCGTGCGCGTTCTCCTGGACGAGCGTGAGGGTGGTGCCCTGCAGCGGCACGTGCTCGAACTCCCAGCGCACCTTGCCCTTCGGCTCGCCGTCCTGGAGCCACTCGTACTCCAGCACGCGCGGTGCTTCGAGCCTCGTTACCTCGCCCGGCGTCAGGCCGGGGTGGGCGGCGCGGACCGGTACCGCGTCCTCGGTGCCTTCGGTGAGGACCTTCCAGACCTCGTCCAGCGGTGCCCACGCGAGGTCGCGGACGAACAGCACGCCGTCGGCCTGGTCGGTGCCCTCGTCGAGGCCGAACTTCCTGACGTAGTGCTCGATGAGCGACAGCCACTCCGTCGGTGGCTCGTACTTCGTGCCGTCGGCGTGGGCGACCAGCGCGTCCAGGCAGGTGGTCCAGCCCGGTGCGTCGCGGCCCACGGACAGCATGTTCGTGACGACCGCGGTGAAGACCAGCAGACAGCCGTCCTCGCGCGGCAGGATCTCGAAGCGCAGCACGTCGTTCAGCCAGCGGAACGCGAAGACCTTCGGCGGGTCTGACTCCAGCACCTCGCCCTCGCCGCCGTCGGAGTCGACGGGTGCGTCGTCCGGGAACGTGAAGCGCATCTTCCGGCCGTCGAGTTCGACCTCGGCCGGGAACCAGTGCTTCATCTCGGCGGGTTCGGTGACGACCCGCCAGACCTTCTCCGGCGAGTGCCGCAGCGCCCGTTCGAAGCGCAGCACGGGCTTGCCCTCGATCATCCGCAGTTCGGCGTCCACGGTCAGTCCTCCTCGATCTCGTCGAGCCGGCGTTCCAGTGCGTCGAGGCTCTTCTCCCACATCCGCCGGTACGGCGCGAGCCAGGCGTCGATCTCCGCCAGTGGACCTGGCGACACCCGGTACCAGCGCTTCTGGGCGTCAGTGCGCACCTCGACCAGACCGGCCTCCCGCAACACCTTGAGGTGCTTCGAGACGGTCGGCTGGGCGAGCGTCAGCCGGTCGACGAGGTAGCCGACCGGCTGCTCGCGCTCACGCAGCAGGTCGAGGATCTCCCGTCGACTCGGATCCGCCAGCACGGCGAATGTAGATGCCATGTCGGCAATATAGCTCGATCGGCATATACGCGCTACCTCAGCCCGCCAGGCGGATCGCCACCTCCGTCGTCCACTTGCTCTGGTCCGGCTCCACCGCGGGGTCGGTGAAGTACGTCTCGAGGCGAGCGCCCCACCTGTCGCCGGCGCGGTCGAACTGGACGGTGTGGGCGAGAAGCTGATCGGTGACGGCGGCCAGCCCGTCCGGACCGCCCTCGTGGAGCGCGACCACGTACTGACCGGCGGGCAGCGTGGCCGTGAACACCTCACCGTCACCGGGCACCTCGGCGACGGTCGGAATCCCGGCCTCGACCTCGAACTCCTCGCCGGTGACGCGTAAGTACCGCAGGAACGGCGCTCCCGTGACCGGTAACTCGCGATCGGCCAGCCACTGCATGACCTCGGGAAAACGGTCGGCGATCTTGGCGAACGTCTCCAGCGTCACCGTGGCCCTGACTGCGGCGTAGGGCTGCTCTCCACGTGTCTCGATGTCCATGTCTCCACGCTAGCCACGAGCACTGACAGAAAATCGGCGTTCGGCGGGAGCGGGGTCCGATTAACGTGAAGTTCATGCACCGCACCCTCTCCGTGGCCAGTTCCCCGGTGCGCGACCTGCTCGCGCTGACGTCCCGTCCCGAGGTCATCTCCTTCGCGGGCGGCCTTCCCGCCCCCGAACTGTTCGACCTGGACGGTGTGCGCGCCGCCTACGACCTCGCCCTGCGAGACCGCTCCGTGCTGCAATACGCCCCCACAGAAGGAAATCCGGACCTGCGCGCCCTGGTCTCCGCGCGCCTGACCGGCCGGGGACTGCCCACTTCGGACGTCCTGATCACCACCGGCTCCCAGCAGGCGCTCACCCTCGTGGCCACCGCGCTGCTGGGGCCGGGCGCCGTCGTGGCGGTCGAGGAACCGACGTATCTGGCCGCGCTGCAGTGCTTCCAGATGACCGGCGCCCGAATCGTGCCCGTCGCCAGCGACTCCGACGGCCTGGTTCCCTCGTCGTTGAGGTCCGTCGTGGCCGCGGAAAAGCCCGATTTGCTCTATCTGGTGCCGACTTTCGCGAATCCGACGGGCCGCACCCTGTCCGTCCCGCGCCGCACGGAGATCGCGGAGATCGCCGCCGCGAACTCGCTGTGGATCGTGGAGGACGACCCCTACGGCGAACTCCGCTACCGCGGCTCTGCCGTGCCGCCACTCGCATCGATCAGCGATAGAACCGTCTACCTGGGCAGCTTCTCGAAGGTCGGCGCCCCGGGCATGCGCCTGGGCTGGCTACGCGCCCCGGCGGACCTGCTGCGCACCCTGGTGATCGTGAAGCAGGCGGCCGACCTCCACACGTCCACAGTGGACCAAGCGGCCGCCGCGGCCTACCTGGTGCACAACGACCTCGACGCCCACATCGCCCGCCTGCGCACGGAGTACGGCGTCCGCCGCGACGCGATGATCGCCGCGCTGCCCGCTATCGTGCCGCCCGGCACGACGTGGAGCGATCCGGACGGGGGCATGTTCGTGTGGCTGCGGTTGCCCGGCGACGCGGACAGCGCCGTGTTGCTGAAGGAAGCTCTGCTGCACGACGTCGCTTTCGTGCCTGGTGCGCCGTTCTTCGCGACCACGCCGGACCACGCGACGTTCCGGATGTCGTTCACCACCAACACGGTGGAGGAGATCGGGGAAGGCATGGCGCGCCTGGCGAAGGTGCTCCGGTGAGTCTGCTGGACGACGAGGCGCTGTGGAGTTCGTCGGTCGTCGCGAACTGCGAGATGAACCGGGAACGAGGTCTGGCGAGCTATCGCCGCGAGTTGGGAACCGACCTTGCGCTGAGACCCGGTGCCCTGTGGGTGGATCTGTGCTGTGGCTCGGGAAAGGCGCTCGCCGAGGCCGCACGGGACGACGTGACGATCATCGGAGTGGACCTGGTCGACCATCACGTGCCGGCCCGTCCAGGACTGAGTTTCGTCGTCGCTCCCGTCGACCAGTGGGAGCCCGCTGAACCCGCCGACCTGGTGACGTGCGTGCACGGCTTGCACTACGTGGGCGACAGACTCGGTCTGCTGACCCGCGCCGCGTCCTGGCTCACGCCCACCGGCCGGTTCGTGGCGAGCTTCGACGTCGACGGTGTGCGTCGCGCCGACGGCACCCCGTTCGGCCGCACACTGACCAAAGCGTTGCGCGAAGCCGGATTCAGCTACGACAGTCGCAAGCGCCTTGTCGGCTACGAGGGGGCGGGCAGGCTGGAGTTGCCGTTCGCCTACCTGGGCGCGGACGACGAAGCCGGCCCGAACTACACGGGTCAGCCCGCAGTCCACGCCCGCTACGCGCCGCTATGAGGCCCAGGGACCCACGCCGGCGACGCGGTCGACCTTGATGCGCGTGACGAACCCGGCCGGCGGGTTGTCCATCGGGGGGAACTTCACCTCCGGCCCGAGGTAGGTGTGGGCGAGGCGCTGGAGCAGTTCCGGCGCCCCGCCCTCGGTGATGCGTGCGGTGCCGTAGACGACGAGGTACTCCTGCAGGCCGTGGTCGTTGATGTTGGGCGTCTCGACGGACAGCACCACACGGCCGTCGTTGCGGATGTTGCGGACCTTCTGGTGCGAGGCCAGGTGCCCGGAGACGATCTCGTCGCCGTCCAGCCCCACCCAGACGATGGTGACCTGTGGCGAGCCGTCCTGGCCGAGCGTCACGAGGTGGCCGAGCGCGTTGGACTCCAGCACTGGTCTGGCGGATTCGGGAAGCATGACGGCGACGCTACGCCGGTTGCTACGTGAACAGTTCCAGCGAATCCTGGTGGTATTCGCACCGGCCGCCACCGGTCGCGATGGTGCAGGGCACGCGTTTCTTCGTGAGAGCTCCGCACTGCAACGCTGGGTCGTGCACGTGGCACAGACCGTTCGCACCGGCCGTGATCGGGCAGGGCGTGCCCTTCTTCGTGGGCGCGCCACACGGTTCGCCACTCAGCTCGCGCGGCTGCTTGGGCTTGGCCGCCTTCTTCGGCTTCGCCTGGGGCTGCTTGACTTCCCGCCCCGTCACCTCCTCGACCCCGCGCACGGCGAGACGGTCGGCGCGCTCGTTCTCCGGGTGACCCGCGTGGCCCTTGACCCAGTGCCACTCCACCTCGTGCCGGTTGGCGGCCTCTTCCAGGCGGCGCCACAGGTCGGAGTTCTTCACCGGCTCGCGGGCCTTCGTGAGCCAGCCGTTCGCCTTCCAGCCGTGCACCCACGAGGTGATGCCGTTGCGGACATAAGTGCTGTCCGTGTACAGGTCCACGGTGGACGGGCGGGTGAGGCTCTCCAACGCCATGATGGGCGCCATCAGTTCCATGCGGTTGTTCGTCGTCGGGCCGATGTCACCGCCGTACATGTCCTTCTCGTGCTCGCCGTACCGCAGCACGGCGCCCCAGCCGCCCGGACCGGGATTGGGGCTGCACGCACCGTCGGTGTAGATCTCGACCGCCATGCGTCAGGAGGCTACCGACGCGGTCCGACACCCTTGCGACGGCGGTTGGCGGCGATGATGTGACGGAACATCTCGACGAGCGCCGGCGCGTTGATGGGCTGGTCGCGGTACACGGAGATCATGCGCGCGGTCTTGTTGCCGTGGCCGCTCGTGATGATGTTGTGCGGGTCCGGCACGCTCGCCTTGTCGTAGAGCATCACGTTCACGTGGTCCTTGGTGCCGAGCAACGCGCAGATGTTGCCGTCCAGCACGAAGTACGGCCGGTTCGTGAACTTGATCGTCTCCTCGACGCCCGGATCGGCCTCGTGCACGAGCCTGCGCACCTCGCGGCAGATGTCCTGCTGCCACTCCGGCAGTCCGGCGATGTAGTCGTCGATACGTGTGTCCATAGCCCTATGTCGCAGCCTCTTGCCGTTTCTCGACATCGTGCCCGTGCAGGAAGACCCTGACACCGGCCGCGATGTCGGCATCATCCGGCCGCGTCCCCCTGATGGAGGGTTCGCCCGTCATCGTGAGCAGCATCAGGTGCACGGCCGCGCGCCGCGAATCCTGGAAGCCGAGCTCGGCGAGCCGGGCCGCGAGCTCACGTTGCACCCTGCGCGGTCCCGTCTCCTGCCACGCCTCGATCGCCTCGGCCGGGATGTGGGTGAGCTCGGCGTTGATCTGCCGCACCAGCGCGAAGTGCGTGGCGTTGCCGTGCTCGGCGCACATGGCCTTCCCGAACGCCGTGAGGTCCTTCTCCAGGTCCGTGACCTTGTGGAAGTGCCGTTCGATGATCGCGATCTGGTCCTGCGCGGCCTCGCTCGCACTCGCCTGGATGACGTTGCGGAAGAGATCGGCCTTGTCCGCGAAGTGGTTGTAGAGCGTGCGCGTCGACACCTCCGACTCCTTCGCGATGGCGTCGATGCTCGCCCGCGAGTAGCCGTCGCGCGAGAACACGCTCAACGCCCCGCGCAGGATCGCCTGCCGCTTGTCCGGTCGCATGCCTCGAAGCTTAGTACAACGCTCATTGCACTAAGTATCACGAGCGTTGTACTTTGCTGTCATGCGAATCGCAGTGATCTTGGGGAGCACGCGTCCCGGCCGCCGTTCCGCGGGCGTGGCGCAGTGGGTCGTGAACGTCGCCAACGCCCGGACCGACGCCTCGTTCGAGCTCATCGACCTGCAGGAGGTGAATCTGCCTTTGCTGGACGAGCCCGTGCCCGCGATCTTCGGCGAATACGCGCACGCTCACACGCGAGAGTGGGCGTCGCTCATCGCGCCGTACGACGGCTTCGTGTTCGTCACGCCCGAGTACAACCACTCGTTCCCGGCCGTGCTGAAGAACGCGCTCGACTACCTGTACGCGGAGTGGAACGACAAGGCAGCAGGGTTCGTGTCGCTGGGAGGCAACGGCGGCCTCCGCGCCGTGGAGCAGTTGCGGTTGGTGCTGGCGGAACTGAAGGTGGCGACCGTGCGCACACAGGTCGCGTTCGGGCGTGGTGATCTGCAGGGGGAGCCGCAGCAGCACGAGGAGCTCAACGCCATGCTCGACGAACTGGTGGCGTGGGCGTCCGCGCTGCGGTCGGTGCGAGCGGTCGCCGCCTAACGCGGCAGCCAGCTCGCGATGTCGGCCATGGCGTCCAGCGTCTCGCCGCTCACCTGGCCGGACACGGATTCCGTCTCGGCGATCACGACCGTGCCGCCGTCCGATCGAGACTCGTAGTGCAACCCCGTGAAGCGGACGTCGGCCAGGTCGAGCAGCGGGGTGGCGAGCGGGGTGACGTCGCCGGTGCCGTGCACGTCGATCAGCTTCTTGAACTCACCCGCGTCACGCCGGTTCCGGAAGCCGACCCACGCCACGGACACGACCGCGACGTTGCCTCGATCGTCCCCGACGGCGAAGAGCGTCCGGTCGAGCGACTTGCACGGGTTGCGCACGAAGTGGTCCCGCACCTGGCCGAAGGAGTGCGACACGCACTCCAACGCCGGTTTGGCCGTGCGCTTGAGGGTGCGCATGTTCATCTGGCGCCACGCACCGTCCGCGTCGCCGTTGCGGGCGGACTTCTTGCCCTCGGACCTCGCCTTGGTGAGGTTCACCCCGGCCGAGTCGACGGCGACCGTCGAGGCTCCGCCGCCGACGGACAGTCCGCCGGCGCCCGCGGCGACCGACATCGCCAGCACCCCCGCGACCACCACCGTGCCCGCCTTGCCGCCGCCGGGATCCGACCCGCCTCCGGCACCACCGATGCGTCTCGCCATTCGTGTCCTCCTCGGGCGACGAGGACACAGCACGTGACGGGGCCGGCGGGGTGGATTGGGATCAAACCACCCGATCGGGTCAGTTCAAGTTGTCCGTCTCGTTCCGGATCGGCGGGACGATGTCCATGATGAGCCTGAGTCCCGCGATCGGCAGGTCGGCGGGAAAGACCGGCATGTACTCGCTGTAGATCTCCAACGCCGTCCCGTCCTCCTCGTAGAGGTCGGGGTGCGGCCCCACGTTGAAGAACGTCATGCCGTCGCGGTGGTGCACCACTTCCACCTCGGTGTCCGGAGGAAACCGGACCACGACCGACGTGCCGGGCAGCAGCGTGTGCTGGTTGGCCCACGGCTCGAAGCACAGCCACAGGGATTGGTGTTCGGCGCGCACGACGAGGTTCATGGGGGCCAGGGTGCAACCTCCACCGCGGTGGAGATCAAGCGTGCGGCGGCGACCAGGTCCGCTTCTTGTCCGTGTCGCGCCACCGCCTGGAGCCCGACCGGCAGGCCGCACGAGTCGAACCCGGCCGGGATGCTGATCGCCGGGTGGCCGCTGAGATTGAACGCCCAGGTCAGCGACGTGTTGATGCGCGTGCCCGGACCGTCGTGGCCGTGCGGCGGTCCGGGCGTGACCGGGGTGAGCAGCAGGTCCGCGGTCTCGAACACCGAGTCCAGCTCGGCGTTCGGGCCGCAGCGGCCGACGAACCAGTCGGAGGCGGGGTCCTCGAGCGACAACGAGACAGGGCGCGGGCGTAGCGCGGCGGCCGCCTGCCAGGCGATCTCGGCCTGCTCGTCGTCGACCGAGGCGAAACCCAGGTCCGTCGACCAGACGGCAGTGGGCGTGGTGTCCGCCGTGATGCCCAGATAGGTCGCCAGCAGGTCGGGGTCGCGGGTGAAGACGCCGACCGCGGCCCGTTCGGAGGAAGTCGTCTTCAGGCCGAACACCCCGCACCACGCCGCCGGGATGCGGATCGAACCCGCGCCGTCGACGCCCGTGGCCAGCGGCACGACGCCGGACGCCACCGCGACGGCCGACCCCGCGGACGAACCGCCCGGCGTGCGATCCAGGTTCCAAGGGTTGCGTGTGAGGCCGCGAGAGTTGCGGCCCCACGTCTGCCACGGAGTGCTGCCATCGGGTGTGGTGGTCAGTCCGATCGGCACGCACCCCATGGCCACCAACGCTTCCCGGTGACTCCGTCGCTCGCCGCGCTTCACCGCGATGGGCATGCCCGCGAACGGCAGCGAGGGGTCGACCTCAAGAGAGGGTGTGCGGAAGACCTCGTGGAACGCACACAGCGTGGGCTCGACGACATCCAGCCGCGCCAAGGCCCCGGCCACCCGGTCAGGCATGATCCACCTCGTGAAATGGACTCGCGCTACGCACCACCTGGCCGAACTCGCCGAGAAGTGCGGCGAGCTGCCGGCCTCGTTCTTCCGGTTCCAGGTGGTGGAGCTGTGGGTCTTCGGCGAGCTGCTCGACGTGCCGCGCGACGTCGACGTCATCGAGGTCGCGCTGGTCACCGACCTGCCGGTGGACGAGGTGCCGTGGATGACCGAACCGGTCGGCGCCGAGCACTGGGCGAACTCGACACGGCTGTCGCGCAACCCGTTCGAGGCGCGCTGGCGCTCGAAGGACGCCCCGGTGTGGAACCACCGCATCGAGCGGCCCGCGCTGGTCTGGAGCGCGGCGGACGGCGTCAGCGAGGAAGCGCTCGTGGCGGTCAGCGACGGCACGGGTGAGCTGGTGCGCACGGCCGCGCCGTCGGAGGAGGACCTGCGCAAGCGCGTCGAGGACGAGTTCGAGGTGAGCCTGAGGGCGCTGCGGCGGGCGAACCAGGACTACACCGACCGCCGCTGGAGCCCCGGCAAGCTCACCCCGCACTCGGACGCCCTGTGGCGCACGACCACCGGTTATCTGGATCTGCTGGACGTCGTCGGCAAGTCACAGCTCTGATGGTGCCCGCTGGGTCAGGTGTTCCAGGTGATGCGACATGGCCATCGCGATCCAGCGGGAGACCGAACTCGCGGTCTGGCCTCCTCCCCGCCGGCATCCCGCCAGTTCACGGTCACCCCACGAGTAGCCGCTGCCGGCGAACTCCGGCCGGGCCACGAGCTCGTCGGCCAGGTCCGTGAACGCCTCGGCGGCCGCGCCCGGCGCCACCTTGCCGGATTCTCTGACGAGCTGTCGCCGCATCGCGATCACGCAGTTCGGCACCGTGTAGAACAGGTACGGGTTGATCGTGCGAGGCCCAGGATTGCCTGGAGCCGGCGGGTTCGGGTGGGCTACGCCGTAGTCGCCGTAGTTGATCTGCGCACCGCTCACTCCGGCTGCGACCTCCCGCCAGATTCGGACTTCTGGCCGGTCCCGGACGGCGGTGGCGAAACCGTGCCGGGTAGCGGGTGTCGACCCGGCCAGCAGCGTTGTCGAATCCGGGCCGAGATGGTCGGTCAGTGCCCTGGCGAGCGACATCGCCTGTTCGACCTGTTGGGGATGAACGGTTTCCACGTGGCCCAGATCGATGACGGCGTGCATGGTGTTGTCGTCGATTCGCGTCCGGCGGGCGATGTGACGAAGACGGTCGACCAGTTGAACTGTGGTGATGCGGAGGTCCCGAAAGCGGACCACGATTTCGCGCGGCCGGTGTTCCTGGAGCAACGCGACTGTTCTGAGCCGGTCGTCGGTCGCCGACACCGGGATGACGGGGATGAGGGCCGGGACGTCGGGGGCGAGGAGGCCGAACTCGTCGGCCAACGCGTTCTCGATGCGGTTGTCCAGGTGCTCGAACGCTCCGCCGGGGCAGCGAGCGAGAGCGGCCGCAGGGCTCAACAGGTATGGGTCGATCCACACAGGTCGCCCACACTCCGCCAACCGCACCGCTGCTCCGACCAATGCGGGCATGAGCTGCCCACGACCTTCCGGTTGCACGGAATCGAGCAGCTCGATGATCACCCTCGGAGTGGAATCACCGTGATCGCCGAGATGGCGGAGCGATTCGAACTCGCCGATCTTGCTCTTCATCGCGACCAACGGCCTGAAGGACATGGCTTCGCCCTTTCCCCAGCGGCAGTGCGAACCACTTCGATCATGCTGGTCGCGAATCTGCGAATGGCCCGCCGGACGAGTGAATCGCGGATGCCATGTTCGACGGTGATCGTGGTCGTCATTGGGAGGGTGTTCACCAATCGCGGGTCGCGTATGCGGAACTCGTCCGTGCGCCCCGCCGGTAGGGCCAGACCCACCCCTGGTCCTGGGGCGGGCTCCATTGCCGCACGCCGGGCCGGGCAACAGGCTTGATCAATGCGAAGCACATCCTCGATCGCCCGGAGCGCGCTGGTGCTCGCCTGCGCGGTGGCGCTGGCGTCGTCCGCGCCGGCCGCCGCCGAACGCGGTCCGGTCATCGACGCCGAAGCCATCAGAGCCCAGCTCGACCTGATCACCAGCACCGACCGTGTTCCAGGGGCGCTGGCCGAGGTCAGCGACCGGCGGCGCAGGCCCGTCACGGTCACGTCCGGCACGGCCGGGCTGGGCACCGGCCTGCCTATGGTCGGCAGCGCTGGCAGGTTCCGGATCGCCAGCGTCACCAAGCCGTTCACCGCGGTCGCCGTGATGCAACTGGTCGTCCGGCACCAGGTACGGCTCGACGCTCCGATCGAGACGTATCTGCCCGGGGTGGTGCGTGGCACCGGCGAGGGACACGAGATCGACGGCCGCACCATCACGGTGCGCCAGCTGCTGCAGAACACCAGCGGCCTGCCGGACTACGTCAGTTTCCTGAGCCCCGGCGACCTGCGGGAACCGGTCGAGGCGGCGGAACTGGTCCGCATCGCCCTGGCGCACCGGCCGGATTTCACCCCTGGCGACGGGTGGCAGTACTCGAACACGGGCTACGTTCTCGCCGGCATGCTGGTGGAACGGTTGACACGCAAGGACATCGGCACGGCCGTGACCGAGCTGGTGATCCGCCCCGTGCACCTGCGGGACACCTACTGGCCGCCGGCCGGTGAGCGGCGCATCCGCGGCCCGCACGCCCGCAACTACACCCTGAACGCGTCCGATCCGGCGGGGCCGCTGGTCGACGTCACCGAGTTCGAGCCGTCCTGGGCGGGTGCGGCGGGCGCGATGGTGTCCACGCCGGCGGATCTCAACCAGTTCTGGCAGGAGCTGTTCGGCGGCCGGCTGCTGCCGCGGTGGGCTCTGAACCAGATGTTGACCTCCGTCCTGGCACCGGACCTCGGACCGAAGGCGGAGTACGGCCTCGGCGTGGCCCGGCTGCCCCTCTCGTGCGGAGGCGGGGTCTGGGCCCACGGGGGTGACCTGGCCGGTGGCGGTGTCGCGAACGTCAGTGGCCTGGACGATTCCGGGCGCGCGGCGACCGTCTACATCACCGCCCTGACCGGCGGTGCGTCGATCGACCACATGCTCGGCACCTTCGACACCGCACTCTGTTCCTAGGACCACAGTGTTCAGGTAGAGCCGTATCAACCGGCCGATGTCGTTGTGGTCGCCGCCGGCGAACGAATGATTCGCGTTCCCCGTTCTTGGGCTCAGAGGCTGCGGGCGATGTTCCCCAGCGCCGAGCGCAGTTCGACCGCGAAGGATCGGTCCACACCGACCCTGGTCGAGAACTCCCAGTCCTGCACGGCTTCGAGAGTCTCGTTGACGCAGCTGGCCAGGGTGCAGAACTCTTCCTTGGTCAACGACAGCGTGATGCCCTCGTCCCCGGAACGGAGCATGTCCACGCGTTTCTCCTTCACTGGTGAAGATTCTGGAAGTAACTGTGTTCTCCACCGGCGCGGCGAACGCGCGGCGTCCACCAGTGAGAAACCCCAGAAACGATACCGATGAGTACCGCAAATTTGATCGCAGCTGATCTGGAGCTTTGTTACGCCGTTCGGGTGTGAGGCGGCACACCGGTCATACCGGGTGGTCGCCGGACCGTCGTCACCGTCGTCACCGCCGTCACCGTCGACAGCCGTCCGACCTGGACTTCAAGGTGCTGCGAGCACTCGGTCTCGCCGAGAACATCCTCGCCATTGTCGGCAGCCGTTCGTCGCGTTGTCCGAGCGCAACGGCGGGAGCGGAGTGCAGGTTGCCGCGGAAGCGTGCTAGATACCCGAGGCGGCATCGGGTGACACGACTTCGAGTAGGGGCACCAGCGTGTCAACGCCGTAGCGACCGGTGAACTCGGCCCAGTAGTCGCGCCAGGCCAGGGCGACGGCGGGGTGGGCGGGTGGTGCGCAGTAGAGCCTGCGGCGGCGGCCATCTGCTGGAACAGCGAACGGGGCCGCCTGCATCGGCAGGCGGCCCCGTTCGGCCAAGCTCACCAGCCTCGCTCGCGCCATTCGGCGAGCTTCGGACGGTCGACGTCGAGGGGCGAGTCGTCGCCGTGACCGGGGTAGAACCACGTGTCGTCGGGCAGCACGGCGAACAGCCTGTCCTCCACGTCGTTGATCAGCGACGCGAAGTTGTCCGCGGACGTGGTCTTCCCCACGCCCCCGGAAAGAGTGAATCGCGCAA
Source organism: Lentzea sp. NPDC102401 (assembly GCF_044765805.1). Classification (NCBI taxonomy): domain Bacteria; kingdom Bacillati; phylum Actinomycetota; class Actinomycetes; order Pseudonocardiales; family Pseudonocardiaceae; genus Lentzea; species Lentzea sp. NPDC102401. The sequence goes on along the minus strand of NZ_JBIWKS010000004.1, from coordinate 59,269 downwards.
GCGGTGAACAAGTCCAGCTGGTGTAGCTCGTGGTGCTACGCGGGGCTACACTCGTCTGGTGAAGGTCATCAGCCAACGGGAGTTTCGCAATCACTCCGCCGCTGTCATGGACGCGGTGGAGGCGGGCGAGACCTACCACGTGACGCGAAACGGTGTGGAGGTCGCCGAACTCCGCCCTCTGCCTCGTCGCCGTCGAATGACGGCTGAGGAACTCGTCGAACGGCACAGGGCCCTGCCTCGGGTCGATCACTCTCAGATGCGTCAGGAAGCCGACGAGTTCTTCGGTGACGAGGATCGTGTGGGCGACTTTGATCCGTGGGAGCGCAGCCGTGGCTGAACGTCCCGAGTCGGGCGTGCTCGACACGTGCGCCTACATCGATCTGGGCCTTCTGGATCCGGCTGGTCTGCCGCAGATTCCTGAGCTCACCGCGGTCACGATGGCCGAGTTGCATCAAGGCGTGGTGATGGCGAAGGACGCTGCGTCCAGGGCTGCGCGCACGGAGAAGCTGGGTGCGGCGATCGTCGACTTCGAGCCGCTGCCCTTCGATGGTCAGGCAGCTGCCAGGTACGGCACGTTGGTCGCGCTCACCATGGCGGCGAACCGAAACCCGAAGCCTCGGCGGATGGACTTGATGATCGCCGCCGTCGCGTCATCGCGTGGACTGCCGCTCTACACCAGGAATGCCGAGGACTTCAAAGGTCTCGACGGCATGGTCACGATCATCGAGGTTTGATGGTGCCTGCCGGAGAGCCGGCTCTCCGGCAGGTCAGGGTCACCAGCCTCGGGCGCGCCACTCCGCGAGCGACGGGCGCTCCTTGCCGAGCGTCGAGTCGTCGCCGTGACCGGGGTAGAACCACGTGTCGTCGGGCAGCACGGCGAACAGCCTGTCCTCCACGTCGTTGATCAGCGACGCGAAGTTGTCGGCGGACGTGGTCTTCCCCACACCCCCCGGAAAGAGTGAATCTCCGGTGAAGAGGTGCGGGTGGCCGTTCGGGTCGTCGTAGACGACGGCGATGGAGCCCGGCGTGTGGCCGCGCAGGTGGATGATCGAGAGCGGGACTTCTCCCACGTTGATGGTGTCGCCGTGGTCCACGAGGACGTCCGGCGGGACCGGGAGGACGGCGGCGTCCAGTTCGTGTGCGACGGTGTTCGCGCCGTGGGCTCCGGCGAGGGCGCCCAGCGCCTGCCAGTGATCGGCGTGCTGGTGCGTGGTCACGATCGTGCGCAGGCGCGGGCGGTTCGGGATGTGGCCGAACAGGTCGGACAGGCGCTCGAAGTCGTTGGCCGCGTCGATGAGCAACGCCTCGTTCGTGGACCGGCAAACCAGCAGGTAGGCGTTGTTGTCCATCGGTCCGACGGAGATCTTCATGATGGTCAGCGCGTCCAGGGTGCGGCGGGCCGCCGGGCCCTCCGGATCGACGTGACCGGTGTAGTTCTCAAGTACGTCCACGGTGGCAGACGGTAGTCGCTCGATGCGGCGAGACGCACACCTTCAGGTTGCATACAGGTCTCACTCATAGGGTAAGTAAGGATCAAGCTTCGATCCGTGAGTACTCCGAAAGCACCAAACGGACAGGTCCCCGCCTCTCGTGATTCCAGAGCAACGACAGAAGCCCCGGACGGCCCGCAGGGTCAGCTGGGACGTCCTTCGTGTCGTCGCCATCGGGTGCGTGTTGCTCCACCACGCCACGCTCACGAGCGTCAGCAGTCACCCCGATCTCGGGCCGCTGCCGTTCACCTTCCCGATGTCGATGGGCGCCAGCACGCTGATGGTCGTCTCGGCTTTCTTCGCCTGTGCCTCGCTGAACAGCGGCAAGCCCGCCCAGTTCCTGTGGAGAAGACTCGCCAGACTGCTGCCCGCGTACGTGGTGGCGGTGCTGCTGACCTACGCGGTGCAGAGATGGATCGCGCCTGAGGGGTGGAGTCAGCTCGACGGCAGAGATGTCGTCTACAACCTGCTGCTGATCAACCAGTGGATGCCGGACGTCAACATCGTCGACTTCGCCTACTGGACGGTGCCGGTGCAGATCGCGGCGTTCGTCGCCGGTGCTCTGCTCGTGAAGCGACTGAGAGGCACGAAGCTCCGCGTCTTCCTGTGGGCGCTCATCGTCACGCCGCTGCTGGTGCGGCCGTTGCTGGACCACTCGCACGCGTTGTTCACCATTTACAACGGGTTCGCGCTGCACAGGGCGCAGTTGTTCGCCGCCGGCATCGCGATCTGGCTGTGGCACAAGGACAGGCTGAAGACCCCGCACTTGGCCGCGCTCCTCGTCGCCACCCTGATCGCGCAGGCGATTCACACGACCGAGTACGGATCGACGCTCGGCTTCGCCGTACTGCTACTCATGGTGTGCGCGGCGGCCGCTGGACCCGATTGGGCGTTCTTCGCGCCGATCGCCACGCCGGTCACGTGGCTCGCGGGCATCTCGTACGGGGTCTACCTCGTGCACCAGCAGATCGGCACCGTGGTGATGGACCGCATGCACGCCGTTGGGCTGCGGTCCTGGTGGCTGCTCGCCGGCTTCGTCACCTCGGCGCTGGTGCTCGGCTGGGCGATGACGAAGTTCGTCGAACGCCCCGCCTACAAGCTGCTCACTCAGATCCAGTCGGGCAGTTCCGGCAGCTCACCGCGCAGGTCGGTGCCGTCGGTCCTGCCGGTCAGCCACCCCAGGACGGCGCTCGCCGACCCGCTCACCGAGTTGCGGCTCGCCGGGCCGTTGACCGCCCAGTTGCGTTGACTCCCGTCAGGCAGGGTCACCTCTACGGCGAACGAGTCGACCCTGCCTTCGAACTGCCGCACGGCGTCGTCGAGGAACTCCTCGACGAAGTCGGCGGGCAGGTCGTCGAACCCGACGCCCGCGTCGAGGTCGATGAGGTGGATCCAGATCTCCCGCAGCCGGAACAACGGCACCGCGGACGCCGGGATCGCCTGCCCCTTGGGGGCGGTGACCTCCGAACGCCACGCGTGAGCGGGGAACTCGCGGCACGCGGCCTCGAACCGCTGGCACGCGGAGTCGAGATCGGCCTTGATCACCTGGAGGATGCGGCGCGAACCCTCTTCGATGTCCGCGTCACGGTCCGTGCGCGACGCGTAGGCCTGGTGCTCGACCCCCGTCTTGGCCCACGTGAGCAGATTCACCAGCGCGTCGGCGTTGCGCGCGAGGTGGGTGATGACGTGTCCGCGGGTCCATCCTGGAAGCAGGCTCTGGCCGCGCACGGCGGTCTCGTCCAGCTCCTCGACGACCTCGTACAGCACGTCCGTCGCCTCGCGCACGGCGGTGATGTGCCGGTCTGGCACCCCTCGCGGCGCAGGTACGGACGTGTGCTGCGTGGACGGCGTGTAGGTCATGTGCTGCCTCTCCCCGACGTTGAGGCTCTGATCGAAGTGACCAGCCTATGAGTAAAGCCTGCTCAGGGGAATGCGACAGCGGGCAGAACCGTTTTTGTCAGGGGTGCGACCTAGCATGGTCGGCGGGTCGGTCGCAGCCTCCGAAACGATGCTAGTACTCTTCGAACGCTTGTTCGGGAGAGTGTGGCGTGAGTGACCCGCCAATCGCAGCCGAAGGGACCCCAGTGGCAGACCGTCTTGTTGTTCGCGGCGCCCGCGAGCACAACCTGCGCGGCGTGGATATCGACCTGCCGCGGGACAGCCTGATCGTCTTCACGGGGCTGTCCGGCTCCGGCAAGTCGAGCCTGGCTTTCGACACGATCTTCGCCGAGGGCCAGCGCCGTTACGTCGAGTCGCTCTCGGCGTACGCGCGCCAGTTCCTCGGGCAGATGGACAAGCCCGACGTCGACTTCATCGAGGGCCTCTCGCCCGCGGTCTCGATCGACCAGAAGTCCACGAGCCGCAACCCGCGCTCGACCGTCGGCACGATCACCGAGGTCTACGACTACCTGCGCCTGCTCTACGCCCGCGCCGGCAAGCCGCACTGCCCGCAGTGCGGCGAGCCGATCGGCAAGCAGACGCCGCAGGAGATCGTCGACCAGGTGCTCGCGATGGAGCAGGGCACCAAGTTCCAGGTGCTCGCGCCGGTCATCCGCGGCCGCAAGGGCGAGTACGTCGACCTGTTCCAGAACCTGCAGACGCAGGGCTACTCGCGCGCGAAGGTCGACGGTGTCGTCTACGCGCTCGCCGAGGTGCCCAAGCTCAAGAAGCAGGAGAAGCACCACATCGCGGTCGTCATCGACCGCCTCAGCGTCAAGGCCTCGTCCAAGCAGCGCCTCACCGACTCGGTGGAGACGGCGCTGCGGCTCGCCGACGGCCTGGTCGAGCTGGAGTTCGTCGACCTCCCGGAGACCGATCCGAAGCGGATCAGGGGCTTCTCCGAGAACCTGGCCTGCCCCAACGGCCACCCGCTCGCGATCGAGGACCTGGAGCCGCGGTCGTTCTCCTTCAACTCGCCGTACGGCGCGTGCACGGTCTGCACGGGCATCGGCGTGCGCAAGGAGGTCGACCCGGAGCTCGTGGTCCCGGACGACGAGCTGAGCCTGGAAGACGGTGCCATCGCGCCGTGGGCAGGCGGGCAGACCGCGGAGTACTTCATCCGGCTGCTGCAGTCGCTCGGCGAGACCATCGGCTTCCGGATGGACCAGCAGTGGCGGCTGCTGCCCGCCAAGGCGCAGAAGGCGATCCTGCACGGCATCGACGAGCAGGTGCACGTCCGCTACAAGAACCGCTACGGCCGTGAGCGTTCCTACTACGCCAACTACGAGGGCGTCATCCCGTTCCTCGAACGGCGCCAGGAGCAGACCGAGTCCGACTACATGCGGGAGAAGTACGAGGGCTACATGCGCGAGGTCCCGTGCCCCGCGTGTGCCGGCACCCGGCTGAAGCCCGAGATCCTCGCCGTCACGCTGCACCACGGCAAAAAGGGCGACAGGTCCATCGCCGAGGTCTGCGCGATGAGCGTCTCGGAGTGCTCCGACTTCCTCGACGGCCTCAAGCTCGGCAAGCGCGAGTCGATGATCGCGGGCGCGGTGCTCAAGGAGATCCAGGCCCGCCTGCACTTCCTGCTCGACGTCGGCCTCGACTACCTCTCGCTCGACCGCGCGTCCGGCACCCTGTCCGGCGGCGAGGCGCAGCGCATCCGGCTCGCCACGCAGATCGGGTCCGGCCTGGTCGGCGTGCTGTACGTGCTGGACGAGCCGTCGATCGGCCTGCACCAGCGCGACAACCACCGGCTGATCGAGACGCTGACGAGGCTGCGCAACCTCGGCAACACGCTGATCGTCGTCGAGCACGACGAGGACACCATCCGTTCTTCCGACTGGGTGGTCGACATCGGCCCCGGCGCCGGCGAGCACGGCGGCAAGGTCGTGCACAGCGGCCCGTACAAGAAGCTGCTCACGAACAAGGAGTCGATCACCGGCGCCTACCTGTCGGGCCGCAAGTCGATCCCGATGCCCGCCAAGCGCCGCAAGATCGACAAGAAGCGCCAGCTCACGGTCGTCGGCGCGCGCGAGCACAACCTGCGCGGCATCGACGTGTCGTTCCCGCTCGGCACGCTCACCGCGGTCACGGGCGTGTCCGGTTCGGGCAAGTCGACGCTGGTCAACGACATCCTGGCCACGGTGCTCGCGAACAAGCTCAACGGCGCCCGCCAGGTGCCCGGCCGGCACACCAGGATCAACGGCCTGAACGAGGTCGACAAGCTGGTGCGCGTCGACCAGTCGCCGATCGGCCGCACCCCGCGGTCGAACCCGGCCACCTACACCGGCGTGTTCGACCACGTCCGCAAGCTGTTCGCGGCGACCACGGAGGCGAAGGTCCGCGGCTACCAGCCGGGCCGCTTCTCGTTCAACGTCAAGGGCGGCCGCTGCGAGGCGTGCGCGGGCGACGGCACCATCAAGATCGAGATGAACTTCCTCCCGGACGTCTACGTGCCCTGCGAGGTCTGCAAGGGCGCGCGGTACAACCGCGAGACGCTGGAAGTGCACTACAAGGGCAAGACGATCTCCGAAGTCCTCGACATGCCGATCGAGGAGGCCGCGACGTTCTTCGAGCCGATCAACGCCATCCACCGCCACCTGAAGACGCTGGTCGAGGTGGGTCTGGGCTACGTGCGGCTGGGCCAGCCGGCGCCGACGCTGTCCGGTGGTGAGGCGCAGCGCGTGAAGCTCGCGTCGGAGCTGCAGAAGCGCTCGACGGGCAAGACGGTCTACATCCTCGACGAGCCCACGACGGGCCTGCACTTCGAGGACATCCGCAAGCTGCTGGGCGTGATCAACGGCCTGGTGGACAAGGGGAACAGCGTCATCGTCATCGAGCACAACCTCGACGTCATCAAGACGTCCGACTGGATCGTCGACATGGGTCCCGAAGGGGGCTCCGGCGGCGGTATGGTCGTAGCAGAGGGCACACCCGAGCAGGTCTCGCAGGTCGAGAAGAGCTACACGGGGCAGTTCTTGCTGCAGGTGCTCGAGAACGAGGAGGTGTCAGCAGCAGGGTGATGATTCCACTCGATGCGCTGGCCCACCGCGAGCGCGCTCTTCAGGCGTCGCGCGGGGAGCCCTTGGCGTACCCCTTCAGCCTCGTAGAGGCGCTCGACTCGTCGGAGCAGGCACTCCGGCGCGTCGCGGCTGTCAGCTGGTTGCGGACCCTGGAACGGCTTCCTCATCTAGTCGACAAGTGAACCCGGCCGGCCTGGTGGGGCGCTCAAGTCTCACTAGAGCCGTATGCCACGCCGCAGGGAATTCACGCGGGGGGATTCTCGGTGCGGTGTGAGTTTCGCCGAGGATCTGTCACTCGGACGTGGTATCCGGGATGATGGCGGCCGTGTCACTCAACCGCTATCGCTTCCGCAGCGTGTGGCACGTCGACGCGCCCCCGGATGTCGTGTACGAGGTGCTGTCCGACATCGCGAACTACCCGCTGTGGTGGGCCGAGATCCGGAAAGCCACGAAGATCGACGACGAGACCGGCGAACTCAGGTGCCGTTCGTTCCTGCCGTTCGACCTCGTCGTGCAGGTCAGGCACAGCATCCGGAACCAGCAGGCCGGGCTTCTCCGTGCCACGTTGTCCGGTGATCTCGAAGGCTATGCGAGTTGGGAGATCACCGGTCGGGACGGCGGCACCGATCTCATGTTCGACCAGGAAGTGGTGGTCAACAAGCCACTGCTGCGGCGCCTGGTGCTCATCGCGAAGCCGTTCTTCCGCGGCAACCACGACCTGATGATGCGCGGCGGCTTCAAGGGCCTGAAGCAGGTCCTCGAAGCCAAGGCCGCCAGCCGCGACTCCTAACCGGCGCCGATCTCGACCTGCGCGCCGTTGTCCGTGCGAGTGCACTGCAGTGGAGGACCGAGAACCTGCCGTGAGCAGGCCCACTCGCCGGAGATCCAGCCCAGGTTCTCCCCGTCCGTCTGACCGGCGTCGACCGCGGCCTGATAGCGGTCGGCCACCTCGATGGCGGCGGCGCAGCCCACCCTCCCCGACACGTCGGCCACCCTCGCCTGGCCTTCGCGGCAGACGACCGGGTCGGGCACGCAGCCCGCACCCCACTGCTTCCACACCTCCAGGGGCACGTCGCCGCAGGACATCTCGTAGTCGGCGTCCACGAAGTGCCACGCCTGGTCCCGGAACTCGAACAGGACGGGAAACGAGATCCCGGGGATTGCTGGGGCGATCTTCGCCTGAGCGAGCACGTAGCGGTCCTGCCGGCAGTCGAACTCGATCAGGAGCGCGGGCCGTTGCTGATCGTCCTTCACCGGGTGCAGCGGCTGGAGCACCTCCAGGGTCACCGTCTCGCAGGCCTTGAGCGTCTTCACCTCCTGCGCCACCAGGTCCGCGGGGACCGAGATCTCCTTCATCGTGGTGACCAGTTCGCCGGAGGTCTTGGTGAGGCGCGGGCTCTGCGCGTCGGACGCGGCGGCGATCTCGTTGAGGACCTTGACCTGTTCCGGGGTGAGGCGGTGGCCGACGAACCGGAAGTCGATCTTCACGCCGGCCTTGTCCGTGTGCTGCTTGATGATCGTGCGGACCTCGTCGGCGTTCTTGCCGCAGGCGTCGGCGCCACCGCGGGCGATGACCACGACGCGGTTGGTGGCAGAGCCGCGGAACGGGTAGGTGCGCGCGAAGTCGTCGATCGCGGCGAGGATGCCGCTCAGCAGAGTCGCTTTGCCGCCGGGTGTGATGGCGCGGGCCGAATCACCGATCTTGGCGGCCTGTCCGGTGGCCGGCGTGACCAGTTCGGCGGTGTCGGGGGAGTCGCAGGTGCCGCCGAAGCGGCGCAGTGCCAGCGAGTCGTCGGCGGACATGTTGGACGCGGCGGCTCCGACGGCGTTCGCCACTTCGCCGAAGTCAGGTGACTCGGACGCGTCGACGAGGAACGTGGTGCGGTGGTCCGGCGTCAGCAGCACGACGATGCCGCCGAAGGTCAGCCCCAGCACCGCCACGACCGCGATCCCGGCCAGCAGCCAGCGTTTCATCTCGTCACCTCACCGCTGGTAGTCGCCGATCTGCACGGTCTTCTTGTCCGTCGTCCGCGCGCACTTCAACGGCATCTGGGCGTGCGAGTAGCCGTCCTCGTAGGGCCAGGAGCAGGACCACTCGCCGGAATCCCAGAACAGGCCTTGACCCTGTGCCTGCTGTGCACTGATCGCGACCCGGTAGCGGTCCGCGATGTCGATGGCCGCGGGACACCCGACCCCGTCGAGGTCCGTCACCTTCTGTTCGCCGTCACGGCAGACGACGGGCTCGAACTCGCACGGCATCTCCCACTGCTTCCAGACCTCCTGCGGAACCGAGCCACAGGGCAGCGACGTGCCCGAGCTCTGGTACTTCCACGTTTCGCCTTGAAGCTCGAAGAGCACCAGGAGGTCGTCGACCACGGCGGCGGTGGTGTTCGCCTTCGCGAGAACGAACTTGTCCTGCTGGCACTTGGCGTCGAAGTAGCGCACGTCGGCTCCCAGCGGGTGCGCTGCCGCGAGCGTTTCAGGGGTCACGCCGTCGCACGGCGCTGTCTTCACCTCTTTGGCGACGAGGTCCGCGGGGACCGAGATCTCCTTCATCGTGGTGACGAGCTCGTCGGAAGTCTTGGTGAGAAGGGGTTTCCGCGCATCGGTGGCGGCCGCGATCTCGTTCAGGACCTTGACCTGGTCGGCGGTGAGCCGGTGGCCGACGAACCGGAAGTCGATCTTCACGCCCGCCCGTGCGGTGTGCTCGCCGATGATCGTGCGGACCTCGTCGGCGCTCTTGCCGCAGGCGTCGGCGCCGCCACGCGCGATGACGACGACCCGGTTGGTGACGGAGCCGCGGAACGGATAGGTGCGCGCGAAGTCGTCGATCGCCGCGAGCACGCCGCTCAGCAGGGTCGCGCTGCCGCTGGGCTTGATCGCGCGCGCCGCGCCGGCGATCTCGGTGGCCTGCCCGGTGCCGGGCGTGACCAGTTCCGAGGTGTCCGGAGAAGCGCAGGTGCCGCCGAAACGGCGCAGTGCCAGCGAATCGTCGGCGGACATGTTGGACGCGGCGGCTCCGACGGCGTCCGCCACCTCGCCGAAGTCCGGCGACTCGGACGCGTCGACGAGGAACGTGGTGCGATGGTCGGGAGTCAGGGTCATCCACGCCCCGCCGGTCACCAGCCCCAGCACCAGGACCACGGCACCTGCCGCCAGCGGCCAGCGTTTCATCCCGTTCCCCCTGGGCCCTTCGCGCGCAGCGAAGTGAGCTCGTCCGTCATGTTCCCCGCCTCGGCGTTGTACGCGTCGGCAGCCTTGGAGTAGACGGCGAGCGGTTCCGTCAGGTTCCGTCCCGAACGAGCCGAGCCGAGCAACTGCTCCGCGGCCTCGATCACCGAGGCTTGCAACGTGCGCAGCCTTACCGCCATGTCCCGCAACCGCACCGCTTCCGCCGAGCTGGTGCGGCCGTCGAGGTCCTTGATCTCGAAGTCGACGACGGCGTCCCTGGCCTCGGTCATCGCGGCGTCCGCGAGGTCGAACCGGCCGCTCTTGATCGCCTCGGTCGCCGAGTTGAGCTTGTCCACGGTCGGGTTCAGCACGTTGACGACCGACTGCGACGACCGCAGCACCGGCTCGATGGTGGTGAACCACGAGAGCACGCGCTTCAGCTCCTCCGGCGAGTCCGTGAACGCCGGCTCCTGCTGTTTGAGCTGTGCGGCCAGCTTCGTCAGCTCGTCGCCGCTGTCGCTGACCTGGTAGCCGATGAACCGGAACTCGATCGACAGACCGGCCGCGGCGACCCGGTCCCGGATCTGGGACTGGACGAACTCGTCGTCGGGATCGCACGCGTCCTTGCCGTGCCTGGTCACGACGATGATCCGGTTGATCTGCTTGGCGTTCAGCGAGAACGGGGTGGTGAAGTCGCTGACCGCCTCGACGATTCCGCGCTGCAGCGTGGCTTTCGTGCCCTGCCGCACCGACTGCGCGGCCTGGGCGATCTCCTGGCGGTTGCCGGTGCCGAACCCGACGAGCTGCGTGGTGTTCTCGTCCGAACCGCACTCGCCGCCGAAGCTGCGCAACGACTGGGAGTCGCGTTCGCCCGAGTTGCCGATCACGGTCGTCAGCGCACCGGTGACGCTCGCCAGATCACCCTCGGCGGCGTCGATCAGGAACGTGGTCTTGTAGACGGGCGCGAACATCGGCACGACCCACCGCACCACCGCGAACGAGCTGCCCGCGATCAGCAGGCCGGCGAGCAGGACGATCAGCAGCCGCCGCACGGTCTTCGGCAGTTCCCAGAACGTGTTCCACTGCCGCGCGTTGTCGCCGACGATGATGCCCTTGGCCTTGCCCAGGTGCACCGTGTACTTGGGATCCGCGTCCGGCTCGTCGAGCTCCTCGTGGGCCTTCTGGATCGCCTCGGAGGCCGTCTTCGACAACTCGTTCGTCGCGTCGACGGACAGCCTGATCTCGTCCATGGAAAAACGGTAGCGAGTTCGGGCGCGAAAGAAGTCAGGTTCGGCCGGACAGGTGCCGCACCAGCGCGGCGAGCTGCTGCGCGTACTTCGCGGCGAACTCGGGCGTGGCCGGGTCCTCGCCGGTGATCTGGCCCGCGCTCTGCCGCAGGGTCAGCGGCGCGGAGGCGGCCGCCATCAGGGCCAGCAGCAGGAACGCGGGGTCGACGTCCGCGGGCAGTTCGCCGGCGGCCTGGCGTTCCCGCATCCCTTCCACCTGACCGCGGAAGAACTCCTCGTCGGTCGGTGGGCTGTCGCCTGCCAGGTTCGCCCACGCCCACATGCGGCCGTGGTCGGTGAGCGTGGTCATCACGAAGCCCGCCACCACCTCGTCCAGCGCCTGGCTCCGGCCGGCCAGTTCGGCGGCGGAGCCGTGCCAGCTCGTGGCGAGCTCCTTGTAGATGCCTTCCTTGCCGCCGAAGTAGTACGAGATCAGCTGCTTGTTCACGCCCGCCCGCGCCGCGATGTCCGTGGTGCGCGTGGCCGCGTAGCCCTTCGCGCCGAACTCCGCCGCGGCCGCTTCCAGGAGCAGGGCCCGCGTGCGTTCCGGGTCGCGTTTGCGCTCCGAGGCGCTGGGAGAGCGGCGTTGATCCACGACGACACGGTAGCCGACTGCCCAGTTTCAACCAATGAGTTGACTTAATCAACCAAGCGGTTGAAACTCGGTGGCATGAGAATCGCAGTGATCGGTGGGGGAATCGGCGGGCTGTGCCTGGCGCACGGGTTGCGCAAGGCCGGGATGGACGTGGCGGTGTACGAGCGCGATCTCTCGCGCACGGACCGCCTGCAGGGGTACCGGGTGCACATCAACCCGGACGGTGCCGCCGCGCTGCGGGAGTGCTTACCCGCGGCGAACTGGGAGCGGTTCGAACGGAGTGCGGGCGCTAGCGAGAACGGGTTCGGCTTCCTGACCGAACAGCTCAAGCCGCTGCTCGTGCTCGACCCGGACGAGGAGAAGCACTACTCGGCCAGCCGGATCACGCTCCGGCAGGTGCTGCTCGACGGCCTGGACGTGCGGTTCGGCAAGCGGTTCGAGCGCTACGAACAGGGTGACGACATCACGCTGCGCTTCGAGGACGGCACGACCGCGAGCTGTGACGTGCTGGTCGGCGCGGACGGCATCCGGTCACGGGTGCGCGAGCAGTGCCTGCCGCACGCGGGCACGGAGAAGATCGGGATCACGGCCATCGCGGGGAAGCTGTACCTCGACGACAACGACTGGGTGCCGCGGCGGCTGGTCGTCAGGGCCAACTCGATCATCCCGACGAGCAGGGCCGGCATGTTCCTGGTCGTGCACGACGGGCTGGGTGTGACCGACAACGAGGACGATCCGTTGTTCGACAACGTGCGTCCCTACCTGATGTGGGCCTACGCGGCCGCCGACCTGACCGTCCACGATGGACAGGACTTGGGACGCGAGGTGCTCGGCCGGATCTCGCGGTGGAGCCCCGAGCTGAACCGGATCGTCGCGGCCTCGCCCGCGGAGACGATCAGCGAGTGGCGCCTCCGGTCGTCCAGGCCGATCGAACGCTGGCAGCCGACGAACGTCACGTTGCTCGGCGATGCCATCCACGCGATGACGCCGATGAGAGGCGTCGGAGCGAACATCGCGCTCAAGGACGCACAACTGCTCGCGCGGTGCCTCGCCGAGGGCGGGGACGCGATCGCCCGGTACGAGAAGGAGATGTACGACTACGGCTTCGCGGCCGTGCGCGACTCGCTCAAGGCCGCCCGTCAGTTCGCCGATGGTGGCCCGGTCGCGCGGACCATCTTCAAGACCGTGCTCAGGACCGCGAGCGCCGTGCCCGCGTTGAAGCGCGCGATGTTCTGAAAATCAGTTTGAACCGTTCTGGCTCGCTCTGCGTGTGAGGGGCGTTGGGTGGCACTAGCCAGGAGGTTCATGATGATCCGCAAGAGCGTTGCGGTCGTCGCGTTGGGGTTGATCTCGCTGACCGCCTGCGCGGGGACGCCGGAGAGCAAACCGGTGGCGCAGCAGCAGCAAGAAGCCGTGGTGGCGTTGAACGTCGCCGAGAACGCGGACCTCGGCCCGGTGGTCACGGACGTCGAGGGCTTCACCCTCTACCGGTTCGACGGCGACAGGCCGGGGGAGTCCACTTGCGACGGTGAGTGCGCCGCCGCGTGGCCGCCGGCGACCGTCGCGGACGAGAACTTCGGTGTGACCGGCGTCGAGAGGAACCTGGTCAGCAGCATCGTCCGCAAGGACGGCAGCCGCCAGATCACCGTCGACGGCATGCCGCAGTACCGGTTCGCCAAGGACGCCAAACCCGGTGAGACGAAGGGGCAGGGCCTGCAGGGCAAGTGGTTCGCCACCGGCAAGGACGGCGCCCGCACCCAGCTCGCCGCACGAACGGGTGTCATCGCCGGGCTGGGAGCGGTGCTGACCAACAACGCCGGCCTCACGCTCTACCGGTTCGACGGCGACACGGCCCAGCCTTCTGCGTCCACTTGCGACGGTGGCTGTGCCGAGAGCTGGCCGCCGGTGCTGGTGGAGGGCGAGACGCCGCGGGTGAAGGGCGTCGACCCGAAGCTGCTCGGCACGGTCACCCGCAAGGACGGCAAGAAGCAGCTCACGGTCGCGAACTGGCCGCAGTACACGTTCAAGAACGACAGCTTGCCCGGTGAGGCCAAGGGCGTCACGGTGCCGAAGTGGTTCGCCACGGCCACCGACGGCAAGAAGGCCCAGCAGAACAAGGCGATCGCGTTGACCAGCGCGACCGTCGGGGACCTCGGCGTCGTCGCCACCGACAAGGACGGCATGACGCTCTACCGGTTCGACAACGACTCCGCGGAACCGCCGACGAGCACCTGCTCCGGCGACTGCGCGGTGCAATGGCCGCCCGCCTTCGTCAGCGAGGGCTTCCAGGTGCAGGGCGTGGACGCCGCACTCGTGGGGACGATCGAGCGGGACGGGAAGAAACAGCTCACCATCGCGGGGTGGCCGCAGTACCTGTTCGCAGGGGACAAGGTCTGCGGTGATGCCAACGGGCAGGGCGTTGGCGGGAAGTGGTGGGCGACCAAGGCCGACGGAAGTCGCGCCGGCCGGTAAAAGGGGAGAGAAGGAGCCCCGGCGGGAAGCATCCCGCCGGGGCTCTTTTCACTTGAGGCGCACCAGAAGTGCCTGCTCCGGTTCGAGCACCGGCAGCTGGATCCCGACCTCCGACAGCACGGAACCGGGCAGTTCCACGGAATTCCAGTCCGCGGGCAGCCTCTGGATCAGCCTGGGCCGTCCCGCCGGAGCGTCGAACGACACCCGGTACGTCCGCTCCGGGTCGAGTCCGGGCAGCCGCACCCGCCGGGGCTTGTTCTGCACCGAGGTCGCGAGCTGCACGTACCCGAACAGGGCCTCGGACTGGTCGGCGGCAACGATTCCGTGCACCCAGGCGGAGGGGTCCGGGTGGTCGGAGTGCACCGTGACACCGGTGTGCACCAACGCCCGCACGTCCTTGTAGTACTCGATCGCGGCCTGCAGCCCGGCCCGTTCCTCGTCGGTGGCCGAGTTGATGTCCCACTCGATCCCGAAGTGCCCGAACAGCGCCGTGGCCACCCGGAACGACAGGTCGTGCACGCGTCCGGTCGTGTGCGACTTCGTGGGACCGACGTGCGCGCCCATCAGCTCCGGCGGCAGGAACACGCCGGTCCACCGCTGGATCAGCTGACGTTCCAGGGCGTCGTTGCAGTCCGACGTCCACACGCGGTCGGTGTGCGCGAGCACGCCGAGGTCGATCCGCCCGCCGCCGGACGAGCAGCTCTCGATCTCCACGTGCGGGTGCCGGAGCCGCAGTTCTTCGAGGAGCCGGTAGTACGCGGCGGTCTGCTCGTGCACGCGCGAGCCGATCAGGTCGCGGTTGTGGTCCCACTTCACGAACGCGATGTCGTTGTCCGACAACACCGACGACACGCGGTCGAGGATGTACGCGTACGCCTCGGGGTGCGCGATGTTCAGCACCTGCTGGTTGCGCGACGGCGGCGGCAGCACGCCGGGACGCGGCCCGAGCACCCAGTCCGGGTGGGCCCGGTAGAGGTCCGAGTCCGTGTTGATCATCTCCGGCTCGAACCAGAGGCCGAACTCCATGCCGAGCGCGCGGACGTGCTTGATCAACGGGGTCAGCCCGTCCGGCCACACGGTCTCGTCGACGTACCAGTCGCCCAGCCCGGCGGAGTCGTCGCGGCGGTGGCGGAACCAGCCGTCGTCCAGCACGAACCGCTCGACCCCGATGGCGGCGGCCGTGTCGGCCAACGACGTCAGCCGCGCGAGGTCGTGGTCGAAGTAGACGGCCTCCCAAGTGTTGAGCACGACCGGACGCGGACGCAGATTCCGTTCCCGCAACTGGCGGTGGAACGCGGCGCTGATGCCGTCGATGCCCGCGCTCGAGTACGCCGCGTAGAGCCACGGCGACTCGTACTCCTGGCCCGGCGCCAGCGTGATCTCACCCGGCAGCAGCAGTTCGCCGCCACCCAGGACGGGCAGGCCGTCGACGAGGTTCTCCGCGTACGTCACGTGGTTGCCGCTCCACGCCACGTGCAGCGCCCACACTTCGCCGTCGCGGAACGAGAACCCCGGCGTACCGGCCAGCAACCCGATGGTCGCGTCGTGCCCGGTGCGGCCGCGACGGTTCTCGCGCACCCACGAGCCGTAGTTGAACGCCTGCCGCTGCGGCGCACGTTCACGAGCCCAGCGGCCGGTGAAGTCGAGCAGTTCAGTGGCGTGCGAGGGAACGGGGAGCGCGGTTTCCAGGCCCTCCAACGAATACGGCGTCGTGCCGTCGTTGCGGACGACGTGCCGGAGCCGCAGCATGCCGGACGCCAGCAGCTCGACGGTGCCGCTCACGGTCAGCTCGGCGGCCTCGTCCGACGCGACGTAGCGGAAGATCGAGCCGTCCTCGCCGGAGAACGACGTCACCGTCAGCGCGGGCGCGAAGTGTTCGCCACCGCGATGGCCGCGCAGTCCGGGACGGCCGACGTAGCCGGCACCGGCGTCGGGCAGGAGCGCGAGCGGCACCGGGTCGTCCGGCGCGTTGTTCGGGTTGGTCCACGACACGGCGTCGACCAGGCCGCGTAGCGCGGTCTGGTCGAGGTCTCCGAGCGTTCGCCCCCAGTGCGTCACGACCGGCAGGCTCGCGCCCGTGAGGGTGATGACGACGCTGGAGGTGTCGTCGTGCAGGTGCACGACCTCCGTGTTGCTCATGCGGGCCCCGTCCACATCAAACACAAATGAACATTGAGCCGATCCTCAGATGCGGACCCGGTGTTGTCAAGCGTTGGGGAATGTTGAGTTGTGTCCGTTTAGCTCGTGCACTTCGCAGCCTGGAGATCGCTCAGAGTCGGACCCTCCGGCTCCCAAGTCACGGCGTCGAGGCTCGCCAGTCTCAGCGGTGCGTCGATGCTCTCGGCGGGGAACTTCTGCGCGTTGTCGAGGTAGTCCCGCAGACGTCACGCAGCTTGGTCAGGGAGGCGATCACGGCCGGACGGTCCGCTTCCGTCGGTCGCTGTCCTGGGGTGAACTTCGGCGCCGTCGAGACCACGGCGCTCACGAAGCGGATCGGCTTGTCGGCCGCGCAGACCTGGTCGACCCACGCCTGCACCGCTGCCGGGTCCGGCGCGGCCGAAGAGGGTGGAGACGCGGACGGCGGTGGCGAGGAGCACCCCGCCACCGCCGCGACCACGAACAGGCAGATCAGGTTCCGGAGCACCCGATCAGACAACCAGACTGAGCAACCCCGCGACCACGAAACCGGTCACCGACAGGACGGTCTCGAGGACCGTCCACGACTGCAGCGTCTCCTTGACCGACAGGCCGAAGTACCGCGACACGATCCAGAACCCGCCGTCGTTGACGTGCGAGGCGATGATCGAACCGGACGCGATGGCCATGACGACCAGGGCGAGCTGCGGCTGCGAGTAGTTCAGGTCCGCCACCACCGGCGCGACGATGCCCGCGGTCGTCACGATCGCGACCGTCGCCGAACCCTGTGCGATGCGGATGACGCAGCTGATCACGTACGCCAGCGCGATCACCGGCAGGCCGATGCCCGACAGCTCGTTCGCCAGCGTCTTGCCGATGCCCGTCGCGGCCAGCACGGCGCCGAAGAAACCACCGGCGCCGACCACGAGCAGGATCATCGCGACCGGCTTCAGGGACGCGGCGGACAGCTCCGCGACCTTCTCCCGCGTCATGCCGCGCCGGAAACCCAGCAGCCAGAACGCGAGCAGCACCGAGATCGTCAACGCCACCGCGGGCGTGCCGAAGAACGTCGCCACCGAGTACAGGCGCGATCCCTTGGTCAGCAGGATCGAGCCGAACGTGCCGGCGAGGATCAGCACCAGTGGCAGGCCGATGATCGAGAGCACCAGTCCGAGCGACGGCGGGTCACGATCGTCGTCGCCGTTCTCCGCTCGCGCCAGCTCGGCCGCGGCCAGCATCTCCTCCGGCACCGGCACGTTGAGGCGCTTGCCGATCCAGTACGAGTACAGGACACCGCCGACGAACCACGACGGGATCGCCACCGCGAGACCCATGATGATGATCCAGCCGAGCGACACCTTCAGCAGACCGGCCGCCGCCACCGGTCCGGGGTGGGGCGGCATGAACGCGTGCATGACCGAAAGGCCGGCCAGCAACGGCATGGCGAACAGCACGATCGACTTGCCGCTGCGCTTGGCCGCCACGTAGACCAGCGGTGCGAGCACGAAGATACCGATGTCGAAGAAGACCGGCACACCGAAGATCAGGCCCGCGAGACCGATCGCGACCGGCGCCTTCTTCTCGCCGAACGCGTTCATCAGCTTGTCCATCAGGACCTGCGCGCCGCCGGACGCCTCGAGGATCGCGCCGAGCAGCGTGCCGAGACCGATGATCGCGGCGATGTGCCCGAGGATGGAGCCGAAGCCCTTCTCCAGCAACGAGTCCGAGGCCTTCTGCGCCGACCCGACCAGCGTCTCCACCGGCACGCCGGCCAGGAGGGCGACCAGCAGTGCGACGACGATCAGCGCGATGAACGGCTCGACCTTGAACTTGATGATCAGTAGCAGCAGCACCGCGATGCTGACTACCGCGAGGGTCAGCAGACCCGGTGTCGAGTGTTGCAACCAGTTGATCACGGGCGGCTCCTGAGTGAATGGCCTGGCAATGAGCCGGTGGCGGTTCCTTCGTCGATCACCGTCACCCCGTTGCAGAACACGTACGGGATGCCGGCGGCCTGCTGCCGAGGCTGGTCGAACGTCGCCGTGTCGGCGATCCTCGATGCGTCGAACAGCACGAGGTCGGCCGCGTAGCCCTCGCGGACCAGACCCCGGTCGGTGAGCCGCAAACGCTTGGCGGCCCGGCCGGTGAGGTGCTCGACGCACTCCTCCAGACTCAGCACGCCCAGTTCGCGGACATAGCGCGCGAAATAGCGGGGGAACGTGCCCCACGCGCGTGGGTGCGGCCGGTCACCTACGAGCAGCCCGTCGCTGCCGCCGGTGTGCGCCGGATGCTTCATGATCGCCTGCACGTTCTCCTCGTGGCCCACGTGCATGAGGCACGAGGTACCCATCCGTTCGTCGACCAACACGTCGAAGTACAGGTCGGCGGGAGCGCGTCCGAGCCGCAGCGCCGAGCTGTACACACTGGCGCCGACCAGGTGCGCGTTGCGCTCGTCGCGGACGCCGTTGATCTCGATGGAGTCCCAGTCGACCGGCACGCCGTGGCAGCCGTCCGAGCCGGTCTCCTCGATCTCCTCGCGGATGCGCTCCCGGGTGTCCACATCGGACAACCTTGCCAGCGCGCTGTCCGGCCCGCCTTCCGTCGCCCACGACGGGAGGAGCGCGCTCAGGTACGTCGCGCCCGGCAGGTACGGGTAGGTGTCCAGTGAGATGTCGGCGCCGCCGGCGATCGCGTCGTCCAGCAGCGCCAGCAGTTCGGGCGCCTTGCCCTTGTTCACCGGGAAGTTCATCGTGGCGTGCGCGAGGTGCAACGGGCAGCCGGAACGCTTCGAGACGTCCACCATCTCGGCGTACGCCTCCAACGCACCCGCGCCGTAGCTGCGGTGGTGCGGGCTGTAGAAGCCGCCGTAGTTCCCGACGACCTCGCACAGCTGCACGAGTTCGGAGGTGTCCGCGTACATGCCGGGCGTGTAGGTGAGCCCGGACGACATGCCGAAAGCGCCCTCCACCAACGACTCCGCCAGCTTGTTCTTCATGACGAGCATCTCGGCGTCGGTCGCGGGCCTGTCCTCCCAGCCCACGGCCAGCATCCGCAGCGTCCCCTGCGGCACCAGGTAGGCGGCGTTGACCGCGATGCCCTGGTCGAGCCGGTCGAGGTACTGGCCGACCGAGCGCCAGTTCCAGTCGAAGCCCGGCGGGTCGTCGTTCCACCCGGCGAGCTGACCGCGCAACGTCGCGAGCACCTCGTCGTTCACCGGCGCGTACGACAGCCCGTCCTGGCCGAGCACCTCGGTCGTGACGCCCTGCGAGACCTTCGCCAGGTGGTCGGGTTCGGCGAGGATCCGCAGGTCCGAGTGCGAGTGCATGTCGATGAACCCCGGCGCGAGCACCAGCCCGTCTGCATCAATTGATCGTGTGGCCGAGATGCTGTGACCATCATTTTGGCGACCGATGGACGAGATGACGCCGTCCTTGATCCCCACGTCCGCCCGGTAGGCGGGCGCGCCCGTGCCGTCGGCGATCAACGGTCCGCGCAGAACGACGTCGTCCATCCCGGCACTCCTCAGAAGTAGGTACGGATCAGGTCGACCACGGTCGTGCCCTGCACGACCGGGATGAGCTGCCACTTGTCGAACACCGTGCAGGGATGCGAGAGACCGAGCCCGATCCAGTCGCCGACGCGGACCGTGGACTCCGGCCCCAGCGACAGGAACGCGTGCTGGTCGTTGAGGGCGGTGACGCGGGCCTGCGTCAGCGGGGCGATCGCGCCGTCACCGCGCCGCACGAGCTGGGGCTCCGGCAGGCCCTCGTCGAACGACGCGTCGCGCTTGCCGATCGTCAGCAACGCCAGGTCGCGCTGCGGCCGTGACGTCACCTGGGCCCACGCGCGCAGGGCGCTCTTGAACGGCTCGACGCCCTCGATGCGGGAGAACGGCGAGATCCCGCGGTAGAAGCCGTCGTCGTGCGTGATGTACGCGCCGCTGCGCAGCACCGGGGTCACCGGCACCGGCCACGGCTTGGCCAGCGTCGCCGCCACCTGGTCGAAGTACGCGCTGCCGCCGGCGGTGACGATGACCGAGTCCAGCTCGTCGAACAGCCCGGCGTCGGCCAGCCGCAGCACCAGCGTGCGCAGGTCGTCGAGATAGCCGTCCACAACGGACTGCGACGACTCGGAGGCGTCGTGCGCCAGCGCGCCCTCGTAGCCACCCGCGCCGACCAGTCGCAGCACCGGGCTCTGGTCCACCGCCCGCGCGACGGCCAGTGCCGTCTCCAGGTCCCGCGCGCCCGTTCGTCCTCCGGGAGCGCCGAGCTCGACGATCACGTCGACGGGCCGTCCCGGCTGGAGCTCCTGCAGGGTCTCGCTCATCAGCGCGACGCCGGCCTCGGAGTCGGCCCAGCAGCT
Organism: Lentzea sp. NPDC102401; assembly: GCF_044765805.1. Classification (NCBI taxonomy): domain Bacteria; kingdom Bacillati; phylum Actinomycetota; class Actinomycetes; order Pseudonocardiales; family Pseudonocardiaceae; genus Lentzea; species Lentzea sp. NPDC102401. The sequence goes on along the minus strand of NZ_JBIWKS010000004.1, from coordinate 38,793 downwards.
GAACTCGAAGTCCGGGTCGCCGTCGAGCTCGCCGACCAGCCAGCGCAACGCCGCCGGGTCGAGCAGCTGGTTCGCCAGCAGGATCCGGCTCACCCCGAACGCCCGGTAGACCCGCAGCTGCGACGCGTTGGCCGCGGTGATGCCCCAGACGCCGTGCTCGATCTGCCGCTGGAACAGCTGCGGCGCCATCGTCGTCTTGCCGTGCGGCGCCAGCTTCACGCCGTGGTTGTCACACCACTTGGACATCGTCGTCAGGTTGTGCGTCAACGCGTCCGCGTCCAGCACGACGAGCGGTCCGACGAACTCGTCGGCGAACAGGTCGAGCCGCCGGTCGGCCACCTCACCGATCGTCGAACCGAACGTGCTCGACGGCAGGCCCTTGAAGCGCCAGCTGACCTGTTCCGACCTGATGTCCGCGACGGCCGAAAGGTCCATCTCCATCAGATGTTGCATATTTTGCAACTCCCATTGCGCGATGTGATGCTGAGTTGTGTAGCATTCGTACTCGCCGCCGTCAACGAACACCTCTGGAGCACGCATGCGGTTCGAACACGTCGGCGGTGTCGTGTGTCTCGGCGAGACCATGGTGATGATGGTTCCGGCTGAACCCGGTCCTGTGCATCTGGTGCGCACCTGGCACCGGGCCGTCGGTGGCGCCGAGTCCAACGTCGCCATGCACCTGACCCGCCTCGGCGTGCGGTCCTTGTGGGTCAGCGCGGTCGGCGACGACTCGTTCGGGCTCGCGGTGCTCGACACGGTGAAGGGCTTCGGCGTCGACGTGTCCGGCGTGCGGATCGACCCGTCCCGCCCGACCGGCCTCTACGTCAAGGAGGCCTCGCCGCACGGCAGCCCGGTGCGCTACTACCGGCGCGGTTCGGCGGCGTCGGGCATGGGGCTGGAGATGATCGACCGGCTCGGCCTCGGCGAGGTGAAGCTGGTGCACCTCAGCGGGATCACGCCCGCCCTGTCCGACTCGTGCCTCGAGCTGATGCGCGAACTGCTGCGGCGGCCGCGGCAAGGGTTCCGCATCTCGTTCGACCTGAACTGGCGTCCGGCGTTGTGGACCGACCGCGACCCGCGCGTGCTGCGGGAGCTCGCGGACATGGCGGACGTCGTGCTGGCCGGCTCCGACGAGGCGGAACTGGTCTGGGGCACCGGTGATCCCGCGCGGTTGCGGCAGTTGCTGCCCGGCCCGAGGTCGCTGGTGGTCAAGCAGGGTGCCGACGGCGCGACGCTGCTGGAAGGCGGCTCGTCGTACTTCGAACCGGCGCTGAAGGTCGAGGTCGTGGAGCCGGTCGGCGCGGGCGACGCGTTCGCGGCGGGCTTCCTCGCGGCCACCCTGGCGGGGGAGAGTCCGTCGGTCCGGCTGCGTGCCGGGCACCTGCAGGCGGCGTCCGCTTTGCTCACCGCCGAGGACGTCGGCGATCCTTTGCCGGACGACGTGACAGATCCGCTGCTGCACGCCGATTCGCAGACGTGGGCGTCCGCCCGCCTGGAGGTGTAGATGAGCCAGAGCCTCGACCGCGCGCTCACGCTGGTGAACCAGCTCGCGTCCGGTCCGAAGACGCTGGACGAGCTGTCCGGCGTGATCGGCGTGCACAAGTCGACGACGCTGCGGTTGCTGCGCACGCTGGAGTCGCACCGGTTCGTGCAGCGCGACGGCGTGCACCACTACCGCCTCGGCACCGCACTCTTCGACCTCGCGAACCTGGCTCTGGAGGAACGCGACGTCCGCCGCGCCTCCGAGGCCGCGTTGCGCGACCTGAACTCCCGCCTCGGGCACACCGTCCACCTCGCGTCCTACGAGGACGGTGAGGTGATCTACATCGACAAGTACGAGTCCCGGCACCAGATGCGGATGTACTCGCGCATCGGCCGCCGCGCGCCGTTGCACTGCACGGCCGTGGCGAAGATCCTGCTGGCCGACCTGCCCGCTCCGGCGTTGCAGAAGGTGCTGGCGGGCATGGAGTTCCCGCGCCTGACGGCGAACACCATCATCGGCCCGGCCGCGTACCTGGCCGAGCTGGAACGCGTGCGCGCCAACGGGTACGCCGTCGACAACTCCGAGCACGAGGACTTCATCCACTGCATCGCCGCCCCGATCAGGGGTGCGCGCGGTGAGGTGCTCGCGGCCGTGTCGATGTCCGTGCCGAAGGTGCTGCTCGACTTCGACGGCCTGCTGGCCCACCTGCCAGACCTGCTCGCCACCGCCGAAGCCGCATCGGCCGAATGCGGTTTTGTTTCCAGATAAGGGGAATTCCGTTGTCCAAGGTTGAGATCAAGACCGCTGACGCTCCGCAGCCGGTGGCCCGTTTCTCGCAGGGTGTGCGCAAGGGCAACATCCTGCAGGTGGCCGGCCAGGTCGCGTTCGACCCGAAGTCGGGCGAGATCGTCGGCACCACGGTCGCCGAGCAGACGCGCCAGACGTTCGCGAACCTGCACGCCGTGCTCGCCGCCGGTGGCGCGTCCATCGACGACGTGGTGATGATCCGCGTCTACCTGACCGACACCGCGCACTTCGCGGAGCTGAACGAGGTCTACGGCGAGTTCGTGACGGATCCGGCGCCCGCCCGCACCACCGTCTACGTCGGGCTGCCCGCCGGACTGCTGGTGGAGATCGACGCGCTGGCTGTCCTCGACTGATCCACTGTGCTACCGGTCAGGCACCCTCCGGCCGGAGGGTGCCTGACTCGTTCTCCGGGACCGGGAGTGGAAGCTGACGCGAAGATGACCTACTACCCGGATCTCTCGCCGTACGAGTACTTCAAGTCCGACGAGAAGATGCTCAACGTCGGCTGGCTCGACGCCGGCCACGACTTCCCGCGTGGTCCGCTGGCACCCGAGTTCGTCGACGCGCTGCTCGAACTCAACGAGGACGTCCAGAACCAGACGCGCGGATTGCATTGGTGCGTCTTCTGCAAGGGGGCGTTCGAAGACGTGCCGAACCCGCACCGATCGTCGGGTGGCGCCGCGGTGGGCTCGGCCGAGATCCACGCGGTGGGCGCCGACGGTGTGCGGTACTCCGCCCCCACATTGGTGATCCACTACGTGACCGAGCACGAGTACCAGCCGCCCGAGGCGTTCGTGGCGGCCGTGTTGTACACCGCGGACGTGAAGTTGTAGCCGCACTGCGGGGTCCTGCCGCTCACAGGCGGTTAAGGCCCCGCAGTGCGTTGTGGCAGCATCCGCTTATGAAGTGGTACGCGGACAGACCGGTCAGGTTCACGCGTCAACTGATCGCCGACCTCCTCGCCGTCGGCTGGGTCGGGCTCTGGATCTGGGTGGCGACCACCGTTCACGACTGGGTGCTCGAACTGAGGGCGCCGGGAGATGGACTGGTCAGCGCGGGCGGCAGCATCCGGGACGCCTTCACCAACGCCGCCAGCAAGGCCAGGGGTGTGCCCTTCGTGGGCGAGGACCTGGCGGGGGCGCTGGGCAACGGCAGCAAGGCCGGCGAGACGCTCACCAACGCGGGCAACGCGCAGATCGGCGTGGTCCAGGACTCCGCGTTCTGGCTCGCGACGGCACTGGTCGTCGTGCCGGTGCTGTTCCTGCTCATCACGTGGCTGCCCATCAGGCTTCGGTACGCCCGCAAGGCCGCCAACACCGCGAGCCTGCGGGGGATGCCGGACCTGCTGGCCCTGAGAGCGCTCACATCGTTGTCGCCGCGGGAGCTCGGCAAGTTCGACGGTGATCCCGCGGTGGCCTGGCGGACCGGGGACACGGACGTCATCGACGAGCTGGCACGACGTCAGCTCGCCTCGGTGGGGGTGCGGGCATGATCGCGCTGGCGGTGATCGCCGCCGTGGTGGCGATGTGCGCGGTGGCCGTGTCGTTGTGGCAGGCCCGCGAAGCGAAGCACGCCCAGGACGCCGCGAAGAAGTCCCACGAGGCAGCCACCAGGGCCCAGGAGGAGGCGCAGGCCGCGCGCAAGGCCGTCGAGCAGGCCACGGCGAGCGCTTTCCAGGCCAAGAACGTGGCGGAGGAGGCGAAGAAGGCCGCGGCGAAGGCCGAGGAGGCCGTCGGGAAGGCGGCGGAAGCGGCTACGGCGTCGCGGATGCTGGCCGACGAGGCGCAGGTCATCGCCCAGCAGATGACCGCACAGGTCAACGGACTCGTCGAGGTCATCGCCGCCCGCGGCAGCCGCAGCGGCATGCCGACGTTCGCCATCACGCCCGGCGCGCCCGACGAGTTCCGGCTCAGCTACTTCGGCGGGCCCGCCGTCATCGAGCAGCTCACGGTGTCCGTCGTGCCGGGCAGCCGGGTGCTCGGGCTCTCCCAGTACGACGACGAGCCGCCGGTCGAGCACCTCGAGGTGGGGCCGCTCCACAACGGCTCCGCCATCACCTTCCGGGCCGCCACCGGGCAACGGGCCAGCGCGGTGTTCCAGGTCAGGGCGGAGCCGTGGGAGCCGATCGTGGTGCGCGCCGAGTGATCAGCCAGGCGGCCGAGCTCGAAGGGCCGTGCGAGAACTGCGGTGCGCCGCGCACGGGTTGGGCGGTGCAACTCGTCCAGGACGGCGAGCTCCGGTGGGAGGAGGACTGGCAGTGCACCGGGTGCCAGGTCGCCTCGTGCGACCGGGGGCGGGGCGCGCCCGCGTGGATCCGCGACGAGATCCTGGCCCGGCACGGGGCCTGGTGCCTGACGCTCACCGACGAGGCCGTCGGAGGTGGAGCGCTGCTGAAGGCGTTCCGCGACGCGCTCGGGTTCTCCGTCGGGGAGGCCCAGGAGGCGGCGCGGGCGATGAGAGAGTCCGGCTACGAGGGCACCTACGTGGAGATGACGCTCGTAGCCGGCCTGCTGAACCTGGCTCCGCCGGTCAGTACACGGGACCCGTGAACTTCTCGCCGGGACCCTGGCCCGGTTCGTCCGGCACGGCCGAGGCCTCGCGGAACGCGCGCTGCACCGACTGCAGGCCGTCCTTGAGCGGGGCGGCGTGCGGGCCGAGGTACTCGGAGGTGGCCGTGATCAGGCCGGCGAGGCCGGTGATCAGGCGGCGGGCCTCGTCGAGGTCGCGGCGCGGGGAGTTGTCGGGGTCCGGGTCGGCGAGGCCCAGGCGCTCCGCGGAGGCGGACAGCAGCATCACCGCGGCCCGGCTGATCACCTCGATGCTGGGGACATCGCCCAGGTCACGGATGCTGTCTTCAAGCGGATCGGTCACACCCCATTCAAGCAAGCCCCCGTGCGGGGGCGACGTCACAGGGCCGCGATTGGGGGGTTGACAAGAGCGTCTGCTAGTATTTCGGACGCGACCAGCTCTCGTTAGTGCGAGAGCGGCAAGTGGAGCCCCGCTCCCACCCGCGTTCACCGCTTCTTGAGGTGGCCGGGTCCGGTCCTCCAGGCTACTGGCACACGGGTGCTCGAAGTTCTGGGGTGAGATCGGTCGGAAGCGGGCCCCTTCACCGGGAGACGGTGACGGGGCTCTTGTTTTTGGCGCAACCGAGTCTCAAAGGACGTGAATGACAAGTCCCTCGAACCGCGGTGCACCCGTCAGCACCGAGCCGCGCATCAACGACCGCATTCGGGTGCCGGAAGTTCGTCTGGTCGGGCCGAATGGTGAGCAGGTCGGGATCGTTCGCATCGAGGACGCGCTCCGACTCGCGCAGGAAGCGGATCTCGACCTCGTCGAGGTCGCCGCTCAGGCTCGCCCGCCGGTCTGCAAGCTCATGGACTACGGCAAGTTCAAGTACGAGACGGCGCAGAAGGCTCGCGAATCTCGTCGGAACCAGCAGCTGACGGTCATCAAGGAGCAGAAGCTCCGCCCGAAGATCGACCCGCACGACTACCTGACGAAGAAGGGCCACGTGGCCCGCTTCCTCTCGCACGGGAACAAGGTCAAGGTGACCATCATGTTCCGCGGTCGCGAGCAGTCGCGCCCCGAGCTCGGCTACAGGCTTTTGCAGAAGCTGGCGGAGGACGTCGCGGAGTTGGGCTTCGTCGAGTCGAACCCGAAGCAGGACGGCCGCAACATGATCATGGTGTTGGCGCCGCACAAGAACATCAAGCCGCGCGTGGTCAAGCAGGACGACGACGCACCCGAGGCGGATGACACCGCCTCGGAAGAGGCGTAGGACGCACGCCCGCCCCCGACCCGGTGGGTAGCACGAGACGAGGACGGAAATGCCGAAGAACAAGACGCACAGCGGGACCTCGAAGCGCTTCAAGGTCACGGGCAGCGGCAAGATCCTGCGGGAGAAGGCCGGCAAGCGCCACATCCTGGAGAAGAAGTCCAGCAAGGTGACGCGTCGCATGAGCGGCACCGCGGTCGTGTCCGATCACGACGCCCCGCGCATCAAGAAGCTGCTCGGTCTCTGACCCGCTTCGACACCCCCTAGCTAATTCGGGAAACCGGCCCCCGACGCCGGTTTCCCCATGAGATCGACAGGATGTACCCGTGGCACGCGTCAAGCGGGCTGTAAACGCCCAGAAGAAGCGTCGTACCGTTCTCGAACTGGCCAGCGGTTACCGCGGCCAGCGCTCGAGGCTGTACCGCAAGGCCAAGGAGCAGGTGCTCCACTCGCTCAACTACGCGTACCGCGACCGCCGTGCGCGCAAGGGCGACTTCCGCAAGCTGTGGATCCAGCGCATCAACGCTGCTTCCCGTGCGAACGGCATGACCTACAACCGCCTCATCCAGGGCCTGCGCCTGGGCGGTGTCGAGGTCGACCGCAAGATCCTCGCGGACCTCGCCGTCCACGACGCCACCGCCTTCACGGCGCTCGTCGAGATCGCCCGCAAGGCGCTCCCGGCCGACGTGAACGCTCCGGCCGGGAGCCAGGCCTGAGCGACAACGCTCGCGCGCACCACCGACCCGAGGCAGATCCGTTCACCGAACGGACGCCTCGGGTCGTTGCTGCTCGCCACCTGACCCGCCGCCAGGGCCGCGACAAGACAGGTCGTTTCCTCGTCGAGGGCGCCCAGGCCGTGCGCGAGGCACTCGCCTGGCGCAACGGCGAGGTGCACGAACTCTTCGTCACGGCGACGGCCGCGCAGCGCAACGCCGAACTGCTCCAGACCGCCTCGGAGCAGGGCATCCGGATCAGCGAGGTGACCGACAAGGCCGCCGACTCGTTGTCGGAAACCGTGACGCCCCAGGGCATCGTCGCGGTCTGCGACGCCGTCCCGCAGCCTCTCGACCAGGTGCTGCGGGGAACTCCGCGCCTTGTCGCCGTGCTCTACGGCGTCTCCGATCCCGGCAACGCGGGCACCGTCACGCGCGTGGCGGACGCGGCCGGAGCGGACGCGGTGATCTTCGCGGGCGACACGGTCGACCCGCACAACGGCAAGTGCGTGCGCGCCTCCACCGGCTCGCTCTTCCACCTGCCGATCGCCCGGTCCCGCGACGCGGACGAGGTCTTCGCCGCGTGCCGCCAGGCCGGCCTGAGGCTCGTGGCCGCCGACGGCTACGCGGAACAGGACCTGGTCGAGGCCTCCGCGCAGGGCGAACTCGGCCGGCCGACCGCGTGGGTGTTCGGCAGCGAGGCCCACGGCCTGCCCGACGACGTGGTCGCGAAGCTGGACACGTCGCTGAAGGTGCCGCTGTACGGCGCCGCCGAGAGCCTGAACCTCGCGACGGCGGCCGCTGTCTGCCTCTACGCCTCCGCCAGGGATCAGCGCAGCTGAACGGGGAGTGACTCGATGCCCCTGGTCATCCTCCCGCCGATCCACTGTGGACGGAAGTCGGCCGCGAACCGGTAGTCCGGCAGCAGGCTGAGCACCTCCTCGGCGACGACCCGCATCTCCAGCAGCGCGAGGTGCTCGCCCACGCACCGATGCACGCCGTACCCGAACGCCAGGTGCGGGTTCCGGTCGCGTTCGCAGCGGAACTCGGCGGGCTCGGAGAACACCGCCGGGTCGTGGTTGGCCGCGTTCAGCACGAGCAGGACCTTCTCGCCGCCGGACACCACCTCCGTGTCCCGCAGCGCCGTCCGCGCGATCCCCACCACCGGTGCCTCGATCCGCAGGCACTCGTCGATCATCCGCGACAGCAGCGCGGGCTCGCCGAGAAGGCGTTCTCGCAACCCGTCCACGGTCGCGAGGAAGTAGAGCATCGAGCTCAGGCCGTGCACGGTCGTCTCGTGCCCGGCGATGATCAGGATGGTGAACATGTTGATCTGCTCGTCGGGCGTCAGCGGCCGCCCGTCCACGGTCCCGTCCGCGATGGCGAGCGCCACCGTGTCCGCGCCGGCCGCCCGCTGCTGCTCCAGCTGACCGGCGATGTACTCCTGGAACTCCCGATACGCCCGATCGCCGGACTCGCGATCGCCGGTGCGGGCCGCGACGAACATGACCTCCAGCCAGCGCACGAACTTCAGGCCGTCGTCGGGTGGCATGCCGAGGATCAAGGCGATGGCGGCCGGCGGCAGGTAGTGCGCGAGGTCCGTCACGAGGTCGCCCTCGCCGCGCGCGAGCATGTCCTCGATCCGTTGCCGGACCAGCGTGCGCAACGTGTCGTCGTACTTCGCCACGGAGGTGCGGGTGAAATGCCGCTGCAGGATCCTGCGGTACGTGGTGTGCAGCGGAAGGTCGTAGTCGATCGGGGGCTTGCCGGTCATCGTGAGCCGCGGGATGGCGATGCCATGTGCTGAGCTGTACGAGCCGTGGTCGCCCAGGATCTGCTTGATCAGGTCGTAGGTGAGAGCTGCGGTGAACCCGCCGTGCTTCGAGGAGTGCGTCACCGGGCACTGCGTGCGCAGGTTCGCGAGCACCTCGTTCAACGGGTTGGACGAGCAGCGGATCGATGTGGTCGAACTGCCAGTCAGGGTGCACACCCCTTACCACGCCCGAAATTCGCTGGCGGTTCGGCGAGCGTCTCGTATCGTGTCTCAGTGCGCGAATCAGAGATCGAGATCCTGTGCTCCCAGCTCGCCTCCTACTACGTCTTTCCGGACACCGCCAACGAGATCGCGAAGGTCCTGCGCGCTCATCTGGACGAGGGCGCTTACTCCGATGTGGACGATGACGAGGAGTTCGCGGCCAAGGTGACCGCGGATCTGCAGAGCGTCAACGGCGACAAGCATCTCCGCCTGCTCCACAGCGCCGAGGAGGTTCCCGAGACCGGCCAGGAGTCGGCCTGGGACCCGGTGGCCTACAAGAAGGAAGCCGAGCAGGACGCGTTCGGCATCCACAAGGTCGAGCGGCTCGAAGGCAACGTCGGCCTGCTCGAGATCCGCCTGCTGCACGACGCCGAGATCGCCACCCCGGCCTACGTCGCGGCGATGAACCTCATCGCGCACACCGACGCGTTGATCATCGACCTGCGCGAGAACCGCGGCGGCGACCCGCACACCGTCCAGCTGATCTGCAGCTACCTGTTCGACGAACCCGTGCACCTCAACGACATCTACAACCGCCCGGAAGACGCGACCTACCAGTTCCGGACGCTCCCGCACGTGCCCGGTCCGAAGTTCGGCGGCACGAAGCCGGTCTACGTCCTCACCAGCGCCCGCACGTTCTCCGGCGGCGAGGAACTGAGCTACGACCTCCAGCAGACCGAGCGCGCCACCCTCATCGGCGAGACCACCAAGGGCGGCGCCCACCCCGGCGACCGCTATCGGGTCGGCCCGCACCTCAAGTCGTCCATCCCCAACGGCCGCGCCATCAACCCGGTCTCCGGCACCAACTGGGAGGGCGTCGGCGTCGTCCCGCACATCAGCGTGCCGGCGGAAGAGGCGTTCGAGGTCGCCTACGAGAAGGCGACCTCGAACAACAGCTAGTCCAACCGAGCCGTCAACTCGCGCACGAGCGGATCGGTACCGGACGGCTTGTTCTGACGCCGCAACGCCTCCGACAGCACCGAGAGCACGGTGGAGACCTGGTTGTCGTCGGGCAGCAGCGATGCCGCTCGGCGCGCCTCGGCCTCCGCGCCCTCGGCGTCGTCGGCGTTGAGGAGCACGTGCGCCGCCTTCAGCACGACGAACACTCGCCAGCCCTCGTCGCCCAGCGACACCACGAGCGCCTCGGCGTCGCGGTACTGCTTCATCGCCAGCGCGAACTCACCGGCCTGGCCGTGCACCCACGCGCGGATCGCGGCGATCTCCGCCTGCCTGCGGGTGACCTCGGTCGGGTCGTCCAGCAACGGCAGCAGCGCCTCGGCCTCGTCCACGGCCGCACGCGTCTCGGTGATCTCCTCGTCGGGCAGGTTCGACGCCAGCTCGACCAGCGAGCCGATCGCCTCCGAGAGGTTGCCCTCCTGCTGCCACAGCGCGGCACCGGCGCGCCAGGACGCCGTCGCCTCGTCGTGCTTGTCCAGCCGGCCCTGCACCGAGGCGAGCGCGTCGAGCAGGAACGCCCGCCGTCCCGTCTCCTCGGGCGGCAGCAGATCCGCGGCCTCCCGCAGGTAGCGCTCGGCCGCCGGGAGCTCGCCCAGCTTGCGGCACACCTGCCCGAGCCGGAACACCACCTGCAGCCGCAGGTCCTCCTGGCCGTCCTGCAACAGCCGCAACGACTCCTCGAGAACCTCGGCGGCCTCGACGAACCGGTCCGTCTGCACGTACCCGCCGCTCAGCGCGAAGCAGAAGTGCGCGGTGTGGCCGGGGGAGAGGTGCACGCGCGAGATCGCCACGGCCTCGCGGAGATCGCCCAGGCAGGCACCTTCCTGGTCCAGCTCCTGGATCGCCGCGACCTGGTACCAGCGCGCCTCCGCCGATTCCGGCAGCGGGAACGCGGACACGAACGCACGCGCCGTCGCCACCGCCTCCGTGACCTTGCGCAGCACGGTCTCCAGCCGCAGCTGCAGCCGGTAGCCCTCGAACCGCGCGTTCAACGGCAGCTCGCCCGCCATGGCCGCCAGCACGTCCGCATAGGCGCCTTCGACGTCCTGCTGCCGTGCCTTGTGCTCCGCGGACTCGATCACGACTCGCCCGCGCAGCTCCGGAACGTCCAAAGAGGACGCCAGCGCGATCATCTCGTCGGCCCGCTCGTGCGCGTGCGCGTCGTCGTGCAGCTCGGCCAGCGACAGCGCCGCGACCGTCCGCGTGTAGTCCGTCGTCGCCTCGGCCAGGCACCGTTGCGCGAGCTCCAGCCCGCCTTCCAGGCCCATCGCGAGCCGCGCCTGGTACCGCAGCGCGAGGTCCGCGGGCAGCGCCGTCAGCATCTCGTCGAACGCCGCCGGGTCGAACGGCACCAGCCCGGTCGTCATCCGCCGGATGCCCGCGTGCGCCGCGAGATCGGGCGGCAGCAACGAGTCCATGTCCGCGGGCAGCGAGTCGAGCATCCGCCGCGCCTTCACGAAGTCGCCCTGCTCGTACAGCAGCACCATCGACTCGGCGATCTCCACGGGGTCGCCGAACACGACGGACTCCTCGGCCGGAGCGGCCACCGGTGCGGCCGGCACCGCGAGCTCGACCACCGGGTAGTCCTTCTGCTCCAACGCCTGCGTGACCCGGTCGAGCCACGCCGGCGTGCCGTTGCGCTCGTCGAACTGCTTCGCGAGCTGGATCGCGCGCTTCGACAGCCGGTCGAGCAGCTCGGCGGCCGTCCGGGTGCCGACCGCGGGGACCTCGAACACCGTGTCGGCCGGAAGACGCCGCAGCAGAACGGAAGCGCACTCCGCGAACGACATCTCGTCGGCCGGCAGCTGCACGCCCGTCACCTTGTGCAGCGACCTGCGCAGGATCTCCTCGCCGCGCGACAGGTTGCCCGTCAACGCGCAGAACCGGATGTGTTCGTGCACGTACGAGGTGATCTCGTCGTCCTTGATCAACCGGTACGCCGTGGTGTGCGCGTGCGCGGCCTTCTCGACCTCGCCGGTCTCCAGCAACGGCCACAGCAGCGCGGACAGGATGCCCTGCGGCTGCGTGGCACAGCCGGTGTTGCCCGACAGGCCTTCCCAGCCGTGCGCGGCGGCCTCCTGGTGACGGCCCAGCCGTGCCAGCATCCAGACCTGCTCCTCGATCACGCAGGCCTCGCAGTCCGCCATCGGCCCGCGTTCCGTGGCGAGATAACGCCCCAGCTGCTCGGCGAGGCCGACCATGTCACCGATGTGGTACGCGTACTCGGCACGGGCGCCGTGCACCGGCTGCACCGAGAAACCGAGCTTGGAGTAGCGGTCCGCGAGCTGCCCGATCACGGCCTGCAGCTGCTCCAGCGAGAACTTCGGGTCCCGGCGCAGGCCCGTCGCGATCCACTTGTGCGCCCAGTTCAGCGAGTGGACCTCGTACTCGTTGAACGCCTCGGGATCCTTCTCCTCCGCGGCCCGCACCCACGCGAACGGCGCGAGCATCAGGTCGTAGCGCGAGAGGTAGTAGGCCGAGTCGATCAGCGCGGTCCGGCACGACACCCCGAGCGGCAGGTGCCCGAGCGCGTCGGACATGCGCGCGGCCCGTTCCAGCGCCTCGTGCTTCGGCATGCCCGTGGGCATGTTGTACGCCTCCAGGAACGCCCTCTCCGCGTCTTCAGCGGTGAAGTCGGCCATGTTCACTTACCCCCAACGGCGCGGTCCAGCAGTTCCAGGAACGAGCGGTTCAGCGCCGCCGTGTCCTTCGGTCGCATCGCTCGCCGAGCCTGCAGAACGGCGTGCACGTAAAGAGATTCGAGCGTCAGCTCCACCAGCGACGGGTCGTTCAACCGCGCGAGCCGTTGCACCAGCGGGTTGCGGCAGTTGAGCACCAGCTGCTCGGGACGTGACGAACTGGAGCCGGCGGTCAGCTGCCCGAGCAGCTCCGCCCACAACGGGTCCGTCACCTCCTCCGCGGTCTGCTCGGTGTCGAGCTTGCGCTGCTGCTCGGCGTTGCTGATCAGCAACGCCGGCAACGAGACCGGGTCGAAGTCGCGGATCACCGCGTCGCAGTCGTGCCGATCCAGCGCCGCCGCGCCCTCCGCCAGCCGCAGTCGCAGCGCCGTCTCGATCTCCGGTTCCGGATCGGCCAGCGCCGCCAGCAGTTCCGACGGAGCCACCCGGCGCGCGACGGCCGGGCCGTCCAGCGCGCTGAGCCGGTTCAGCAGCTCCATGTCGTAGGCGTAGCCGGCGTTCACGAGCCCCAGGCCCTGCGCGGCCGCGACCGGCGCCAGCTGGTGGAACTCGTCGACGTCCGGGATGTAGAGGATCGCGCCGTGCTTGCGCTTGAACTGCCGCAACGGGATCGCGCCCTCGGTGGTCTCGAACGGCAGCCAGCGCTCGACCAGCCGCAGCATCTCGTCGTCCGAGCGCGCCAGCGACTTGATGCCCAGGTGGTGCGCGGCCAGCAGCTCACCGGCCCGGCGCGGTTCGATCGCGTCCAGCCTGATCAGCCAGTCGCGGATCTGCTCGCCCAGCTCCTCGCGCACCGCCAGCAGCATCTCGTCCTGGTAGAGCGACTCGCGCGACGCCGTCGGCCGGATCGCGGACGCGTCGACCACGCACCGCACGAAGTACGCCCAGTCGGGCAGCAGGCCCTCGACGTTGTCGCCGACCAGCATCCGCTTCAGATACACCCGGTGCGTCTGGCGCGTCCCGGGATGGACCCCGGACGGCAGCACGAACGCGACGCCGGTCAGTCCCGCCGCCTCGACCTCGATCGGGATCGCCTCGAACGGCGTGAACCCCAGAACCTGCTCGCAGTACGCGGAGAGATCGGCGTCCTCGTCGTCCCACGGCCGTTCGCCGCGGGTGACCTGGGCACCGTCCAGCGTCACGGTGGCCGGCAGCAGATCGCCGTAGTCGCTCACCAACGGCCGCACGACGTCGGCTTCGAGCCAGTGCTCGTTGCCACGTGAGGCAGTCAGCTTCACCGTCGTACCGACCGGCACACCGTCCGCGGTGTCCACTTCGGACACGGTGTAGTTGCCCGACGAGTCCGCCTCCCACCGCACGGCCGGACCGCCGCGGGAGGACCGCGTGACGACCGTCACGGACGAGGCGACGAGGAAGCACGACAGCATGCCGACGCCGAACTGGCCGAGGAACCCCTCGCGGGCGAACCCCAGGTCGTCCCGCTTCGAGGTGCGGCCGAGCGTGGACAACAGCTCGTGGACCTCGGCCTCGGTGAGCCCCACGCCGGTGTCGGTGATCGTCAGCGTGGAACCGCAGGTGATCGTGACGTCGGCGGGGCAGGACGGGTCGAGCTCGCGCCGTGCCGTGATCGCGTCGACGGCGTTCTGCAGCAGTTCGCGCACGTAGACGCGCGGGCTGCTGTACAGGTGGTGGCTGAGCAGGTCGATGATGCCGCGCAGGTCGACGCGGAAGGTGTGCGACATGATGCCGCCCATCCTAGGGACGACGTGAGGGCGATGCCGCTCTTTAACGGAACGTCCCGGAGCGGTCAACAGCGCACCCACTAGGATCGGCCTGTTGATTACCTGTTGTCCGCTGTGGGTCAAAACTGGGAGCTGTCCACAAACCATGTCCGGAGCCAACGACCCGTACGACCCGAAGCAGGTCGCGGCGCTGTCGGCCGAGAACCTCGACGCGGCCGTGCAGAAGGCGCGCGAGGCGTTCGCCGGTGCTGCCGACCTCGAGGCACTGGCCGCGGTCAAGCCCGGCCACCTCGGTGACCGGTCGCCCGTGCTGCTGGCCCGCCGCGAGATCGGCGCCCTGCCCCCCAAGGCCAAGGCCGAGGCCGGCAAGAGGGTGAACGAGGCGCAGTCCGCGATCAAAACCGCGTTCGACGAGCGCTTCGCCGTGCTCCAGGTCGAGCGCGACGAGCGGGTGCTGCGCGAGGAGTCCGTCGACGTCACGCTGCCCTGGGACCGCTTCCCGCGTGGCGCGCGCCACCCTATCACCACGCTCGCCGAGCGCATCGGTGACGTCTTCGTGGCCATGGGCTACGAGATCGCCGAGGGCCCCGAGCTCGAGACCGAGTGGTTCAACTTCGACGCGCTGAACTTCGGCAAGGACCACCCGGCCCGCTCGATGCAGGACACGTTCTACATCGCGCCGGGTGACTCGCAGCTGGTCCTGCGCACGCACACCTCTCCCGTGCAGGCCCGCACGCTGCTCGACCGCGAGCTCCCGGTGTACGTCGTGTGCCCCGGCCGCACGTTCCGCACCGACGAGCTCGACGCGACGCACACCCCGGTGTTCCACCAGGTCGAAGGCCTCGCGGTCGACAAGGGCCTGACGATGGGCCACCTCAAGGGCACGCTCGACGCGTTCGCGCGCGCCATGTTCGGCGAGGACTCGAAGACCCGTCTGCGCCCGAGCTTCTTCCCCTTCACCGAGCCGTCGGCCGAGGTCGACGTGTGGTTCCCGGAGAAGAAGGGCGGCGCGGGCTGGGTCGAGTGGGGCGGCTGCGGCATGGTCAACCCCAACGTCCTGCGCGCCACCGGCGTCGACCCGGACGTCTACTCGGGCTTCGCGTTCGGCATGGGCCTGGAACGCACGCTGCAGTTCCGCAACGGCCTGCCCGACATGCGCGACATGGTCGAAGGCGATGTCCGCTTCACCCAGCCATTCGGAACGGAGGCCTGATCCGGTGCGAGTCCCGGTCAGCTGGCTGGTCGAACACCTCGGTTTCGACGAAGTCCCCACGCCCGACGAGCTCGCCGAGGCGTTCACCCGCATCGGCATCGAGGTCGAGGAGGTGAGCCCGCTCGGTCCCGTGACCGGCCCGATCGTCGCCGGTCGCGTCGTCGCCATCGAGGAGCTCACCGAGTTCAAGAAGCCGATCCGCTACTGCCAGGTCGAGGTCGGCCCCGAGCAGGTCAACAACATCATCTGCGGCGCCACGAACTTCGTCGAGGGCGACTCGGTCGTCGTCGCGCTGCCCGGCGCCGTGCTGCCGGGTGGCTTCTCGATCGCCGAGCGCAAGACGTACGGCCGCGTGTCCCAGGGCATGATCTGCGCCTCCGACGAGCTCGGCATCGGCGACGACCACTCCGGCATCCTCGTGCTGCCCACCGGCACCGCACAGCCCGGCGACGACGCGCTGGAGCTGCTCGGCCTGAACGACACGGTCATCGAACTGGCTCCGACCCCGGACCGCGGCTACGCGTTCTCGGTCCGCGGCCTGGCCCGCGAGATCGCCTGCGCGCTCGACGTGCCGTTCGGCGACCCCGGCCTGATCGAGGTCCCCGAGCCCGAGGGCGAGGCGTGGCCGGTCCACATCGAGGACCGTCCCGGCTGCTCGCGGTTCGTGGCGCGCCGGGTCACCGGTGTCGACCCGACCGCGCCCACGCCGTGGTGGATGCGCCGCCGCCTGATGCTCGCGGGCATGCGGTCCATCTCGCTGCCGGTCGACGTCACGAACTACGTGATGCTCGAACTGGGCCAGCCTCTGCACGCGTTCGACGCCGCTTCGCTGTCCGGCGCGCTGACGGTCCGTCGCGCGCTGGCGGGGGAGAAGCTCACGACGCTGGACGACCAGGTCCGCGCGCTGGACGTCGACGACATCGTGATCGCCGACGACTCGGGCGTGATCTCGCTCGCCGGCGTCATGGGCGGCGCGTCCACCGAGGTGGGCGACAGCTCCTCGGACATCCTGCTCGAGGCCGCGAACTGGGACCCGGCGTCCATCGCGCGCACGGTCCGCCGGCACAAGCTGCCGTCCGAGGCCGCGAAGCGCTTCGAGCGCACCGTCGACCCCGCGCTGGCACCGGTGGCGCTGGAGCGGGCCGCGAAGCTGCTCAACCACTACGCCGAGGGCCAGATCAAGCCCGGCCGCACCGACGTGGGCGCGCCCGCGCTGCCCGAGCCGGTGTCGATGCCGATCGACCTGCCGGACCGCATCGCCGGTGTCCGCTACGCCCGTGGCGTCACGGCCCGTCGTCTCGGCCAGATCGGCTGCCAGGTCTCCGTGACCACCTCGGACGACGGCCAGACGATCGTCACGGCCGTGCCGCCGACGTGGCGCTCCGACCTCGTGCAGCCCGCCGACCTGGTGGAGGAGGTGCTGCGGCTGGAGGGCTACGACACGATTCCCTCCGTGCTGCCGCCCGCCCCCGCCGGCCGCGGCCTGACCGAGCAGCAGCGCCGTCGCCGCACGGTGTGGCGCACCCTGGCCGAGGACGGTTTCGTCGAGGTCAAGCCGTTCCCGTTCATCGACCCGTCGGTGTTCGACGCGTTCGGTCTGGCCGCCGACGACATCCGGCGCAACACGGTCGGCGTGCTGAACCCGTTGGAGGCGGACAAGAACGTCCTCGCGACGACACTGCTGCCGGGCCTCCTGGAGACCCTCCAGCGCAACCTGGCCCGTGGTGCGAAGGACGTCTCGCTCTACAACATCGCCCAGGTGACGCTGCCGCGCGCACAGCAGGTGCCGGTGCCCGCGCTCGGCGTGGACCGCAGGCCGACCGAGGCCGAGGTGGCCTCGCTGCTGGCCGCGCTGCCGCACCAGCCGCTGCACGTCGCCGGTGTCCTCACGGGCCACCGCGAGCTGGCCGGGTGGTGGGGCAAGGGCCGCGTCGCCGAGTGGTCGGACGCCGTCGAGGCCGCCCGTCGCGCCGCCCAGGCGTACGGGGTCACCCTGCGCGTCGTGGCGTCGGACCTGCTGCCGTGGCACCCCGGCCGCTGCGCCGAGTTGCGCGTCGGCGACTGGCCCGTCGGTCACGCCGGTGAGCTGCACCCGAAGGTGATCGAGGCGCTGGGCCTGCCCAAGCGCACGGTGGCGTTCGAGCTCGACCTGGACGCGCTGCCGCTGGACGACCACCGTCCGGCCCCGATGGTGTCGCCGTACCCGCCGGTGCTGCTGGACGTCGCGCTGGTCGTGGACGCTTCTGTGCCGGTGCAGTCGGTGTCCGAGGTGCTCCGCGCGTCCGCGGGCGACCTGCTCGAGGACATCCGCCTGTTCGACGTGTACACGGGTGAGCAGCTGGGCGAGGGCAAGAAGTCGCTCGCGTACTCGCTGCGCTTCCGGGCGTCGGACCGCACGCTGACCGTCGAGGAGGCGACCGCGGCCCGCGATGCCGCCGTCACCGCCGCCGGCGAACGTCTGGGTGCGGCTCTGCGCGCCTGATCGGCCACGATGGACGAGGGCCCGGGGTTCCGCACGAATCCCGGGCCTTTCCACGTCACCAGGACACACCGATGAATTGCCGGTGAAAGTTCGCTCGTTCGGCTGAATGCCACTTTTCGGGATTTGGGATCAAACCAGCAGGTGGTAGCCCTGCGTAGCTGTCAAGGTGCCAAAGGTCCTGCATTACAAAGGGAAATTGGCAACCTTCTGACGCTTGCGCGGTACGTGAAGGTTCTCCAAGATTGGCGACGCGGCCCGCCAGGGCCGAGGGGCGAAGCGATGAACCACCGGGCGAGTCTGGTCGCCGGTCCGGTGGGGAGCTAGAGGCGAACCCACCGCCTGGGAGCAACAACTCTGGAGAGTTGCGCCATGCGTAGTCTGGGTCCGCGCCTTGAGATCGCCGTGTCCTTGACGATCCTCATGCTCGGCGCGGCGGTCGTGGCGGCCATGCACCTCACCTGGCCAGACCCCGAGACGCCCGCGATGGCCTACTCCGTGAGCAGCGGCGAGTCGGGCATGCAGCAGCTCAAGCCGTTCGAGATCAACGACATCTCCGGCGCGGCCGTGGAGCTCAAGCCGGGTGCCGTGGGCGAGCGCAAGGTGCGGCTGTCCAACCCGAACCCCGTCGGCATCATCGTCGAGAGCCTGTCGGCCGTGCCCGGTCAGCCGCTCGACGCCACCCAGCAGCGCGTGGAAGGCTGCCCGGCCGGTGTGCTGACCGTCGTCCCGCTCACCGATGTCGTGGACATCCCCGCTGGTGGCGCGGTCGAGGTCACGATGAAGGTCGAGGTCGCCCAGGACGTGCCGGCGGAGTGCGCCGAGCTCGTCTTCCCGCTCACCTACTCAGGTCGCGCGAAACACGGCTAGCCAGCCGTTCGCGCGCCGAGGGCCAGGCGCCTGGTAGAGCGTCGCAGCTATCTCTCTTGGCTGTCACCTGCACGGTTGGCGGTAGCTGGCGTGATCAGCAAACGATTGCGTCGGCAGTTTTCTACCGCCAACTCGGCGGTGACGTGCGTGAGAGCGCGACCCTCCGGGCTTTCGCTAACGAGCGACCAGGCCGCCCAGTCCTCTGCCCGGCTCAACGGAGTGCAACCAAGCCGCGACGCTCTACTAGAGGTGTTTCAGAGCCTCGCGCCGTGACAACGGCGACAGCCCCGGCCGCGCCTCGACGAACGCGCGCACCCAGCCCGGTTCGGTCTTCGCGAACTCGCGGAGCGCCCAGCCGATCCCCTTGCGCAGGAAGAAGTCGGGGTCGTCCGCGTTCGCGTCGACGCACGCCGTCAGCAGGTCGACGTCGGTCGCGCCCTTGAAGCCGAGCTGGCAGATCACCGAAGTCCGCCTCCGCCACCTGTCCGCGTCGACGGACCACTTCAGCATCAACGGCCGCACGATGTCCGGTGTCGAGCGCAGCAACGGCCCGACGCGCTTCGACGCGATCTCGTCCACGTAGTCCCACCACGCGCCGGTCACGATCATCTCGTCGAACCACGGCATCAGGTCGACGGACTGGAACCGGCGATCCCCGCTCAGCGAGAGCGCGACATAGCGTTCCTCGCGATAAGTGGCCTCACGCCACAACGTCTGGATCGCGTCGAGCCACTCGTCCCGGCCGGGCAACTGGGGCAGCGACTTCAGCAGCGCCACTCGTCCCGGTTTCTGGACACCGAGGAACGGCATGTCGGACTTCATGTACGCCTGCATCTCGGGCGCCTTCACCGGATCCGCGAGCTCCTCGAGTCCCGCTCGAACCGCGTCGATCAAGGAAACCTTAAGTGTCACGCCCAAACGTTATAGGCATTAGGAGTAGCCCTGTTGAGATTTATGGCCCCATCGGTACCGAAAGTGCTAACGAACCCGCAAAACATCACTTGACCGGGGGCTTCTGTGAACAGAATGGGTGCCTGGCCCCTATACAGTTCGCGTTCATGCGCGTGCTCATGGTTGTGGCGGCGCTCGTGCTCGGCAGCATGGGTGCTACCAAAGCGGACACGGTGGATTACCTGGATCTGCCGCTGGTGAACGGAAACGGCGAACAGCGGGGTGGAGTGCACCCCGATCTGCCGTCCGACCGTGCCGCGCTGGAGCAGGCGCTGACCGGATACCGGGCCAGGGGCATCGCGCCCACGCGGTTCAAGGCGTTGCTGTGGCACTACTGGATCGTCCGCGCCGCCGAGGACGCGGGCGTCAACCTGTCCGAGTGGGACCCTCAACGCACCGCCGACTCCAACCGCGCGGTGATCTTCGCCGTCTACGACTTCTACGCGAAGCTCTACCTGACCCACCCGGACACGTTGCGGTGGATGGGTTTCGCGAACATCGGCGCCCCCGCGTTCGCCGCCGGCATGCTCGATCTCGGCACGGTCCCGGAACTGCGCTGGTTCTCGTCGATGCTGATGTCGATGCAGAAGCACATCTTCATGGACCTGGGCGCGATGCACGCCGCCTATCTGCACGGCGGAATCGAGGCCGTGCAGGAGATGCGCGACGCGGGCGTCATCGACCCGGACACCACCGCGGCGTGGGCGGATCCGGCACAGGCGGTTCTGGAGTTCTCGTCCCGCGAACAGAACCTGGTGATCGCCGACCAGTTCGACCGCATGCGGTCCCGGCTGTTACCGCCCGGCGAGATGGTCACGTACGCGATCACGGTCGCCGGGCCGATGCCGGTGCCGGGCGGGAAGACCCCGGCGCGGTACCGGCCGTTGTTCGGCGGTCCGCTGCCCGCGTTCAACTACGCGGACCGGGTGGCGCGCTGGGACTTCCTGAGCAACGACACGGTTCCCGCCTACGAGCGCCTGAGCGCGGACGCCGTGCGCAGGATCGTGCAGCGGCCGTTCGCGGATCGTGTCGCCGATTACCGCGCCAGGGTCCGGTTGCTCGACCTGGTGCTGCCGTTCAGGAGCAACTCCGGAGTTCGCTGAGCACCTTCAGCCGGTCCTCCTCGATGATCCGGCGCGTGGTGACGCGATCGGGGTAGCAGCGCATGAACATCGAGGTGAAGTGCGTGCCGTAGTGGATGGTGTCGCCGTCCGGGTCGTCCAGCGGGCGCATGACGGCATCGAAGTTCGGCTCGTGGAAGTAAGCCATCGTGAACCGCTCGCGGGTGTTGAGCAGGACCTTGTGCGGCGTGGACAGCAGTTTGCCGCCGGTGAGGAACTGCAGGACGTCACCGGGGAACACGGTGACGACGCGTTCGACCGGTGCGACGAAGTTCCAGCCGTGGGCGTCCTGGAAGCTGCCCGCCGCCGACTCGTCCGCGAGCCAGTTGCGCGGCCGGTCCTCGCCCTCGATCGGCGGGCGGACGAAGAGGCCGCCGACGTCGTCCTGCGCGGCCAGCACGAGCATCCCGTAGTCGGTGTGCGCGCCGATGCCGCGGTCGGTCTCGGACCTGGTGGGGAAGCGCAGCACCCGCATGTGGTGCCAGCCGTCGACGGTGAGCCTGGTGAACGTGTCGATGTCGAGCCCGAAGCCCAGTGCGGTGAGCTGAAGGACGCGTTCGCCGGCACCGCCGAGCATCGTCATGAACTCCCGCATGGCGTCGCGGTAGCGCTCGTCCGGCCACGGAACCGGTCCGTGGCACGGCCATTTGCCCACGACGCGGGAGTCGTCGAGCGGAACGTCCTTGCAGATCGTGAAGATCTCCGAATAGTCCGCGATGCCGTCGGTGACCTCCTCTCCGGACGCGATGTAACCGGAATAGGTCAGGTCGCTCACAAACCGTGACTTTTCTTCGAGCGTCAATCCGTGGAAGAACCGTCTGCTGGCGGCCATTGCCGCCGCTGTGGTCCGGTCCTGAGACGCGTCGGTCGCGATCTGCAGGATCCCGTCGGCTTGCCATGCCGCGATGAGCCGGCGGCCGAGCTCGGCGTCGTCGTCCGAACCGGTGACGGTCTCGGGAAGACGGAAGGTGCGAAGTCCTGTCATGGACTCACGCACGACACAATTCATCGCAAGGTTCATATTTCTTTCGGGGGTGGAATCGAATCCGTCTTAGTAGGCTGACGACCATGACGCCGTACGACTACGACCTGATCGTCATCGGCTCTGGCCCTGGTGGCCAGAAGGCGGCGATCGCGGGTGCGAAACTGGGCAAGCGCGTAGCGATCATCGACAAGCAGGAGATGGTCGGCGGTGTCTGCGCGAACACGGGAACCATCCCGTCGAAGACGCTGCGCGAAGCCGTCATGTTCCTGACGGGCATGAGCCAGCGCGAGTTGTACGGCGCGAGCTACCGCGTCAAACAGGACATCACCATCAACGACCTGATGGCTCGCACGCAGCACGTGATCGGCCGTGAGGTGCAGGTCGTGCGCGCGCAACTGCACCGCAACGGCATCGATCTGCTGAACGGCTTCGGCCGGTTCGTGGACGAGCACACCGTGACGGTGGACGGGGCCCACCGCGGCGACCACACCACGATCACCGGCGAGTTCATCGTCATCGCGACCGGCACGACACCGGCCCGCCCGTCCGTCGTGGACTTCGACGAGGAGCGGATCCTCGACTCCGACGAGGTCTTCGCGCTCACCGAGATCCCGTCGTCGCTGGTCGTGGTCGGCGCGGGCGTGATCGGCATCGAGTACGCGTCGATGTTCGCGGCCCTCGGCACCCGCGTCACGGTCGTGGAGCAGCGCGAGAAGATGCTCGACTTCTGCGACCCGGAGATCGTCGAGTCGCTGAAGTTCCACCTGCGCGACCAGGCCGTGACGTTCCGCTTCGGCGAGAAGGTCGTGAACGTCGAGGTGTCGCAGGGCGGCACCATCACGACGCTGGCGTCCGGCAAGCGCATCCCGGCCTCCGCCGTCATGTACTCCGCTGGCCGGCAGGGCACCACCGAGAAACTGGAACTCGCCGCCGCCGGGCTGGAAGCGGACAACCGCGGCCGGCTGAGCGTCGACGAGCACTACCGCACGCCCGTCGAGCACATCTACGCCGTCGGTGACGTGATCGGCTTCCCGGCGCTGGCCGCGACGTCGATGGACCAGGGCCGCCTGGCCGCCTACCACGCGTTCGGCGAGCCGGTGCACGACCTGACGGCGTTGCAGCCCATCGGCATCTACACGATCCCGGAGATCTCGTACTGCGGCGCGACGGAGACCGAGCTCACCTCGTCCGCCGTGCCGTACGAGGTGGGCATCTCCCGCTACCGCGAGCTCGCGCGCGGCCAGATCATCGGCGACGCGTACGGCATGCTGAAGCTGCTGGTGTCCACTGTGGACCGCAAGATCCTCGGCGTGCACGTGTTCGGCACCGGCGCGACCGACCTCGTGCACATCGGCCAGGCCGTGATGGGCTGCGGTGGCACGGTCGACTACCTGGTCGACACGGTCTTCAACTACCCGACGCTGTCCGAGGCCTACAAGATCGCGGCCCTGGACGCCACGAACAAGATCCGCGCGCTGGACCGCTTCACGACCCGGTGATCACGACCGGGTGAGGCCGGCGTCGTGGGCCACGATGGCGGCCTGCACGCGGTTGGCGCACTCCAGCTTGGGCAGGATCCGGCTGATGTGCGCCTTCACCGTGCCGGTCGCCATGAAGAGCTGCTCGCCGATCTCGGTGTTGGACAGTCCCTCGCCCACGAGCCTGAGCACGTTGCGCTCGGTGTCGGTGAGCGCGTCGATCTTGCGGCGCGCGTCCGATCCGTCGTTCGGCGCGAGCAGGTGCTTCTCGATCAGGCGCTTGGTGATCTGCGGGGCGAGGATCGGTTCGCCCCGCGCGGCCTTGCGGACCGCGTTGATCAGCTCCTGCGGCGGGGTGTCCTTGAGCAGGAACCCGGTCGCGCCGACCTTGAGGGCCTGGGCCACGTAGGAGTCCTCGCCGAACGTCGTGAGCATGACGACGCTGACCCTCGACGCGATCTGCTCGGCGGCCTTGAGGCCGTCGCCGCCGGGCATGCGGATGTCGAGCAACGCGACGTCGACCGTGTGCTTGAGGGTCAGCTCGACGGCCTGCCTGCCGTCGCTCGCCTCGGCCACCACGGTGATCTCCGGGTCGTTCTCCAGGATCAGCCGGATGCCGGCCCGCATGAGCGTTTCGTCGTCGGCGATGAGAACTCGGATCACGCCCAGCAGCCTACGGGCGCTCCTGGACCTTCGAGGACAGCTTGCCGTCCCGGAAGCACAGCTTGTACTGCAGGTCCGGGTTGTGCGACGTCCGGAACCGCGAGCAGCCGTCCACACCGAGTTGCCCGACGCCGAACTGGTCGTAGATGTCCTCCTCCCCGGTGGCGCCCACCTTCAGCGAGTCGAAGTACGGCGCGTTCATCTGCGTCGGGTTGAGCAACGCGAAGAGCAGCAGCACGAGCAACGCGCCCGCGATCGGCAGCAACGCCAGCAACCCGAGGCAGCCGCCACCCAGCACCCGCGGCACGGTCAGGACCTCGGCGGCGAGCGGCGGAGGTACCTCGGCGACCTCGGAACTGGCCTGGTCGGCCTGGGCCGGCGGGTGCAGCGGGACGTCCGCCGCCACCCGGAAACCGCCCTCGACCGGCGGGCCCGCGCTGAACGAGCCGCCGAGCAGCCCGACGCGTTCCTCCAGTCCGATCAGGCCGCGCCGGGTGCCTTTGCCGGGAGTCGCGGGCGACGGGCCGTTCAGCACCTGGATGCGGGCCCGGCCTCCCTGGACCGCGACCTGCACCCGCGTCCGGGCGGACGGCGCGTGCTTGGCGACGTTGGTCAGGGCCTCGCGGACCACCCGGTGCACGGCGCGGCGGGTGCGGGAGTCGGCGCCGTGCAGGTCCTCGCCGGACCAGTCGAGGGACGCGGCGAGCCCGGACGTCTCGACCAGCGCGGCGATGTCGGAACGGGTGCCGGTGTCCTCGTCGAGCGACTCGGGTTCGGGGTTCGTCCGCAGCACGCCGAGGATCTCGCGCAGTTCGGCCATCGCGAGCGACGACGTGGTGCGGATCAGCTCGGCCTGTTCGTGCAGTTGAGGGGCCTTGCGGGCGGTCGTGAGCTCCAACGCCCCCGCGTGGATGGAGATCAGGCTGAGCCGGTGCCCGAGCATGTCGTGCATCTCGCCGGCGATGTGCGCGCGTTCCTCGGAACGGGCCGACGCGGCGGTCAGCGCACGGGCGCGTTCGAGGTACTCGTTGCGTTCCTGCAGCAGCCGGACCATCGGCCTGCGGCGGCCGAGCAGCATGCCGGAGACGGCGGGGAAGAGCACGAAGAACACCGAACCGATGACCGCACCGGCCACCGCCTCCCAGAACGGCATGCTCCGGGAGCTCTCCTGGACCAGGGTGAACGCGGACTGCAGCAGCACCATGATCCCGAGCAACGCCCACAGGCGCTTCACGGGCGTGACGCGGCGGCACGCGGTGAAGACCACGAACGTCGTGATGGCCTGCGCCCACAGGTTGTTCACCGCGAAGAGCGGCCCGGTGAGCAGCAACGCCCACTCGGGTTTGCGCGGTGCGAGCCACACGAGGGCCGCGATCCACAGCGCGGTCGCGACGGTCAGCGCGGGGTGGGGGACCGGTGCCAGCGGGGCGACCAGCGGCACCAGGCCCACCAGGAAGGCGAGAGACGGCCAGACGAACCTCATCGGGCCAGCTCCTTCTTCGAGTTCAGCAGACCCGACTGCCGGTCGAAGCACAGTTCGAAGTCACGGCTGGGGGAGTCCTGCACGTGGTAGCGGAAGCACCCGCCGTTGTCCGAGAGCACGCCGAAGCCGTACGTCTCGGTGATCTCCTGCTTGTGCGTGACCGACGGCTGGAACGCGTCGAACTCCTGCCGGGTGATCTCGCCGCGGCTGAAGATCGCGACGACGAGCAGCACGAACACCGTGCCGAGCGCCGGGACGAGCGAGAGCGTGGCCAGACATCCGCCGCCGACCACGCGCGGCACGGTCAGGATCTCGGCGGTGATCGGCGGCGGCGCCTCCACCACGGCACCCGACGCACCGGTCTCTTCCTGCACGACCGGGTGCAACGGCAGGTTGGCGGTCACCCGGAACCCGGCGCCGGTCGGCACCTCGGCGAGGAACGATCCGCCGATCAGCGCGACGCGTTCCTCCAGGCCGATGAGCCCGCGCCGGGTCCCGGCACCCCTGGGCGCGGCGCTGGGACCGTTGACGACCTCGACCCGCACCCGGTCGGCGACGTCCACGGACACCCGCGTGCGAGCGGACGGCGCGTGCTTGTGCACGTTCGTGAGTGCTTCACGCACGACCCGATGCACAGCCCTGCGAAGGCGTGCGTCGGCATCGGCCAGATCAGCGCCTGACCAGTCGAGGTGCACGGAGAGGCCTGCTGCCGCGGACGCCGCCACGAGCCGTTCGACGTCCGCGCGCGTACCGGCGTCCTCGTCGTGTTCGGAGGAGGTGCCGAGCACGCCGAGGATCTCGCGCAGTTCCTCCATCGCGACCGCGGACGTCCTGCGGATCAGCTCGACCTGTTCGCGCAGTTCAGGGGCCTGTTCGGCGGCGGACTGCTCCAACGCGCCCGCGTGGGCGGTCAGCTGCCGGAGCCGGTGGCTGAGCATGTCGTGCATCTCGCTCGCGATGTGTGCGCGCGTGGCCGACCTCGCGGTGCTCGCGGTCAACGCGCGCGCGTGTTCCAAGTAGTCGTTGCGCTCCATCAGCACCTGCGTCAACGGCTTGCGCCGTCCGATGAGCGCTCCGGACACGGCGGGGAAGACCAGCAGGAAGATGACCGAGAACAGGGTGCCGAGCACGTACTCCGTCAGGCTGTCCCCGGCACGCCACGAGTGCAGGCCACCGAACGCCGCCTGCAACACGGCCGTGACGCCCACCAGCGCCCACAGCTGTCCCTGCGAACGGACCGACCGGGCAGAGCGGAAGACGACGAGCGACGTCGGGGCGATGGCGAGCAGGTTGTTGACGCCGTTGAGGGGAGCGGTGAGGACGATCGCCCACCGCGGCCAGCGCGCGCTGATCGGCACCAGCGCGGCCGCCCACAGCGCGGACGCCACGACCAGCCACCAGTGGACCGGCCTGCCGAGCGGCGCGAACAGCGTCACCAGCGCCAACAGGAGGGCACCCGCAGCCCACAACCCGTCGCGCACCTTCACGTTCACGCGGATCATCATCGTCGACCGCGTTCAGCGCCCCACAGCGCCAGGTGGCCCCGATCGGGTGGCCAGGTGGCCACGCTCATGTTGAGTGAGTTTGCATGACCGTGCATAATCATGCGCATGACAGTGAGGATCGCGGTCGCGGGCGCCAGCGGGTACGCGGGTGGCGAGCTGCTCCGCCTGCTACTCGGCCATCCGGACATCGAGATCGGCGCGCTGACGGCCGGCAGCAGCGCCGGCGACAGGCTGTTCCAGCACCAGCCGCACCTCCTGCCGCTCGCGGACCGACAGCTACAAGACACCACAGTCGAGACCCTCAAGGGCCACGACGTGGTCTTCCTCGCACTGCCCCACGGTCACTCAGCCGCGCTGGCCGAGCAACTCGGCGACGACACGGTCGTGATCGACTGCGGCGCCGACCACCGGCTGACCAGCGCCGACGACTGGAAGCGGTGGTACGGCGGCGAGCACGCGGGCACCTGGCCGTACGGACTTCCCGAGCTTCCCAACCAGCGGGACGCGCTCGTGGGCGCACGCCGCGTGGCCGTTCCGGGTTGCTATCCGACGGTGTCCTCGCTGGCTCTGGCTCCGGCCGTGGACCTGATCGAGGACGAGGTCGTCATCGTCGCCGTGTCGGGCACGTCCGGCGCAGGCAAGTCGTTGAAGGCGAACCTGCTCGGCTCCGAGGTCATGGGCTCGGCCAGTGCGTACGGCGTCGGTGGCGCGCACCGGCACACGCCCGAGATCACCCAGAACCTCTCGGCGGCGGCCGGCCGGCCGATCAAGGTCAGCTTCACGCCCGTGCTCGCGCCGATGTCGCGGGGGATCCTGGCTACCTGTTCCGCGCAGTTGAGGGAAGGCGCAAACGTTCGCGAGGCCTACGAGAAGGCGTACGCGGACGAGCCCTTCGTGCACCTCCTGCCCGAAGGTTTCTGGCCGACGACGAACGCCGTCCTCGGCTCGAACGCCGTGCAGTTGCAAGTCACCGTCGACGAAGACCTGGGCCGGCTCGTGGTCGTGGCCGCCGTCGACAACCTGGCCAAGGGCACCGCCGGTGCCGCTGTCCAGTGCATGAACCTCGCTCTCGGACTGCCGGAAACGACCGGCCTCTCGACCGTTGGAGTCGCTCCGTGAACCGCAACAAGGGCGTCACCGGACCCCAGGGCTTCCGGGCCGCCGGGATCGCCGCCGGAATCAAGGAATCCGGCGCTCTCGACCTCACGCTCGTCGTGAACGACGGGCCTTCCGACTCCGCCGCGGGTGTGTTCACCACGAACAAGGTGAAGGCCGCGCCGGTGTTGTGGTCGCAGCAGGTGGTCCAGTCCCGGCGCCTCACCGCGGTCGTGCTCAACTCCGGCGGCGCCAACGCGTGCACCGGCCCCGAGGGTTTCCAGGACACCCACGCCACCGCGGAGAAGGTCGCCGAGGTGCTCGGCACCGGCGCCGTCGACGTCGCGGTCTGCTCGACCGGCCTGATCGGTGAGCGTCTTCCGATGGACAAGATCCTGACCGGCGTCGAGAACGTCGCGAAGGAGCTGGACTCCTCCGTCGAGGCCGGGCTCAACGCCGCCACCGGCGTGATGACCACGGACAGCCGCCCGAAGCAGTCGTGGAAGGCCTCCGAACAGGGCTGGTCCGTCGGCGGGTTCGTGAAGGGCGCGGGCATGCTCGCGCCGAACATGGCCACGATGCTGTCGGTCATCACCACCGACGCCAAGATCTCCGGCGACTCGCTCGACAAGGCGCTGCGCCTGGCCACTTCGAGGACGTTCGACCGGCTCGACGTCGACGGCGGCACGTCCACCAACGACACCGTGCTGGTTCTGGCCTCCGGTGCTTCGGGTGTCGAGCCTGCCTTCGAGGACTTCACCGCGTTGCTGACCGAGGTCGCGGGTGACCTGGTCAAGCAGCTGCAGGGCGACGCCGAGGGTGTGACGAAGGAAATCAGCATCACCGTCAGGCAGGCCGCCACCGAGGCCGAGGCCGTCCACATCGGACGGACGGTCGCCGAGGACAACCTGGTGAAGACCGCGCTCTTCGGAAGCGACCCGAACTGGGGCCGCATCGCGATGGCGCTGGGCCGCGCGGACGCGGAGATCGACCCGGACGTGCTGCAGATCCTGATCAACGGAGTGTCGCTCTACCGCAACGGGACCCGCGACCGCGACCGCAGCGAGGCCGACCTGTCGGGCCGTGACGTCGAGATCGTCATCGATCTCAACGTCGGTGACGCCGAAGCCACCGTGCTGACCACGGACCTGTCCCACGACTACGTCGAAGAGAACAGCGCTTACTCCTCATGAACGCACAAGAAAAAGCGGCGGTCCTCGTAGAAGCGCTGCCGTGGCTGGAGCGTTTCCGCGGCGCGCTCGTGGTCGTCAAGTACGGCGGCAACGCCATGATCGACGACGAGCTGAAGAAGGCGTTCGCCGAGGACATGGTGTTCCTGCGGCTGTGCGGCCTGCGTCCGGTCGTCGTGCACGGCGGCGGCCCGCAGATCAAGTCGATGCTCGACAAGCTCGGCATCCACAGCGAGTTCCGCGGCGGCCTGCGCGTCACGACGCCGGAGGCCATGGACGTCGTGCGGATGGTCCTGGTCGGCCAGGTCGGCCGTGAGCTCGTCGGCCTGATCAACCAGCACGGTCCTTACGCCGTCGGCATCTCCGGCGAGGACGCGCACCTGTTCACGGCCACGCGCCGTGGTGCTCTGGTGGACGGCGAAGAGGTCGACATCGGTCTCGTCGGCGACATCACCGAGGTCAACCCGGACGCGGTGCTCGACATCGTGCGTGCCGGCCGCATCCCGGTCGTGTCGTCGGTCGCGCCGGACATCCACGGCGTGCCGCACAACGTGAACGCGGACACGGCGGCAGGCGCTCTCGCGGTCGCTCTCGGCGCGGAGAAGCTCGTCGTGCTGACCGACGTCGAGGGCCTGTACGCGAACTGGCCGGACCGCTCGTCGCTGCTGAACGAGATCCGCGCGTCCGAGCTGGAGAAGATCCTGCCGGACCTGGAAAGCGGCATGGTGCCGAAGATGGAGGCCTGCCTGCGCGCGGTGCGCGGCGGCGTCCCGCAGGCGCACGTGATCGACGGCAGGCTGGCCCACAGCGTCCTGCTCGAAGTCTTCACCACTGAAGGTGTCGGAACCATGGTCTTGGGGGACAAGTGACCACGCGGTGGCAACAGTCCATGATGGACAACTACGGCACACCTTCGCTGCAGCTGGAACGCGGTGAGGGCGCGCACGTCTGGGACGCCGACGGAAACCGTTACGTCGACCTGCTGACCGGCCTCGCGGTCAACGCTCTGGGCCACGCCCATCCGGCGATCGTCGAGGCGGTCTCGACGCAGATCGCGAAGCTCGGCCACACCGGCAACCTGTACGTGAACGAGCCCGCGCTGAAGCTCGCCGAAC
The DNA here is from genome assembly GCF_044765805.1 of Lentzea sp. NPDC102401. Classification (NCBI taxonomy): domain Bacteria; kingdom Bacillati; phylum Actinomycetota; class Actinomycetes; order Pseudonocardiales; family Pseudonocardiaceae; genus Lentzea; species Lentzea sp. NPDC102401. The sequence continues at coordinate 8,470 of NZ_JBIWKS010000004.1, read as the reverse complement.
GCCTGCTGGACCTCGCGGGGGAGCCCGGCAAGGTCTTCTTCTGCAACTCCGGCGCCGAGGCCAACGAGGCGGCGCTGAAGATGGCGCGCCTCACCGGCCGCACGAAGATCGTCTCCACGCTCGGCGGGTTCCACGGCCGCACGATGGGCGCGCTGACGCTCACCGGCCAGGAGCCGAAGCGCGCGCCGTTCGAACCGCTCGTGCCCGGTGTCTCGCACGTCCCGTTCGGTGACGTGGCGGCACTCGAGGCCGCGATCGACGACGACACGGCTGCGTTCATCGTCGAGCCGATCCAGGGCGAGCAGGGCGTCATGGTGCCGCCCGCCGGTTACCTGCAGGAGGTCCGCCGGATCACCTCCGAGCACGGCGCGCTGTTCATCCTCGACGAGGTGCAGACCGGCATCGGCAGGCTCGGCACGTGGTTCGCGTTCCAGCAGGCCGGGATCGTGCCGGACGTCATGACGCTGGCCAAGGGCATCGGCGGCGGTCTGCCGCTGGGCGCGACGATCGGCTTCGGCGCGGCGGCGGAGTTGTTCAAGCCCGGCCACCACGGCACGACGTACGGCGGCAACCCGGTGTGCTGCGCCGCCGGGCTCGCGGTGCTCGACACGATCGCCTCGGAAGGCCTGCTGGAGCACGTCTCGTCCGTGGGCAAGGAGATCGCCGCGGGTGTGGAGGCGTTGCACCACCCGGCGATCTCCGGTGTCCGGGGAGCAGGCCTGCTGCTCGGCATCATGCTGCGCGAGAAGGTCTCGGCGAAGGTCGCGGCGGCCGCGCAGAAGGCCGGTTACCTGATCAACCCGATCCAGCCCGACGTGCTGAGGCTCGCTCCGCCCCTGGTTCTGGAAGAGTCCGACGCGCAGGCCTTCGTCGCCGCGCTCCCCACCTTCTTCGAGGAGACGCAGTGACTTTGCGACACTTCCTTCGCGACGACGACCTGTCCACTGCGGAGCAGACCGCGGTGCTCGACCTCGCGGACACCTACAAGGCGGACCGGTTCACCGCGAAGCCGCTGGCGGGCCCCAAGTCCGTCGCGGTGATCTTCGAGAAGAACTCCACCCGCACCCGGCTGTCGTTCGAGGTCGGCATCGCGCAGCTCGGCGGCAACCCGGTGATCATCGACGGCCGCTCGATGCAGCTGGGCCGCGAGGAGACCATCGAGGACACCTCGCGGATCCTGTCCGGCTACGTCGACGCCGTGGTGTGGCGGACGTTCGCCCAGGCACGCATGGAGGCGATGGCCTCCGTGTCGCGCATTCCCGTGGTGAACGCGCTGACCGACGAGTTCCACCCGTGCCAGGTGCTCGCGGACCTGCAGACGATCCGCCGCCGTTACGGCAAGCTGGCCGGTCTGACGCTCACGTACCTGGGCGACGGCGCCAACAACATGGCGCACTCGCTGCTGCTCGGCGGTGCCACGGCCGGTATGCACGTCCGCATCGGCGCACCGAAGGGATTCGTGCCGAACCCGCAGTTCCTGGAGGACGCCAAGAAGCGCGCCGCCGAGACCGGTGGTTCGGTCGCGTTGATCAGCGACCCGCGTGAGTCGGTCGACGGGTCGGACGTGCTGGTCACCGACACCTGGACGTCTATGGGGCAGGAGAACGACGGCAAGGACCGCGTCGGCCCGTTCCGCCCGTACCAGGTGAACGCTTCCTTGCTGGAAGCGACGGGCAAGCCCGACTCGACGGTGCTGCACTGCCTGCCCGCGCACCGCGGCTGGGAGATCACCGACGACGTGCTCGACGGCCCGCAGTCGCTGGTGTGGCAGGAGGCCGAGAACCGGCTGCACGCGCAGAAGGCGTTGCTCGTGTGGTTGCTGGAGCAGTCGTCATGACCCGCACCGCCCGTCAGGGCCGCATCGTCGAGATGGTGGCGCAGCGTGCCGTCCGCAGCCAGTCCGAGCTCGCGAAACTGCTGGCGGCGGAAGGCATCGACGTCACGCAGGCCACGTTGTCACGCGACCTCGACGAGCTGGGCGCGGTCAAGCTGCGCGGCCCTGACGGCGGTGCGCCGGTCTACGTGATCCCCGAGGACGGCAGCCCCGTGCGCGGCGTCCAGGGCGGGACCACACGCCTGGTCCGCGTGCTGGCCGAACTGCTGGTGTCGACCGACTTCTCCGGCAACCTCGCGGTGCTGCGCACTCCTCCCGGCGCCGCGCAGTTCCTGGCCTCCGCGCTGGACCGCGCGGCGTTGCACGAGGTCGTCGGCACGATCGCGGGTGACGACACGATCCTCGTCGTGGCCCGCGAGCCGATGACCGGCGCCGAGCTCTCCGACCGGATCACCGCGCTGGCCTCGGGTTCCGTCGATGAATGAGCCCGTGCACGCCGTTCTGACGTTCGACGCGGGTGTGCCGGTGGCGGTGGACGGCGAGACCGTCTCCGTCGCCGAGGCCGTCCGCGAGCTCAACTTCCGTGCCGGCGTCGTGCGGTCCAGCCTGGGCTCGGTCGCGGTGCGGGTCGCACGGATGGCTTTGCCGTCGGGTTCCGGCGAGGTCGACGTCGCGCTGTACCAGGGGCGCGTGGTCGGTCTCGTCGCCCGTTCGGAAGAATCGCTTTACGACTTCGCCAGCTGAAAGTTGCGTGTGATGAGTTCTTTGTGGGGTGGCCGGTTCGAGTCGGGACCGGCCGAGGCGATGGCACGGCTGTCGCTGTCGACGCACTTCGACTGGCGGCTCGCGCCGTACGACATCGCGGGCTCGCGCGCGCACGCCCGTGTGCTGCACGCGGCCGGTCTGTTGACGGACGAAGAGCTTGCCGGCATGCAGAAGGCGCTCGACGAGCTGCTCGCCGACGTCGAGTCCGGTGCCTTCACCCCGGTGCTGGAGGACGAGGACGTCCACACGGCCCTGGAGCGGGGCCTGATCGACCGCGCCGGCACCGAGCTGGGCGGCAAGCTGCGCGCCGGCCGTTCCCGCAACGACCAGGTGGCCACCCTGTTCCGCATGTGGCTGCGCGACGCGGCTCGTCGTGTCGCTGCCGGCGTGCTGGACGTGGTGGACGCGCTGGCTCAGCAGTCCGAGACGCACTTCGGCGCCGTCATGCCGGGCCGCACGCACCTGCAGTCCGCACAACCCGTGCTGCTCTCTCACCACCTGCTGGCACACGCGCACTCGCTGCTGCGCGACGTCGACCGCCTGCACGACTGGGACAAGCGCGCCGCGTTCTCCCCGTACGGCTCGGGCGCTCTCGCTGGGTCGTCTTTGGGGTTGGACCCGGCGAAGGTGGCCGCCGACCTGGGCTTCTACGCCCCCGTGGAGAACTCGATCGACGGCACCGCGTCCCGCGACTTCGCCGCCGAGATCGCGTTCGTGCTGGCCATGATCAGCGTGAACCTCTCCCGCGTGGCCGAGGAGATCATCATCTGGACCACCGCCGAGTTCCGCTTCGCGGTGCTCGACGACGCGTGGTCCACCGGCAGCTCGATCATGCCGCAGAAGAAGAACCCGGACGTCGCCGAACTCGCGCGCGGCAAGTCGGGCCGCCTGATCGGCAACCTGGCCGGGCTCCTGGCGACGCTGAAGGCCCAGCCTTTGGCGTACAACCGCGACCTGCAGGAGGACAAGGAACCGCTGTTCGACTCGGTCGAGCAGCTGGAGCTCCTGCTCCCGGCCTTCGCGGGCATGGTGGCGACGTTGAAGTTCGACGTCGCCCGGATGGCCTCGCTCGCTCCGGCTGGCTTCACCCTGGCCACCGACATCGCGGAATGGCTTGTGCGCCAAGGTGTTCCGTTCCGCGTGGCCCACGAGGCAGCCGGCGCGTGCGTCCGCGCGGCCGAGTCCCGCGGCGTCGGCCTGGAGGACCTGACCGACGACGAGTTCCTCGCGATCTCGCCGGCCCTGACCTCCGAGGTCCGTTCGGTGCTGACCGTCGAGGGTTCCATCGCGTCGCGTGACGCCCACGGCGGCACGGCCCCCGCACGCGTCCGCGAACAGCTGGACGCACTCGTGGCGAAGGCTGCTTCCGCACGTGAGTTCTAGGCTCCTGACCAGGGAGGAGCTGGCCATCGACCCGGTCGATGCCGCCCAGCTCCTCCTCGGGTCGTTCCTGGAGGCGGGCGGCGTGCGGGTGCGCATCGTCGAGGTGGAGGCCTACCGGGGCGGCGACGACCCGGCGTCCCACTGCTACCGCGGCAAGACCCCGCGCAACGAGGTCATGTTCGGCCCCGCAGGCTTCCTGTACGTCTACTTCGTCTACGGCATGCACTTCTGCGCCAACGTCGTGTCCTTGACCGACGGCGTCCCCGGTGCCGTCCTGTTGCGCGCGGGCGAGGTGGTCTCCGGTGAGGACATCGCGTTCTCCCGCCGCCCGGCCTCCCGTTCCGCCGCCGAACTGGCCAAGGGCCCCGCACGGCTGTGCAAGGTCCTCGGGCTCGACCGCACGCAGAACGGCCTCGACCTGACGTCCGCCGACTCGCCCGTGCGTCTCTACGCAGGCGAACCGGCTACTAAGGTGTTCGCCGGCCCACGCGTCGGTGTCGCTGTGGCGATGGACGTGCCGTGGCGGTTCTGGATCGACTCTCCGGCCGTGTCGACCTACAAGAGAGGCGGCAAACGCCGCCCGTCAGCGTGACAGCCTGTCCAGCGCGGCCTTGAACTCCAGCTCCAGGGCAGGCTCCACCTCGAACACCAGCGGCACCGTCATGTCGATCCGCTCCCCGGCCGTCAACCGCTCCACCAGCGTGTCCGCCACCTCGCGCAGATCCCGCGCGACCCCGTGCATCGCCTCCAGCTGCCGGTCGGCGAAGCGCGCCTGCACCCTCGCTGCGGCACGGGCCTGCTCGTTCGCGTAACTGGTCCCGTGGATGCCCCGCGCCCAGTCGAGGATCTCGTCGAACGTCCGCACGAACAGCTCGCCGAGGTGCACGATCTGGTCCGCGTCTCCCGCCTCGCCGGCCCTGCCGAACGCGGCCTCCTGGGTGTCCGCCGTGAAGACCGACTCCACCGCCACCTTGATGATCTCGCTCAGCAGCACGTTGCGGTTCCGGATCAGGTCGATCCCGTTGCCGTGCTCGACGGTCCCGTTGCGCGGCGAGTAGCGCAGGAAGTGTTCGCGGTACTTCTGCTGCAACTCAGCAAGGCCTTGCGCCACAACGGTCGCGTAGAGCAGGTATTCCCAGCCGCGCGGCTTCTCCCGCACCAGCGCGGCCACCGACTTGGGCGTGATGGGCGTTGTCGAGGTGAACTCGGCGCGGTGCTGCGCGAGCTTCTGCACGACGGACTGCGCGATCACCTCGGGTTCGTGCACGCGCAGGTCGAGGAACCCGATGCTGGGCAGCAGACCCGGCACCTCGGTGTCGTCGAGCTTGATCGGCAGCACGTAGTCGTTCTGCTGCTCCAACGCCCACGCCTGCGCGGTCCTGCGTTCGTGCCGTGCCCACTTGTGCTCGACGTAGTGCCGTGAGGCGAACATCAGCACGTAGCGAACCTTGTGCGTCAACGTCTCCGCAGTGTGCTCGATCAGGTCGAGGCCCCACCGCGTGACCAGCTGGTCCTCGTCGTAGTAGACCTTGACGCCGAGCTCCGCCAGGCGCCGCACGATCGGCTCGACCTGGGCGCGGTCCTGCTCGGCGAAGGAAGGGGCGACGTCGAACTCGTACTCGGCCACCGGGCCAAGGTACGGGCCCGTTCGACGTTCTGGGGGACGTACGTGGAGAAGCTGCCGGCCGAACTCCTCGCCGCAGCCACGCTCACCGGCGAACGCTCACCAGCCAAGGCTCTCGACCGGGCCGAAAGCCTTGGCGTGGAGCTGCCGCGCCGCGATGTCAGCGAACGGCCGTAGTCCTGCGGTACCAGGCGCGCCGATGTCCGGCCGGCAGCGCGACGCGGGTGATCAACGCGGTCAGCAGACCACCGATGACCAGCCACAGCAGCGCGGCCAGGCCCTCGTTGAGCAGCGTGGCCACGGACGCGTTCTCCGGCGTGAAGAGACCGTCCAGACCGAGGGTGATGCCGTCCGCCCACCCAGCGACGAACTGGAAGAACCCGTTGCCGGCGTTCGCACCCGCGATCACCAGGAAGATGTGCACCAACAGCACGATGGCGAACGTCCAGCACACGACGTCAATGACCGCACAGACGGTCCGCACCGTCCGCACCCTGCGGTAGTCGGCGTCGCGCTCGACGACCTGCTCCTCGACAACCGGCTCGTTCACGCGCGGCATGTACTCGGTCTGCCGGCGTAACTCCGCATCACGTGGATCCGTCATGTCGATGGACTTCCCGCCCGGGTAGCACGTCGAAACCCGTTTCCCCAGCTGATGCCCAGAAGTTGCCCAGGCCGTCGCGGCAGTGTCCGCCCCACGCCTGCGCCTCGGCCAAGCCGCCGAGGCTCGCGCCGACCACGAACGCGCACCGCGGCTCGCACGTGACGCGAACACCGGTCACGCCGAGGCCGGCCGGGTCGGGTTCCGCATCGTCGTGGCTCAGGCGCTCACCGTGTTGCTCGACGTCCACCTCACCAGTGGCGACCTGCCCCAGGCACTCGCGTGTGGCGACCGCGCACCGCCATGCTGCTCGATCACGCCCTCCAAGCCGCCGCCCGTGCGCTGCTCAGGTAGGCGCCTCGAATTCGGTTTGGGCAGGTAGGGGAGAATGAGTGCCGTGAGCGAGCACATCCTTGACGAACTGTCCTGGCGCGGCCTGATCGCGACGTCCACCGACCTCGACGCACTCCGGAAGGACCTGGACGCCGGCCCGCTCACCCTCTATTGCGGTTTCGACCCGACGGCGAAGTCGCTGCACGCCGGCAACATGGTCCCGTTGCTCATGCTGCGGCGCTTCCAAAAGGCGGGGCACCGGCCGATCGTGCTGGCGGGCGGCGCCACGGGCATGATCGGCGACCCGCGCGACACCGGTGAGCGCACGATGAACTCGCTGGACACCGTCGCCGAGTGGGCCGACCGCATCCGCGGCCAGCTGGAGCGGTTCGTGGACTTCGACGATTCGCCCACGGGTGCGATCGTCGAGAACAACCTCAACTGGACCGGCCAGGTCAGCGCGCTGGAGTTCCTGCGCGACGTCGGCAAGCACTTCTCGATCAACGTCATGCTGTCGCGAGAGACGGTGAAGCGACGCCTCGAGGGCGACGGCATGTCGTACACCGAGTTCAGCTACCTGCTCCTGCAGTCGAACGACTACCTGGAGCTCAACCGCAAGTACGGCACCGCGCTGCAGGTCGGCGGCTCTGACCAGTGGGGCAACATCGTCGGCGGGGTGGACCTGATCCGCAGGGTCGAGGGCAAGCACGTGCACGCCCTGACCGCGCCGCTGGTCACCGACGCGGAGGGCCGCAAGTTCGGCAAGTCCACCGGTGGCGGCAGCGTGTGGCTCGACCCGGAGATGACGTCGCCGTACGCCTGGTACCAGTACTTCGTGAACGTCGACGACGTCACGGTGCTGAACTACCTGCGCCTGTTCACGTTCCTCACCCGTGAGGAGCTGGACGAGCTGGAGAAGCAGACCGCGGAGGCGCCGCACCAGCGTGCCGCGCAGAAGCGGCTCGCGCAGGAGTTCACCGACCTGGTCCACGGCGAACGCGCGACGCAGCAGGTCATCCTCGCGTCGTCGGCGCTGTTCGGCCGGGGCGAGCTGCGTGACCTGGACGCGTCGGTGCTGGAGGCGGCACTGGCCGAGGCGCCCAAGGGACAGGTGCGGCTGGCGGACGAGCCCACGATCGTCGACCTGCTGATCGCGTCGGGCCTGGCGGACAGCCGGGGTGCCGCGCGGCGGACGGTCAACGAGGGCGGTGCCTACGTGAACAACGCGAAGGTGACCGACGAGGAGTGGAAGCCGGCGCCGTCGGACCTGCTCCACGGCAAGTGGCTGGTGCTCCGTCGCGGCAAGCGCAACAACGCGAGCGTGCAGGTAGAGCTCTGACCTGCGCGTTCTGGTCGTAGAAGGCCGCCGATCCCACCTGGGACCGGCGGCCTTCGATGTTTCTGGCTGTGATCGCGGTCACAGTGTGCCGGGATCGAGCCTGGGATAGCTTGTTCATGGGTCCTGTACGGGGCTGCTGACCTGCGGTTTCTTAACCGCAGGCGGCCGTGGTGCCCCCGATTTGACCCTGCGTTGGCGTGCGTGTAACTTTCTCCATGTCAGCGAGAAACGGGCCGGGAACACCGGAACGGAGCGCGACGCAGATCACGAACCAAGCTTCCACGGACTGTGGTAGAGTGGGTGATCTGGAAACGACGAAGACCCAGCCGGTAGCTCTTCTGAGCTCAGAGGCCAAGGGCGTCGGAAGTTTCAACCACAAAGCTTAAGTACGACACAGCCCCGGAAGCGACATCTCTCCGTGAGACTAGCTGCGGTGTGCGCGTGTTCTTTGAGAACTCAACAGCGTGCCGAAACACAGCCAGTAATATATGAATTACCTCCTCGTCGAGGTAGTTCCTTTGAGGCAAGACTAGATTGATGCCAGACATATTCCGTCTGGAGCGATCAAACACAATCCTTATTGGAGAGTTT
>NZ_JBIWKS010000003.1:0-855628 GCF_044765805.1 Lentzea sp. NPDC102401 | reverse complement strand
GGGAACCCGAACCTGCGGCCGTTGCGCCTGCCACGCTGGGAGTCCGCCCAGTTGCCCAAGGCGGTCGCGAGGTTGGCCAGGCCGCAGGAGTAGGCCTCCTTCGAGTTCTCGGCCCACCACGGGGCGACCTCGTCCTTGGCTTGGTTCCAGTCCTTGCGCAGGCTGTAGGCCGACCACGACACCGACGGCGTCAGCTCGTCCTCGACCAGGCCGTAGGTCATCTCGGCGCCCCGCTGGTCCAGGTTCGCCTTGATCCGCGCCAGGCCCCAGTTGAACGCGCGCCGCTGGGCGCCACAGTGCGACCGCAACGCTTGCTCCTGAACGGGAGCGGGGTCCAGGGCGAACCGGTACGCCTGGATCACGGACGACACCCGGCCAGCCTACCGAACACATGTTCCCATCGCCGCGAAGGGTCATCCCAGCTCACAAACGAACACGTTCCATCACACATGATCACAAACCACCGAACAGTTCAGAACCCCTTCGGCGTGTCCTCAGGAGCCATACCGGAGGATGGAGGCATGGCCTCAGTCGTCCAGTGGATCCAGGGGACCCGCCCGCGCACGCTGCCGAACTCGATCGCCCCGGTGGTCGTGGGAGCTGCTGCGGCGCACCACATCGACGAGTTCAACGTGCTCTACACGGTGCTCGCTCTCGTCGTCTCGGTGGCGTTCCAGGTCGGCGTGAACTACGCGAACGACTACTCCGACGGCATCCGCGGCACCGACGACAACCGGGTGGGGCCGTTCCGTCTGACCGGGTCCGGTGCCGCCGAGCCTGCCAAGGTGCGGCTGGCGGCGTTCATCGCACTCGGCGTGGGCGCGCTGGCCGGTGTGGCGCTGGTGGTGTTGTCGGGCCACTGGTGGCTGCTCGGGTTCGGCGCGGTGTGCATTGCCGGAGCGTGGTTCTACACGGGCGGCAAGTGTCCGTACGGCTACGCGGGCCTCGGCGAGATCGCGGTGTTCCTCTTCTTCGGCCCGGCCGCGGTGCTGGGCACGCTGTACGTGCAGACCGGCGAGATCACCGGTATCGGCATCGGGGCGTCCATCGCGATGGGGTCGATCTCGGCCGCGGTGCTGGTGGCGAACAACCTGCGCGACATCCCGACGGACGCCGTGTCGGGCAAGCGGACCCTGGCCGTGGTGCTGGGCGACAAGGACACCCGCAGGCTGTACCTGGCGCTGGTCGCGGTGCCGTTCCTGATCGCGCTCGGGATGGTCGTGCGGGTGCCGTACGCGTTGCTGGGCTTCCTCGCGGCGCCGGTGCTGCTGCCCGCCGTGCGCCGGGTGGCCGCCGGGCGTGGCGGCCGTGACCTGATCCCGGTGCTGCAGTTCACCGGTATCGCGATGCTGGCGTGGGCGGTGCTGGTCAGCGTCGGCCTCGTGCTGGACTGAGGCTCTACCAGGCGTCTTCGGTGAACTGGGTCGGCTCGTCGTCGTCCGTTCGCACGGGCCTGCGCGGCGGTGGCGGCGGTGCCGTCTCGCCCTTGATCAGCTCGTCCAGCCTGGCCCGGTCGGCGTCGAGTGCCTGGCGCACCAGCGGATCGTGACCCGCCTCGCCGGTGAGGACCTGACGCCAGCTCAGGCCGGCGCCGCGCGCGATGCGGTCGGCGAGCTGGCGCATCGCCGGTGAGGCGTCGCTGGACTTCGCGAACTGCATCACCCTGCGGATGTCCTCAGTGGATGGTTCCTTGCCCTTGAGGTTCTGCTGGGCGGAGCGCATCGCGCGGTCCGCCTCGGCGACGGCGCTGCTCAGGAAGTCCTCCGCCGCGAGGATGTCCGGTGTCCGCCAGGCCGTCATCACCACTTGTCCTCCGTGAAGATGTCGGGGTCGAGCTGGTCGGCGTCGTCCCCACCCCGGCGCGGCCGCTGCGCGTCCATGATCTCCTCGGCGGTCATGCCCTCCTGAAGCATCTGAAACGCCTGCTTCATCTTGTTGACGTTCTCCTGCTGCATGGCCTGCACGTCGGGGTCCTGCGCCGCCTTGCCGGAGACGACGTCCTCCCAGGTGAACTCGCCCGCGTCCACCTTGCGCTTCAACGCTTTGAGCTGTTCGGGCGCGTCCCGTTCCTGCGCTGCCCGCTCGACCTGCTGGGCGATCGCCTTGAAGTCGACCGGCGGAACGGGCGGCAGCGGCGTCTCCTTGAGGCGGTTCGCGAGGTCCTGCGCCTCCTTGAAGCGCGCGTCGACCTGCGCCTCGGCCGCCCGCAGCTCCGCGGACTTCCAGCTGTCGTTCGGGGTGGTCATCAGTTCTCCCTCGCGAAGAGCCCGCGCTGAATCGGCCTGGCCTCACCGCGGATGTCGCCCACCTCGGCGCGCTGCGCGAGGGTGCGCCACTGCCGGAAGTCTACTTCGGACAGACCGAGCCGCTGCGCCGTTTCGTAGTTCTCGCCGAGGAAGTGGAGCACGGCCTGGTCGCCCAGGACGCCGATGATCTCGAACTCCGCGCCCCGGTACGTGCAGAGCGTGCGGACCAGCTGGAGGTCCTCGACGACCGCGTCCGGCACCTCGAGGAACCGGACGCCGTTCTCCTCGGTGAAGTCCGGCGGCGCGGGCTGACCGGCCAGCGGGTGCAGCAGAACGGAGCCGGGCGCCGGACCGAAGTCGACGTCGAAGTCCTGGCCCTGGAACTTCCCGATCAGTCCACGACGGACGGTCGGCCGGTGCGGAACCGGTGCCTGCCAGTACCTTCCGGGACCGAAGCCGACGTCTCCCGTGGGGACCCAGCCGACCTGGCGGTTGAGGTACTTGCCGACGCTGCGGCCTTCTCCGTTGGGCTCGAAGCGCCAGAGTTCCGTGCCCGCCGGGAGTTCGGCGAGCTCCATGACGTACTCGGGGATGGGATTCGCGCTCGGCGTGTAGCCGGTGCCGGTGAACGGGACCGGGTAGACGCGCGTGGTGCCCATCTTCTGCGCGCCGTCGAGCGTCGGCCCGCCGAAGCTGGTGTCGAAGAGCTCGGTGGTGTGGGCCAGGAAGCGCAGCAGGTACTGGGTGCCCTTCGGCCAGTCCGCGACCTTGTCGACGCCGAACGCCTCGGCGAACTGGTCGGACGTGCCCTGCGGGAAATCCTGCCCGCGCGTCACGAACCCGGCCACCCGGTGCGGTTCGAACTTGCCGGGCACCACGACGTTGCCCAGGTAGAGCTGCGCGATCGCGGGGTGCACGATCTTCTGCAGGATCGTCTCCGGCCCGATGCCGGCCGCCTTGCGGACGGCCTGTGGGGTGCTCATCCCGGGTTCTTCTCCTTCCACCGCGCCAGGAAGTCGGTGCGGTCGACCTGCACGTCCTGAAGCTCGTCGACGTCGAGCGTGGCCCGGTAGCCGTTGTACTGGTCGCCTTCGAGCCCGTTCTGCGCGGCCCACACGTACTCGCCGCCCGCGTACCCGGCCTCGGCCTTGCCGTTCTCCGTCGAGACGACGTTGAACGGCTGACCGCGCCAGGTAGCCCTGCAGGTGTCCCGGTACCAGGCTTCGAGATCCCTGACGTGCACCGTTTTGAGCTCACGGTTCCCGTAGGTCTGGAACCCTTCGCTGTTCGCGTAGGTCACGCCGGGGATCTTGCGGATCCACACGTCGTTCCCTTCCGCGCCCGCGAAGTAGGTCTCGCCGCGGTACTCGGCCATCTCCTGGGAGTACTGGGTCATCAGAGCTTCGTCCAGCCGAACTTGCGGTCGTACACGGCGTGCAGTTTCTCAGTTCCGTCCGCGTTCACCTGCCAGATCTCGGCACGATCAGGCAACGGTGTCCCACCGTCGACGCGCCACTCCGGCATCCCGCCCATCGTGGACCCGGTACCGGTGAACGGGTCGTAGCCGTCGTACGGCTTCGCCGCACCGCCCGCCGCCGCCATCTGCTGCTGCGACGCCTCGTAGTGCGCCTTCTCCTGCGGCGACTGGTACTGGTCCGCCGGGTACGGCCCTGGCTGGGTGAAGTCCGGCGTGTCCTTCTTCGGCCCGCCGAACGGCACGTTGTGCGCGCCGGCGTTCTGGTCGGTGATCTCGTACCTGAGCTGCATCGCGTTCGGCGCACCCGCCGGGATGGGCGTCCAGCCCTTGCCCTTGTCGTCGAGCGCGAGGCCGTCCCTGAGCCCCTGCGGCGTGTTGACGTCGACCACGTCCTGGCCGCGGGCGATCGAGCCGCCCATCTGGTTCTGCCAGGTCTCCTGCTTGCTGCCGGCGGCGTGCGGCTGGTCGGGCAGGTAGGTGCTGACGGCACTCGGGTTGAGGGCCTTGGTGACGATGTCGCCGGAGTCGACCTTGATCTGGTTGCGGACGTCGGCCACGTGCTGGGCCTCGGCCGGGCTCAGCTCGGTGGACAGCTTCTGGCTCAGTTCGACGTAGCGGTCGCGGTCGGCCTGGTTGGGCAGCATCTGCTCGAGCTGGTGCTGGTAGCCCTGGCCCTGCGCCGCCATGGCGGCCGCGTCGAAGTGGCCCTTGAGGTCCGGGCCGGTGGGCGGCGGCGGGGTGCTGCCGTCGCCGTTGTCGTTGTGGCCGGAGGTGGTGGCGTCGTCGTGGCCGGGCTTGGGGTCGGTGTCGTGGGTGGCCGGGGTGTCGTGGTCCGGCTGAGTGTCGTGGGGCTTGACGTCCTCGGCACCGCTCGCGTCGGTGTCGTGCGGCTTGCCGTCGTCGGGCCGGGCGTCGCCGTCGTGAGGCTTGGGGTCGGCGTCGTGGGGCTTGGTGTCGGCGTCGTGCGGCTTCGCGTCGGCGTCGTGCGGCTTCGCGTCGCTGTCGTGCGGCTTGGTGTCGCCGTCGTGCGGCCGGGGGTCGGCGTCGTGCGGCTTGGTGCCGTCCGGGGTGTCGTGGGGCTTGGTGTCCGTCGACCCGTTGGGCGTGGTGTCGTGGGGACGCGTGCTCGACGGGTCGTGCGGGGCGGTGCCGGACGGAGTCGTGTCGTGGGGACGCGTGCCGCCGTCGTGCGGCGCCGATCCTCCCGAGCCGCTGGGGGCCGGGTGGTCCGTGCTGGGGCTCGGGTGTCCCGGAGGGGAGGGCAGGCCGCCGCCCGCGCTCGGGGACGCGTGTCCGGGAGGCGACGGGAGGCCGCCACCGGAACTCGGCGCCGGGTGGTCCGTGCCGGCGCTCGGGTGGCCGGGAGGGGAAGGCAGACCGCCACCCGCGCTCGGGGACGCGTGTCCGGGAGGCGACGGGAGACCGCCGCCCGTGTGGGACGGGGCCGGCGCGGTCGCCGTGCCCGAACTGGCGGTCGGGTGGTCAGGGGGCGTGGGCAGGCCGGAGCCGCCTGGCGTCGAGTGAGCACCCGAGTTCGGCGGAGTCGGCAAGCCGCTGCCCGAGCCAGGAGTCGCGTGCGCGCCGGAGTTGGGCGGGGTCGGCAGACCGCTGCCAGGAGTCGCGTGACTGCCCGAGTTCGGCGGGGTCGGCAGGCCGCTGCCCGCGCCGGGCGTCGGGTGGGTGCCCGCGGAACCTGGCGTCTGGTGCGTGCCGGGGTGGCTGCCCGACGTGCCGGTGCCCGACGGGGGCGTGGGCAGGCCGGAACCACCAGGGCGAGTGCCGGACGCCGGGGTCGCGGGCGGGGTGGGGAGGCCTGAGGCGTGGCCGGGAGGTGTCGGCAGGCCCGTGGGGGCCTTGGACCCGGCCGGGGCGCCCGCGCTGGGGAAGGACGGGACGCCGCCCGCGCCCGGACGGGAGCCGGAGCTCCTGGTCTGGTCGCCGCCGCCCGCTCCTGACGCCATGGGGGCGCCCATCGGCATCGCGCCGCCCATGACGGGCTGGTGGGAGGCCGGCGGGGCTGCGGCGGGGGCCGCGCTGGCCGCGTGGGTGGTGTTGGTGCTGGGTGGCACGACAGATCCGTGGCCGCCGGACGAAGGCCCGCCGGACGAGGGCACGCCGCCCGAGCCGGAGTGACCGCCGGTGGGAACGCCGCCGGTCGGCACGCCGCCACCTCCGCCGCCGCCCGTCGAAGGCGGTGCGGACACGGCTGGGCCAGTGGCCGCCGCGGCGTGGGTGGCGGGAGCGTCGGGGCCGGCGTGCAGGGTGGGCGGGGGCGCTACCGAAGCGCCGCCGGGCGCCACGGACGAGACGGCGGCCGGTTTGGTGTCCTCCGTGCCGCCTGGCGGGGTGTAGACCTCGCGGACCTTCGAGCCGACGTCGCGGCCCCGGTCGGCGATCTCGGTGGCCGAGTCCTTGATGGACGCGGCGTCGTCGCTGATGTCCCTGACGGCGTTGCGGACGTCGCGGCCCGCCTCCGCCACCTCCTGGGTGGCGTTCATGGCCTCGGCGAGGGAGTCGGCGTCCTTCAGCTTGCCGATGGCGGAGAAGACGCGGCCGACGGCGTCGAAGAGCGCCTTCACGTCGGCGATGAGCTTCTGGACCGTGTCGATGATGTCCATCACGCGCCGGTAGATCTGGTACGCGTTCCAGACCATCTCGGCTGCCTTGATCCAGCCGGCGACCGGGATCCAGACGGTGGCGGCGGCTTCGAGGAGCTTGTTGACCAGGTAGTCCAAAAGCCTGGCTGCCTGCTTGCCCAGGGCCTCGGCGCCGGACGCGACCGTGTCGAAGCCCTTCGCGATCAGCTGGGCGACGCCCATCTCCGCGAGCAGGCCGGCCTTCCAGCCCAGGGCGATGTACTTCTCGTGGGCGCGAGCCGCGTCACCGTCCCAGTGGCCGCGCACCTTGCCCACGGCGTCGGTGAGGTTGTACGAGACGTCGTTCATGGCGTTGCCGACCATGCGCCAGGCGTCGCCGTCCGCACGGATCTTCGACCAGTCGCCGGTGATCGGCGTGATGATCGTGGAGACCAGGCTCTCACCGGTCACGGCCTCGAACACCCAGTTGACCGCCTGCACGCCCCAGCCCTGGTCGCGCAGGACGTCGTTCAACGACGCCGTGTCGACGTCGGGCTGCTTGAGCGAGGCCGCGACCGGGCGAGGGGAACTGTAGGACGCGGTAGTCACTTCAGCAGCCCCTCGAAGATCCGCCGCTGAAGGGCGTCGATGTCCTCGTAGCCCTTCGCCGTCGCGTCCACCGCCGCGGCCGTGCCTTCGAGCTTCGACTTGCCGAAGTCGAGCGTCTCGTCAAACAACGCTCGCACGATGTCAACGCCCGGCTGCAGCAACGTCAGCAGGCCGGTGAAGCCCGCCTTGTCGCACGCCGTGGCGTGGACGTACTTGCGGATCGTGTCGAACTCTTGGGCCTCGGTGCGCAGGTACTCGGCGTACGCGCGCATCTCGGCCGCGTCGGTGAACAGCGACGACACAGCGTCCCCCCTGCGGACTCAGGTGCTCAGGTCACGCTGTGACGCAGAACGCTCGTCACCAGTTCCCCGTGCGGTGGAAGTTGTCGAGACGTTCAAGGCACGGGTCGAGATGCATGCCCTGAGCGGATACCCATGTGTCGTCGTAGTAGGTGTTCGCGTAACGCTCGCCACCGTCGCACAACAGAGTCACCACGCTTCCGCGGGTGCGAGACTGCCTCATCTCGGCCACGATCTGGAACGCTCCCCAGAGATTCGTTCCGGTCGACCCGCCGACCCGCCGTCCGAGCAGGTCCTCCACGTACCGGATCGTCGCGACGGACGACGCGTCCGGCACCTTGATCATCCGGTCGATGACCTCACCGATGAACGACGGCTCCACCCGCGGCCGCCCGATGCCCTCGATGCCCGACCCGCGCGTCGCGACCAGGTCGCGGTTGCCGTCGCGCCACGCGTCGAAGAACACCGAGTGCTCGGGGTCGACGACGGCGAGACGCGTGTTCAGCTTCTGGTAGTGGATGTACCGGCCGATCGTGGCCGACGTGCCGCCCGTGCCCGCGCCCACGACGATCCAGTCGGGGGTGGGCGACGGTTCCAGCTTCATCTGCTCGAAGATCGACTCGGCGATGTTGTTGTTGCCCCGCCAGTCCGTGGCGCGCTCGGCGTGCGTGAACTGGTCCATGAAGTGGCCGCCGAGTTCGGCCGCCAGCCGCCGCGACTCGTCGTAGAGCGCCGACGGCTCGTCGATGAAGTGGCACCTGCCGCCCTGACGCTCGATCAGCGCGACCTTCTCGGCCGAGGTCGAGCGGGGCATCACCGCGATGAACGGCAGTCCGAGCAACCGGGCGAAGTACGCCTCGGACACCGCCGTGGAACCGGAGGAGGCCTCGATGACGGGCGTGCCACCGGTGATCCAGCCGTTGCAGATCGCGTAGAGGAACAACGAGCGCGCCAGCCGGTGCTTCAACGAACCCGTGGGGTGCGTCGACTCGTCCTTCAGGTAGAGGTCGATGCCCCATTCGAG
Source organism: Lentzea sp. NPDC102401 (assembly GCF_044765805.1). NCBI lineage: Bacteria > Bacillati > Actinomycetota > Actinomycetes > Pseudonocardiales > Pseudonocardiaceae > Lentzea > Lentzea sp. NPDC102401. The sequence continues at coordinate 847,397 of NZ_JBIWKS010000003.1, read as the reverse complement.
CGGCAACGGGTAGCGCAGCAGGTGCGTGTCCGCGCTGCGGTTCGCGTCCGCCTCGATGATCCCGACGGCCTCGCACACCCAGTGCCTGGTCCTGCTGCAAACGCGGTCAACGGAGGTACTCACAGCCCGCACGATAACCGGGCGAACGTCCTACGCCTGGGTGAGAGGACCTTCGTCACCACGCAGTTCGGAACGCAGCTTCTCGCGCTCGGCCCTGCGCACGGCCTGGTGCGCGTCGAGGCCGGTCGCGACCCGCTCCCGCAACCCCTTGAAGATGAACAGCGAGGCCGGCAGCGCCACGACCACGCCCACGGCGAGGGCGGGCAGCAAAGGAACCTTGAACAACATGAGCGCGCCCATCACCACGACCACGAGGCCGAGGCGGGCGAGGACGTAGAGCGTCACATCACGAGCGAGCACCCGTTCAGGTTACGTCGCCTTCCTCGTCACCGGTGTTCGGGCGTCCCTCGAAGCGCGTGGAAAGCACCACCGTCGTGCGCGTGCGGGCCACGCCGTGGATGCGCCGCAACCGCCCGAGCGCACGCTCCAGATCGTCCACCGTCGCGACCCTGACCTTCACGATGAACGACTCGTCGCCCGCCACCCGGTAGCAGGACTCGACCTCGTTGAGCTCGGCCAGCGCGACCGCGACCTCGTTGTCGTCCGCGATGTCGGTGGGGTGGATGCCGATCAGCGCCGTCACGCCCAGGCCGACCGCGCTGGGGTCGACGACCGCGTGATACCCGACGATCACGCCGCTGGACTCGAGCTTGCCGACCCGCTCGTGCACGGCGGAGGCGGACAGGCCGACCTGCCTGCCGAGGTCGGCGTACGTGGCCCGGCCGTTGGCACGAAGTGCGGCGATGATCTGTCGATCAAGAGCATCCACCCGCGACACCCTATGCCCCACGTGTGTGCCCAGGCACCAGCGGTCACAGGAGCCGCCATGCGAACTGTCCGAATCGCGCCGGTCGTCCCTTACTACCTCTTTACCAAAAAACAAGCGTTCGAGTACCTGATGGGTCAGATGCCACGATCAGACCGGAACGTCTGATCTGAGGAGGACGAGTGACTGCAGCCACCGAGCGGCTCTTGACGCCTGGGGAAGTCGCCAATCTGTTCCGGGTCGACCCGAAGACCGTGACCCGATGGGCCACCGCAGGTCGCATCGGCTCGATCCGCACCCCTGGAGGACATCGCAGGTTCCGTGAGACCGAGGTGAAGGCCCTGCTTTCGGAGCTGACCACCGAGGCGACTGAACCCGTCCGCCACTGAAACCGTAGTTATCCCTGTGCCGCGGGTAATCTCGTGGCAAAGGGAGGTGGCGACACGATGATCTACCTGCTGGCGGTGATCGGTGCGCTCACCGTGGCTGTGCTCGTGTGGCGAGCGTTCGCCCCGCAGCACTCGGAGTACACCCCAGGCCGCAAGGTGATCGCGCCCGACGACGACCCGGAGTTCCTGCGCAAGCTCGACGAGCAGCGCAAGCGCGACGAGTGACGGAAAAGGGGCCCTGATCGACAGGACCCCTTTCCGCTAGTTTCCGGACCGGCTCAGGAGTGCGGGAAGTCGTCCGCCACCACGGCGGCGAGTTCGAGCAACGCGAGGCGGGTCTCCGGCGCGAGCTGGTCCAGTGCGATCTCCGCGCCTTCTTCGAGGTGCGCGTCGAACGGCAGGCGGACCACGGCACGGCAGCGCTGCTGGAAGTGCGCGGCGAGCTTGTCGAGGTCGACCTTGCCCGACTTCGGGCGCACCGAGTTGATCACGCAGACGGACTTCGCGACCAGGTCGCGGTAGCCGTGCGCCTCAAGCCAGTCGAGCGTCGCCGCTGACGTCTGCGCGCCGTCGACCGAGCCGGACGACACCAGGACGAGCGAGTCCGCCTCGTCCAGGACGCCCTTCATCGCGGAGTGCATCAGACCGGTGCCGCAGTCGGTGAGCACGATGTTGTAGAAGAGCTCCAGCAGATCCACCGTGCGCCGGTAGTCGTCCTCGCTGAACGCCTCCGAGACGGACGGGTCCTGCTCGGACGCCAGCACCTCGAGGCGCGCCGGCGACTGCGAGGTGTACGCGCGCACGTCGCTGTACTTCTTGATCTTCGGTGCGTCGCGCAGCAGGTGACGCACGGTCGCCGTGGTCTCGCGCGGGATCTTCAACGCCAGCGTGCCGCGGTCGGGGTTCGCGTCGACCGCGACCACCCTGTCGCCGCGCAGCGACGAGAACGTCGAGCCCAGCGTCGTGGTCGTCGTGGTCTTGCCGACGCCGCCCTTGAGGGACAGCATCGCGATCTTGTAGCACCCGCGCAGCGGCTGGTTGATCCGCGCGATCAGCTCGCGTCGCCGCACGTCGGCAGGGCTCTCGCCGAGGTTGATGGCGCCGCCGGTCAACGAGTGCAGGGACTTGCGCCAGCCCGAGGTCGGCGGACGCTTCTCCTTCTTGATCAGCTGCTGCGACGACACTTCCTGCGCCTGCGAGCGGTACTCCTGCTGCGGGAAGTTGTTCGGGAACTGCGCACCGGCGAACTGGCCGTACTGCGCCGTGTTCGGGGTGTTGTGGGGACCCGACTGGCCGCCACCCACCTGGTAGGGGCCCGACTGGGCACCCGGCACCGGGTAGGGACCAGAGGCGTTGCCCGGTACCTGGTAGGGACCCGACGCGTTGCCCGGCACCTGGTACGGGCCGGAGGCGTTGCCGGGCACCTGATAGGACCCCGACTGGTTGCCCAAGTTGTACGGGCCGGACTGGCCGCCGCTGACGTGCTGCGGACCGGACTGCTGCGGGTCGAGGTAGGCCGCCGCCTGCGGGTCGACGTACTGCGGGCCGGAGCCCTGTTCCTCACCCGGTGGTTGCCATGTCACCGCTGTGGCCCTCCCTGAGCAAGAGGGACCGAGACTTCCCCGACCCCCAGGTTGCGACGGTACGCAACCGGCAACGGTTCCATCGACCTGGGGGCTAACTCGTTAGAGACCCGCGTACGAATGCAACCCGCTGGTGACCAAGTTGATGAAGAACAGGTTGAACACGTTCAGGGCGAAGCCCGCGATGTTGATCCAAGCGGCCCCACGACCACGCCATCCGGCCGTAGCGCGCGCGTGCAGATACGCCGCGTAGACCACCCACGAGACGAACGCGACCGTCTCCTTCGGGTCCCAGCCCCAGAACCGGCCCCACGCGGCCTCGGCCCAGATCGCGCCGAGGATGATTCCGGCCGTGAACAGCGGGAACGCCAGAACGGTGGTCCGGTACGACATCCGGTCGAGCACGTCGGCGGACGGCAGCTTCGGGAAGCGGTCCGAATTGGTGTCCTTGAGCAGGTAGAGGATCGACGTCACGCCGGGGATCAGCAGCACGCCGGACGAGATCGAGATCACCGAGACGTGGATCACCAGCCAGTACGACCGCAGTGCCGGCTGGACGGGCGCGGCCTCGGCGTACAGGACGGTGCCGCCGAGGAACAGCAGGACCAGGATCGGCGGCAGCACGAACACGCCGAGACGGCGGATCGGGAACTTCGCCATCAGCACGATCCACGTCACCACGGCCGCGAGGCACAGCAGCGACATGTACTCGTACATGTTGCCCCAGGGTGCGCGCCCGGCGGAGAGTCCGCGCATGACCAACGACCCGAGGTGCAGCACCGCGCCGAGGACCGTCATCGCGGCGCCCATGCGGCCGATGCGCTCGGCCCTGGTCAGTTCAGCTTTCGGCTCGTCGACGAGGACGTCCGGCCCGCCGGCGCCCACCAACGCCTTGCGCGGCGCACGGGCGAAGGCCTGCTCGACCGCGTAGAGCAGGATCGCGAAGAGGTAGACCCCGAGTGCGCTGCGGTACAGCCAGTCGCTGTAGGTCGCGAGGGTCTCGTCAACCGGCATCAGGACTTCTCCTCGTTCAGCACCGCGCGGGCGAGCCGCGTGAACTCCTCGCCGTATCCTGCCTGGTCAGTACGGGCGAGCCCGCCGACCTCGACCAAAGTACGCCCGTCGTCCAGACGAGTCGCACGGACCCACACCCTGCGGCGCTTGACGGTCAGCGAGACCCCCAGGCCGAGGATGATCAGGATGGCGAACATCAGCACGTAACCCTGGGTCGGGTCGTGCGAGACCTGCAACGACACCCAGTCGCTCACGGAGTCGAAGCGCACCTTGGTGCCGTCGTCGAGCGCGATCTCCTCGCCCAGCGCGAGGTTCTTCCGCGCGACCTTCTGCAACCGGCCCTGGTCGACCATCTTCTGGTCGATCGAGAAGATCGACTGGCCGCGGCCGTCGTCCACGCCGAGGTCGCCTCGGTACACGTCGACGGCGACCATCGGGTCGTTCAGCGCCGGGAACTTCGAGTTCAGGATGTTGCCGTGCAGCAACGGCGTCGGCGCCAGCAGGCCCGTCACCGCGATCTGGTTCTTGCGCCGCGTCTCGGAGTCCGTGACTCCGGGCGGGTCGAACTTCGTCGCGCCCTCCGAGGCCAGCGTGAGCTGGTCGGTCGGCAGCCACTGGATGCCCTGCGTGCGCTTCTCACCGTTGGGGAACGTCACCGTGAACGTCGGCGTGTAGCCGTGTCCGAGCAGGTAGAGGCGGTCACCCTCGGTGCGCAGCGGGTGGTTGACCTGCAGCGTGTACGGATTCCAGGTGTTCGAGGCGAGGCTCTCGCCCGACTGGTAGCGGATGTCCGCCTTGAAGCCGACGGGCTGGCCGTTGTCGAGGTACTCGGCGGAGAACTTGCCGATCTCGACGCAGAACGGCGTGAGGTCCGTGCCGTCGACCCGCAGGCCAGGACGGAACTGGTCGTAGTTGAAGATGCCGCCGTTGCAGAACTGGCCGCCGTCGGCCTGGACGATGATCTGGCCCTCGTAGCTGAACATCTTGCCCAGCGCGAACGACACCAGCAGGCCCAGCAGCGCGAAGTGGAAGACCAGGTTGCCGGTCTCGCGCAGGAAGCCGCGCTCGGCGCTGACCGTGTCCTCGCCGGTCTCCATCCGCCAGCCGCGCAGGACCTTCTTGGCTCGTGCGACGGCCTCGTCCGGCGTCACGTCGAGCTCGGCTTGGGCGTGGTGCGGCATCCGCGACAGATTGCGCGGCGTCAGCACCGGCTTCGCGCGCATCTGCTTGAAGTACTCCCACGTGCGGGGAAGCAGACACCCGACGAGGGACGTGAACAGCAGCAGGTAGATCGCGGCGAACCACGGCGTGGCGTACACCTCGAAGAACCCGAGCTTGAGCAGCAGCTGCCCCCACCAGCCGCGCTGGGCGACGTAGTCGTCGACCTTGGCGGCGTTGAGCGAGAGCTGCGGCAGCAGCGCGCCGGGCATCGCCGCGAGCGCGAGCAGGAACAGCAGGGTCAGCGCGGTCCTCATCGAGGTGAGCCCGCGCCACGTGTTGCGGAGGAAGGCGATCACTAGAGCGGCAGCCTCACGACGTCGACGAACGAGTAGCGCAGCCACCCGACGAACTCACCCCAGAGCCCGGTGACCAGCGCGATCCCGACCAGGATCAGCAGCACGCCACCGAAGATCTGTACCTGCCGGGCGTGCGTGCGCAGCCACTTCGTAACGCCCAGCGCCCACCGGGCGCCGAGCGCGAGCACCACGAACGGCAACCCGAGGCCCAGGCAGTAGGCCAGGACCAGCACCGCGCCGCGCGCCGTCGACGACCCGACCTCGGTGCTGCGCGCGACGGCGAGCACGCCGGCCAGCGTCGGCCCGAGACACGGCGTCCACCCGAGCGCGAACACGGCCCCGAGCACCGGAGCGCCGAACAACCCGGCGTTGGGCTTGGTGTGGAACCGCACGTCCTTCTGCAACGCCGGCACGAGTCCGAGGAACACCAGTCCCATCAGGATCGTGACGACGCCACCGATGCGCTGGAACAGATCGGCGTTGAGGAACAACGCGTCCGACGCACCGAGAATGGCCATCGAGGCCAACGCGAAGACGACCGTGAACCCGAGCACGAACAGCAACGAGGCCCCGGCGACGCGCCACCGGCCCTGCTTCGCCGGTTCGTTCGCCTCCACCCGAGGCGCCTCGGCACCGACCAGACCGGCGAGGTACGCGAGGTAGCCGGGCACGAGCGGCACCACGCACGGTGACGCGAACGAGATGAACCCGGCGAGCAGAGCAACCCCGGTGGCCAGCAGCAACGGCCCGGAGATCGCCAGATCGGTGGGGTTCACAGACCTCAGGGTAGGTAGTTGCCCAGATCACGCGACGACCGGCACCGGTTTGTGACCCGACACAACGGTTGGGCCAAAAGTACCGACGATTGCCGCTTGTGGGTGACATCACGGTTGCTTAGCGTCAGCTCATGCATCGTTCCCGGCTGCTCCTCCCCGCGCTCACCGTCGCGGCGCTGGCACTGTTCGCGCAGGTACCGGCCGGTGGCGCTGCCCCGGCGATGGAGTGGCGGGAGGTCTTCAACGAGGACGGCTCCATCACCCAGGCCCTGAGCCCGAAAGCACCAGCGGAGAAGTCGGCGGACTTCCAGGCCCTGGTCGCGGCCGACGTGGTCCCGGTCCAGGTGACCGGCGACTCGGCCGATCGCTTCGACCTCGTCTTCGTGGGAGACGGCTACACGGCCGACGACCTGGAGACCTACACCGGCAACGTGAAGAGCAAGTGGGAAGAGCTCTCCGCCGTGGAGCCCTTCGCCTCCTACAAGGAGTACTTCAACGTCTGGCAGGTCAACGTCGTCTCCGCCGAGTCCGGTGTGGACCACGACCCGACCAAGGGCCTGCTCAAGAACACCGCGCTGGACATGGGTTTCTGGTGTCAGGGCCGCGACGCGAACACCGAGCGCCTGCTCTGCGTCAACGAGACCAAGGCCAAGGAGTTCGCGGCCCTCGCCCCGCAGGCGGACCAGGTGATCGCGCTCGGCAACACCGCGAAGTACGGCGGCGCGGGCGGTTCGGTGGCCACCGCGTCCGGCTCGAACGCGCAGGCCGGTCAGATCGCGATCCACGAACTCGGCCACTCGATCGGCGGTCTGGCCGACGAGTACGACTACCCGTACGTGAACTACACGGGCTCCGAACCGCGCGAGATCAACGTGACCGCCGACCCGACCGGCGCGAAGTGGGGCGAGTACCTGGGCCAGCCCTCCCCGGACGGCGGCGTGGTCGCCCCGGTCGAGGGTGCGCGGTACTACAAGACGGGCCTCTACCGGCCGACCGGCAACTCGATCATGCGCACGCTGGGCAAGCAGTTCAACTCGATCGGGCGTGACGCGATGGTCAAGGCCTTCAAGGCCAAGATCCCGTCGCTGAACGCCCCGGTGGAACCGCCGGCCCAGTAAGCGAGCGACATGAAGAAGGGGGCCTCGCGGCCCCCTTTTCTCATTCCTTGGCCAGCTCGTCCAGGACGGTCTGGAGGTCGGAGGCCAGTACCGGCACCAGGAACGCCGCCGCCACCTTGTGGTCCTTGTCCACGATGAACGTGGAGGGCACGGTGTTGGCCGGAACTCCCCGGAACACGTTGATGAAGCTCCGGGCCGAAGCGTCGTAAATGGACGGATAGGTCAGCGATCGGTCCTTCATGAAGTCCCGGGGATGGTCCTTCGAGGTCTCCTTGACGTCGACCCCGACCACCTGGGTCCCGGCGTCGAAGATCTTCTGCATCTCGGGGGCCTCGGTCCGGCAGGGCCCGCACCAGGCTCCCCAGATGTTGATCACGACGGGCTTGCCCGCGTAGTCGGAGAGCTTGACGACCTTGCCCTCTTCGAGCAGGGACTCGCCTTCGAGCCCCTTCAACTCCTTGCGCTCGCTGGGCGCGTACCGGATCTTGACCTGCCCGCCGGGCGCCACGAGGTAGAAGTCCCCTGCCCCGATCTGGGCGGCGTCCTTCCCGGTGGCGCACCCGGCGAGCAGCAGAAGCAGAACGAGGAACCGCTTCATGCCCCGGTCACCCGAGGGTTGGTGGCACCCACCGGTTCGGAGTAGGCGATCCGGACCAGCTGCTCACCCTCGAAGATCAGCGAGGTGAGCGAGGCGAGCGAGCACTCCCGTTTGCGCGGGTCGTGCCACATCCGCTTGCCCTCCAGGAACCGTCGCACGGTCCAAATGGGCAGCTGGTGCGAAACGCACACGGCCTCATGACCTTCGGCGGCGGCCCTGGCCTTCTGCACCGCCCCCATCATCCGGTGGGCGATCTCGATGTACGGCTCGCCCCACGAGGGCTTGAACGGGTTGACCAGCTTCGGCCAGTGCTGGGGCGACCGCAGAGCGCCGTCGCCCACGGCGACCTTCAGCCCCTCGAACTGGTTGTCGGCCTCGATCAACCGGTCGTCGGTCGCGAGCTCCAGCCGATGCGAGTCGGCGATGGGCGAGGCGGTCTGCTGTGCACGGTCCAAAGGGGACGCGACCACGTGCACGATGTCGTGGTCCGCCAGGTGCTCGGCCACGGTCAGCGCCTGCTTCTGCCCCCGCTCGGACAGCTTGAAGCCGGGAAGGCGGCCGTAGAGGACGCCGGTCGGGTTGTGCACCTCGCCGTGGCGGAGCAGGTGGACGACGGTGCGGGTCACTTGCGGGCCTCCTTGGCGGCACGAGCCGCGTGCGGCAGTGCGTCGGCGATCACTGCGAACTCCTCTTCACCCATGGCGGCGTTCACGAACCACGCCTCGAACGCCGACGGCGGGGCGTAGACGCCCCGCTCCAGCAGGGCGTGGAAGAACGGCGGGAAACGCCACGTCTCGCACGCCTGCGCGCCCGCGTAGTCCTTCACCTCGGTCGCACCGAAGAACACGCTCACCAGGTTGCCGGCGAACTGCACTCGGTGCTCGACACCGGCTTCCGTCAACGCGGCCGTGAACAGCGCGCCGAGGCGCGCGGCGTTGCGGTCGAGGGCCCGGTAGACGTCCTCGTCGGCGGCCTTCAGCGTGGCCAGGCCCGCGGCGACGGCCACGGGGTTACCGGACAGCGTTCCCGCCTGGTAGACGGGGCCGGAGGGCGCCAGCCGCGCCATGACGTCCGCGCGGCCGCCGAACGCCGCCGCGGGCAGGCCGCCGGACATGACCTTGCCGAACGTGTAGAGGTCGCCGCGCACGCGCTCCAGGCCGAACCAGCCGGCGCGCGAGACGCGGAAGCCCGTCATGACCTCGTCCATGATCAGCAACGCGCCGTCGGCGTCGCAGATCTCCCGCAGGCCCGCGTTGAAGTCCTGGCCGGGCGCGACCGCGCCCATGTTGCCCGCCGCGGCCTCGGTGATGACGCAGGCGATCTCGCCGGGGTTCTCCGCGAACGCGGCGCGAACGGCCTCGATGTCGTTGTACGGCAGGACGATCGTGTCCTCGGCCTGCGCGCCCGTGACACCCGGCGACGAAGGCAGGCCGAGGGTCGCGACGCCGGAGCCCGCCTGGGCGAGCAGCGCGTCGACGTGACCGTGGTAGCAGCCGGCGAACTTGATGATCTTGCGGCGCTCGGTGAAGCCGCGGGCGAGGCGGATCGCGCTCATCGTGGCCTCGGTGCCCGAGTTGACCAGGCGGACCTGGCGGACCGGCTCGACCCGGTCGATGATCTCGGCCGCGAGGTCGATCTCGCCCTCGGTCGGCGTGCCGAACGACAGACCGTTCACGGCCGCCTTCCGCACGGCCTCGACGACGGCCGGGTGGGCGTGCCCGAGGATCATCGGGCCCCACGAGGACACCAGGTCGACGTACCGGTTGCCGTCCGCGTCCCACAGGTGCGGGCCCTCGCCGCGAACCATGAATCGCGGGGTGCCGCCGACGGAGTGGAACGCCCGCACCGGAGAGTTGACCCCGCCGGGGGTCAGCGTCGACGCGCGCTCGAACAGGGCCTGGGATCGACTCGCAGTCACGTACCCCAGTCTCACATGTCGGAGTCGGCGGCTTTCTGCGGCCGGGTGCGCACAGCCAGTAGGACCTGCCGCACCACGTCGAGAGCGAGGACCACGGCCAGCGTGAGCGCGCCTGCGGCGGTGCCCAGCCAGTTGCCGTGATAGCGCGTGGAGATCAACGGCTCACGGCCCTCGATCGGGTATTCGAGGCGCACGACACCGCGGTTCCAGGCCCACACGGCGACGATCACCAGCACGACGATCACCACGACCTCGCCCGCGGCGATGAGCCACCGCTGGGGCTGGTGCAGGCTCGGACCGGCCGGCGGGGCCTGCTCAGGCTCCTCCACCACGGTGTCCGACTCCGGCTCAGTCACGGCCTCTGTCACGTCGCTCACCCTCTCACGACCCGCCGCAGCGCCGCGAGGAAGGCTTCCGGATCGCGCGCCCATCCCAGCACCACCGTGCCGTCGACCAGCCGCAACGGCATCGTGGTCGTCCCCTTGGGCACGGACCAGCCGCCGCCGAGCACCCTGGCGCCCGTGGGAGCGCCGACGTCGGTGAAGGCCTGGATCATCGCGACCGGCAGCTTCTCCCGCCCGAACTGGGCCTCTTCGGTCGTCAGCGCGACGCTGCCGGTCTTCACCCTGAGGTTCACCCACAACACCGCGCACAGCGTCAGCACGAGCCCCACGATCGCCCACAGCGCCACGGACGCGGGCCCGGTGATGAGCTCGATCAGGTACCCGGCGACCGCGAACCCCGGTCCCCACACCAACGGCCACCAGCTGCTGCCGGACTCCCGGTAGAGCACTAGCGCACGAACTTGTTCGAGGCGGGCAGGAACTGCAGCACCACGGCCGCGATCGTCAGCCCGATCACGACGACGCTGATCACCACGCCCGGCTGCCACACCCGCGCGTTCAGCGAGATGAGCATGATCGCGATCATCGACAGGAACCCGATCACGGCGAGGATCGTGAGCAGGATGCGCGCCCAGCTCTGGCCGTTGCGCAGCACGACGGCGAACGCGACGTACGGCGCGGCAGCGACGAGCATGGCGAACCCGGAGAACACGGCCATGACCCGCACCCCGAGTTCGCCCGCCTGGCGGTCCTGCTCCGTGACGGAGCTGCCCTGGTTCGGGATGTAGTCGGCGTTGACGAGCAGCAGCACCGGGATCACGGCCACGGACAGCACGGCACCCGCGATCCAGATCCACATCGCGGCGGTGATCGTGGCGGGTCGAGGCGGCGCCATCTCGTGGGGCAGCACGGGCGAGAGCGGCGCCATCGAGAAGCTCGCCTGCCCGACGTGGTTCACCTGGTACTGACCGGTGGGCGCCGGGGTCACGGGATAGGCGCCCGCGGGGTTCTGCCACTGGACGTCGTCGGGGTTCTGCCGCTGCCACGGGTCCTGCGGATAGGTCACTGCTCTCGCACCTCCGCGATCCACTGTGCCGTACGCGCCTGCCACGTGAAGACGATTGCGAAGCAGATGAGCAGCAACGTGACCAAGTTCGACGCGCTGATGCCGACGAACAGGATCCAGACCATGTGCGCGATGGCGACGAGCGACAACGTGATCCGGGCCCAGTTCTTGCGCTTGAGGAACAGCCTGGTCAGCACCACGTAGGCCGCCACGAAGATCAGCGCGACCCCGGACAGCGTGGCCAGGAAGCTCGTGACCTGTCCGGACGTCCAGTCGGTCAGGCGCTGCACCTCACCGCGCTGGAACCACAGCCCGGCCGTGGTGAACACCACGAAAACGGCGGTCGCGAGCCAGAGCCCGACCGCGATGCGGACCGGCCGGGGAGCGTCGTTCACGTCAGCTGCTCGCGCTCGGTCAGGTAGTCGGTCGACTGCCGGAAGTAGAACAGCACCAGGCCGGAGATGGCGATCAGCACCGTCACGACCCCGAGGGTGTTCGAGATCAGCTGGAAGAACAGCCCGATCAGCAACGTGATCATCAGGCCGGTGCGGCTCTTCCTGATGCCCGCCTTGACCTTGCCCGCGAACCACACCGCGAGACCGGCCAGCACCAGCGTCACGACCATCGAGACGATCACCAGGGTGTTCACCGTCGAGGCGATCATCTCCCGCGTGACCTTCGGGTCCTTGTTGCCTTGCAGGGTGGCCTCGACCAGCACCTCCTTGTTCAGCAGCACGTACAGCGCGGCCAGGACGCTGAGGGCCACACCGACCACGACGAGCCAGTAGCCCGCGGTGATGGTGCGAGGGGTGCCCGATTCATTCGGAGACGTCACGTTCGAAACCTAGGTCCGCAGGAAGGCGCTGTCCACCGTGACGCGCTTCCTGAAGTGCGCGGACACCCGGTACATCAGCACTATCGCGGTCGCGTCCAGCACGGTGGTGACCAGCGTTACGGCCAGGTCGACCGCCCGCATCTCCACCCCGAGCTCCGCCGCGACCCCACTGCTCCAGGCACCGAGCCGGAACAGTCCGAACGCGACAGAGGCTCCGCCCAGCACGGTCAGCACGATCCGGGCCCAGTTGCGGCCGCGCGCCATCGCGTTCGCGAACCGCGTGTACGCGAGCAGCACGGCGACGGCGATCAACAGTCCGAAGAGGACACCACCGTTCACGCCCGCATCGATCTGATCCTGCCCCAGCGAGGGATTCTGGCGGCGTGCCTCGGCCACGAGGGTCTCGCGGTCGAAGAGCTGCACCACGAACCGCAGCATGCCGACGCACGCGCTGGCGATCCACAGCCAGCGCGCGACGTCGATCAGCTTCGGGACAGGAGCGGGAGTTACCGGTCCAGCCATCGGGCGGCTTCGGTTGCCCAGTACGTGAGCACGATGTCCGCGCCGGCACGACGGATGGACGTGAGCGACTCCAGGATCGAGCGCTCGCGGTCGATCCAGCCGTTCGCAGCGGCGGCCTCGATCATCGAGTACTCGCCGGAGATCTGGTACGCCGCAACGGGAACGTCCGACACCTCGGCGACCGAGCGCAGCACGTCCAGGTACAGCAGGGCGGGCTTGACCATGACCATGTCCGCGCCCTCGGCGAGGTCCAGCTGCACCTCGCGGATCGCCTCACGGGCGTTCGCGGGATCCTGCTGGTAGGTCTTGCGGTCGCCCGCGAGCTGCGACTCGACGGCGTCGCGGAACGGGCCGTAGAACGCCGACGCGTACTTGGCCGAGTAGGCCAGGATGCCGGTGTCGGGCAGGCCCGCCTGGTCCAAGGCGTTGCGGATGAAGGCGATCTGGCCGTCCATCATGCCGCTGGGGCCGACGACGTGGGCACCGGCGCGCGCCTGGGCCACGGCCATCTCGCCGTAGACCTCAAGGGTCGCGTCGTTGTCCACGGTGCCGTCGGCGGCGAGAACGCCGCAGTGGCCGTGGTCGGTGAACTCGTCGAGGCAGCAGTCCGACATGAGCACGGTGCTGTCGCCCAGTTCCGCGCGCAGGTCGCCCAGCGCGGCGTTGAGGATGCCGTCCGGGTCGGTGCCACCGGAACCGACGGCGTCGCGCACGGCGGGGACGCCGAACAGCATGATGCCGCCGACTCCTGCCTGCACGGCCTCGACCGCGGCCTTGCGCAACGAGTCGCGGGAGTGCTGCAGGACGCCCGGCATGCTGCTGATCTCAGCGGGCTCGGCCAGGCCTTCCTTGACGAACATCGGCAGCACGAGCTGCCTCGGGCGCACCTCGGTCTCGGAGACCAGGCGGCGCATCGCGGGCGTCGTGCGCAGACGCCTCGGCCGGTGAAGTGGGTACATCCTTGACTCCCTGACGGAAGAGAGTCGAAGGGGCCACTCAAAGGATCTTGAGTGGCCCCGACGGCTTCAGTTTGTTCTAGCTCCTGCGCAGGCGCTTGGTCTTGCGCGGGGGAGGAAGGGCTCCCTCGGCGCGCAACCGGGCGGCGTGCGCGGCCAGCGCGTCGACCAGCGCGGGCACGTTCGCCTCCTCAGGCTGCACGTCGACCCGGAGGCCGAACTCCCGCGCCGTCTCGGCGGTCTGCGGGCCGATGCACGCGACGAGCGTGCGGGCGTGCGGCTTGCCCGCGATGCCGACCAGGTTCCGCACGGTCGACGACGAGGTGAAGCACACCGCGTCGAAGCCACCGGACTTGATCATCTCGCGGGTGTCGGCGGGCGGCGGGGCCGCACGCACGGTGCGGTACGCCGTCACGTCGTCGATCTCCCAGCCACGTTCGCGCAGGCCCGCGGCCAGCGTCTCGGTGGCGATGTCGGCCCGCGGCAGCAGCACGCGGTCGACCGGGTCGAGGATGTCGTCGTAGGGCGGGAAGTCGTTCAGCAGGCCCTCGGACGACTGGTCACCCGACGGCACGAGCTCCGGGATGATGCCGAACGAGCGCACCTTCGCGGCCGTGGCCTCGCCGACGCACGCGATCTTCACGCCGGAGAACGCACGAGCGTCCAGGCCGAACTCGCGGAACTTCTCCCACACCGCGCGGACGGCGTTGGTCGAGGTGAAGACGACCCACTGGTAGCGGCCGTCGACGAGACCCTTGACCGAGCGCTCCATCTGCGCGGGGCTGCGGGGCGGCTCGACCGAGATCGTCGGCACCTCGACGGCGATGGCGCCGTGCGAGTGCAGACGCTCGGACATCGCGCCGGCCTGCTCCTTGGTCCGCGGGACCAGCACTCGCCAGCCGTACAGCGCCCGCGACTCCCACCAGGAGAGCTTCGAGCGGTTGGCGGCGGCGGCACCGACGGTGACGACCAGCGGGCCGCCCATCTCACCGGCGTCGGCCGCGACGGCGGCCAGCGTGGTGTCGATGGTGCGCTGCTGGAAGCCCGTTCCCTCGGCGGTCACGGCGACCGGTGTCTGCGGCGCGAGGCCGTTCTCCACCAGGTTCGACGCGGCCTCGGCCAGGTGCGAGCCGGTCGCGTGCAGCACGAGCGTGCCGGGCGCGGCGGCGAGGCCGGCCCAGTCCGTCACGGCGCGCACGTCGACCTCGGTGTGCACGCCACCGAGAGCGACACCCGCGTACGCCGGCACCGCGGTGCCCGAGGGCACACCGGGTACGACGTCGAACGGGATCGTCGACTTCGCGACGGCCTGCGCTTCCTTGACGACCGAGTCGAGCGTCAGCGGGTCACCCGCGACGAGACGGACGACGGTCGCACCGTTGCGCGCCTCGTTCACCAGGTCCTTGGCCACGTCGGCGGACTCACCGACAGCGGGGCGGACCTCGACTCCCTCCGGCACGGTCGCGAGGACGTCCGCAGGAACGTCCGGGTCCGTGACCACGAGTTCAGCCCTGGTGAGCAAGTCGTGGGCCCGGACCGTGAGCAGCCCGGTGTCGCCGGGGCCGGAGCCCACGAAGGCGACGCGTCCGGGGGTCTTGCGTGCGCGGGTCATCAGGGCACTCCCCATCGATTACGCCTCTGGACCGCTGAGAACCGCGGCCCCGAGGTCGAGCAACTCGGCGGCCAGCGCCCGGCCAAGTCCCTCAGCTTCGGTCAAGTCACCGGTGGTGGACGCACGGAGGAGATCGTTCTCCGGCGTCGCAGCGACCCCGCGCAGGGAAAGTCGGTACACGACCTTCCCGTCGTCATCGAGGTCTTCCACCACATCGGCCAGCGCGCCGACCGGCGCGCTGCAGCCCGCTTCGAGCGCGGCCAGCATGGCGCGCTCAGCGGTCACAGCGGCCCGGCTGGCCGAATCGTCCAAAGTGGACTGGATCAGGTGCTCGGCGTCGACGTCGTCGACCCGGCACTCGACTGCCAACGCACCCTGTGCGGGTGCGGGAAGCATCTGGATGGGCTCCAGGTTCTCGGTGATCTCGCTCGTGCGACCGAGCCGCGCGATGCCGGCGCGAGCCAGCACCACCGCGTCGAGCTCACCGTTGCGGACCTTGCCGATCCGCGTGTCCACGTTGCCGCGCAACGGAACGATGTCCAGCCCGAGGCCGAGGGCCTCCAGCTGGGCCGCGCGGCGCGGCGAACCGGTGCCCACAGTGGACCCCTGCGGCAGCTCACCGAGCGTGAGACCGTCGCGCGCCACGAGAGCGTCGCGCGGGTCCTCTCGCTGGGGCACGGCCGCGAGCGTCAGCCGGGGGTCCGGCGCGGTCGGGAGGTCCTTGTAGGAGTGGACGGCGACGTCGATCTCACCGTTCGCGAGCGCGTCGCGAAGGGCCGACGTGAAGACGCCGATGCCGATCTGGGCGATCGGAGCGTCGGAGAGGTCGCCCGGCGTCTTGATGACGACGATCTCGACCTGTGCTCCGGCAGCCTTCAGCGCCTCGGCCACGGTCCCCGTCTGCGCGAGCGCCAGTGCGCTGCCTCGGGTACCGATCCGTAGGGTGCGGGTCACCGCGTTTCACCATCCACAGAAGCTTGCTTGGTCTGACTGACAACCCCAGGAGCCTGGGGGTCGAGCCCGAACAGTTCGCGGAGAGCCTCCGCGTAGCCGGTACCACCAGGGGCGGAGGCGAGCTCCTTCACCCTGACGGTCGGCGTGTGCAGGAGCTTGTCTACAACGCGACGCACCGTCTTGGCCAATTCACCGCGTGTCGCGGCGTCCAGTTCGGGAAGTCGCGAATCAAGACGGAGCAGTTCGGCGTCGACCACTTCGGCGGCCCGCTTGCGCAGGGCCGTCACGGTCGGCGTGACCTCGGCGGAACGCTGGCCGGCGAGGTAGGCCTTGACCTCGTCGGCGACCAGCTGGGCCGCCAGGCGGGCGTCCTGGCCCGCGGGCGCGTCCGAGAGACGGCGCTGCAGGGTTTCCAGGTCCACCACACGAACGTTCGGCAGATCGGCCGCGGCCGGGTCTACGTCCTTGGGCAGGCCCAGGTCGCACACGACCAACGGCCGCGAGCGCTTGCTGATCATGTCCGCGCGAACGACCGTGTCGACCGACCCGGTGCACGCGAAGACGATGTCCGCGAGGTCGATCTCGACGCCCAGCGCGGCCAGGTCGACGGCCGTCGCGGGGACGCCCTCTGCCTTGAGCGACGTGGCGAGACGCACACCGTTGGCCTGCGTCCGGTTCGCGATGACGACCTCGCCGATGCCCGCCCTGCGCAGGTGCGCGGCGGCCAGGCCACCCATGGCGCCCGCGCCGACGAGCAGCGCGCGCCTGCCGACGAGGGTGCCCAGCTGGGCCTCCGCGTCACCGAGCGCCTCGGACACGACCGACGCGCCCGCGTGGTCGATGCCGGTCTCGGAGTGCACGCGCTTGCCGACGCGCAGCGCGTTCTGGGTGAGTTCGTGGACGGTCCTGCCGACGGTGCCCGCCTCGTCCGCCGCCGCGTACGCACCGCGCAGCTGGCCGAGGATCTGGGACTCGCCGACGACCATCGAGTCGAGGCCGGCCGCGACGGAGAACAGGTGCTCGACGGCAGCGGCGGCGTAATGCACGTAAAAGTGCTCGTAGAGCGAGTTCGCGTCGACCTGGGCGTGCTGCGCGAGGACCTCGACGACCTCGGACATGCCGCCGTGGAACGACTCGACGACGGCGTAGACCTCGACCCTGTTGCAGGTCGACAGGACCATCGCCTCGGAGACGCTGGGCGCGGCGAGCAACTGACCGAGGACCTTGGGCAGGTCCGGCTCGGCCACGGTGACGCGTTCCAGGACCGGAACGGGGGCGGTGCGGTGCGACAGACCGACTACGAGCAAGCTCATGTGGTCACCACGTCTGCCGGAGCCGATTGGCTCACGCTCACGGGCGAATCACCATCCCGTCCACACCGAGTCCGTTGTTGCCTGCCGAGACGATCCCCGACGAGACGCTGGCAGCCTCGTCCGCACGTCGAGCGACGTGGAACGACAGGATCTGCATCTCGACCGCCAAGTCAACCTTGCGCACCTCGACGTTGTCTGGAACCTGAAGGACAACTGGTGCGAAGTTCAGAATGCACTGGACGCCCGCAGATACCAAACGGTCGCAAACCGACTGAGCGGCGGGCGGCGGCGTCGCGATGACGCCGATCGACACCTCGCGCTCCATGCAGACCGCGGTGATCTCGTCGATGTGGTTGACGGGGATGCCCCCAACAGGGATTCCGACGAGATCGGCGTCCACGTCGAAGAGGGCGGTGACCGGGAAACCACGGCCGGGGAACCCGCCGTAGTTGGCGAGAGCGTGACCAAGGTTACCGATGCCGACGACGGCCACGGAGTGGTTGCGGGTGAGGCCGAGGATGCGCTCGATGTGGCTCACGAGGACCTCTACGTCGTACCCGACGCCCCTCGTGCCGTAGCTGCCGATGTAGCTCAGGTCCTTGCGGAGCTTCGCCGCGTTGACGCCGGCGGCCTGGCTCAGTTCCTCGCTCGAGACCGCCGTCACGCCCTGGTCGGCCATGCCGGACAGCACGCGCAGATACACGGCGAGGCGGGCCACGGCCGCCTCGGGAATCGCGCGAGCGCGTTCCTTGTCGGCAGCCTCCAGAGGGGTGGTGGTCGTCTCACCTTCGCCCCGCTGTGATGCCACGCTCTCCGACCTCCGGGTGTGCTTCACCGCAGGGACCCCGCGGCGTTGGTGATGCTCACACCGTACCGCTTGTGAACGCATGCACAAAGTCGGTGATCGGGTGTCACAGCACTGGTGACAGGGCGTGACCAGCAGTTCAGCGGTTCATGATCACTACGGGGTGAGCGCCTACTCGACGGTGAAGGTGACCGAATGCCATCCCGTCGCGCCGTCGGGAACGGGGTCCAGGCGGGCCTGGTCCTGGGTGAACCCGGATTTGTCGGTGGCCCGGCACTCGACCGTGTGACTGCCCTGGGAGAGGTCCATCTCGATCTTCCACATCCGCCAGGTGCTGTCGCTGACGTCGGCCCCGAGTTCGGTCTCCTGCCACGGCCCGCCGTCGACGCGGACCTCGACCTTGGCCACGCCCTTGGGCTGCGCCCACGCCGTTCCGGCGATGACGGCCTTCCCCTGGACCTTGCCCATCCGCCGGGGCCGGTCGATCCGCGAGGACGCCTTGATCGGCGCCCTGGTCGCCCACCCGCGCGGAATCCAGTAGCCCTGTTCTTTGGCGAACGTGGTGACGTTGAGGTCGGTGACCCACTTGGTCGCGGAGACGTAGCCGTAGAGCCCCGGCACCACGAGCCGGGCGGGAAAACCGTGCTCGGCGGGCAGCGGTTCGCCGTTCATGCCGATCGCGATCAGCCCGTTCTCGAGCACGTAGTCGAGCGGGCTGCCCGCCGTGAACCCGTCGTCGCTGGTGCTGAACAGCTGGTCGGCGCCCGCCTTCACGCCGGCCTCCCGCAGCACGTCGCCGATCTTGACGCCGATGAAGTTGGCCGTGGAGATGTACGGCCCGCCGACCTCGTTGGAGACGCAGGTCAGCGTGACCGTCTCCTCCACGAGGTCCTTGCTGCGGATCTCCTCGAACGTGAGCACCATCGGCCGCTCGACCATGCCGTGCACCCGCAGCGCCCACTCCTCGGCCCGGATCCGCGGCACGCTCAGCGCGGTGTCGATCCGGTAGAAGTCCTCGCCGCTGGTGATGAAGCTCGGGGTGCCGTCCTTGACGAAGTCGGCGTTGAACGGGATCTCCGGCGCCTTCGTCTTCGGCGTGAGGTCGCCGATGGCCTGCCTCGAGCCCTCGACGTCCGTCCGGTTGCCGAACAGCTGCCCCGCGACCCCCGCGAAGACCGTCAGCCCGGCGGTGATCAGGAAGCCGCGCCTGCTGTCACTCTCCTCGGCCTCTTTGTGCAGGTAGCGGAACACGTAGACGCCCGCGGCCGTGCTGGCGACGGGTGCGAGGACCGCGAGCTGCCCGACGTCCGGCCTCGTGACGACCGCCACGACGCCCACGAACCCGAGCAGCACGGCCACCAGCGATCCCGGCGCGGCACTGTTCCTGCTGGCCAGGCCCGCACCGATGCCGATGCCCGCCAGGACCAGGGCCATGCCGGTGAGCAGCACGAGCTTGTCTGCCGTGCCGAACGTGGTGACCGCGAAGTCCTTCAGCCAGGACGGCGTGAGGTCGATCGCGGCGTTGCCCACCGCGAGGTACGGGGAGGCGCTCAGGCCCACGAAGGCCGCCACCAGGTGCCCTGCCGCTAGGGCGGCCACGAGGGCGAGCAGTCCGGTGAGTGCGGCCTTGGCGGGCTTCATGCCTCTCATTCGACACCCGAGCGGCCCTGGTTCGCTCAGGTCGTAAGCCCTCGGTAATCAACTCCTGCGCTGGAGGCGTGTCCGAAGACGGCTGGCCTGAGCAGGAGTACGTCGCTTACCTCGAGAACGAGCGCACGAACTACGCCTGGACGTTGCAGCACTACGGCGACATGTCCGCAGATGAGGCCGTGGAGGCCGCCCTCGCGAGTTACCCGTACGAACCGCCGGACGCGTCCTACCGGGGCCTGCACTTCAACAAGGAGGCCTGGTACTGGGCGGCCGACTGGATCGCGGAGACCAGGGGCACGGATCCGCGTGACTTCCCCGCCATGCCGCCCGAGTACCCCGGCTACGTCGAGCCGGGCGTCATCGAGCCGTCCGAGGAGCAACTGGCGGCGCTCCGGCGCAGGCTGGACGGCGGCGAGGACTGAACGGGTCCCCGGCCCCCGACCAGGGCTAGTGCGGTGACCACGAACCTTCACCGGGTCTTCCGGCGCTCAGCAGGGCGCCTCGCGGCCGTCTGACCGGCGAAATACCGGGTAAAGGTTAGTGGCCACCGCACTAGCCGGCGAGAGCCGCCCGCAGGCGGTCCTCCTCGACCTTCCAGTACCCGTGCTCGGACCCGTCCACCAGGAACACCGGCACCCGGTCCCCGTACTCGGCCCGCAGCTCCGGGTCGGCGTCCACGTCCTCGACGGACCAGGTCGCGCCCAGGTCGGCGCAGATCCGCTCGATCTCGGTCGCCGCCTCCTCGCAGGCGTGGCAGTCGACCCGGCTCATCAGCGTCACGTGGTGGCTCATGCCGTCATGCTCCCAGCGGCTTGCGCAGGACGGCGCGCGCCAGCTTGCCGGTCGGCGAGTGCGGCAGGGCCGGGGCGAACTCCACCGACGTCGGCACCTTGAACTTGGCCAGTCGCGCGGCGCAGTGCGCGACGACGTCCTCGACGGAGACCGTGGCGCCGTCGCGGAGCACCACGACGACCTTCACGGACTCGCCGGTCTTCTCGTTCGGCACACCGACGGCCGCGGCCTCCACGACCCCGTCCATCTCGCCGATGACCTGTTCCACCTCGTGCGGGTAGACGTTGAAGCCGTTGACGATGATCAGGTCGCCCGCGCGGTCCACCAGGTGCAGGTCGCCGTCGGCGTCGATGAAGCCGACGTCGCCGGTGCGGAACCAGCCGGAGCTGTCCGGGCCGTACGCGCCGTCCGGCCAGTAGCCGCTGAAGAGGTTGTCGCCCTTCGCGGACACCAGGCCCGTGCCGGGTTCGTCCTCGTCGATGTCGAGCACCGAACCGTCGGTGTCGACCAGACGGATCTCGACGCCGGGCAGTGCCTGACCCACCGAACCCGGCTTCGGCACGCCGCCGACCAGCGTGGACGTCAGCACCGGGCCCGTCTCGGTCAGGCCGTAGCCCTCGTAGATCGGGATGCCGATCGCGCCGCGCATCTCCGCGATGACGCTCGCCGGGAGCGGGGCCGCACCGGAGGTGAAGAGGCGGACCGTGGCGAGCTTCTCGCGCAGCAACTCGACCGGGTTCGCGAGCAGTGCCCGGTACATGGGCGGCACGCCGACCATGGTGGTGACGCGGTGGTCCTCGATGACGTCCAGCACCGCCGCGGGGTCGAAGCGCTCCAGCAGGACCGCCGTGGCGCCGGCGCCCGCCACCTGCAGCAGGCCGGGGCCGAGGCCGTAGACGTGGAACAACGGCAGCGCGAGCAGCACCCGGTCGCCCGCCGTCACGGGGGCGGGACGCAGGGAGGCGCACTGCGAGACGTTCGCGAGCAACGCGCGGTGCGACAGCATCGCTCCGCGCGGCACACCGGACGTGCCCGAGGTGTAGCCGAGGACCGCGAGGTCCTCACCGCCGCGGACGGCCTCGAACGGCGCGGCGGTGGCCGTGACGTCCGGGACGTCGAGAACCTGCGCGTCCGAGCCCTCGCCGTCGCCGACCAGCAGCGCGGCGCCGGAGTCGGCGAGGATCCGCTGGAGCTCGCGCGGCGGGATGCCGGGGCCGGTGGGCACCACGACGCCGCCCGCACGCAGAATTCCGAACACGGCGACCACGAACTCGGGGCTCGTGGGCAGTCGTACCGCCACTCGGTCGCCCGATTCGAGTCCTGAATCAGCCAAATGGCGGGCGAAAGCATCGGTCGCGCCGTCGATGGTTTCCCACGTGAGGCTCTTACCGCTCGCTACGTCGACCAAGGCGACGTGGCTGGGTCCCCGCCGTGCCGAAGCACGGACCAGATCTGACACATTGCGAGCGGAAGTCAACATGGCCTCCTCATGAACAACTGGACGCTTCGAGCAGTCTTCCACGCGTGACGGGCGTCATGAAGTCACGGTTGGCTCGTCTGCACCACAGAACCATCCGCTACCTACTACGGAGTAACAACACGTATGCTGCCGCCACGGCGACTCTGTGGAGGTGCCGCGAGCCGATGACCGCGCGGGCACGACCGAACACGATCAGGACCACCCGGACCATGACGGGGGGTCAGCACGACAACGCCGCCGACGAGCCGTGGCAGCTCGTCAAGGCCGCCCAGGCGGGTGACACCGAGGCGTTCGGAGTGCTGTACGACAACTACGTCGACATGGTCTTCCGCTATGTCCTCTTCCGGGTGGGCGGCGATCGCGCGTTCGCCGAGGACGTGACGAGCGAGACCTTCCTCAGGGCGCTGCGGAGCATCGGTTCGGTCAGCTACCAGGGCCGTGACGTCGGGGCGTGGTTCGTCACGATCGCCCGCAACATCGTGTTCGACCACGTGAAGTCGAGCCGCTACCGGCTCGAGATCACCACGGCTGAACTGCAGGACAACCGCGAGGAGACGAGCGGCCCTGAGCAGGAGGTCATGACCGAGGCGACCAACGCGGAGCTGCTCCGGTGCGTCTCCCAGCTGGGCGACGACCAGCGCGACTGCATCGTGCTGAGGTTCATCGAGGGCAAGTCCGTGTCCGAGGTCGCGCAGATCATGGACCGCAACGAGGGCGCCGTGAAGGCGCTGCAACACAGGGCCGTGAGGCGGCTCGCACAGATTCTTCCGTCGTGGTTGCGGTGATTGCGATCGCAGACGCGTAACCCAAACTAGATCAACTTCGTTACTCGGGCTGAGATGGACGGCAAGGGAAGAACACCGCGGTGGCGGCACACGGAGCACGAGCGCTTCGCTCGTGCCGTTGAAGGCGGCCCACAGCCGGTGGGGAACGACGACCTCGCTGAGGACCTCGCGATCGTCGAACTCCTCCGGCGGATGGACGTCGGCCCGGACGCCGAGGCGCGCGAACGGATGAGACAGCGCGTCCTCACCGCGCCCCCGCCCGAGAAGCCACTGGAGCTCTCGTCGGTAAGACGGGTGGGAGCGCGCGCACGATTAGCGGTCGCAGCGGCCGCGGTCCTCTGCTTGCTGTTGTCACTCGCCGGCATGAGTGTGCTGCTCAGCCGTGACGCGCTCCCGGGAGACCCGCTCTACGGCATCAAGCGCACCACCGAAAGCGCGTCGCTGGGCCTGACCTTCGACGACGAGGACCGCGCCCTCAAGCACCTGGAGTTCGCCGCGTCCAGGGTCAGCGAGATGGAGACCCTCGCCGACCGCTCCTCGGCCCCGGAAGCGCAGCTCACCGCGCTGTCCGACCTGGACGCCGACGCGGTCGAGGGCGCCCGCCAGCTCACCACCTACGCGACCTCGTCCGACGAGACCGCTCTGCCCGCGCTCCGCGACTGGGCACTCGCCCAGTACGTGAAGATCGGCACCCTGCGCCCCCGCCTGCCCGGTGACGCCGGCGCCCACGCCGACACCACGATGTGGCTGCTGGCGAGCATCGCCCAGCGAGCCCACGACCTCGCCGCCCGCGCCGGGTGCGACGCCGTGATCAGCGGTTCCTCCGACCCGCTCGGCCCGCTGCCGGCCAAGGACGAGTGCGCCGCAGCGGTCACCGACCCGAACTCCTCGTCGGGCCGCGAGCCGTCCTCGGTCCAGCCGACCCCGTCCGGCCTGCCCACGCCCTCGGGCTCCGCGGTCCCGCCGGTCCAGCCCACCCAGTCGGTGGCGCCGGGCACGTCGAACCCGCAGACGTCCCAGCCGGGCACCTCGCCCCAGCCCTCGACCGGCAAGCCCGGAATCACGATTCCGCTGCCGCTCCCGCTGCCGAGCATCTCGCTTCCGCTGCTACCCGGCATCAGCTTCGGCTGAGTCGGGCGGTTTCCGACGAACCTGATCGCTACGCTTGGGACATGGCAAGCAAGCGTGACGTGGAGAGCGACCGGCTGGCCGAACTAGCCGGCGAGGCATCGGCGGACGCCGCGATCCAGGCCGCCGCGATGGCGCCGGAGCTCGAAGCGTCCCTGACGGTCCCGCCGGACCTGACGGCAGCGGCCTTCTTCGACGTGGACAACACGATGATGATGGGCGCGTCGATCTTCCACTTCGCCCGTGGCCTGGCCGCGCGCAAGTACTTCTCGACCTCCGACCTCGCGGGCTTCGTCTGGCAGCAGCTGAAGTTCCGGGTGGGCGGCCGCGAGGACCCGGAGTCGGTGAAGGCCTCCCGCGAGCAGGCCCTCTCCTTCGTCGCGGGCCGCACCGTCGCCGAACTGGTCTCGCTGGGCGAGGAGATCTACGACGAGCTGATGGCCGACCGCATCTGGAAGGGCACCCAGGCCCTCGCTCAGATGCACATCGACGCTGGTCAGCGCGTCTGGCTGGTCACCGCGACCCCGGTGGAACTGGCGCAGATCATCGCGCGCCGCCTGGGCCTGACCGGCGCCCTCGGCACGGTCTCCGAGTCGACGAACGGCGTCTACACGGGCCGTCTGGTCGGCGACCTCCTGCACGGCAAGGCCAAGGCACAGGCGGTCCGCTCGCTGGCCGCCAAGGAGGGCCTCGACCTGCGGCGCTGCACCGCCTACTCGGACTCGTCCAACGACGTCCCGATGCTGTCGGTCGTGGGCACCGCCGTGGCCGTGAACCCGGACTCGCAGCTGCGCGAGGTCTCGCGCCGCAAGGGCTGGGAGATCCGCGACTTCCGCACCGGCCGCAAGGCGGCGAAGATCGGCGTCCCGTCGGTGCTGGGCGCGGGCGCGCTGGCCGGAGCCGTGGCGGCCACGATGGCCTACCGCCGCCGGGTGAAGTAGCGGGTCAGACGATCCCCAGTTCCCGCCACCCCTGCTCACCCTCGGGAGCGAGGACGACGGCACGCCCGGACCCGATCCGCCGCACCCAGCCGCGTTCGAGGAACACCCGGCACAGATGGGCTCCAGCCGCGCCGGCGAGGTGAGGCACGCGCTCGGTCCAGTCCAGGCACGCCCGGCTGACCTGACGCTGCGAGGGCTCGAACCCGAGCTCCTTCAGCCACACCATCCCCGGCTCGGTGACGGCGAGGTCCGCCGTCACCACGCCCAGCGCCACCAGCCCTGACCTCAACGTGATCCCGAGCTGCCCGGCCAGGTGGTCGTAGCAGGTCCGGCCACGTGCCATCGCCTCCGAGGCAGAGACCGCCCGCAGCGAACGAGGCCGCGCGTCGGGCCCGGCGAACGCGACCATGCTCTCCAGCAGCTCCGCGACGTGCGGCCCGGCCAGAGCCACGTACCGGTGCCGCCCCTGCCGGTGCTCGACCAGCAGCCCGCCCTCGACCAGCCTGGTCAGGTGCTCGCTGACGGTGGAGGCGGCCACCCCGGCGTGCACGGCCAGCTCCCGGGCCGTCCAGGCCCGTCCGTCCAGCAGGGCCCCGCAGAACGCCGCCCGCGTCCGGTCCGCGAGCAACCCGGCAACCTGCGCAAGTCCCTCCATGGAACCCATTCTGCGACCGGAACACTTCGGCCCGCGCCGAACCGTCCCGGCTC
Source organism: Lentzea sp. NPDC102401 (assembly GCF_044765805.1). Lineage (NCBI taxonomy): Bacteria > Bacillati > Actinomycetota > Actinomycetes > Pseudonocardiales > Pseudonocardiaceae > Lentzea > Lentzea sp. NPDC102401. The sequence continues at coordinate 821,707 of NZ_JBIWKS010000003.1, read as the reverse complement.
TAGCGTCGACACCATGACCGAAGAGCTGCTGAGCCTCCCCGTACCGAGCGCCCCCGGCGGCGACCGGGGCGTGGCGTGGCTGCGCGCCACCGTCGTCCGCTTCAGCAACGGCCCGGACCACACCCGCAGGCGTGCGCTCACGACCAGGCTCCTCGACGACGTCACCGCGACCACGCTCGACGAGCTGGCCACCGCGCTGGGCCTGCCCGGCTCGCTCGACGACATCGCCAGAATCGCTCCCAGCTACCAGCCGCACGAGCCGATCACCGCGGCAGCCGACGCGGCCGTGGAACGCCTGGCCGGCACCCACGACGAGGAGGCAGCGGCGAGAATTGGCCTGCTCGTCCAGGCCTGGGCGGCCACGAACGCCCTGGCCGAGCACCTGCGCACCGGCAACCAGGCCCCACCGGTCCCGATCACCCGCAGGGCCACGAAGACCGGCACCGTCGAGGTGAGTCTCGACGCCCACCCGTTCGGCCACGGCCCGCACGCCTGCCCCGGCCGGCACCTGGCCACCCGGATCGCCAAGAACATGGCGTTCAGGGCCCTGCACCACCAGGACGAGCCGCTGATCCTCCCCAACGCCTGGGACCACGCCTCGGCGGTGGCTCTGCACGCGGCGGGCTTCCCGGCGATCGGCACGACGAGCCTCGGCGTCGCGGCAGCGCACGGCATCCCGGACGGCATGGGCCTGGCCGGCGACCAGGCGACGGCACTGGCGAGGCTGCTCGCCACGTTGCCCTGTCCAGTCACCGCGGACCTGGAGTCGGGCTTCGGCAGGACGCCGGCGGAGGTGGCCGATCTCGTGGCGAACCTCGGCGTGGCCGGGGTGAACCTGGAGGACGGCCGCCCGCACGGCCTCGCCACCCCGCAGGAGCAGGCAGAACTCATCGCGGCCGTGAAGGGACGTGCGCCGGGCGTCTTCCTCAACGCCCGCATCGACACCCACTGGCAGGGCGTGGCCCTGGAGGAGACCGAGGACCGCGCTCGCCGCTACGTCGACGCCGGCGCGGACGGGATCTTCGTGGCGGGCCTGACCGAGTCGAGGGACATCGAGAAGCTCGCGACGCTCGCCCCGTTGAACGTGCTGGCCCAGCAACGCACGCCGAAGGAACTCGGAGACCTCGGCGTGAAGCGGATCAGCACCGGTTCGCTGCTGTTCAGGGCAGCGCTGCGGCACACCGTCGCGACCGCCGAAGCAGTGCGTGACGGCGAGCCCGCCTCACCGTCGTTCAGCTACGACCAGGTCCAGTCCCTGATCAGCCGAGAAACACGTTCCGACGCTGGGTGAGCAGCCGGTAGAGGGTCTGCTGGATCGTCTCCCGCACCTGGTCGGTGAGGTTGAAGACGAGCATCGGGTCGTCGGACGCGTTCTCGCCGAACACGTCCGTCTGGATCGGCTCGCCGAACTCGATGTACCACTTCGAGGGCAGCGGGATCGCGCCCAGCGGACCGAGCAGCGGGAAGAACGGCGTCACCGGGAAGTACGGGAAACCGAACAACCGCGCGAGAGCCTTGATGTCGCCGATCATCGGGTAGATCTCCTCGGCCCCGACGATCGAGCACGGGATGATCGGCACACCGGTCTTCAGCGCCGCCGACACGAAGCCGCCGCGGCCGAAGCGCTGCAGCTTGTAGCGGTCCTTGAACGGCTTGCCGACGCCCTTGAAGCCCTCCGGCCACACGCCGACGAGCTCACCGGAGGACAGCAGCCGTTCGGCGTCCGCGTTGCACGCGAGCGTCTGGCCGCCCTTGCGGGCGATCGCACCGAGCAGCGGCGTGCGGAACACCAGGTCGGCGCCGAGCCCGCGCAGGGACCGGTGCGCCGGGTGCTCGGACGCGATGCCGTACGACGTCATCAGGGCGTCCAGCGGCAACGTCCCGGAGTGGTTCGCGACGATCAGCGCGCCGCCGGCCAGCGGGATGTTGTTCATGCCGATGGTCTCGACGCGGAACCACTTCTCGTACAACGGCTTCAGCGGCGGCATCAGCACGTTCTCGGTGAGGTCGCGGTCGAACCCGAACTCGTCGATCTGGTAGTCGCCCGCGATCCGCCTGCGTGCGAACGACAGCAGGTCGGCCAGCCTGCGTTCCCAGTCCGATGTCCCGGACTGCTGCTGCTCGGGCTCGGGAACCACCTCGACGTGGCGCGCTCGGCGCGCGGCGTCGCGTTCCGGGTCGTGCAGCGGGATAACGCGTGCTCCTGCCACTGCGTTCATCTCCTCAAAGCAAAGATCAGCGGAATCTGGCGGCCGCGTCGAGGATTCCCCGTTCCGCGGCTTCGACCGTCTCCGGGTCGATGAGCGGCTTCAGACCTCGGCCGTTCACGTAGTCGTCGAACGCCTGCTGGGTGGTCCACCGCGGCGTGAACCCGAATTCCTTCTTCAGCAGGGTGGTGTCGACCACGCGCCCCCAGTTGAGGAACCTCATCTGGTCCGGCGAGAAGTCGACGAGCCGGGCGCTCCGGAAGAAGCCACCGACCGTGGGCACGGCCATGCTGGGCACCGGCAGGTTCAGCCTGCCCGCCCGCCTGATCGCCTGCGACAGCAGCAGCACGCCGTCGCCGCCCACGTTGAACACACCGGGCAGGTCGTGCATCGTCGCGCGCTCCAGGACCGCCAGTGCGTCCTCGGAGTGCAACAGCTGCACACGAGCGTCGTAGCCCAGAACGGTGGGCACGACCGGAAGAGCGAAGTAGCGCGTCAGCACCGTGTCGATGCGCGGGCCGATGAAGTTCGTGAAGCGCAGCGTGGTGACGTTCACATCCGGCCTGCGGCGGCCGAACCCGCGCACGTACCCCTCGACCTCCACCGCGTCCTTGGCGTAACCGGACGACGGCAGGTCCTTGGGGCCCATGTCCTCGGTGAACACCGCCGGGTCGCGGCTGCTGGACCCGTAGACGGCGCTGGTGGACTTCACGACGAGCTTCTGCACCTTGGGCGACTTCTGGCACGCGGCCAGCAGCTGCATGGTGCCGATGACGTTCATCTCCTTCATCACCGTGCGACCGGTGGGCCCGGCCGGGTTCGCGGTGACGGAGGCGTGCACGACCGTGTCCACGTTCGCGGTGGAGATGACCTTGCTGATCAGCGGGTTGCGGATGTCGGCCCGCACGAACTCGGCCCTGCCCATGCGGCGCAGCAGATCGCGCGGCGGCGGTTCGGTGTCCACACCGAGCACGCGCTCGATGTCCGGGTTCGCGGCGAAGCGCGCGGCGAGGTGGCCGCCGAGGAAGCGGCTGACTCCGGTGACGAGGACGACCTTGGGCGTCATGCGACTCCAAGCACGAAGGGTGGTGCGATTGGTCGATGCTACAGACCGAATAGAGAACCGCAGGGGGCCGGAACGCCGTCTTGACGCAGGTCACGCAGGCTTTACCGGCTAATCACCCGAACGGCGGCGACCGATCCCGTGTTTCCCGCGGTTCGTCTCAGAGGGTGATATCCGTGCCGGTGCAAGCACCCAGGCGAGTACCCCTGAGCGGGCTGGAGAAACGCAACCGCCGCCGGCCTCCGTGAGGAGACCGGCGGCGGCAGAGCGCATGCGGGCTTACTTGCCGCGCTTCCTGCGCTGGACCCTGGTCTTGCGCAGCAGCTTGCGGTGCTTCTTCTTCGACATGCGCTTGCGGCGCTTCTTGATGACCGAGCCCATGCGGGTTCCTTAGCTCTAGACGTTGCTTTGACTGGCGCGCCCCAGCCTTGGCCGTGTCAAGCACGGCGCGCCGGTAAGCACGATCGGCCTACCAGTCTACCCGGCGAGGTTCACCAGCTTTCAGCCAGCGTCGAAGTACGCGTTCTCCAGGTAGGCGTGGACCGCCTTTTCGGGCACCCGGAACGACTTGCCGACCCGAACTGCGGGCAGCTCACCGGAGTGCACCAGGCGGTACACGGTCATCTTGGAGACCCGCATCATCGAGGCCACCTCGGCCACGGTCAGGAACTGAACCTGAGCGAGACCTGTTCGTTCGTTCTCCTTCGCAGGCATACATCACCGCATCCTTCGACACGTGTCGTGCCGTCGGTCTTCCCCACCAACGGTTCGACACGCACGTGCTGCCTCTGAGAGTAGCGGGACTGGTGTGACTCCTGCGACGTCCAACCAGTGTTGCTTGTAGGTAACGCGGGGCCCCCGCGTTCCCCAGAGGGAAACGAAGGCGCCCCGCGTGCACTCAGTCCTCGTGCTGACGGCCCAGCTCGACCGAACGGTCACGAGCGCTCTCGATGGCCGCGAGCAGGGCCGCACGGACGCCGTGCTTCTCCAGCTCGCGGATGGCCATGATCGTCGTGCCCGCGGGGGAGGTGACGGCCTCACGCAGGATCACGGGGTGCGAAGAGCCCTCGTTCAGCATCGTCGCGGCCCCCACGGCCGACTGGATGATCAGCGTCGAGGCCAGGTCGCGCGGGATGCCGAGCAGGATGCCCGCGTCGATCATCGCCTCGACCAGGAAGAAGAAGTACGCGGGCCCGGAGCCCGACAGCGCCGTCACCGCGTCCTGCTGCGACTCCGGCACCACCGCGACCTTGCCCACGGTCGACAGCATCTCCTCGACGATCTTGAGGTGCTCGGCCGTCGCGTTGGAACCGCCGGAGACGGCGCTCATGGCCTCACCGACGACCATCGGGGTGTTCGGCATGACCCGCACGACCGGCGTGCCCTCGGGCAGCCTGCGCTCGTACAGGGCCGTCGGCAGCCCCGCGCACAGCGAGACGATCAACGTGCCGGGACGCAGCACCGGCGCGAGTTCCACCAGCAGCGGTTCGATGTCCTGCGGCTTGACCGCCACGATCAGCACGTCGGCCTGGGCAGCCGCGCCGGCGACCGTGACGGCCTCGAACCCGTACTGCTCGGTCAAGGCACGAGCCCGTGACTCGTGCTTCTCCGTGAACATCAGATCCGTGGCGGCGCGGCCGCCCTGCAAGAGCCCGGACAGCAGCGCCTCACCGATCTTGCCCGCGCCGAGCACCGCGATCTTCGTCATCGGTCAAGTCTCACACAGCAGGCGTCAACGCCAGCTGCCGTGCCTGACACACCAACCGCCCGGCGGAATCGATCACCGTGGCGTCTTCGTCGAACCACTGACCGTGCACCGCCTGGCAGGTGACGTGGATGCGCAGCCAGCCCGGCGCCGGCCGGGCCCGCAGCAGCGCCGTCAGCTGCACCGTCGGTGACCAGCCGAAACGACCGAGGTTGAACGTGACGGGCATCGACAGATCACCCGCGAGCAACGCGAAGTACGGGTCGGGTTGCTCGTCGGTGGGCCGCGCCCACAGCTTCAGCGTCAGCGGTCCGTCCGTGCGCCGGTCGAGGAACGTCGCCGACTCGCGGTCCACCCGAAGGTCGCACAGCGCGCCCACCCGGTAGACCCCGCCGGTCGGGAACGTGGCCATCTCCACCGAACCGGCAGGCGGTGCCGCGGGCATGGTGGGCAGGTTCACGTAGTCGGCCCGGTGCTCGGGGATCCGCCCCGTGGTGACCGACGCCTCAACGCACACCTGACCGCGTTGCTCCAGCGTCACCGCGATGACCGTCGCCGTCCGCCCGGCCTTGCGCACGTCGGTGCGGACCAGCACGGGCCCGACCTCCGGCGCACGCAGGAACTGCGCGGACACGGCCAGCGGATCACCGTCGGCGACGTGAGCAGCCGCACGGGTCATCACCGCGAGAAGGAAACCGCCGTGGGGCTTCGGGCCCACGGTCCACTCGGCGGGCAGGGACGCGGTGAAGGTTCCGTCACCGAGCGACCGCACCGCACTGGACTTCGAGAAGGTCATGAGCGGCTGGCCAGCGACCGCAGGAAAAAGGTCACGTTGGCAGGCCGTTCCGCAAGTCGCCGCATGAGATATCCGTACCACTGCTCGCCGTAGGGAACATAAACACGAGTGCCGAGACGCCTCTGCTCCTCGGTCCGGATGCCGTAGAGCATCTGGTACTCGAAGTCAGTTTTGTCATACCAGCGCGCTCGTTCGCCAATGATCTCGATCAAGCGCGGGTCATGCGTCGCGAACATCGGATACCCCTCTCCGGCGAGGAGAACGTTCAGGCACCGCACGTAGTTCAGATCAACCTCGGATGGATCCTGAATCGCAACCTCGGGAGGCTCCGCGTAGGCCCCCTTGACCAGCCTGACCCTGCTCCCGGCCCCGGAGAGCGCCTTGCAGTCGTCCAACGTCCGATGCAGGTACGACTGCAGCACCGCACCGACCCAGGGCCACGTCCGACGCAACTCGTGCAGGACCCGCAACGTCGAGTCGGTGGTCGTGTGATCCTCCATGTCGAGCGTGACGGTCGTCCCGCACTGCTCGGCGGCGGCACAGATCCGGGAGGCATTCGTCAGGGCGAGCGACTCGTCGAGCGTCTGCCCGACCGCGGTCAGCTTGACGCTGACCTCGGCATTCACCGCCAGCCCCGCAGCGTGCAACGCGTCGAGCAACTCGAGGTACGCCTGCACGGTCCGCTCGGCCTGAGCCTCGTCCCTCGTGTCCTCCCCGAGGTAGTCGAGCGTCACCGGCAGCCCAAGACCGCGCACGACCTCGACGGCGTCCTTCGTGGTCTCGCCTGCGACGAACCGCTTCACGACATCGCGGCTGATCGGCGCGTTGGCGACCAGGTGACGGACCGCGTCGTTGCGAGACGCGGCCATGATCAACGCTCGCAGCGGGTTCACACCGGAAACCCTAACTCGCCACTCAACTCACAGCGCCGGGACGCGCGGCGGGTACGCAAAGCGGCCCCTCTGCCGGAACGCGGCGAGCGCCCGCAGGCCGACCCGCACGGCCGAGCCCACGAACGCAAAACGACCCGCGCGCGGCCCCGCCGCCAACGCAAGCCGACCCGCACGGTCCAAACCCGCGCACGCAGGCCCAGTCGCGATCAGCGAGACAACCCGGGCCGAGCCTTCCCGGCGTCGCCCTCGGCAGCCCAGTCCAAATGCAGCCGGGCGAACAACAAAGCCTCAGCCAGCATCTCCCGCCGCGCGCCGGGAGTCGCGGCGCGACGTGTGTTGACCTCCAGCACGACCTGCCCGTCGAACCCACTCCGAGCCAGCATCTCGCAGAGCTCCGCACACGGCTGAGTCCCGCGCCCGGGGATCATGTGCTCGTCCTTGGGCGCCCCGGACCCGTCAGCCAGGTGGATGTGCCGCAGCCCGTCCCCCATCCGCTTGGCCAACTCCAGCGCATCCATGTGCGCGGCGGCGGAATGCGACAGATCCAGGGTGTAGTTGGCGTGCCCGACATCGGTCGGGTCCACAGAAGGCTTGAACGCGTTCATCTCCACCGACCGCCCCCGCCCAAGAGGCCGCCGCACGGGAAACATGTTCTCGACGGCGATGGCGATCCCGCTCTCGTCCTCAAGCGACGAGACCAGCTCCGCGAACCCGTCCGCGTACTTGCGCTGCCACCGGAACGGCGGGTGCAGCACGACGGTCGACGCCCCGAGATCGGCAGCGGCCCGCACCGACCGGCGCAACCGCTCGGCCGGGTCCGGCGACCACACCCGCTGCGAGATCAGCAGGCAGGGCGCGTGCACGGCGAGGACCGGCATGCCCGTCCGGGCCGACAGGCGGTCGACCGCGCGGATGTCCTGCGACACCGGGTCGGCCCACACCATCAGCTCGACGCCGTCGTAGCCCAGTTCCGACGCGATCTCGAACGCCGCTCCGGCGGGCTGCGGGTAGACCGATGCCGTGGAAAGCCCGACCGGGATGCGGGCGGTCAATTCTTCACCAGCAGCATCGCCGCTGGTGAGACGGTCACGATGAGGCCCACGAGCACGGCCAGGACGGTGGTCTGCAGATCGTCCGCTCTGCGGATCTTTCGAACCAGCAACACCAGACCCACGGTAACGGCAAGCGCCACCACGAGTGCGGCGGCCGGTACCGAGCGCCACAGGTAGTTGAACGCGAGCCACAGCGCGGCGCCGCCGAGCACGCCGACGGCGAGCTGGCCGATCATGATCAGCCATTCCTTGCCGGGCGAACGCGGTTCGGCTTCCGCGTCCTCCTCGACGTCGGCCGCGTCGTCGAGGCCGGCGGGACCCTCGTCCTCGTCGTCCTCCTCCTCGTCGGCGTCCGCGAGGTAGTCGTCCTCGGCGCGGTAGACGGCGTACTCCTGCGAGTCGTCGTCCACGTACGGAGCGGGGTGCGCCGCGGTCGACTCCATCGGCGCCATCGAGAGATCCGTCTTGGCGTCCGCGTCGTCGTCGCTGAACCAGGCGTCGGGCACGTTGCCCGGCAACGGCTCCGGCAGCTTCGGCGGGGCGGGCGGCACGATCAGCACGGACTCGGTCTCGAGCGCGGCGATCTTGTCCACCGGCGCCTTCGCCGGGATGCGCGGAAGCTGCTCGGTCATCGCTTCGCGCGGCGGGCCCGGCACCGGCATCTGCACCGACGGCGGCACCGGCTTCGGCGGCCGGGTGATGTTCGTGCGCGACGGCGCGCCTGCCGCCTGGTCGAGCCGTGCCTCCAGGCGGCCGGGCACGTCCGGGCGCGGCATGTCCGGGCGGGACGGCTGGTCGCGGACCTGCGGAACCTGCCGGGTCTGCTCGGCGGCCGCGGGAGGCGGCGGCACCGGCGCGACGGGCTTGGGGACGGGAGGCGCCGGCTTCGGCGGCTGCGGAACCGGTCTGCGGACCTGCGGTGGCTGGGCCTGCGGCAACGGCATCTGCTGCGACTGCTGTGGCGGCTTCGGCGGCGCGACCTGCTGTTTCGGCTGGTACGCGGTGCGCTCGGCCGGCGGTTCGGGGGCGGCACGACGACCGGGCTGCGGTGCGGCGGTGTCGTCGCGAATAGCCATCAGGCGGCCGCTGTCGGACAGCACCCGCTCGATGATCGTCTGGGGCGCGGTCTCCGGCTGCTGGACGTCTTCCTCGTCGTCAGCGCGGCGGCGTCGCCGACGTGGCGCACTCTCTGCGCTGCCCCCGTACTGGGCGAGCAGCTCAGCGACTGTGCGCTGCGTCTGGTCCGATCCGCTCTCTCGACTCATCAACTCCACCGTGCCCCGGTCTGGCCAGTCCGTCCAGTATCGCTCTGGTCCGTCCCATCAGTGTGATCCAGCCGCCGGAGGATGACACCCTCCCGGAGTGCCCAGGGGCAAATCTCCAGCTGCGTGAGTGACAGGGCTCGCATTGTTGCCTCCGCGACCAACGCTCCCGCGACGAGCTGGTGTGCGCGTGAAGTGCTCACGCCTTCCAGCTCCGCGAGGTCGTTGGCCGACATCCGGGAAATGAACGCGATCAGCTGCCGCAGGCCGGCGTCGGTGAGAACCCGACGCGCCCTGGGCCCGGCAGACGATGGCGCGGCCCCGGTGAGCCGCGCCAGCGTTCGGAAAGTTTTTGAGGTCGCAACCACTCGATCGGGTTCACCCGCGCGCTTCAGCTTCCGCGCCACGGGCGCGAGCTGCTCGGCGAGCCAGTCGGTGGTCTCGCGGACCTCCGAACGCCGGGGCGGATCCTTCTTGAACCGGGTCCTGGTGAGCCTTCCCGCGCCGAGCGGCACGGAGAAGGCCAGGTCCGGGTTCTCGTCGCGGCCGATGGCGAGCTCGAGCGAGCCGCCGCCGATGTCGAGACTGAGCAACCTGCCCGCGGACCAGCCGTACCAGCGGCGGACCGCGAGGAAGGTGTAGCGGGCCTCGTCCTCACCGGACAGGACCTTCAGCTCGACCCCGGTCTCGGTGCGCACCCGGTCGAGCACCTCGGCCGAGTTGCCCGCCTCGCGCACCGCCGAGGTCGCGAACGCCATCATGTCGTCGCAGCCGGACTTCTTGGCCGACGCCTTGGCGGCGGCCACAGCACGAACCAGCTGGTCAGCGCCCGTTTTGGAGAGCTGACCCCGGTCGTCGAGCTGCTCGGCGAGACGAAGGATCGTCTTCTCGGACGTCATCGGGATTGGGTGGGCACCACGATGCGCGTCCACCACCAGTAGGTGGACGGTGTTGGACCCCACGTCGAGAACGCCCAGGCGCACGCCGGAAACGGTACCTGGTCGTGTCCGTCAGGACTCGAACTTGTAACCCAGACCCCTGACCGTAACGAGATGCCGCGGTGCCGAGGGGTCGGGTTCGATCTTCGAACGGAGCCGCTTCACGTGCACGTCCAGCGTCTTAGTGTCGCCCACGTAGTCCGCTCCCCACACGCGGTCGATCAGCTGGCCCCTGGTCAGGACGCGGCCGACGTTGCGCAGCAGGTACTCGAGCAGGTCGAACTCCTTGAGCGGCAGGCTGATGTCCTGACCCGCGACGGTGACGACGTGGCGTTCCACGTCCATCCGCACCGGGCCCGCCTCCAGGATCTGCGGCAGCAGGTCCTCGGACTCGCCGCCGCGGCGCAGCACCGCGCGGATGCGGGCGATGAGCTCCCGCGCCGAGTACGGCTTGGTGACGTAGTCGTCAGCGCCGAGTTCGAGGCCGACGACCTTGTCGATCTCGCTGTCGCGGGCCGTCACCATGATCACGGGGACGGCGGAGCGCTGACGGAGTTGCTTGCACACGTCCGTGCCGCTCATGCCGGGCAGCATCAGGTCGAGCAGCACGATGTCGGCGCCGTTGCGGTCGAACTCCTCGAGCGCCTCCTGGCCGGTGGCCGCGAGCGCCGCGGTGAACCCTTCCTTGCGCAGCAGGAAGGCGAGCGGATCGGCGAAGGACTCCTCGTCCTCCACGATGAGCACTCTGGTCACAGCTCTCCTCCTGGATCACCCGCGCCGGAAGGCACGAGAGTCGGATTCGGTTCGGTCGCCGCGGCGGGAATCCGCAGCGTGAAGGTGGATCCCGTTCCTGGCAGGCTCCACAGCTTCACCTCACCGCCGTGGTTGGCGGCGACGTGCTTGACGATCGCGAGCCCGAGCCCGGTGCCCCCGGTCGCGCGCGATCGGGCCTTGTCGACGCGGTAGAACCGCTCGAAGACGCGGATCTGCTGGTCCTCGGCGATGCCGATGCCGCGGTCGGTCACCGCGATCTCGACGTGCCCGTCCACCAGCCGCCGGCTCACGCTCACCGGACTGCCGGGAGGCGAGTACGCGACGGCGTTGTCCAGCAGGTTCGTCAGCGCCGTGACCAGCAACGACCGGTCGCCCGGCACGACGAATCCGCTCGGTTCGTCGACGTTGATCGAGATGTTGACGGACTCGGCGGCGAGCTTGGACCGCGACAGCGCCTCGTTGATCACGACGTCGATCTCGGTGTCGGACAGCTCCGGCAGCTTCTCCGCGCCCTGCAACCGGGACAGCGCGATCAACTCGGTGACGAGCATGCCGAGACGGGTGGCCTCCTGCATGATCTTCGCGCTGAACCGGCGGACCTCGTCCTGGTCGTCGCTCGCGTCCAGCACGGCCTCCGCCAGCAGCGCGAGGGCACCGACCGGCGTCTTGAGCTCGTGGCTGACGTTCGCCACGAAGTCGCGCCGGGTCTTCTCCAGCCGCACCGACTCCGACTCGTCCGTGGCGTCCACGACCGTGAAGTCCTCGATGAGCAGGCGGACCTCGGCGTGCACGGCCTCCGGCTGACGCCCGGTCCGATAGCCCTCCAGCGGCGAGAGGTCGACGTACACGACCTCGTTGCTGCCCCGGACGCCCTCGGCGGCCTTGCGGGCCCGGTCGTCGACGCGGTTGTTGCGGACGATCCCGAGCTCTTCGGCACGGGGGTTGTGCAGCACCACGTCACCGAAGTGGTTCAACACCACGATGCCGTCGTGCGAGTCGTGCACGATCTGCTGGATCAGGTCGGCGACCGTGAGGCCTTCCGGCTTCCGGGGGTGCCGTGGGGCGGTGGACCGGCCGATGAAGAAAGCGGCGATCACGCCGATGAGCGCGAGGCCGATCGACACAGCGAGGTAACCCGTTGTGGTCACGAGGCGAATGGTAAGCAGCTCAGAGGTGTCTTGGCCTAGTGCGGAAGCGTGAACCGTGACGCCCGCGACACCTCAATGGACGGTTGTTTCGTCCCTGGTCAGCCCGCGTTCACCCAACCGTGACTCTGCTTGTTGGCCGCTGCTCCGCAGACGGCGGCCGAGTTCGCCGGGAAGTCGGTCGTCCGGGCGCGAACTCGCGGCTCATGTTCAGGCGGGCGACGCGAACTCGCGACGCGAAAAGGCGCACCCGGAGGCCGGGTGCGCCTTTCTCGGAGTGCTTCTAACGGCCCTGGTTCGCCACCGCCGCGATGGCGTCCTTGGCGGCGTCCGGGTCGAGGTACTCGCCGCCCGGCTTGATCGGCTTCAGGTCCTCGTCGAGGTCGTAGCGCAGCGGGATGCCGGTCGGGATGTTCAGCCCCGCGATGGCCTCGTCGGAGATGCCGTCGAGGTGCTTCACGAGGGCGCGCAGCGAGTTGCCGTGCGCGGCCACGAGGACCGTCTTGCCGGTGCGCAGGTCCGGGACGATCGAGGACTCCCAGTACGGGATCATCCGCTTCACGACGTCGAGCAGGCACTCGGTCAGCGGCAGGTCGGGGCCGAGGTCCGCGTAGCGCGGGTCGGTGTCCTGGCTGAACTCGCTGCCGGGCTCGATGGGCGGCGGCGGGACGTCGTAGGAGCGGCGCCAGAGCATGAACTGCTCCTCGCCGAACTCCTCCAGCGTCTGCTTCTTGTTCTTGCCCTGCAACGCGCCGTAGTGGCGTTCGTTGAGACGCCAGTCGCGCTTGACCGGGATCCAGTGCCGGTCGGCGGTGTCGAGGGCCAGGTTCGCGGTCATGATCGCCCGGCGCATCAGCGACGTGTGCAGGATCTCCGGCAGGACGCCCGCGTCGCGCAGCAGCTGGCCGGCGCGACGGGCCTCCTTCTCGCCCTTCTCCGACAGGGGAACGTCCACCCAGCCGGTGAAGAGGTTCTCCGCGTTCCACGTGCTCTCGCCGTGGCGGAGCAGGATCAAAGTTCCGACAGACATGGCAGTCAGCCTGCCATGCCGACCCTCCCGCCGTACCCCGGCAGGGCACCGTGATCCACGCCATGAGATTCGCCGGCGCGATGAGTTCGCGGCCCGCGCCTGGTCTGTACCGGCATGAGTGATTCGGATGCCGAACCCGGCAAGGTCGTGGTCAACAGGGCGATGTCCCTGGACGGCTTCATCGCAGGTCCCGGCCACGCGATGGACTGGGTCTTCGAGCACTTCAAGGACAACCCGTTCCCCGAGGTCGAGCAGGCCACCGGCGCCATGCTCGTCGGCAGGGGCACCCACGAGGTCGCCAGGAAGATGCGCCACGAGGACACCACCTACGACGGCGGACCGCAGTTCGTCCTGACGCACCGGCCGCCGGACGAGCCGGAGAACGGCGTCACGTTCCTCACGTGCGGCCTCGCGGAGGCCGTCGCCACGGCACGCGCGGCGGCGGGCGGGAAGAACCTGGAGATCCTCGGTGCCGACCTGGCCAGCCAGTGCCTGCGGGAAGGGCTCGTCGACGAGGTCCTGGTGTACGTCCTGCCGGTCCTGCTCGGCGACGGCGTGCGGTTCTCGACCTCGGATCTCGGGCGGATCGACCTCGAACCGTTCGCCAACACGCAGTCGGGTTCGGTGACGATGCTCCGCTTCCGCGTGCGGAAGCCGGTGGCCCGGCACTGACGGCGAACGCCCTGGCGACGATCGTTGCCAGGGCGTTCGAGTTCCGCAGATCAGGCCTGTTCGCGGGCCCTGAGGTCCTTCCGGAGGATCTTGCCGGCGGCCGACTTCGGGATCGCCTCGATGAACTCGACCACGCGCACCTTCTTGTGCGGCGCGACGTGCGCGGCCACGAACGCCATCACGGCGTCGCCCTCGATCGACGATCCGGCCTGGCGCACCACGAACGCCTTCGGGATCTCCTCACCGTCCGCGTCACGCACGCCGATGACCGCCGCGTCGGCGATCTCCTCGTGGGTGAGCAGCACGGCTTCGAGCTCGGCCGGCGGGACCTGGTAGCCCTTGTACTTGATCAGTTCCTTGACCCGGTCGACGATCGAGACGATGCCGTCGGCGTCGATCACGGCCACGTCGCCGGTGTGCAGCCAGCCGTCGTCGTCGATGGTGGCGGCGGTGGCCTCGGCGTTGTTCAGGTAGCCCTTCATGATGTTCGGGCCCTTGCACCACAGCTCACCGCGTTCGCCGGCACCCACGTCCTCGCCGGTGGCCGGGTCGACCAGGCGGCACTCGAGGTTCGGGATGATCACGCCGACGGTGCCGACCGAGATGTCGTCGCGGCCGTCCGGGATGGCGTGGCTGACCGGCGACATCTCCGTCATGCCGTAGCCCTGCACGACGCGGCAGCCGATGCGCTTGCGCACCGCGGCGGCGAGGTCCTCGTCCAGCGGGGCCGCGCCGGAGAACAGCGTGCGCAACGGTGACAGGTCGTAGTTGTCGACGATCGGGTGCTTCGCCAGGGCGACGGCGACCGGCGGTGCGATGTAGACGCGGTCGGTCTTGTGCTCGGCGATGACGCGCAGGAACTCCGGCAGTTCGAACTTCGGCAACGTCACGACGACACCGCCGATGTACAGGCCGTTGTTCATCAGGACCTGCATGCCGTAGATGTGGAAGAACGGCAGCACGGCGAGGATTCGGGTGTGCGAGCCGACGTCCGACAGGATCGGGCCGCACTGCACGAGGTTCGCCACGAGGTTGCGGTGCGTGAGCATCACGCCCTTGGGCAGCGCGGTCGTGCCGGACGAGTACGGCAGCACCGCGAGGTCCTCGGACGGGTTGATCTCCACCTCGGGCACCGGGTGGTCGTTCGCGAGCAGCTCCGGCAACGACGGGTAGCCCTCGGCGCCGTCGAGCACGACCACGTCGGTCACGCCGGCCTTCGCGGCGCCGGGGGCGGCGTTGGGCAGCAGCACCGAGACGGTGAACAGCATCTTCGCGCCCGCGTCGTGCAGCTGGTGCGCGACCTCGTCGGGCGTGTAGAGCGCGTTGATAGTGGTGGCCGTGGCGCCCGCACGCAGGATGCCGTGGAACACGACGGCGTAGTAGGGCGTGTTCGGGCTGAGGATGCCGACGACATCACCCTTCCCGATACCTCGCGCGGCCAGTGCGGCGGCCATCCGGTCGATCGCGCCGGCGAGCTGGCCGTAGGTCATGGACGCGCCGGACATGCCGTCGATCAGCGCAACCCGGTCCGCCCGGTCGGCGATGTCGCCGAACAACAGCTGGTGCAGCGACACGTCAGGGATCTCGACATCGGGGTACGGACTGCGAAAGACCATGCGGCGACCTCATTCACTCGCTGTACAGCGCTGTACACCCAGCCTGTGGGGTCATCGTGATCCAGCCCACTGACCAGGTCAAGGACTGCTCGATCGCTACAGATGCGTTACTTAGCAGGTCTAAATACACTCGAATGGAGTAATACAAGCACTTGTGATCGCAAGGACGTATCTGAGAAGTTGATACCGCCTCCGCGAGTCGGCTCCCACGCTTACTCGACGAGCGCGAGGCACCGAGCGCGATTCGTCATCCCCCGTCGAATCGCGTGGCCCGCTTGGGATCCGCAGGCTCCCCCCGTCCACGGATCCACAGCAGCGGGGACCTTTGACGCGGGACGGCTCGATGCGACTCCCCCTCTCTCCCGAGCCGTTCCGCGCATCATCAAAGGCACACTCTCAGTAGAACTTGATCACCCTGCTTCGTTCATTCGGGTGACACGCCTGCGCTTGCGCAGCAGATAGACCACCAGTGCGGCGGGCACGCCCAGCGCCACCAGGAACGGCAGCATCGCGCCGACGCCGATCAGGATCACGCCCACCACCGCGACCAGCGCGTCCCAGCCACCCGCCAGAGCGCCGAAGAACCCGACCTTCTCGGGCTCGGGCGCCGCGATCGGGACCGTCGCGACCCGGACGGTCAGCGTCGCCATGGAGACCTGGCCCTTCAACGACGCGCTGCGCCGCTGCATCGACTCCAGGTCGGCCTGCCGCTTGGTCAGTTCCTGCTCGACCTGCGCGACCTCGGAGGTCGACCCCGCCCGCTCGAACAGCACGCGCAGCCGCTCGACGCTGGCCTTCTGCGTCGCGATCCGCGCCTCGACGTCCACCAGCTGATCGGTGACGTCCTCGCTGCGCACCTCGCTGCGGGTGACCTCGCCCACACTCGTGAGGTCGCGGACGACCTTGTCCAGCTCGGCTGACGGCACCCGCACGGTCACGGACCCGGCGCTCTTGGTCGAGTTCTCCTCGCCCGCGAACCCGCCGACAGCCGCCGCGCGGTCCTTGACCTGGCCGATCGCCTTCAGCACGTCGTCACTGCGCAGGTCGACGTTCGCCGTGCGCACCAGCTGACGTTCCTGCTGCTGCACCGGCTGCACGCCCTGCCCGGCGTTGTTCTCCTGCTGAGGCGCCTTGTTCTGCGCCGCCTGCGGTGGCGCGGCAGCGTCCTTCTGCGCCGTCCCACCACCACTCATGCCGCTGCCGCACCCCGTCGTGACAAGGGCCAGCAACGCGACTCCCACCCACACCCCTGGTCTGCGCATGCTCATCGGACGGCACGGCGGGGACCAACGGTTGCCGCGGAGGCCGAAACGAGTTGCCCGCTAGTCCGAAACGAGATGTTGGAAGGCCTGCAGGTTCGCCAGCGACTCGCCGCGCGACACCCGCCACGCCCACTCCCGCCGGATCGCGTCGGCGAACCCGATCTCCAGCAACGGGTTGAAGTCGCCGTCCGCCGCCTCCAGCACCTGCCCGAGCACGCGGTCCAGCTCGTCGGGCGTCACGGCGTGCTTGCCGACCCGTCCGACCAGGTAGATGTCACCCTCGCCGTCGATCGTGTAGTGCACGCCGTACAGCCGTGCGTTGCGACGCAGCAGGAACCGGTACACGTCCTCGAACGACTGGTCCGGCCGCCGGCACACGAACGCCTCGACGACCAGCGCGTGCTTCGTCTCGACCAGCCACAGGTTGGTCTGGAGCTTCTTGGTGCCCGGCAGCGTCACGAAGAACTTGCCGGGCTCGCTCCGGTCGTACTTCAGCTCCCGCTCGTCCAGAAAAGTCTTGATGACGCCATCGATGCTCAAGCGAAAACCTCCCGGCGGAACACTTCTCCCGCCTCTTGATACCCCGCCAGCAGGGCGTCAGTCGTGCGGTCCCACGAGAAGCGTCGCGCATGCCCGACTGCGTTGCTCGCCAGGTGCTCCCGCTGCGGCAACGCGACCGAGCCGATCGCACTGGCCCACTCCTCCGGCTCGTGCCCGTGCACGAGCACCCCGGACACGCCGTCGTTGACCGCCACCGGCAGCCCGCCGACGGCCGCGGCGACGACCGGCGTCCCGCAGGCCTGGGCCTCCAGCGCCACCAGCCCGAACGACTCGTTGTAACTCGGCACCGCGACCAGGTCAGCCGCCCGGTAGACCTCGGCCAGCGTCGGCCCCGGCTGCGGCGGCAGGAACCGCACGACGTCCGTGATCTGCAGCTGCGCGGCCAGTTCCTCCAGCGCCTTCGGCCGTTCGGTGCCGCTGCCGGACGGTCCGCCGACGATCAGCACCACCAGCCGGGACCTCAGCCCCGGATCGCGCACGAGCATCTCCGCGGCGGCCCGCAACAGCACGTCAGGAGCCTTCAGCGGCTGGATCCTGCCGACGAACGCCAGCACGATCGCGTCCTGCGGGATGCCGAAGCGCTTGCGGGCCCGTGCCTGGTCACCGGGCGTGAAGCGGTCCAGGTCCACGCCGGGCGGCACGACGGCCACCTTGGACGGCTCCGCGTCGTAGAGCTTGATCAGTTCGCTGGCCTCGATGTCGGTGTTCGCGACGAGCCGGTCCGACTCGCCCACGACCTGCTCCTCGCCGATCACCCGCATCCGGGGCTCCGGCGCGTCGCCCTCGGCCAGCGCCAGGTTCTTCACCTTGGCCAGGGTGTGCGCGGTGTGCACCAACGGCACGCCCCAGCGTTCCCGCGCCAGCCAGCCGACCTGCCCGGACAGCCAGTAGTGCGAGTGGATCGCGTCGTAGTAGCCGGGCTCGTGGCGTGCCTCGGCTCGTAAGACACCCGCCGTGAACGCGCAGAGCTGGCCAGGCAGTTCCTCCTTGCCGAGGCCCTCGAACGGACCGGCGGCGACGTGCCGCACCCGCACGCCGGGCGCCAGTTCCGCGACGGGAGGCAGTTCCGACGACGTGGCGCGCGTGAAGATCTCCACCTCGACACCGCGCTGGGCCATCCGTGTGGCCGTCTGCACGATGTAGACGTTCATCCCGCCCGCATCACCCGTCCCCGGCTGTTCGAGCGGCGAGGTGTGCACTGAGAGCACCGCGACGCGCTTCATCGGGCGACTCGCAGGAGATCGGCGGTGAACCGCGCGGGCCGCTCCAGGAAGGGCGCGTGCGCGGTGTCGGGGTACAGGCTCAACTCGGCTCCGGGGATCAGGGCGGCGGAGTACTCGGCGGCGGCAGGGGCGACCACCTCGTCTTGAGTTCCGTGCACGACCAGCGTCGGCACGTCCACGGCCTTCAGCACGTCAGCGCTGCCCACGTCCCTGCGGAACAGCTCGCCTCGCACTTTATGGCTCACGGAGGTCGCGGAGGCAGTGAGCTTGGCGACGGTCCCACCAGGCAGGAAAGGCGCCATGGCCTCGCAGAACTTCGCCATCACGACGTCGTCGGTGATCGCGCCGGGCAGCGCGTCCCGCATCACCGGCCCGGTCTCGCCTCCAGGGCGACCGCGGCCGATCTCGGTGATCGCGCTCACGAACACCAGCGCGTTGATGCCCGCGGTCCCGTGGAAGCGCAGGTAGTCGGCGATGACGAGCCCGCCGTAGGACCATCCGACGACGGTCGCGGGCCCGGTGTGGTCGAGCACTGCCTTCAGGTCCGCGGCCCACTGGGCAGAATCGCGGTAGTCGCCGAAGTCGTCCGATTCGCCGTGTCCTCGCAGGTCGACGGCGTAGGTGCGGAAGTCGGGCAGATCCCAGACGGCACCCGTCTGCGCCCAGCCGTGGATCAGCACCACCGGCGGCGATCCAGGCCGGCCTGCCTCACGTACGGCCAGTCGTCCCCCGCCGGCCGCCGTCACGTGTGTGAGATGCACACCTGTACGAACGACCTGGTCGGGGGACGCATTCCCGGTTGCCGTGATGTCACGCGGGGGCCCCGCGTTTCCTCCTGGGAAACGCGGGGCCCCCGCGTGACGTCCGAGCCGCCTACTTGATGGCGGACTTGCCCTTCCACTGGTCCCACGAGATCTGCCAGTCGTACCAGTCGAACTGGGCCGGCAGCGTCGTGATCGAGCCGGTCACCTCGACCGGGTCACCGACCAGCGCCGAGTCGTAGTACGCCTTCGCGTCGGCTTCCAGCAGGTTCGCGCAGCCGTGCGAGGTGTTGTTGTTGCCGATGTTCGCCGCGTTGTCGTTGTTCTCGTGGATGAACTCGCCGTGGTTGGAGAACCGGACGGCCCACTTCTTCACGACGTTGGTGTAGCCGTAGCGCGGGTTGTCGAACGAGAACGTGTCGTTCTTCGACATGACGACGAACGTGCCGTTCGGCGTCGTGAGCTCGGGGTCCGCGTCCTTGCCGAACGACGCCGGGTAGTCGGCGACCTGTGCGCCGTCGCGGAACACCTTGAGCCGGTGCGTCGGGTTGTCGATCTTCACGACCTGGTTGCGGCCGACGGTGAAGTCGCTGGTCACGTCGGCCTTGCCGAACGCGCCGCCGCCGTAGTTGACGCCGTAGAGCTTCGCCTCGACCTTGACCGTCGTGTTGGCGGGCCAGTACTTCTCCGGCCGGTAGTGCACTTCCTGGGCGCTGAGCCAGGCCCACGAACCCTGGACGTTCGCCGAGTTGGTGACCTTGAGGGCCTTCTCGACGGTGGCCTTGTCCTCGACCGGCGCCTCGAACTTGACCATGATCGGCGCCGCGACGCCGACGGTCTGGTTGTCGGAGGGCCAGAGCGTCGCGCGGGTCTGCGAACCGGGCGCGACGGTGGTGAACGAGCCCTTGAGCTCGACCGGCTTGCCGTCGGAGCCGACGGCCTTGCCGTTGTAGCTGTACGTCTTGCCGTAGCCCAGGGGCTCGGCCGTCGTCCAGCCGGACTTGTCCTCGGTGAGGGTGCCCTTGACGTCGGCGCCCTCGGGTGACTTCAGTGCGACGGACTCGATCTTGCCGTCCACCACGGTGACCTGGACCGGGGTCGTGACCTGCACGTCCTTGGTTCCGTCGACCGGGGACAGGGTCACCTTCGCGGACGGCAACGAGCTGTCCGCCTTCGGCGATCCTGCCTCGACACTCGAGCAGCCGGTCAGCAGCGTCAGTCCGGCGACCAGCGCGACAAGTGTTCTCTTCACGGTTTCGACCTCCCACCATGGTGGACGTCCAGAACCCCATCAGGGTGTGAGTGATGTCAGTCACACCCCGTTCGGCACCTACGATCGAAGTCGTGAATCGACCTGTCGCAGTTGTGACCGGAGCTAGCGCGGGCATCGGTGAGGCCACCGCGCGCCGGTTGGCCGCCGAGGGCTTCCACGTCGTGCTCGGAGCACGTCGTCTGGACCTTCTCCACGTTATCGCGAAGGAGATCGACGGGACGGCCATCGAGCTGGACGTCACCGACGAGACCTCCGTCGCCGCCTTCGCGGACCGGGTACCCCAGGCGAACGTCCTCGTGAACAACGCGGGTGGCGCGCGGGGGCTCTCGACCGTCGCCGAGGGCGTCGCGGACGAGTGGCGCTGGATGTGGGAGGCGAACGTCCTGGGCACGCTGCTGGTGACCAAGGCGTTCATCCCGAAGCTGATCGCGTCCGGGGACGGGCACATCGTGTCCGTGACGTCCATCGCCGCGTACGAGGCCTACGACAACGGCTCCGGGTACACGAGCGCCAAGCACGCCCAGTCGGCGCTGCACCGCACGTTGCGCGGCGAGCTGCTCGGTCAGCCGGTGCGGATCACCGAGATCCAGCCGGGCATGGTCGAGACGGACTTCTCGGAGAACCGGTTCGGTGGCGACGCCGAGCGCGCGGCCAAGGTCTACCAGGGCATCACGCCGCTGGTCGCGGACGACGTGGCGGACGTGATCGCGTTCGCCGTCACCCGGCCGTCGCACGTGAACCTGGACACCATCGTGCTCAAGCCGCGGGCCCAGGCCTCCGCGACTCGGGCACACCGGGAGTGAGCAACTCCACGTCCAGCTGACGCAGGACGGGCTCGACGGGGTTCGCGAATCCTGTCGAGCCCGACCCGGCGACGTACAGGCCCACGACGAAGTTGTCGGCGTCGACCAGCACGGCGCCGCTGTCCCCGTGGTCGCCGAAGCGTTCGGACGAGTGGACGCGGATCTGGTCGCGCAACGTCCGGACGCCGATCCCGTCGCCGAAGTCGAGCCGCAGCGTCGAGTCCGTCGACTCGATCACGCCGTACGTGAGCTCGGTGGTGCGGCCGCGTTTGCGCACGGTCGAGCCGATGACCGCCCTGGCGCCGCCCATGACCGCGCCGACGTCGAGCACCTCCGCGCGGAACGGCCTGGCGCCCATCCTCAGCCCCGCCGCGCACACGGCCCCCGCGAGCGCCGCCCGGTCCAGCACGGCGATCTCGTCGGCACCGGGAACCCCACCGTCCACTCGGGACGGATGCACGAACGCGTCGCCCACCGACCACGAGTCGTCGACACACCCGACGTGGAAAGTGGTGAGCCCCAACACCTTGCGAGACTCGTCACGGGTGACGACGAACGCGCCGAGCGTGCCCGCGATCACGTACTCGCCGGCACGCTCGACCTCGGGCGGCACGACCCGGAACGACCTCGCCGGGCCGATGCCGATGCCACCCCGCAACACCTGATGCCGTTCCGCCGCAACGGGTTGCCCGTCCTCGGCGCGCGTGATCCTGGCCCGGTGCAGCACGATCGACTCGGCGACCACGTCGGTCGGCACGCCCCCGACCTCCACCGGGATCTGCTGCGGATGGTCGGGTCCCTTGGCGCACACGTAGACCACGATCGCGGCCTTGCCCGTCGGACGGCCACGGGTGACCTTCTCGCCGATGTCGACGCCGATCACTCCGGGCCGGGACAGGAACTCGTCTTCGACCATGCGCTTGACCGGCCTGATGACGTCTCGCGCGTTCTCGTCGAGGTAGCTCATGGCAACCCCCGTTCCACAACCCCTACCTCAATGAAACACGCCAGGTAGCGGTTCGTCACACGGAGTCACCCGGACGGACTTACAGCTGAACGCCTACGAAGACCGGTTCCGGGTGCAGCTCGACGCCGAACGCGGACCGCACGCCGTCGCGCACCTCGCGTGCGAGGTCGAGCAGGTCCTCGGTGGAGGCGCCGCCGCGGTTGGTCAGGGCCAGCGTGTGCTTGCCGGACAACGACACCCGGCCGCCCGGGCCCTGGTGGCCCTTGCGGAACCCGGCCCGTTCGATCAGCCACGCGGCGGAGAGCTTCTTCTGGCCGTGGCCCGCGGGGTAGCTCGGCACGTCGACGTCGGCCCCGAGGCGTTCGGCGATGCGGATGAGCACGCCGCTGAACGTCGAGTCGTCGATGATCGGGTTGGTGAAGAACGAGCCAGCGCTCCACGTGTCGTGGTCGGTGGCGTCGAGCACCATGCCCTTGCCGCGCCGCAGTTCCAGCACGGCTTTGCGGGCGGCGTCCGCCGGAACGCGATCACCTTGTGCCACACCGAGAACACGGGCCAGCTCGCCGTAGCGGATCGGCGCGGACATGCCCCCCGAGGTCAGCGAGAACCTGGTGCGCAGCACGACCGCGTTGTCCGTGCCCTTGAGCACGCTGGTGCGGTAGTCGAGGCCCAGCTTGGCGGCGGGCACCTGGTGCACCTTGCCGCTGCGGCGGTCCAGCAGGTCAACCGACTGCAGCACCTGGGAGATCTCGACGCCGTACGCGCCGACGTTCTGCACGGGCGTGGCGCCGTTGAGGCCCGGGATGCCCGACAGGCACTCGAGGCCGCCGAGGCCCTGCGCGACCGCCTCGGCGACGACCGCGTCCCACTCCTCGCCCGCCTCGACGGTGAACTGGACGATGCCGCCGCCCAGCGGGTCGAGGCGGAAACCCTTGGTGGCGACGTGCACGACCGTGCCGTCGAAGCCGCCGTCGGAGATCACGAGGTTGGAGCCGCCGCCGAGCACGAGGACCTTCTCGTCGGCGGACGCGTCGGCTGTTCGCACGGCTTCGACCAGCTCAGCGGCGGTCGTGGCGTGGACGAACCGCGCGGCCGGGCCACCGAGTCGGAGCGTGGTGCGCTCGGCCAGAGGTACGGACTGCGTGGTGGTCACAGACGTCAACGGTAGCCTCCGCGACATGGCACGCCGCATCGAGCACCACACCACGTCACCCCATTCGGCGGAGAAGGTCTACGGCGCGATGGTCGACGAGACCTATCTGCGGGACCGGCTGGCCGAGATCGGTGGCCCCGGCGCCGCGCTCGTGACGTTCTCCAGCACCGACGAGCGGACGTCGTACCAGCTCAAGCAGGGTGTGCCCGCGGAGCACGTGCCGTCGGCGGTCAAGGCGGTGCTCGGCGGCGACCTGGTGATCCAGCGCACGGAGACCTGGGCGGCGGGTGCCGGCACGGTCGAGGTGGCGGTCGGCGGCGTGCCCAGCCGGCTCGAAGGCTCGTTCACGGTCCTGGACAACGGATCCGGCTCGAAGCTCACCCTCATGGGGGAGGTCAAGGTCAGCATCCCGTTCGTCGGCGGCAAGATCGAGAAGCTGATCGCCGAGCAGGTCGTCGTGCTGCTCGACAAGGAGAGCGAGTTCACCTCTCAATGGCTCGCAAACCGCGGCTAGCGGCCGGCCGGGCCCGCGCGCTCGGCGTCCCGACCCGCGGCACGACCAACCCGAACCGCCTGCGCCGGGTCGACCGGTGGATGACCGGCACGCTGTCCGGCTTCCTGCTGGACGCGGCCGATCCGCTCGTGGTCGACCTCGGGTACGGCGCGACGCCGATCACCACCGTCGAGATGGCCTCCCGGCTGCGGGTCGTGCGGCCGGACGTGCGCGTGCTCGGGCTGGAGATCGACACCGACCGGGTCGAGGCGGGCAAGGCCGTCGCCGATCCGCCCTTCCTCGATTTCCGGCGCGGTGGCTTCGAGCTGGCCGGTGCGCGGCCGGTGTTGTTGCGCGCCTTCAACGTGCTGCGCCAGTACACCGAGGAGCAGGCGTTCGAGGCGTGGGACACGATGCTCGGCCGCATGGCTCCCGGCGGGTTGATCGTCGAGGGCACGTGCGACGAGATCGGGCGCCGGTGCACGTGGGTGACGCTGTCCGCCGACGGGCCGTTGCGGTTCACGCTGGCGTGCAAGCCGTCCGGCATCGACGTGCCGTCCGACCTGGCCGAACGGCTGCCCAAGGCGTTGATCCACAAGAACGTGCCGGGCGAGCGCGTGCACGCGCTGCTGGCCGAACTGGACGCCTGCTGGGCCACCGCGGCGCCGTTCGCGCCGTTCGGTCCTCGGGCGCGGTGGGTGGAGTCGGCGCGGCTGCTGCGCGAGCGCGGCTGGCCGGTGCTGGACGACCGGCGGCGGTGGCGGCTCGGCGAAATCACGCTCGAATGGGCGGCCGTCGCACCCTAGGGTGAGTTCGTGGACTTCGTCGCGCAGATCGAGACCCAGGCTTCGTTGATGCGTTCGGCCGCCGTGAAAGCGGGTCCGGACGCCCCGGTATCCACGTGTCCTGAGTGGACGGTGCGGAAACTGGTGCGGCACATGGCCGAAGTCCACACCTGGGCGGCGCAGGCCGTCGTCACCGATCCCGAGGCGGGCCGGCCGGAGTGGCCCAAGGCCCCGCGGGACTGGGACGAGGCGCTCGCCTGGTGGGAGAAGGGAACCTCCCTGCTCCTCGAACGGTTGCGCGCCACGCCGCCTGACACTCCGGCGTGGACTTTCCAGGGCCCCTCGCAGGCGGGGTTCTGGGCACGCAGGCAGGCGCACGAGACGTCGATCCACCGCCTGGACGCGGAACTCGCGACAGGTCACGAGCTGCCGTCGCTGGTCTTCGACCCGGAGTTCGCCGCGGACGGCATCGACGAGATGCTCACGATCATGATGCCCCGCCAGCTGGTGCTGGGCCGGGTGATCGAGGCGACCGGCCGGGTCCTCGTGCACGCCGCCGACGCGGGCCGCACGTGGGAGGTGTGGCTCGCGCCCGGTGAGCCGCTGGTCGTGACAGGGGTGCTGGACTCGGCCGTCGACGCCGACGTCACCCTCGCGGGCACGGCCGACGCCGTCTACCGCGCGTTGTGGGGCCGTCCGAGCCACGCGATCGTGACCGGAGACGAGTCGCTGTTGGCGGGGCTGCCCAGGCCGTGAATACTTCTGCGGCGTGTCATCGCCTGAGCGTCGCTATGTGATCACCTTCGGCTGCCCGGACCGCACCGGCATCATCGCGAGGATCTCGTCGTTCCTCGCGGACAACGGCGGCTGGATCGTCGAGGCCGCGTACCACACCGACCCGGAGACGGGCTGGTTCTTCACGCGCCAGGAGGTCCGCGCGGACTCGCTGCCGTTCGGCGTGGACGAGCTGCGCACCCAGTTCGCCGAGGTGGCCGCGTCGCTCGGCGCGCAGTCGACGTGGACGGTGACCGACACGGGCTCCCGCAAGCGCGTGGTCATCCTGGTGTCGAAGGAAGGCCACTGCCTGTACGACCTGCTGGCCAGGGTCGCCACCGGTGAACTCGACGTCGAGGTGTCCGCCGTCATCGGCAACCACCCGGAACTCGGCGACATCACGCGCGCGCACGGCATCCCGTTCCACCACGTGCCGTTCCCTTCGAACGACCCCATGGGCAAGCAGGCGGCGTTCGCCCAGCTGCGCGAACTGGTCGAGAAGCACGACCCGCACGCCGTCGTGCTGGCCCGCTTCATGCAGATCCTGCCGCCGGAGATCTGCGCCGCCTGGACCGGCCGCACGATCAACATCCACCACAGCTTCCTGCCGTCGTTCATCGGCGCGCGCCCGTACCACCAGGCCCACCGCCGCGGCGTGAAGCTGGTCGGCGCGACGTGCCACTACGTCACGGCCGACCTGGACGCCGGGCCGATCATCGAGCAGGACGTGATGCGCGTGCACCACGGCGACTCGGTGGCGGACATGGTGCGCAAGGGGCGCGACATCGAGAAGGTCGTGCTGGCGCGCGGGTTGCGGTGGCACCTGGAAGACCGTGTGCTGGTGCACGGCAACCAAACGGTGATCTTCTAACACGCCGCGCCTGGGGGCACTGGTGACCGAGAACGAGAACAACCGCGGGTGGCAATGGCTGCTGCCCATCAGCCTGATCGCCGACATCTCGGCGATCGTGACGGTGCTGTCCGGTTCGGCGTCGACGGCGGCGTTGGTGATCGGCGTCGTCGCGTTGTTGATCGGCGCGGGCCTGGTGGTCGCGAGGATCGGCAAGCCGGTCGACAAGGTGGTCCTGCTGGCGGTCCTCGGCATCGTCGCCGGCACCGCGGCGGTCACGGTCGTCGCCACTCGTGCGGTGACGGACGTACCCGGTCAGGCTTCGGGAACGACCAACCCGGCCACCACAACAGGAACGGGCTCTTCGACCGCTCCGACGACGACCACGACCACGACACCTCCACCGTCCCAGGAAGCACCTGGGATCAAGCGGACGAGCAAGGACAGGCTGGTCCAGCTCACGAGCTGGTACGGGGTGGACCTCGACTCGACCGCCCTGGACTGGGGGGCGGTGAAGACGAACCAGTCCGACGAGCGGTACGACCTGTCCTATGACGGCTACACCCTCACGGCTCGCGAGGACCTGGCGCCGGCCAAGGCGGCCGCGACCCTCGACGACTGCGTCACCGCCGGGTACAAGCGGTCCGCGAGCGGCAAGGAACTCGCCCCTGACCAGACCTTCTGCGTGAAGACCAATGGCGGGACGTTCGCCCGTGTGCGGCTGGCCGAGGTGAAGGGCGGACTGCTCGCGCTGGACGTCCTGGTGTGGACGCCGAAGAGCTAGTGGCGCGTCTCGGAACGTCGGCGAGGTAATCCACACTCAGCAGGGCGCCTCGCGGCACCGCCCCCACGCCCCCGTACAACCAGTACGAGGACGTGGGGGCGGCACCACGATGCACCCGTCTGACCGCGAATTCCCCCGGCAACGTTCCGAGCCACACCACTAACACGAGCAGTTCGTCCGTCAGATCTTGTTGGCTGCCATTCCCACGGCCTCGATCATCCATCCCGCGTCCTCCGCCGACATGACGGCGGGCGGGGTGAAGCAGACCGTCCGGCCGCGGAAGTCCGCCAGCACACGCTGGCGCAGCAGTTCGCCGGTGAAGACGTCGGCGGCGTGCTGGTCCGGCAACTCCACGCCGAGCAGCAGCCCCGTGCCGGTCGCATGGGCCTTGCCG
The DNA here is from genome assembly GCF_044765805.1 of Lentzea sp. NPDC102401. Taxonomy (NCBI): domain Bacteria; kingdom Bacillati; phylum Actinomycetota; class Actinomycetes; order Pseudonocardiales; family Pseudonocardiaceae; genus Lentzea; species Lentzea sp. NPDC102401. Next base: position 794,471 of record NZ_JBIWKS010000003.1, on the reverse strand, counting down.
GCGACAACAGCGCGCAACCCGTACAGCAGCTCGTCACCCAGCAGCTTGGCGCGTTCCACCAGACCTTCGGAGGCCGTGACGCGCAAGCACGCGTTCACGGCGGCGGAGGCCAACGGTGACACGGCTTCCGAGCCGCGCAGCAACGGCACCTCGACCTCGGCCGTCGCGACCACGGCGGCGATCGGGAGCACACCGCCGGACAGGCCCTCGCCCACCAGCATGATGTCCGGCGTCACGCCGTCGAGGTCGACGCCCCACCACACGCCGAGGCGGCCGAGGCCGGAGCGCGTCTCGTCCACGACGAGCAGGGCGCCGGACTCGCGGCACACCTCGGCCACGGCGCTCAGGTAGCCGGTCGGCGGGAGTGAGGCACCGCGGACCGGTTCCACGAGCACGCACGCCGGTGGTCCGGAGGCCAGGGTGGCGCGCAACGAGTCGATGCCGCCGTACGGGACGTCACCGGTGGTCAGCACCCGCGGGCGGCCGTTCGCCTGTGCGAGGGCAACGGCGAACTGGGCGGCCTCGGAAGCCGAAGCGAAGGTGTGGACGTGGTCGAGCCCGTTGGGAGTGACCAGGTCGAGCATCAGGCGGTCCAGCAGGGACGGCCGGCGCACCTGGCCGACCACGGCCTGCACCACGGCCGGGTGGGCGTGGCCGAGAAGAGGGACTCCGTACCCACCGCAGTCGAGGTACTCGACGCGGTGGGGATCTACCACTCGTGCGCCTCGGGCGGCGCATCCTGTCAGCAGTTCGGTGGCCATTGCGGGGAACCTTTCCTGGGCAGCGCGGCCCGCGGCCGCTCGTCTTGCATGGCGAGCGGACCTCGGTTCCCACAAACTCATTCGGATTCCAGGCCACGTTGGTTCGCCCTGGGCATAGGCTTTTTCTCGTGCGGATCGAAATCACCGACCTCGACCAGCTGCGGGCAGCTCCTGACCTGCGCAAAGCCGTCATCATCGGGCTGGACCTCACTCGCGAGGACGTGCGGGTGCCGTTGGACGGCGCGCTGTTGCTCGGCTGCACCCTCAGCGAGAGCATGCAGCGCCGGGCGGAGGCCGCGGGAGCGTTGATCTTCCCGGTCATCCCCGACCTGCCCTACGAGGTGTACCGGTCGGCCCTGTACACGCCGAAGGAGCTGTTCGCGGGCTTCGACCCGGCCAATCCCAAGTCGTACGCCGACACCCCGGACGCCGAGATCTACCGGCACAGCAAGCAGCAGGGCCACCACCCCGACCCGTTGCACGCGCTGGCCGAACGCCTGCACGACCACTCGATCACCGAGGCTCTCGACGAGACGCTGACGGGCTCGCCGGTCGCGGTCATGGGCGGCCACGCGCTGGCCCGCGGCTCGGACGGCTACCGCAACGCCGTCGCGCTGGGCGCCTCGCTGGGCAAGGCGGGCTTCACCGTGCTGACCGGCGGCGGACCGGGCGCGATGGAGGCGGTGCCGCTGGGCGTCCGGCTCGGCGAGGTCGACCGGGACGTTCTCGACGCCCTCGCGCAGGCCCCGACGTTCGGCCACGACGACGAGTCGATCGGCCGGTGGCTCGCGGCGTTCCCCGAGATCCGCAGCTTCGACACCCCGCGCACGATCGGCATCCCGACCTGGTTCTACGGCCACGAGCCGCCCAACCCGGCCTGCGAGCTGCACGCGAAGTACTTCGCGAACTCGGTGCGCGAGGAGGGCCTGCTGACCGTCGCGACCGGCGGCATCGTCTACACGCCGGGCAAGGCGGGCACGGTCCAGGAGGTCTTCCAGGACTTCACGCAGAACTACTACGGCAGCGTCGGCCCGGCCGCGCCCATGATCTTCCTGGGCAAGGCCTTCTGGACCGACGAGATCCCGGCCGCGCCGCTGGTGATGAAACTCGCGGCGGGCCGGGAGGCCGAGCAGTGGATCCTCGTCACGGACGACGTGGACGAGGCCATCGAGCTACTGCAGAAGTACCAGTCCTAGCTCCGTGACGGCCTCGCGCCCTTCAGCAGGGCGCGAGGCGATCAGCTCCTACTGATAGCGGTAGACCGTGCCCGTGCACACGATGTCGCCACCGGCGCTGCGGTTCCAGGTGCAGGGGATGCCGTACAGCTCGCTGTCCTCGTAGTAGTTCTTGTTGCACTGGCCCCAGTTGCCGTTGCCGAGGCTGGTGATGCAGGTGCCGTTGCGGTACAGCGAGCCGTTTCGGTAGTTCTCCCAGTACACACCGGCCGACGACGCGTCACCGCTGTTCTGGTCCTGCACCCACCAGTGGTCGCCGCCCTTCTCGTAACAGATCTCGACGGCCGTATAGGAGTGGCACGTCAGCTGGGAGCGGGGCGGCAGCGTGCCAGCGACGGCGAACTCGATCCCGTCCGCCGCCGCACCGATCTCGGACACCGCCTGCATCGAGGTGACCTCCGCTGACGCGGAAGCGGGCATCATCGAGCCCATGACGGCCAGGAAGGCCATCGAGAAAGCAAGCACGAGCTTGCGCATGAAGATTCCTCCAGGTTTGCCGGGGTTCCCGCCTCGGAGGAGGCGGAAGTCGAGTGGCTCAGCCGATGTCGCTGAGCGGCACGGCGAAGATCGCTCGCCGGTCGATGAACGTGCTGCCGTCCTCGGTCCAGGCGTGCTCGGTGACCGTCCAGAGCTTTCCGGCGGTGATTCCCGGGCCGTGCTCGTGATAGAGGTCCTCGCCGCCGATGGCCCAGCTGTGGGTGTCCGTGGCGCTGTTCACGGCACCGGAGTGCATCCAGCTGTGGTTGCGGTTCGAGCTGCGACCGAGGTAGTAGCGGCCCTCCCAGGTCTGCACGCCTTGGAGGTTGCTGCGCGGCACGGTCACCACGTCCTGCGGCACGGCCTTGCCGTTGGTGAGCACGAGTTGCCGGGACGAGGCGTCCACGCGGTAGCGGACCACCCGGCCACCGTCGACGGCGGCGTCGGTGCTGCGGCCGTTGAGGTACTCGCCGACGACGAGCGTGTCCGGCGTGGTGCTGCGGTCCAGCGACAACGACGAGAAGCACAGCTGGGAAGCGCTCGGCACGCACTCCGTCCGCACGGACTGGCGGTACCAGCCGACCTGCGGCAGCACGTACTTGTAGTTGTAGGCGTAGTAGTTGCTGCCGCTCTTGCCGATGCTGTCCTGCGCGTCGGACACCTCCAGGAGGCGTTCGACGTCGAACACGCGCAGACCTCCGTCGGTGTCGGCCACGTAGAGGTAGTGGCCGAGCCAGGCGAGCCCGCCGGCGTGGATCGGCACCGCCTTGTAGTTCGCGTTCGACGTCGGTTCGACCAGCAGCACGTGCCGGTACTTGCGGTTCTTCATGTCGACGAACGACACGCGCACGCCCTTGTCCGGCGAGGAGTCGTCGTAGTGCCAGCTGACCAGCAGGATGCGGTTCTCGCCCCACAGGCCGTCGTCGTCCGCGTCGGAAGAGCCGGTGACGCCCTGCGGAATCCAGTAGTCGACCTTGCTGTCTCCCGGGTCCCAGCAGAACTTCTCGCTGCTGTGCAGGATCTGCCCGGACGTCAGCGGGTAGTCCGTCCGGCCGTAGTTCTCCGGAAGCGCCTGCTGCTGCGCGCTGTTGCAGGTGGCGATGTCCCGGTTCGCGTCACGCAGCAGGGCGGCGACCGACGTCGTGGTGCCGACCGCGGTCTGCAGCTGCGCCGCGGAGGACTCCAGACTCCAATCGGCCGTCAACGAGAACGCACCCGTTGGGCGGCTGTGGATTAGTTCGTCCGCCGCCTCTTGTGCCTGCACGGGCAACGCCGCGCTCAGCGCGCCCGTCAACGCCACTAGAAGTGCTGTGCGCCAGCGTCTGGTCATCATCGCTCCTGCTCAGCCCGAAGTCGTTGCGGCACCAGGTTTAGAGCGGGTTGAGTTGATCAGGCAGTGGCGCAGGCGCTTTTCAATCAACCCAGATCAACTGGAGTCCGAGTGGGTAGACGAGAGCGGCCGATCGATCCCGAGGAAGGCCCGGTCCAGCGGTTCGCGTGGGAGCTGCGGCAACTGAGAGAGAAGGCAGGCTCGCCGAACTACCGGACACTCGCCCTGCGCGCGCATTTCTCCGCCACGGCGCTGTCGCAGGCCGCCGCGGGAGAACAGCTGCCGTCGCTGGCGGTGGCGCTCGCGTACGTCCAGGCGTGCGAAGGCGATGTGGCCCAATGGGAGCAGCGCTGGCGGCAGGCTGCCACGGGCGAGCACGACTCGACGCCGTACCTCGGGCTCAGCGCGTTCGGGATCGAGGACGCGGACCGGTTCTTCGGACGGGACGACCTCGCCGCGGACATCACCGGCCGCATCCGGCGACAGCGCGTCGTCGGCGTGTTCGGGCCGTCCGGCTCTGGCAAGTCCTCGTTGATCCACGCAGGGGTGCTGCCGGCGCTGACCGACTGGACGGTCCTCACCGCGACACCGACGACCTGGCGCGGCGGCCAGGCCGATCTCGTGGTGGTCGACCAGTTCGAGGAGTTGTTCACCCACTTCGACAGCGCGGTCGACCGGGAGGCGTTCGTCGAGTCGCTGTTCGACGGCGACAATCGGGTGCTGCTCGCCGTGCGGGCCGACTTCCTCGGTCACTGCGCCACGGTGCCCGCCCTGGTGGACGCGTTGCGCGATGCCCAGGTGCTGGTCGGGCCGATGACCGACGACGAACTGCGGGCCGCCGTCGAACTACCGGCCGTGCGTGCCGGGCTGAAGGTGCAGCCGGACGTGCTCGCGGCCGTGATGGCCGACGTGCGCGGGCAGCCGGGCGCGCTGCCGTTGCTGTCGCACGCGCTGCTGGAGACGTGGCGAAGACGCGAGCGCGGCCGGCTGACCCTCCACGGTTATCGGGCGAGTGGCGGGGTCACCGGCGCCGTCGCCGCCACGGCCGAGAGCACCTACGCCGAGCTGTCCGTGCGCGGACAAGCCGTCGCACGCGCGGTGCTGCTCAGGCTCGTGCAGACCCACGACGACGTGAACGACCTGCGCCGCCGGGCCCCGCTCGACGAGGTGATGGCGGCGGGCCGGCCGACCGACACCGCGCACGTCGTGAACGTCCTCGCGAACGCACGGCTGATCGTCGTCGCGGACGGCGTTGTGGAACTCGCGCACGAAGCACTCGTACGCGCGTGGCCCCGATTACGGCAGTGGATCGACGACGACCGGGAGGCGTTGCGGCTGCACCGCGACTTCACCACCGCCGCCACGGCGTGGCAGTCGGCCGGGCGCGATCCCGGCGAGCTCTACCGGGGCGCGCGGCTCGCCGCGATGCGCGAGCTGGCAGGCCGGATCGAGTGGCCGATGTCGTCCAACGACCTGGAACGCGAGTTCCTGCAGGCGGCGGTGGACGAGGAGAGTGCCTCCAGGCAGGCGGCGGACCGGCAGTCCCGCCGGTTGCGCACGCTGGTGAAGTCACTGGCCGTGCTGACCGTGGCATGCCTGGTGGTGACGTCCGTGGCCGTCGTGCAGGGCAACGCCGCGCTGCGAGAACAGCAGATCGCCGAGTCACGCCAGATCGCGGTGCAGGCACAGGACCTCAGCGCGTCGTGGCCGGACGCGGCCGCGCAACTCGCCGTGGACGCCTACCGCACGTCGGCGACCGCGGAAGCGCGCGGGGCGTTGCTCAGCACCGCGGCCTACAAGCCCGCACGGACGGTGTTGAAGGATCATCGCGGCCCGGTTCGCGCGGTCGCGTTCAGCGCGGACAGCTCGTTGTTCGCCACTGCGGGCGATGACCACTCGGTGCTGCTGCGGTCGCCCTCGTCCGATGCCGCACCAGCGATTTTGACGCAGCACAACGGCGCCGTGCGTGCTCTCGCGTTCATGCCGGGCGGCACGACCCTGGTGTCCGCGGGTGACGACCGGCGAATCATCTTGTGGGACACCAGAACGCACCTGCCGTTGCGGACCCTCTCTCTCGACGCCGAGGTACGAGCCCTTGTGCTCTCAGCGGACGGAACGACCGCCGCAGTCGCGACAGCCGACGGCCTGATCTCCTCGTGGCGCACGGATGACTGGACGCGGACGGGCACGGTCCTGCACGAACTGGGCGAGGTCCACGCGTTGGCGTTGAACGGATCCGTGCTTGCCGCAGGTGGTGAGAAGGGCACGTTGGTGGTGGAGAACGGCGTCGCGCGCACGTTCACCGATCACGTCGCAGCCGTCCGCACGGTCGCGTTGAGCCCCGACGGCCGTGTGCTCGCGTCCGGCGGAGACGACTACCAGGTGGTGCTGCGGGTGCTGGCGACCGGCAAGACATCCGGGCTGCGCAGGCACGTCGGCGGTGTGCACTCGGTGCAGTTCGACGCGACCGGCACCAAGGTCGTGTCCACCAGCGACGACGGCAGCATCCGCTGGTGGACGGTGCCCGACGGCGGGTGGCTGACCGGGTTGATCACCCGCACGCATCCGTTCTACGTGGCGGCGCTCAGCCCGGACGGCAACTGGTTCGCGGCGGGCGGCGACGAGAGCGTGAGCCTCTGGAGCCTGCCGCTGCCCCCTCTGACCGGGCACACGAGTCCGCCGGACGGCATCGCCCTCTCCCCGGACGGTGCGGTGCTGGCCACCGGCGGGCGCGACCGGATGGTCCTGCTGTGGAACCGCGAGGGCAGGCAGATCGGACGCATCGACGTCCCCGCGCACGTGACGGCGCTGGCGTTCCGGACCGCGACCGAGATCGTGGTCGCCGACGTGCGCGGAGTGTTGTCGTCGTGGCAGACCGACGGCAGCGTCCTGCGCACCTGGCAGGGCCATCGTGGCTCGATCAAGAGCCTCGTCGTGTCGGGCGATCGGGCGGTGACCGGCGGTGCCGACGCCGCGGTCGTCGTGCAGGACCTGAACTCCGCCGAACCAGGCCGCGCGCTGCCCACCGGTCACTCGGGGCCGGTCAACACCGTGGCGTTGCTCGGCGACCTCGTGGTCTCGGGCGGAGCCGACGGCCGGGTGCTGCGGTGGTCCGGCGACCAGGTCGAAGTCGTCCGGGAGACCGGCCCCGCGGTGAAGTCGATCGCCGCCGTACCCGGTTCGGGCCTGCTGGTGGTGGGCGACGCGGGCGGGGAGGTCGCCTTGTGGGATCGCAGCGGCAAGTCGCGCACACTCGTCACCGGCCGGGGCGCCATCGGAGCGGTCACCGCCAGCCAGGACGGCACGACCGTGGCGGCGGCCGCGAACGACAGCCTGATCACGCTGTGGCAGGTCACCGACGGCGCGCAGGTCGCGACGCTGACCGGCCACACCGGTCCGGTCAACGCCGTGCTGTTCGACGCGGGCGGCGACCTCACGTCGTCCGGCCCCGACCCGCGGGTGATCAGGTGGAACCTCGACCCGGACCAGGTGATCACCCGGCTGTGCGCCTCTGGTTGCTAGCGCGCCAGGTCAGGCAGCACCTCGGCCCCGGTGAGCTTCATCAGCACGTCACCGGGGATGAGGATCTTGCTGCCCCGGATGCCGCTGCCCACGATCAGTTCGGGGGCGGCGGCCACCTCGGGCGACACGAGGATCGGCCAGTCCGCGGGCACGCCGACGGGCGTGATGCCGCCGTACTCCATGCCGGTCAACGCCACGGCCTCGTCCATCGGCGCGAACGACGCCTTGCGCGCGTCGAGCCGCTTGCGGATGACGCCGTTCACGTCCGCTCGCATGGTCGCCAGCACCATGCAGGCCGCATAACGGACGACGTCGCCGCGCTTGCCCGCGACGACCACGCAGTTCGCCGACGCTTCGAGCGGCGAGCCGTAGTGCGCGCAGAACTCGGCGGTGTCGGCGAGGGTCGGGTCGATCTCCGCCACGGCGACACGGTCAGCGCCGTCCAGGGTCTTCAGGGCGGCCGCGACGGGTTCGGGCACCAGGTCGAGGCGGGAGAGCACAGGTACGGGTTCGAGAGACCCGGCGATGGTCCACACGCTGCCCATCCTGCCAGCGAGTTCGCGCTGGTCGTCGTCTGCGGAGCAGCAGCCGACAAACACTGTTTGACTTTGACGCTGCGTCAACCTCTACCTTCGATTTCAGAGCGCGAAGGAGGAACCGAAATGGCCTGGTCGATCGCCCAGGTGGCCCGGATGTCGAAGGTGACGTCCAGGACGCTGCGGCACTACGACTCGATCGGGCTGCTGCCGCCGGCCTGGATCGGCGACAACGGTTACCGCTACTACGAGAAGGAACAGGTGCACCGCCTGCAGCAGATCCTGCTGCTGCGCGACCTGGGTCTGGGCCTCGACGTGGTGGCGAAGGTGCTGGACGGCACGGACCAGCTGACGGTCCTGCGCAACCACCACCGGTGGCTGCGGGACGAGCAGCAACGCCTGGACCGGCTCGCCCACACCGTCGCGCGCACGATCGAAGAACTGGAAGGAGGGGACGAAGTGAAGATGGAAGAGCTGTTCGACGGCTTCGACGCGAAGAAGCAGGAACGGCACGAGGCCGAGCTCGTCGAACGCTACGGCGAAGGTGCCCGTGAGCACATCGCCGAGAGCCGCAAGAAGATGAAGGGCTGGACGCGTGCCGATGCGGACCAGTTCATGGCCGAGTGGCGGGACATCGCGCAGAAGCTCGGTGCCCTGTACACGGCGGGCACGGCGATCGACGCTCCGGAAACGCAGGAGCAGATCGACCGCCACTACCGCTGGATCTGCCTGAGCTGGACGCCTGACCGGGAGTCCTACCGGGGCCTCGGCGACCTCTACGTCGACTCGGACGAGTTCCGGGTCAACTTCGAGGTCGACGGCGGCGGCAACATGGCCGAGTGGACCCGTGACGCCATGGCGCACTACGCCGAGACGCGCCTCTAGAAACGATGCGGGAGCTGCAGATCCCGCATCAGCCCAGGTCGAAAGCCTTCAGTGCTTCCCGGTTGAACGCCGGCAGGTCGTCGGGATTGCGGGACGTCACGAGCGTCCACCCGTTCATGTCGCACACCCGAACCTCTTCGTCGGCCCAGTCGCCGCCCGCGTTGCGGATGTCGGTCTGCAGGCTCGGGAACGAGGTCAGCATCTTGCCGCGCACCACGTTCGCCTCGACCAGCAGCCACGGACCGTGACAGATCGACGCGATGGGCTTGCCCGCGGCGACCATCGCGTGAATCAGCTCGACGGCGTCGTTGTCCATGCGCAGGAAGTCGCTGTTGGCCACACCGCCAGGGATCACCGCGCCGTCGTAGTCGTCCGCGGACGCGTCGGCGAAGGTCGTGTCGACGGGGAACGAGTCGGCGGGCGTGAGGTGGTTGAACCCGCGGACCTCACCGAGCTTCGGCGCGAGCAGGCGCGGCACTCCGCCCGCCTTCTCGACGTGCGCCCACGGATCGGTGAGCTCGATCTGCTCGATGCCCTCTTCTGCCACCAGGAACGCGATCTTCTTCTGTTCAGCCATGCACTTCGGCTACCCGGCGAAGAAGGAGACCAACCGGTGCCGGATCTCGGCGCGGTGGGTGATCATCGGCGAGGGCGAGTCGATCAGCCACAGCTCACCGTCGGGGAACGCGGCCGCCGTCGCCTTGGCCACGTCTTCGGGATGCAAAGGATCGCCCACAGCCCCGATGACCAGCACCGGAGTGGACACGGCTGCCAGAGCGGAAGCGTCGGGCACGGCCACCTGACCCGGCAACTGCTCGGCGGCGGCCTCCAGGCGCTTGAGCGCGGCCCGCCGCTCGGCGACGTAGATGGGCGGCCCGACCGTCAGATCCGACAGCTGTTGCAACGTGATCGGCTGCCGAGGCTGGTCGAGCACCGCGGGCAGCAGCAGAGCCACCCGCTGAAAACGATCGGGTTCGAGGGACATCAGCCGTACCAGGGCACCGGCGCCCAGTGAGACACCGACGGCGTGGTCGGCGGGAACGGTGCCCAGATCGGCCGCGATCCGGCCGTAGTCCCAGTACCCGTCAGGTGCGTCCGGGGCGTCGCCGTGGGACGGCAGCGTCACCACGACGCGGGTGCCGGGCAGCCCGGAGGCGGGGATGCGCGCCTCGCCGGGCGTGGCGCCGAGCCCGTGCGCGACCAGCGTCACCGGTGAGCCGGAGCCGTACGAGTGGGTGATCACCAACGAGGGCCGCGCTGGACCTCGATCAGCTTCGGGCGCACGTCCACCATGTACACGAGCACCGCGATGAGCCCGGCCAGCCAGAAGATCGACCCGACCCCACCGGGCCCGAACAGCAGCAACGCCGCCGTTCCACCGCCGGTGATACCCATCCAGGCGGGCTTGGTCATGCGCTCGATCGCGGTGTACGCGTCGGGGCGCTGACTCAGTGCGTGGAAGAACGCGAACAGGCCGAAGATGCTGAACCCCAGGTCGGCGAAGAAGTACACGATGCCGTCGAGGTTCCAGATGCTGAAGATCGGCACGTAGAACACGCACCCAGACTACGTGGACGTACGACGGGAGGGGAGCAGCCCTGTCGGACTGCTCCCCTCCCGGAGAAATTCACAGACTCACTTGGCGGTGTTCGGGGTGGTCTTCTTCGCCGCGGTGGTCGTGGTGGTGCGGGTCGTCGTCGCCGGCTTGCGCGGCGCCGTGCGGTTCGCGGTCTTGCGGGCGGTGCTGCGCACCTCGTGCGCGGCCTCGCCACCGGCCTCGACGATCTCCTCGGCCAGCTTCTCGGCGGCGTCCTCGACCTCGATGGCGACCTTCTCGCCGACCGAACGGGTGCGGCGGGTGACCTTGCCGAGGACGTCGTCCGCGATGACGCGGGCGTCGGCGGCAGCGGACTCGGCGCGCTTCTGCGCGGCCTCGACGGCGTGCTCGACCTGCTCGACGGCCTGCTTGACCTGCGGCTGGGCCTTGATCTGCTCCAGCGTCTGCTCGCCCTGGTCGGCGAGGTAGGTGTACAGGTTCACCGCGGAGGCGGTGTAGGCGTCGACGAGCTTCTTGAGCTCGGCCGGCTGCAGCTTGTCGCGCAGGTCCTTGAGCTCGTTCGGGATGTCGACGGCCTGGGTGCGGGCCTCGTCGGCGCGGTCCTTGGCCTTGTTCAGGGCCTCGACGACGGCCTTCGCGGCGAGGTCACCGGCGCCGAGAGCGGCGAGCAGTGCCTGGCGAGCGGCGTGCGCGCCCTGCTCGGCGGCCTTGCGAACGTCTTCCTGGGTGAGCTTCGGCATGGAGATCAGTCCTCCTCGTTGGTGGCGGTGTTCTCCCGCCGGAAAGATTCGTAAACGTCGAGCAGCACCTGCTTCTGCCGCTCGGTCAGATCGGTCGCGGCGACGATGGCGTCCGCCAACGCACCGCCTTCGCGCTGCTGGAGGATCCCGGCCTCGACGTAGAGCACTTCGGCCGAGATGCGCAGCCCCTTGGCGATCTGCTGAAGGATCTCCGCGCTGGGCTTGCGCAGTCCTCGCTCGATCTGGCTGAGGTATGGGTTGGAGACACCTGCTTGCTTCGCCAGTTCCCGCAAGGAGATCTTGGCGGTGTTGCGTTGCTCGCGGATGTACTCACCGATGTTGCGGCCGAGGTCCGCGACTGCTTTGTCGATGGACTTGTCCACTGTTCCCGCTCCCGTTCCTCGTGCCACCAACCACGTTAGCGACGAGTGCTAGCTGTTGCAAGCACTCTGCTAGCAATCGCTGCGTGTGCTCCGCCACAGGGATACCGTGGGAGGCGACATGGACGGCGCCGGGGCCTTACGAGCCGAGCTGACGGATCACCTGCTCGGCGACGGCGTTCTGCACGATTCCAAGTGGCTCAACGCTTTCCGCGTCGTTCCACGGCACGAGTTCCTGCCGCGCTTCTACCGCCAGCTGCACACCGGCGACTGGGAACGGGTCACCGCACGGCACCCGGACTGGCTCGAACTGGTCTACGCCGACCGGGTCTGGGTTACCCAGTTCGACGGCGACGACACCATGACCGGCGGCACACCGACGTGCTCGTCGAGCATGCCCACCATCATGGCGATCATGCTGGAGGCTCTGGACGTCCACAACGGACAGTCAGTGCTCGAGGTCGGGACGGGCACGGGGTACAACGCGGCTCTTCTGTGCCACGCCGTGGGTTCCGGCAACGTGACCACGATCGACGTCGACCCGCACATCTCGCGACGCGCACGCAAAAGGCTGCACCGCAACGGCTTCTTCCCCACCTGCGTGACGGGCGACGGCGCGCTGGGCCACCCCGCCCGCGCACCGTACGACCGCTTGCTGGCCACCTGCTCCGTTTCGACCATCCCGCCCGCCTGGCTGGAGCAGACACGGCGGGGCGGCCTGGTGGTGACGACGTTGCACCGCCCCATCGGCGCCGGGCTGGTGCTGATCACGTCCGACGGCGACGGCACCGGCGAAGGACGCGTGCTCAGCGAGGACGGGCGCTTCATGCCGTTGCGCGCGCACGCCCGGCCACCGGCGCCGACCGGCGAAGGCGCGTTCGACCGCCGCGCCACCTCGTTGCGGCTGAACTCGGTCATCGATCCGGCCAGCCCGTTCGAGTTCTTCGCGGGCATCGCGTTGCCGGAGGTGGCAGCCGGCCGCGACTGGCTGGCCCATTCGGACGGATCCTGGGTGCACCACCACGGTTCGCACGTCGACCAGGGCGGCCCGCGCCGGCTGTGGGACATCGCGGAGCAGGCCCTCGCCGACTGGAACGACCTGGGCAAACCTCGCCGAAGCCAGTTCGGGATCACCATCGGCGACGACGGCCAGCACCTGACACTGGGTGATCTCCGCTGGCATCTGTGATCAACAACTGAACGTCACGACACGGGTCACTGAATCGACCCCGAGCGGATGCGGTGCGTCATGATGCCTCGCATGTCCAGATTCCGTCAGCAGGCGCTGCTGGCCGGGTGCGTGCTGACCGCGTTGCTCACCGCGGCCGGGCTGTTCGTCACCGACCACGGCATCCACCCGCACCTGTGGCTGATCGTGCTCGCGCTGGCGTTCCTGGGCTTTCTGGCTCTGCTCGACCCGTGGGTCCGGCGCAGGCACAACGCCGCGCTCAGCACCGACGAGCACCTCGACGCGGCGTGCCGGGCGCTCGCCATCGGCCTGCAGTCGCAGTGGAACGAGGAGGTCCGTTCCCGCGGCCTCACCGACCCGGACGTCCTCGACCTGCACTGGATCGCCCCCGAACTGGACGTGAGCGACGAGCCGGATGCGCCGCCAGGACGCAGCGACGCCGTGGTGGGCGCGTTCGAACGGCAGATCAACCGCCGGATGGTGATCATCGGCGAGGCCGGCACCGGCAAGTCGACGGTCGCGATGCTGCTGACGTGCGGCCTGCTGGACCGCTACGACGGCGGCATGGTGCCGGTGCTGCTGCCGTTGTCGACGTGGAACCCGGCGGTCGAGGACGTCCGCACGTGGCTCACGCGCAGGCTGTACGAGGACCATCCGGCGTTGCGCAACACCGAGTTGTACGGCAGCTACGCCGGTGACCTGCTGGTCGAGCAGCACCTGGTCCTGCCCGTGCTCGACGGCCTCGACGACGTCCCCGCCCACCAGCGCGCGGACGCTCTCGCGCGGATCTCGAAGGCGTTCGGCGCGAACCGGCCGCTGGTGCTGACCTGCCGCACGGCGGAGTTCGCGCAGGCCGTGCACCTCGCCGGTCCGCTGCCCGGCGCCGACGTCGTCGAACTGGCCCCGCTCGACCTGGACGAGGTCGCCTCCTACCTGCGCGCGAGCGCCGACAGCTGGGGCGCGGCGCGCTGGGAGCCGGTGTTCATCCAGTTGCGCGAGGAACCGGACGGCAGGCTCGCGGACGCGTTGTCCACGCCGCTGACGATGTGGCTGGCCAGCATCGTCTACTCCGACAGCGAGGCCGAGCCGACCGAACTGCTCGACCGCGGCCGTTTTCCGGACGCGCGGGCGATCTCCGACCACCTCTGCGACGAACTGGTGTCGCGCGCGTACGGCAACAGGGCGTTCGCCCACCACGCCAACGCCACGCAGGTCTGGCCACGGGACAGGGCCCGCAAGTGGCTCGAGTTCCTGGCGCACGAGATGCGCGACCGCGGCATCCGCGAACTGGCCTGGTGGGAGCTGCGCCGCTCGGTCGGCAGCACGTGGCTCGCGGTGCTCGGCGCGCTGGTGCTGGGCGCGATCGGCGGGTTCGGCGTCGGCTGGCTGATGGCGTACTCGATCACGCCGTCGCTCGCCCCGATCACCGGTCTCGTCGCGGGCATCGCTGTCGGCGCGGCGGCCCTGACCGCGTCACACGAGCGCAAGGCCAAGCCGCGCCTGGGAATCTGGCGCAGTCTGCTGCTCGTGCCCGGCGTGCTCGGACTCGCCGCCGGACTCGTCTTCGGTGCGCTGTACGGACTTTCCGCCGGGCTCGTCGTCGGCCTCGGGCTCGCCGTGGCGATCGCGCTGCGGTTCGCGTTGACGAGCGCGACCGAGCTCTCGCAGGCTTCCAGTCCTCAGTGGACGATGTCCCGCGACCGGATCGCGGTGTGGACCGGATCTCTCGTGCTGGCCGTGGTGTTCGGTTCCGCGGCGGCGCTGGTGTTCGGCCCCGGCCAGACCGGCATGGTCGGGCTGGGGCTCGCGTCCGGCCTGATGCTCGGGTTCGCGCTGGCCGTGCTGCACCTGCGCTGGTGGTGGTTCACCGTCGCGCGGATCTGGCTGGCACTGCGCGGAAAACTGCCCTGGGAGCTGATGGTGTTCCTGGAGGACTCGCGCAAGCTCGGCGTGCTCTGCCGGGCGGGAGCCTGCTACCAGTTCCGGCACGGACTGGTGCAGGACCGCCTGGCAGAGCACGAGACGACGAGCAGGACTACTCGGTCCGCAGGCCAAGTGCTCCGGTCGCCCTTCTCAGCGAAGGCAACGTCAGAGCAGTGACCGCGAGCACCAGCGCCACCGAAGCGCCGGTGAGCGAGGCGATGCCCGTCCAGTCGTAGGCGACCTCGGCCTCGAACACCCGCGTGACCATCACGCCGAGCAGGACACCGGTGCTCACCGAGATCGCGGTGGACAGCACCAGCGGCACGCCGTTCTGCCAGAGCAACGACCGCGCGAGCGTGCCGCGGGGCACGCCACTGGCCGCCATGACGGCGAGCGGCCGACGGCGTTCCCGCACCTGCTCCAGTGCCATGACCAGCAAGGAGGCCCCGGCGAGCAGCAGTGTGAGCACCGAGCCCCCGAGCAGCGCCCGCCGGATCGCGGCGAAGACCATCACGACCTCGGCCGAGTCGTCCTGACCGACGAAGTACGCGTGCACCCGCCAGGTGTACGGCGCGATGGCGTTGCGCATGTGCTCGGCGGCGTCCGGCACCGAGAGGTCGAGCTCGGCCTGGAGCTGGGGTTTGCTCTGGGAGAGGTCGACCCCCTTGGCCGCGGCCGGGGTGAGGAAGATGCCGGAAGCCGTGCCCTCCACTTCCTTCAGTTCGGGCACCGTCCAAGGGCTTTGGTCGCGGACCATCAGCACCTCGCCGGAGGTCGCGTCGATCGAGCCCCTCCCGAAGCTCACCTGGTAGGCCTTGCCGTCCGCGCAGTCCGTGATGTCCGCCTGCGCTTTCAAAGCCGCGCACGTGCCGACGGAGATGTTCGTCGTGCGGCCGTCCGGCAGGCTCGCGAAGGTGCGGTCGAGCACCCCCACGGCCCGTACCCCGGTGCTGGCCGCCACGGCGTTCTTCATCTCGGTGGTGTCGAAGCCGGCTTTGGGCGTCAGCGCGACGAAGTTGTGGGAAACGTCGCGCTTCTCCTCGGAGAGCACGTCCTTCTCGACGCTCGCGAGGATGATCTGCAACGTCACGGTGCCCGCGAGCACCACGGCCACACCGCCGACGACCCTGGCCGCCGTGCCCGCGTCGAGCTGCAACCGGCGCACCGCGAGCTGCAGTGCCGGGGTCGCGCCGCGCATCCCGGTCACGACCCGTTCCACCAGCCACGGCAGCAGCACCGGAATGCCCAGCATCAACAGCACCACCCCGGTGATCACGACGAGCTGGAACGTCGCGTCCTTCTCCCCGGTCGCCCCGAACTGGCTCGCCAGGCACGCGGCACCGGCGACAACGGGCGTGAGGCGCCACCACAGCCTGCGCCGCACCGGCTTCTGGTGCCGGACCACACCGAGCGGTTCGATGATCGTGCGGCGCATGGCGAACAACGACGTCAGCACCGCGAGCACCGGCACGGCCACGAGCACCAGCACCGCGAGCGACGGCGTGGGCATCAGGTCACTCGGGAACGCCGCGAGCTGAACGATGGAGATGTCGTCGGCCAGTGGCCTGGCCGCGAAGAAGAACGCGGTGCCGAACACGATCCCGACGAGCGCGCCGACCAGCGTCTCCCCGGACGCGATCAGCCGCACCCGGCCCGCGGCCGCGCCGACCAGCCGCAACGCCGCGAGCCTGCGATCGCGCTGGGCGGCGGCCAGCCGGGTCGCGACGCTGACGAACACGAGCACCGGGAACAGCAGCAGGACCATGCCGACCAGGCTGAGCATCAACAGCACCGGGGGCAGCCCCATCCGCCCGTAGGCCACTCCGAAGCTGTAGACCCGGTTGCTCTCGTCCTCGACGATCGAGTCGTCGCCCGCGTAGAACAGCAGGTCCTCCGGCCCGACCAGGCCCGCCTGGCCGATCGTGCCGATGATCTTCTGAGGGAAACGTGGCTTGAGCAGTCCGGCGTCAGCCGAGGCGAGCAGTTCTGCCAGGGCCGGCGACACGACGATCTCACCGTCCTTCGGCAGCCGGTCGAGTCCGGGCGGCACCGGAGCGTCTGGTGTGAGCGCGTTGACGTAGTTGCCGGGGATGTCGTGCGAACGGAAGTGGACGTACATCTCTTCCATCAGCAACGGCGCAGGCCCGCTGCCCTGCGCCACCTCGTTGCGGGTGTCCGCCCGGTCCTCACGCGCCTTCAGCGCGTTCGGGATCGCGGCGGCGAGCAACAGCACCGCGACGCACAGCCCGATGCCGACGCCCTGCAGCAGGAGCCTGCCCCACGACTTCCGGCTGCCCCCGACGGCCAGCCGGACGCCGAGAGCGAGGTCGCTGACCACCTGGTTCATCGGGCGAACTCCACGTCCCTGGCCTTGCCGTCGCGCACCACGACCTCGCGGTCGGAGTAGGCGGCGACGCGGGCCTCGTGCGTCACGAGCACGACCGCGGCGCCGGTCTCCCGCGCGGCCGTTGTGAGCAGGTGCATGACCCGTTCGCCGTTGAGCGAGTCGAGTGCACCGGTCGGTTCGTCGGCGAAGATCACCTTCGGGCCGGTGACCAGCGCACGGGCGATCGCGACCCGCTGGCCCTGGCCACCGGACGTCTCGCCGGGCCGCTGGTCCGCGACACCGTCGACCTCCAGCTTGGCCAGCCAGTCGGTCGCGGCGCGTTCGGCGTCCTTGCGCTTCGTCCCGCTCAGGCGCAACGGCAGGGCGACGTTCTCCAGGCAGGTCAGCTCCGGCACGAGCTGGCCGAACTGGAAGACGAACCCGAACTCGGTGCGCCGCAGCTCGCTGCGTTCCCGGTCGGACATCGAGGTGAGTTCGCGGTCGCCGTAGCTGACGACACCCGAGTCCGGCGGCAGGATGCCCGCGATGCAGTGCAGCAGGGTGGACTTGCCGGAACCCGAAGGACCCATCACCGCGACGATCTCGCCCGCGCGGACGGTGAGGCCCGCACCTTCGAGCGCGAGCGTCCTGCCGAACGACTTGTGCAGGTTCTCGGCCCTCAAAAGGCTCATTTCCTGACCTCCTGGGCCAGCTTGTCGAGGCGCGCCGCGGTCAGTTCGAGCCAGCGCAGGTCCGCTTCGAGGTGGAACAGGGCGAAGTCGCAGATGAGCTGGTCGGCGAGGTCACCGTCCGCCTTGCGCTTGGTCAGGTCGCGCATCGTGGTGAGGTGCGCGGCACGCTGGGTGTCGAGCACCTCGGTCGCGCCGCGGCCGGACAGCAGGGCCAGCACGACCTTCGCGTAAAGGGTGTTCTGCAGGTACGGCTCCGGCTTCTCCGGAGTGCCGAGCCAACGTTCGACATCGGTGACCCCGGCGTCCGTGATCGCGTACCGCTTGCGCTCCGGGCCGTCGCCCGCCTCCACGCCCGCCTCGCTCACGAGGCCGTTCTTCAGCAGCCTCGACAGGGTCGAGTACACCTGTCCGTAGTGCAGCGGCCGGTCGTGCCCGAAGCGCTCGTCATAGGCGCGCTTGAGGTCGTAACCATGCCTTGGACCGCCCTCTAGCAGCCCCAACAGTGCGTGTCCGATCGACATGAGCAGCACTATACACATGATGTATACACCCAGTGTATTCATCGGATGCCCTGACGGGCCGCCGCCGTGACGCCTACAGTGGTGGGGTGACTGGTCTGACTGTCGGCTGGGATCACGACGTCGAGCTGCTGCTCGACTTCCTGAACACTCGACACGTACTGGACAGTGAAGCCTCCTGGCGCGCATGGGTGACCGAGCGCGGCCTCGGGCGGAGCAGTGAAATCGCGCAGGCGCGCGCCGCTCGTGCGGCGCTGCGGTCGTCGATCGAGGGCTCGTCAGGGCCCCAGACGGCAGCGGGCGTCGTCCACATCGAGCTCACCGACGGCGTCCCGGTGCTGTCGAGCTCGGACGCGCTCGGCGCGGTGCTCGCCGCGTCCGCCCGCCTCGCCGTGCTGGGTTCCTGGGAACGCTTCAAGATCTGTCCCGCCGACGACTGCCTGCGCGCGTTCTTCGACCGCTCCCGCAACCGCTCGCGCACCTGGTGCTCGATGCAGGTGTGCGGGAACCGGGAGAAGGCCCGCACGTTCCGAAAACGGACCCGCGCCCAGAACCCGCCTCAGAACAGCAAGCTGGCCGCGGTGTAGATCACCAGGCCGGCGAGCGCGCCGACCACGGTGCCGTTGATCCGGATGAACTGCAGGTCCCTGCCGACCTGCAGTTCGATCTTGCGCGAGGTCTCCTCCGCGTCCCAGCGCTCGACCGTGTCCGTGATCAGCGTGGTGATCTCCGCGCGGTAGTTGCCGACGACGTACCCGGCGGCCTGCTCCAGCCAGCCGTCGACCTTGGCGCGCAGTTCGAGGTCGTCGGTGAGGTTCGTGCCGAGCGTGATCAGGCCCTGCGTGACGCGCTTGCGGAGCTCGCTGGACGGGTCCTCGGCGGCGTCGATGAGCATCTTCTTGGCCGTGCCCCACGCGGAGCTGATCAGCTTCTGGACGTCCGGGTGGGTGATGACCTGCTGCTTGACCTGCTCGGCGCGTTGCATGGTGACCGGGTCGGTCTGCATGTCGGTGGCGAACTCGATCAGGAACTGGTCGACGGCGAGCCGCATCGGGTGGTTGACGTCGGTCTTCACCGCCCAGGCGAAGTTGACCAGCTCCGTGTAGACCTTGTCGCCGAGCAGCGCGTCCACGAACTTGGGCGACCACGTCGGCGCACGGTCCGTGACGATGAGGCTGACCTTGTCGGAGTTGTCGCGCACCCACTCGTAGGCGCGGTCGCACATGAGGTCGACGAGCTTGTGGTGCGCGCCGTCGGTCAGGACCTGGCCGAGCAGCTTGCCCAGCGGCGGACCCCACGGCTTCTCCGTCACCCGCTTGACGATCGCCTGTTCGAGGACGGCCTGAACCTCTTCGTCCTTGAGGACCGTGATCGCGCCCTTGATGACGTTCGCGAGCTCGTTGGTGATCCGTTCGGCGTTCTCGGGCTGCCTGATCCACGCGCCGGCGCGTTCCGCGATGCCCGCTCGGCGCAGCTTGTCCTGCACGACCTCGGGACTCAGGAAGTTGACGCCCACGAAGTCGCCGAGCGTCTGCCCGAACATGTTCTTGCGTTCGGGGATGATCGCGGTGTGTGGGATCGGCAACCCCAGTGGCCTGCGGAAAAGGGCGGTGACGGCGAACCAGTCGGCGAGCGCGCCGACCATGCCGGCCTCGGCGGCGGCCCGCACGTACCCGACCCACGCGCCCTCGAAGGCGTGCGTGCCGAAGAAGATGATCGTCGCGCCTATCAGGAAGCTCGTCGCGACGAGCTTCATCTTGCGCAGGTCCGTGCGCTTCTGCTGGTCAGCGGCGGTCAGTTGCTCCACAGCGCCATTGTCCGTCAACTTCCGGATCTGGGGGCTGAGCTTGCAGTTCCAGCTCTCCCGATCGGATCGCGTTCTCGTCCACCACTGGCTGTCATGGACGATGCAGCATCACCTGCCGCACTCAGGCGGCAGGTTCGGGCACGTTGACCGGTACCCACGCCGAGCGTGCACGGTTGCGCACGTTGATCCCGGCGACGTGATCAGCCGGCCCAGCGAGGCCGCACTGACGACAGCGGAAGCAGTCGCGATTGAGCCGGTTGTTGCGGGCCGTGTGACCGCAACGTGGACACATCTGCGAGGTGTGCCGGGCGTCCACGGTGATCACGGGGACACCGGCCCGCTTCGCCTTGTACTCGATGAACGTACCGAGCTGCCGAAAAGGCCAGGCAGAGTGGATGGCTCGCTGGTCGCGGCGAGGCCGTACCCGATCGCGAATTCCGCTCAGATCCTCCAGAGCGATACCGCGGCCGGTGCGTTGCGCGACAGCCACCAACTTCTTGGCGATCTCATGATTGACCTGAGTCACATGGCGGTGCTCCCGCCGAGCCCGCCGACGCAGGCGACGAGTTGCCGATCTGGTGCGCCTGGCCTGCAGCTCAGCACGCTTTCGCGCGTGCCATCGCCGGTAGCGCCGCAATCGGCGGCCGTGAAAGTTCTCGCCGTCCGACGTGGTGGCCAAGTTGATGATTCCGCGGTCCACGCCGATCCAGTCACTTGGCGTCAGCACTTCGGGTTCGGGCACTTCACAGGTGGCGATCAGCAGCCATTTGCCGCCTCGAAACACCAGGTCGGACTCACCTTGCCGGTACGCGCCGAGCGTCGCGAGCTGCACAGGATGCCCAGCGAACCGAACTCCCTTCAAGCGACCCGCGACAGTCCAGATCGACACCGTCTTGTCGTCGTGCCGCCACGAAAGCATGCGGTCGTCGAATGGCTGTGCCGCACCCTCTCGAAACCTGATCGCCTTGCTTTCAGCCTTGACCTTGCGTGGACCGGCCAGACTTCCGATTCGGATCCTCGCGTGCACGCTGGCGTATGCGTCAACGACCTTCTTGACCGTCCGCACTGCGGCTTGAGCTCCGAGCCCAGCTGCCCGCATGTCTCCGTAGACCAATTTCTGCAGGTCATTGCGAGAACGCACGCCTCGCTCGAACGCCATCTTCGATGCATTGTCCGCGGCTGAATTGCACGCGCGCAAAGTCGCAAGCAGCGCCGCCGCCTGCGCGGCACACGGCAGCAAGCGAACCTGCACGACGACCTTCACCCGACAAATCTAGAACATACGTTCGATATCGGACTCCCCGGGCGCCGTGACGACGTCGATTTCTCACACTCAGAGGAGCCGGACTTCCCTCGGCACACGATTCAGGTGAAGATCCTGCGTTGTGCGGGTACCAGCGCTAGTTCCTCGTTTGCAGCCGTTCACGTCGACCATCTTCGCGGAGATGACGGCGCTGGCCGTGCAGCACGACGCCGTCAACCTCGGTCAGGGCTTCCCCGACACCGATGGCCCGTCGTCCATGCTCGCGGCGGCCCAGTCGGCGATCGCGTCGGGCGTGAACCAGTACCCGCCCGGACCCGGCATGCCGGTGCTGCGCCGCGCCGTCGCCGCCCACCGCTCGCGGTACGGGCTCTCGTACGACCCTGACTCGGAAGTCCTGGTGACCGTCGGCGCCACCGAGGCGATCGCGGCCTCGCTGCTGGCGCTGGTCGAGGCCGGCGACGAAGTGATCCTGATCGAGCCGTACTACGACTCGTACGCCGCCTCCGTGGCCATGGCCGGCGCGACGCGGGTGACCGTGGGCCTGCGCGAGGACGAGTCGGGTCGCCTGGCGTTGGACGTGGACGCCCTGCGCGCCGCCGTGACGCCTCGGACGCGGGCCATCCTGGTCAACTCGCCGCACAACCCGACCGGGACCGTGTTCCGCTTGGAGGAGCTCCAAGCAATCGCCTCTTTGTGCGTCGAGCACGACCTGCTGGCGATCACCGACGAGGTCTACGAGCACCTGGTGTTCGACGGACTCGTCCACATCCCGCTGGCCTCGCTGCCGGGGATGGCCCCGCGGACGTTGTCGATCTCCGGTGCCGGCAAGACGTTCAACTGCACCGGCTGGAAGATCGGCTGGGTCTGCGGCCCCGCCGAGCTGGTTTCCGCGGTCCGCGCGGCCAAGCAGTTCATGACCTTCGTGGGCGGCGCCCCGTTCCAACCCGCCGTCGCGCACGCGCTCACCGCCGAACTGGACTGGGTCACCGGGTTGCGCGACTCCCTCGCCTCGAAGCGTGCGCGTCTGGCCGAGGGCCTGCGTGCGGCCGGTTTCGAGGTGCGTTCCTCCGAAGGCACGTACTTCATCTGCGCCGACGTGCGCCCTCTGGGCCACACGGACGGCCTGGCCCTGTGCCGCGAACTGCCCGCCCGAATCGGCGTCGCCGCCGTCCCCGTCCAGGTGTTCACCGACCGCCCGGCGGACTGGCAGCACCTGATCCGTTTCGCGTTCTGCAAGCAGGACGCCGTGATCGACGAAGCCGTGGAGCGCCTCCACAAACTGTAGTTGTCCACAACTGTGGACAAGTTTCTCCACAACTGTGGACAAACCACTTTCGGGTGAGCCCGGGAGCCACGGCGCCGGAGTTCGACTCCAAATGGCATGGACTCGAACACTGAGGTTCTCGTGGCTTGGCGTTCCGGCCTGTCCGGCTGGGACGCCCTGGTCGACCGCTACTCCCGCCTGGTCTGGTCGGTGCCCAGATCGTTCCGCCTGAGCCATACCGACGCCGCCGACGTCTACCAGTGCACGTGGCTCTGCCTGGCAGAACACCTCACCCGCCTCCGAGAACCAGAACACCTCGGCACCTGGCTGGTCCGTACCGCCACCCGCCAGTCGCTCACCGTCCTGCGCACACGGGGCCGCGAGGTGTCCTACGACCTGTGGGAGCCGACGTCGGTCCTCCCCACGCCCGACGAGGTCGCGATCACCACCGATCGTCAGCGCCGGCTCTGGTCCGCGCTGACGACCTTGAACGAACGGTGCCAGCGCCTCCTGCGCATCGCTGCCCACAGCCCCGAACTGAGTTATGCACAGGTTGCCGACGCCCTGGGGATGAAGGTGGGGAGCGTTGGCTCCACGCGCAGCCGCTGCCTCGCTGAGCTGCGGCGGAAGCTGGAGGACCTGCGATGAGGGACGCACTGCTCGCCCGGCTCGCCGACCTCCTCGACGCCCCGCCTCAGCTCGACATCCACAGCCTCCCGGCACGCACCGCCGGCTCGACGCGGCCCGGCATCCACACCCCACCCGATGACCTGCGGTTCCACGCCACCACCCCGTCGACGGCAGCCGCCCGCGACCTGCCCGCCGGCCTTCTGCTCACGCCGGTTGTCCACAGCCCACTGACCTCCGGAGGTTCGCGATGAGGGACTCGCTGCTCGACGAGATCGCCGGCCTCTTCCGCTCGGACGCCCCGCCGTCCGCCCTCACTCCACTCCCGACCGGCCTCGACCCCATGCGGCCGGTCGAGGAACCCGTCCGCGGCCCCTCCCACCTGCTGGTGTTCCAGGTCGGCTCGGGCCGCCTGCACCTCCAACTCGACTCCGACCCGGCAGGCCTGCACCTGACCGGTGTCCTCGACCACGAGGACGTGGCCGTCGAGATCCGCTCACCGCACTCCGTCCAGGCCCTCCGCCCCGACCCCGAGGGCTGGTTCCGCGCTGACGTCACCCCAGGACCGCTGTGCGTGACCGTGCCGGAACTGGGCCTCACGACGGGCTGGTTCGTCGCGTGAGCGCCAGCGCCGACCCGCAGGCCACCATCGCGTCGACCGAGGTCCGCGGCACGAAGGCACAACGCGCCGACGCTCTGCACGACCTGAGTGTCGCCCACGTCGAGCTCGGGCACCTCGACGTCGCCGCGCGGTTCGCCCGGCGCGGACTGAGGCTGACGAGCGAGGCGCGGTTCCACCTCGTGCTCGCGTGGATCGACCTGGATCGGGGGCGGCGCAAGCAGAGCCTTCAGCACCTCGACCTGGCGACGCCCCACCTGCGCGGCGGCGAGTTGGCGAGGGCCAGGTGTCTGCGCGGGCTGCATCTCTGTCAGTCGGCTGAGCCGCGGCTGGCGATCGCCGAGCTCACCGCGGTCATCAGGGAGTTGCGCAGGTACGGCGACGAGCGGTGGCTGGCCAACGCGCTGATCGGGCGTGGGATCGCCCGGTGCAACGCGACCAGACTGGTGTCGGCCGAGGCGGATTTCAGTGCCGCGCAGACGGTGCTGCTGGCGCTGGGGGAGCCTGGGCGGGCGGCGATGTGTTTGCACAACAGGGGATTCGTGGCGATGCTCGCCGGAGATCTGCCGCTCGCACTCCGCAGGTACGAGGAGGCGGCGAAAGCCGGTCTCGACTCGACGAGTCGGCCCGAGGCGCTAGTGGACAGGGCCGAGGCGTTGCTGGCCGCCGGGCTCACCACGGAGGCGCGGCGGGTGCTGGCTCCTGCGATGGAGCTGTTGCGGCGGTGCAACCGGCACGTTCCCGAGTTGGCTGTGCTGAGCGCGCGGTGTGCGTTGCGAGACGGAGATCCGGGTCCCGCACTCCGTCTTGGTGGCGCGGATGTCGAGTTCATGTTGGCCGCGGGAAAGCTTGATGCCGTTGCGGCGCATCGGTTTCGCGGGCCCGTGCAGACGCGGGCGCTCGGGTGGCTCGCGCAGGCACGACGCTCGAGCAGGCGAGGTGCGCTGGCTGCGTGCCGCGCCGGGCTCAAGTTGCTCGACGAGCATCACGGCGACTGGCCCCGTCGCGAACTGACCGGGCACGCGCTCGGGCTGGCCAGGACTGCCCGCGAAGTGCTGCACTGGTCGGAGCAGCACCGTGCTTCGGTTCCGTTGCCTCCCAACGAGCCTGAGCTCGCAAGGGCGCTCACGAACCTGCGGCGGGCGAGAGCGTTCGGGCTGCCGCTGGAGGCGATGGAGCGAGACGTCCGGAGGCTGACCCTGGCCTCCGCAGCTCGCACCACACCATGCGCGACAGCCCCGGCAGAACTGCCGCTCGTCAGCTTCATCGTCCACGAAGGACGGACAAGGGCGGTCACGCTGATCGACGGGCGTGCTCACCTGAGGGTGATTCCAGAGCCCGCCGAACTCGTCCGCACCGCCAAGCTCGCTCTGCGGGCCGGGCGCGCCGTCACCACGGACCTCCTGCCGGACGAGGAGGAAGTCATCGTGATCCCGGACGGCGTGCTGCACGAGATGCCGTGGGCGGCGCTCGGCCGCCGAGTCCACGTCATCCCGTCGCTGCGACATTGGCAGCCGTCCAGCCGCGGTGGCCACCGAACGTGGATCACCGGCCCTCACCTCCAGAACGATGAGGTGCCCGAACTCCAGCGACAACACGGCGGAACGATCGCGAAGTCCACTGTGGAATCAACGGTCAACGCACTGGAAGGCGCCGGGATCGCGCACATCGCGGCGCACGGGCACGTCAACCAGGACAACCCGCTGTTCTCCTACCTCGAACTCGAGGACGGCCCGCTCTACGGTTACGACATCGCCAGGATCGAGAACCCGCCCGAGATCGTCGTCCTGTCCGCCTGCGAGTCAGGCCTCGCCCGCGCGTTCCTCGATGCCGGCACCCGAGCGGTCATCGCGACCACCCTCCCCGTACCGGACGCGCAGGTCAGCGAGGCCATGGCCGAGGTTCACCGCCGGATCGGCCACCCCGCCGAGGCGGCGCGAGCCGTCGCTCACCTCGGGTTCAGCTGTTACGGCACCGGGACCAGGGTCGCGGCGTGAAGCGCGGCCGCGAACGAGGTGCCGGTGCACAGCAGCTGAGACGGACCGACCGTGGCGGGCACGTCGACGCCGGGCACGACCACGTCCACCCACGGCCCGTGTCCCGAGAAGGCTTCGGAAGCACCCACCGCCGTGACGTCGGGCAAGGCGGCAGGCCACCAGGGACGCATGGAACCACCGTTGCCCGCCGCGGCCACGACGTTGCGGCCGCAACCCGACAGCACGGGCGGGCATTCGTCGTCGAAGGTGTAGGTGCCGGACGCGACCAGCACCACCGGCAGGTCGCGAGTGGCCTTCAACGCCGCGGCCAGGGTCAGGTCGTCGCCGAAGCCCGAAGCGCCCAGGACGGGGAACGGGCGCACCGAAGCGCCGTGGTGGCGGAGGACGCCGGCGACCAACGCTCCGTGCGGCGCGTCGAGAGGGGTGTCGAGCAACGCGACCGTGCCCTCGCCCAGCAGGTCGGGGAGGCGCTCGCCCACCACCGGGCGCGAGGTGCCGATCATGATCGGGCAGGCGAGGTGGACGTGGTTCGGCGTCGCACCCACTTCAAGGGCGATGGCGACGACGCGCTCTCGTTCGGACGCTTTCAGGTGCATGCGGATGACGCCCGAAGCGATCTCCTCATGGGAGTAGACGCCTCGCAAACGCTTGCGCACAGTGGGTGCGTCCACTGGCAGGACGATCAGTTCCCCCGAACGGACCAAGCACTCGTTTGGACCCGCTGGATCGTGCGCGGTCACGGGGCCGAGCGCA
Source organism: Lentzea sp. NPDC102401 (assembly GCF_044765805.1). Taxonomy (NCBI): domain Bacteria; kingdom Bacillati; phylum Actinomycetota; class Actinomycetes; order Pseudonocardiales; family Pseudonocardiaceae; genus Lentzea; species Lentzea sp. NPDC102401. Next base: position 768,068 of record NZ_JBIWKS010000003.1, on the reverse strand, counting down.
CGGGAGGCGTGATCGACCAGCTCAGAGAGGCTGCTGACCTGCTTTGGCGCGTCCACATCGGACACCATCCCCCGCCGCGACACGGTCCACAGGGGACCGAGGCGCAAAGTCACTCGATCCGATGACGACACTGACGGTGTTCATGCCTGATCAGGGCAACACGGACAGCCGCACGAGACCGCCCTTCCGGGTGTTTCGCGCCGAGTTGGTTCGCAAAGTCACTCACCGGTGCTAGACATAGCTCTACGTCGACCTCCGACGGCGCGCTGTGCGTTGAGGGTGACCTGAAACGGTGGACGGGTGGTGATCCTGTGGCGAGTGGTGGAGTTGGTGCACTGCTGCTGCGGACCGCTGCGCTCGGCGGGCTGACCGCCGCCGCCTGGTTGCTGAGCGGGACGTCCGCGTCCGCCAGTCCCGAGGAACCCCCGGCCGTCGAGATCACCACCGAGACCGCCGTCGAGGCCCCGAAGCTGCTGGAAGATCCCGCCGGGTGGGCCGAGGCCTTCACCGCGTCGGTGATCGAGAAGCACCAGCCGGCCAGGCTCGTGCCGCCGCCCGTCGTGACGAGGCCCGCGGAAGAAGAGCCCCAGGAGGAAGAAGAGGACGCGGGTCCGATCCTCGACTTCACCGGCGGTTCGCAGGCCAACACCCGCTCCGGCTCCGTCTCGAACGAGGCGCCGCCCGAGGTCGTCGCGGCCAAGGCTCAGGTCCGCGCCGCCAAGATCGCCGCGAAGCTCGCGGCCGAACTCCCGCCGCCTCCTCCTCCGCCGGCCGCACCCGTCGTGGCGGTCAAGAAGTCCGTACCGCTTTTGCCCGACCTTCCGGTGCCCGCTCCCGCGAAGACCAAGCCCACGCCGGTGAGCGACCTCACCTGGTCGACTCCCGGCCCCGACGCTCCGCTCCCTGCACCGCAGCAGGCACCTGTGGTCGCCACGGCCTCCGCGTCGTCCGGCCACACCGACAACTCCGGCGGCACGCGCGGCGTGCTCGCCGTTCTGACGTCGCACAACTCGCTCTTCCCGCCCGCCACGTGGTCGGTCGAGGAGCGTCGCGACGGCACTGAGCCCGGCAGCATTCCGGGTCTGCCCAGCACGTCACCCGACTGAGTCCGACAGGACCAGTCTGCCCTCTGCGCGATTTGTGACCGTCTCGTGCCGTCGCGCCAGTAACTCCTTCTGTCATTTCCCGTTGTACGCAAGGAACCCCCAGTCTTCCTGACCTGCCAACCGCGCCCTGGCAGGTCGGGTCTGGTCCGAGTGCCGCGCTGCCCCCGCAGTCTCGGACCACACGGGAAACCTGCGGACGGGGAACGCCAATCCCTGGGACGTTCCCCTCCGCAGGCCTCTCGTTTGCAAGTTCGTCGGCCCGGTCTCCCCCGCTGCGGGAGACCGGGCCGACGTGTTTCACGCGACCGGCGTCGACAGCTCGGCATCCGCCGGAAACCCTGTTCCTGCAACAGATGCAGCTATCACACCCAAACGGCCGATCGCTTCCCGCAGCACTTCGGCCGACTGCGTGTACGGCACTCGGAGCATCTGCTCGCATCCGCCGTGCACAGCCCACCTCGGACCGGGCACGAGCCGCAGGCCGTGGTTCTGCGCCATCACGGCGATCCTGGTGCTCACAGGCGCATCGAGCGTGCACCACAGGCCTAGGCCACCGGCCGGGACCTTGAAGCTCCACTGTGGACAATGTTGCGCCAGCGCCTCCACCGCGACGTCCCGCTGGGCGGCGAACTCCAGGCGCCGTTGCCGCAGCACGGGTTCCGGATCCCGCAGCAGGTCGGTCAGCACCAGCTGCTCGAACACCGGCGTACCCAGGTCGATCGCCGCCCGCGTGGACGTCAGGCGGTGCACGATCTCCGCCGATGCCCGGATCCACCCGACGCGCAACCCGCCCCAGTGCGACTTGCTCGCGGACCCCAGCGTCACCACCAGATCCCCGCCGAACGCCGCCATCGGCAACGGCATCGGTTCGTCGGTCAGCGACAGCTCGACCAGCGTCTCGTCGACGACGACCGGCGTGTGGGCCTTCCGCAGCACGGCGACGAGCTTTTCCCGCCCGGCGGAGGAGAGCAGGGCACCGGTCGGGTTCTGGAAGTCGGGGATGAGGTAGGCCAACCGGGGCCCGACCTGCCGCAACGCCGCCTCGTACGCGTCGACGTCCCAGCCGTCGTCCGTCATCGGCACCGGCACCGGAATCGCCGACGCCGCCCGCACCGCCTCCAGCGCGTTGGGATAGGTCGGCTGCTCGACCAGAACCCGGTCGCCTGGCCCGGCGAACAGCCGCAGCGTCAACGCCCACGCGTGCTGCGCTCCTGACGTGACCACGATCTGGTCCGCGGAGGTCGGCAGCCCTCTCGCGGTGTACCGATCGGCGATCACCTGGCGCAGCGCGGGCAGCCCGCGTTCGTGATAGCCGTGCGACGCCAGGTGCTCGGGCATCTGGGCCATCGCCGCGACCATCGCCTGCCGCAGTCCGGGATGTGCCGGCGGCGCGCACCGGGTCAGGTCGATCAACGTGTCGTCGCCACCCGTGATGCCGCCGCCGGCACCGACGGGACCGTTGATCCACGACCCGGACCCGCGGCGTGACTCCACGACCCCTTCGGTGCGCAGCTGGTCCAGCGCGGTGGTGATGATGGTCCGGCTCACGGGCAGCGCGTCGGTGAGCTCGCGCTCGGACGGCAGCCGCGTCCCGATGGGCAGCCGCCCGTCCGCTACCAGCAGTTTCAGCGCGGAGGCGAGATCGGCGGACCCCTGCCGGGCACCGCCACGACGCCACTCACCGAGCAGTCGAGCCAGCCGAGCACCGGATACACGTCCACCTGGTGGGAGCATGCAGCCAATTATCCTGAATTGGCTATGGATTACCAGGCCAATCGAAGCTCAGTATGGCCACATGTCCTCCATGACCGCACTCCACCAGGTCTCCGTCCGGATCTCACCCGCCCGTCGCCTTCCGCAGCTCGTCGCAGGCCTGTGGCTCTACGGCGCGAGCATGGCGATGCAGATCCGCGCGACCCTCGGCCTGAACCCGTGGGACGTGCTGCACGAGGGCCTCGCGAAACTCACCGGCCTGAGCTTCGGCCTGATCACCGCGATCACCGGCGTCCTGGTGCTGCTGGCGTGGATCCCGTTGAAGCAGAGACCGGGCATCGGCACGATCGCGAACGTCGTCCTCATCGCCGTCAGCGTCGACGTGACGCTCGCGATCCTGCCCGCGCCGCAGGGACTGCTGCCCAGGATCGTGTTCCTGACCCTGGGCATCGTGCTGAACGCCGTCGCGTTCGCCGCGTACGTCGGCTCCCGCCTCGGACCGGGCCCGCGCGACGGCCTGGTCACCGGATTCTGCCGCCGCACGGGCATTTCCCTGCGGGTCACGCGGACCGTGCTCGAACTGATCGTGCTCGGCACCGGCTGGCTGCTCGGCGGCACGGTCGGCATCGGCACGGTCCTCTACGCGCTCGGCATCGGCCCGCTCGCGCAGCTGTTCCTGCCCGCTCTCACGTGGCGCGAGCGCTCGCGGCCCGTTTGCGAATCTCCTCGTACGTGACGCCTCGCTCGGTCAGCACCTCGGCCACGATTCCCTTGTCCTGCAACAGAGCCAGCACGATGTGCTCCGCACCGAGGTAGTTGTGGCCGAGGTCGCGCGACTCGCGCAACGACTTCTCCAGCGCCTTCTTGAAGTCCGAGTCCAGTGGCATCCCGAACCACCGCCGGCGCGGACCCGGCCGCAGCACCCCGGTGCCGAGCGACTGCTCCACCGAGTCGATCACCGCGTCGACGTCGATTCCCAAGCCCCGCAACGCTTCCGCGTCGGCCTTGGTCAGCCCTCCCTTGCGCCGGTAGTCCCGGAACGCCGTCTCCAGCTCGTCGCGCGGCAGGTCGAACCCCGCCAGCACCGGCGCGTCGAGCAACGCCAGCAACAGGAACTCGACACCGACCTCCCCGGCGTGCACCTGTTCCGCGTCCCGCACCGCGGCCCTGACCGCCTCACGGGCTTCCTTCGTGAACCGCTCCGCGATCATCATCGACCCCCGTGCTTCTTGTGGACCGCCTGGCGGGACACCCCGAGTTCCGCCGCGATGTCCTGCCACGACCAGCCCTGGGCCCGCGCACTGCGGACCTGGGCGGCCTCGAGATGTTCCAGCAGTCGCCGCAACGCGCTGACGGCCCGCAACCCGACCTTCGGGTCACGATCCCCAGCCGCTGTGGCGAGATCCGTCGCTTCCGTCATGCTGTCAACGTACGTTGACAATCCGGATCCGTCAACCAAAGTTGACACGTACGGTGGAGCCGTGAAGATCGAGACTGCCGAGCAGGGGGCTCCAGGCCGAGTCACCGAGGATCGGATCAGGGTGCTGCCGAACGCCGTCGTCGTGCTCGACGGCGTGACGTCGCGAACCAGGCCACCTGACCGCAACGGCGGTTGGTACGCCTCAGAACTCTCCGGCGAACTGGCCGCGCTGATCAACGCCACCGACCCGTTGACCGACGTTCTCGCCCGAGCCATCGCGAATCTCGTCGAGAAGCACGGCCTGATCCCCGGCGACTCCCCGTCGTCCACCGCGGCGATCGTCCGCTGGAACGACGACACGATCGACGCGCTCGTCCTGTGCGACACCCCTGTTGTCGCGTTCGGACAGTCCACCCGAGTGCTCGAGGACACCAGACTCGAAGACCTCCGGCCGGACCCGGACATCCTCAGGTGGAAGAACAAGCCGGCCGGTTACTGGGTCGCGGAGGCCGATCCCGTTGCGGGACACCAGGCCCTGACCGCCTCGTGGCCCCGCGCGGAGGTCACGAATGTGATCGCTCTCACAGACGGTGTCTCCTGTGGAGTGTCCGGCTACGGGCTCTTCGCCTGGGAGGACCTCAGGCAATTGCCACTGGGCGAAGTGCTCGACCGAATCCGGGAAGCCGAGCGCGGTGATTCGGAGCACAAGCGTTGGCCTCGCTACAAAACGCACGACGACCAAGCCATCGCTCGAATCGACTTCAGCGCATAAACGAAAGAAGCCCTCGCAGCGTTCTGCGAGGGCTTCTTTCGAAGAAGGATGGCCAGGGGCGGGGTCGAACCGCCGACCTACCGCTTTTCAGGCGGTCGCTCGTACCAACTGAGCTACCTGGCCATGGAAAAGAAAAGCGACCCAGACGGGACTCGAACCCGCGACCTTCGCCGTGACAGGGCGACGCGCTAACCAACTGCGCCACTGGGCCTTGCTCTTGCTGTCGTACCTTACCGTACTTTACTGCGTGCCCCCAACGGGATTCGAACCCGCGCGACCGCCTTGAAAGGGCGGGATCCTAGGCCGCTAGATGATGGGGACTAGCTGGTCTCTGGAAGCATCGTAAGCATATGCCATAGGTCCACGCATCTCCAAAACGGGGTCCCACTTATGCGTTGACCTGCCGAAACCCCCTGCGAGCCGAGATCGAGCAGATCAACAAACGCCTGTTCAGGGCCTTCAAGGCCCTTCACGAGGTTTCAGACGCAGTTTGTGATCCAGACAACTTCCAGCCGGGAGACGTGACGCTGGGCAGCACGTGTCCCAGAACCTCGCGGATCCGCTCGGGGAAGTCCGCGCACGCCGTCGTCGCGGAGGAGATCAGCCGCGAACCCAGCGCCGCGCTGCACAACGTCCGCGCGACCGCTTCGGCATCGACGCCGGGACGCAGGTCTCCGCGTTCCGCCGCCTCGAACACGTAGGCGGCGACGAGCTTCTCCCACAGGAGGTGCGTGTTCGGGACGCCCGGATATCCGACCTCGCGGTCGGCGTTGAGCCGCACGCCGGCACGCAGCACCACGTCGGCGGCCATGCGGTCGGCCGACTCGGCGAACATCCCGTGCAGGGCGCTGAGCGGATCAAGGCCGCGCAGCCGCCACGACTCCCTCATCCGCGACCACAGCTCGCTCTGCCGTTCGACCAGGGCGTCCGCGACCGCTTCCTTCGAGGGGAAGTGGAAGTAGAACGCACCCTTGGTCAACCCGGTGCGCGCGAGCACGGCGGTCAGCGACGTGCGCTCGTAACCGAGCCGGTCGAACTCCTCCGCCGCGGCGCGGAGTATCGCCTCACGTGTCGCGTACGCCCGGTCCTGCTGGGGCATGGGTGAAGGTTAGCCGTTGCCGCAAAAGAGACCCGTGGGTATGTTTCCGGTTGCGGCCCTGCTCCGCAGACGCGCTCCGGGGGGTGCGCGCCTGGAGTCAGGGCCGCTTTCGCGTGCGCACGCCGTCACCGTTGCGCCGGTGGCAGCCCGCCGTCCTCGCCCGGTGACAGGCCCAGCATGTCCAGCAGCATCCGGCAGTCCTCGGCACCCAGCGCGCCGCGCGCGACCGCGAGCCTGGCCCGGTGAACCTGATCGTCGGAGATCCGCGAGGGTTCTCCGCTCCGCTGGGCCGGCACGTTCGGCCCGCCCTGTCGCGACATGCTGTCGTCCTGTGTGAACAGGAACTTCCGCACTTCCAGTGACCCGCTCATTGCACCCTCCCCGACTTGAGGTGTGGCGCGAGGCTAAGCGACCTGGGACAACGGCCGCAGCCCCCCGCAGAGTGATTCCACCGCCACCCAGCGTTACTTTCTGTACTGGTGCGTTGTGTGCATCAGGGGAACGGGCCAGTGGATGATGGACCGATGACCGACCCCACGCCGGAGCCTTCCCCCGATGCAGAGGGCCAAAACGCGTCTCAGCCACCGCCCGACGTCGACCAGGAAGCGATCTTCAAGGCGCTCAGCGGCATCGACCTGAACACGATCGAGGCCGACATCGAGTCCGCGTTCGGTTCGAGGATGGCCGAGCTCGACAAGATGCTCGAAGGCCTCGACGACCTGGTCAACAAGATCGAGAGCGATCTCCACCACCTGGACCAGCCCAAACCCGAGAGTCCTCAGTAAATCCCTTACCCCAGGGGGGTATAGACTCAGAGCCCCGTACAGAGAAAGGGCTCTCATGTCCGTCACTGCCACCTACACCGTCACCGGCATGACCTGCGGCCACTGCGTCAGCTCCGTCACCGAGGAGCTGACCGAGGTCTCCGGCGTCACGGGCGTCGACGTCGTCCTCGAGACCGGCGCCGTGACCGTCACCAGCGACCGCGAACTCGGCCGTGACGAGGTCGTCGCCGCCGTGACCGAGGCCGGGTACGAGGTCGTCTGATGACCACGACCGAGCCTCGTCACGTCGAGCTCGCCATCAGCGGCATGACGTGCGCTTCCTGTGCGAACCGCATCGAACGCAAGCTGAACAAGCTCGACGGCGTCTCCGCCACTGTGAACTACGCGACCGAGAAGGCCAGCGTTCAGTTCCCGGACGGCCTGCGCGTGGACGACCTGGTGTCGACCGTGCGCGCGGCGGGCTACGACGCCGAGGAGCCCCAGCCGGAGGCTCCCGAGGTGGACGAGGCCGGTGAGCTGCGGCTGAGGGTCACCCTCGCCGCGGTGCTCGGCGTGCCGGTGATCGCGTTCTCGATGGTCCCGGCGTGGCAGTTCCCCACTTGGCAGTGGGTGTCGCTGGCGTTGGCGAGCGTGGTCGTGTGGGTGTGCGGCTGGCCGTTCCACCGTGCGGCCGCCGTCAACGCACGGCACGGCGCCAGCACCATGGACACCCTCGTGTCGATGGGCGTCACGGTCTCGTACCTCTGGTCGCTCTACGCGCTGGTGTTCGGCGAGGCCGGGACGATCGGGATGCGGCACGAGTTCAGCCTGCTGCCGCGCCCCACCACCTCCGGTGACATCTACCTGGAGGTCGCGGTCGGCGTGACCGTGTTCCTGCTGCTCGGGCGCTGGCTGGAGGCCCGGTCGAAGCGCAGCGCGGGCGCGGCCCTGCGGTCGTTGCTCGCGCTCGGCGCCAAGGACGTGGCGGTGCTGCGCGACGGGGTGGAGACCCGCGTGCCGATCGGTCAGCTCCAGGCCGGCGAACGGTTCGTGGTCCGTCCGGGTGAGCGCATCGCCACTGACGGCCTAGTGGTCGAGGGCAGTTCGGCCGTGGACAGGTCGATGGTCACCGGGGAATCGGTGCCGGTCGAGGTCGGCACGGGCGATTCCGTGGTCGGCGGGACGGTCAACGCCGGCGGCCGGCTGGTCGTCGAGGCCCTGAGCGTCGGCGCGGACACGCAACTCGCGCGGATGGCCAAGCTGGTCGAGCAGGCCCAGGCGGGCAAGGCGCAGGTGCAACGACTGGCGGACCGGGTGTCGTCCGTCTTCGTGCCGGTCGTCGTGCTGATCGCCCTGGTGTCGTTCGGGGCGTGGCTGCTCGCCGGCCGTCCGCTGGAGTTCGCGGTGACGACGGCGGTGGCCGTGCTCGTGATCGCGTGCCCGTGCGCGCTGGGGCTGGCGACGCCGACGGCGTTGCTTGTGGGCACCGGGCGCGGCGCTCAGCTCGGGATCCTGGTGAAGGGACCCGAGGTGCTCGAGTCGACCCGGCGCGTGGACACCGTCGTGCTGGACAAGACCGGCACGGTCACGACCGGGCGCCTGACGCTGGTCGACGTGATCCCCGCGGACGGCGCGGCACGCGACGAGGTGCTGCGGTTCGCGGCGGCCGTCGAGAACGCGTCCGAACATCCGATCGGCGCGGCGATCGTCCGCGAGGTCGACGACGTTCCGCCGGTGTCGGACTTCGTGTCCACGGACGGCGTGGGCGTCAGCGGAGTGGTCGAAGGTCGACGCGTCGTCGTCGGCCGGGTGCGGAATGTTGTCCTTTCACAGGAAATGACCGAGGCCCTGGTTGCTCACACAACTCGGACTGTTGTCGCGGTTTCCTTTGATGACAAGGTTGTCGGCGCCATCGTCGTGTCGGACGTCGTGAAACCCACGTCCGCACAAGCGATTGCGGAACTCAAGGGGCTCGGCCTGCGCCCGGTGTTGCTGACCGGCGACAACGCCGCGGTGGCCGCCGAGGTCGCGGCCGAGGTGGGCATCGACGAGGTCATCGCCGACGTGCTGCCCTCCGGCAAAGTCGAAGCAGTCCGGAATCTCCAGGCACAGGGCCGAGTTGTGGCCATGGTCGGCGACGGCGTGAACGACGCGCCGGCACTCGCGGCCGCGGATCTGGGGCTGGCCATGGGAACCGGGACCGACGTCGCGATCGAGGCGAGCGACCTGACGCTGGTGCGCGGCGACCTGCGCGTGGCGGCGGACGCCATTCGGTTGTCCCGCAAGACCTTGGGCACCATCAAGGGGAATCTTTTCTGGGCGTTCGCCTACAACGTCGCTGGACTTCCGCTCGCGGCACTGGGTCTGCTGAACCCCATGATCGCGGGCGCCGCGATGGCCTTCAGCAGCGTGTTCGTTGTTACCAACAGCTTGCGACTGCGGGGTTTCCGTCCATCGGCAGCATAAGAATCTCGTGGGGAACACTCCCCAACCGACGCGTGCGCATGCAACAATCCAAAAGCTGACACACCCCCGGTCAGCGCCTGTGGAGATCCCCTCCGGCCCCCGCGTTCCTCCCCCTGGCGCGGGGGCCTCTCCGCGTCCGGGGACGCTCGTCGGAGATCCACTCTGAGTAGAAGCCATTTACACCTTGGGGTGACCCGGCTCACAGGGGTTTGGCTTCCGTGACCGAGCCGTTATCGTGTCCCGGTGCCCATTGGATCCCTCGGACGCTCCAAGTCCGGCCGTCACCGCCCCGCGGACGAACCGCAGCAACCGGAGACGTCGCACGACGAAGAGCTGACCTCTTACCTGGCCGCCCTAGCCCCGGACGCGGACAACGAGACCACCGCGTCGGGCTTCGGCAGCGCGCAGGTGTACCAGCTGAGGCTGCAACTCATGGCGAACGAGCAGCTCAAGGAGCTCGCCGCCGAGCGCCAGACCTCCCCGCAGGCTCTCGCCACGGAGTGGGTCATGCAGCGCCTGGAGTGGGAAGCGCGCCAGCGCGGCCACTAGCCCAGACACGACGAAGAAGGACCCTCGACCGAGCCCGGTCGAGGGTCCTTCTCACTTACGACTCAACTGCGGCGTGTTGCAGATCTGATCAGACCGCGCGGACGTTCTGGGCCTGCGGACCCTTGGTGCCCTGGCCGACCTCGAACTCCACTCGCTGGTTCTCCTCCAGGGTGCGGAAACCCTGACCCTGGATCTCCGAGTAGTGGACGAAGACGTCAGCGCCGCCGTTGTCCTGGGCGATGAAACCAAAGCCCTTCTCGGAGTTGAACCACTTGACAGTGCCCTGTGCCATGTACCTGCCTCCATCGCAGGAAAGCTTGGGGCTGCACCGTGCAACCCCGGCCGTCCCGGGGGCGTTCGGCAAACTCGCTGAGAGCGCACCGCACGCCCGCGTGTCGTTCCGCGAGCGTGTGAAGCACGAACACAGAAACCACGGCCTGCGCGGGTCAGCCTAACGTGTGATTGGTCATAGCACTACAGGTCATTACTGGCCAGTTGTGTGCCTCAATAGGGGGAAACCCGCTGGTCCGGGTGGGTGATCGCAATTTCCCGAGCAACGTGTTCCACGGCCGCGCGTCCTCTTCAGCGTTGGACGAGGGGATCTTGGGGGGACGCGTGTTCCGGCCGTTGGTTTTGGCTCTACTACTGGGATTGACCGCCTGCGGCGCCGCGCCCGAGGGTGCGCCCGGGGCTGGTTCGCCGGCCACTGCTCCGGCTGCGGAGCAGAAGGCAAAGGCAGCACTGACCGTGACGCCGGCCTCGGGCGAGGGGATCAGCCCGGCCGGACCATTCCAGGTCGGAATGACCGGTGGCGCGCTGACCGCCGTCGCGCTCACCGGCGCCGACGGCCGGGTGGTGAAGGGGGAACTCACCGCCGGACAGTGGGTCGCCACCGAGGATCTGGGCTACGACAAGGCCTACACGTGGTCGGGGTCGGGCAAGGGCGAGGACGGGGCCGACGTCCCGGTCACCGGATCGTTCCGCACGATCAAGCCGCAGCGACTCACCAGCGCGTCGCTCAACGTCGGCGACCACCAGACGTACGGCATCGCGATGCCCGTCAAGGTGACCTTCAGTTCGCCGGTGCAGGACAAGGCCTCCGTGCAGAAAGCCATGACGGTCACGACTTCCGTGCCGACCGAGGGGGCGTGGGCGTGGCTCTCCGACACCGAGGCGCACTGGCGTCCGCGTGAGTACTGGAAGCCGAACACCGACGTCTCCGTCAACGTCGACGTCTACGGCGTGCCGTTCGGCGGCGGCGCGTTCGGTGCCTCCGACGTGCACGTGCAGTTCAAGATCGCCGACCGGGCGCTGGTGGCCAAGGCGAACACCCAGACCAAGCGGTTCGAGATCTACCGCGACGGCGTGCTGCTGCACGACTTCCCCGCGTCGTACGGGATGGAGAGCGACAAGCGGGCCGAGACCAGGGGCGGCATCCACGTGGTGCAGCAGAAGGAAGCCGCGCGGAAGATGACCAACCCGACGTTCGGTTACAAGGACGTCCCGGTCACCTGGGCCGTGCTGATCTCGCAGAACGGCGAGTTCGTGCATGAGAACAACGGCACGATCCCGTCTCAGGGCAAGAAGAACGTCTCCCACGGGTGCGCGAACCTGTCCGGCCAGAACGCGAAGATCTTCTACGACCTGACGATGCTCGGTGACCCGGTCGAGGTCGCCGGTTCGTCCCAGCCGTTGCAGGCGTCGGACGGCGACTACTACGACTGGGCGTTCGACTGGGCCACTTGGACGTCGAAGTCCGCTGCTACTTCCTAGGACTTCTCGGTGATCTGCGGTGGCTGCGGGATCTCGTAACCCGACGGACCGACGTTGCGTTCGAGAGCCCGCTTCCACTCGCCGCTCGAAATCATCTTCTCGATGGCGTCGTTGACGGCGTCGCGCGACTTGGCGTCACCCTTCGGCACACCGATGCCGTAGCGCTCCTTGGAGAACGTCTTGCCGACGAGCTTGAGCAGTTCGGGGTTCTCCGCGGCGAACCCGGCGAGGATGACCTCGTCGGTCGAGACGGCGTCGACGTTGCCCGCCATGAGAGCGATCACGCAGTCGGAGTACTGGCCGTACTCGACGAGCTGCACGTTCTTGGAGTAGTCCGACTTCACCTTCTGCGCGGAGGTGGAACCCTTGACCGAGCACAGCTTGCGGCCGTTGAGCGTCTCCGGGCCCTGGACGTCCTGCTCGGAGTAGCGCACCAGCATGCCCTGGCCCGTCTCGAAGTACGGGCCGGCGAAGGCGACCTTCTCCTTGCGGGCGTCGGTGATCGAGTACGAGGCGATGATCAGGTCGGCCTCGCCGTTCTCCAGCATCGACTCGCGGGCGGCGCCGCGGGCCTCCTTGAACGTGATGCCGGTGTCCTTCACGCCGAGCTCGTTCGCCACGTACTTGGCGACGTCGACGTCGAAGCCGACGTACCGGCCGTCGAGACGCCGCTCGCTCAGGCCCGGCTGGTCGTAGCGGATGCCGATGGTCAGCTTCCCGGAGTCGGCACGTCCGATGACTGTGCTGCTGTCACCGCTCCCACAGGCGGTGGCGAGCACCGCAACGGCGATCAGGAGCGCGGCACGACGGATCACGACAGGCCTTCCGGGGGTGTTGTGGATTCGTGCGCAATGCTACGGACCTGCGGCGATGATCGACTGTGATGTATGACAACTACGGAAGCCTCGCTTTGCTGGGTGTCACATGCCTGCCCTGCCGCTCGATCGCGCGCCTGAGATGGCCGGGCGGAGCCAGCCTTCTGATCTTGCCCGGCACCATAAGCGCAGTTCGGCGCATCATTCGCAGCCACCGATCGGCATGGAGGTAGGGCTCGCGGCCGTGTAGTTCGAGCGCCCACTCGGGTAGTACCGAATACGCCAGGTGGCCCACCAGAACCCGGTACACCGGCAGGCCGTGACGGAGCCATCCTTGCACCGGAGGGCCGTGCAAGAAGTCGTAGATCACATCAGAATCGGTCGTTCGACGCAGAAACGGACGTGTCTGGTCGAAGTATTCGGCCATCTCACGCCTGGATCCCGGTACTTCATCCGGGTGCAATCCGACCAAAGCGGCCGCAGATCGTTGTTCGGCGTAGTAGAGGTCCTTCTGCCTCCCGGACAGCCCGTATCCCGCGCGGTCGAGCACTGTTTCGAAGCAGGAAACCTCCGAGCAATGAACCCAGAGCAGCAGTTCGGGCTCGTCGACGCGGAACGTCCTGCCGTCGACGACACCGCGCAGGCTGCGGTGCGTGGCCCGCACCCGTGCCGCCGCGGTGGCGATCTCCTCGTCGGTGCCGTAGACGCCGAGGTCGACGAAATCCGCCGTGCGCCTGAGCCTGCCGAGCGGATCTGCCTGGAAGTTCGAGTTCTGCACGACACCCGCGACCGCCCCGGGGTGCAGTGCTTGCAGGTAGAGGCTCGCGATACCGGCGATCCACATCGTCGGATCCGCGTGCAGCTGCCAGCTGACGGAGTTCGGATCGGGCATGCGGACATCGTCCCGTCTCGCCAGGATGAAGACCATGGAACTGGACCAGGCACGGGAAGTGCTCCGCAGCCAGCATCGCGCGGTGTTCTGCGCGGTGAAATCCGACGGCACGCCGTCCATGTCACCGGTGCTCGTCGCGTTGGACGACAACGGTGACGTGCTCGTCTCCACGCGAGCCACCGCCTACAAGACGAAACAGGTCCAGCGCGATCCGCACGTCTCGTTGTGCGTGCTGCCGGACAGCTTCTTCGGACGCTGGATCCAGATCAACGGCACCGCGACGGTCGTGCCGTTGCCCGAGGCGATGGACCTGCTGGTCGAGTACTACCGGACGATCTCCGGCGAGCACTCCGACTGGAACGACTACCGGGCGGCGATGGAACGTGAGCAGCGCGTGATCCTGCGGATCTCGCTGACCAGCGCGGGGCCGGACAGGACGGGCTGATTTCCCGATCCCGTAACACCGTTAGCGGGCACAACGATTCCACGGGGACGGCGGCTACCGGGCAGGCGGAACCTGGGGAGCGAGAAGCGATGACTGGTGTCAGACGCCGCGGCTACTTCACAGCCGCGGTCGCGGTGATGGGCGCTGCCCTCGTCGCGGCCTTGTTCACGACGCCCCCGGACAAGCCCGTCGACATCCGCCTCGTGGCTCCGCCGCCCGTGCCGCCCGAGGTCATCACCGCGACCGCCACGACCACCGTCTCCGTCATCGGTGCCGATCGGCCGCCGCCTCCGCCGCCACCACCCCCTGGCGTCAACCCGCCGCCCCGGCACCGGCCCGACCACCGGCCGCCGCCCCCTCCGCCTGGCCAGGGAGCACCCCAGGCCAACCTGTTCGACCTGCTGCGCTGCGACTCGAAGCTGCTCGGCGACGAGTTGAAGCGCTGCATGGAATGGCCGATGAGCGACGAGTTCTGCGATCTCCTGAAGAAGTACCACCTGCAACCGGTCGACCTGCGCGGGCCGGACGGCAAGCCGTTGGAGCTGAACTGCGACAAACCTAGGCCTTGAGCTCCCTGAGCCTCGCGAGGTTCGCTTCCGCCAGCGAGCCGAGCAACTGGGCCTCGCCGAGGTAGTGGTCGTCGATCAACGCCTCGACCTCGGCGTCGTTCATCGCCGGCACGATCCTCGCCGCCATCCTGATCATGTTGCGATAGCTGCCCTGCAACAGGAACGGCTGCCCGGACGGGTCCGCGGCGGAAGCGATGTAGGCCTGGTTGACCTTGAGCACGACCTGCTGGATCCGTTGCAGCTTCCGGACCACCGACAGCATTCGCTCCAGCTCGACGGTCTCGTGGTCGTGCCGGACGCTCTCGCCGTTCGCCAAGCGCACCAACGGTTCCACGTCGACGCCACCCAGGGTCGGGTTCGAACCGGACGCGTTCTCCAGGTAGCTCAACGCGAACAGCGCGTCGCGGCCGGACAGCACGTCACCGAGGTTCCACACGTCCGCGCGGTTCGCGAGCATGTCCGGGACGCGGAACGCGCGGCCGGTCTCGGTGTACGGGTTGCCGGCCATCGACACCGCGAAGCGCTTGCCCCGCAGGTCGAACGTGCGCGCCTCGCCGTCCCAGACGCCGTCCACCCGTCGTTGGGCGTCGCAGAGCGAGATGAACTTCTGCAGCAGCTCGGGTGAGGTGTGCTGGATGTCGTCGAGGTGCAGGAGAACGTTGCTGCCCAGGGCGAACGCGAAGTTGATCCGCTCGACCTCCTGACGCGCGGTGGCGTTCGGTGCCTCCTCAGGGTCGAGCGAAGTGACGCCGGTGCCCAGCGCCGGGCCGTTGACCTTGACGAACACCATGCCCAGGCGGTTCGCGACGTACTCCATGAGCGTCGTCTTGCCGTAGCCGGGCGGGGAGATCAGCATCAGCAGGCCGGTGCCGTCGTTGAGCTGCTTGCTGAGGTTGTCGCCGATCAACGGCAGGTAGACCTCGTTCAGCAACCTGTTGCGCACGAAGGTGTTGAGCACCGCGGGCCTGTAGTCGTCGAGCCTGAGCCTGCGGCGTTCCTCGGCCAGCAACTCGTCGCGCTGGCGCTGGTAGGCGCGGAACGCGGGCACCTGCTCGGCGTTGAACGTCCTGAGCCTGGTCAGGGTCTCGTCCAGACGCAGGTCCATCGACTGGTCGTGCACGCGGGGGTGCGTGCCGAGCAGGCCGGTGACGGTCTCGGTCAGCGACGCGCTGGAGTCGTAGCGCGGCAGGTCGGTGAGCAGGATCGCGACGACCTCGGGGAACTCCGGGCAGTCCTCGTCCTTGAGGAACGCACTGAGCCACGCCTCGATCAGGTCGCGGTCGTGGAGTTCCTCGGTGACGACCGCGCGGAACCGGTCGATCACCGCACGGGCGGCCTTGCTGGTGACGAATCCCCTGGGCTCGCAGGCGAGTTCCTCGAACAGGTACTCGGCGCTGAGGTCCTCGAGCCCGAACTGCTTCGTGAGCTCCGGAATTCCGTGCGTGCCACCGAAGATCGTGCGGGCGCGGGCCAGCGACTCGGCCTTGCGCGTCCACACCGCGCGTTGGTCCTCTGGCTGTTCGGACCAGAAGATCTGTGCCTTGGCCCGGGCCTGCGGCGGGTACCGGAGCAGGCCGGCGCCGGCGTGGAGTCGTTGCAGGACAGCGAGGATCTTCTCGGCGTCGTGGTCGTGGACGCCCTTCTCGTAGCCCTCGTCGTAGCGTTCCGCCGCCGCGTTCGCGACGTCGGTGCGGCCTTCGGCGAGCAGGCATCCGGCGAGGTGTTCGGACCGGTAGACGTCCTGCGTCTCGGAGACCAGCAGCTGGTCCCAGAACGCGGTGGTCTTCCCGAACTCCGCGTCGGTGACCTCGCTGCGGTAGTCGGTGCCGGTGACCGCGTAGTAGAGGCGGCCGTCGCGGGGCACCAGGGTGAGGTTCATCGGCTCGGTCGTCACCGGGAAGCGATGACGACCGAGCACGATCGACGCGCCGTCGTAGAGATCGGCTCGGTCACGCAGTGCCCGGCCTCCCTCTTGCCGGGCATCGCGCAGACTCGCGTCGAGCTCATCTGCCCGCACGTCACCGAGTTCTCTGAGTTGCTCGGCGACCGTGCGGACCTTGGCGACCATCGGGTCGCCGGCGAAGTACGTGTTGATCTCGTCGGTCGAGGTCAGCTTCCCGACGCGACGGCGGATCGTACCGAGCACCCGTTCCGCCGACTGCACGAGCCGGTCGGCCTTGCGCGCGCGTTCGTCGAGCAGCGTCTGCTTGCGGGCGGAGAAGGCCTCGTAGACGTCCGTGCGTTTGGCACCGACCTGGGCGAGGAAGTCGTCGAACTCGCCGAACCGCGACTCCAGGTTCTCCAGCTGCAGCAACAGCCTTCCGAGCTGGTCGTCGCAGCGTTGCGGGGTGTCCGCGACCGACAGCGCGCCGGTGATGGCCTGGCCGAGCAGCGCGAACTCCGCGGCGAACTCGGCGCGGCCCTCGGCGTTCGCGAGCTGGGCGCGCCGGCCGTCCACAGTGGCCCGTGCGCGGTTGACCGCGGCCAGCACCTCGCCGATGCTCGCGAGGATCTGCGTGCGGGTCGTCGTGTCGGCGGCGTCGAGCGTGCTGACGACCTCCGTCAGCACCTCCAGCCCGGTCTGCTGCTGCGCGAGGCGTTCGCGCAACGGCTTCGCCTCGGCCGCGGTCTTCAGCTCCGCGGCCGCGATCTGGTCGATCTCCTCGTGGTACTGGGAGAACGCGCCCTCACCGCTGAGGAACGCGACCGCTCGGCGTGCCGACGCGCCGAGTTCCTCGACCAGTTCGGCCTCGCGGCGGTCGATCTCTTCGAGGTCGACGTACTTGAGGTCCTTGAGGGTGATCAGCCGGCCCTGGGCGGACCGCAGATCTGCCAGCAGCCGCACCCACTCGTCAGCGCTGCGCGGTGCGGCCGACCTGGCGAGCCGGACGAGACTCGCCAGCTTCTCGCCAGCGGTGTGGAGCTGCTGTGCGGCGTGCTCGGTGAGCGTGCGAACGGCCTCGAACTCGTCCAGCACCTGCTCTGCCGTGGCGCGCACGGCCTGGACGTCCTGCTTGAGGCCCAGTTCGTCGAGCCAGAACACGCCGTCGATCACCCTGGTGCACAGGGCGATCAGGCCCTCGAACACCGGTGCGCTCGGCGTCATCCCGGCGCTCATCCTGGTGATGGACAGGCAGTCCGAGATGCCGCGGACGAGGTCGGCGTTGCCGATGCGGGCGAGCGGGCCCGCCTGGTCCGGCAGCACCTCGTCCTGCACGAACGGCGTGCGCCACACCTGCATCGGGTGCACGCGCGCGGCCTCGGAGCTCGTCTCGCGGAAGACCACGAGCGTGCCGTCGGCGAAGAGCGAGTAGCCGTGGCAGGTGATGGGTGTCGCGACTTCCTTGCGGATCACGTTGTAGGGCAACAGGAGACTGCGGCCCTCGCGGCGGGCGTGGAAGACGTACAGCACGTCCTCGCCGTTCGCGGACCGGACGACCCGCTCGAACTCCAGCTCGTCGGTGTCGACGTCGAACGTCTTGTCCGCGCCCGTGACGAGGTAGTAGCCGCCGGGGAAGATGATCCCCTGGTCCTCCGGCAGGCGCTGGCAGGCCTGGCCGATGCCGTCGAGCCTGGTGACCTCCTTGGTGCGGGTGTTGAACACCAGGTGCCGCCACGCCGTTTCCTTGTACGGCAGGATCTTGAGGAGGATCAACGGGCCGACGCGGGCGTAGTGGATCTCGGCGTCCGCGAGGCTCTGCAACGGCTCGTCGACGGGCTCTTCGTAGACGCCCTCGCCCGACTCGGTGTTGTCCTCGATCTTGACGGTCAGCGTGCCGCCGACCGTCTCGACGAAGACCTCGTTGTCGATCGCGATGTGCGGGTGCCGGCCCAGCACGTGCTGCTCGCGGGTCGTCTCGACCCACGTGAAGTCGTGCGAGGGCGGGAAGACGTGGTCCCGGTCGCCGCGGTTGTCGACGTATGTGACGGTGCCGTCGACCTTGACGTCCCAGCGCAGGACGCGGAGGTCCTCGATCTGCTCGCCGGTCTGGAACACGGCGAGCAGCCGCGACTCGACCGTGCGCAACTGGAGCAGCCGCGTTTCCCGGTAGTACCGGTACAGCTCGGCGAAGTCGTTGCGGAACCTCGGGTCCTGCAGGAACTCCGCCTCGACCGTGGCGAAGTCCCTGCCGTGCGCCGCGAAGACGTCGTTGACCGTCGTCTCGGGCTTGAGGCCCATGAAGACGTTGTAGCCGAACAGCATCACGTCGCCGAGCGCGACGATGTCACGCGGCACGCAGTTGTTCTTGGTGCGAATGCGTTCGGTGGCAACGAGTTCGAGGGCTGTGCTGCCGAACGTCTCGACGCGCCGGTCGTTCAGCGCCTCGGTGCTGCGGGCGAGCTGAGCGGCCTGGTCGGCAAGTCTTGCCCGCAGCACTTCGTATGTTCCGGCGTCCAGTCCAGAAGGGTCGGACACTGTCATGCGTTCTGGCCGTTGTTCTTGGCCATCTGGGTCAGCGCGATCGCCGCGGCGATGTTCTGCGCGTCACCCGTGGTGAACGAGCTGAGGATCTTGGTCAGGTCCTCCGGGAAGTTCGCCGACCCGTCCATCCACTTCGAGCCCAGCGCCTGCACCACGTCGGAGCCGCCGACGAAGCCGTCGACCTGCTTGCCCGCGGTGATCGAGCTGGCGATCCGGTCGAAGAACATCGTGTCGCCACCGATGATGTCGATGTCGGCCTTCTCCAGACCGGCCGCGAGCACCATGGCCTGAGCCTCGGCGATCTCGCGCTGCACGTCGATGCCCCTGAGCCGGATCTCCTTCTCCGCCTCGAGACGCAGTCGGTACTCCTCGTGCTCGCGGGTCGCGGTGTCGAGCGCGGCCATCGCCTCCGCCTTGTGCGACAGACCTTCCGCCTCGCCCTTGAGGCGTTCCTTGATGCCCTCGGCGTCGGCGAGTGCCTTCTCGCGGTCGACCACGGCCTCGGCGAGGCCGAACGCCTCGGACGCGGCGGCGTCGCGTTCCTTGACCAGCGCGTCCGCCAGGCCCTTGGCCGCGGCCTCTGCCTGCGCGCCCTCCGCGAGACGGATCTTGGAACGGGTGTCCAGCTCGGCGGCCTTGTTGCGGGCCTCGGCGAGCACGACCTCCTCGCGGGCCTTGTGCTGCGCCGACTGCTCGGCGGCCTCGGCGGCCTTGATGTCCTTGACCAGCGACTCCTGCGCCTCGGCCTCGGCGCGGATGATGATCTGCTGACGGTCGCGCTCGGCTTCCTCGACCGCACGCAGGCGCTTGATGTTCTCCTCCTGCTCGGCCACCGTCTTCTCGACGGCGACCCGCTCGCGCACCAGGTCGGCGATCGCGCGGCGCTCGTGCTCCAGTTCCTTGTCCTTCTCGATCATGCGCAGCGACGTCTCGCGTTCGCGGGCGATGACCTCCAGCAGGCGGTCCTTCTCGATGCGTTCGGTCTCGACGGCGATCACGCGCTCGCGGTTCTTCTCGGCGACGGCGATCTCGCGGGCCTTGTTCTCGGTCTGGATGCCGAGCTGTTCCTCGGTGCGGATGAAGGCGGTGTTGGCCTTGAGGCGTTCCTCGGCCTGCACCTTCTGCGTCTCCGCCTCCTGCTGTGCGCGGGCGGTCTCGATCGCGCGCTTCTGCTTGATCTCCGCGTCGGCCTGGCGCCGTTCGAGTTCGAGGATCGCCTCACGCGCGCTGACGTTCTGGCGCGTGATCTCCTTCTCCTCGTTGCGGGTGAACTCGTTGGTCTTGACGTGCTCGATCGCGGTCAGTTCGGTGATCTTGCGGATGCCCTGCGCGTCCAGGATGTTCGCCGGGTCGAGCTGCTTGAGCGGCGTCTGCTCCAGGTAGTCGATGGCCGCGTCCTCGAGGCTGTAGCCGTTGAGGTCGGTGCCGATGACCTGCACGATCCGGTCGCGGAACTCGTCGCGGTGGGTGTAGAGGTCGACGAAGTCGAGCTGCTTGCCGACGGTCTTGAGCGCCTCGGAGAACTTGGCGTTGAACAGCTCCTGCAGCGTCTGCTCGTGGCTCGCCCGCTCGGTGCCGATCGCCTGCGCGACCTTGATGACGTCCTCGACGGTCTTGTTGACCCGCACGAAGAACGTGATGCGGATGTCCGCGCGGATGTTGTCCCTGCAGATCAGGCCCTCGTTGCCGGCCCTGCGGATCTCGATGGTCTTCACCGAGATGTCCATCGTCTCGCACCTGTGCAGCACAGGCAGCACAACGGTTCCCGTGAACGTCACGTCGACCTTGCGCATCTTCGAGACGATCAGAGCCTTGCCCTGCTCGCACTTCTTGAACAATCTGCTCAGCGTGATCAGTGCCAGGATCAGCACCAAAGCGATCACGGCGATCAGCACGATCAGCCCCGTGGAGATCGCACCCATGTCAGCCCCCTGTGGTGATGTCCACGACCCAGAAGAACTCGCCCTCTGCGTCGTAGTCGAAGATCAACGCGGTCTGGCCCGCCTTGAGATCGGTGCTCTGCGCCGCTCGCACCTGAACGACCGCCGTACCGCCGTCGTCGGCGGTCACCTCGGCCTGCCCGTACCGCTCGGTGACCCTGGTCGTCCTGACGATCGC
Organism: Lentzea sp. NPDC102401; assembly: GCF_044765805.1. Taxonomy (NCBI): domain Bacteria; kingdom Bacillati; phylum Actinomycetota; class Actinomycetes; order Pseudonocardiales; family Pseudonocardiaceae; genus Lentzea; species Lentzea sp. NPDC102401. The sequence goes on along the minus strand of NZ_JBIWKS010000003.1, from coordinate 747,144 downwards.
GGTGCGACCCACGAAGTCGTTGCGGGACGCCGGTTTCTCCGGTTTCGTCCAATTCCTGACCGGGATGAGAAGGATCTTCGTGACGAGTGCGCCCACGAGCAGCGCCCCGGCGAGGACGGCGTACCGGAGCGAGCCCTCGGGCGTGAGCACCGTGCCGACCAGCGCGGCGAACCACGTGATCACGACGAACATCGAGATGGAGATCGGCATCACCGGGGCGTCGAAGTCCAGGCCAACCAACGCCACCGTGAGCCAGTAGGCCAGCACTATCAGCAACAGAAAGCTGAACACCACGGTCGGAAACGCCAGCGCGGCAGCCAGGAACTCGGTCATCATCGCCCCCCTTCTCGTCATTCTGATGCGCGAAGTGCCTGTTCCGTTGCACTTTCGGGAATGATCGACGCAAATCGATGGTTGGCCCGGTCATGGACATCGGGGTGCAGGGGCTCAACGTCGGCGACCACGCCGGACCGGACGAGACGCGGCGGCTCGCCCAACTGGCCGAATCGCTCGGCTATCGATCGTGGTGGGCGTCCGACCACGTGGTGCTGCCGTCGCCGCGGGTCGACCCGTCACCGTCCGAACCGGACGCCGTGATCGTGGATCCGCTGGCCCACCTGGCTTATGTGGCGGCGGTCACGTCCACGCTGGAGCTCGCGACCGGCATCGTGATCCTGCCGCAGCGCAACCCGCTGGTGCTCGCGAAGCAGGTGGCGTCGCTGGACCTGCTCAGCGGCGGCCGGTTCACGCTCGGCGTCGGAGCGGGCTACCTCGAACCGGAGATGACCGCGGTCGGGGTGTCGTTCGACGACCGCGGCGCGCGGACCGACGAGTACCTGGACGCGATGGACCAGCTCTGGCACGCGCCCTCGCCGGCGTTCGAGGGCAGGTTCGTGTCGTTCTCGGGGGTGGACGCGCATCCGCGGCCGTCCAACGTGCGCGTGGTCGTGGGCGGGCACAGCCCTTCGGCGTTCCGGCGGGCCGTGACCCGTGCGCAGGGGTGGTTCGGCATCGGGACGCCCGACGACATCCGCGGCCACCTGGCCCGGTTCCCCTCACGCCCCGCCGAGTTCCGGATCAGCGTGTCCGCGCAGGTGCCGCTGACGGCGTCCGTGGTGCGGGAGTACGAGGACCTGGGCGTGGACGAGCTGGTGATCTACCCGCCGATGTTCGACGGCACCGTGGACGAGGTGCTGCGGCGGAACGCCGAGTTCACCGGCTAGCCTCGGACGTCGTGATCCCCGTCGTCGTGCTCGCCGGCTTCCTCGGTTCCGGCAAGACCACCCTGCTCAACCACCTGCTGCGCACGTCCGGCGGCACGCGGATCGGCGTCGTGGTGAACGACTTCGGGCAGATCAACATCGACGCGTTCTCGGTCTCGGCCCAGGTCGACTCGATGGTGTCGCTGTCGAACGGCTGCCTGTGCTGCGCGGTCGACGGCACCGAGCTCGACGACATGCTGACCCGGCTGGCCGCGGCGGACCTGGACGTCATCGTGATCGAGGCGTCCGGGCTCGCCGAGCCCGCGGCCATGGTCCGGATGGTGTTGCAGGCGCCGGGAGTGTCCTACGGCGGGCTGATCTACGTGGCCGACGCGGTGGAGCTCGATGCCGTGCCTCACCTGGAACGCGATCTCGCGATGGCCGATCTGGTGGTGCTGAACAAGGTCGACCGGGTTTCCTCGTTGCCTACGCTGCCTTGTTCGGCGCCGGTGCTTCCGGTTTCCTACGGGCAGATCGATCCGGCGCTGCTGTTCGAGGTGCGGCCGTCGGACCTGGGGCCGCGGCAGCTGTCGTTCGACGACCTGGAGGACCACTCCACGCACGCGCACGCCTCGTATGACAGCGTGTCCTTCGAGTACGCGGATCCGTTGCACCCCAAGCTTTTCATGGACTTCCTGGGCGCCCGGCCGGAGGGGTTGTTCCGCGCCAAGGGTTTCGTGCGGTTCCCGCTCGGCACGTTCATGCTGCAGACCGTCGGCGCGTACGTCTCGTTCACGCCGGTCGACGACGCCCCGACGCAGCTGGTGCTGATCGGGGCGGGCATCGATCCGGAAGCGCTGACGGACTGGTTGCTGGCGTGCGTGGCGGACGAACCGGTGACCGAGCAGGACATGCTCTGGGTCCTCCGGTACGCCCGCTGACGTCACTTCTTGCAGAGTGCGGTGTCGATCACGTCGAACACCTGCTGGAACTTCTTCGCCGGGTCGTCGCCGAACGTGCCGGGCAGCGCGGTGAGCGTGACCGCCGCGCTCTTGCCGCTGTCGGTCGCACCGCCCAGTGACGCCCAGCCGTGAATCGACCCGCCGTGCCCCCACCAGATCCCGCCGCAGCTGAGCTTGGTGCTCTCCAGCCCGAGGCCGTAGGCGCTCTTCTCGTCGACGGTGACGGCCTTGCGCATCTCGTCGAGCTGCGCCTTCTTGAGCAGTCCGCCCTGCATGAGCGTCTTGAAGAACTTGGCGACGTCGGCGGGCGTGGAGACCATCGCGCCGGACGCCCACGCGGCGGACGTCTCGATCTCCGTCGCGTTGACCACCTCCGACTTCGGGTCGAGCAGGTCGCTCAGCGCGTAGGCCTGGGCGTGGCGGCCGCGGATGCGTTGCTCGCCCTGGCCCGGCCAGTACGTGTCCTTGAGGCCCGCCTTGGTGATCACCTGGTGGATCGCCTCGCCGACCGGGCGTCCGGTGACCTTCTGGATGAGCAGCCCGGCGACGACGTAGTTCGTGTTGCTGTACTCGTACTTCTCGCCCGGCTGGAAACTCGGCTGCTTGGCCAGCGCGACGTCCAGCAGGTCGTGCGGCGCGAAGTACCTGTCCCGGATGTCGGCGATCTTCGGGACCCCGACGTCGAGCACGTAGTCCGGCAGTCCACTGGTGTGCTGCAGGACCTGGCGCACGGTGATGCGGCCGTCCTTGATGTGCGGCACGTACTTGTTCGCGGGCCCGTCCAGCTCGACCTTGTTGTCGGCGACGAGCTGGAGCGTCGCGACCGCCACGAACGACTTGGTGATGCTCCCGATGCGCACCTGCCCGTTGACCGGCGCGTTGCCCCGCGCGAGGTCGTGCCCGTTCACATGCGCCTCGACACCGGGCGTGCCGTCCTTGACGATCTGGTCGAGTTGCTGGGGGACGAGGAGAGTCAGCGCCGTGAGCGCCGCGACCGCGATCACTTGGCACCACACAGAGCAGCGTCCACAGTGGCCAGAACAGCGTCGTGGGCCTTCGCGCCTTCCTCGGGCGTGTCCTGGAAAGTACCCGGCAACGCCGTCACAGCAACGGAGAACGCCCTGCCGCTGTCAGTGACCCCGCCCCGCGTCTCGTAACCGTGGATGTCGCCACCGTGACCCCACGACCGTCCACCACAGGACAGCGGCGCACTGGCGATGCCAAGCCCGTACTCGACGCCCGGCCACATCTCACCGGCGGTGTCGACGGTCTTCTTCATCTCGTCCAACTGCGCCTTCTTGACGAGATCACCCTTCAGCAGACCGCGGTAGAAGGTGTTGAGGTCCTTGGTGGTGGAGATGATCTGGCCGGCCGCCCAGCCCCAGCTCGGATCGAGCTCCGTGACGTCCTCGATCCCGTTGCCGGTCCTGGCATACCCGTGCGGGTGCTTGCCCTTGATGGTCTCGTCACCGACGCCGGGCCAGTAGGTGTCGTTGAGGTTCAGCTTCCGCACGATGCGCTGGTCGACGTTCTCCGCGACCGGACGCCCGGTGGTCTTCTGGATCAACAGGCCGAGCAGCACGTAGTTCGTGTTGCTGTACTTGAACTTCGCACCCGGCTCGTTGGTGATCGGGTTCGCGTTCGCGATGTCCAGCAACTCGCGCGGCTCGAGGTACCGGTGCCGCACCTCCTCGAACTTCTCCAGCCCCATGTAGTTCGTGTAGTTCGCGAGCCCGCTGGTGTGGTTGAGCAACTGCCGGACCGTGATCCGGTCGTCCTTGATCGCGCCGGGCAGGTAGTGGTTGATCGGCTTGTCGAGCTCGACCTTCCCTTCACCGACGAGCTGCATGACCACAGTGGCGACGAACGCCTTGGTGTTGGACCCGGCCCGCACCTGCCCGTTCTTGGGAACAGGCGTCCGCTTGTTCAACTCGGACGTACCCGAGGTGTAGGCGCTCGTCCGGCCGTTGGCCTCGGTGACCGTCGCCAGCGCCGCCGGGAACTCGTGCTGCTTCGTGAGCCCGTCGAGCTGCTTCTGCACGTCACTTGCCGGCGCGGCCATCGCCGTTCCGGTGAACAACATGGCCGCTGCCAGCACTCCTACCAGCGTCTTCTTCATCCTGCGCCTCCCCTTGCCGTGGTGAGGACAGATTCCCAATCACGGGCCCGGTGCCGCAGTCACGCACACTTCCGTTCTCGGGGTGGAGCAGGCTCTACCTCGGCAGCGAACGTCGCTCTGCAGAAGCGGCGGGGTAGACGGCCCGAGGCCTCGCCGTCCACCGTGGTCCCGGCGAACTGCATCGCCCGCAGCTCGCCGTGGAGGCCGCGGGGTAGTTGAGCTCGGGCTGCGAGAGGTGGCTGAGCCTGGCGATCTGTTCCTGTGTCAGCGTGACCTCGTCGAGGTTGCCCGATCCCACCAGGTCGTCGAGCGTTCGCACGGTCTCCTCGATCGGGGTGTTCCGATTCCCGGTTGTGCATCCAGCAGAGGTCGAAGTAGTTGGTATTCAGCCGCCTCAGTACCCGCTGCCGCCTCCTTGCCTGATCCTCTCCGTAGCTGCTTCTTGCGCCTGGTCCGGCCTTGAAGGTGGTGCGTCAACCGTGAGGTTGGCAACCCGGAGGACATGCGGAGGTGGAGATCGGTAGGCTGTCCCGGCGAGGGCTGCTAGCTCAATTGGCAGAGCAGGAGACTTTTAATCTTCGGGTTCAGGGTTCGAGTCCCTGGCGGCCCACCAAACCCCCAGGTCACAGGCCTGGGGGTTTCGCATTTCAAGATCGCTGATACGCCTTTGATGCGCTTTACTCTCTGACTCTCAACTTCCGGCCTCTCCCGGTTCGTCCTGCTCAGGCCGGTCGAGCGCCCCTTCCAACGCGTCAGCGGCCTTCCGATCGACCACCTTCCGAGCCAGGTAGGTGTCCTGAGTCATCGACGGCCGGGCGTGCCCGAGCTGGTCCGCGACGACCCGCGCGGAGAGCCCCGCCTCATCGAGGATGGTGGCCGCCGTCTTCCGGAAGACGTGCGAGGTCACCCAGGCGAACTCGTCGCCTCCACGAGCGTTGCGGAGGTCCCTGCGGGTGTTCGACGGGTCCCGCAGGCCACCGAGGCTGTTCGGGAAGACCGGCCCGTTGGGGAACAGCGTGACCTCAAGTCGCCGCCGCAACATGTCGAGCGCCCACTTGGGCAGCGGTAGCGTTCGCTCGCCAGCCTCCGTCTTGGTCGACTTCCTGATCAGCCCGAGGCCGCTGGCCCGAATGACCGTGTAGTTCACGACGACCGTGCCCGCCACGAAGTCGACGTCGTCCCAGTAGACGGCCAGCGCCTCACCGATCCGCGCACCCGTGGCCATCATGAACCGCGACAGGTCAGGCAGGTCCTTCCGAACCGCCACCGGATCGGACTCCAGCATCTCCAGCCACAACAAGCGCTCCTCCCGCGTGAGCGCCCTCGGGCTCTTCTTCCGCCCGCTCTCCAACGGGTCCGTGTCCCTCACGGGGTTCGTGTCGAGCGCCCTGTCTCGGACAGCGATTCGCAGGGCACCCGAGATCACCGAGCGCGCTGTCTTGGCACTGTCGACCCCGACCGACCGCCACAGCGCACCAAGAAACGCATCGATCCGCGCCACGGTCATCTCGCGAATCCGCAGCTCTCCGAGGCCGGGAAGGACATGCCGGCCGAGGATGCTCCGGTAGGTGTCGAGGCTGCTTGGCGACCGCTTGCCCATGTCCACGAGCTTCTGGAACTTCGCTTGCCAGGCTTCCAGCGCGTCCTTGAACCGACTGTCAGGCGTCAACGAGTCTCCAACCGGACCTTTGCGTTCAGTGAACGCCTTCTTGAGCCTCCGCTCAGCCTCAGGCTTGGTCTTCCCGCGCCGCAGCACCGGCCGCGTCTTGCCGTCGAAGTCGCGGTAGTTCGCGACGGCGATCCAGCCAGATTCCGTTTGACTGCAACGAATCTTGCCGTACGTGCCGATGTCGAGTGGTGGACGAGGCATCAGGCCGCCTCCTCAAGCAGGTGCTCGAACCAGCTCCGCACCTCGGACGGCAGGTACCGCAAGTGCTTCCCCAAGCGCCGTGCGGGCGGGCCGTAGTTCTTCGTCCGCCAGCCATAAAGCGTGTGGACCGGGACGTTCAGGTAGGCCGCAACGTCACTGACTGTCCACAGTGGCTCAAACCGGTGTGTCTCCATGATGTTCCCCCCTTTAGATCAAGCAGCTTCAGGTGTTGCCGAACTCCCCGGCGGTCCGGCGGACGCGAGCAATGCGGCCGTGTATTCGGCCTTCCACCTGCGACGTTCTGCGACAGCGCTCAACAGCAGGTGCGCCCGTGGCGGCACGTTCGGGTCGCCGGGCTGGACGTTGTTCCACACGACCCGCTGTGCCTGGTCCTCCTGCTTGATCCCGACGTCCGCGAGCAGCTGCCGAACGAAGGCCTTGCGGTCGTGCTTGTGGTCCGCGAGCGACTTCCCGGACCACTTCCGCGACACCAGGACCCGCCGACCAGCAACGCCGAGCGTGGTTCGCTTGTGCGCCTTGCCCTTGCACGTGCCCGGCACCGTCGACAGCCGAGCCCCACGAGGCTGCACGCCGTACAACAGCCAGAGCGGACACTGCGGCGAGCAGGGCGTCACGGCCAGCTCAGCGCACAGCCGTTCGGCGTGATCCTCCTGACGTACGGTCTGCGCCTCAAAGCACTCGTTGATGCTCTTGGTGAGGTACTTCGTCAGGTAGCCGATGTGGCGGCCGGCCTCGTCAGTTCCGCCGAGGATGCCCTTGGAGTGCACCTGCACACCGAACCGCGCGACGTGCGCCGGTCGCTCGACCTCATCGAGGGCGTCTTCCCAGGTAGGCAGGGCCATCCGCGTATGCGGATCAACGAAGCCCTTTGCCCGGACGTCCCACACCGGCAGGTTGTCACCGCTGTACTTGATCTCGTCATGCGCAGGCCACCAGACCTGGTGATACGTGGCCTCAGCGACCGCCCGCAGCTCAGCCCGCGAGATGGAGCCCCGAACCGCCGCGTGCCAATGCGGAGCCAACCGCCTCTGCGGTTCGACAGCGGAGAAGTACTGAACCTCCCAACCGACACAGCGCCGAAGGTTCTGCACGAACCGATCGAGCAGCGCCGCGAAGTGCACCGCGTCCCGAGCAGCGCGCCGGTAGTCGTACCTCGAGGGATCAACGGGCGTGCCGTCGTTGCGCACCTTCCCGTAGCTGTCGAGTGTCAGCGTGAGGAACGTCGAGGGCTGGTACTTGCCCCCGAACACCTTGCCCACGGTTCGCTTGCTGACCGGCCGTCGAGGCAGGTTGGGCGCGTCCTGCCGCCGCCTGGTCGAGCGCTTCCGAGCACCCTTGAGCGGCACCTCCAGCGAGGGGAGTGAACCGCGGACTCCAAGTTGCCGAAGTTCCTCATCAACCTCCGCGACCTCCTCCCGAACCTCCTCCGCCCCAACCTCATCGCCCTCATCGAGGGCCAGGCGGAAGGCCTTGACCAAGTCCGCCCGGTACGCAGTCAGCTCCCACTGTTCGTCGCTCGGAGCGTCCGGCGTGAAGTCGGGTTCCTCGGTGAGGTGCCACCCCTCGCGACACTGCGCCATCCGCAGACGGCGGTTCTTCTCCGCACACGTCGGACACACACTCGCGACTGTCGAGCCGCACGGCACGGGCACGATATCCACGCGTCCGGTGTCGAGGTCGATCCGTTCCTTGGCCAACGGCCGGACGCACACGCCGTGTTCTTCAGCGACAGCCCGAGCGATGTCGAGCGCGGCCGGCCGTTTCATCCGCTCGGAGCGGTTCAGGTACTCAGTCACGCTGCCTCACGCCCCTCAGCAATAGCCGGGAACTCGTGCACAGTCGCCGGGGCGAGGTAGACACCCAGTTCCACCAGGTCCGCATCCGTGACGTGGAAGGCCCGCGCCCTCTCCGGCTCGCGCTGCCCGTCCTCCTTGAGCCAGGCGACACCGGGCGTGTTCTCACTGATCTCATGAGCAGCCGCACCGCGTTGACGAACGCCATCGCCCAGCACCATGTCGACCTGGACCGGCTCATCAAGGCGCAACGCCACGCGGGTCGTGAACAGATGCCGGAAGCCGACGACCTCCTTGCGCGGGTCCTGGACCAGGCCGACGACGGCGTAGCCAGGAGCACGTCCCTGTGAGGTGATCGTCTGGACGGCACGCGTAGCGCGTTCGCGGAGGTTCCGGTCCGGCTGGTAGGCGATCAAATCGGCCAATTCATCCACGATCAGGACCGTGAACGGCTCACCCGTGCCACGCGCCCACAAGCGTCGGATGCCCCGATACCGTGCCGCACGTTCCTTGACTTCAGCGGCAATTTCTTCAAGCAGGGCAACAGCTTCAGGCCCGTTGTCGTAGATCACCTTCTCGAACGCGTCCGGGCACTGACCCAGCTCCATGCCGCCCTTGGGGTCGATCCCGACGAGGCGAACCATGCTCGCCTTGATGGCCGGGGCGAGCTGCCACACGATCGACCACAGCACCGAACCCTTGCCCGCGCCAGGCACACCAACCACGAGCACCTGAGAGCCGAGCAGCTTCAACCGCCACGGCTTACCGGTCTCGGTACGGCCAACGACTACGCGCTTGAGATCAACCTCTCCAACGGCCGCGAGCTGCGGAACGGCGACCGGACGCGACAGCGGATCAGAGTGGATGAAGTCGAGCTCAAGCACACTCGGCCGCAGCACCCGCACCCGACAGGACCGGGCGTTGAACGAGTGGGCCAGGTTGTCCCGACGCGCTTCCCACTGCTCCGGTGACTGCGCCGGGATCATCCGCACCCGGACCTTGTCCCGCCAGCCCTCAGACCGGACGCGGCGCAGCTTCGGGCGGTACTCCCGCCCACGGTTGTCCTTGGCCAGCTCAGCCAACCGCATCACAGTGCGCCACTGCGGCACGTACACCGTCACCCGCCGCCACTCCGTCAGGACGCGGTACCAGCCATGCCGCAGGAACGAGGCGCGGTCGAGGCCGTACCAAACCGTCAGCGCACACACGAGCGACAGCAGCGCCAGGACGAGCGGCGACAACCCGAACTGCTGGTATCCGAAGTAGCCACCGAGCCCGAACGTCACCGCAAGGGGGTACCGAACGGTCAGCACGACGAGCTTCACGGCCAGTCGGCCGGCGAACCAGATCAGCCCGAACGGCGCGAGCACGAGCTTGACCCAGCCGGGAAGCCATACCCACCAAGGAACCTGCGGCCGTGCACCCTCAAACGGCGCGGGATCGACCCAGCGGTTGCCCCTCATCGGACACCGCCAGCGCACGTGAGGCACTGAAAGACGCTGCCGACGCTCGGGATACGCCCAACAGGCCGGAAAGCTCCCGAACTAGTGGTCTGCTGCGTCTTGCAGATCAGGCACTCGAAGCCCTCCGCCTGTGCGGCCGTGAGTTCCATCGTCTCCAACGAGCCGCCGTCGAGCATGACGACGTAGCTGGAGACGGTCTGCTTGCTGGAGATCACCCGATCCCACAGCAGTTGCTTTGTGGCCCTGTCTAGCGCACGAATGCGCTCAGGCTCTACGCTCATCTTGTTCACTCCTGAGTTGGGTGGACAACGCAGGAGCGGCGAGGTTGGTAGCCGGGTTCCGCTCCTGCGTCTTACGTTCTCTTTGCACCGCAACAAGACGTGCGGCATCGCCACGTGACCCAGCAGAGTCACGCGCTCTGTCCAATAAGGACTTCTGCTACTTCTTCACGGTCTTGGTGACCTTGATTGCCTCGCCCTTCTCGCGCTCACGGTTCGCCCAGTACATGGCCTCGTGGTGATGAGTGCGGTCGCTCTCGGCGACTCGCGCGTAGATCGAGGCAGAGCGGAGGTAGTAGTCCCTCAGCACGCCGGGCGCAGCCTTGGGATTGGGCAAGAGCTTGCTCAACACGTCGTGCGCTTCGCTCAGCGTCCGAGCCTGCTCCGCCAGCCCCCAGTGCATGGCCTCAACTGCGGACATCAGGAGCCTCCTCCGCGAGCGAGTGACGCCCCTCCTGTCGAGCGGCAGAGGCCTGAAGAGCGCGCCACCCCTGGTCGAGCACGTCTCGCAGTTGCGGAACCACGTCGCGATCGATGACCAGGACGGCAGGGAAGGCGTTGCCGAAGCGGATCTCAATACGGTCGGCGAACGGCATTGCGAGGGGCCGCATCGGCACGTCAGCGGTCACGTGCACACGCACCAGGTCAGGCATCACGCCGCCTTAGCAGCTGGCTTGCTGACGACCGGCTTCATGCCGGAGGCCCGCAGGCTGTAGCCGAGCTTGGCGCGGCAGCGGTGACGCTCGCCCGCGTGCACCCCACGGCATGCCTTGTCATCGATCCACGGGGTGACGGTCAGCCCCTCGAACAGGACCGGCCGAACGTCCGTGCCGGGGATTGCCTCCGGCGGCACGGGCTGGTGAGGCGCGGAGATCTTCACCGTGACCACGGCGTCCGTCTTGCGCTCCGCCGCCTGATCGATCACCAGCACGGACCACACTAGGAGACCAGACTCCTTGTCCTTCTCCTGCTCCGGAGGCAACCCCTTCGTCCGCTCCTCAGCGGACTGAAACTTGAGCACGGGCTCGACGCCCATCACGAGCGCGCCCCTGGGAAACACGAAGTCGTGACCCGCAGGGAGCCTGCTCCCACCTGTGATCGCCATCGTGGCTCTCCTGTCGTAGGTGTCGTCCAGACCCGTTGTCTGGAGTTCTCGACAACTACGACTTTCGACTGAAAACCGGGACGGGAGCACCGCACAGCGGGACTTCTAGAGACGTCCTCGCTAACATAAGACGTCCCTAGCGTCCCTCAGGAAGCGATCATGGCGAACGAGCGACTACGAGATGCGTTGCTACGCAACGGACTCACATACGAGCAGGTAGCCAAGGCCACAGGCGTCGACCAGAAGACCGTCGAGCGCTGGATCACGAAGGCCCGCGCGCCGTACCCGCGCCACCGCAACACCATCGCGTCGATGGTCAAGGAAACCGAGACCTACCTCTGGCCGGACGCAGTCGCGCCAGAGCGGAAGGCAGAGATCACCGAGTCCGAGGTGGTCAAGCTCTATCCACACCGCAACTCGATCCCCCCAGACCTGTGGGACCACCTCATCACCAACGCCACCCGACACGTGGAGGTGCTGGTCCACGCCGGCATCTTCTTGGTGGAGCGCCCGACTTTCATGCGAGACCTGGCCAACAAGGCCGCGAACGGCGCACGTATCCGGCTGATCTTCGGCGACCCGGCCAGCCGCGAGGTCGCCAAGCGCAGCGACGAAGAGCAGCTTGGCAAGGGCACGCTCGGCTCCCGCATCCGCAACGCGCTCGCGTTCTACCGTCCACTGGTGGGCGTGGACGGCGTGGAGATGCGCTTCCACAAGACGACGCTCTACAACTCGATCTTCCGCTTCGACGACGAGATGGTCGTCAACACGCACGTCTACGGCTTCCAGGCCGCGCACGCACCGGCCCTGCACCTGCGTCGGCTCGCTGCGGGCGATCTCTTCGAGACCTACTCTGAGAGCTTCGAGCACGTCTGGAACCTGTCCAAGCCAGCAACGTTCTAGGGAGCCACATGGCCCGCGTGGACTACTTCCACGACCCCAACGCACCCAAAGCCAACAGCTTGCGACCCGCAGTCAGCGCGTTTGTTCAAGATGAGTCCGGCCAAGTATTGATGATTCGCCGCACGGACAACGACTTGTACGCCATCCCTGGAGGGCAACAAGAAGTGGGCGAGACTCTGACTCAAGCCGCAACACGGGAAGTACACGAAGAGACAGGACTTAAAATCGAGATAACAGGACTGATCGGCCTATACTCAAATCCAGACCATGTCATTGCTTACGATGATGGCGAAATTCGACAAGAATTTTCGATCTGTTTTCGAGGAAAAGTGACCGGAGGCCGTCTGTGCACCAGCAGTGAATCTAAGGAAGTACTGTGGATCCCGCCCCGAAGCATCGGCGAGCTGAACGTGCACCCGTCCATCTCACTGAGGATTAATCACGCCCTATCTGATCGACAAACTCCTTTCTTCACCTAATAATTTGCAACTAACCACACAGACAGCCTAGACACGAATGCGAAGCCTTGCCGGAACCCTGACCTGCTGCGTCAGCATCTGATACAAGTCGGCCTGCACAAGGTTGCGATCTTCCAATGTGACCGTGAGTGCGTAGGATTGCTCCTTGTAAGCCGCATTGTCTCTTGCCCATGTAGCAGCACGATGCGTTACCGCCACATAAAAGACCTCATCGTCATTGACAAATGAGTTCTTCGCGGTCCACTTACGCAACTGGAGCGTTGCACTGCTTACAGAGTCACTACCAGGCAGCAGCTTTGGACGCCTTCTATCCTTGATCAAATCCAAGCTATCGGTAGCCTGCTGCTTACGAAGGATCTCTTCCAGATCAGCCAAACTCACATCCCGATACAAATCAACCTGCATCGTCGCCGCCAGATACTCACGCCGCTGCCGCCTCACTGGCGGATCAAATGCGAGCGCAATTGTAATGTACCGCTCCCCGCCACTGCCGCGCCGAAAGATCTCCGGGACAGGCACCGGATGAATTCGAACTGTATCGACTGGCATATTTCCGTCGTAAGTCATAGTAGCGCATTGACGATCACTAACGATGGCCCGGTTGATACCCGGCAGACCAAGCCCAAAGCGCGCACTACGCCGCGTCTCATTCACGACATTATTGGCCGGATCCGGCAGTTTTGCCCCTAGAGCTACAAGCGCTCTGATTAGATTAGCGGAAGCATCCGGATACTCCTGTTGGACATCGGCCGCCGCGCGCGCAACCGCGGGTGCGGCATAGCTAGTTCCGTTGCACGACTTAAACATCTGTCCAGTCGCCGGATTGAATGCCGTACTCACAACGCCCGCGCCTGGATCATTCGGAACAACAATTCCCGAGTCGTTCATCGCAAAGTTTCCACCATAGTGGACCACATCCGGCTTGTTTCGACGTCTTTTGTTTACTCCGATTCCCGGTCCAGTGCGGCTGAACGGCGAGATATTACCCGCCTCAGCAATCGCCTTCCAGGCAAGTCGATTGGGAAGTTCCGCAACAGCGCCACTAAGGGCGACAGAACCTACCGTAATCGCAAGCGCGGCCGGCGCAGGTTCAGCAATCCGATGTTCCGGAGTATCAAGATAAGCCGGATAGTCGTCGCCCACGTGATGCCCGCTTGGGGTCTCCCCCGAGAAAGGGTTGATTGCGGAAACATTTCCTGTCGGCACTACTATCACAATATCCAACTCGCGCGCGAGCTCGTCTATGACCTCAGTGAGCGCCCCAAGGTGAACATCATTGAAAGGCTCACTATAGCCGATCGATAGGTTAAACACCTTCACGCCGTACTCCTTGTGAAGATGACGAATTCCTTCCTCGACCAGATCATGAGGAAAGCTTCGTGTGGCGAACCGAGGCGCGCCAGCAAGATTCTGAGGGTCCGGCTCTAGAATTCGCGCAACCCGCACCGAGCCGTGGGCTGTTATAGCTTCAACATCACGGAGCTGTTCATGGAGACGAGGAAAAAGGACGCGTCCAACTACTTCGGTTCCGTGATCACCAGGCTGTTGCCATGCATAGTCAGCGGGTCCAACCAGATCCACAGAATGAACCAATCCTGCCAACAACGGATGCCCCACCGCAGGCGCATCATCCAGTACGCCGACCGTCGCTGACGGAACCTCAACTCTAGTCAGTTCGGACGCAGCAAGGTTTCGCCAGTCCCGGAAATCCAGGAAAGGCACCGGAGGAGTACGAACTTGCTCGACGACGCTCACACTGAGCAGGTCGTTCAGACCGGTCTCATTCACTTGCGCTCGAATTACACTTCGTCGGGCAGAAATCGAGCGCAGAAGCTGTCGACCTCCAGAAATTGGAATAACAGTCTCTACAACTCCAGCCCGCCGCTGAGCCTCTTGATAGCTACCTGAGGGCCAGATCTCAATATCGACCAGGAACGAGCCAGCAGGAAGCGGAAGAGCAAGCCCCGGGCCGCGTCTATCTTCGGGGCCGTACGGCTCGATGTCTTCGATCAGGTCCAGAAGCGAAGAGAGTGTCCCTGCCGATGTGTAGCGCCTCAGCGCAGCGCCGAGGGTTGCTCCCTCATCACTGCTAAGTACAAAGTAGGTGTAGTTCACAGTCTCACCGAGGACCTGCAAGCCGCGATCTTCCAGCAAGCCATCCTTGGGACGTGCCACAGACTTGATCTTGAAGACCAGATCAGGATCGACGCCTGCGTTCAGGCGACGAGGAGCTGCAACGACCTGACTCAGTTCTTGCTGGAGATGCGCCCCGTGCGAGCCGCGATTGCGCTTCACTCCACCAGATCCGGCACCACCCGCACGACGTGATCCAACTGGGTGGGGATCGGGCAAAAGAAGGTGTCTCGGCATAGACCACAGCTCCTAGACCTCACCAAGGCCGAGCGGTCACGGATGCAATCGCTTCTCGAACATCGTCAGCATGCACCTCAGTGTTACCGCGCAGGAGAGCGAAGCGCCGAGCGTCAACCGCCAGCTTCTCGGCGGCAGCGTGAGGCAAGCCTTTTAGAGCGCTCGCAACCTTGTCTATATCTACACCTCGATGAGGCGCTAGGCGCAGCCGAAGACGAAGCAACCGACGAATCTCATGCACGGTGGGGTGCTGGAATTCCAAAACTTCATCAAAGCGGCGCCAGATCGCAGAGTCCATCAAATCGGGATGGTTCGTCGCTGCTAGCAGCAGACTGGGACCCCGGTAAGTATCAATCATCTGCAAGAACGCCGTCACTACGCGCTTCATCTCACCGTGCTCGCTTGCATCTTCACGGGAGCGCCCTAACGAGTCAAACTCATCGAAGAGGACAACGAATGGTGCCTGGTCAATGTAATCAAAGATGCGCCTCAGGTTACTTGCGGTTTCACCGAGATAAGACGACACCACTGCATCGATCCGAATGAGTAGGAATGGACGACCAAGTTCACTCGCAAGCGCCTCCGCCGCACTCGTCTTGCCACACCCAGGCGGCCCGCGGAACAGGAGACGCTGCCGACGGGGAATCCCCGCAGCATCTAGCTCGGACCACCGGCTTACTTCCGCGACAAACTGAGAAAGCACGTCACCGACTCTCGGCGACAGAATCAAGTCTTCAAAGAGGCGATCGGGAGTTCGTACCTCTGCCAACGGCCACTCGCCCTCGCGGTCCTTCGGAGGTTCGGGCAGTACGACGGTAGCGCTGGTGTCGAGGCTGCCGCCAGCCGCCAGCAACTTCTGAAGATCACGAGCCAGCGCGTGGTGTTGCTTGGCCTGCTCTTCCTCGATGATCTCCATGGCGACACGACGGAACGCTAGCTCGTCCCGGGTGTGAAACGCCCGAAACAAGGTCTTGAGGTGTCTGCCAGCGGCCATGAGTTGATGCTAGGCCGTCAGAGCTGGAGCGTGGCTACAACCCATGATTGACACGCAACGCTGCCGAAATTGGCTCTACAGGATCAAGGCCGCCGCTGGCGGCACGCTCCGCGCGTACAGCGAACACCATCCATCCCGGCACTCCCGGCATCCGCTTCGCTGCGCCGGTCGGCCGGGCGGCGCTGCGCGCCGTCCTCCGGCCTTGCCCTACCGACGAGCTCAACCTGTAGAGCTATGTCGGCCAGCAGCTCCCTACGAGCGCCGTCAGGGTC
The DNA here is from genome assembly GCF_044765805.1 of Lentzea sp. NPDC102401. NCBI lineage: Bacteria > Bacillati > Actinomycetota > Actinomycetes > Pseudonocardiales > Pseudonocardiaceae > Lentzea > Lentzea sp. NPDC102401. Next base: position 731,313 of record NZ_JBIWKS010000003.1, on the reverse strand, counting down.
ACCTCGGACTGGCCGGTCATGGCGCTCGACTGCCGCGACGGCTGCGCCGCCTTGCCACCGATCAGGCACCAGACGAAGCCGCGGAAACGTCCCGACGAACATCAGGCCGAGCCACCCCGACGCCGCGAGTATGACAACGGCCGGCGGCACCACGTCAAGGCTGAAACGAGTACCTTGACCCAGCACCACCGGCCGCGTTCTTGGGCTCAGTGTCGGGATGATGGCAGAAGAGTGGACGGTCCAAAAGGACCAAGATCATGATGCGCTTTAGTCTCGTAAAACGTCGATAAACGTCGAGAAGCGACTGTCCACAGTGCTCAGATCAAGACTGCATCCGCGCAGGTAGTGGACACTGTCGAGCAAGATCGGCGAACAACGCCAAGCGAAGGCTCTTACTCTTCGGGTTCAGGGTTCGAGTCCCTGGCGGCCCACCAAACCCCCAGGTCACAGGCCTGGGGGTTTCGCATTTCAAGATCGCTGACACCCGTGATGCGCCTGCCCCTCTGCTCTCAAAGCTGCGGTACCAGGGACTAAGACGTCAGTGATCTCGCCGGACGTCTGCGCTGGACCTTCGGATGGTTGAGAACGATCTAAAGCCTGGTTCGGGCCCCCTGCCTGGCTTCGCGCGGGAGGTCAGCCGAGTTCCAGAGTGGGTTTCAGCCTGGTCTGCCAACGTGTACCACGTGAGCGAAGCTGTTGAGCGGGTTGACGAGCATGACCAGGTCATTGGCGTCGTGGACCGAAGTGAGGCGATCCGTCGCGAATGGCTGCATCGAATCGCGACGATCGTGTGTCGTGACGCTGATGGGCGGATACTCGTGCACCGCCGCCCAGATGACGTCCAACTGTTCCCAGGTCAACTGAACTGGATGTTCGGGGGCGCTGTGGGAGTGGCCGAGTCGTATGAGGACGCCGCCGCGCGGGAACTGGAGGAGGAGCTCGGTGTGCGTGCTCGCCCTCGATTCGTGCTCAAGTTCTTGTGTGCAGGCGCGATCAGCCCGTATTGGCTAGGTCTGCATGAGGTCGTGATCACCGGGTGCGTTCGACCTGACTCTTCGGAGATCGCTTGGCATGACTGGCTGCCTGAGTCGGAACTGGTTGATCTGGTTCGCGATCAGGCGTTCGTTCCCGATGCCCGCGAGGCCTTCGACCGGTATCGCGCCCTGTTGTGACCTTCGACGCTGGGCTTCGGTCCGAGCCGACGGGACTCACGAGACGATAGTCGAGAGACCCGCACACGAGACTCACCCCGTTCGCCTTGCAAGGTCCGGTGCCCGTCGCGGCGCCGAACTGAAATCGCGTGCAGGCAGGGCTTTCCGGCACGTAGGGTGCGCGAGACCAAAGGGGGGTGCGGCATGACGAAGCTGAACCAGATCATCGCGGTGGAGAAGAGTGTCAAAGGGGGCACGCTTCGGGACCTCACCGACGCGCATCACGGGTTGCAGAAGCCCGCGCTGCTGGCCGGTATCTCCCGGACGTACCAGCCGAAGGACGAGGACGGCGAGGTGTTGCCGCCGGAGTCCACTCGCGTGCAGATCAAGGCCGAGGACGTGCTGCGGAAGACCGCTTCGGTGATGACTCGGCTCTTCGACGTGACGGCGACCAAGGACTGGGCCAACTGCGTCGCGAAGGCTGATGTGGTGGTGGACGGGCAGACCTTGCTTCGCGACGTGCCTGTGTCGTATCTGTTGTTCCTCGAGAAGCAGCTGACCGACCTGCACACGTTCGTGAAGAAGCTGCCGTTGCTGGACGCGGCCGAGGACTGGAACTTCGACGAGTCCGCCGACTACTGGCGCACTGAGCAGGTTCGGACCATCCGCACCAAGAAGGTGCCGCGCAACCACGTCAAGGCCGAGGCCACCGAGAAGCACCCGGCGCAGGTCGAGGTGTACTACGAGGACATTCCAGTGGGTTACTGGACCACGGTGAAGTTCTCCGGTGCGCTGCCTGCCCGTCGGGTCAACGAGCTCGTCGACCGGGTGGAGAAGCTTCAGCACGCGGTGAAGTTCGCCCGCGAGGAAGCCAACAACATGGAGATCACCGACGAGCGTGTCGGCGCGGTGGTCTTCGACTACCTGTTCCGATAGCGTCCACAGACTCCCCCGCTGGAGCGCGGGGGTGCGCTCCCCTTGGGAGCGTGAAAGCTGAAACTGAAACGTCAGCCTGAACCACTCGGTCACCAGTGCAGGTTCGAATCCTGTCCCCGGCACCATCGCGCCGGGGTAGCCCAATCGGTAGAGGCAGCCGGGATCAAGCTCAGACTCTCGCTCCAGAATCAGCATTTCCGCCGAACGCCAGATCAACCGGGAACGGACAAGACTCGCCGAGGTGCAGGTTCGAATCCTGCTGGCCGCTCTGCTCATGCGGCCGTAGCTCAACGGAAGAGCGCGGCGACCTAAGGACTGATCCGTCTCTTAAACGTCGCTGGTGTGCGCAAATGGGCGGCAAAACGGGGCCCTGGACTGGACATGTCCGGGGCCCCATCCGCGTTCAGGTGCCGTGCGGTGCGTTCAGGACGTGCGGCGGCGGCCTCACGTGGTTTCGGCTCCCAGGTCACGGCAGGGCCCACCACGGCGGCAGTGCGCTGGTCCAGGACGGACAGCCACAGTGCGGCTTCTGCGCCCTTGGACAGGCCCAGCGCGGAGAGTCTCTCGGCTCCCGACCCTCTCCGCCGTACCAGCGAAGTCCCAACGCCGTCAGGCCGGGCGCGGGCCAGGAGCCTGCATCGGTCGAGCGTGCCGAGGCCGTCAGTGGGCGATGACGTCGCCGGACTTCGTGGTCCGGCTCGGCAGCATCGCCGCCACGACGATCGTGGCCGCGGCCAGGACGGTGGCGATCACGAACGCCAGCTTCATGCCGCTCAGCTGCGCCAACGCCGCGGTGGTGCCGTCTGCGACCAGTTGGCCGGTGCGGGCGGACATCACGGTCACGACCAGGGCGGTGCCCAGGGCTGCCGCCACCTGCTGGAGCGTGCCGAGGATCGAGCTGCCGTGCGGGTACATGTTCGGCGGGAGCGCGCCCATGCCGAGGGTGAAGATCGGGGTGAACGTCGCTGCCAGGCTGATCATCAGGAGCACGTGCAGGGCGAGGATCTGCCAGTACGGCATGGTCATCGAGACCTGGGTGAAGCCGGCGAGGGAGAGCACGATGCCGATCGAGCCCGGCAGGACCAGCGGGCGGCTGCCGAGGCGGTCGTACAGGCGGCCGACGGTCGGGCCCAGCAGGCCCATGCCCAGGCCGCCCGGCATGAGGAGCAGGCCGGTCTGCAGCGGGGTGAGGCCTCGCAGGTTCTGCAGGTAGAGCGGGAGCAGGATCATCGAACCCATCATCGCCAGGAACGCGATGCACATCAGGGCCAGCGCCAGTGCGAAGGTGCGGTGCGTGAGGGTGCGCAGGTCCATGAGGGGCGCGCCGGTTCGCTGCAGTTTGAGCTGGCGGAGCACGAAGAACGCGATGGTGGCGGCGCCCGCGACGACGATGCCGATGCTCGGGCCCAGGTTCGACTCGCCCTCGCCGAAGAGGCTCAGGCCGTAGACGAGGCCGCCGAAGCCGAGGGTCGCCATGGCCGCGCTGGCCCAGTCGAGGGTGCTGACCTGAGGTTCGCCGATGTTGTCGAGGTGACGCAGGCCGAAGTAGGTCACGGCGCCGGCGATCGGGAGGACGGCCACGAACAGCAGGCGCCAGGAGCCCAGTTGCAGGATCACGCCGGAGATGGCCGGGCCGAGGGCCGGGGCCACTGAGATCGCGAGCGTCACGTTGCCCATGACGCGGCCGCGGTCCTGCTCCGGCACGACGGTCATCAGCGTGGTCATCAGCAGCGGCATCATCACGGCCGTGCCCGCGGCCTGCACGATGCGGCCCAGCAGCAGGATCGTGAACGACGGCGCGGCGGCGGAGATGGCGGTGCCGGCGAGGAAGACGCCCATCGCGATCGCGTAGCCCTGGCGGGTGGTGACGCGCTGCAGGAACCAGCCGGTGACCGGAATCACGGCGGCCATGGTGAGCATGAACGCGGTGGAGACCCACTGCGCGGCCTGTTCGGTGACGTGCATCGACTCCATCAGGCGCGGAATCGCGTTGATCATGAGCGTTTCGTTGAGGATCACGACGAACGTCGCCAGCACCAGCAGGCGCACCACCAGGGGTGTCTTCCCCGCTTGTGCGGTCGGCCGGTCTTGGATCGCAGCAGGCATGTCAGGCCCTCACTAGGTTGCTGGCATCAGGTTCTTCGCGACACCGGTGGAGACCCGCAACGCTGTAGGAACTCATCGGTACACCCGAGTCTTCCTCATCGTCGCCCCGGTCTCACCCGGTTTCTCGTCCGTCTACTCATGCGTCGAACGGCCAGACCGCGAATCGACATGCCGGTCCGCAGGTTTTTCCGGATGGGGTCGAGGCTGGGTGAGTTGATCGACGAGTACGGCGTTCCAGGTGCTCAGGTGGCCGTGCCGACCAACAGCCTGCACGACGAAGCGCCTCAGACCACGGGCTGAGGGTGGAGTCGGACCGCGGGCCGATCACAGGCGGTCGTAGCGCTGGAAGCGTCGACGACCATGAGGTTTCCGAACGGGTGGGTTGGTGGCACGGCTCTCGCACTGGGGCCGGTGCTGTTGCTGGCGGGCACGCTGTTGCGGTCGCCGTTCAACTTCTTCTTCCCCGACCAGCTGCGGGCGGTGGCCGAGCACCCGGAGTTGATGCGGGCGGCGTACACGGCGTTTCTGGCGGGAAACGTTGTGATGTGGGCGGCGGTCGCCTGCCTGGTGCAGCGGATCGGCACCGAGAACCCCAGGTGGGCGGCTTGGGGCGGGATGCTGGTGACGGTCGGGTTGTTCGAGCGGACCTTTCACGCCGGGGTGGATCAGGCGGCGTTCAGCGCCACCAGGCAGCTGGGCGTCGAGGGAGCGACGGAGCTGGTGGCGAAGGGATATGGAGAGCTGCACCTGTTCAGCTTCCTGTCCTTCACGATCATGTTCGGCTGGTTCGTGCTGGCCTTCGGGGCGTACCGGTCCGGAGCGCTCGGCAAGACCAGGTCGGTGGCGCTGGCGACCATGGGGTTGTTGCCTCTCGGGGTTCTGAAAGGCACCGAAATGCTGTCGATCGTCGGAACGGCCGGGTTGTGCATTGCGTTGGTGCCGCTGGGGATTCTGGTGCTGCGCGAGCAGCCGCGGCCGACGCGGAGGAACGTGCTGACGGCGGTGCCGGTGGCGCTCGGACTAGGGGCGCTCGCGGTCCTGAGCACGCTCGGATGAGGCGAACGGCACCGCGAACCACAGGCCGGTGAAGACGACGAACGCCAGCACGCCGACCACGATCGCAGGCCAGCCGTCCAGGATCACCTCGGCGAGCAGCAGGACGGTGCCGGTCATCGCCAGAGCCAGGAAGGCCATGCCCACCAGGGCGAACGTGTTGCCGTAGCGGACGACGTCCTCGCGGCGGCCCTGGCGGAACAGGACGCGGTGCCACGCTGCGGGAGCGGTGAGGAAGGCGACGGCCGCCGCCGCGCACAGCACCGCGACGAGGTGGGTGACACGGATGTAGCCACCCACGTTGGCGTACTTGTCGGTGAAGGCGATGGAGAGGAGGAAACCGAACAGGATCTGCACGCCGGCCTGAGCCACGCGGAGCTCCTGGAGCAGCTCGTTCACGTTGCGGGCGAGTCTGCGCTGCTGAGATTCCTCGGCTTCGCTCACCACAGCCGCGTACCCGCCTCCGAGCAGTTGAAACGCCGAATGGCGGAGCTGGGCCGTTGGCACTAGGCAGGTGATCCATGAAGACGCTTGCAGTCGCGGTCGCCGCCGCGCTCGTGTTCACCGGAACCGCGCACGCCGAACCCGCGAAGGTGGCTCACACGTCCGCGAAGTTCGAGAGTTACAGCGCCGCGGCGAAGGCCGTCACGTACGACGCCAAGGTCCCGGCAGGAGCCAGGGTCACCGCCGTCGGAGTGCCGACGGTCCGTGGCGGCACGACAGTGTTGTTGGTGCTGAGCGGATTGCAGCCGCACCGGACTTACGGCGCGCACGTCCACGTGAAGAAGTGCGGTGCGGCTCCGGCGGATTCGGGGCCGCACTTCCAGAACGTCGCCGACCCGGTGCAGCCGTCCGTCGATCCGGCCTATGCCAACCCCCGCAACGAGATCTGGCTCGACGTGCACACCGACGGCAACGGGTTCGCCCACACGGAGTCCTCCGTGGACTGGCAGTTCACCGAACGGCGCGCGCAGTCCGTGGTGCTGCACAACGAACACACGCACACCAAGCCCGGCGAGGCAGGCACCGCCGGGCCACGACTGGCGTGCGTGAACGTCGAGTTCTAGATCCGGTTGATCACGAACTAGCCTCTTGTAATCACAAAAAAATCAGTGACGAACGCGACCGGGTCACCCGCGGTGTTGCGGCCGACCCAGGTCGGGTAGACGCCGTCGCCCCAGCCGGTCGAGAACGCGACGACGTTCAGGCCGGTCCGGGCGTCGGTCACGTTGGCGGGGCCACGGCCGCCGCCCACGGCGCCGAGCGCGTCGATCAGGGCGCAGTTGCCCAACGCGTCGTCGCCCGCCAGGCGGTCCAGCGCCGACGCGGCGGCGAGGTCGAAGAACGCGCCGGTGCTCGACTTCACCTCGTAGCCGAACTCCGGCATCACCGGCAGCATCGGCACGTGCTCGCCGGGGACCACCGCCGGGCGCCACGAGTACGCGGGCTCGTCCTTCACGGTCACCTTGGCGGCCGCTACGCGGTAGCCCTGCCGCTCGTCCGGCAACCCGTCGCCGTCGATGTACGAGACCAGCGAGACCGACACCGGGTACGTGCCCGGCTCGACCTCGTCGGTGAACGACTCGGCGTCCTCCGGCCACACGACGAACGGGTCCGCCGCCACGAGTCTGCCCGTCGGCAGGGCCAGCTCACCCACCTGCTGAACGGCGATGACCTGCTGTTCGCCGCCGCCGGTCGGCATGCCGACCGGTCCGTCGACGAAGAACCGCTCGAACCCGGACCTGATCAGTGCAACCGCCCCCATGAGCTAGGCCACCTCCAAGGGCATGTTGGCAGAAGGGTCTGACACCCGATCGGGGCACCGGGGGTGTTCGCGTTCAGTGAAGTCTGCGATACCGCAAGGAATCCGCTGCCACGCTGGTCAGCATGGGGACGATCGAAGTGGTGCTCGGCGACATCACGCAACAAAGAGTTGACGTCATCGTCACGGCGGCCAACGAGTCGTTGCTCGGTGGCGGTGGCGGTGGCGTTGACGGCGTGATCCATCGAGCGGCGGGGCCGAGGCTCGCGGAGGCGGGGTCCAGGCTGGCGCCGTGCGAACCGGGCAAGGCCGTCGCCACGCCTGCCTTCGACCTCGCGCCGGTCAAGCACGTGATCCACACGGTGGGGCCGGTCTGGGAGGACGGCGAGCAGGGTGAGGACGAGGTGCTCACCAGCTGTTACGTCGAGTCGCTCCGGCTGGCCGAGCGGCTCGGGGCGGAGAGCATCGCGTTCCCGGCCATCGCGACGGGGATCTACGGGTTCCCGGTGGAACGTGCCGCGGAGATCGCGGTGCGAACCGTCCGCTCGTTGCCGATCGTCGACAACATCCGGCTGGTGGCGTTCGATCGGGAGACCTACGAGGCGATAGTGGTCACTCTCGGTGAAGATCGCGGCAGGTCAGTGCCGTAACCTGAGGGGCGTGTCCGTTCCCTCCACGCTGAAGATCGGCCCGTTCGCCGTCGACCCGCCCGTTGTGCTGGCCCCCATGGCCGGCATCACCAACGTGGCGTTCCGGCAGCTGTGCCGTCAGTACGGGGCCGGGCTCTACGTCTGCGAGATGATCACCGCCCGCGCCCTCGTGGAACGCGACGCGATGACCATGCACATGATCACGTTCGACGAGGGGGAGAGCCCCCGCTCGATGCAGCTCTACGGCGTGGATCCGCGCAACGTCGGCGAGGCCACGAAGATGATCGTGGACGAGAACCTCGCCGACCACATGGACATGAACTTCGGTTGTCCGGTGCCCAAGGTGACGCGCAAGGGCGGCGGCGCGGCGCTGCCGTACAAGCGCGAACTGTTCCGGCAGATCGTGCGGGCCGCGGTGCGCAACGCCGGGGACATGCCGGTGACCGTGAAGTTCCGCATCGGCATCGACGACGACCACCTGACGTACCTCGACGCGGGACGCATCGCGCAGGACGAGGGTGCACAGGCCGTGGCACTGCACGCGCGCACAGCGTCGCAGCGGTACTCCGGCAAGGCCGACTGGACGGCCATCGCGCGACTCAAGGAGGCCGTGACCAGCATTCCGGTGCTGGGCAACGGCGACATCTTCAGTGCTCAGGACGCGCTCGACATGGTCGCTGAGACGGGGTGCGACGGCGTGGTCGTCGGGCGTGGGTGTCTCGGCAGGCCGTGGCTGTTCCGGGACCTGCAGGCGGCGTTCCGGGGCGAGCCGATCCCCGAGGGTCCGAGCCTCGGGGAGGTCGCGGACGTGCTGCGCAGGCACGCCGAGTTGCTCGCGGCGCACGACGGCGAGCACAAGGGGTTGCGTGACCTGCGCAAGCACATGGCCTGGTACTGGCACGGCTTCCCGGTCGGCGGCGACACGCGGCGGGCGTTCGCGATGGTGTCGAGCCTGCAGGAACTGGACGACCTCATCGGCACGCTCGACCGGTCGGTGCCGTTCCCCGAGAACGCCGAGGGCCCGCGCGGCAGGCAGGGCTCGTCGGCGAAGGTCGTGCTGCCCGAGGGCTGGCTGGACGACCCGGAGGACGCCACGGTGCCCTCGGGTGCGGACGTGATGCACTCCGGTGGCTGAACGCGTCGCGGTCCTCCTGGCCTCGCTCGCGCTGGTCGCGGGCTGCGGCGGTCCGGTCGCGGGCTCCGCGAAGCCGGTCCGGCTGAGCGACGGCGACCGCGCCAAGTTCAAGGAGTACTACGCCCAGGTCAACAAGGCCGGTGACGAGAGCGCGTCCAAACAGGCACAGCTCCTGAAGGACACGCAGCACCCGGACTTCAGGCAGAAGGCCTGCGACCTGCGCGGCGCGACGATCAAGGTCGAGCCCACGTGGACCACGCTGCGGACGGACGCCGACTGGGCGCCACCAGGCGAGAAGGCCCATCCCCGTGGCGACGTGTACGTCGTGGCCGTCACGATCACGCTGCGGCAGGAGGATCAGGCCATCGGCAGCCAGATCGGGTCGCTGCACGTCGTGCTCCTGGACGACGAGGTGTACGGGTTCGCGCCCTGCCTCGGTGGCTGAACGGATTGTTGATCTTCCAAGCTCACTGGATCGGAGCAGCTGACGGTCAACCGGACGGGGGAAATCCCACCCCCACGTGTCCTTCTTGCTCAAGCGCCGCCTACTTGGGGACGACACCTGCCAAGTAAGGAGGTGACCGCGATGACCGCGCTGCGACCCGAAACCGCAGAGACCCAGCAGGCCGACGCCCCAGTCGACAAGCAGGGTCCTGGCCTTGTGGGGCTGCACGAGTCCATCGCGACGTTGCTCGCCTCCCGCGGCCAGTGGCGCCAGGCGTACCTGCACCTGCGTTCCGCGCTCGACCTCGTCCACGCGGACCAGGTCGAGGAGCCGCACGTTCCGGAACAGCTGCGCCGCGAGGTCGAGCTGCTGCGCCGGGAGCACGCCGAGGCACGCGAGCAGAGCCTGCGCGACAGCCTCACCGACTCCTACAACCGCCGTTACCTCGACCAACGGCTGATGGACCTGCTGACCGAGCACGGAGCTTGCCGGCACGGGCTCGCCATAGCGCTGATCGACCTCGACTGGTTCAAGCAGGTCAACGACACCTTCGGCCATCTCCTCGGCGACCGGGTGCTGCAGCGCGTGGTCGAGATGCTGCAGCAGGGCCTGCCCGAGGGCGCCTTCTGCGCCCGCTACGGCGGCGAGGAGTTCGTGCTCGTGCTGCCCCGCGTCGACGCCTCCAGCGCCCTGGAGATCGTCGAGAAGGCCCGGGAACGTGTCGAGCGTCACCCGTGGCAGGAGATCGCGCCAGGGCTGCGCGTGACCGTCAGCGCGGGCCTCGCGTACGAACCGCCCGCGGACGAGGCACCGGAACGTCCGGCCGTCAGCGCCGAGCAGCAGTTGCTCCGCGCCGACAGCCTCCTCTACACGGCTAAGCAGTCGGGACGCAACGCGGTGGCGTACCGTGCCGATGGACGGGTTCGCCTCGCAGGTGCTGCCGCTGGCAGGCGTGCGATCACTGAGACACGTGTTCTCGGTTACTACTGAGTGACCTGGCTCACCCGTTCAGGGCAAGCAGACTGCTCGTAATCGCGTACGGATCGCAGCTCTATCACCCGGAGTGGTCGTCAGAAGTCGCCTACATCCGTAGTATCGCGGGCGCAACTGACACGCCGGTGATGCAACCCTTGTGTCCCGGTCGACGTCACTTCGTAATGACGAACCGCTTTTGCTTCTGACCCAGAAGGGAGATTGGGTGCCCGACGACCCCCGACGTGGCGGCCCCTCTTCCCGTGGTGATCAGGATCCCCAGCACGACCAGCCGACCGGCCGTAGACGTCGCTCGATGGAAGGCTCTGGGGGCCTGAGCGTCTCGGAGCTCATCGAGCAGCACAGCAGGACGAACATCCCCCGGCCCGTCCCGCCAGGCTCGCCCGAAGAACCCACGACAGGCAGGCGTGCCCTGCCCGACCCACCCGCGCCCACCGGCAGGCGTGCTCTGCCTGATCCCCCGGTGCACCAGCCACCACCGCCCCAGCAGCCTCCGCAGGCACCGCGGCAGCAGCCACCCGCAGCTCACCGGCCTGGTGAGCAGACGGGTACGCGCCCGCGGCCTGAGCAGGCCGCCCCGCAGAACTTCACCGGCGACCCGACCGGCAGGCGGCGCAGGGCGGACGTTCCGCCCGAGCCGAACGGCGTTCAGCAGCCCCCGGCGCGCCCGCGTCCCGCTCCTGGCGAGCAGACCGGTCCACGGCCGAGGCCTGCCCAGATTCCGATCCCGAATCCGGAACAGAGCGGTGCCTACCGGGTCGAGCAGACCGGCCAGCGCCCGAGGCCCGACGCGACGGGCATGCAGCGCCGCCCGGTCCCCGGCGAGCCACCGAGCGGCCAGGTCCGGCGTCCCGTGCCTGGTGAGATGCCGCCCAACGGCGCTCCGCAGCGCAGGCTCGCCCCCGGCGACGCTCCGTCGTCCAACGGCATCCCGCGCCCGCCGGTACCCGACGCCACCTCGAACGGCATGCCCAGGCCGCCGGCTCCCGGCGACCCGAGGCGCATGCCTCCCGGCGACGCGCCTTCCTCGAACGGCATTCCCCGGCGTCCCGCGCCCGGCGTGCCCGAGGCGAACGGCATGCCCGCCGGCACGGTCCGCCGACCGGGACCCGAGGTCGGCGGGGCACCGCCGCGCAGGCCCGGCCCCGGCGACCCCCCGTCGTCGAACGGCATCCCGCGCCCGCCGGTCCCCGGCGAGATCTCGCAGCCCAACGGCCTCAAGCGTCCGCAGGCACCCGGCGAGCCCAACGGCCTCCAGCGGCCCCCCGTGCCAGGCGGGACGCCGGACGGCCCCGCGCCTCGCCGCCTCCTGGCAGGCGAAGCACCGTCGTCCAACGGCATTCCGCGTCCTCCCGCCCCCGGCGAGGGACCGGAGAACACCGGCCGCCGCCCCATGCCCCCGAACGGGGACGTGACCGGCAGGCAGCCGATGCCGTCGCGCGCGGAGTCGAGCGGTCCCCGGCCGATGCCCCCCAGGGCGGAGTCCAGTGGTCCGCGGCCGATTCCCGGTGGCCTCGCAGGCCGGCTCGGCGCCGAGCCCGTGGACGAGCCCAAGGCCGACGCGCCCGGCCCCGAGGCCACCCAGATCGCCTCGGCGGCGGGGGTGGCCAAGGTCGAGAAGCGCGAAGACATGGACCCGTTGAGCCTCACCACCGAGATGGAGGCCATCGGCGACGACGTGAAGAAGCGTCGCGAGGTCGACCACACTCTCGCGCGGTTCTCCGCGGTGCACGACGAACTGCTCGAGCAGGAGCGCCAGCGCAAGGAACGGCGCGCCAAGCTCATGCCGTGGGTCAAGGACGGCGACGAGGACGATCTCGTCGACGAGGCGACCGAGTTCGCCGAGCCGGTCGCGCTCGGTCAGGAGGCCGGCGAGAAGCGGATCCCCGGTCGCACGCCCCAGCAGCGCAAGCTGATGCGCGCCGGACGGATCGGCGCGATCGCCGCCGCGGCCGTCGTGTTCGCGTCGACGGGCATCGGCTGGGCCGCGATGCAGTGGGCCGACTCCAGGTTCACGAAGATCGACGCGCTGGGCGGCAACTCGCAGGCCGTGCAACAGGCCGAGAAGCAGCTCGGTGACGAGAACTTCCTGCTGGTCGGCTCGGACACCAGGGCGGGCGCGAAGGCGGGCGACAACGTCGGCACCCAGGCGCAGGAGGGTGGCGCGCGGTCGGACGTGATCATGCTCGCGCACATCCCGGCGGACCGGAAGCGCATGGTCGTCGTGTCGCTGCCGCGTGACGTGCGCGTCGACCGTCCCTCGTGCCGCACCTACAACCCGGACAACGGGCAGTACGCGGGCCCGCTGGCGCCGGAGAAAGAGGTCATGGCGAACTCCGTCTACAACGACGGTGGGCCCGAGTGCGTCGCCAACCTGATGACCCAGCTGACCGGCCTCAAGATCAACCACTTCGTCAGCATCGACTTCGTCGGCTTCCGCGAGATGTCGACCGCGATCGGCGGCGTGGAGATCTGCTCACCGATCGCGATCAAGGACGACGAGCTCGGTGTAATCCTCGAGAAGCCGGGCAAGTACACGCTCAAGGGCGACCAGGCGCTGCAGTACGTGCGCGCTCGCAAGGTCCAGGCCCAGGGCGACGGCGGCACGGACTTCGACCGGATCAAGCGGCAGCAGGGTTTCCTGTCGGCGATGCTGCGGCAGGCGCTGTCGAACGAGGTCCTGCTGAGCCCGACCAAGCTCAACAACTTCATCAACGCGCTCACCAAGTCCACCGCCGGCGACAACGTCGGTGTGGCGCAGTTGCTGGAGCTCGCGAACTCCCTGCAGAGCCTCGACGCCGGTCGCGTCTCGTTCGTGACGATGCCGCACTGGACCGACGAGGGCCCGACGAAGTCGAACGACGACAACATCGAGCGGCTCAAGGACGACGACGTCAAGGCGCTGTTCCAGACGATCATCGACGGAACGCCGCTGCCGCAGGAGAAGCCCGTCGAGGGCAAGCCCGGCGAGACCAACGCTCCCGCGCAACCCGGCACGGTGATCGACCCCAAGGACGTCACCATCCAGGTGCTCAACGGGGACCCGACCAACGACGGCGCGGTCGGCAGGACGGCGAACGCGTTGGAGCAGCAGGGGTTCAAGATCGCGCAGCGGGGCAACGCAACGGAGAACGCCCCCAAGACGATCATCAAGTTCGCGAAGGGCAACGAGAACAAGGCGGCGACGCTCAAGGCCGCCGTGCCCGGCGCGGACCTGGTCGAGGCACCGGAGATGGGTGGGGCGATCCAGCTGACGATCGGCGCCGGCTTCGACGAGAAGATCCAGTCGCCCAAGGCGGGTACCCAGCAGGGCACTCCGCAGGGTCAGGCAGCTGGTCAGCCCGGCGACGGTCTGTCCATTGTGAACGCGGCACAGGACCCCTGCGCGGCGAAGTGATTCGCCTGGGGTTCACCTGCGGTTCATGCTGGCATGTCGCTGCCGCGATGGTCGGGACGTAGGCTGAGCGCCATGCGCGAGGCCTACCACGACCAGCTTGAACATCTCGCCGACCAGCTGGCAGACATGACCGGCATGGTCGCCGAGGCGATGCAGAACGCGACCACGGCACTGCTGCAGGCCGACCTCGGCCTGGCCGAGCAGGTCATCGGCGGCGACCAGAAGGTCGACGACGTCCGCTCCAGCATCGAGGAGCAGTCGTACGCACTGCTCGCACTGCAGGCGCCGGTCGCGACCGACCTGCGCACGGTGCTCGCGGTGATCCACGCCGCCGAAAGCGTCGAGCGCATGGGCGACCTGGCACTGCACGTGGCCAAGGCCGCGCGTCGCCGGCACCCGGCGTCGGCGCTGCCAGAGGACGTGCAGCCGTACTTCGCCGAGATGGGCCGGATCGCGGTCAAGCTCGCGAACGAGGCCGCGTCGATCATCCGCGAGAAGGACGTCGACCGCGCGCGCAGCCTCGAGGACGAGGACGACGCGATGGACGACATCCACCGCCACCTGTTCTCCGTGATCATGGACAAGGAGTGGCAGCACGGCGTCCCCGCCGCGGTGGACGTGACGCTGCTCGGTCGCTTCTACGAGCGCTACGGCGACCACGCCGTGTCGGTCGCCAAGCGCACGGTCTTCGTCGTCACCGGCCGGATGCCCGGCTACGGCGACGACGAGAACCTCTAGATCTTCCAGATCCTTCAGGAATCAGCGAAACTGCCCATCGCGCTCTGCCACCAGCTCCGGATCGGCGTAGGCCTCGGAGAACTCGGTGAGCACGGTGGGCAGTTCTTCGTCCCACACCGCCCGCGCCTCGTCGCGCGGCAGATCCCGGGCGTCCACGGTGAAGTACGCCCACGCTCGCACGATCTCGGGCAGCAGCGCCAGATCCGCGTCGCTCACGTGCAGCTTCGCGGCGACGTTCAGGATCAGCACCGCGGTCAGCGACGCCGGTCCGTAAACGACGGGGTCGCGGTTCTGTTCCACCGCGGCGGAAACGACGATCCGCGCGAACGCCCGCGCCGCCTCGACGTCCGCGATCCCGTGCTCTGAAGCCAGGAACGCGTCGACGACCTCGTCCGTCCTTTCCGGACTGACGGCGGGGATCTCGTACTCCTTGGGCACGAGGACGCTCACGCGGGCGTCGGCGAGGGCGATGAGCTGCACCGGATGCCGCACGTCCTCCTCGCCCATCAGGCCCTCCTCGACCTCCTCGTCCGGGCCGTCCTCCCAGAACTGCTCGACGTCCGGCCACACGCGGTCGTAGACGTCGGAGGCGCTCAGGGGCGTGATCTCGTCGCGGAACGCCTCGGGCGTGGAGGCGATCATGTCCTCCAGCAGCGCCACGGTGCCTTCAGCCGGCGTCGCGAACAGCTCGATCGCGGTGGCCCCGAGCACCGGCTGCCGCATGAACAGGACGGTCTCGCCGAGACCCGCGCGTTCCTGGGTGATCGCGATGACCTCGACGTCCCCCAACAGGTTCGTGACGAGGAAGGCGTCGCGGAAGTCGGGCACGGTGTCGGGGACGTACCAGGACGGCTCGGCGACACCTCGTGCCGCAACGGCCTCCGCGGCGGCGAACGCGGCGGACCTGCTCTCCTCCGAGCCCACACCGGCCAGCGCGCGCAACGCGGTGAGCGCCGCGGGGTCGTCCATCTTCCGCAGCGCCTCGACCAGCGGGTCGGTGCCGGAGCCGGCGAGCCAGAGCGTCGCGTAGAGCTCGCTCGCCCAGGCGTCCGCGAGCAACCACGACTCCGAACGCAGCGCGGCCGCCGACTCGAGCAGCGCCCCGTACGGGGACTGCTGCTCGGGCCTGCGGCCGGGTGCCTTGCCTTGCTTCTTCTTGCGGGGCTTGCTTTGCGGGCTCACGCCAGCAAGATAGCCGAACCCGCGTTCTCAGCCGAACCGGCCGGAGATGTAGTCCTCGGTCGCCTTCTGGCTGGGGTTGGAGAAGATCTTCTCCGTGTCGTCGACCTCGATCAGCTGGCCGGGCTGACCGACACCCAGCAGGTTGAAGAACGCGGTCTGGTCGGACACGCGCGCGGCCTGCTGCATGTTGTGAGTCACGATGACGATCGTGTACTCCTTCTTCAGCTCCGTGATCAGGTCCTCGATCGCCAGCGTGGAGATCGGGTCCAGGGCCGAGCAGGG
This sequence comes from Lentzea sp. NPDC102401, assembly GCF_044765805.1. Classification (NCBI taxonomy): domain Bacteria; kingdom Bacillati; phylum Actinomycetota; class Actinomycetes; order Pseudonocardiales; family Pseudonocardiaceae; genus Lentzea; species Lentzea sp. NPDC102401. The sequence continues at coordinate 715,483 of NZ_JBIWKS010000003.1, read as the reverse complement.
CTCGTCCATGAGCAGCACGTCGGGCTGCACCGCGATGGCACGCGCGATGCACAGACGCTGCTGCTGACCGCCGGAGAGGCCGCCGCCGGGCTTGTCGAGGCGGTCCTTGACCTCGTTCCAGAGGTTGGCGCCGCGCAGCGAGCGCTCCGCCACCTCGTCGAGCTTCTTCTTGTCCTTCACGCCCGAGAGCCGCAGGCCGGCCACCACGTTGTCGCGAATGGACATCGTGGGGAACGGGTTCGGCCGCTGGAACACCATGCCGATGGTGCGGCGCACCTCGACCGGGTCCACAGTGGACGCGTAGATGTCCTCGCCGTCGAGCAGCACCTTGCCCTCGCAACGGGCGCCGGGCGCGACCTCGTGCATGCGGTTCAGAGACCGGAGCACGGTCGACTTGCCGCAACCGGAGGGGCCGATGAACGCGGTGACGTTCTTCGGCGGCACCGCGAGCGAGACGTTCTCCACGGCGTGGAACTTGCCGTAGAAGAGGTTCAGGTCCTTGATGTCGAGTCGCTTGGCCATGTCCGCCCGCTCACTTCGTCTTCGGCGCCAGCGCCCGCGAGATCACGGTCGCCAGGAGGTTGAACAGGGTGATGAGGACGACGAGCGTGATCGCCGCGCCCCAGATGCGGTCGAAGCCCGCCGCCGTCGGGTTGTTGCGCTCGTTCACCATCATCAACGGCAGCGAGGCCATCGGGCCGTCGAAGAGGTTGTAGTTGATGTACGGCGCGTACGCCGCGAGCACCAGCACCGGTGCCGTCTCACCCATGACACGGGCGAGGGCCAGCATGATGCCGGTCAGAATGCCGGACAGCGCGGTCGGGATGACGATCTTGACGATGGTCTTCCACTTCGGGATGCCCAGCGCGTAGGAGGCCTCCCGCAGCTCGTCCGGAACGATCTTGAGCATTTCCTCGGTGGTGCGCACGACGACCGGCACCATCAGCAGCACCAGCGCGAGCGACACGGCGAACGCGCTGCGGCTGAGACCGAACGTCGTGATCCAGACCGTGTAGACGAACAGCGCGGCGACGATCGAAGGGACACCGGTGAGGATGTCGACCATGAACGTCGTGGCCTTCGACAGCCGGGAGCGGGCGCCGTACTCGACGAGGTAGATCGCGATCATGATGCCGATCGGCACCGAGATCACGGCGCAGACCAAGCCTTGGACCAGCGTGCCGTAGATCGCGTGGTACGCGCCGCCACCCTGCTGACGGGCCAGCAGGCCCGACATCGACTTCTGCCACCAGTCACCGTCGAGGATCACCGGGAAGCCGCGCTGGATCACGGTGTAGAGCACCCACACCAGCGGGATGACGGCGATCAGGAACGCACCCCAGACCAGTCCGGTGGCGAGGCCGTTCTTGATCCGGCGGGCCACGCTGACCGACTGGAACGTCGGCGGCGTCGCGAGGCGCTGGGGATCCGCGAGATTCGTGCTCACTCGTACTCCTTGTGGCCGGCGACGATCGAGCGCGCGATGGCGTTCACGACGAAGGTCAGCACGAACAGCACCAGACCGGCGGCGATGTAGGCACCGGCCGAGCGCACGTCGTTGAACTCGGCCGCGGCCAGCGCGATCTTCGAGGCGATCGTCGAGCCGCCGTCGAACAGCGACCAGCCGAACGAGCTGGTGGCGGCGCTCAGGATGATCGCGACGGCGATGGTCTCACCGAGCGCGCGGCCGAGGCCGAGCATCGAGGCACTGACGTAACCGGCCTTGCCGAACGGCAGGACGGTCGTGCGCACGACCTCCCACTTGGTCGCGCCGAGCGCAATGGCGCCCTCGATGTGCATGGTGGGCGTTCGCTCGAAGACCTCGCGGCTGACGGCCGTGATGATCGGCAGGATCATCACCGCGACGACGATGCCCGCGGTGAAGATGGTGCCGCCGAGCTGCACGTTCACGTTGCCCTTGGCGAAGATCGGGATCCAGCCGAGGTTCTCGATCACCCACTCGGAGAACGGGAAGAGCACCGGGCCGAGCACGAACAGGCCCCACAGGCCGAAGACGATGGACGGCACGGCCGCCAGCAGGTCGATGACGTAGGCGAACGGCCGGGCGAGGTTGCGCGGCGCGTACTGCGTGAGGAACAGCGCGATGCCCAGCGCGATCGGCATGGCGATCAGCAGGGCCAGCAACGCGACGACGACCGTGACGAGCGTCAGGTCGAGGATGCCGAACCGCAGGTTCTCCGGGTCCGAGGTGGCCCACTCACGGCTGGTCAGGAAGTTGACGTTGTCCAGCCCGAGCGACGGGACGGCCTGCAGGAGCAGGAACAGGCCGATCGCGCCGATGAGGACGACGATGAAGACACCGGACCCCGTCGCCAGGCCGCGGAAGATGCGGTCACCAGGCCGGACGTGAGGTGCCTTGGTCGTTTCTGGAGCTTCCGGTGTCGGGGGAATCGGAGCCTCCGAGGCGGTGGGAGCAGCCGCGACGCCCCGCTCGGCCCCGGTGTCACCGGAGCCGGCGGGGCGCAAGGCCGCGACGGGATCATTCATCGCGTCTGTGTGTCAGCCGAAGTTTCGCATCAACCTCAGGCGATCGCCTTCACGGCGGTCAGGAGCTTGTCCTGGAACGCCTTGGGCAGCGGCACGTAGCCGGCGTCGGCGAGCTGCGCCTGACCGGTGGTGGCGGCAACCGTGAGGAACGCCTTGACGGCCTTCGCGGTGTCGGCGTCGTAGCCCTTCGAGCACACGATCTCGTAGGTCGCGAGCAGCAACGGGTACGCGCCGGCGGCCTTGGAGCCGTAGATCGAGTCGAGGTCGAGGATCAGGTTGTTGCCCTCGCCCTTGACCTTCGCACCGTCGATGGCCTTGCCGGCCGACTCGGCGGTCAGCTCGACAGCACCGGCACCGGAGTCGATCTTGGCGATCGAGAGCTTGTTGTCCTGCGCGAACGACCACTCGACGTAGGTGATGGCACCGTCGATGGAGCCGACGGCCTGACCGACACCGGCGGACTTCTCCTTGCCCTCGCCGACACCACCCTTGAACTGCTTGCCGTCACCCTTGGTCCAGCCGCCGGCGACCTTCAGGTACTTCTGGAAGTTGTCGGTCGTGCCCGACTCGTCCGAGCGGTAGATGACCGAGATGTCCTTGTCCGGCAGGGTCGCGGAGCCGTTCAGCGCCTTGATGGCCGGGTCGTTCCACTTCTTGACCGCGCCGGAGAAGATCGCGGCGATGGTCTTGGCGTCCAGCACGAGGCTGTCCACCCCGGAGACCTTGTAGCCGACGGCGACGGGGCCGAAGACCAGCGGCAGGTTCCAGGCCGGGTTGGTCTGGCAGCGCTTGGCGGCCGCCTCGGTCTCGGCGCCTTCCTTGAGCGCGGAGTCCGAGCCACCGAAGTCGACCTGGCCGGCGTTGAAGTTCTTCACGCCCGCGCCGGAGCCCGAGGGGTTGTACGCGAGGTCCACACCGGGGCAGGCGGCCTGGTAGGCCTGCACGAACGCGTCGACCGCGTTCTTCTGCGCGGAGGAGCCCTCAGCGTTGAGCTTGGTCTTGCCACCGCACTCGACCGGGACGGAGGCAGCGTTCGACGAGGGGTTCGTGCCACCCGTCGGCGCGTTGTTGTCACTGCCACACGCACCGAGCAGCAGCGCGCTGGCCGCGACGAGGCCGAGAACGGCACCGTGCCGCTGGATCTTCACCTGGGTCCTCCACCTTGCGGAAGCATTTAGCGGTTCGCGACGAACCCGCCGCTCGCTACGGAAGGTAGGTAGCCAGAATGGACAGACCACCTAGTCAGGGTGAACGGGAGGTGAACACCGAACGGGAAGTGACGGGTCACACGGCCAAAAGAGTGACCGCGTGACCAGCGCGTATGCGTTTTGTGACGGTACGTTGACTACCGGGCGTACTGGACGTCGGCGTCCCAAAGGGTGAATCCGAGCTTCGTGTACACGCGGACCGCCGCCGTGTTGTCCGACTCGACGTAGAGCATGACTTCCTTGACGCCCTGTTCGCGCAGGTGACGCAGGCCGACGAGGGTCAGCGCCTTGCCCAGGCCACCGCCCTGGCGGTCCGGGTCGACGCCCACGACGTAGACCTCGCCCAGCTCGGGCGTGTGCACCTTCGTCCAGTGGAAGCCCGCCAGCCTGTCGTCGGCGTCGAACGCGAGCAGGAAGCCCTCGGGGTCGAACCAGTCCTCTTCTTCCTTCGCACGCACGTCCTCGATCGACATCGCGCCCTGCTCGGGGTGCCAGTCGAACGCGCGGTGGTTCACGTAGACGACCGCGGCCTCGTCCTTGCCGGGCACGAACGGCCGGATGGTGATGCCCTCGGGCACCGACGGCTCCGGCAGGTCGTTCTCGACGCGCAGCCGCATCCGCAGCAGCTCGCGCACCTTGCCGAAACCGAGCTTCTCCGCGAGCTTCTCGGCGTCTGGATGGCCGCCGTGCGCCCAGATCCGCAGCGACTCCTGCGGGAGCGCTTTCACCAGTGCCTCGCCGACGCCCTGATGGCGGTGCTTCGGGTGCACGGCGAGTTCGGCGACCTTGTTGCCACCGGAGTCACCGATCAGGTCGATGTGCGCGTACCCGGCCAGTTCGCCGTTCAGGTGCGCCAAGAGATGCCTGCTGCCTGTCGCGCCGGGGCGCATCCGCAGTCGCACGGCCTCGCCGACCGGGGCCACGCCGTCGGTGCCCCGGGCAGCCTCCAGCAACCCGGTCACCTCGGCGGCCTGGTCGGCCGTCAGCTCCTCGAACCAGCTCAGTTGCGCCACACAGGCGAACCTACCGCGCGATCAAACGCTCATCCAGGACACGCGCGGAGTCGTCGATCTCCACCTCGGCGAGGTCGGACGGGCGGCGGGACGATCCGGGACGCGGCGGGCGGACGAACTTGTAGCCCACGTTGCGGACCGTGCCGATCAGCGCCTCGTGCTCGGGGCCGAGCTTGGCGCGCAGCCGTCGCACATGGACGTCGACCGTGCGGGTGCCGCCGAAGAAGTCGTAGCCCCAGACCTCCTGCAGCAGCTGGGCGCGGGTGAAGACCCGGCCCGCGTGCTGCGCGAGGTACTTGAGCAGCTCGAACTCCTTGTAGGTGAGGTCGAGCGGGCGGCCCTTGAGGCGCGCGGTGTAGGTGGCCTCGTCGATCACGAGGTCGCCGAGCTGGATGGCGCCGTCGCCACCCGGCTGCGTCGTGCCGCGGCGCGAGCGGACCAGCCGCAGGCGTGCGTCGACCTCGGCGGGACCGGAGTTCGGCAGCAGGATCTCGTCGACCGACCAGTCGGAGTTGACCGCGACCAGACCGCCCTCGGTGACCACGGCCACCACGGGCACGTCCACACCGGACGAGTCCAGCAGACGGCACAGCGAACGCGCGCCGACCAGGTCGGTGCGAGCGTCGATCAGCACGATGTCGTGCGGTCCGGCCTCCAGAAGCGCGGAGACCTCCGGGCGCAAGGGACGTACGGCGTGGGGAAGCAGAGCCAGCGCCGGAAGCACTGCCTCCGGGTCCGGGTCTGTCGTCAGCAGAAGCACGTCGATGCTCATCGCGGCGCCCTCCAAATCGGCCGTGGTCGGTCACCTGGACCAGACCAGCGGCGTACGGTGACCGGGCCCCGTTGCCTGCGGATGACGGAGACAATACCGGTGCACCCCGAGAAAGTCCCAGGTCAAGAAGCCGTGCTCACACTTGTTTCCACAAGCGTCATGCCTGTTACATCCATGTCACATGACGGGGTGCGTCTGCACGGCGTCCACCACAAGAGTGAAAGCGACCTCGCTTTCGTTGTGGGACACGGGTTCACGAACAACGTGCGCCGGCCGTACGTCTCGCGCGTGCTTGCCCGAATGGCCAGGAAAGCCGGTGTCGTCGCGTTCGACTTCCGCGGCCACGGACGTTCGGAAGGCCGTTCCACGGTCGGCGCGGACGAGATCCACGACATCGAGGCGGCCGTTCTGAAGGCCCGCGAGCTCGGTTATTCGAAGGTCGCCACTGTCGGGTTCTCGATGGGCGCCTCGATCGTGCTGCGGCACGCGGTGCTGGGGGAGACCAGGCCGGACGCCGTCGTCTCCGTCAGCGGACCCGCCCGGTGGTGGTCACGCGAGACCGCTCCCATGCGCCGCGTGCACTGGTTGCTGGAGCAGCCGCACGGCAAGCTCGCGGCACGGGCGCTCGGGGTTCGGCTCGGCGGCAGCTGGGTACAAGCGCCGGAGAGTCCGCTGGAGGTGGTCGGACGGATCACGCCCACCCCACTGCTGATCGTGCACGGTGACCTGGACCACTATTTCTCCGTGGACCACGCCAGGTCGCTGCACCGCGCGTCCTCAGGACATGCCGAGTTGTGGATCGAGCCCGGCATGCGGCACGCCGAATCGGCCGCGACTCCAGACCTGGTAGACCGGATGGCGGCATGGATCGTCGCCAAGATCGAGGACGAGGGATGACTGCGCAGACGCCTGCAAGGCCGCGGAAGAAGCCACGGCGCGGGAAGTTCCTCATCATCGCGGTGATCGTGCTCGGCGTGCTGCTCGTCGCGGCCGACTTCGCGCTCGCGGCGGCCGGTGAGTACCAGATCGCCCAGCGGATGCGGGAGAAGCTGCAGCTCAACGAGGACCCGTCGGTGCGCATCAACGGGTTCCCCTTCATCCTGCAGGCGATCCGCGGTGACTACACGCACGTCCGGATCGACGCGTACGGCGTGCCGATCAAGGACGAGCAGCAGGGCGTCGACCTGCGCGACCTCGACGTCGGCGCCGACCTGCGGCACACCCGCGTCGAGCTGGCCGACCTGCTCGCGGGCAACGTCTCCAAGGCGACCATCGACACCGTCGAGGGCAGCGTCCGGATCAAGGCGCCGGACCTGAACCGGCTCGCGAACCAGGTGACGCCGTTCGACAAGCTCTCGATCGAGCCGGACAACCGCACCGCCACCCAGACGCCGGTCGACCCCAAGGCGCCCAAGACGACCGCCGCGATCAAGCTCTCCGGCCAGACCAACGTCGCCGGCAAGGTCATCACGCTCACCGCGTACGGCCAGATCGCGCTCGTCAGCGGTGCCATCCAGATCAACATCGATGACATCGAACTGGACGACGCCTCGCTCAAGCAGATCATCCCGCAGCTGCGCCAGGCGCTCGCGATCAAGATCGACCCCGGCACGCTGCCGTTCAACGCCACGCCGACCGCCGTCGAGGTGGAGAGCGGTTCGTTCAAGCTCAGCGGCCAGATCGCGGATGTACCGTTGGTCCAACGATGACTGGTGTGTGGGCGCTGCTGGGCGCGCTGGCCGTGGCCGGCGCGATCGGTGTGCTGCTCAAGGTCCGCGAGGGCCGCATCTCTCGTCGTGAAGCTTCAGCCGACCTGCCCGCCCCCGTGCGCGACCTGCTCGCGCCGGGGGTGACGCTGGTCCAGCTCTCCACCACGTTCTGCGCGCCGTGCCGGCACGCGAAGGTGATCCTGCGCGACCTCGCCGACCGCACGGACGGCCTCACGCACGCCGAACTCGACGTCACGAACCTCCCGGACGTCACCACCAGGCTCGGCGTCATGCGCACCCCGACGACGCTCGCCCTCACGGCCGACGGAACCGAGGTTCTGCGAGTCGGCGGAGTGCCGAAACGCGACTCGTTGATCGAGGCCCTGCGCCCGCATTTGCCCTAATCCGGTCGGGTGAACCTGCGTTGTTCCACCAGATGGACATACCTCCCGCACCGAGGGATTGAGGGCTACCCTCGCTGGCATGACCTTGCTGCTCACGAAGCGACGCGCGGTTGACCTGTGCCGCACGCGCAGCAGCCTGTGTCGCACGACGAGCTGAACCGGGCTGCTTGACGCCCATCAGCTACCTCTGCCGGACTGAATGCCCTCGTCCGTTTGCCCGGAGGTCGTCGTGCTCAAAGACCGCCCTGTTGACCCGCGCGGACCGCGCTTCTCCGCCTGGATGACGACCGTCATCCTCGCGATCGTGTTGCTCACCGGCTGGTGGCGTCTCCTCGCCGCGCAGACGGTGCTCTTCGCGATGTGCGCGTTCATCTCGCTGAAGTTGAACCCGTGGGGTCACGTCTACCGCTACGCGATCCAGCCTCGCCTGATCCCGACCGCCGAACGCGAGGAAGCCGCCCCACTGCGGTTCGCGCAGGGTGTCGGCTTCGTCTTCGCTCTGATCGGCACCCTCGGTTACGCCACGGGCCTCACCACGCTCGGCATGGTCGCGACCGGCTTCGCGCTGGTGGCGGCACTGCTCAACGCGGCGCTGGGCCTGTGCCTCGGGTGCGAGATGTACCTGGTGCTGCGCCGGTACGTACCAGCCTTCGCTCGACCGCAATAACGACACGCACTACTACAGGAGCAACTTCCCATGAGCCGTGAGAACGTGCTGGTCTCGGCCGCCTGGTCCGAGGAAAACCTCCAGGCGCCCGGCGTCGTGTTCGCGGAGGTCGACGAGGACACCACCGCGTACGACGGCGGACACATCCCCGGAGCCGTGAAGATCGACTGGAAGAACGACCTCCAGGACCCGGTCCGCCGCGACTTCGTCGACCGCGAGGGCTTCGAGAAGCTGCTCTCGGCCAAGGGCATCTCCAACGACGACACCGTCGTCCTCTACGGCGGCAACAACAACTGGTTCGCGGCCTACGCGTACTGGTACTTCAAGCTCTACGGCCACACCAACGTCAAGCTCCTCGACGGCGGCCGCAAGAAGTGGGAACTCGACGGCCGCCCCCTGGACAAGGAGGAGGTCACCCGCACCGAGACGTCGTACAAGGCGCAGGAGCAGGACCTCTCGATCCGCGCCTTCCGCGACGAGGTCGTCGACTCGATCGGCAACAAGAACCTCGTCGACGTGCGCTCCCCCGACGAGTTCTCCGGCAAGCTGCTCGCTCCGGCCCACCTCCCGCAGGAGCAGGCCCAGCGCGGCGGCCACATCCCGTCCGCGGTGAACGTCCCGTGGTCCAAGGCGGCCAACGAGGACGGCACCTTCAAGTCCGACGACGATCTCCGCGAGCTCTACGCCGAGGCAGGCTTCGACGGCAGCCGCAAGACCATCGCCTACTGCCGCATCGGCGAGCGCTCCTCGCACACCTGGTTCGCCCTGCGCGAGCTGCTCGGCCACGAAGACGTCAAGAACTACGACGGTTCTTGGACGGAGTACGGCTCGCTGATCGGCGTGCCGATCGAGCTCGGTTCCGGCAAGGAGGCCTGATCTCATGACCAACGGCTGCGGTGCCCCTGCTCAGGGCGGCACGATCGACGCTTCGACGACGGAAACCGTCCTCGAAGGCAAGGTCCTCTCCGAGGGCACCCCGGTAGGCGGCGCCTTCGTCCGCCTGCTCGACTCGACCGGCGAGTTCACCGCCGAGGTGGTCACCTCCCCGGAGGGCGACTTCCGCTTCTTCGCGGCACCGGGCAGCTGGACCGTCCGCGCGCTGCACCGCACCGGCAACGGCCAGACCGCCGTGTCGGCCTCCGGTCCTGGCGTGCACGCGGTGGAGATCGCGGTCGCCTAGGCAAGACCTGGTTGGTACGACGAGGGCCCCGGCGGTTTCGCACCGCCGGGGCCTTCCACGTCTCGGGCACGCTCGCAGTCTCGGCACACGCTCGCGCAGGGGTCCCCTTCGCTTTGGAGTCCCCCGCGACCCAACTTAGCGACGAGGTGTGACACTCCCGCGAAGCCGAAAGGCGAGCCGTCTTTACCGTGCGATCTGGTCTTTACCGTGCGATCTGGGTGCGCCCCTCGACGCAATGCCACTCCGCCCAAAGCAACAGACCGTGCCATCTGCCCGCGTATGGCGTGGACCCCGGTTTGATCAGATTGGCGAGGCCTGTGGCGGCGCCCCAGGAATCAGCCGCCGGACAACGCCCGCAAGGCGACCACCTGCGGACTCGGAACAGGCAGCCGCCAACGCAACCGGGGGACGACCCACCCCGACCAACGCGCACGCCGAAGGTGGTGTGGAGCCGCAGGCCCCCGGTGTCCTCCACCACCACAACCCTGCACGTCCCGACCAGGGAGATATCCTCTTCACCGTGGAACACATCTTCACCGGACTCCTGGTGCTAGTGACGGTCGCCGTAATGTGGTTCGGCGGCTACGTCGTCTACCGCCTCTACTCCGACAAGCGATGACCAGCGGCGACGAGGCCATCCGCCTGGCCGAGGAACGAGCGGCGGCCACGAAGCAGCGCAACCTCCCCCAGTTCACCGACATGCCCATCCCGGCAGACACGGCGAACCTCCGAGAAGGCGCTGACCTGAACGACGCCCTCCTGGGCGTCCTCCCGCTGGTGGGCGTCTGGCGAGGCGAAGGCGAGATCGTCTACCCGACGATCGACGGCCCGTTCCGCTTCGGCCAGCAGATCACCTTCGCTCACGACGGCCGTCCGTTCCTCGTCTACGAGGCGCGGTCGTGGCTGCTCAACGAGGCAGGCGAGGTCATCCGCCCGGCAGCCCGCGAACAGGGTTTCTGGCGCCCGCAGGAAGACGACACGATCGAGCTCCTGCTTACGCACAACACGGGCATCGTCGAGCTGTACTACGGCAAGGTGCGCACGCAGACGTCCTGGGAGTTCCAGACGGACGCGATCATCCGCTCCGCCACGGCCAAGGAGGTCAAGGGCGCGCAGCGGCTGTACGGCGTGGTGAACGGCGACCTCGCGTACGTCGAGGAGCGCGCCATGATGGGCCAGGAGATGCAGCCGCACGCGTCGGCACACCTCAAGCGCATCGTCGGCTGACTGGATTGTTGAACGATTCGCGTGTCGGATTGTTCAACAATCCCACGATTCCCCGTAACATGGGTGCATGCTTCTGCGGCGCTGCGGAACCGACGCGCTCCTGGTCGAGGTCGACTCACTGAGCGAGGTCGCGGCCGTCCGCGCCGCCCTCGAACGACTCGACGGCATCGAGGAACTCGTCCCTGCCGCCCGGACGGTGCTGGTCAAGGGCGCGCTGAGCCAGGTCAGGGACGCGCTGAAGACCATCGACCTGACCAAGGCTCCCGCGACGCACCCGCGCGAGATCACCATCCCGGTCAGCTACGACGGCCCCGACCTCGGCCTCGTCGCCGAGACGGCCGGCATCACCCCGGACGAGGTGGTCAAGCTCCACACCGAGGCCACCTACGAGGTCGCGTTCTGCGGCTTCGCGCCGGGCTTCGCCTACCTCACCGGTCTTCCGCAGAACCTCCAGCAGCCGAGGCTCGACTCCCCGCGCACGAAGGTCCCGCAGGGCTCGGTCGGCATCGCGGGCGAGTTCACCGCCGCCTACCCGAGGCCGACGCCGGGTGGCTGGCGGCTGATCGGCCGCACCGAGATCACGCTGTTCGACGCCAAGGCCGAGACCCCCGCGCTGATGCAGCCGGGTGACCAGGTCAGGTTCGTGATCGCATGAGCCGCAGTGACACGAACCGCAGCGTCACGATCATCAGAACCGGCCCCCAGGCACTGATCCAGGACCTCGGCCGGCCGGGCAACGCGCACCTGGGCGTGCCTCCGTCGGGCGCACTGGACCAGGACTCGCTCAAGCTCGCCAACCGCCTCGTCGGCAACCCCGAGGACGCCGCCGGGCTGGAACTCCTGCTCGGCGGCCTCGCGCTCAAGGCGAACACGAGCTGCACGATCGCGGTCACCGGACCGTCCACCGAACTCGAGGTCGACGGCAGACTCGCCGACTCCCACCAGCCGATCTACCTCGAATCCGGCCACACACTGGAGATCGGCACCCCGCAGACCGGCCTGCGCAGCTATCTCGCCCTCTCCGGCGGCATCCAGGTACCGGAGGAACTCGGCAGCCGCTCCACCGACCTGCTCTCCGGAATCGGTCCAGACCCGTTGCGGGACAACGACGTCCTGCATCTTGGGACGCCGAACCTGCCCAACGGTGCCGATGTCGTGCCGCCAGTCCAGGCGCTGCAAACGTTGGTCATCCCGATCCGGCTCGGGCCGCGCGACGACTGGTTCGACCAGGCGGAAACCCAGCTGCGGCAAGGGTCGTGGACGGTGTCGGACCGCAGCAACCGGGTCGGCGCGCGGCTGCAGGGCACGGCACTGAATCGTCGTGACGGGGAGATTCCCAGCGAGGGAATGATCACCGGCGCGGTTCAGGTGCCGCCGGACGGGCAGCCCGTGATCTTCCTCAACGATCATCCGACGACGGGCGGTTACCCCGTCATAGGTGTGGTGGACAACGATTACCTGCGTTTTCTCGGGCAGGCGCGACCGGGCACGAAGGTCAGGTTCCGCCCGATCGTCTGAGGATCACGCCGTTGACGGAAGTGGTCCAGACCAAATACGGTAACTCCCAGCCGCCGCGGAATCTCTACCAAACTGGAGTTCCGCATGCGCCGGATCCCTGCCCTCCTAGCAGTTCTGATAGCGCTGTTGGCCCTGGCGGTCCCTGCGAACGCCGCCACGGGCATCACCGCGACCTTCTCCCGCACCGGTACGACCGGCAAGTTCGTGGTCGCCAACGCGAGCACGGCCGCGCTCAACGGGTGGTCGGTCAAGTTCGACCTGCCCGCCGGTGTCACGGCGAGCAGTCCCCAGAACGCGACGATCACCCAGAACGGCACGAGAGTGACGCTCACTCCGGCCTTCTACATCAACAACCTGCCCGCCGGACGCAACACCGAGCCGTACAGCCCGACGTTCACGCTGAGCGCCGCGGCCGACCCGACCGCCTGCACGATCAACAACATGGCGTGCGACGGCAGCGGCACCGCACCGCCGGCGCCGACCGGGCTGACCGCCGAGTACTCGGTGGCCGGTGGCGCGGCGAAGTTCGTCGTCCGCAACCACTCCGCCGCCGCGGTCTCCGACTGGTCGATCTCCTTCACGCTCCCCAACGGCGTGACGGTGAGCAACGGCCAGAACGGCACGGTCGCCCAGAACGGCAACCAGGTCACGATCACCCCTGCGCACTACAACAAGACCGTCAACGCCGGCGCGAGCACCGAGCCGTACAGCCCGGCGTTCTCGATCAGCTCGAACGTCGACCCGGTGACGTGCCGCATCAACAACGCGAACTGCGACGGCAGCGCGGACACTCCGCCAAGCACGCCAACGGGTCTCGCCGCACCGACGAAGACCACGCGCACGGTGACGTTGCAGTGGAACGCCTCCACGCCGGGTTCGCTGCCGATCGCCGGTTACGACGTCTACAACGGCTCCACGCCGGCCGGCAGCTCCACCACGACGTCCACGATCATCTCCGGCCTGAACCCGAACACCGCGTACTCCTTCACGGTGCGGGCCAAGGACACCAAGGGAACGCAAAGCGCCCCGAGCGCCGCGCTGAGCGTCACCACCAACAACCCCGCCAACGACACCACGCCTCCGACCGCGCCGGGCAACCTGCGTTCGACGGCGAAGGACGCGGGCAGCGTCACGCTGGCTTGGAGCGTCTCCACGGACAACAGCGGGGTCGCGAACTACGACGTCTACGTGGGTTCGACCGTGAAGCAGACGGTCTCCGGCACCACAGCGGTCGTCAGCGGCCTCTCGCCGTCCACGGACTACACCTTCACCGTCAAAGCACGGGACCTCTACGACAACGTGTCCGCGGCGAGCAACGCGCTGAACGAGCGCACTGGTGACATCGTCGGCGGCTACGCCCGTGTCGGGTATTTCGTGCAGTGGGGCATCTACGGACGCCAGTACTTCGTGAAGGACATGGACGCCGCGAAGATGACGCACGTCAACTACGCGTTCGGCAACATCGACCCGGTCAACCTGACGTGTCTGCACGGCGTCACGAAGGGCACGAGCCCGAACCCGCAGGACCCGAACCAGGGTGACGGCGCGGGGGACGCGGAAGCCGACTACAGCAGGCCGATGAGCGCGTCGCAGTCCGTCGACGGTGTCGCGGACAGCGGCTGGGAACCGTTGCGCGGCAACTACAACCAGCTCAAGAAGCTCAAGGCGAAGCACCCGAACCTCAAGGTGCTGATCTCGCTCGGCGGTTGGACGTACTCCAAGTACTTCTCCGACGTCGCGGCGACGGACGCGGCGCGCAAGAAGTTCGTGTCGTCGTGCATCGACGTCTACCTCAAGGGCAACCTGCCCGTGTACAACGGCGCCGGCGGCACCGGCACGGCGGCGGGCATCTTCGACGGCTTCGACCTCGACTGGGAGTGGCCGGGCGCGGAAGGCCACGCGGGCAACCACTTCGGCCCGCAGGACAAGGTCAACAACACCCTGTTGATCGAGGAGTTCCGCCGGCAGATGGACGCGTACAGCACCACCACGGGCAAGCGCTACCAGCTCACGGCGTTCACCCCGGCCGACCCCGGCAAGATCGCGGCTGGCTGGGAGCTCGGGCGGGTCGCGCAGTCGATGGACATCTTCAACGTCCAGGGCTACGACTTCCACGGCTCCGGCAGCGACAACTCGTGGGAGCCGAACCGGACCGGCCACCAGGGCAACCTCTACCCGGACCCGGACGACCCGTACACGACCAAGTTCAGCGTGGAGAGCACCGTGCAGGCCTACCTCGACGCGGGGGTGCCGTCGCGCAAGATCACGCTCGGCCTCGCGTTCTACGGCCGCGGCTGGCAGAACGTGGTCAACGGCGGCAAGAACGGCGAGTGGCAGACCGCGGGTGGTGCGGCGCCGGGCCAGTTCCCGGAGGAGTCGGGCACGCGCGGGTACGCCAACCTGGTCGCGTCCGTGCCGAACTGCACCGTCTTCCACGACGAGGTGGCCGTGGCGACGTCCTGCTACACCGGCAACCAGTGGTGGACCTTCGACGACGCCTGGTCGATCCAGCGCAAGACCGCGTGGCTCAAGTCGAAGAACCTGCTGGGCGCGATGTTCTGGGAGATGTCCGGTGACCGCGGCCCGTTGATGGCCGCGGTCGACGCCGGACTCAGGTAACTCGGGCAGGGATCAGTACTCGGACTCGTACAGGCCCTGCAGCTCGGTCAGCAGGGCCGCCGAGTCGGGCAGTTGCTTGCCGTCCAGCACGTTCACCCGCGTGATCTTGCGGACGCTGGACGCGAGGAACACGCCCTCGGCGTCGTAGAGCTCGCCGGTCTGGATCGGCTCCACGAGCACGGTCCAGCCGGCGCGCTCGGCGGCGCGGAACAACGCGTACTGCGTGGTGCCGGGCAGGATGCCGAGCTTCGACGGCGGCGTGACCAGAGTCCTGCCGCGCACCAGGATCAGCGTCGAGGTCGGGCCTTCGAGCACCGAGCCGTCCGACGTGGTGAAGACGACCTCGGCGGCACCGCGGCGCTCGGCCTCGCGCAGCGCGGCCATGTTGATCGCGTAGGACAGGGACTTCGCGCCCAGCAGCAGCCACGGCGCGCGGTCGGCGAGGTCCGCGTCGACGCCGCGGTCCAGGGTCACCGCGGACAGGCCCTCGGCGCGCTGCTTGAGCACCTTCGCGCCGATCTCCATGCCGAGTGCGAAACCGGTGGGCGTGCCGTCGCCGCCTTCGACGCCGCGGGTATAGACGAGCTTGAGGGCGAACTCCGCGCCACCGGTCCAGTTGCCGATGACGAGCTCGACCGCGCGCTCGAACTCCGCACGGGGAGGCGGCGTCATGTCGAGCATGGCCGCGGACCGGTCGAGCCGGTCCAGGTGCGGCGTGAGTTCGCGGGGTTTCCCGTCGACCACGAGGATCGTTTCGAACACGCCGTCACCGCGCATGAGTCCGAGATCGTCGACGCGGATCTGCGGCGAGTCGGGGTCAGCGAGGGTTCCGTCGAGCAGTGCCAGCACGCGCATGGAACGAGCCTACTAACATCAGTGATGTGGAGACCGCAAGAGGGCTGCGCAAAACCCTGCACGACCGCGGCATGAGGATGACGCCGCAGCGTCAGCTCGTGCTGGACGCGGTCAGGTCGCTCGAACACGCGACGCCGGAGCAGATCTGTCAGCGCGTCCAGGAGACGGCGCCGACGGTCAACATCACGACGATCTACCGCACGCTCGACCTGCTCGACCGGCTCGGGCTGGTGCGGCACACGCACCTGGGTCACGGCGCGCCGAGCTACTCGGCCGACGACCACCAGCACGTTCACCTGGTGTGCCACGTCTGCGGCGCGATGCAGGAAATCCCGTGTGAGCTTCTCGACCCTCTGGTCGGAACATTGCGGGAGCGCGACGGGTTCGAACTTGACGCAAGCCATCTCGCGCTGTCCGGCACGTGCCGTGACTGTTTGACGCAGGAGCAGGAGACCGAGTGACCCTCCCCGGAGCCGTCCCGCCGCCCGACGATTCCACCGACGCCGGCGTGGCCTGGCACTACGGAGACCCGTTCGCCGAGCAACGCTCCGCCGTCCGTTCCGCGGTCGTCTTCGACCGCTCGAACCGCGGTGTGATCGCGATCCCGGGCGAGGACCGGCTCACGTGGCTGCACCAGCTGACGAGCCAGCACTTCGAACAGCTGCACGAGGGTGAGGCCACCGAGGCGCTGATCCTCGACGCCCAGGGCCGCCTGGAGCACCACATGGTCGTCGCGAACGTAGGCGGCACCGTGTTCCTCGACGTCGAGAAGGTCGACGACCTGCTGGCGTACCTGAAGAAGATGGTCTTCTGGTCCAAGGTGGAGCCGCGCGACGCGACCGAGGAGTTCGCGCTGCTGACGCTCGTCGGCCCGGACACCCCCGCGATCCTGGAGAAGCTCGGCATCCCGCTGCCCTCGAACGTGGACGCGCTCGGCGAGGGCTTCGTGCGCAGGACGTCGTGGCCCGGCCAGAACGCGGTCGACCTGCTGGTCCCGCGGGCCGAGCGGGCGGACTGGTGGCAGCGCATCACGGACGCCGGCGCACGCCCCGCGGGCAGCTACGCGTTCGAGGCGCTGCGGGTCGAGTCGCTGCGGGCCCGCCAGGGCGTCGACACCGACGAGCGCACGATCCCGCACGAGGTCGGCCTGATCGACCCCGCCGTGCACCTGAGCAAGGGGTGCTACCGCGGCCAGGAGACGGTCGCGAAGGTCCACAACGTGGGACGCCCGCCCAGGCGAATGCTCCTACTCCACCTGGATGGTTCTGCCGATGCCCAGCCGGAGACCGGTGACCCGGTGACGCTGGACGGGCGCGTGGTCGGCCGGGTGGGCACCGTGACCCTGCACCACGAGCTCGGCGCGATCGCGTTGGCGCTGGTCAAGCGGTCCGTGCCGGTCGAGGCGGAACTCATCGCCGGAGCACCCGAACGGGAGGTTGCGGCACGAATCGACCCCGACTCGGTGCCCGCGGACACGCCCGGACTGGGCCGGGAAGCTGTTCGCAACTTGAGGGGATGAGCCCCTAAAGTCCCGGTACATGTCCCTGGGCACGCTGATCACTGTCGCTCCCACCGGAGCGGAACACGCGAAAGCCGACGTCCCGCAGCTTCCGGTGACCCTGGAAGAGCTGGTCTCGACGGCGCAGACGTGCGAACAGGTCGGCGCGGCGATGATCCACGTCCACATTCGTGGCGAGGACGCGAAGCCGTCGCTGGACCTCGGTCGTCTGAAGGCCACCGTCGAGGCGTTGCGGTCCGAAACGAACCTCGTCGTGCAGCTCTCCACCGGCGGGTCGGTGCACGACCCCGAGTCGGACCGGCTGCGCGTGCTGGAGGCGATGCCGGACTCGGCGTCCTGCACGATGGGCACCGTCAACTTCGGTGACGACGTGTTCCTGAACCGCTGGGAGTTCATCGTCTCCCTGCACAAGGGCATGCAGGAGCGCTCGATCGTCCCGGAGTACGAGATCTTCGACATCGGGCAGCTCGCGTCGTTGAAGCGTCTGCTGGACCAGCACGGCCTGCCCGCGGGCGGCCACGTGCACGTCGACTTCGTGATGGGCGTGCCCGGCGGCATGCCCGGTGACGCGGCGACGCTGGTCGCGGCCGTCAACGCTCTGCCGGACGGAGCAACGTTCTCCGCCACCGGGATCGGCCGGACCACCCTTCCCGTGATGTTCACCGCTTTGGGTGCGGGTGGCCACCTCCGAGTGGGTATGGAGGACACCATCAGCTACTCGCGGGGGGTGCCGGTGCGGGACAACGCACAGCTCGTGGCACGTGCCGCAGGTCTCTCCAAGATCGCCCAGCGACCCGCTTTGACACCTGATGAGGCGCGAAAGCTGCTGGGCGTGCACATTTGAGACAAGTTTGGTGCATGGGATGTGTTGGCGGGTAGGGAGGATCTACCGCAGGATGGACACGTGATCGAGGTGCGTCCTGGCGGGCGCCGCCGAATCGACCGGGTGCTCGCCCCCGACTACACGGAGGGCGTCGAGCAGCGCCCGCTCGTCGAGGTGCGCGAACTTCGCGACGAGGCCGCGCAGGAAGAGACAGATCTGTCCTATCTGCGGCGGTTGTTGCACGCGCGCATCGACATCGTGCGTGCGGAGCAAGAACGCCGCAGCTCCGGTGGCTCGGCCGTGGTCGAGCAACTGGCCACGATCCTCTCCACGAACGCAGTGGGGCCCGCGACCGGTCTGGGTCGCTATCAGACCCATGAGCCGTCACGTGCTGATGCGCATCAACGGCACGTCGAGGCGCTCATCTCCGACGTGGACCTCTCCGACGTGAGTTCGCTGGCCGACGATCGCCTCGGCGACGTGCTGGAGACGCTCATCTCGGAAGAGGCGTCCGTGTCGGTGCGGCGGCGCGAGGTGCAGGTGGTCGTGGACCGGCTCAACGCCGAGATCGCCGCGCGCTACCAGCGCGGGAGTGCCTCGGTGGACGAGCTGCTGGCCGCCGAGCGCGGACACCACCGTCCCAAGAGGTAAGACGAGCGTTCCACTTTCTGAGCAGCCGACCTAGCGTGCCCTCATGGGGTACCGCTGGGTCGTTCTGTCTGTCGGAGCGTTGGCTCAGGGCACGAACGCGGCCGTGTTCCTCGGCCTGCCCGCGATCAGCCCGCAGCTCCAGCAGCACTTCTCACTGACGTTGCCCCAGGTCGGGCTGCTTCTCGGCGCGGTCAACCTCGGCACGATGATCGCTCTCGTGCCGTGGGGAGTCGTCGCGGACCGACGCGGCGAACGCCTCGTGATGACCATCGGTGGCGTGGGTGCCGCCGCGTGCCTGCTCTCCGTGGCGTTGGGCAACGCGTGGATCGCCGGTCTCGCGCTGCTCGGCGCCGGGCTGTTCGGGGCCAGCGTCAACGCGGCCAGCGGCCGGGCGGTGATGTCCTGGTTCAGCCGCGAGTCACGCGGCCTCGCCATGGGCGTCCGGCAGACCGCGACCCCGCTCGGCGCGGCCCTCACCGCGGCCGTCCTGCCGGGGATCGCGATCTCGGCCGGGATCCCCACGGCGTTCGTCGTGCTCGCCGGCATGACGGCCTTCGTGGCGCTGGCGGTGGCTCTGCTGGTCAGGGAACCGCCCGGCGCGATCCGGGCGAGCACCGAGCACGGGCTGGTGCTCAAGGATCCGAAGCTGCTGCGGCTGTCCCTCGCCAGCGGACTGCTGGTGGTGCCCCAGTTCACCGCCACGGCCCTGCTGGTGCCTCTGCTGCACGGACACCGCGGCATGAGCGTGACGGCGGCGGCGGCCGTCTTCGCCGTCGCCCAGCTGCTCGGTGGGGCCGGCAGGCTGGTCGTCGGCGTGTGGTCGGACCGGGCGCGCAGCCGGATCGGGCCGCTGAAGATCATCTCTGTGGTCACGGCGGGCGGGTTCGTACTGGTCGCGGCGCTGGACCAGGCGCCGTTGCCGTTGCTGATCGCGGTCCTCGTCCCGACCAGCCTGTTCGCGCTGTGCTGGAACGGGCTGGCGGTCACCGAGGCAGGCGAGCTCGCCCCGGAAGGCCGCAGCGCCACCGCGATCGGCATGCAGAACTCGGCGAACTACCTGAGCGCGGCGGTGACCCCGTTCGTCGCGAGCTTCGTCGCGGTGCACGTGGCGTGGCCTGCGGCGATGCTGCTGGCGGCGGTGGCAGCCGTGGTCGCGCGGGTGCTGATTCAGCCGTGGCGTTCTCTGCGGGCCAGCCCGCCCCAGAACTCACGCAGCGTCTCGTAGCGCAGCGCGACCTCCTCGGCATCGTCCGCTTCGAGGGCGTCCACGATGGCGTTCACGTCGGCCGCGGAGGTGTCCTCCAGCAGGTCCTTGTCCTCCAGCAGCTGCACCAGGCCGCCGTAGTCGAGCTCGACGGCCGAGTGCGGGTGGAAGTGCTCCAGCCAGCGGCCGGTGTCGGAGAGGATCTTGGCGGGGCCGTCCTCGCCCAGTGAGCCCTTCACGACCTTGAGCGCCCGTGCGACCCGTCGCCTGGCGTCGGCCATCGCCACGCGCCACGACACCTGCCGTTCCGGGTCGTCCTGGGCGCTGGCCAGCACCACGCGGCGCTGGGCGGGGTCGACGAGGGCGAACCACGGCAGCGGGACCGTCCAGGTCGTGGAGATCACGTGGACCGCGCCGGCGGAGAGTTCGGCCATCACGGAGGACGCGCGCGCCCGGACCGTCTCCGGCGAGAGGTTGAGGGCCGCGTCCTGCAGGACCGGCGGCGCGGTGGCCAGGAAGCCCACCAGAGCGGCGGCGGACCTTGCCCGGAGATCAAGGGGGCAGACGAGGGGCCCTGGGCCGACACGGGCCGCTTCGGAGGTCGGAACCTCGGCCGGACTGATCGTCATCACGTCGAAGGACTCGCCCGGGAGGAGCTTTCGTCCCAACTGTGATCGCAACCACAGCTCCCGTTCCCGGTCACCTACCTCCGACCGGGGGACAGGGCCCGCTTCCAGGGCTTTTTCGACCTTGGAAGCTAGCGGTGCGTCCAATACCGATAACGGTTCGTACACCCGTAGGTAGGCGACGAACGGTCTGGGCACGTGTGCATCCTTCCACGCGAGGGGGGCCACGAGATTTGGCGGTACGTGTCACGCCTACCGCGTCGCGAGGAACCCCATCGGCACGGTACGGTAGTTACCAGGAATCAGTTGTCGAGACGAGTGGGGCCGCCGTTCCCCCGGCCGCCCCCGTCCCTGTGCGAGGGGGTCGAGCCATGGGGCGCGGCCGAGCTAAGGCCAAGCAGACGAAGGTCGCCAGGGAGCTCAAATACAGCTCTCATGAGACCGACTTCGCTGCATTGCAGCGCGAGCTGTCGACTGATGAAAGGTCGCCGAACGGGAGTAGTGGTGGCGATGAGCCACACGACGACCCGTACGACGATTACGACGACTACCGTCGCTGAATTCAGCCTTCGGAGTTCAAGGGTTGGGTGGCCGGTTCGCCGGCACCCAGCCCTTGAACTCTGAGGGCTCTTTCAGAACGCCCTGGCGTACTGCTTCGGCGCGAGGACCTCCACACCCAGCTGCTGTGCCGCGTGCAGCGGCCAGTACGGGTCGCGGAGCAGTTCGCGTGCGAGCAGGACCAGGTCGGCGGAACCGTCCGTCAGAATCTGTTCGGCCTGCTTCGCTTCGGTGATCAGGCCGACCGCACCCGTGGGCACGTCTGCCTTGCGTCGCACCGCTTCGGCGAGCGGCACCTGGTAGCCGGGCCCGATCGGGATGTCCGCCTGCGCGGTGTTGCCGCCGCTGGACACGTCGATCAGGTCCGCACCCGCGGCCTTGAGCGCCTGTGCCAGCACAACGCTGTCGTCGGCGGTCCAGCCGTTGTCGACCCAGTCGGAGCCGCTGATCCTCACGATCACCGGCACGTCTGGGCCAACGGCCGCGCGCACCGCCGCCGTCACCTCGACGGAGGGGGCGATGCGTTCCTCGATGCTGCCCTCGTTCGTCAGCGGCGAGTAGAACTCGTGCAGCAGGTAGCCGTGGGCCGCGTGGATCTCCAGGACCTCGAAACCGGCCTCGATCGCCCTGAGCGCGCCGTCGACGAACGCCTTCACGATCCCAGTGTGGTTCTCGAGCTTCTCCGGCGTGTTACCGCCGGGGAACGGCTCTGTCGTCGGCGCCACCGGCACCCAGTCACCGATCGCCTTGCGGCCGGCGTGCGCGAGCTGGATGCCGGGCACCGAGCCGTGCTCCTTGATGAACGCGGTGACCCGCTTCCAGGCCGCGACCTGCTCGTCGTTCCAGATGCCGACGTCCTGCGGCGAGATCCGGCCGCGCGGCTCGACGGCGGTGGCCTCGGCGATGACCAGCCCGGCGCCACCGACCGCGCGGGAGCCCAGGTGGACGAGGTGCCAGTCGGTCGGCACACCGTCCTCCTTCGTCACCGAGTACTGGCACATCGGGCTGACCGCGATGCGGTTGGGCAGGGTGACCGAGCGCAGGGTCAGCGGGGAGAACAGCAAGCTCACGGGAAGCTCCCTCAGAACGTTTCGTAGGGCTACGAATCGTTCAAGGGGCCGGGGTCGGCGTGTTGTTCCCGGATGTGAGGCATCTCAGTCACTGAACAGCGACGCAGAGACACGGGCGGGCGTGAAGTCGGGTGGCCACAGCGTCCCGCGGTTGACCCGAGCCCCGGTCAGGACGGCCTTGTCCAGGTTGACGGCGCGCATGTCGGCGCCGCGCAGGTCCGCGTCCGTGAGGTCGGCGGCGCGGAGGTCGGCACCTTCGAGGCAGGCGACCCGCAGCGACGCCTCGCGCAGGGAGGCTCCTCGCAGGTCCGCGTCACGAAGGTCCGTGGCGTCGAGGGCGGCGCTGTCGAGGCACGTTCCGAGCAACCGGGCGCCGGCGAGGTTCGAGCGGCGGATCACCGCTGCCGCGAGCGTCTGCTTGCCCAGGTCGGCGCCGCGCAGATCGACGTGGGACAGGTCGATCACCGCGCCGGGCCGCCGGGTGAGGATCGCCAGAGCCGTCTCGACGTCCAGGCTTCTGACGGCGGGGCCCGACGGCTCCGCGGCCGTCCAGGGAGATCGCTCGCGCAGGAAGTCCCCGAGGGTGTCGTCCACCAGTTGCCGGCTTCTCGGCGAGTCCTTCGCGATCTGTTCCAGCGCGTCGAGGCCGCCGAGCCTGACCTCGGCCTGGTCACTGCCGAGGTGCTCGACGGCGAGGCGGTACCGGTCGACGACCTGGCCGTCCCTGACCTGGTACCAGCCCAGCGCACCACCCGCGACGATCAGCACCCCGCCGAGGAGCAGCAGCGACGCCGGTCGTGGAGCGCTCTGCGGCAGCACCAGGACGACGCCGAGTGCTACCAGGGCGAACGCGCCGAGCCTGAACATCCGCTTGCTCACGGAGGCTCATCCTCGTGATCGCATCCGTCCAGCGGTATCCGCTGTTGGAGTTCAGCTCAGGTAGCGGACCTGTTTGGACTTGCCCTCCAGCACTTCTTCGCGGGCCTGGGCGATCTCGGACCGGTGTGAGACCTCCGGCACGCCGACCTCCCACCAGGCTCCGGCCTCGGTCCACGACGACGGGTGCGTGCGGATCACGACCACGGCCGGCCGCTTCTCGGCGACGGCCACCTCGCGGGCCTTGCGGTAAGCGCCTTCCAGATCGGCCAGCGAGTCGGCCGGGAAGACCGCGCAGCCCATCGCCGCGGCGTGGGCGGCGAAGTCGGTGCGCGGGGGTTCGGAGTGGCCAGTCGTGCAGTCGGGGTAGAGGTTGTTGAAGCCCGCGCCGCCCTGGCCCGTCTGCAGGCGGTGGATCACGGCGTAGCCGTCGTTGTCGCAGACGACGGCCACGAAGCCGTGGCCCGCGAAGGCCGCCGAGAAGAGTTCGGAGTTCAGCATCAGGTACGAGCCGTCGCCGAGCAGCGTCGTGACGACGCCCTGGGTGTGCGCGATCGCGGCTCCCCAGGCGCCGGCCAGTTCGTAGCCCATGCAGGAGAAGCCGTACTCGACGTCCATTGTGGACTCACCGGTGGCGCGCCAGCCGCCGATCAGTTCGCCGGGGAGGCCGCCTGATGCCGTCATGACGTAGTCGGTGGGCTCGCTGACGTCGTTCACGACGCCGACGACCTGGGCGTACGTCGGGAGAGCGGTGGACGGTGTGCGCAGCGAGGTGATGTGGGCGTCCCACTTCGCGCGTTCGAGCTGGGCACGGCCTGACCAGTCCGCCGGGGCCTGCCAGGAGCCGAGGACGTCGGTGAGTTCGCGCAGGCCCTCGTCGGCGTCGGCGACCAGGGCGAACGAGCCGTGCTTCACGGCGTCGAAGCGGGCCGCGTTCAGGGAGAGCAGGTGGGCGTCCGGGGAGAAGACGGTCCAGGACGCCGTGGTGAAGTCCTGCAGGCGGGTGCCCACGGCGATGACCAGGTCGGCCTCGCCCGCCAGGACGTTGGCCGAGGTCGAGCCGGTGATGCCCAGCGGACCGGCGTGCAGCGGGTGCTCGTGCGGGATCAGCGTCCGGCCGGCCGTGGTCTCCGCGACGGGGATGTTGTGCTGTTCGGCGAAGCGCAGGGCTCGGCCCGCGGCGCCCGAGTAGCGGACTCCGCCGCCCAGGACCAGCAGCGGGCGGGAAGAGTCGCGGATCGCCGACGCGGCCTCGGCCAATGCGAGCAGGTCGGGGCGTTGGCGCAGCGGGCGGTGCACGACGGGGGCGAAAAGCGCGTCGGGGAAGTCGTAGGACTCGGCCTGGACGTCCTGCGGCAGCGCCAGAGTCACCGGGCCGCAGTCGGCCGGGTCGGTCAGGACGCGCGCCACCTGTGGCAACGTGGAGAGCAGCTGTTCGGGGCGGGTGATCCGGTCGAAGTAGCGGCTGACCGCGCGGAACGCGTCGTTGACCGTGGCCGTCGGGTCGTGGAAGTGCTCGACCTGCTGGAGAACGGGATCCGGTGCGCGGCCGGTGAAGGTGTCGCCCGGCAGCAACAGGAGTGGCAGTCGGTTGGCGTGGGCCACACCGGCCGCGGTGATCATGTTCAGGGCGCCGGGGCCGATCGACGACGTGGCGACGCCCACCTGACGGCGGTGGGTGGCCTTGCCGATGCCGACGGCGGCGAGGGCCATGCCCTGCTCGTTGTGCCCGCGCCACACCGGGATGCGGTCGCGGACCTCCTCCAGGGCGTTGCCGAGGCCCAGGACGTTGCCGTGACCGAAGATCGCGAACACGCCGGGGAACAGCGGCGCCTGCGTGCCGTCGAAGAGTTCGGTGCGCTGCGCCAGCATCCAGCGGACCAGTGCCTGTGCGGTCGTGAGCTTCAATTGACCCGTCCCTCGGCAGTCGTGACGGGACAACGGGGATCGAGTTCCTGCGTCGCCCAGCTGTCCCGGATCCAGGTGTGCGCCGGGTCGTCGCAGAACGCCATCGAACGCTCGTCGCCGGGACCGGCCAGGACGTTCAGGTAGTACATGGGATATCCCGGCGCTGCCACGCACGGACCGTGGTAGCCGCGCGGGATCAGGAAGACGTCGCCGTCCCGCACGGTCACGTCCTCGTCGATCGTGCCGTCGTCGGTGTACGTGCGGTGGAAACCGAAGCCGGTGCGGGACGGGGTGACCTGGTCCCGGTCGGCGATGCGGAAGTAGTAGATCTCCTCGTTGTTCACCTCGCACGGCTCGGACTCGTCGTGCTTGTGCGGCGGGTACGAGGACCAGTTGCCGTCCGGGGTGATCAGCTCGCACGCGTTGAGCTTGTCCGCGTGGTCCCACACGCCCGGCACGCCGAAGTTCGTGACCTGGCGGGTCGCGTTGCCGGAGCCGCGCACCTCGACCGGAACGCCGTCGGCCGGGCCGTACTTCGGCGTCAGGCGGTTCTCGCAGCGCGCCATCGGGAGTGCGATCTCGCATCCATCCACAGAGGACAGCTTGACCGACGCGTCGCGCGGCACGTACGCGAAGTCCGTGACGCGGGTGAAGACCGACTCACGGCCCTGCAGCTCGTACCGCTCGTCGTCGACCTCGACCGTCAGCGACCCGGCGAGCGGCAGCACGAACGCCTCGAACTCGCCGGTCTCGATCGTGCGCACCCAGCCGGCCTCGATCCGCAGCACGCGCAGACCGGTGTACGTCCAGCTCGCGTCCTCCGGCGTCAGGTGGATGACGTCGGTCTGCGTCGAGAGAGTCCCGTGTGGACGGTGCAGGCTCATTCCGTGACTCCCTTCGCGGTACGGAGGATTTCGGCGGCGGCGGCGACGGCGGAAGCGACATCGCCGTCCGGCGGGTAGAGCAACGCCCGGCCGACGACCAGGCCGCGCACGGTCGGATGGCCCAGCGATCGGCCCCACGACGCGAGGTCGTCCTGGGGGTTCGCGGACGGCACACCGCCGAGCACCAGCGCGGGCAACGCGGTGGTGTCCAGCACGATCTCCGGCTCTTCCGGCGCGGGCAGCTTCAGCCAGGTGTAGGCGGAGGTCGAGCCCAGCCCGGCAGCCACGGCCGACGCGCGGGACAGCGCCGCGGAATCCTTCTGCAGCACCAGTTTGTCGTTGTGGTCACGCTTGTACGGCAGCGGTTCGACCATCGCCATCAGGCCGTGCTCGGCGAGTTCGGTGACGGCCCGTGCGCAGCCTTCCAGCGTCGGGATCGTGCCGGGGTCCGAGTCGACCAGGCGCAGCAGCATCTTGCCGCCGTCGAGCCCGAACGTCGCGATCGACGAGGCGTCGTACGCGGTGAACCTGTCGTCGATCTCCCAGTCCGCACCGGCGAGGCCGCCGCGGTTCATCGAGCCGATGACCACTCGGTCGTTCAAACCGTCCAGCAGAAGGAGATCCTCGATCACGTCCGGCGTGCCGAGCACCCCGTCGACGTCGGGGTTCGCCAGTGCCGTCAGCAACCGGGCCAGCAGCGAGCGCCGGTCGGCCATCGCCATTGGGTCGCCACCGACGCCCAGCGCACCACGCGCCGGGTGGTCCGCCGCGACCAGGAACAGCGTGGACTTGCCGTTCAGCAACGAGTTGCGCCGCTTGCGCGCCTGGTAGGCCCGCCGGATCGAGCCGGGGTCCTCTGCCCGCCGCCACAGCAGTTCGCGCCACTGGCCATCGGTGATCACAGCAATTCCTCGATCTCTTCCTGGTCGGGCATCGCGTCGGCGCAGGCCAGCCGGGAGGCGACGATCGCGCCGGCCGCGTTGGCGTAGCGGGCGATCTTCACCGGGTCCCAGCCCGACAGCAGGCCGTGCACGACCGAGCCGCCGAACGCGTCACCGGCGCCGAGGCCGCAGACGACCTCGACCGGGTTCGGCTCGACCGTCCAGCGACCCTCCGGCGTGGCCACGAGAACGCCCTCGGCGCCCTTCTTGACCAGTGCCAACGAGATTCCGCGCGCCAGCAGCCGATCGGCGGCCTCGTCGGGGTCGGACGTGCCGACCGCGATCTCGCACTCGGTCCGGTTGCCCACGGCGACCGTCACGTGGTCGAGCATCCAGCTGATCTCGGTGCGCGCGGTCTCGACGTCCGGCCAGAACATCGGCCGGTAGTCCAGGTCCAGCACGGTGTGCCCGTGCCGGGCGCGGTTCGCCAGCATCATCCGTTGCGAAGCACGTGCGGGTTCGGCGGAAACGCCCGTGCCGGTGACCCACAGCAGCGGGACTTCGCGCGTGAGCGTCCACGGCACGTCGTCCTCGCCCAGAGTCATGTCCGGCGCGGTCGGCAGGCGGTAGAACAGCAACGGCGGGTCGGCGGGCGGGTTGAGCTCGCAGAACACCACCGGTGTCAGCAGGTCCGGCGAGGTGCCGACGTACTTCGACGACACCCCGAAGCCTTCCAGCGCCTCGCGAACGTAGGTGCCGAACCCGTCCGGGCCGACCTTCGTGAGCACACCGGCACGACGGCCGAGCCGCGCGGCGGCGACCGCGACGTTGGTCGCGGTCCCGCCGAGCGACTTGGCGAACGTGCTGACCTGGGCCAGCGGCACCCCGGACTGCTCCGGGTACAGATCCACCCCGACCCGGCCCACGGTCAGCACTTCGAGAGACGTCACGCCTCGGCACCCCGCAGCTCGTGCTCCAGCGCTTCCAGCTCGGCACCGCCGGCCATCTGGCGCGTCAGCTCGTTGATGTCGATCTCGTTCTTCTCGTAGCTGCCCAGCGCACGGCCGCGCTTGAGCAGCAGGAACCGGTTGGCGACCGGGTAGGCGTGGTGCGGGTTGTGGGTGATCAGCACGACGCCGAGGCCACGATCACGTGCCTGGGCCACGTACTTCAGCACCACACCGGCCTGCTTGACGCCCAACGCGGCCGTCGGTTCGTCCAGGATCAGCACCTTGGCGCCGAAGTGCACGGCGCGGGCGATGGCGACGCACTGCCGTTCGCCACCGGACAACGTGCCGACCGGCTGTTCGACGTCACGGAGGTCGATGCCCATGTCGGACAACGCCTTCTTGGTGATCTCCTTGCCCTTCCTGCGGTCCAGGAAACCGAACTTGGTCGTCGGCTCCGAGCCCAGGAAGAAGTTGCGCCACACCGACATCAGCGGCACCACGGCGAGGTCCTGGTACACGGTCGCGATGCCGTGGTCCAGGGCCTCGCGGGGCGACGAGAAGCGGATCTCCTCGCCCTCGACCTTGAACGAGCCCTGGTCGTGCTGGTGGACACCGGCCAGGATCTTGATCAGGGTCGACTTGCCGGCGCCGTTGTCGCCGAGCACGCAGGTGACCTCACCGGCGTTGACCACAGTGGACACGTCGCTGAGCGCGATGACGCTGCCGTAGGTCTTGCCGATGTTCTCGGTCTCGATGAGGGACGTCATCGCCGGACCCTTTCCGCTCGGCGGCGCAGCATGTTGTTCACCAGCACCGCGGCCAGCAGCATCACGCCGAGGAACAGCTGGAACCAGTCGCTGTTCCACCCGGCGTAGACGATGCCCTGCCGGGCCATGCCGAAGATCAGCGCGCCGATCGCCGCACCCACCGCGGAACCGAAGCCACCGGTGAGCAGGCACCCGCCGATCACCGCCGCGATGATGTACTGGAACTCGAGGCCGATGCCCTGGTTCGCCTGCACGCTCGCGTACCGCAGGATGTTGATCGAGCCCACCAGCCACGCGGCGAACGCCGTCGTCATGAACAGCAGGATCTTCGACCGCACGACCGGCACACCGACCGCGCGTGAACTCACCGCGGCACCGCCGATCGCGAAGATCCAGTTGCCGAACTTGGTGCGCATCAGCACCGTCGACGCGACCACGGTGAACAGGACCCACCAGATGATCGACACGTAGAAGCTCTGTCCGCCGATCTGGAACGTCGACGCGAACAGGAATCCCGCCGACTCGTAGCCCGCGGCCTCCCGCATGCCCGACACCTGCACGCTGCCCGTCACCAGGCGCGTGATGCCGAGGTTCAGGCCCTGCAACGCGAGGAAACTGCCCAGCGTCACGATGAAGCTCGGCAGGCCCGTGCGCATCACGAGCCAGCCGTTCAGCGCGCCCACCGCCAGTGCGAAGGCGAGCGACACCAGCAACGCCAGCCAGACGTTGAGTCCCAGCTGGGTGGCGAGGAGAGCCGTGACGAGCGCGGTGGACGCGGTCATGACACCGGCGGACAGGTCGAACTCGCCGCCGATCATGAGCATCGCCACCGCGACCGCCATGATGCCGAGCATGGAGGCGTCGTCCAGCCACGTGGCCGCACCACCCACGCTCAGGAACTGCTCGGTGACCACGGAGAAGAACAGGAACACGAGCAGTGCGCCGAGCATGGCGCCGATCTCCGGGCGTTTGATCAGCTGATCCATGGCCCTGGGTTTGCTCAGCCGTTCGTCTGCAGCCGGTGGAGCTGTGGCCGTCACGGTCATCTCCCCGCCTCTCCCTTACCTCTTGCCGTTCTTGGCGTACTCCGCGACCTTGTCCACGTTGGACTTGTCGACGAAGCCGGGACCGGTGAGGACGGGCTTGCCGCCACCGAGGGTGTTGGCGTTGTCCTTGAAGAGCTTCAGCATCACGATCGGCAGGTAGCCCTGCTGGTACTGCTGCTGGTCGACGGCGAACAGCACCTCGCCCGCCTTGATCGAGCTGACCACGTCGGCGTTCAGGTCGAACGTCGCGACCTGCGCCTTCGAGCCCGCGCCCTTGATCGCGGAGGCCGCGTTCACGGCGACCTGCGGGTTGAGCGCCAGCACACCGTCGACAGCGGTGTCGGACTGCAGCTTGGCCTTGATGCGGGCCTCGATGTCGGTCGGGTTGGAGATGTCGACCTGGAGGTTCTCCACCGCGCCGCCGAAGCCGGTGCGGGCACCGTCGCAGCGCTGGTTGAGGCCCGTGTTGCCGGCCTCGTGGATCACGCAGAGCAGCTTGGTCTTGCCCGCGGCCTTGAGCTTCTTGCCGGCTTCCTCACCGGCGATCGACTCCTCCTGGCCGACGTGCGCCATGGCACCGAACTCCGCGCTCTTCGCGCTGCCGGAGTTGATCGTGATGACCGGGATGCCGGCCTTCACCGCGTTCTCGATGGAGGTCTTGAGCGCATCCGGGTTCGCCATCGACACCACGATGCCGCCGACCTTCTGCGACACGGCGTTGTCGATCAGCTTGGCCTGGGCGCCGGGGTCGCCGTCGGAGTTGTAGGTGACGCCGACGCCGAGCTGCTTGCCCGCGTCCTCGGCACCGACCTTCACGACGCTCCAGAACGCGTCACCCGCGGTGCCGTGGGTGATGACGGCGACCTTGAGGTCCCCGGTGGCCGGTGCGCTGTTGTTCTGCGTGTTTGAGGTGTTGGTTCCCGTGGGACCGCTGCAGGCGGCGAGTAGAGCAACACCGGCGAGAGCGACGCCCGCGCGGATGACCAGACGAGACTTCATCGTCTCCAGTCCCTTCAGAGGATCTTGCTGAGGTGCGCGAGACTGCGCGCGGTGTCCTGAAGTGGCTTGTCCACTGGACTTCCGTCCTTGAGCTGGGTGTCCTGCTCGAGGACGAACCAACCGGTGTAGCCCGCCTCTTGAACGAGCTTCACCAGCGCTTCCACGTCCACGTCGCCGTCCCCGAGCGGCACGTAGATGCCCTGTTCCACGGCATCGGTGTAACTGAGTTCGCCGCTGCGCACCTTCGCCGCGATCTCGTCACGCACGTCCTTGAGGTGCACGTGACCGATCCGG
This sequence comes from Lentzea sp. NPDC102401, assembly GCF_044765805.1. NCBI lineage: Bacteria > Bacillati > Actinomycetota > Actinomycetes > Pseudonocardiales > Pseudonocardiaceae > Lentzea > Lentzea sp. NPDC102401. The sequence goes on along the minus strand of NZ_JBIWKS010000003.1, from coordinate 684,747 downwards.
TCCGGGTAGCGGCGCGCCAGCTCGACCGGGTCCGTGCCACCGATGAGCAGGTGGCCGGTGTCCAGGCAGAGCTGGAGATCGGAGTCCGCGAGGAACCTGTCGACCTCCGCCTCCCGCTCGACGTGGGTGCCCACGTGCGGGTGCAGCACGGTTTCGAGGCCGTGCCCGGCGGCGATCTCACGGATCTTCGCGCAGGTGGCGACGAGGGTGTTCCACTCGTCGTCGGTGAGCTTCGGGGTCTCGTCGTAGCCGTCCAGCCCGGTCGCGGCGGCGAGCACGAGAACCTCGGCGCCACCGGCCGTGAGGATCGCGGCCACCCGGTCGGCTTCGTCCAGAGTGGACTGGACGTCGGTGTGCAGGGTGACCGCGAGGAAACCACCGACCAGCGTGAGGTCGTGGCCGCTCAGGAGGGTTTTCAACGCTTCGGGGTCGGCTGGCAGGTAGTCGGGCGGGCCGAGTTCGGTGGCGGTGAGTCCGAGCGAGTGCATCTGGCTCAGCACCGTGTCGGACGGGAGCACGTTGCCCCAGCCCGGCACCTCGCACACGCCCCAGGAGATCGGTGCCCCAGCGATCTTCGCCATGCCTAGTTCCCCTCGATCCTCACCGGTGCGCCGCTGCGACGCGACTGCTCACAAGCTTCGGCCAGGCGCAGGCTGATCAAACTCTCTCGCGCCGGCGACGGGTTCGCGACCTCGCCCTTGATGACCTGCGTGAACAGGTTCATCTCGTTGACGTACGCGCGGTGGAAGCGCTCGGGGAAGCCGGGGTAGGCGTCCGGTCCGGCCACGTGACCGCCGGGCTCCAGCGAGTTCAGCGGCGTGCGCGCGTCGACGCCCGCCACCAGGGAGTCCTTGCTGCCCAGGACCTCGATGCGGTGGTCGTAGCCGACCGGGTCGTGCCGTCCGCCGGCCAGCGTGGCGTGCGCGCCGCCCTCGAACTTCAGCATCACGACGGCGTTGTCCACGTCGTCGGCGTCCGCGAACGCCTGGTGCACCAGGACCGAGCCGCTCGCGTAGACCTCGACCACCGGCTGGCCGACCAGCCACGGCACGCAGTCCAGGTCGTGGATCAGCAGGTCGCGGAAGATGCCACCGGAGGCGGGCAGGTAGGAGAAGTCCGGCGGGTTCGCGTCGTTACCGACGGCCCTGACCAGGTAGATGTCGCCGACCTCGCCCGCGCGGATGCGGCGGTTGAGCTCGTAGATGGCCGGGTCGAACCGGCGCTGGAAGCCGACGAGCACCTCGACGCCGGACTTCTCCACGTCCGCGATCAGCGCTGCCATCTCGGCGACGTCGCTCGCGATCGGCTTCTCGCACAGTGTGGGGACGCCCTGCGCGATGGCCGCGCGGAGCATCTCCGGGTGGGTGTTCGTCGGGGTGGCGAGCAGAACACCGTCGACGTTGCCCAGAAGGGTGTCGAGGTCGTCCACCGCCTCGGTCCCAGCGAGTTCGGCCGACGCCTGCGCTGCCCTGCCGGGTACCGGGTCGAAGAGAAGCACCTCGTCGACTCGATCCAGTGCGGCGAGGTTGGTCGCATGCATGGTGCCGATCCTGCCGACACCCGCTACTCCGATCCGCATCGCAGGTTTCCCCTGTTCATCGCCGAGATGTGTTAGAGCGCTCTATTGGTTGGAGCGCTCTAACCCTGTAGCTTCCATCACACGGGTGTCAAGGGTGGGTTTCCAGTCCGTGACGTGAGGGGAGGTGGTTCCAGGTGGTCAGGCCGACAATGGAGGACGTCGCTCTGCGGGCGGGCGTGTCCCGCGCACTGGTGTCACTGGTGATGCGCGGTTCACCCAAGGTGAGCGAGTTGCGACGCAGCGCTGTGCTGAAGGCCGCGGAGGAACTGGGGTACTCCCCGCACGCCATGGCGCGGTCGCTGGCCTCGCGCACGTCGACCGTACTCGGCGTGATGGTGTCCGACCTGCACAACGCGTTCTTCGCGGAGGTCGTGGACGGCATCGACGAGGTGGCGCGCGAGCAGGGGTTCGACATCATCATCAACACCGGCGGCCGCTCGCCCGCCCGTGAACGCCGCGCCCTGGAATCGCTGCTGTCCTTCCGCCCTGCCGGGTTGATCCTGCTGTCGCCTGTCGTGCCGGCGACCGCTATCGGCAAGGCAGCCGAACAACTTCCTGTGGTGCTGGTCGCCCGGTCGTCCCGTGTGTCCACTGTGGATACCGTGAACGACGACGGCGAGCAGGGCGCACGACTGGCCGTTGACCACCTGGTTTCTCTGGGGCACAAGCGCATCGCGCATCTGGACGGCGGTGAAGGCAGTCAGTCCGGACCTCGCCGGCGCGGATACGTCGCCGCCATGGAAGCCCACGGGCTCGTGCCGCAGGTCGTGCCGTCCGAGTACACCGACGCGGCTGGAGCGCGCGCGATCCGTTCGTTGATCGACGACGATGCTTTGCCCACGGCAATCCTGTCCTGCAACGACTTCAACGCCGTCGGCGCCATCTCGGCTCTGGAAGACGCCGGGCTGCGCGTTCCCGACGACGTTTCCGTTGTGGGGTACGACAACACCTCGCTGGCAGCGTTGCGCCACGTCTCGCTGACCACGATCGACCAGCCCCGTGCCGAGTTCGGCCGGTTGGCCGCTGACGCGCTTCTGCAGCGCGTTCGTGAAGAGCGCACCGAACCCGTGCGCCATCTCCTCAATCCCTCGCTCGTCGTTCGGAACACGACCGCCCCACCAGCGACTTCGCGTCGGTCGTCCGGCTCCCTCTTCCTGTCAACCGCCGAAGGCGATTCGGCGGGAAGCGGGGGCCGGACGACCGACTTCAGGGCGAAGTCGCCGGAGCGGCGAAGCCGCGACCACTAACACGGAGGCACGCGTTGAGCACCATCCCCCACTGGATCGACGGCGCCCGCACCACGGGGGTGTCGTCTCGCAAGTCCGACGTCTTCGACCCGGCCACGGGCTCCGTTGCCGCGCAGGTCGTGCTGGCGGAGCAGGCCGACGTCGACCTCGCCGTCTCGTCGTCCCTGAAGGCGACGCTGTCCTGGTCCGAGTCGTCGCTGTCGACGCGATCGCGCATCCTCTTCGAGTACCGCCACCTGCTGCACACGCACCGCGACGAGCTCGCCGCGATCATCACGTCCGAGCACGGCAAGGTGCTGTCCGACGCGGCCGGCGAGGTGCAGCGCGGCCTTGAGGTCGTCGAGTTCGCTTGCGGCATCCCGCAACTGCTGAAGGGCGAGCACTCCGAGCAGGTCTCGCGCGGGGTCGACGCGTACTCGTTCCGGCAGCCTCTGGGCGTCGTCGCGGGCATCACGCCGTTCAACTTCCCCGTGATGGTGCCGATGTGGATGTTCCCCATCGCCATCGCCTGCGGAAACACCTTCGTGCTGAAGCCGTCCGAGCGTGACCCGTCGGCTTCGTTGCGGCTCGCCGAGCTGTTCAAGGAGGCCGGGCTGCCCGACGGCGTGCTGAACGTGCTGCAGGGCGACGCCTTCGCGGTCAACGCGCTGCTGGACCACCCGGACGTCGCCGCCGCGTCGTTCGTCGGCTCGACCCCGATCGCGCGGCACGTCTACTCGCGCGGCACCGCGGCAGGCAAGCGCGTGCAGGCCCTGGGCGGCGCCAAGAACCACATGGTCGTGCTGCCCGACGCCGACCTCGACGTGGCCGCCGATGCCGCGGTTTCCGCAGGTTACGGCTCCGCCGGCGAGCGTTGCATGGCGATCTCGGTGGTCGTGGCCGTGGGCGAGACCGGCGACGAGCTGGTGTCGAAGATCGCCTCGCGGACCCGCGACCTGCACCCGTCGGTGCTGCCGGGCACCGACCCCGCCGCCCAGATGGGCCCACTGGTCACCGGCGTGCACCGGGACCGCGTCCGGTCCTATGTGGACGCGGGCGAGGCGGCCGGCGCGTCGCTGGTCGTGGACGGCCGCGGCTACGCGCCCGCAGGACACCCGGAGGGCTTCTGGCTCGCGCCGACGCTGTTCGACCACGTCACCCGCGACATGACGATCTACACCGACGAGATCTTCGGGCCGGTGTTGACGGTCGTGCGCGCAGACACGTTCGAGGACGCGCTGGAGCTGGTGAACGCCAACCAGTACGGCAACGGCACCGCCATCTACACCGGTGACGGCCTCGCCGCCCGTGAGTACCAGCGGCGCGTGCACGTTGGCATGGTCGGCATCAACGTGCCGATCCCCGTGCCTATGGCCTACTACTCGTTCGGTGGTTGGAAGGACTCGCTGTTCGGCGACACGCACGTGCACGGCGCTGAGGGCGTGAAGTTCTACACGCGCGCCAAGGCTGTCACCGCCCGGTGGCCGCAGCAGCACGGCGTGAACCTGGGGTTTCCGACACACGGCTGATCCGTTCGGAGCAACGGCCACCCTGTCCGCCTGAGGCGAACAGGGTGGCCGTTTCCATTTGGTACAAACCAATAGCCGCTCGAACAGCTCGCTGATCTGGACAAACGAACTAAGCGAACGATTGTCCTGCTGAAATCGACTTCAGTTTCGCCGATCTTGGAATATCCGGACACGACGGAACGGTTCGACAAAGGTGCCGGACACGGAGGTAAGATCCGCGTTCACCCAGTCGAACACCGCTCCCTTTCTCGCGGACGCCGCCCCGTTCGTTACACCCGCGCAAAGGGAGAAGAACGCCTCAGCAGGAGGACCGAACACGATGTCGCCCAGCGAGGACGACAGTCCGTTCGCGACGGCATGCCGCGCCACCAACTGTGCCGAATTCGTCCGCGCACTCAACCTGCTGCGCATGTCGAGAGGTTTGTCGTATCGGCAGGTCTCCATCAACGTCGGCGACCTGGCGTTGGCGAAGAGCAGCGCGCACGCGATGTGCATCTACCGGCTCCCGAAGCAGGAAGACCCGCTGAGAGCCTTCCTGACCGGCTGCGGAGAGCCACCGAAGGCGATCGACGACTGGGTGCAGCAGTGGCGGCGCGTGACGGCCTCCCGCGCCAACAGGAGGCCGCACCCCGCTGCTCAGCTGGTCCAAAGCTCGGCCAGGGGTTTCTCACCGCCGGAATAAAATTCCAGCACGCTCGCGAGCCTAACGGGCAGCCACAGCTCCGGCCAGAGAATTGGACGGCATTGGACGTTGACAATACGACCAATCGACCACCACGTGGTCAGCGGCTGCGCAAAAGTGGCCAGAAACTGGCCAGTTGGATCCGGTTGGACGGATCTGGACAGCGTTGCACAGGACATGAAAAACCTGGACGACGATTCAGTTGGCAATCACCCGTGTGAGTGACATGCTCGTGGTCAAGCCGTTATGTCGCCGGGTCCGGCGGCAACGCCAATTGCTCGCACGGACGCTTTCCACACATACGGCTTTTCGCTGTTCTGCAAATCAGTTGGTCCACCCGGCGCGCGGTGACGCCTGCGCCGACCCCATCCAGGAGTTTCTGATGACCACCACCCCCTACAACGGGGCTCTTCACCCGCGCCGGCGGTGCTCCACCTCCGGCGCCAGCACGGTCATGCTGGCGACGGCCGCGTTCATCTTCACCGCGTGGATGCTCGCGCACGACCACTCGCCGGTCGTCGCCGTGTCCACGACGGCCGCCGTGCTGGCCGTGACGATCACGCTGGGCCGCAGCCGTCCGTTCACCGCGAGGTTCGGCCCGCTGCCGCCCGCGAGTCCGATGGTGGTCTGGCCGGAAGAGCAGAGATGACCTACCCGGAGGGCGATCCGCTCGAACGCCTGCACCGGCTGTGGCCGCAGCTCCTGCTCGGCCTGTCGAGATCGAGCAGGCGCGCGGAGGCGATCGCGGCCTACCGCGAGATGAGCGCGATTCTCGGAGCGGAACTCGGCATCGACCCGCATCCGGTGCAGCCGCTGATCGCGACCTCGACCGCCGAACTGCGAGCAGCGACCGCGGCCGAGTTCATCGAGTTGCTGCGGACGATCCAGGTCCGGTCGGGCCTGACCCTGCCGGAGATCCACCGCCGGGCGGGCAGACAGCTGCCGCGCAGCCAGGTCTACTCGCTGCTCAAGCGCGGCAAGCTGCCGACGAAACCCGAGCAGGTGCGGGCGTTCGTGACGATCTGCGGAATGCCTGAGCCGCAGGTGGCCCGCGTGATGGAGCTGTGGGCGACGCTGCGCGAGCAGACCGAGTTCGCGGTGCGCGGGCCGGAGGACGAGAAGCCGTTCGCGATCCTGATCGTGCGCAGCGCATGAAGAAAGCCCCCGCCGGGAGAGCGGGGGCTTTCTCGTGCGATCAGGCGTCCACCTTCTCGCGTTCCGGCTCCGCCGCAGCGGCGGGCGGCTTCGGCAGGAACCGCTTGAACAGCGGGAAGAACAGGATCACCACGATGATCACGTAGACCACGATCGCCATCGGGCTGTTCACCAGACCGGTCAGCGAGCCGTCGGAGAGCTGCAGCGAGCGGCGCATCTGCTGTTCCGCGGCCGGGCCGAGGATCACGCCGATGATCGCGGGCAGCACCGGCAGACCGTAGCGGCGCATGCCGAAGCCCAGCAGGCCGATCACGAACATCAGCAGCAGGTCGAAGATGTCCGCGTTGACCGCGTAGGCGCCCACCGAGGCGAAGAACAGGATGCCCGCGTACAGGTACGGCCTGGGGATGCGCAGCAGCTTCGCCCACAGCGGTGCCAGCGGCAGGTTCAGCACCAGCAGCAGGGTCAGGCCGATGAACAGCGACGCGATCAGCGCCCACACCAGGCCGGACTCGCGTTGGAACAGCAGCGGGCCCGGCTGGATGCCGTACTGCTGGAACGCCGCGAGCATGACGGCCGCGACCGCCGTGGTCGGGAGGCCCAGCGTCAGCATCGTGACCAGGGTGCCCGCTGCGGAGGCGGAGGCCGTGGACTCCGGGCCCGCCACTCCCTCGATGGCGCCCTTGCCGAACTCGTCCTTGTGCTTGGAGAGCCGCTTCTCCGTCACGTACGACAGGAACGTCGGGATCTCCGCGCCGCCTGCCGGGATCGCGCCGAACGGGAACCCGATCACCGGGCCGCGCAGCCACGGCTTCCAGGTGCGCTTCAGGTCCGCGCGAGACAGCCACGGGCGGCCGACCGGGATCGGTTCGAACGGCTTGCGGCGCAGGTGGGCCGCCACCCACAGGGCCTCGCCGACCGCGAACAGCGCCACCGCGACCACGACGATGTCGATGCCGTCCGCGAGGTGCAGCGAGCCGAACGTGAGGCGCTGCTGGCCGGTCATCTCGTCGAGACCGACCAGGCCGAGGGTGAGGCCGATGAGCAACGAGGCGAACCCGCGGATCCGGGACGCGCCGAGCACCGAGGTGACGGCGATGAACGCCAGCACCATGACCGCGAACAGGTCGGGGGCGCCGATGTCGACGGCGTGCTTGGCGACGAACGGCGCCAGCAGGACGATCAGGATCGTGCCGATGATGCCGCCGGTGAAGTGGCCGATGGCGGCGGCGGCAAGCGCTTGCGCACCGCGTCCCTTGCGGGCCATGGGATTGCCTTCGAACGCGGCCACGACCGCTGCGCTCTCACCTGGCGTGTTGAGCAGGATCGACGTGGTCGAACCGCCGAACATGCCGCCGTAGTAGATGCCCGCGAACATGATGAACGCGCCGGTCGGCTCCATGCCGTAGGTGACGGGCAGCAGCAGGGCCACCGCCATGGCCGGGCCGATGCCCGGCAGGACACCGATCGCGGTGCCGAGCAGCACGCCGATGGCGGCGAGCAGCAGGTGTGTCGGCGTCAGCGCGGTCGCGAAGCCGTCGAGCAGTTGTTCCACCTAGAACACCTCCATCAACGGGCCACCGGGCAGGGGGACACCGAGCAGGTTGTTGAACACCACGAAGGTGAAGATCGACAGGCTGGCCGCGATCAACGGGTCGCGCACCAGGTTGCGGCTGCCGAGCGCGTAGGCCGCGCCCCAGAACAGGATCGCGCCGGAGATCGGGAAGCCGACCACGCCGATCAGTGCGGCGTTCGCGAGGAAAGCACCGCACAGCAGGAGAACCGTGCGCCAGTCGGCGGGTGCGGACAGGTCGACGTCCTCGCCGGCCTCGGCCTCGCCCTTGCCGCCGCGCAGGACGTCACGGGCCAGCAACGCGGCGACGATCAGCAGCAGCGAGCCGACCAGGATCGGCACCGCCTTCGGCCCGACGGGGCCGCGCTGGGCGAAGTCCGTGGGGATGCGCAGCGCGTCGGTGAGCACCAGCACGCCGAGCACGACCAGCAGGGCGCAGATGCCCAGCTCGGAGTGTTCGCGGAGCCAGTTCTTCCGCTCCGGCTTCATCACGGTCGTCATGCCAGCCCCAAGTCCTTGAGCACCGTTGCCACCCGCTTGTTCTCGTTCTCCAGGAAGGTCCTGAACTCGTCTCCCGGCGCGAAGGCGTCCGTCCAGCCGTTGCGCTGCAACGCTTCCTTCCACTGCGGCGTCCTCTGGAGGTTCTGGAACACCTCGACCAGCTTCGCCTTGTCGGTCGCCGAGATGCCGGGCGGAGCGACGATGCCGCGCCAGTTGGTGAACTCGACGTCCACACCGGACTGTCGCAACGTCGGCGCGTCGATGCCCTGGATGCGGTCCTTGCTCGTCACCGCGAGCACCCGCAACGTGCCGGCCTGGATCTGGTCGCGGTACTCGCCGACGCCGGAGACGCCGAACGCGACCTTGCCGCCCAGAACGCTGGCCAGCAGCTCGCCGCCGCCGTCGAACGGGATGTAGTTGACGGTCTTGGGCGGCAGGCCCACGGCCTTCGCGATCAGCATCGGCGCCAGGTGGTCGGGGCCGCCGGGAGCCGAACCGCCGCCGACCGTCACCGTGCCGGGGTTGGCCTTCCAGGCGTCGACGAGTTGTTGCATCGACGTGTACGGCGAGTCCTTCGCGACCACGACGATGTCCGGTTCCTCGATCAGCTTCGCGATCGGGGTGGTGTCGAGCAGCGAGTTCGGCGACTTGTTCGTGTACACCGCGCCCACGACGCCCAGACCCATCGACATGATCAGCTTGCCGTTGCCGCGCTCACCGACCGTGCGGCCGAGTCCGACCGTGCCGCCGGCGCCGGGGAGGTTGAACACCTCGGCGTTGCGCAGCAGGTCAGCGTCCTCCATGGCCTTCGCCGCCGTGCGAGCCGTGATGTCGTAACCGCCGCCAGGAGCGTTCGGCACCAGCACCCGCAGCGCTCGTACCTGGCTCGTCTCGCCGCTGTCCGCACCCGGCGTCAGCAGCGGCGGCACGAGCAGGACGGCGAGCAACGCCGTCGCCACCGCCACCCACACCTTCACCGACACTGTGATCCCCGCCTCTCGTCCGCGTGGTTGGACATGTTGCTCTCGTGTAAACCTTGATGTCGCTCTTGCGCTTCTAAGGTTTCTTTCGGTCTTTCTGGTCACGGGAGGTCACATGCGTCGCCGCCGTTCCCTGGCCAGTCAGCTCCTCGCATGGCAACTCGTAGTCGTCACCCTGCTACTGGGCGCGGTGGGCGCGCTGACTGTCGTCCAGACGGGCAGCAACTTTCGCTCCAACGAGGAACGGCGGATGCTCTCGGTCGCCGAGACCGTCGCCGCGAACTCGCTGGTCCAGGAGGAGATGGGCAACTGGCGCCTGCTGTCCGCGCCCGCCGAGACGGCCCGCAGCCTGTCCGGCGCCTCCTACGTGCTGATCCTCGACGAGAACCGGCTCGTGATCGCCTCACCGGACCCGGCCCAGATCGGGTCCACTCTGGACACCCGAGCCACGGCCCTGGAAGGCCGGTCCTGGACGGGCACCATCGGCGACTCGATCGAGGCGCACGTGCCGGTGTTCGACCCGACCAGCCGCCAGGTCAACGGCATGGTGATCGCGGGCGCCGAGGAACCGGGGATCTTCGCCGGCGCGCTGGAGCAGCCGGTCGACGTGCTGCGCTACCTGGCGATCGCGCTGATCATCGGCGTCACCGGGTCGTTGCTGCTGGCCCGCAGGGTGAAGAACCAGACGCTCGGGCTGGAGCCGCACGAGATCACCGCGCTGGTCGAGAACCGCGAGGCGTTGCTGCACGGCATCCGCGAGGGCGTCGTCGGTCTCGACGGGCAGAACCGGATCACGCTGGTCAACGACCACGCGAGCGACCTGCTGGCGTTGCCGGAGGACGCGGTCGGCCGCTCGGTCGAGGAACTGGAGCTCAACGACCGGCTGCGCGACGTGCTGACCGGCCGCGCGACCGGTGTCGACCAGTTGGTGCTGCGGCAGGGCGTGGTGCTGACGTTGAACCGCATGCCGATCGACGGCGCGGGCGCGGTCGTGACGTTGCGAGACCGCACGGAACTCCTTGCGCTGCAACACGAACTCGACGCCTCGCAGCACGCGACGGACACGCTGCGGGCGCAGGCGCACGAGTTCGCGAACCGTCTGCACACCATCGCCGGCCTGATCTCGTTGAAGGAGTACGACGAGGTCACCAACTACATTCACCAGATCAGCTCGGCGCAGGACCAGTGGCGGACCGAGGTCGGCGAGTCGATCGGCGACCCCGCCGTGGCCGCGCTGCTGATCGCCAAGGCGTCGCTCGCGGCCGAACGCGGCACGGCGCTGCGGCTGGGCCCGGACAGCGTGCTGGGCAGGGTCGACGAGGCCCTGTCCGCGGATCTGGTGATGGTGCTGGGAAATCTCGTCGACAACGCGTTGGACGCGCTGAGTTCGCTGAACACGAACGGCGCGGGGAAGTGGATCGAGGTGGGTGTGATGCAGTTGGACGACGAGGTCCAGGTCGTGGTGCGCGACTCCGGTCCCGGGGTGGCGCCGGAACTCGCGGAAGAGGTGTTCCGGCACGGGTTCACGACCAAGGCGGCATCGCACGGCGAACGCGGCATCGGGCTCGCGCTGATCAGGCGGGCGTGCCTGCGGCGCGGCGGTTCGGTGAGCGTGTCCGGTTCGGTGTTCACGGCAAGGCTGCCCTGGTGATCCGGGTGCTGGTCGTCGACGACGACTTCATGGTGGCCAAGGTGCACAGCGGGTACGTCACGCGCACCGACGGGTTCGAGGTCGTCGGCGTCGCGCACACCGGCGGGGACGCGGTGCGGCTGGCCGCCTCGCTGAAGCCGGACCTCGTGCTGCTCGACATCTACCTGCCCGATCAAAGCGGGCTGGACGTGCTGAAGTCGTTGCGCGCCAACGAGGACGTGGACGTCATCGTGATCACGGCGGCGACCGACGTCGAGACCGTGCGCAGTGCGATGCGCGGTGGCGTACTGCACTACCTGATCAAGCCGTTCGACTACCAGGCCCTGCGCGACCAGCTCGCGCACTTCGCGTCGTTGCGGGACAAGCTGCACCGGCTCGACTCGGCCGGGCAGGCGGACGTGGACCAGGTGTTCGGCGCGCGGCCCACCTCGAAACCGTTGCTGCCCAAGGGTTTGACGCCGGAGACCGCGCGACTCGTGGACACCGCGCTGCGGTCGCGTCCGGAAGGGCTGTCGGCGTCGGAATGTGCTTCCTCGACGGGCGTCGCGAGGGTCAGCGCGCGCCGGTACCTGGAGCACTTCGTGTCGACGGGACGGGCCGAGGTCCGGTTGCGGTACGGCGGAACCGGCCGGCCCGAACGGATCTACGCGTTAGTCCCAGGAGCCTGAACGGCCGCGGCCGCGTTTGGTGTCCGCACGGCGCTTCTTCGAGGCGATGCGGCGTTCCTGCGAACCCCTGGTGGGCTTGGTCGCCCTGCGCATCGGAGGCGGTGGTGCAGCGGCCTCGCGCAGGATCACGGCGAGGCGTTCGCGGGCGGCGGCGCGGTTCTGCAGTTGCGCGCGGTGCTCGGAGGCGGCGATCGTGAGCACGCCGTCGACGAGCCTGCCGGCCAGCCGGTCGAGCATCCGCTGTTTGAGGTGCGCGGGGATCGACGGCGAGGCAGCCAGGTCGAACGAGAGCTCCACGCGGCTGTCCGCCGTGTTCACTCCCTGCCCGCCCGGCCCACCTGACCTGGAAAAACGTTCGCGCAGCTCGGACGCCGGCACCACCAGCGTCCTCGTCACGGTCACGTCGTTCATGTCTCAAGGTTAGAAGGTGAGGCCGGGCAATGTCGCGATCTTTATCAGCTCCTCGCGGTCCAGCACCGGCGCGGACCGCTGCGGAGCCCCGCCGATGTCCGGGTCGCCCCACACCGCGTTGCTGAAGCGGCCGATGTTGTCGCTGCTGAGCATGATGCTCGTGCCGTCGGGGCGGATGGCGTCGACGTACACGATCTGCGCACCCAGGGTCGTGCTCGGCAGCTGGATGCTGCGGATCCTGATGCCGTCACGTTCCTCGATGCGGCACGACGGATCGTCGCAGTTGCCCGGTCCGGAGCTCGTGGCACGGCCGATCGCGATCGTGACGCCGCCGATGCCCTGTGCGTCCCGCAGCCTGGCCACGGCTCGTCGCTTGTTGTCGGGCGTGTTGGTGTCGCGGGTGAAGAACACGAACGCACCGGCCCTGATCTCGGGGACGTCCTCGGCGGTGACACCGGCAGGCAGTGCGTACTGCCTCCGCAGCAGCTTGGTCAGCTCAGCGTTGCGGTCGACCACACCCCCGGCGTCCTGGGACGTCGCCGGTGCCGACGCCTTGTGCGGCGTCGCCGCCAGGTACCCGGTCACGCCGACGCCGGCGAGCAGCGTGAACACCATCGCTCCCGCGATCGCCGTGCGCCGGCGTACGAGCTTGGTCTTGCCCCTGCGGATCACCTCTGAGGTGTGGATCCGCGACGCCGGCTCGTTCTCCAGCAGATCACGCAACGCGGCGAGGCCCTTGGCGGCCTGACTCTTCACCGTGCCCTCCGTCCTGCCGAGGATGCGGGCGGTCTCGGTGATGCTCAGGTCCTCCCAGTACCGCAGCACGACGACAGCGCGTTGTCCCGGAGGCAACGTGTCGAGGGCCTCGCGCAGGTCCAGGTCGGACGTCGAGTCCGCGACGGCGCGTTCGGGCACGGCGTCGACGGTGCGTTCGCGCTGGAAGAACCCGCGCCGGGTCTCGTCGATGGCGGTGCGCACGAGCACCTTGCGGGCGTAGGCGTCGACGCTGTCCTTTCGGACGCGCGACCAGGCCACGTACATCTTGATCAGCGCGGTCTGGACGATGTCCTCCGCGCAGTGCCAGTCGCCGCACAGCAGGTATGCCGTGCGGCGCATGACGAGCGCACGGGCGTCGACGAACTCCCCGAACTCGCGGTCGCGGTCCAAGTGCCCCCTCCTCGGTCGCCGCTTAGTACGCGACGACCGTCTCAGGAGGTTGCCTCAGAAACGCGGGTGGTCGCCGACGAGCTTGGCGCCGCCCTCGGCGGACTTGGTGATCTCGCCGAGCACCCACGCCGGGACGTGGCGGGCGGTCAGCACGGCCAGCGCGCGGTCGACGTCCTCCGGCGCGACGACGGCGACCATGCCGACGCCCATGTTGAACGCCTTCTCCATCTCCTCGCGCTCGACCCGGCCGCGCTGGGCGATGAGCTGGAAGACGGGCGCGGGCGTCCAGGTGCCGCGGTCCAGCGTCGCGTGCAGGCCCTCCGGCAGCACGCGGGCCAGGTTCGCGGCCAGGCCACCACCGGTGACGTGCGAGAAGCAGCGGACCTCGGTCTCGGCGATCAGCGCCAGGCAGTCCTTGGCGTAGATCTTGGTCGGCTCCAGCATCTCCTCGCCGAGGGTGCGGCCGAACTCCTCGACGTGGCCCTCCAGCGGCATGCGCGCGATCTCCAGCAGCACGTGCCTGGCGAGCGAGTAGCCGTTGGAGTGCAGGCCGGACGAGCCCATCGCGATCACGACGTCGCCGTCGCGGACGCGGTCGGGGCCGAGCAGCTTGGAGTGCTCGACCACGCCGACGCCGGTGCCGGAGACGTCGTAGTCGTCGTCGCCCATCAGGCCGGGGTGCTCCGCGGTCTCGCCGCCGAGCAGCGCGCAACCGGCCTGGACACAGCCGTCGGCGATGCCCTTGACCAGCGCCGCGATCTTGTCCGGGACGACCTTGCCGACCGCGATGTAGTCCTGCACGAACAACGGCTCGGCGCCGCACACGACCAGGTCGTCGACGATCATGGCGACGAGGTCGATGCCGATGGTGTCGTGCTTGTCGAGCGCCTGCGCGATCGCGATCTTGGTGCCGACGCCGTCCGTGGAGGACGCGAGGATCGGCTCCTTCCAGCGGTCGAGCTTGAGCTGGAACAGGCCGGCGAAGCCACCGATGCCACCGAGCACCTCGGGCCGATGCGCCTTGGCCGCCCACGGCTTGAGCTTCTCCACCGCCTCGTCACCTGCGGCGATACTGACTCCGGCGGCGGCGTAGGTGGCCTTGGCGCTGTCGGTCACGTCAACTTCTTCCACTTGGATCTGGGTGCTCAGGGACGACGCAGGGCGTCTTCGGCACCATAGCCGCTCGCCAGGACGGGAGCGGCTGAGCCCGACACGCCCTTGAGGCCCTCGAGCAGGTGCTTGCCGATGAGCGCGTCCTGCGGCAGTTCGATCGGGTACTCGCCGTCGAAGCACGCCGAGCACAGCCGCGACTTGGGCTGCTCGGTCGCCGCGACGAGCTGCTCCAGCGACACGTACCCGAGTGAGTCGGCGCCGACCGAGCGACGGATGCCGTCGTCGTCCAGGCCGTTCGCGATGAGCTCCGCGCGTGAGGCGAAGTCGATGCCGTAGAAGCACGGCCACTTGACGGGCGGCGAGGCGATCCGCACGTGCACTTCGAGCGCACCGGCCTCGCGCAGCATGCGGACGAGCGCGCGCTGGGTGTTGCCGCGCACGATCGAGTCGTCCACGACGACCAGCCGCTTGCCGCGGATGACGTCGCGCAACGGGTTCAGCTTCAGCCGGATGCCCAGCTGACGGATGGTCTGCGACGGCTGGATGAACGTCCGGCCGACGTAGGCGTTCTTGACCAGGCCCGATCCGTACGGGATGCCGCTGGCCTGCGCGTAGCCGATGGCGGCGGGCGTGCCGGACTCCGGCACCGGGATCACCAGGTCGGCCTCGACCGGGTGCTCCTTGGCGAGCCGGCGGCCGATCTCGACGCGCGTCGCGTGGACGCCGCGGCCGGAGATCGTCGTGTCCGGGCGCGCCAGGTAGACGTACTCGAAGATGCAGCCCTTGGGCTCTGGCGTCGCGAACCGGGTGGAACGCAGGCCGTCGCCGTCGATCGCGATCAGCTCACCGGGCTCGACCTCGCGCACGAAGCTCGCGCCGACGATGTCGAGTGCCGCGGTCTCGCTCGCCACGACCCAGCCGCGTTCCAGCCGGCCGAGCACCAGCGGGCGGACACCGTGCGGGTCGCGCGCCGCGTACAGCGTGGACTCGTCGGAGAACGTCAGGCAGTACGCGCCCTTGACGGTCGGCAGCAGTTCCAGCGCGGCCTGCTCGATGCCCTTGTCGGCCGCCGCGTGGGCGAGCAGGCCGCAGAGGATGTCCGAGTCGGTGGTGGCGCCGTTGCGCTCGACGATACCGAGGGACTTGGCCTTCTCCAACAGCTCGGCGGTGTTCACGAGGTTGCCGTTGTGGCCGAGGCTCAGACCGGACCCGGCGGCGGTGGTGCGGAACGTGGGCTGCGCGTTCTCCCAGGTCGTGGACCCGGTGGTGGAGTAGCGGCAGTGGCCGACGGCCACGTGGCCCTTGAGGCTCTGCAGGACCTGCTCGTCGAACACCTGGCTGACGAGTCCGAGGTCCTTGAAGACGACGACCTGCGCCCCGTCTCCGACCGAGATGCCCGCTGCCTCCTGGCCGCGGTGCTGCAGGGCGTAGAGCCCGTAGTAGGTCATCTTCGAGACGTCTTCACCGGGAGCCCAGACGCCGAAGACGCCACACTCCTCACGGGGTTCCTGTTCGGACTGGGAATGGTCGTCGACCACCGAATTGGCTCCCTCACGATGGGGCTGGCTGCAACCCGAGTGTAAGTGGAGCAGGGGGCCAACTACCCCCTCCAGACCCCTGGTGAGGTGATGAAACTCATGCCATCCGGCACTTCGAGAGCTGCAGCGGGTTCCCGTTGAGGTACTCGAAGCCCTCGGACTGTTCCTGGCCCACGCAGATGATCTCGTCGCCCACCGCCACCTGGTCGCGCACCTTCGACTCGTCCTCGAAGTCGTCCGGCTCCACGAAGGCACCCTTGAAGGAGCTCTTGTCCGGTGCGCCGCCTGGCAGGTTGCCCACGAGGTCGAGGTAGATGCGGGTCGCGCAGATCACGTCGCTGTAGCCGTCGTAGCAGTTGTTGATGCTGGTGACCTTGAAGCGAATCTCGCCTTCCCAGCGGCCGAGCCCGCAGCCGGTCAGCACCAGACAGGCCGCGAGCACCGCGATGATCTTGCGCATCAAGCCTTTTTGCAGTTCTTGAGATGCGTCACGACGTTCGAGTTCCCGAACGCGTTGCCCTTCTCCTGGTCGACGGCGCAGAGCACCTCGTCGCCGATCTGGCCGCCTTTGATCTCCGTGGTCTGCATGAAGTGCCACTTCAACTGTTCCGGTTCCAGCGCACCCTTGGGCGCGTCACCCACCAGTTCGAGTCTGAAGTACTCGGTTGGGGTGTCGTTGTCCACCGAAACGATCTTGTACCGAACCTCCTGCTGCCAGTTCGCCGCACATCCGGTGAGCAACAGGCATCCCAGCACTGCCACCGCGAGCTTGCGCATCAGTGCCCCCGTCCGACCTGGAGGACGTCCAGCACGCGGCGGTCGCCGGTCATCTCCTTGAAGGACATCCTGTTCCAGAGCCAGAAGTAGACGACCTCGGCCTCGCCGGTCACCTGCGCGTCGCCCTCCTCACCGGGGGCCGCGGCACGGACTTCGGGCACCTCACCAGCTACGAGGGAGATCAACCAGGATTCCGGTACGTCGGTGGGACGCACGACCGCGGTGCCGGTCACGGTGTTCGGCACGTCGCCGTCGAGATTGGCCGCGACGATCGTGGTCAGCACCTCGTCGATGCCGTCGGCGCAGAGGTCGGCGTCCGTGGCCACGACCTGACGGACGACCGTCTGCGCGTCGAACCGGCGCAGCACCGTCTCGTGCGCGATCCGGCGGTGCCACACCCAGGCCAGGTCGGGCGCGGCCGGTGAGAACGTCCACACCGGGCGGTTTCCCGGCACGGCCGTCAGGATCTCCGCGGCTGCGGTCAGTTGCAGGTCGAGGTACTGCAACGGCGTCAGACCGGCCTGCGGGGGCGGCGGTGCCATCGCGGTGCGGCTGCCGGTGCGCAGGTACTCGGTGGAGGTCTCCAGGAACCGCCCGAGGTGGATGACCAGGTCCTGCACGGTCCAGCCGGGGCGTGTCGGCACCGGAGCGGCAGGGTCCGCGTCTGCCACTGCCTTGCGGAACAACTCCGCCTGCTCGATGAACACAGCGGTCCACCGCTGGGCCGTCCACCCTGTCTGCACCATGAACGACATCGTGCCCGAAACCGCCCATCGATGAGTGGGGAACCGGCCATCATGTATCTGCGTCGCATTGATCGGTGACCAACAGGGGGTGGCGATGTTCGGCGTTGAGCCAGAGCTGCTGCGCACCGCGTCCAAGGAGTTCGGCAACGGCTCCGACGCGGTGCGCGAGGCAGCGGAGATGATCTCGATGCTCCAGCTCGACGCGGGTGCGTTCGGGGAGGTCGACGCCGCCGCGGAGTTCGCGGACGCGCTGTCGAGGTTCGTCGGGACCCACTCCCAGGACCTGCAGCGCGGTTCCTCCTGGTTCACCGACGCGGCAGAGGGTCTCGTGTCGAACGCCGAGGCCTACCAGCGCACCGACGAGGACCACGCGGCCGCTCTGAAGAAGCTCTTCTCGGGACTTGGGGGCGGTCAGTGAGCTACACGGATCCCGAGAGCCTGTACGGCAGGCTCGCGTCCGGCGACGTCGGCCGGATCGCTGCCGCCGCAGACCCGATCACCGGTGCGATCAGTGCGGTCGGCCGTGCAGGCGAGTCCGTCGCGAACGGTGGCAAGACCGCCGTCAGCAACTGGACCGGCGACGCCGCCTCGAAGTTCACCGCGCGCGCCCAGCTGTCCGCCACCGCTGCCAAGGCCGCTGCGGAACGACTCGGCGCCGGCGTTGACATCGTGCAGGCCGCTTCCCGTGCCTACGGCCAGATGCGCGGCGCCGCTGACCACGCGATCGGCGTGTGGCGCGGCCGTCCGCCCGGCATGGACGCCGAGCAGACCCGTCAGCTCGCCAACCAGGTCAACGAGCACCTGGACAAGGTGAAGTCGGGCTACAACAACGTCCTGCGCTCCTACGCCAATGCGCTGACCAAGATCCCGCCGGGCTTCGAGGAGTCAGCCCGCACGGACTGCGGCTGGGACCGCGCCGCCCAGCGTGGAGGTGCGGGCGGTGCTCTGCCGCCGGTGCCGCCGCCGGGCAGCGACCCGAAGGCCGTCGCCGACTGGTGGAAGTCCCTGAGCAAGGACCAGCAGGAAGCGCTCAAGAACACCAAGTACCAGGAGCTGGGCCAGCTCCGCGGTTTGCCCGCCGACGTGCTGGACGCCGCGAACCGCAAGCGGATCCCGGAGGACATGGCCCGGTTCAACGCGGAGAAGGACCAGCTCAAGCAGCAGTTGGCAGACCGTGCCCGCGAGCTCGGCGTCGATCCGAACTCGTCAGAGGGCCAGCGCGCTCTGCGCAACGACGCCCAGGGTTCGCAGCTGATGTCGCAGTACGACGAAGCGGCACGTCGCGCGAAGAACGCGGAGGACGCGAACGGGGCGTTGGGAGAAGCCAGGAAGCTGAGCGAGGAGACCGGCAAGAAGGCGTACGTCCTGGCCTGGAGCCCGGACGGTGCCGGTGCCAAGGAAGGCGCCATCGCCGTCGCGTTCGGCAACCCGGACACCGCGAAGAACCTCGCGGTGTGCGTGCCCGGCACCACGTCCACGCTCAGCAGCTTCGGCCTGGACCAGGCCTCGAACCTCAGCGCGAAGATGGGCCCGGACGGCGCCGCGATCCAGTGGCTCGGCTACGACGCACCGGAGTTCCTGCCCGGTCAGGTGAACGACCCCCAGCAGGCGATCGAGGGTGGGCAGATCCTGGCGAAGGACGTCGACGGTTACCGCGTCGCGAACCCCAACGCGCACGTCACGGTGATCGGCCACAGCTACGGCAGCACGGTCGTCGGCTACTCCGCGATGGACAACGGCCTGAAGGCGGACGACATCGTGTTCGTCGGCTCGCCGGGTGTCGGCGCGTCCAACGTCGACCAGCTGTCGGCCGGCGGCGGGCACGTCTACGTCGGTGGCACGGAGCACGACCCGGTGATCCAGGCGACGAGTGGTGACTGGTTCACCAAGGACGGGTCGTCGACCGGTCCGTACGACTCCTCGTTCGGCGCGAAGACGTTCGGCACGTCCGGCGAGTCCTGGATCGGGCACGCCCACTCGTCGTACTACGACAAGGACTCCGAGTCGCTCGGCAACCTCGCCAGGATCGCCAACGGCGATGGCGGCAGCGTCACCGAGCAGCGCTGGCAGGACGCGCCCACGCCGCGTGAGGTGCCCGGTTCGGACCTGCCCGGTGTCGGCCCGGTCATCGACTGGGGCGTCAACACCGGCAAGGAGGTCGTCGACATGGGCGAGGACGTCTGGCGCGGCGGCGGTCAGGTCGCGGACGACATCTCGAACGGCCGCTGGGGTGACGCGGCCGGGCACGCGGTGGACACCGTCGGCGAGGTCGCGAGCGATGTCGGTGACGTCGTGGTCGACACCGTGGGCAACGCGGTGGAGCTCGGAGCCGACGTCGTCGACGGTGTCGGCGGCGCGATCAAGAAGATCGGCTCGTGGTTCTAGAACCTCACGACCGGCAGCAGGTGTGAGAGGTCGGCTCGGGTCCCCGACGCGGTGACCCGGGCTCCGTCCAGCGCGTCGGCCCACGCCAGGCCGCCGGTGGCCAGTTCGAGCCAGGTGCGGGGGTCGGTCTCCACGACGTTCGGGGGCGTGCCGCGGGTGTGACGCGGCCCTTCGACGCACTGCACGGCGGCGAACGGCGGAACGCGCACCTCGACGCTGCGGCCGGGCGCGATCTGTTCGAGGGTGCGCAGGCTCAGCCGGACGGCGGCGGCGAGCACGGGACGTTCTGGCTGGTCAGCCTCACCGCGCAGCCAGGGGAGCACGGCCTGCACGGCGGCGCGCATCTCGGCGGGGTCGACGGCTTTGGCTGGCACGTCGCCCACATTAGCGAAGGGGCAGCGGCGTTCCCGGGGCTGTTGGTATATCTGGGGCGTGATCAGGAACTTCGCCGTCGTCGGTCCCGGGCAGGCGACCAGGGAACGGCTGACGGCGGCTCTCGCGGCCGCGCCGGACATGGCCGTCTACCGGATCGGGCGGGGCGCGGACCCGTTGCCCGTCTCGGCGACCTTCGACCCGGCGGACCAGCCGGGCTGCCGCAGCCTGCTGGACTGGTTCGAGCGGGGTGCGCCGTCGGGCGCGGTGCTGCTGGTGGACGACTGGGGGCTGTGCTTCGACCTCGACCGGGAACTCGACAGAACCGTCGAGTGGATCGCCGCGTTCGGTCCGGCACGGGGCGTGCAGGTCGTCGTCACGGCGCGGAAGTGGTCGGCTCTGCCGGACCGGTTGCGGCGGCACCTGCACGGTGAGGCGACGGACTTCCTCGCGTTGCACGGCATCGAGCCCGATCTGGGCAACAAGCACCAGCGCCACGATCTGAAGACCGCCATCGGTTCCAACGACCGCGGCTGGCCGGTCTACCTGGACATCGGCGTGAACGGACCGAACGGCGCGTACATCGGCGCGGCCGCTGTTCGCGAGCAGAGGCTCCTCGCCGCGCTGCTGGGCCTCATGGTCACGCACTCGTCGAAGGACCTGAACCTCGGTTTGATCGACATGAGGAACATCGGCGTGTTCGACGGACTGGACGCGGCCCCGCACGTGTCGTTCGCGCTGACCGGCGAAAGCGACAACGAGCTGTTCGAGCGGTTCCAGGACGGTCTCGCCGGCGAACTCGACCGCCGCCGGCGGCTCGCCGGGTCCGGCGAAGCCCTCACAGCACTGCTGATCTGCGTGGACAGTGCCGAAGTGCTGGTCGAACGGTTCCCAGGCTTCCAGAACGTGCTGGAGTCCCTCATCCGCGCCGACCCCGCGCTGGGCGTCCACGTGCTCTGTTCCGGTGACGTCCTCCCGGCTTCCCTGCCGTTCCAGCTCCCCGAGTGGCCGTCCGCGATTCCGCCGTACGACATCGAGGAGTGGGCGGAGGTCCTGCCGCGGGGTCTGATCGGCTCCGGCCCTGCGGCGCATGCTCTCGTGCTGCCGCTACTGCACAAGACCAACGTCGACCTCCAGCTGGAAATGCTGCCACCAGGCGGAATCGGCGTGATCGACAAGCCGTTGGAGCAACGTCGCGACGTCCTCTTCCCCGCGTTCACCGAAGAGCTCCGTCACGGCGCCATCGTCGGCAAACCAGGCATGGGCAAGAGCACGACACTGCGCACCCTCGCCACGGTCCTCGGCAACGATGTCGTTCGCTACCAACTGCTCGACGGCCCCGGCGAACCGCTCGACCCGCAACGCCACATCGTCGTGACCGCCCGCTCGTGGGACCAGGTGCCGCCGTTCATCAGGAACAGCCTGGCCTTCGCCGTCGAGTTCCGCCTGGACGACCCGGCCACGTCGCTCGTCGACCCCCGCCTGGCCGCCCGCGTGCCGGACCGGCCCGGCTTCGGTCTCTCCGTGCCCCACCGCCTCCACGCACAGATCGCGCTCCCGTGAACCACCTCGCCCTCATCGGCCCGCCCGACGCCGTCGCGTCCCGAATCGCTGCGATGCAAGGGGTTTACCGCATCGGCAAGGGTGACCTCGCGGGCGTCGCGAGGAGCTTCGAGCCCGGTGACGAGCGGCGGCGGCAGAACCTGCTGGCGTGGTTCGAACGAGGTGCGGAGCCTGGCGCGACCCTGCTGGTCGACGACTGGAAGTACTGCGCGGAGAACGATCCCGGGCTCGCGGACTCGGTCAGGTGGATCGCGGCGAGGGTGTGGAACGTGCGGGTGATCATCACCGCGCGGTCGGTGGACGAGCTGCCGGAGCGGGTTCCGGTGCGGATCGAGGTGCTGGACTTCCTCGCGCTGCACGGGTTGAGGCGCTTCACCAAGGCGCTCGCCTGGAAGGGCCGGTGGTGGAAGGTTCCGGTCGGCGTCGGCTCGGACGGCAGGCCGGTGGTCGTGGAGCTGACGCACTTCGCCGACGGCAAGTGGCGCACGGGATCGCATCTGAGCGTCACGACGCCGGAGGCGTTCCGGAGTCTGGTGCTCGGGCTGATGACCACGCACTCGCCGAAGTTGTTCCAGGCGGTCTTCATCGACGCACACGACACGGGTGCGTTCGCCGGGCTTGATCAGGCGCCGCACGTGCAGGCTCATCATCGGGACGCCGCAAGGGATCCCGCGCGGATCGCCGAAGCTCTGCTGGCCGAGTCGGAACGGCGGTTGGAGATCGTCGGCAACACCTGGACGATCTTCGACCACCGCGGCTTCGACCTGGTGCTGCCGCAGCTCCTCATCTGCGTCAGCGGTTTCGCGGAACTCGAAGCCACCGAACTCGGGGCGGCGCTCGTGACCATCGCGCAGGACGTCGGCCAGTCCGGGATGCAGTTGCTCCTCGACAGTCCGCACGACGTGGCGGACCTGCTGATCGACGACTGCGTGGCGCCGGCGAACCTCGACGAGGTGGCGGAGTCGTTGCCGCGGTCGATGCTCCAGGAGGAACCCGCGCCGGACTTCTTCGCGCTGCACGACGTGCCGAACAAGCACGTGTGGCGGCCGCGGCCGGTCAAGCTGCAGTACCGGGTCGCGGTGGGTGTGGACGAGTACGGGCAACGGGTCGAGATCGACCTGAAGTCCAAGCACCTGCAGGACGGGATGGGTCCGCACGGCGAAGTGACCGCGCCGGAGAAGCGACGGGCGGAAGGCATCCGCGCAGTGGTACTCGGGCAGATGCTGCGCCACTCGCCGGACGAGCTTCAGGTCGTCCTCATCGACTTCCACGGCAACGGCATGTTCGCGGGCCTGGACGGCGCCCCGCACGTGCGGCACGGGCTCGTGGACCTGTTGGAAGACCACGAGCAGCGCCTCAGGAAGCTGGTGGACAGCGGCAACTACCGGAACATCTGGGACTACCGGGCGGCGGGACTCGGCCCGTTGCCGGAACTTTTGGTCTGCGTCGACGGTGTGCAGGGCCTGGTGCGGGAACGCCCGGAGTTCTTGAAGGTGCTGCAGACCCTGAGCAGGGACGGGCGCACCTACGGCCAGCACCTGCTGCTGTCCGACACGACACCCAGCGAACTGGAGGGCGTCCACACGTCGTACCGGCTGGAACTCACCGACGAGGGCTGGACGCGGCGGATCGGGAGGTCGGTGGAGAGCGTCGTGCTCCCCACCGACCTGCACGACGTGGTGTGGTCGCTGCCTGTGGCGATGGCTAACTCTTGACCTCTCTCCCAGCTGAAGCAGGGAGATTCTTCCCTCGCGGGTCGAGTTTTCTGCTTCGCAACCCGTTGCCGCCTGGGTTACCAGCACAGGGACGGTGTACCGCCCACGGTCTTACACAAGCTCCACAGACCTGACATCCCACCAGCCCGGCGGTAGACCCGGCCGACTTGGCTATCGCCTGCCCCGCAGGCTCCGATTCCTCCACGGCCTGAAGGCCGGGGGATCCACGGAGGAATCCCGACTAACGGCGCAACTTCCGTTGTGCGTCATAGAGGTTGCGCGGTGTCACGGTGGTCGTGCCGTAGAGCTCCAGGCGGGAGTTCAGCTCGCCGGTGAAGTCCGGCTTGTCGATCTGACCGAAGTCGCGGACCTCGGAGATCGCGACCGTGGCGCTGCACGGCGCGACCTGGTCGATGCGGACGTTGCCGGCGCGCTGGTTGGTGACGGTGACGTTCCAGTGCGCGAAACGGGCGCCGTACAACGGACCCGCGTTCGCGCTGCCGCCGTGCGCGCCGACGTTGTTGATGGTGATCTCGGTGCGGACGTTGGCGAACGGCAGGCCGCGGTGGGTGTCGAAGACGTCGTGGTCCATGCGGCCTCGGGTCCAGACGTTGCCGCAGGACAGGCCTTCGACGTTCAGGCCGTGGTTGCCGGCGCCCGCCTGCGAGGGTTCGGACGGCGCCTCGATCACGAAGCCGTCGGTCAGGTTGTCGTGCGACTGCTCGCGCACCGCGTACGCGTGGTGGTGGCCGCGGCCGGACACGTGCGTGTTCAGCAGCGAGATTCCCTTGGAGGACACCAGGAGAAAGCCGTTGTCGACGTCCTGGACGTGCACGTCGTCGGCCCAGCAGTCCCACGCGCACTGGAACGCGAGACCGTTGTACCCCTTGTCCAGCAGGTGTTTCGGTGTCGGCACCTTGAACATCTCGATCTTGATGCCCTCGACGCCCGCACCCGTGACGACCGGAGCCATCGTGGTCAGGCGCGCCTTCCACTCCGGGCGGATCTCCAGCGGCAACGGCTGCGCGAGCTTGACCCTGTTGCCGCGCACCCACTCCACGCGCACCGGCCACAGGAACGGGAAGTACGACAGGAGCTTGTCCTTGTCGTCCCACCTGTAGGTCTGCGTGCCGGGGACGTCGCCGCACATGTGCTTGGGCAGCGAGTACTCGGAGTCGTCCAGTCGCAGCAGAACCCGCTGACCGGCGCGCAACGACCGTCCGTTCTCGACGGTCACGACGAACGAACCCCGTGCCGCGGCACCGGTCACGGCCGTCAGCGTCGAGCCCTGCTCCAGCTCGTTGCCCGTCCAGCCCTCGAACGGCCACTTGCGAGCCTTGATCGCGTCGACCAGCGGCTGGTAGCGGTCGCGGTGACAGACCCACACCAGGCCGCCCGACCAGCTCCACGCCGAGTTCTCCGAGCCGTAACGGCTGCGGTTGATGCCGACGATCTCCTCCAGCGACCGGGTCGCGTAGAAGGTCGTCTTCGCGCTGCCCGCGCCACGCAACACCACGTTGTCGTAGCCGATGCGGACGATGTCGTCGATCCGGTAGCGGCCCGGTGGCACGTACACGGTGCCGCCGCCCAGCCTGCCGACGAACTCGATCGCCTTGTTGATCGCCGCGGACGCGTCGGCCGAACCGTCGCGGCGCGCGCCGAAGAAGAGGACGTTGGCGAGAACGGGACGACGGGCGGGCTTCTCACCCGTCTTGTAGCCCGCGAACGAGATGTTCGGGATCTGAGGGTGGTTGTACGGGTTGGCAACGAACTCCTGCCACAGCGAGGCGGAGGACTGCGCGGAGGCAGTCCCCGTCAACGCTGACGACCCGACCAGTGCAGCCCCTGTAGCCAGCAGGAACTGCCTTCTGTCGATGCTCATTTCGCCGTCTCCAAGGGGTCTTGGCCACGGCGGCGGTGGTCAGATCAAACCAGACATCAGGCCCCGGCGGAACGAACCGCCTCGGAGATCAGCTCGTCCACCTGGTGCAGCATCCGGCGGCCGTCGGTCGGCGTGAACGTGCTCCACGGCGGCTGGCCGTTCGAGGAACGGCGTTGCTGCAGGTAGCGGCCCTCTTCGGTGTCGAAGAACGCGACCACGCGCTCGGGCCGCCAGCGCTTGCCGTACTTGTCCCGGGCGGCCGCGCCGAAGTTCCCGGTGTGCACGATCCCGGTGAACATCTTCACCAGCGCCTTCGCGTCGTCCTCGCGCAGCCCGATGTTGCGGAACGCGGCCTCCGTCGACTTCGGCGAGCCGTCGGTCTGCGCGATCGCCTTCTCGATGTCAGCGCTCGGCAACGTCACCGAGAGACCTGTTCCGGCGGGGTGCGCGGGAAGCTGCGACAGCACCGCCGAGGCGAGCCCGGAGCCCTCCCACGGCTGGAACGTCAGCTGGTCGTCCCGCAACGTCGCGAGCGCACCCCAGTCGCCGTTCGCCACGGCGAGGACGCGCAGGCTGTGGCCGAGCCAGAGGCGGCCGTCCGCCTCCCGCTCGGGCTTCACGAACATCCGCAGCAACCCGTCCAACTGGGACGAGAGGCCGCGCGAGTTGCCCAGGCGCCGGTGGTCCAACTGCTGGTAGACGCGGTTCTCGAGCTGGATGCGCTCGTCCCGCGTCTTGCCAGGTGTGGGAACTTTGAGCACGAGCGGCATGGGGCCGACGTTCATGCGTTCCCACAGCACGTCGAACTCCTCGGCGGAGAGAGTGATCGGCTCTCTCTCCGCCGGAGCGCCGAACAGGCTCACTCTGACAGGCCGCCAATGACCGGCGGCGCGACCATGCGCTCGTCGCCGAACACGTCGTCGGTCTCGACCAGGTAGTCGGCCGCCTTGTGCTCGATGTCGTCCTCGCCCTCGCCCTTCTGGCCGTGAGCGCCGGCGCCACCTGCACCGGCCTTGCCGGCACCAGCGCCCGCACCGGAGCCCAGGGCGCCGCCGCGCATGCCCTCAGGGCCGGAGCCCATTCCGGACATGCCACCCGGCATGCCGCCGGGCTTCATCGAGCCGGCCTGGCCGGACGCGCCGAGCGAGCCGGACATCGGCCCGAACGCCTTGCCGCCACCGAGCTGACCGCCGCGAACGCCACCGGAGCCGCCGGGACGGCCGGAGCCGCCAGGGCCACCGGGACCGCCGGTGCCGGGCCGGGTGAACACCGGACCGCCGGGGGTCGGCGTCGGCGTGGGCGTCGGGTGCGGGACGTTCGTGGGCGGCGGGGTGTACGTGGGAGGAGGAGTCGGCGTCGTTGTCGGAGGCTGCGTCCACGACGTGTGCGTGGTGTCGGTGGGCGGCGGCGTCCAGCCGGTCGAGACCTGCTGCGGGGTCGGCTGGGGCTGCGTCCACGACGGGTTGGTCGTGCCGGTGTTCGTGCCGGACGGCCCGCCGGGGCCGGTCGAGCTGTAACCGACGCGCGTGCTGCCGGTGCCCGTGTCCGCGGGAGGCGGCGTGTCGATCACGACCTGCGGCGGCGTCGGGAAGTCACCGAGCGTCGAGGAGTTCCAGCGGCTGTCCGACTGGTAGTCCTCCATGACCTGGACGGCCTTGGCGGCGGCGTTGTCCGCGGCGGCTTCCTGCCGCTCGTGGTCCACCTGCTGGCCGACGACGTGGGCCATGCCGACGGGACCGGTCAGCGCGCCGGCCGCGATGTCGAGCAGGCCGGGCTTCTCGGTCGTGATCGGGACGACCTCGGGCATCTTCTTGCGCGCGTCGGCGATGTACTCGCCCTGCAGGCGAGCGGAGCTCTCCATGGTCGTGGCGCCGGTCTCGGCGAAACCGGCCCACTGAGCCAGCGGCGACAGCGCGCCCTGGGCGGCGTCGGCGGCGTCGGACTCCCAGTCCGCGCCCATCTTCGACAGGCCGGTGTGCAGGTCGGCGTCGATCTGCGCGAGCGTCGCGGCGATCTTCTTCCAGCCCTGCTCCACCGGGATGGAGGCGGAGACGCCGGGACCGGAGTTGATCATCTTGTACAGCTCGGGGTGTCCGTACCCCTGGAAGCGGTGGTCAGTCATCGGTCAGTCCCCCTCTCAGTCCTGGTCTCGCAGGTGCTTGCCCCACATGGCCTCGTTGTCGCCCTCGGTCATGCGGTACTGCTCCTCGATCATCTTGAGCTGATCGATCACGCCGACGAGCTGCTTCTTGTAGAAGGTCAGCGCGGCGAGCGCCTTGTCGGAGGTCTGGTCGTTGAACGCCTTCGAGGTCTCACTGGAGATCGGGTCAGCCGCCCACGGCCTGGTGGGCAGGTCGGCGACCGCCGGGGCGATCTTCTCCTCGAACTCCGCCAGCGCCTGCTCGAAGGCCTTCCTCGCCTGGGGAATGGCGGACGGGTCCACCTTCAGCTTGCGCTGCCCGAACTCGGGCGGCGACGACGCGCCTCCACCACCATCCGCGAGAAACACGGCACACCCTCCTCAGTAACGGCCCCCCAGAAAATCGGGCCGTGTGTGCTTTTGGGACGACCTTAGCTCTGATGCATTACGCGAGTGACCGGTTCCCGGTACAAGGTGCGTACTTCTACTCAACTGTCATTTGGTGGCGAGAACGGCACCAGCGGCCTCCGCCAGCGCCTTCGCCCGCTCGCACGCGCCGTCCACGGTGGCACTGTCCTCACCGAGCCCCGCGATACCGCTGACCAGCAACAACTGGCCGTCGTTCGCGTCGATGTAGATCTCACACGCACCAGCGGTACCTGGCGACTCCGTCCGCGTGAGGTAGGCGGGATATCCCACTACCTGAAGTGTGGTGAGCTTGGACTCACCCGTCGTCTTCTTGAGCCTGTCCACACCGCCGTTGAGCAGCGTGTGGATGTCGGCGGTGTACTTGTGGTCCACGTAGGTCTGGTTGCATCGCTTGCTGCCCTCCCCGTATTCGGGCCGGGGGATACCCGCTTTGACGGCGTTGAAACCCAGAGCGGTCTTCTGCTCCGGCGTGATCAGGGAGCACGGGTCGAGAGTGGCGAGGTCGACGGCTTTCGGCCTGTTCACCGGAGCGGTCCCGGCAGAAGTTCCGGTCGTCGGCGCGGAGCCCGTCTGATCCCCCGCGGAGGGCTTCCCCTGCTCTGTGGACGAACACCCGGTCAGGACCGCTGCCAGCAGGAACGGGACGGCAAGTCGACGCATGGCGGCCAAAATATCGGATCGCCGGGCACGGAGGGTGGCGAACGACGTGTCCCGCGTCACCCATAAGGTCCATTGCCGCCGACCTCACAAAAAGGAAACCTTCTTTACGATACCCTGAAGCGCCGCCGCCCCGATGCGTCGAGGAGCGACATGCTGCGCAACCGACCACTACCGACTCTGGTCGTGGCGGCGGTGGGTCTGGCCCTGCTGGTGCCAGGTACCTCAGCCAACGCGGGCCCCGTGCCCGGCACCGGAGCGGCGCTCAAGGTGGCCGCCGCCCCAGGACAGACCTCCACCATCCCCGACTGGCGCATGCAGAGCAGCGCCAGCGCCACCCAGGCCGGCAGCGTGATCTCCGGCCCGGCGTACTCGGACACCGGCTGGCTGACCGTGCCCGCGCGGTCGACCGTGATGGCCGGTCTGATCGCGAACAACAAGTACGGGGACGTCAACTACTCGGAAAACCTGAAGAAGGCCAAGACCGGCGACTTCAAGGTGCCGTGGTGGTACCGCAAGGTCTTCCAGGCCGACCCGCAGCCGGGCGTGAACACGTTCCTCAAGCTCAACGGCGGCGTGATCTCCCGCGGTGAGGTGTGGCTGAACGGGACGAAGGTCGCCGGCACGGACACCGTCATCGGCGCGTACCCGACGTTCGAGTTCAACGTCACCAGCCTGCTGCGCAAGGGCGACAACGCGCTCGCCATCAAGGCGTCGCCGTCCGACCCGGCCAAGGACCTGGTGATCCACTTCATCGACTGGTCCCAGCTCCCGCCCGACCGCAACCAGGGCCTCTTCCGCGACGTCGACATCGCGCAGAGCGGCGCGGTCTCGCTGCGCGGCCTGCACGTGCTGAGCGACCTGCCGCTGCCCAGCCTGAACACCGCCACGGTCACCGTGAAGGTCGACGCGCGCAACAACACCGGCAGCGCGGTCACCACGACCGTCGCCGGCAGCGCGGCGGGCCAGAACTACAGCCAGAACGTCAGCCTGGCCGCGAACGAGACGAAGACCGTCACGTTCCCGCTCACCGTCGCCAACCCGCAGATCTGGTGGCCGTACCAGATGGGTGCGCAGCCGCTGTACGAGGCGACGACGAACGCGACGGTGGCCGGTGCCGCGTCGGACCAGCAGAAGACGACGTTCGGCATCCGCGAGGTCACCTCGAAGATGATCAGCGGCAACATCCAGTACCAGATCAACGGCAAGCCGATCCTGATCCGCGGCGGCGGCTGGGCGTCGGACCTCTTCCTGCGCACCAACGTGCAGAAGATCGCCGACGAGATCCAGCTGACGAAGTCCATGGGCCTCAACACGATCCGTCTTGAAGGCAAGCCCGAGAACGACGAGCTCTACGACATGGCCGACCGCGCGGGCATCCTGCTGATGACCGGCTGGGAGTGCTGCTCGAAGTGGCAGAACACCGGCGGGTTCTCGGCGGAGGACAAGAGGGTCGCCGGCGCGTCCGCCGAGGGCGAGGCCAAGCGGATCCGCAACCACCCCAGCGTGTTCACGTTCCTGATCGGATCGGACGAGGCCCCGGTGGCCGCCGTCGAGACGATCTACCTGGACGCGTTGAAGCGCGCCGACTGGCAGACGCCGATCGTCACGGCCGCCGCGCGTCGCAGCTCACCGCAACTCGGTGACTCGGGCATGAAGATGGACGGCCCGTACTGGTGGGAGCCGCCGGTCTATTGGTACAACAACCAGAAGGGCGGCTCGGCGGGCTTCGCGTCCGAGATCGGCCCCGGCCTCGCGATCCCGGAGATGGACGAGCTCAAGAAGTTCCTGAGCCAGGCCGAGATCAACAAGCTGACGGACTACAACGCGTCGCAGTACCACCTGTCGCCGTCCGGCAACTTCAGCAAGATCGGCTTCTGGGGCACCGCGCTCGACAACCGCTACGGCAAGCCCGCAGGCGTGGACGACTTCGTCAAGAAGTCGCAGCTGCAGCAGTACGAGACGAACCGCGCGCAGTTCGAGGCGTTCGGCCGCGACTTCTCCGACACCGGCGCGAACCAGGCGCAGGGCGTCATCTACTGGATGCAGAACGACCCGTGGCCCAAGCTGTTCTGGCACCTCTACAACTACAACCTCGCGACCGCGGGGTCGTACTTCGGCGCCAAGACGGCGAACAAGGCGCTGCACGCGCAGTACTCCTACGACGACAAGTCGCTCGCCGTGGTGAACATGGGCCTGGAAGCCAAGCAGGGTCTGCAGTTGCAGGTGACGGTCTTCAACTCCGACGGCACGCAGAAGGCGAACGAGACGCGTTCGGTTCCGGCCAAGGCCAACGGTTCGGTGCGGGTCGGCACCCTCCCGCAGCCGTCCGGGCTCTCGTCGGCGTACTTCGTGCGGCTGCTGCTGAAGGACGCGAACGGCAACGAGGTCGACCGCAACGTCTACTGGCTGTCCACCAAGGCGGACACGCTGAACTACAACGGCGGCGACTGGTACTACACGCCGCAGGCCCAGTACACGGACCTGAAGTCGTTGAGCAGCCTGAAGGCGGGCCAGGTGTCGGTGTCCACCACCACGACGCCGGGCACGAACGGCAAGCAGGCCACCAGCGTGACCATCAAGAACACCGGCACGTCCGTGGCGTTCTTCCTGCGCGCGTCGCTGCGCAAGGGCCAGGGTGGTCCCGAGGTGCTGCCCGCCGACTGGTCCGACAACTACATCACGCTGTTCCCCGGTGAGACGCAGACGATCCAGGCCGAGTACCGGACGTCCGACCTCGGCGGCGCGCAGCCGGTGGTCGAGGTGTCCGGGCACAACGTGAGCAAGCGCTAGCGCGAGTAGCGGTCCGCGACGACGGCGGGTCGTTCCACGGGACGGCCCGCGTCCAGCGACCACGCCAGCCGCACGTACTGCGCGTGCGTCCAGGCGAGTGGGGTGGCCGAGCCGGTACCTCGGCCATTCCACACCTGTTCCGGCAGCATGAGGCCGGTGTTCGCGGTCGCGGCGATCTCCCTGAGCCGCTGGGCGGCGCTGGCCCTGTCACCGGCGAGCAGCTCGTACTCGCCGCGTTCGCCGGACAGCAACGGCCACAACCTGCCGTACGTCCTGGTCGGTGTCGGCCAGTTGATGCCCCACGGCCTGCCGTCCGCGGTCTCGCCGTAGCCGTCCTGCGTGAACCGGTGCCAGTAGCCCTGTTCCTTCAGCTGCTGGTCCACGACGGTGACGGTGTTGCGGATGACCGGGTCGTCGGCACGCTTGACGCCGAGCCGCACCAGTTCGAGGAAGCTCGGGTCCACGACCGCGCGCTGGTCGATGTCGGTCGGATTGTTGTCGCCCAGGTTGTACTTGGTGCCCTGATCGGGCCTTCCGTCCTTGGTGAGCCGCAGGTAGTACGGCTTCGGCGAGTACGGCCCGGTCCGCGTCGCGGTCCAGCCCTCCACCTGCCGCTGCCACGCGTCGGCGGCCGCGAGGTAGCGGTCAGCGTTCTCCCCGTTGCGCCGCAACAGATCCGCGTAGCACACCAGCCCGGCGACCGCCGAGGCGATCGTGGCGGGCGAATAGCCGTCCTGGTTCTCCCACCGCTCCTGCTCGCTGAACGGCGAGTTCGGGTAGCTCAGCAGGTAGTCCGCCGAGCGGCGCAATGCGTCCATTGTGGACTTGTCCTGCCGGTCCAGGTGCCAGGCCAGCAGCAGCGGTGCCGCGGTCTGGTCGAGCTGGACCTTGGTCCACACCGGCGTGCCGTCGACCCGCGTGTTCTGCGGCAGGTGCCCGTCCGGTTCCTGTTGCTCGCGCAGCATGAAGTCCAGTGCGCGCTGGGCGAAGCCGCGATCTCCTGCCGCGATCATGGCCGTGGACACGTGGTACAGGTCGCGCGGCCACACCAGCGCGTACGGGCCGAGTTCCGGCGCCAGTTCCCGGTCGAACCCGAAGGCCCACGGGAAGCTCGGCGACGCGATCGACGCGCCGGGGTGGGCCTTGTCCTCCGTCGCCGCCAGCACCATGACGGACATGTCGTAGAGCCGCCGGTCCGCCGACTTCGGGCGCTTGAGCCCGTCGAGGTAGGAGTGCCAGCCCTGCGCGTACTCCCTGGCGGCGGAACGGAATCCGCGGTCCAGCGCGGCCTGGGCGACGCCCTCACCGAACCCGACCGCGAACGTGCCGTGCGCGCGTCGCACCGGCTCCGTCGGCAACGAGCTGGCCACCGAACTGGAGCCCTTCATCGGCACGTGCTCGACCGACAACCGGACCGGACGCTGAGCCGTGAGCGCCACGTCCGCGAGCACGGCGGCGCGCTGCGGATCGGTGACGTAGGTGATCTCGGCCTGCCAGCCGTCGCCGCGCAGCTTCTGCCGGAACGTCAGCGACCTGTCGTCGGCGGGCTCGGTGTACGCCCGGCCGGGTTTTCCGTCCACCAGCAACCGCGTCTCGCGGGTCGCGGGCGTGCTGAGGTCGGGGTGGAAGATCTCGGAGAGGCCCTGGTGGCCGAGGGTGAACCACACCGGGCTGGCCGCGGACCTGGCTGTGCCGAACGCCTGTTTGTCCGCGGGCAGGGGAACCACTTCGGCCGCGCGAGCGACCGGGGCCGACATGACCAGCAGCAGCACGACCAGGGCCAATGACTTCATGCCCTGGGGTGTTCCCCGAGCTAGAGATCACCACGCAGAAGACTGTCGATGTTCTCCGGCGGGCCCGGCCGCGCGAAGAACCAGCCCTGCCCCGTGTCGCAGCCCAGCCGCAACAACCGCGCGGCCTGCGCGGGCGTCTCCACACCTTCGGCCGTGACGCCCAAGGACAACGCGTGCGCGAGCTGCACCAGCGTCGCCACGATCTGCGAGTCGACCGGGTCTTCCTCGTTCTCGGCGCGCAGCCCCTCCATGAACGACCCGGCGATCTTCAACTCGTGCACGGGCAGGTGCTTGAGGTAGGCCAGGTTCGAGTAGCCGGTGCCGAAGTCGTCGATCGCGATGCGCACACCCATGTCGCACAACGCCCGCAGCGCTTCCAGCGGCTCGTCGGCGGTGCCCATGATCGCCGACTCGGTGAGCTCCAGCTGCAGGTGGTGCGGCGGCAGCGCGCACTCGTCCAGGATCTGCTTGACGTCGCGCACCAGCTCGGGGTCGCGCGACTGCCGCACGGCCAGGTTCACCGACACGAACGGGGCCGCGTCGCCGAACTCCTCCAGCCAGCGCCGGGCCTCCTCGCACGCCTTGCGCAGCACCCACCGTCCCAAGGGGACGATCAGGCCGGTCTCCTCGGCGAGTTCGATGAACCGGTCCGGCGCGAGCCGCCCGAACTCCGGGTGCTGCCAGCGGACCAGGGCCTCGACACCGGTGACGGTGGAGTCCTCCAGGCGCACCAGCGGCTGGTACTCGACGTAGAACTCACCGCGTTCCAACGCGCGTGGCATCGTGGCGGACAACGTGAACCTGGCGACCTCGCGGGCGTTGCGCTCCGGGTCGTACAACGCCCAGCGCGCCTTGCCGTCGGCTTTGGCCCAGTACAGCGTGATGTCCGCGTCGCGCATCATGTCCGCCGACGTCGTGCCGGACAGCTGCCGTTCGACGATGCCGATCGACGCGGACACCGACAGCTCGTGGCCGGCGATGCGGATCGGCACCTCCAGCTCGGTCAGCACCCTGCCCGCCACGTCGACGATGTCCTGCTCGCCGGAGGAGCCCTCGACCAGGATCACGAACTCGTCGCCGCCCATGCGCGCGACCAGCTTGCCCTCGCCGGACACCGAGTGGTCGAGCCGGCGGCCGACCTCGACCAGCAGCTGATCCCCTGTGTCGTGGCCCAGCGAGTCGTTGATGACCTTGAAACCGTCGAGGTCGAGGTAGCAGAGACCGGCCCGGACGTGCTTGGCGCGGTTGTTGAACACGCGCCCGAGGCGTTCGAGGAACAGCGCCCGGTTCGGCAGGCCGGTCAACGGGTCGTGCAGGGCCTGGTAGCGCAGGCGGTTCTGCAGCAGGTGGCGGTCGGTGACGTCCTCGATCATCGCGACCTGGTACTGCGGCTCGCCGTGGTCGTCGCGGACCAGCGACAACGTCAGGTGCGTCCACACCTGCTCGCCGTCGGCCCGGTGGAAGCGCTTCTCGGCCCGATAGTGGTCGCACTCGCCCGCGATGAGCTGGTCGTAGAGCCGCCACACGCTGCCCGCGTCCTCGGGGTGCATGAGGTCGCGCACGTTGTACTGGCGCATCTCCTCGACGCTGAACCCGAGCATGTCCTGCAACGCCTGGTTGACGTCGAGGATCCGGCCGTCGATGGCCGCGATGCCGATGCCGATCGCGGCCTCGGTGAACATCGCGCGGAACCGGGCCTCCGAGGCCCGCAGCGCCGCCTCCGCCTGGTCGCGGGCGTCCAGGACGGCCGCCCTGATCGCCTCCTGCTCGGCGAGGGTGCGTTCCCGCAAAGCGCGGGCGTAGCCGGCGGCCAGCGCGCCCTGCAGGGCCGCCAGGCGGGACTGCAGCCGCTCGTCGCCGGGGAAGCCCAGTTCGGCCAGCAGGTCGTCGCCGAGCAGCTGCACGGTGCGGCCCAGCGTGTCGGTGCCGGTGAAGTGGGCGTCGACCAGCCGTGAGCCGATCTCGTAGCCGGGGGCGGTGCGGAACGGGCTGGCGAACAGCGCCTCGACCAGCAACTCGGTGAGGTCCTGGAGGTGCTGCGCGACCTCGGCCCTGGTCATGGGCACGTAGCTCGACCCGATGACGGCCGTGGCCCAGCTGCGCGCGAACGACTCGGCACCGGCCAGTACGGCCGGGCTCAAAGGAGAGCGTTCCTCACGCACCCGCTGGTCAACCCGATCGGTCATCTTCTCGGCCCTAACCCCACGAACGCGCAGCATACGGCCGGTCGCCGTCCGGAGTCATCTCTGAGCCTTCCGGCCCAGCGCGGCGAAGCCGGGG
Organism: Lentzea sp. NPDC102401; assembly: GCF_044765805.1. Lineage (NCBI taxonomy): Bacteria > Bacillati > Actinomycetota > Actinomycetes > Pseudonocardiales > Pseudonocardiaceae > Lentzea > Lentzea sp. NPDC102401. The sequence continues at coordinate 649,442 of NZ_JBIWKS010000003.1, read as the reverse complement.
AAGCGCATACCGGACTCCGCGACGTCGGCCGGTGACTCGGGACGCCAGGCGGGCACCCTGACCAGCCCCGGCTCGACCAGCGTGAACCCGTCGAACAGGCGGGTGAGCTCTGATCTGTCCCTGAACGTCGTGCGCGTGACGTCGCGGTTGTAGATCTTGCGGGCCTCCCGCGAGGCGTCCGTCTCCTCGTCCGCCTCGTAACCGGCGTGGGAGAGCGCGAGGAAACTGCCGGGGGCCAGGCGGTCGCGATAGCCGCCGATCATGCCCCACGGGTCGTCGTCGTCCGACACGAAGTGCAGCAGCGCGATCATCAGCACGGCGACCGGCTCGTCGAAGTCGAGCTGCTTGTCGACCTCGGGCGAGCCCAGCACGTTCGCCGGGTCGCGGACGTCGGCCTGCAGCACGCTCACGTGCCCGTTGCTGTTGAGGATCGAGCGGCTGTGCGCGACGGCGACCGGGTCGATGTCGACGTAGACGATCCGGGCCTCGGGATCGGCGGCCTGGGCGATCTCGTGCACGTTGCCGACGGTCGGGATGCCGGAACCGAGGTCGAGGAACTGCCGGACGCCCTGGCCGAGCAGGTAGCGGACGGCCCTGCGCAGGAACGCGCGGTGGTTGAGGACGACGTCCCGGATCTCCGGCATCGTCTCCAGGGTCTTCTGGGCGACGGCCCTGTCCGCGGCGAAGTTGTGCGCGCCGCCGAGCCAGTAGTCGTACACGCGCGCGACACTCGGCCGTTCCAGGTCGATGTCCCCCGGGGCCCAGTTCGGCCGCTCCACCCGCTCACCCCACCCGCGTTCGTACCGTTCGCGCCCATCATGCACCCGCCGCTTGGCAGAATGCCGACCTCGTGAGGAAAAGTTTGCTCCTGTCGACCATTCTCGCGTCCATCGGCGCGTTCGTGCTGGTCGGCGGCGTGCTCCTGCTCTTGGACCCCGGCGCGCCCAAGCACGAGGCGATCAAGACGGGTGGTCTCGCGGGCGGCGCGATCGTCGCCCTCTACGCGTTGTGGCTGAACGACCGGCGCCGCAAGGTCGAGGAGGCGCGCCAGGAGCTCGAGAGCCAGCGCATCGAGCACGACCGGTCCCGCGTGGCCGACGAACGGTTCGCACGCGCCGTGGAGCTGCTCGGCCACGAGACCGCCCAGGTGCGGGTGGGCGCCATGCACGCGCTCGCCGGCCTCGCGAAGTCCAGGATCGAGTACACGCAGACCGTGCTCGACATCCTCTGCGCGTACCTGCGCCAGCCGTACAAGAAGACGCGCAACGACCCCGAGGAGATCGAGCTGGAGGTCCGGCTCACCTCGCAGCGCCTCATCGAGGACCTGCTGCCGCGTCTGGAGGAGAAGAACCCGCCGATCTACGACCTCAACCTGACCAAGGCGCACCTCGAGTTCATGGACCTGTCGTACCGGCAGGTCGGCGACCTCTACATCCGCGTCGCCCACTTCGAGGACTCGAACTCGTTCCACCACATGAAGATCCACGGCCACTTCTACGTCACCGAGGCCACCATGAACGGCCGGTTCCACATGCACCACACGGAGATCGTGGGCAGGGCCTGGTTCAGCAGGTTCAAGGCCCAGGGGATCGCCATCTTCACGGACACGAAGTTCGGCGGCGAGACCAAGTTCGCGAACTCGGAGTGGGCCGAGGTGAAGGCGGACGGCTGTACGTTCGCCGTGCAACCCGATCTTCCCGAAGCGTGGAGGAACTGACGTGCGCTGGTTCATCGCGGTGCTGCTCGCCGCTGCCGTGACGGCGGGCACCGGCTATGCGCTGTTCCTCGTCAACGCGCCCGCCATCGAACTGGTGAAGACCGCCGGCGTGGCAGGTGGCGCCATCGTCGCGCTGTACGCGTTGTGGCTCAACGACCGCAAGCACTACCTGGAGAGCGAGAAGGTCGCCGACGAACGGTTCGCGCGTTCGGTCGAGCTGCTGGGCAACGAGGCCGACCAGGTGCGGGTGGGCGCGATGCACGCGCTGGCGTGGCTCGCCAAGTCGACACCCCGCTACCGGCAGACCGTCCTCGACGTGCTGTGCGCCTACCTGCGCCGCCCGTTCGACTACCCGCCGCACCAGAGGTTGCCGGGGGACCCGGATCAGGACTTCACCCCGGTGGAGGACGAGAAGCGGCAGGAGCACCAGGTCCGGCTGACCGCGCAACGGCTGATCAAGGACACCCTGTCGTGGGGGAAGAAGCGCAGGCACAAGTCCTTCGACCTGGACCTGACGGGCGCGACCCTGGAGTACTTCTCATTGGACGGCCGGTACGTGAACCGGTTCGTCGCCCGGCGTGCGCAGTTCTACGGCATCACGAACCTGCGGAACGTCCGCGTCAAGAGCGTGACGCTGTTCTCCGGCGGCACCTTCCACGGCAGGCTGCAGTTGGAGAACGCCACGTTCACGGGCGGGATCTCCTTCGAGGAGACGACGTTCGCCGGTGTGGTCAACCTGGGCAACAAGAAGATGGGGTTCGCCAGGGTGGGCAGGTTCTTCCACCCGTCCCCTAAACCTCCCGCCGAGCAGGACGGCGAGATGAAGGTTCTGGAGGAGACCGAGTTCCGCAGGCCCGCGACCGGCTGGCACCTAACCGGCAGCACGGAGGCGGCCGGCCCTGGCTTCGAGAACCATGTCGAGGAGGACGCTCGCGGCGGCGCCGACGGTGTTCGCGGTGACGACGACGGTCTCGGCGACGGGCACCGTCCCGCGAAGGCCGACGAAGTGCGCGCGGTCAGTTTTGAGGGCGAAGGACTGCGGGACTAGCGCGACACCTAGTCCGAACGCGACGAAGTCCAGCAGGGAGTGCACGTCGTTGACCTCGACGGCGACTTTGCGCTCGACACCGGCGGCGGCCAGCGCCCGGTCTGCCTCGTCACGCGTGCCCCAGTCGGCGTTGAAGTCGACGAACGGCTGACCGTCCAGCTCCGCCAGTTCGACGGACTCCCTTGCGGCGAAAGGACTTCCCGGCGCACACGCGAGCACGAGCGGCTCACTGGCCAAAGTGGACATTCGCAGGTCGTCGGCGATCTTCGGCTGCCTCGTGACGAACGCGAGGTCGAGCCGGCCCGCCCGGACGTCCTCGACCAGTTCGGCGTTGCCGGACTGGCGCATCCTGATCTCCACGCCGGAGTGCAGCTCGTGGAACCGCGACAGCACCGCGGGCAGGTGCACCACGTGCAGGCACTGCAGGCTGCCGACGGACAACGTGCCGCGCAGCAGCCCCTGGACGGCGGCGACGGCGTCCCTGGCCGACTCGACACTGCCCAACGCTCGACGCGCCTCGGGCAGCAGCGCCCGTCCGGCCTGGGTCAGCTCGACCTGACGGGTGGTGCGCAGGAACAGCGGCGCGCCGAGCTCCACCTCCAGCGCCCTGATCGACGCCGACAGCGCGGACTGGGTGACGTGCATCCGGCCCGCCGCCCTGGTGAAGTGGCAGTCCTCGGCGACCGCGATGAAGTACTGAAGCTGCCTGAGTTCCACGATTCATCACCGTCGCTGCTGAATGAGATCACTTCTCTGTGTTGGACAGCTTAATCGTCAGGGTCCAGAGTGGAGGACATGCAGAAGCGCCGCATCGGAGAAGTGGAAGTCAGCGCCATCGGTCTGGGCGGCATGCCCATCTCCGTCCAGGGGAGGCCAGAGCGCGCACAGGCGATCGAGACCATTCACGCCGCGCTGGACGCGGGCGTGACGTTCATCGACACCGCCGACGCCTACTCGCTCGACGACACCGACTTCGGCCACAACGAGTCGCTCATCGCCGAAGGGCTGCGCGGCCGTTCCGAAGAGGTGTTCGTGGCGACCAAGGGCGGGCACACGCGCGTGCCGGGCGGCGGCTGGGAGCTCGACGGACGGCCGGAGTACCTGTTCAAGGCCGTCGACGGGTCGCTGCGGCGGCTCGGGGTGGACCAGATCTTCCTCTACCAGTTCCACCGGCCGGACCCGAAGACGCCGATCGAGGAGTCGGTCGGGGCTCTGAAGGAGATCCTGGACAGCGGCAAGATCCGCTACGCGGGCGTCTCGAACTTCAACCCCGAGGAGATCGTGCTCGCCAACGAGATCCTCGGCGGACGGCTCGCGGCCGTGCAGAACCAGTTCTCACCGTCGTTCCGATCGAGTGAGCCCGAACTGGAGCTGTGCGACAAGCTCGGCATCGCCTTCCTGCCGTGGAGCCCGTTCGGCGGCATCGGCAAGGCGGGCGCGCTGGCGGGTCCGTTCAAGGAGGTCGGCGAGGCGCACGGTGTGAGCCCCCACCAGGTCTGTCTCGCGTGGATGCTCGCGAAGTCGGAAGTGGTAGTCCCCATTCCGGGTGCTTCTCGACCGGCGAGCATCTCGGATTCGGCCGCGGCCACCCACCTGGAGTTGTCCGCCGAGGAGTTGTCCCGCCTGGACGGGTGACCCCGGTAGCAAATTGCGACAAATGGTCGCACGATCTAACCCATGCGGACCTTGATCAGCATCGTGGCGATCGTCGCCGGCATGACGCCGGCACCCGCGTCCGCGGCGCCCTTGCCCGAGGGCTCCGCGGACCACACAGCGGGATCCCAGATCCTCAAACACGAGGGCGCCGGCACCCTTCGTGCGGAGGAGTCCCCGCCCACCGAGGGCAAAGTCCCCGGCATGGACGTGAGCAGCCACCAGGGCGATGTCGACTGGAGTTCCTCCTGGGACAAAGGCGCCCGGTTCTCCTACGTCAAGGCGACCGAGGGCGTCCACTACCGGAACCCGAAGTTCACCCAGCAGTACGACGGTTCCTACGGCGTCGGCATGATCCGCGGCGCCTACCACTTCGCGCTGCCGGACCGCGCGAACGGCGTGGCGCAGGCGAACTTCTTCGTCGACAACGGCGGCGGCTGGTCACCCGACGGCAGGACGCTGCCACCCGCGCTCGACATGGAGTACAACCCGTACGGCGACACCTGCTACAACATGAACCAGACTGCGATGACCGCGTGGGTGAAGGAGTTCAGCGACACGGTCTTCGCCCGCACCAGGCGTTATCCGGCGATCTACACGTCCACGAGCTGGTGGAACAAGTGCGTCGGCGGCTCGGTGAAGTTCGGCGACACCAACCCGTTGTGGATCGCGCACTACACCTCGAAGCTCGGGCCGCTGCCGGTCGGGTTCGACTTCCACACGATCTGGCAGTGGCAGGCGGCCGGGCTCTTCCCCGGCGACCAGAACCTGTTCAACGGCCAGTTCGAGCAGCTCCAGCGCATCGCCACGAGCTGAGAAGGGCCCCGCCGGCGACGGGGCCCTTGGTGCTCAGTCGAACAGGGCCGGGAGGGTGCCCTCCCAGGCCTCGCGGAGCTCGTCCAGCGGGAGTTCGCCGAGGCCCTGGATCTCCAGGGCGTTCGACTCCGGGTCGACCACACCGACCTTGCGCCACGGCAGCCTGCGCGCGGTGCACATGTCGGTGAAGCGCTGCTCCTCGGTGCGCGGCACGGCGACCAGCACGCGGCCAGCGGACTCGCTGAACAGCGCGGTGAACAGGTCGCCTTCGAGGAAGACCCGCGCACCCACCTCACCGATCAGGCACGTCTCGACCAGCGTCTGGGCCAGGCCGCCCTCGGACAGGTCGTGCGCGGCGGAGACCATGCCGTCACGGGAGCCCGCGACCAGGACCTGGCTGAGCAGCTTCTCGCGTTGCAGATCAGCCTTCGGCGGCAGTCCGCCCAGGTGGCCGTGGACGTGGTGCGCCCACTCCGACCCGCCGAACTCGTCGCGCGTCTCGCCGAGCAGCAGCAGCGTCTCGCCGGCCTCGGCCCCGATCCCGGTGGGGATGCGGCGCCGCACGTCGTCGATCACGCCCAGCACGCCCACGACCGGCGTCGGCAGGATCGCCGTGGAGCCGGTCTGGTTGTAGAAGCTGACGTTGCCGCCGGTCACCGGGATGCCCAGCTCCGCGCAGCCGTCCGCGAGACCCTTCACGGCCTGCTCGAACTGCCACATGACCGCCGGGTCCTCGGGCGAGCCGAAGTTGAGGCAGTTCGTGACGGCCACGGGCGTCGCACCGGTCGCTGAGACGTTCCGGTACGCCTCGGCCAGCGCCAGCTTCGCACCTTCGTACGGGTCGAGCTTCGTGTAGCGGCCGTTGCAGTCGGTCGAGAGAGCCACACCGCGGCCCGTCTCCTCGTCGATCCGGATCATGCCGCCGTCGCTGGGCTGCGCGAGCACCGTGCCGCCGCGGACGTACCGGTCGTACTGCTGGGTGACCCACTTCTTGGAAGCCAGGTTGGGGCTGGCCGCCATGATCTTGATCAGTTCCAGCAGGTTCTCGGGCCTCGGGAGACTGTCCGGCGTGTTCGCCTGCAGCTCGTCCTGGTCGGCGGGACGCTGGATCGGCCGGTGGTAGACCGGCCCCTCGTGGGCGACGGTGCGCGGAGGCACGTCGACGACGACCTCGTCGTGGTAGGTGATGACCAGGCGGTCGCCTTCGGTCACCTCACCGATCTCGGTGGCGATGACGTCCCACTTCGCGCAGACCTCCATGAACGCCTCGACGTTGGCCGGCTCGACCACCGCGCACATGCGTTCCTGGGACTCGCTGGAGAGGATCTCGGCCGGGGTCATGTTCTTCGCCCTGAGCGGGACGCGGTCGAGCCACACGTGCATGCCGCCGTCACCCGCGGACGCCAGTTCGCTCGTCGCGCAGGACAGGCCCGCACCGCCGAGGTCCTGGATGCCCGCGACGATGCCCTTCTCGAAGAGCTCCAGCGAGCACTCGATCAGCACCTTCTCCGTGAACGGGTCGCCGACCTGCACGCTCGGCAGCTTCTTGCGCTTGCCGGCGGAGTCGTCGAACGTCTCGCTCGCGAGGACACTCACGCCACCGATGCCGTCGAGACCGGTGCGCGCGCCGTAGAGGATGACCTTGTTGCCGGTGCCGCTCGCGTGCGCGAGATGCAGGTCCTCGACCCGCATCGCACCGACGCACAGGGCGTTGACCAGCGGGTTGCCCTGGTAGGACTCGTCGAACACGACCTCGCCGCCGATGTTCGGCAGGCCGAGGCAGTTCCCGTAGCCGCCGACGCCCGCGACGATGCCGGGCAGGACGCGCTTCGTGTCATCGGCGTCGGGCTTGCCGAACCGCAGCGGGTCCATGACCGCGAGCGGCCGCGCGCCCATCGCGAGGATGTCCCTGACGATGCCGCCCACACCCGTCGCGGCGCCCTGGTAGGGCTCGACGTACGACGGGTGGTTGTGGCTCTCGGCCTTGAACGTGACGGCCCAGCCGTCGCCGATGTCGACGACGCCGGCGTTCTCGCCGATGCCCGCGAGCATCTTGCTGCGCATCTCGTCGGTCGTGGTGTCGCCGAAGTACTTCAGGTGCACCTTGGACGACTTGTAGGAGCAGTGCTCGCTCCACATGACCGAGTACATCGCCAGTTCGGCGTCGGTCGGGCGGCGCTGCAGGATCTCCTTGATGCGCGCGTACTCGTCGTCCTTGAGGCCCAGCTCCTTGTAGGGCTGCTCCTGGTCGGGCGTCGCCTCGGCGTTCTTGACGGTGTCGATCACGCGTTCACCACCGTGTCGAGCAGGGACAGGAACACGCCCAGACCGTCGTCCGTGGGGCCGGTGAGCGCGTCGATGGCGTGCTCGGGGTGCGGCATGAGGCCGACGACGTTGCCCCTTGCGTTGGTGATGCCGGCGATGTTGTTGCGGCTGCCGTTCGGGTTCTCACCGACGTACCGGAACACGACCCTCTGGTTGTCCTCGAGCTCCTTGAGGGTGTCCTCGTCGGCCTGGTAGCCGCCCTCGCCCGACTTCAGCGGCACGAGGATCTCGGCGTTCAGGTCGTACCGGCCGGTCCAGGCCGTGGTGTTGTTCTCGACCTTCAGCCACTGGTCGCGGCACACGAAGTGCAGCTTGTGGTTGCGGGTGAGCGCGCCGGGCAGCAGATGGGCCTCGGCGAGGATCTGGAAACCGTTGCAGATGCCCAGAACCGGCATCCCCTTGTTCGCGGCCTCGATCACTTCCTGCATGACGGGCGCGAACCGCGCGATGGCGCCACACCGCAGATAGTCGCCGTAGGAGAACCCACCGGGCACGACGACGGCGTCAACGCCCTTCAGGTCGTGATCCCCGTGCCACAACGGCACGGCTTCCCCGTCGGCGTATCGGACGGCCCGCTGCGCGTCGACGTCGTCGAGAGTGCCGGGGAAGGTGATGACACCGACCCTCATGCCTCGACCCTGCGCACGGTCCAGTCCTCGATCACGGGGTTGGCGAGGAAGGTCTCGGCGATCTTGGCGAGCGTGGCGTCGTCGACGTCGTCGGCGACCTCCAGCTCGAAGTGCTTGCCCTGACGGACGGCGGTGATGCCGTCGAAGCCGAGACGAGGCAGCGCGTTCGCCACCGCCTGGCCTTGGGGGTCGAGAATTTCGGGCTTCGGCATGACGTCGACGACGACTCGGGCCACGACAGACTGCTCCCGGGATCAGAGGGGCTGGCGGTACCTCGAGAGCCTATCTGACCTGTGCGTTCATCCTCCCGACACGTGTTCGGGGGCACATCGTCACCGGTCCACCTTCGGGTGAACGAGCTTGTCTCGGCGGTGGGGTTTGGTACAGTGGTATCAGCCGAGGCCCGTAAGCCGAGGAAGTGTACCCAGCCCACGTCCGGACGGTCGACGGCTGGGTATCGCGCTTTATAGGGGTAATCCAGGTCGACGATCGACTCGACGACGGGCATCACCCGCTCCCGCCACTCACCGCCGGAGCCGTAGCACCAGGCCACGAAATCAGCGATCCACAGCAGCTCCTCGTTGCTGCTGCGGCAGTGCTCGTAGACGAGGTTCGTGGACAAGGCGACGCGGCCGAGGGACGTGCGGATCGTCAAGAGGTCATGCAGGTCTCGTTGGGCACGAGAATCAAGGACGAGCCGATGAGCGCCGGCCTTCAGCAGATCCTCGACGAGCCGCCGGACGCACGTTTGGCGCGCCTGCTCGTCACCCTGGTCACAGCTGCGCTTGTACAGCCGCACGGAGACCTGCGCGTCCACCATTCGGGACGCGATCGCTTTGCGACGGCTGGAAGTCTCCTTCTTGCAATGCAGCTCCCGCTGTCCTGGCATCAGCAGACAGCGCAGGGTCTTGCGGAACTTGTGGAGCTGGCCGGGCGGCACCAGGGCCACCGCCAGCAGGTACGTGTTGTTTCGTCGCGACTCGTCGACGAAGGCGTGCAGACTCACGGAACGTCCATCGGCAGAACCTGAACAACAGTTCATCAAGTCCAACTGATCGGATCCGAACGACCCGATATTGGACCTATTCCAACAAGCTATTTCGCCGAAAGCGAGACCTGTGGCAGCCGAGCCCGATCGGACGGATGCTGGAGATCATGAAGATCCTCGTGCTCGGCGGAACCGTGTTCCTCAGCAAGGCCATCACGGCGGAGGCCGTCCGCCGCGGCCACGACGTGGTCTGCGCTGCCCGCGGTGCCTCCGGCGGGGTGCCCGAGGGAGCCACGCTCGTCCCGGTCGACAGGAACAGGCCCGGTGCGTTCGACGCACTGGCCGGCGAGCAGTTCGACTCGGTGATCGACGTGTCGAAGTACTCGGTGAACTGGGTTCGGGACGCGCTGGAGGCGTTCGGGGCGACCACGCCGCACTGGACGTTCGTGTCCAGCATCTCCGTCTACGCGGACCATTCGACGGGCAGTGACGAGCTGTTGCCGCCGTTGGAGGACGACCCGGCCGAGGAGTTCACGGCCGAGCGGTACGGCAGCGTCAAGGTGGCCAGCGAGATCGCGGTGCGCGAGGCCGTGGCGAGCCGCGAGTTCATCGTCAGAGCCGGGCTCATCACCGGGCCCGACGACCCGAGCGACCGGTTCGGGTACTGGCCGGGGCGGATGGCCCAGGGTGGGCGCGTGGTCGTGCCGGACAGCCCCGACCTGGGGTTCCAGCACATCGACGCGCGGGATCTGGCGCAGTGGATCGTGTTCGCGGCCGAGGAGCGGGTGACGGGCACGTACGACTCGACCGGTCCGGTCATGCCGTTCCAGATGGCCATCGGCGAGATCGCCGGGGCCACCGCACAGCCGGGGACGCAGCTCGTACCGGTGCCGGAGAGCGTGTTGAAGGAGCTCAACGTCAACCCGTGGGCCGGGCCGCGGTCGCTGCCGCTGTGGCTGCCGCAGGAGTGGGCCAAGATGGTCGGCCGCGACGTCAGCAACGCGCTGGCGAACGGGCTGCGCGTCAGGCCGCTGGCCGAGACCGCGCTCGACTCGCTGAAGTACGAGCGCGGCCTCGGGCTGGACCGGCCCCGCAAGGCGGGACTCACCCAGCAGGAAGAGCAGGAAATCCTTACAGCAGTGAGTTGATCTGCGCGGCGACGAGGTCGATGCGCACGCCCTGGTTCGGGCAGCCGCCGAAGTGGTGGAGCCCGATCACCTTGTGCGTGCGCCTCGACAGCACCGGCGAACCGGACGAGCCGCCTTCGGTGTCGCACATGTAGCTGATGTCGGACTGCGACGAACTGCCGTTCACCCGCACGGCACGCACGACGCAGTAGCCGCCGCCGTTGTTGTTGTCGCGCAACGACAGCTTCTTCAGCTTCCCGGCCGGGTGGCCGACGATGTACATCTCCTCATCCACGGCCGGAACGCGCGCGTCCAGTTCGAGGTAACCGAACGAGCTGATGGACGCGAAGTTGTTCACGGTGAAGAGGGTGTAGTCCAGCGCGGCGTCGGTCTTGAGGACCTGGGCCGCCAGCACCTTGGTGACGGTGGCCGTAGCCGTGCCGCCGCAGGTCGGGCACTGGTAGTTGAACCACACCTCGATGCCGCTGACGCTGGTGAAGCAGTGGTTGTTGGTCAGCAGGCGGTTGTTGGGGCCGACGCGCCACGCCGTGCACAGCGAACTGCCGTTGCGCAGCAGCTTCGCCACGGACGCGGTCTTGCCCCACTCGGTGGGGTTGCTGGACTGGTAGCAGACCGCGTCCTTGTAGTCGTTCGTGCCGCAGATGCTCTGCACGGACGGCTGCGAGGACATCTCGGCGTCGGTGTAGCCGCGCGTGAGCTTGTCGATCCGCACGCGCGACAGCGGGTTCGTCACGGAGACGACCGCGCGGTCGCCCGTGATCGACATGGCCCAGAAGCCGGACGCGTCGAGCGTCGCGGTCAGCGAGGACTTCAGATCTCTCGTGTACGTGTACTTCTCGGTGCCGTCAGGGTTCGACACCGTGAGCACGTCGCCGGGCAGGATCCGCAGGTCCGTGAAATGCAGCTTCACGTAACCGGACCCCGGTCGTTCGATCGACGTCGAACGATTCGCGCCACCCACGCGGACTGAGACGTTTTCCTCAGTTCCGATCTCCTGCGTCTGCGGCGACGAGGCCTCAGCAGGTGTAGAGGTGGTGATAGCAGGGACGATGGTCGTCATCGGCAGGGCAAGCGCCAGTGCCGTGAGGAGTTGCAGGGTTTTCCTCATGCCTTTTGATACTTCCGACGTCACCTGACTGTGTCAGCCCGCCAAAAGTCGGTAATGGAGGAATCCGTGCAACTTGTCCATTTCGGCCATGCCTGTGTGCTTCTGGAGTCGGGATCGACGCGAATCCTGATCGACCCCGGCACGTTCTCGGCCGGGTTCGAAGAGGTCCGCGACCTGGACGCCGTGCTGGTCACCCACCAGCACCTCGACCACCTCGACGAGGAACGGCTGCCGGCGCTGCTGAAGGCCAACCCGCAGGCGCAGCTGATCGTGGACGAGGGCAGCGCGCCCAAGGTCGAGAACCCGACCGTCGCCCGGCCGGGTGACGTGCTCAAGGTCGGCGACATCACCGTGAAGGTCGTCAACGGCACGCACGCGGTGATCCACGAGGACATCCCGGTCATCCCGAACGCCGGTTACGTGATCAACGACGGCGCGTTCTACCACCCCGGAGACGCCCTGTTCGTGCCGGACGAGGACGTCGACGTGCTCGGCCTGCCCACCATGGCTCCGTGGATGCGCCTCGGCGAGACCGTCGACTTCCTGCGCGCTGTCCGCCCGCGGGTGGCCGTGCCCATCCACGAGAAGCTGCTGGCCATGCCCGCGTTCGCCTACGGCATGATCTCGAACCTCAAGCCGGAGGGCACCGAGTTCAGGCCGCTGACGCCAGGCGAGGAGACGGCAGTTTGACGTAGGTGGTCGGCGCGGCGTCGTGGGCGAGTGCGATGTCCACGGCGTCGAGCACGGCCTGCCGTGCACCGGGCCGGTGCAGGTCGCGCGCGTCGACGGTGATCCGGGTCAGTCCACCGCGGCGCGCGGACCTGGCGGCCGCGTAGACCAGCGCGAGCGACCGCAACTCACCGAAGCTGGTGCGCTCGGTCAGCGCGTGCAGGCGGCCCAGGGTCGCCAGGCCGCTGCCGACCTCACGGACGGCGTGCGCGTCGGCGCAGCGCTGGAACCTGTGCTTGGCCAGCGCGATCAACGTCCCGGGCGACGCCACGCAACGCCGTGGCGCGAACGTGTCGACGTTGAGCCCGATGGCGTCCATCTGCAGACGTGCGCCCGTCAGCAACAACCCGGCTTCGTAGGCCGGCAGCCGCCGTTGACCGAGGCCGTGCAGCACGACGGCGTCGCCGTGCGAGGCGCGCTGCCGCACCCATTCCTGTGCCCTGCCGAGCTCGCGAGGTGCTACGAGCAGCGACAACGGCACCTGCCGCGGATCAAGGGCCGCGGCTAGATCAGCGCATCGGTCGAGTGTCTGCGGACCGATGCCGGACAGAGAGACCACGAGCTGTGAATGCACCGTATGAGTGCGCCATGCCGTGGTGACATCCGCGTGAAAGCGGCGCTAACTCACGCCAGCCAGTCAGCGAAAGACCGGCCGGTGAGCCGCTCGTACGCCTCGACGTACCGCTGACGGGTCGCCTCGACGACGTCCGCGGGCAGCGCGGGCGGCGGAACGTCGCTCTTGCGGTCCCAGCCGGACGCGGAGGACGTCAGCCAGTCGCGCACGTACTGCTTGTCGAACGACGGCTGCACGCGACCGGGCTCGTAGCCCTCGGCCGGCCAGTAGCGCGACGAGTCCGGCGTGAAGACCTCGTCCGCCAGGATCAGCTCACCGGAGGCGTCCAGCCCGAACTCGAACTTCGTGTCCGCGAGGATCAGACCGCGCGTCAACGCGTACGCGCGCGCCTCGCTGTACAGCTCGATCGTCCGGTCGCGCAGCTTCGACGCCAGCTCGACACCGTGCTTCTCGGCGATGACGTCGAACGACACGTTCTCGTCGTGCGCGCCGATCTCGGCCTTCGAGGCGGGCGTGAAGATCGGCGGGTCCAGTTCGGACGCCTCGACCAGACCGGCCGGCAGCTCGATCCCGCAGACCGCACCGGTCGCGGTGTAGTCGGCCATGCCCGAGCCCGTCAGGTACCCGCGCGCCACGCACTCGACGTCGACCATCTTCAGCTTGCGCACCAGCAGCGCGCGGCCGCGGACCTCGGCGGGGATGCGCGGGTCGTCGTACGCGACCAGGTGGTTCGGGGCGAGCCGCTCGAACCAGAACACGCTCATCGCGGTGAGCACGCGGCCCTTGTCGGGAATCTCCGTGCTCAGGATGTGGTCGTACGCCGAGATGCGGTCGGACGCGACGAACAACAGCAGCTCGTCGTCCACGTCGTACAGATCGCGAACCTTGCCGCGGGCGACGTGCTGGTAGTCAGCGAGCGTAGGCACGCTGGTCAGCCTACGTGGCCCGAGTTTCGCAAACCGACGTACACCCCCGCACCACTACAGATCAAGGCAAAAGAAGCTTAAGGTGCACCCGTGCTCCCTAGAAAGGCCCTGTGGATCCCGGCTTTGGCAAGCTTGGGACTGCTCATCGTGCTGGGCGTGGCCGGGTGGAGCTTCGACTCCAGCCCCATTTCGTCTCCTGCCGCAGGAGGTTCGCTCACTTCGAGCACGCCCCAGTCGGTGACCATCGTCCCGACTCCGGACGGTGTCGAGATCACGGTCAAGGGGTCGTCCTCAGCGGCGACGACGACCACCACCACGAAGACCACGCAGCCGAAGCCGCCGCCCACGCAGACTCCTCCCGCCGTGCAGCAGCCGACGACCACCGAGCCCCCGCAGCAGGGACTCCTGGTCAACGAGGGCGCGCGCTGCGATCCCGAAGGCGCGAACGGCATCGGGCTGATCGGCGAGAAACTGGTGTGCCGCAAGGATCCTCAGCGTGGCGACCGGCTGCGCTGGCAGAAGGCCTAAGCCCACTCCAGCACGTCGATCTTGTCACCGACGCTGATCGTGCCGGTGCGCACGACCTGTGCCTTCATGCCGAACGTGACGCCGCCGTCGGGGTCACGCCGGTACGTCGCCAGCGAACGAATCGGCTCTGGGCCGTCCTTCAGCCCGGTCCCCTGGTCGACCATCGGCACGGCACAACGCACGCAGTCCTTGGCGTAGGCCAGTTCCACGTCACCGATCGCCGCGCGCCGAACCCGGTCCTCGGTGTGCGGTTCCGGCCAGCCGGACACGACCACGTTGGGGCGGAAGCGGTTCATCGGCACCGGTTCGCCGCCGCGTTCCAGGATGCGCTCGTTCAGGCCGTCCAATGAGGACAGCGAGAGCACCAGCAACGCGTTGCCGTCCGCGTATCCGACCACTCCGGTGGTCTCGCCGGTCGTCTCGCGGCGCAGGTCCGATGGCGTCCGCACGAGCCGCACGGACTTCCTGAGAACGTGGGAGAAGTACGCCGCGGCAGCGTCTCCCTGGTCGATTCCGGAGCCCTGCCAGGTGTGCACGACCACCGGAACCCGGGGCCCGTCGACGACGACCGGGAAGGATTCGCCGCCGATCGACAGCGAGGAGTCCACGAGGGACGGACGCAGCGCGGCCATCTCCGGAATCTTGCGCTGCGACAGGAACACGCCTTCGTCGTCGACCAGCATCATCATCCGGTCGCCGCGCAGGCCGGTCGGCTCCACGGCGGAGGATGCGACGGAGTGTCCACCGCATCCCTTGACCGGGTGGACGACCAGCTCGGACACGATCACAGAATGGGCTCCGGCTCGTAGGCCGGGTACTTGTCGACGACCGCGGCGACCTGCTCCACGATGGACGCGACCTGCGCCGACGCCACGCCGGTGAACGACAGGCGGTCGGCCAGCAGCGCGTCCAGGGCGGCCTTGTCGAGCGGCAGCCGCTCGTCCGCGGCGAGCCGGTCGAGCAGGTCGTTCTGCGCCAGGCCCTGCTCGCGCATCGCCAGCGCGACGGCCACCGCGTTCTCCTTGATGGCCTCGTGTGCGGTCTCCCGGCCGACCCCCGCGCGCACGGCGGCCATCAGCACCTTCGTCGTGCCGAGGAACGGCAGGTAGCGGTCCAGCTCACGGGCGACGACGGCCGGGTAGGCGCCGAACTCGTCCAGCACCGTCAGGAACGTCTCCAGCAGCCCGTCGAACGCGAAGAACGCGTCGGGCAGCGCGACTCGGCGGACCACCGAGCACGACACGTCGCCCTCGTTCCACTGGTCGCCCGCGAGCTCGCCGACCATCGACAGGTAGCCGCGCAGGATCACCGCGAAGCCGTTCACGCGCTCGCACGAGCGGGTGTTCATCTTGTGCGGCATCGCGCTGGACCCGACCTGGCCGGGCTTGAAGCCCTCGGTCACCAGCTCGTGCCCCGCCATGAGCCGGATGGTCTTCGCCACCGAGGACGGCGCCGCGGCGAGCTGCACGAGCGTCGAGACGACGTCGAAGTCGAGCGAGCGCGGGTAGACCTGGCCGACGCTCGTGAGCACGCGCTCGAAGCCGAGGTGACCCGCGACCGTGCGCTCCAGCTCCTCCAGCTTCTCGGGCGTGCCGAGCAGGTCGAGCATGTCCTGGGCCGTGCCGACCGGGCCCTTGATGCCGCGCAACGGGTAGCGCGAGATCAGTTCGTCGAGGCGGGAGAACGCGACCAGCAGTTCGTCGGCGCCCGTCGCGAAGCGCTTGCCCAGCGTCGTCGCCTGGGCGGCCACGTTGTGCGAACGGCCGGCCATGACGAGGTCGGAGTGCTCGGCCGCGAGGCGCGCGAGGCGGCCGAGGACGGCGGCGACCTTGGACCTGATCAGCTCCAGCGACCGCAGCACCTGCAGCTGCTCGACGTTCTCGGTCAGGTCGCGCGAGGTCATTCCCTTGTGGACCTGCTCGTGGCCCGCGAGCGCGTTGAACTCCTCGATGCGCGCCTTCACGTCGTGCCGCGTCACCCGCTCACGCGCGGCGATCGACTCGAGGTCGACCTGCTCCAGCACGCGCTCGTAGTCCGCGACCGCGGTCGCCGGGACGTCGATGCCCGCGGCCGCCTGCGCCCTCAGCACCGCGAGCCACAACTGGCGCTCCAGCACGATCTTGTGCTCGGCCGACCAGAGCGTCGCGAGCGACGTGGAGGCGTAGCGACCTGCGAGGACGTTGGCGATGCGGGGCTTCGTCACGCACTCAGATTAGTGCACCCCGCACTCACTCCCAGTTGATGGCCGGGTCGGTGACCAGGGCTGTGAGCACCCCCACGCGCACCGGCACGGTCTGCCGGAGACCGAGTTGCGTCGAGACGTTGTAGTTGTAGGCGCCGATCTTGACCGTGTACCCGCTCCGGAACGTCCGCACCACGATCGACGACGAGATGTCGGCGCCCTCGGCGAGCTCGATCTCGGTCACGACCGATCCGTCCGGCTGCTGCACCTCGTGGCACAGCACGGCGCTCTGGCAGAAGGCCGTCGCGATCGGCTGGTTCTTGCCGGCGACGACCTCCATCGAGGTCGGCCCGAGCAGGTCGGTGAAGTACACGAAACCGGAGAGCTCCGGCTCGTCTGGCCGCTTCTGCGCGTTCGACGTCGAGTACGGCGGGTACGTGCGACCGCCGGAGTGGAAGCCCGCGCCGATGTCCTTGAAGTCCGGCACCTGCTGCTCGAGCCGCTGCGCCAGCTGGTCGCCGATGCGCTGGGCCTTCTTGTCCACCGACAAGGTCGGCGGCGCGGAGGAGTTCGTCGTGGTGTCGGCGCCGAGCTGGCTGTCCCGGTCACGCGGCAGCAGGCCGGGCAGCGCGAGTGACGCGACGGCGATCATCGCCGTAGCCACGCCCACAGCGACCAGCGCTCGTCGACGACTTTTTTTCTGCTCGACCCGCCTGATCAGGGTGTCGGGGTCGAAGTCGAGCGGCGGCTCGTCCCAGACGGCCAGCAGCATTCCCTCGCGGATCTCCTGCTCACTCACGACGCGACCCTCCCCGAACTGTTGTCGAGCTTCTCCACGATGGTGCGCAGTGTCGCGAGACCGCGCGCCGTCTGGCTTTTGACCGTTCCCTCGGTGCATCCCATGGCCACCGCCACCTCGGCGACCGGCAGGTCCTCGAAGTACCGCAGCACGAGCACCGCCCGTTGCCTCGGCGGCACCTGCAGCAGCGCGGTGTGCACGAGCTCGCGCGCCCACAGCTTCGCGCTGGTCGTGTCGGGATCCACGGTGGCGTCCGCGGCGTCGGGCAGCTCCCCGTCCCGCTGCTCGGCTCTGCGCCAAGGCCTGCGCTTCTCGTCCAGCCAGGTGCGCAGCAGCACCTTGCGGGCGTACGCGATCAGGTTGTCGAGGTCCTTGATGCGCTTCCACGCCACGTACATCTTCATGAGGCTCGACTGCATCAGGTCTTCGGCTGTGTGCCAGTCGCCACAGAAGAGATACGCAGTACGTCGCAAAGACGCGGCGTTGGCTGCCGCGAATTCACGAAAGCCCTGTTCATCGGCCTTGCGCATGCGTTCCCCTCTCGCGTCCTCAACCAGGGGAACGCATGGGAGGAACGCGAGGTTGCATCAGGCGTGACGCGAAAGAGCCGAACGGAGCATCCTGGCCGCCACGCCGCGAGGGTCCGACTTCAGCTCGATGAACGAGTTGACCACAGATCCGTCCACCAATGCGATCAGCTCCTCGACCCGGTCGCTCCCGATGTCCCGGCCCGAGCGGGCGAAGACGTCGGCGATCAGCTCGCGCAGTTCGGTCGACAGCACGCGCATCAACGGCCGCAGGTACGGGCGGCGGCCGGTCGCGACGAGGCGTTCGTAGCGCAGCAGCACGGCCTCGATGTCGGTCGCGTCCTCGCCGACCAGCAGGTCGAGCATGAACTCCACGAGCACGTCGTCGGTCATCTGCTCGGGCAGCGACGAGAGCCGTCCCCGGAAGCTCGCGAGCTCGCTGCGGCCGTGGAACTCGACGGCCGCGATGATCAGCTCGTCCAGCGAGTCGAAGTAGTACGTGGTCGACGCGAGCGGCAGACCTGCGCGTTCGGCGACCGCGCGGTGCCGGACCGCGTCGAACCCGCCCTCGGAGAACAGGCCGGACGCGGCCTCCACGAGCGCCTGCCGCCTGCGCTCACCCTTGGGAGTTGCTGCCGTCATAGTCGAGCCAGAGTACTGGGCGGACGATCAGAACCTGGGGGCCAGTGCGTCCGCGAACCGCTTGGCCTGGCCTTTCAGCTCCCCGTCGCCCTCGGTGAACACGTAGAGGTCCTGGCCGCTGCCGGTCCGCACCTTCTCCGCACCGGCGGGCGCCTCGAAGGGCTGCGGCGTGACGATCGCGGTGATCGTCAGCCCGTCGATCTTGTACGCGGCCGAGCGCGAGTCGGGCGAGCAGGTCAGCGTGGGCGACACTGCGAAGTCCGGTGAGACCGAAAGCTCGTCGGCGAGGGCGTCAGCGAGCTCTCGGTCCACACCTGCGCAGCCCTGCACTGCGCTTTCACTGGCCGAAGGGCCAGTGCTTCCCGGCGTCTGCGCGTCCCCCTGCGTGGACTTGCTTTCACCGGAGAAGCCTGTAGACGGTTTCACCTCGAGTGCGGTCATCGGGGATTCTGCCGCGTTGTCACGATTCTGCCCAGAACCCGCGCTGTTCAAACTGCTCGAGTCCTGACTCACCCAGCTGTTGGCGGCGAAGACTCCGCCGAATCCGAGCACCACGACCAGGGTGGTGCCGGCGGCGATCGAGTTGCGCCTTCGCAGCGTGGCGCGGCGCGAAGCCGTGCGGACGTCACCCGCGTCGAAGGACGCCGGTGGTGCGTCCTGTGCTGCGTCGCGGAACAGGTCCGCGAGCTTCTGCTCGTCCATCTACGTCCTCCTCTCGCTGGTCACGACGCCGGTCGCAGGTCGTCGATGGCGTCACCCAGAGCTTCCCTGAGCGCTGCCAGCCCGCGCGCGGTCTGACTCTTCACAGTTCCTTCCGAGCACTTCAGCGCCTCGGCCGTGGCCGTGACGTCCAGGCCCTCGAGGAACCTGAGCACGAGCACGGCCCGTTGCCTGGGCGGAACTCTGCGCAGGCCCTTCAGCAACGCCTCGCGCGTCGCGACCGTCTCGCCGATCTCGTTGTCCGTCGTCGGCGACTCGGGCATCTCGTCGGTGAACTTCTCGCGACGCCACGGACGACGTGACTCGTCGATCACCGCGCGCACGACGGTGCGGCGGACGTAGGCGTCAAGAGCCTGCTTGTCCCGAATCTTCCGCCACCTCCTGTGCACCGCGACGAAGGCCGTCTGCGCGAAGTCGTCAGCGCGGTGCCAGTCGCCGCACAGCAGGTATGCCGTTCGGCGCACAGCCTCACGGCGAGCCACGAAGTACTCCGCGAACTCCTGCTCGTCGCGCTGATCCACGCGGACTGCTCTCCGCTCGTTCCTCGAGTTGCACTGACTGGACGGAAACTGAGGCACCAACGGTTGCACGAACCACCGGCGAGAGCTACATCACCCCCTCGGTCGTTCACCGGATGTGATGTGATCGAGCTCGTGACCCCCATCGACCTGCGCTCGGACACCGTCACCAAGCCCGACGAGGCCATGCGCCGCGCGATGGCCGCGGCCGAGGTCGGCGACGACGTGCTGGACCACGACCCGACCATGGCCGCTCTGGAGGAGCGGGTGGCCGGGTTGCTCGGGGTCGAGGCCGCGCTGTGGGTTCCCTCCGGATCCATGGGCAATCTCATCGCCTTGTTCCTGCACCTGGATCGTGGTGACCGGTTCCTGGCCCCGCTCGGCGCGCACGTGCTCGACGCCGAGCTCGGGACCGCCGCGTGGCTGGCCGGTGGGATGCCGCACGCGCTTGCCTCGATGACTCCTGAGGCCGTGGTCGCCACCGGCGGTGGTGAGTCTCCTTATTACGGGCTGCGGACCACGTTGTTGTGCCTGGAGAACACGCACAACGCTTCCGGCGGCACGGTGACCTCGGTCGACGAGCACGCTTCGCTGGTGGCGGCGGCTCGGTCGATCGGGCTGGCGGTCCACCTCGACGGGGCCCGGCTGTGGAACGCGTCCGTCGCTCTCGGGGTGCCTTTGGCGGATCTGGCCGCGGGGGTGGACACCGTGCAGGTGTGCCTGTCCAAGGGGCTCGGTGCCCCGGTCGGATCGGTGGTGGCGGGGTCCGCGTCGTTCGTCGTCGAGGCCCGGCGGGTGCGGAAGATGCTGGGTGGCGGGGTTCGGCAGGGCGGAGTGCTGGCCGCGGCGGGTCTAGTCGCCCTCGACCGGATTAATCGACTGGCCGACGATCATTCGAAAGCCGATGAATTGGCTTCCGGACTGCGGACGCTGGGCTGGGAGGTGGCCGAGCCCGCCACGAACATCGTGCTGGCGTCGGTGCCCGACCTGGACAAGACGCTGTTGTCGTTGCGCGAGGTCGGGGTTTTCGCCAGTCCCATGTCAGGCAAGGTTCGGTTCGTGACGCACGGCGACGTGGACTCGTCCGACATCGCCGAGGTGCTGCGCCGGCTTCGAGAGGACGTCTGAGATGCGCTGGATCGTGTTCGACTTCGGCGAGGTGATCAGCCAGCGGAACCCGGCGCGGCCCGCGATGGCGGCGAAGCTCGGGGTGACGCTGCAGGATTTCGAGGCGGCGTACTGGGACCGTGACGCCTACGACCGCGGCGGGTCGGACGCCGAGTACTGGAGCCGGATCGGTTCGTCGTTGGGACTGACCCTCGACGACGCCCTCGTGCGCGAGCTCACCGCCATGGACAACGCGGGCTGGCTCGACGACCCGGTGGTGGAGACCGTCGCGTTGATCGAGGACCTGGCGGCTTTGGGCGTACCGCTGGCGTTGCTGTCGAACGCGCCGTCGACGTTCGGCCGGCTGGCCGAGAAGGTGCCGTGGGCCAAGCACTTCCGGCACCTGGTCTTCTCCGGCGATCTCGGCTGCGCGAAGCCGGACGCGGCCATCTGGAAGCACACGTCGGACGTGATCGGTTCGTCGGACGTGATCTTCTTCGACGACCGCCTGTCCAATGTGGAGGGCGCTCTGATCGCGGGCTGGGACGCGCGACTGTGGACGTCAGCCGCTGTTGCGCGTGCCGAGCTCCGCACGGAGTTCGGCGATCTCGGCGCGTAGGCTCCGCAGCTCCTGCACGGTCTCGAGCTCGGCTTCCTCGACACCGCGCAGCTTCTCCACGAGCCAGCTGGCGATCGTGCCGGTGATGACACCGAGCAGCGCGATGCCACCGACCATCAACAACCCCGCGACCAGCCGCCCCTCACCCGTGACGGGATAGCGGTCGCCGTACCCGACCGTCGACATGGTGGTCAGCGTCCACCACAACGCGTCACCGAACGTGGTGATGCTGGCGTTTTCCGCGTGCCTTTCGGCGTCCAACACCGCGAGGCTCGCGCAAAACGCGACGATTACCGTCACGCCCGCGACGTAAATGCTGACCCGTTGCCTGATCTTGTGCTGGAACTTCTTGTTCAGCAGCTTCATGACCGTGATCAGCCGGAGCACCCTGAGCTGCCGCACCATCGGCAGAACAACCGCCGCAAGATCGAAGATGTGCGTTCTGAGGAATCTGATCTTGTTCTGCGCCAGGGTCAGCCGCGTGACGAAGTCCGCCGCGAACAAGGCCCAGACCAGCCACAACACGATCTCCAGAGGCACGTGCATGGCCCCGTGATCATCAAGAACCTGCCACGCGTAGGCCCCGAGGAACACCGCGGCGAGTGCCGTCAACGGCCACTCGACCTTTCGCTCCCACCGCTCAAGGCGGGCCTCGTTGGCTAACAACACCGCCCCATGGTGAGCGGTGCGTAGTCATTAATCCAGAGTCAGCGCTTGGATTTGATCGCACCGTAAGCCGCGGTGCCTGCGAGGAGTAGTCCTCCAATCACAGCGAGCCAGAAAAGGCCTTTCACCACGGCCCCGACGACGGCCAGCACGATCCAGATCGCCACCAGCCACCCGATGATCGCCCACATAGGACTCCCCTTCCTCCACCCCGTGAACGTCCGGCCGGCCGGTTTTGTTGCTTGCCGGTCGCGCCGGTCGTCCCGCTGCTGCTCGCCCGGCGCTTGATCGGTCGTCCGGCTCGGCTGCTACCCGATGCTCAGAGCCAGGCCTTCAACCGCCTGAGCGCTTCCTCGATGTCCTGCGTGGCGCCGGCGAACGACATCCGCACGAAGTGGTGCCCGTCCACGGGGTCGAAGTCGATGCCGGGCACGATCGCGACCCCGGTGTCGTCGAGCAACTTCTTGCAGAACCCCATCGAGTCGTCAGTGAGATGCCGGACGTCCGCGTACACGTAGAACGCCCCGTCCGCCGGCGCCAGCTTGTCGATGCCGAGATCCGTCAGCCCTTCGAGCAACAGGTCCCGGTTCACCCTGTACCGCTGAAGATGCTCGGCCGTCTCCGCGTACGCGTCCTCGTGAAACGCCTCAACCGCCGCGTACTGAGCCAGCGCGGGCGGACAAAGCGTGAAGTTGCCAGTCAGGCAGTCCACAGCCCTGCGCAGCCGCTCCGGCAACAACATCCACCCGAGCCGCCACCCGGTCATCGCGAACGCCTTGGAGAACGAGTTCACGACGATCGCGTCCCGCGACGTCTCCCAGGCACACCGCAGGGGCTCGCCGTAGCTGATCCCGTGGTAGATCTCGTCGCTGACCAGCTGAACCCCGTTGGCGGCACACCAGGTGGCGATCGGCTCGACGTCGGCCGTCGTCCCGGTCGGATTGGCCGGACTCGCCACGATCACACCCTTGAGCCTGGGATCGAGCATCTCGACCGTGGGCTGGAACCGCGTCTCCGGCCCGCACGGCAACTCGACGACCTCACACCCCAACGCCTTGAGGATGTTCCGGTAAGCCGGATATCCCGGCCGCGCCAGGGCAACCCTGTCGCCCGCGTCGAAAGCCGCCAGAAAGGCCAGCGTGAACGCCCCCGACGACCCCGTGGTCACCACCACGTCATCGGCCGTCACGTCCAGGTCGTACTGCCGCTTGTAATGCCCGGCGATGGCTTGCCGCAGCTCGGGAATCCCCAACTGCTCGGTGTACCCCAGCGCGTGCTCGCCCAGGGCTCGCGCCGCGGCCTCTCGCACCGGTCGCGGCGCGGGGCTCGACGGCTGTCCGGCAGCCAGGGAGATCACGTCCCCGTGCGTGCGCTGCCTCTGCGCGGCGGCGGACAGCACGTCCATGACGTGGAAGGGCGGGACGTCGGCACGGGCAGCCACGGTCAGCATGCCGCCAGGCTAACTCCCCATCACCTCTGCCCACCCTGCCTGTTCCACACCTCATCTTTCGTTCGCTCGCACCTCACCTCGGGCTTCTTCCTCCGAGGCTTCTCCACCTCAGGCTTCTCCACCTCAGGCCTCGCCACCTCAGGTCCCCACGCCCGTTCTGGCACGCCCAGATCTCCACGCCCCAGGTGCGTTCCGGCACGCTCCAAGTACCCACGCCCCAGGTCACCACGCTTACGTCCCGCGCCCCGGCCCCACATCCCGGCCCTCACACCGGGGTCGCCACACCGGGGGTCGCAGCGCCCCAGACGCCACACCTGATTCACAGCACCCATGTCTCCACACCTGGGTTGCAGCAGCCGGTCGCCACACCCGGATCGGAGCGTCTGGGTTGCAGCACGTCTGTCGCATCCCCCCGCGCTTCCGCAATATGCGGGCGCAGATAACAGTGTTTCAGGACATTCGTTACCCGTGTGGGTGTGGATAACTGAAACCCGGCACATTTCCGTCACGACATACCTGACGAAGAAGTGCCGGGTTCCGGACAAATCTCACCCGATCGAGCAGGGCTAATACCCTTGGTAGCCGCCGCCCTGGGACATCGCCTTCAGGCCGGGGTGGCCTTCGAAGCCGCCGTAGCGCGAGAACGTGTAGCGGACGCCGGCGATGATGTTGTCTACCGGATTCCAGATGTCGTCGTGGCCGGGCAGTTTGTGGGCGTTGAACGTCGAGTCGATGCATTGCATGAGGCCCTTGGAGGGCGTTCCCGCCTGGGCGTTGGAATCCCAGAGGTTGATGGCGTGCGGGTTGCCGCTCGACTCCTTCTCGATGATCTTCCAGATCTCGTCGATGTTCTCCTCGGTGACCGGAATGCCGTTGGCCTGCAGGATCTTGATGGCCTCGCGGATCCATTCCTCGACGTTGCCGGGAGGCGGGCTGCCCGAAGGCGGGCCGCCGCTGGAGCCGAGGCCGCCCATGCCGCCGCCCTCACCTCCACCGCCACCGCCGCCTCCACCGCCGGAAGCGCCGCCACCACCGCCGCCGTGGCCGGAAGCCGCGGGCGTCGAGGTGGACGTGGGCTGCGGGTCCGATGTGGACGAAGCCTTGGTCGAGTCGTCGGGCGGTGCGGTCGGGGCCCACTCGACGGGCTTGCCCGGCGCGGGGGTGAAGGACTGGATGTTCGGGTCTTCGAGCGACGAGAACTTCGGGGTCAGCGCGCCGGAGCGGCCCTTCAGGGTTCCTGCGGCGGCGTTGACTGCGCTTTCCGCTTGGGAGACAACGAGTTGGGCGTCGCTGACGGCCTCGGCGCAGTAGCTGCGGATGACGCTGTCGACGTCCTCCTGCGGCTGGCCGTGGAGTTGCTGGCGCGTCTGGCGGGCGCGGCTCAGGAGGTCTTCGCAGATGCGGCTCATCGAGGTCTTCGCGGTTTCCAACGCGTTCGCGGCCGCCTCCAGGTCGGTCGCGGCGCCGTTGAGCGCGTCGGTCATCGAGGTGCCGCACTTCGTGACGTTGCCCATGTAGGCGACGAAGCCGTCCGCGGACTTGCCTTCCCAGGCGCCGTCGAGCTGGGTCACCGACCGCTGCAGAACGTTCGTCTGGTCGCCGCATTTGCCCGCTGCCTGCTTCCAGCGGTTCGCGATGTCGCGCACGGCCTGGGGTTGCGCGGTCTCGATCTTGTCCGCGAGCGCGGCCAGGTCCGCGCCGCCGGGCAACGCCGCGACTTCGTCCATCGCGCTCACGTCACACCGCCCTCAGGGAGTTCTTGTTGACTTCGTCGACGTCCGCGACATTGGTCTGGATCGTGTCGAGCGCACCTTCGACCTTGCGCAGCACCTTCTCGGCCGCTTCGAACTCCTGAGCGCCCGCCTGGTCCATTGCGGACACCGCGCCCGAGATCGCACCGGAAGAGCCGAGTTTCCCAAAAATGTCCGGATTGCCGTACTGGCCGGAAAAGCCGTCACCGATCGCGCCGAATTGTCCGGCCTGACTGCTCACGGTCGTTCGGCACTGTTCCATGGCTTCAGTGTTGAACTTCATCGCAGCCACGCGCGCCTACCCCCTCAACGTCTACTCGCCGACCTTAGAACGAATTGCGTCAAGCGGTGCGCCGATTCGCTCTTTCGAACGACGATGCCCGCCCATCAACTTCGACGGGCGGGCACGAACGAGGGTTCCACGATCAGACTTCTTGCAGGAGCTCCCAGATCGAGGCGGCGAGCCGATGATTGTCGACCGGCGTGATGGTGCACCAGTTGCGCCCGTCGCTGCTCGGCTTGAGCTGACGGAGGTAACGCCCGTTGTGCGTGTCGTGGAAGGAAACGACGCGGCCGGCACGCTGTCCGTTGCGCTGCACGCCGAACTGCCCGCGCGTTGACATGCCGTCGAGCATCCCGGCCAGTTCCTGCGCGTCGCCGAGCCGCATTCCGCGACGCTCCAGCGTGGTGATCATCCGTTGCGCGTCCAGCCCGACGTCCTTGGCAGCGGCCACGAGTTCGTCGTAGGGCGCGCTGATCGACCGTCCGAAACCGGCGGGCATCTCCCCGGCGACCGACACAGCGGCCTCGGCGAGCGCCGTGCCCCGAGCCTCGATCAACCACATCTCGTCGCGATCCCGCACCGCCAGGATCGCTTCATCTCCGATGGCCGCAGCCAGTCCGGTGATCTGCCGGTCGGCCCAGATCCACAGGTCGATCGCCACCTGGTGGTTCGCCAGCAACGCGAACCCGTCGGCGAGCTCGGGCACGACCCGGCCGTTGCGGGCCAGGCCGCGCGCCTCCAACGACTCCCAGGCCCTCTTCACCACCTCGGACTTCTCGGTGTGGGTGATGGAGGGAATCCGCGTGTCGAGCGCGACGTGCGCGGCCGGGAGGCGCTGCGCCTCCCAGACCACGGCGAACTCCACTGTGGACAGAACCACAGAACCTGGTGAGCTCAAGGGATCTACTTGTCCTTCGGGTCTTCGCCGATGACGGACTGAACCACCATGCGGTCGTCACCGAACATCTCGTCGGAGTCGACGCCGTACTTGCGCACGTGCTCGCCGTCCTCCTCTTCCTCGCCCTTGGCAGCACTGGCCGCGGGCGACATGAGTGACCCGGCGCCCTTGCCACCGACGCCACCCTTGCCGGCAGCGGCACCGGCACGACCGGCCTCAGGCCCAACGCCACTGGCGCCACCAGGCGTCATCGCGCCACCGGGCCCCTTGCCGGCGGCCCCGGTACCTCCGGCACCAGCACCTCCAGCACCGGACTTGCCGCCACCGATAGTGCTCGGCGCACCCTTCGGCCCGGTGG
Organism: Lentzea sp. NPDC102401; assembly: GCF_044765805.1. Classification (NCBI taxonomy): domain Bacteria; kingdom Bacillati; phylum Actinomycetota; class Actinomycetes; order Pseudonocardiales; family Pseudonocardiaceae; genus Lentzea; species Lentzea sp. NPDC102401. The sequence continues at coordinate 622,733 of NZ_JBIWKS010000003.1, read as the reverse complement.
GCGCGATGGGCGTCTTCGGAGCCTGGCTGGGACCACGTCCACCGCCCACGACCTGCGCGCCGCGCGCACTGGCCGTGCCACCGGCGAGACCGGCGGCCGCGGCGGTGGCGGCGGCGACACCGATCGGCGGAACACCGAACGGCTTGGGCAGGCCGGGGCCCGCAGCGAGCGGGGTCGGCGTACCGCCGCCGGGAAGGATGCCCGTGGCGTTGCCGGGAGTGCCCGGAGTGGGGCCGACAGGTACGCCGGAGAAGCCAGGGGAACCTGGGCTGCCAGGCGAGCCGGTGAAGCCCGGTCCGCCGCTGACGCCGGGAGTACCACCCTGCGGCAGGCCGCCGACAGGAGGACCGACAGGGGTGCTGACCGCGCCGCTGGCGACCACGATGTCCGGCGGCGTGTTGGGCGCGCGGAAGCTGTCGAGCGAGCCCTGGCTGCCGGTGACGTAGCCGTTGAGGCTGTCGATGGCCTGCTGACGAGCCGCGTTGGTCGCCGCGACCTCCTTGGCGTGGTCGGTCTCGACGCCGAAGAAACCTCCGACCTTGTCTCCGAAGTTCTTCTCGGTGTCGCCGCGCAGATCTTGCGGCGGAGGCGTGCTGTAGCGGGCCTGACTGGTGCTCTCGCCCTGCTGCGTCATCGCCTGCGAGCTCTCGTTGGACGCCTGGCTGCTGTCGTCGAGACCTGCGGCGACCACGTCCGTCTTCGAGTGGCTCTTCTCGGCGGTGGCACCGCCCCACTCGATCTTGAGCGTCCTGAGCTGGTCCCGGATCGTCTTGTCGACCGATTCAAGGGTGTTCGCGAGGTCGCGGAGCGCAGCGGACGCTTCGCCGAACTTCGAAGCGACCGAGGTGCCCGAGAGCTTCTGGACCTCGTTCGCGAGATCCCCGTTGGACCAACCCTCGAAGTTCCAGTCAGTGAGCTGCCGATATCCCGACATGACTCCCCCTCACTTCAATGTCTTGAGCGTCGCAAGCGCGAGACCAGCGGCCTTCTCGGCCTTACCGCAGAGAACGGACTGGTCCTTCTCACCGGTCGTCAGCGGGATGTAACTCACCATCAACTGCTGACCGTCGGCAACGTCGATCGCCACAGAACAGTCGAAACCACTACCACCGGACAGTTCGACTTTCACGGCGCCATAATCGGCAACCTTGATCACGTTGGTGGTGAGGTTCCCGCCACCCATGAGCCAGTAATCGACTCCCTTGTGCGTGACCGCACCGATCGTGTAGTTGTACTTGGCATAGTTCGAGTAGTGGCAACTCGCCGATTGCTGCCCGTCCACCAGATCAAGTTTGTCGGGCTCCGCAGCCAGTGTGTCGACCTGCTTCATCTGATCTGCGGTCAGCAGCTTGCAGGTGTCCACCGAGTCGACCTTCAAACTCGCCGGGCGCGGCGGCAGCTTGCCGGCAGAATCGTTCCCTGACGATCCGCTCGACGGCGGCGAAGCGGTGGGGTTGCCCTTCTCGCCGCTGGTGCACGCCGACAGTGCCGCTGCAAGAAGGACCACAGCAGCTATCGTGGAAATACGCATCGTCACTCTTTCAGCCTGAACGTCGCCTGGATCTCTTCCTCGCTGAAGCCGTACTGTTCGGCCGACGCCTTCAACTGCTCAGAAAGATTCTCGAGGACCTTCACGTAGGCCTCGATCCGTTTACCGTACGAGTCGTCGCTGAAAAGCAGCCGATCATTCCATGCGGTAACGACGTCAGAGGTTACTTGGCCGTCCATCGTCACAATTCGCAGCTTGGGCGCGATGTGACGGTAAGCCCGGTTGAGGATCATCATCTGCTCGTGGACGACCTTGCCCGCCTGCAGGACGGTGTCCTTCTCGACGTGGAACTTCTGGGTTCCCCCACCCGCGAAGCTCTCCGAGACTCGGTCCATGACCGAGGAGGCGGCCTTCAGGGCGCTGAACGCCACTCCTGCCACACCGCCGGCCGCTCCCGCTGCAGCACCGAGAACGGCATCCGCCCCCGCGTTCTCCTGTGTCACGACGTCCTACCCCCGTACGGTTGGTAACGGTTCGGTCCCGCTTCGCAGGCTACCAACGCCTGCGTAAGACGTACCTGTGGTTGGACGAAGACCACCCCTCGCCGGTTCCACATCACCCTCAGTGTCATCCATGGTGCAGCACGCCGCAGGCGATCGAACAGGGCACAGCTAGTCGGGTGTGAAGGCGTCGAGCCCCATAGCGTTGACCACGTGCTGGAACGACTCAACGAGGCCATGGCCCGCATCGAGGACGACCTCGAAGGCGAGGTGGACGTCAAGGTGCTCGCGCGGATCGCGGGCACCAGTGAGTACCACCTGCGCCGGATGTTCAGTGCGCTCGCCGGGATTCCGCTGAGCGAGTACATCCGGCGTCGGCGGCTCACCAAGGCGGCGAACGAGGTCCTCAGTGGACGGGGGTCGTTGCTCGACGTCGCTGTCAGGTGGGGTTACGGGTCCAACGAGGCCTTTGCGCGGGCTTTCAAGGCCATGCACGGGGTTGGGCCTCAGGAGGCTCGGGCCAGCAAGAAGGTGTTGCAGTCGCAGCAGATTCTCACGTTCAGACTGGTTGTGGAGGGGAGTACGAGCATGGAGTACCGGGTGGTCGAGAAGGAGGCGTTCCGGGTTGTCGGCCGGGGGACGCGGGTGCCATTGGTGCATCTTGGGATGAATCCCGCGATCGTCGAGTTCGTCAAGGGCATCGGGATGCCTGCGCTGGACCGGATGAAGGCGCTCAGTGACGGGGAGCCGGGAGGGATGCTGGCTCTCACCTTCAACCAGGAAGGGGTCGAGGAGGGCGACATGCTCGACTACTTCCAGGGGGTGGTGACGAGCGCAGAAGCGCCGGAGGACATGGAGACCCTGCAAGTACCGAAGAACACGTGGGCTGTGTTCACGGCTGAGGGGCCCTATCCCGAGACGATTCAGCACATGTGGCGGGACGTGTACACGCAGTGGTTCCCGTCCAACAGCTACGAGAGCGTTGAGGGGCCGTCGATGTTGCGCACGCAGATCAACGGTGACCAGGCGACCGCGGAGTTGTGGATTCCCGTCACCAGCTGAGAACGAGGCGTTCCATCACGTCTCGTAGTTCCAGAACGGCGAGCCAGTCGGCGGGGATGACGGTGACGCCGTCACGGGCGCCGAGGATGTTGCCGCAGATCGAACCCGTCGAGTCGCTGTCGCCCGAGTGGTTCACGGCGACGCGCAGAGCGGTGGGGAAGTCCGGCGCCACCAGTGCGGCGTGCAGGCCGATGGCCAGGGCCTCTTCGCCCACCCAGCCGCCGCCCAGTTCGGACTCGATCTCCTCCGGGGTCAACGGGCCCAGGCCCATCACCTTGTCCAGCAACGAGGTCTGTTCCTCGTGGCCGTCCCAGCGGACCAGTTCGGCGCGTGCCACGGCTACGGCCGCGACCAGGTCCGAGCCGGACAGCAAGGCGTGGACGATCGCCGCGAGGGCGCCTGCGGACAGGTAGCCGCTCGGGTGGTGGTGCGTCATCTTCGCCGTGCCGACGGCGAGCTCGAAGACCTCGCGCACGTCTGACGACCAGACGGCGACCGGGGCGGCGCGCATCACGCCGCCGCAGCCCTTCGAGTTGTTCTTTTCGTTGTGCTTCAACGCGGTTATGCACGTGTGGCCCGGCGCCCGCCGTGAGTGCAGGCGCTGGTCCGCCATCAGCCAGCCGTCCGAGGTGACCGCCGGGCCGCCCTGCGTGTGCAGCCAGCGCGCGTAGGCGGCCCGCACGGTCAGGTGCGGGTCGATGCCCAGATTCCTCGCCAGCAAAAGACCTTCGAGCGTGAACAGGACCATCTGGGTGTCGTCGGTGATCTCCAGCACCGGCAGGTCGACGACACCCGCGGGGCCGTACTGGCGACGGATCGTGTCGATCGACGAGAACTCGATCGGCGCGCCCAAACCGTCGCCCACGGCACCACCCAGCACACACCCGAGCAGGCTCACGGCAGCGTGATCTTCCCGTCGATGGCCTTCGCGGCGATGTCCGAACGGTGGTGCGAGCCGGTGAGGTGGATGTCCGCGATGCGCTTGTAGGCGCGGTCACGGGCCTTCGAAAGCGACTTGCCTGTGCCCACGACCGACAGCACGCGGCCACCCGCCGAGACCACGGCGCCATCTTCACGGCGGCGCGTGCCGGCGTGCAGGACACCCTCGGCCTCCGAGCCGGTGATCACGTCACCGATGCGCGGGAGATTCGGGTAGCCCTCGGCCGCCAGCACGACGGTCACGGCGTAGCCGTTCTCCCACTCCAGAGCGGGCAGCGACGACAGCGAACCATTGGCCGCCGCCAGGAACAGGGCGGAGATCGGCGACTTCAGCAGTGCGAGGACGGACTGCGTCTCCGGGTCGCCGAAACGGCAGTTGAACTCGATCACCTGCACGCCGTTGGACGTCAGCGCCAGACCCGCGTACAGCAGGCCGACGAACGGCGTCTCCCGCGCGCGCAGCTCGTCGACGACGGGCTGCACACAGCGCGAGACGATCTCGGACACCAGGCCGTCCGGCGCCCACGGCAGCGGCGCGTAGGCACCCATGCCGCCGGTGTTCGGGCCGGCGTCGCCGTCGCCCACGCGCTTGAAGTCCTGCGCCGGGATCAGCGGCACCACGGACACGCCGTCGGTGACGCAGAACAGCGACACCTCGGGGCCGTCGAGGAACGACTCCAGCAGGACCGGGTGGCCGCCGTCGAGCAACGTCATCGCGTGGGCGCGGGCCGCGGCCAGGTCGGCCGTCACGACGACGCCCTTGCCGGCGGCCAGGCCGTCGTCCTTCACGACCCACGTCGGGCCGAACCGGGCCAGAGCGGCGTCCAGACGGGCCGGGTTGTCCACGACCTCGCTGTGCGCGGTCGGCACCCCCGCGGCGTTCATGACGTCCTTGGCGAACGCCTTGGACCCCTCGATGCAGGCAGCGGCCTTCGACGGACCGAAGCACGGGATGCCGAGCGCCCGGACAGCGTCCGCGGCCCCGACCACCAGCGGTTGTTCGGGGCCGATGACGACGAGGTCGGCCTTCCACTCCTTCGCGACGCCGGCGACGGCCGAGGCATCTGCGACGTCGACGCCGTAGAGCTCGGCGTGCCCGGCTATGCCTGCGTTGCCCGGCGCGCACGCCAGGGCAGTCAGCTGCGGGTCGCGTGACAACGCGAGGACAAGGGCATGCTCACGGGCTCCAGACCCGATGACCAGGACGCGCACGAGGGCTCACAGTAGTTCAGCCGAGCGCCTGCTTCGCCCCAGGGTGCAGCGGGACCGGGTCGGTGGCCGAAGCCTTGTCCTTCGCGATGTCCTTCACGGCCGGGTGGACCTTCTCCAGGTCAGCCTTCTTGTCGAAGATCAGCTTGGTGACGGCGCAGGCGTTGTTCGCCGCGAAGTCCTCGCGCACGAGCAGCAGGTTCGGCACCACGATCGTGGGAACCTCGGCCACCCCGTAGGTCGCCGCGGGGATCGGCGCCGTGTCGTACACCGGGCTGATCTTCTTCATCTCCGGCAGCAGCGGGGTGATGTCGATGAACTTCACCTTGTCCTTCAGGGACGTCGTGATGTCCGTGATCTGCGGCGTCGGCAGCCCGCCCGACCAGATCAGGCCGTCGATGCTGCCGTCCTTCATGCCGTCCGCGGTCTTGGTGAGGTCGAGCCGCTGCGCCTGGACGTCGGAGTCGATGTTGAGCCCGGCCGTCTTCAGCAGGCGTCCGGCGATCACCTCGGTGCCGGACTTCGGCGAACCGGTCGAGATCCGCTTGCCCTTCATGTCGGCCACGGAGTTGATCCCGGAGTCCGCCCGGACGAGCACCTGCGTGTAGTTCGGGTAGATCCGCGTCAGCGCCGCGATCTTCTCCTTCTTGCCGTTGAACGCCCCGGTGCCGTTGACGGCGTCCGCGGCGGTGTCGGCAAGCGAGAACGCGATGTCGTACGTGCCGGCGACGAGCTGCTGGATGTTCTGCACCGACGCGCCGGTCTCGGCGGACGAGGCCTTCAGTTTCGAGTTGTCGGAGATCAGCTTCGCCAGACCGCCGCCGACCACGAAGTACACGCCACCGGAGTTGCCGGTCGCGATCGTGATCCGCCCGTCCGACGCCTCACAGGACGCGCCGCCACCCGACGCGTCCGGCGTCGTGGGTGTGCGCTTGCCGCCACACCCGGAAACCACGAGCGCCAATGCGATCGCACCGATCGCGTACCTACGCAGCATCACGAACCCTCCCACGGGAAACCAGGTGTACCGCCACGGCCACCACGAGGAACCCGGCCCCGATGGCGATCGTCAACGGCTGCAGATAGAGCAGGAACAACGCGGCCGGCACGCACAGCAGGCGTTCCGGCCAGCGGGCGGGGCCGAACAACCAGCCACCCGTCAGCACGGCGAGAGCGGCCACCCCCAGCGCGGACGCGCCGAACGCCCACACCGAGTCCAGCAACGGGCCGCGCAGCAGCAGAGCGGCACCGCCGTCGGTCAGCACGAACGCCAGCGGCACGAGGAACGCCGGCAGCGTGTACTTCCACGTCTGCCACATCGTCTTCATCACGTCGCCGCCGGTCAGCGCCGCGGCGGCGACGGCAGCGAGCGCAGTCGGCGGTGTCACCTCGGACAACACCGCGTAGTAGAAGATGAACATCGCGGTCTCGGCGGGCTCGACGCCCAGCGTGATCAACGCGGGCCCGATGACGACCCACGAGATGATGAACGACGCCGTCACCGGCACGGCCAGCCCGAGCACGGACACCGCCACGGCCGCGAGCACCGCCGTGAGCATCAGCACCACGACGGGTTCCGAGGTCAGCGCCGAAGCCAGGTCCACCAACGACCCCGCAAGCGCTTGCCCCAGCCCGGTCTTGGTGATCGTCGAGGTCACCACACCGGCCGCCGCGCACACCGCGATCACCGGGAACGCCGACCGCACGCCGACCGACAGCGCGTCGGCGATCAGCCGGACCCACTCACGCCGGTGGTTGATCAACGCGAACAGCGCGGCCACGCCCGTCGCGTACACGACGGCCTTGTAGACGGGGATGTCCAGCGCCAGGAAGACGATGATGATGAAGAGCGACAGGAAGTGGTACCAGCCGAGCTTCAGCACGTCGAAGAACCGCGGCGCGTCCACGTCCACCGGCCGCGCCCCGAACCGCCGCGCGTCCGCTTCCACGGCCAGCGCGATGCCCAGGTAGTAGAGCAGCGTCGGGATGATCGCCCAGATCAGCACCTCCAGGTACGAGACCTGCAGGTACTCGGCGATGATGAACGCCGCCGCGCCCAGCGTGGGCGGCGACAGGATCGCCCCGATGCCCGACGCCGCGAGCAGCCCGCCCGCGTTCTCCCTGGGATATCCGGCCTTCTGCAGCATCGGCCACGTCACGGCGCCCAGGGACACCGTCGTGGCGGTGCCGGAACCGGACACCGTGCCGAGCAGGAAGCCCGCGGTCGCCGCCGTACGTCCCGGAGCCGTCCGCGACTTCCGGAAAGCGGCGAAGCTGACGTCCACGAAGAACTTGCCCGCGCCGGAGGCGTTCAGCACGGCACCGTAGATCGTGAACAGCACGATGTAGGTCGCCGCGACGTCGAGAGGCGTCCCGTAGAAACCGCTGGCGTCGTTGAAGAACCCGTTGATGATCTGCGGGAAGTCGACGCCGGAGTGCGAGATCGACCACGCCGGCGGCAGGAACCCGCCGTAGTAGGCGTAGGCGATGAACGCCAGGCACACCACCGGAAGCACCCAGCCGGTCGTGCGCCGGCAGGCCTCCAGGATCAGCACCAGCAGCACCGAGCCCGCGACCACGTCCAGCGTCGAGAGCTGGCCCTGCCGGTTCAGGAACTCGTCGTAGCCCCCGAACAGCGGGTACGCGCCCACCAGGAAGGCGAGCCCAGCCAAGATCCAGTCCCACCAGGGCGGTGTGTGCCCGCGGCCGTACGCGAGGAACACCAGCGGCAGCGTCACCGCCAGAAAGATGATCAGGTAGTACTGGCTTCCTTTGGCGAACGGGAAGAACACCTGCTTGAGCACCAGGAGCGCGATCAGCAGGCCGGCGATCCACAGCGCCCGCTCCCACCGGGGTGAGAGCGAACGCGACGGCATCTCCTCGTCATGCTCCGCGACGATGCGGGCGAGGTCCGGGTTGGCCACGGACCGACCGTACTGTGGGGCCGATCACAGCCCCAGGGGATCAATCCAAAGGAACTGCAAAGACTTCAGGGCGAGGTCACACGATCGCACTGTCCACATAGCACCAGCGCCAGTCCTCGCCCGGCTCGTACGAGCGCATGACCGGATGCTGGGACGAGCCGAAGTGCGCCGTCGCGTGCCGGTGGGGGCTCGAGTCGCAGCACGCCACGTGCCCGCAGGAGAGGCACATCCGCAGGTGAGCCCAGTTGCGCTCACCCAGGGCGAGGCAGTCCACGCAGCCCTCGGTGGACTCCGGTTCCACCAGTTGAGGCAGCGCTTCCACATGCGAACAGGTCATGGCTTCCATCATTACGCAGAATGAGCGGCATGCACGGGCCTGAGCTACTGCTGCTTCTCCTCGGGGCGTTGATCGTCACGGCCATCGCGCGCCGCCTGAACTGGTCGGCGCCACTGGTGCTGGTCGCCGTGGGCCTGGTGGTCTCGTTCATACCGGGCGTGCCGGAGTTCGAGATCGACCCCCACATCATCCTCCTGCTCGTGCTGCCGCCGCTGCTCTACAGCGCCGCGCTGGACAGCTCGTACCTGAACATCCGCGCGAACCTGCGGCCGATCGGGCTGCTCGCGGTCGGGTTGGTGCTGTTCACGACGTTGCTCGTCGGGATAACGGCGTCGCTGGTCTTCCCCGACCTGCCGTTCGCCGCCGCGCTGGTGCTGGGCGCGGTGGTGGCGCCACCGGACGCCGTCGCCGCGGTCGCGATCGGCCGGAAACTCGGCCTGCAGCGCCGCGCGATGACGTTGCTGGTCGGTGAGAGCCTGATCAACGACGCCACGGCGCTCACCGCGTTCAAGGTCGCGGTGGCGGCCGCGGTGGGCACGGCCATGCATCCGATCGCGAGCGTCTGGATGTTCGTCTACATCACCGCCGGCGGCATCGCGGTCGGCCTCGTCGTCGGCGTGGCCGTCCGGTACCTGCGCAAACGGCTCTGCGAGGGCGTGCTGGAAAGTGCGCTCGGCCTGCTCGTGCCGTTCGGTGCCTACCTGCTCGCGGAAGAGGGCCTGCACGCGTTCGGCATCCAGTTCTCCGGGGTGCTCGCGGTCGTCGTCGCCGGCCTCTACATCGGCCACAACTCGCCGCGCGGCAAGTACTCGACCCGCCTGCAGGACGCGGCCGTGTGGCGGTCGGCGGACGTGCTGCTGGAGTCGTTCGTGTTCGCGCTCATCGGCCTGCAGGTCTCGTCGATCATCAGCGACGTCGACCTGAACGTGAGCCTGCTCCTCGGGGCGGCCGCGGTGGTGCTCGCGGCGATCGCGGCGCGGTTCATCTGGATGTACCCGGCCTCGTACATCCCGATCTACACGTCCCAACGCAGGCGGGAACGCGAGGGCACGCCGCATCTGGGCCAGGTCACCGTGATCGCCTGGGCGGGCATGCGCGGCGTGGTCACGCTCGCGGCCGCGGCGGCGATCCCGCCGGAGGTACCGGGGCGCGACATCATCGTGTTCTGCGCGTTCGTCGTGACGATCAGCACGCTGCTGCTGCAGGGCATGACGCTGCCGTGGGTGATCAACAAGATCGGCTTCGAGGGCGACGACGCCCGCAAGGACGCGCTGGCCGAGGCGCAGGTGCAGCACCGGGCCGCGCAGGCGGCGGTCACCAGGCTCGACGAGGAGATCGAGGACGTCCCCGAGCACGTCCGCGACCAGCTGCGATCGCTCGCCGAGCACCGGGGCAACGCCGCGTGGGAACGGCTCGGGCGGCAGGAGGAGGAGAGCCCGGCGGCCGCCTACCGCAGGCTGCGCAGGGTGATGCTCAGCGCCGAACGTGACGAGTTCGTCAAGGCGCGCGACGCCGGCGAGATCGACGACGAGGTGCTGTTCCGGGTGCTGCGCGAGCTGGACCTGGAGGAAGCGGCACTGTCCCGTGAGTAACCGTTCACCTGCTTTTCGTGTTGCGATGCTTGGGTTCCGCTCTCAACACAAAACGGGAGGTCGAACGATGTATCCCAGAGGGATCCGGGCTCGTGGTCTAGCCGCCGTAGTTCTCGTGTTCGCGGGTGCGGTGGTGGCGTCCCTGCCCTCCGCCTCCGCACACGACGACAAGGGTCCGATCGTCATCGGGCACCGCGGCGCGTCGGCGTACCGGCCCGAGCACACGCTCGCGGCGTACGAGCTCGCGGCCCGCATGGGTGCCGACTTCATCGAGCCCGACCTGGTGCCCACCAAGGACGGCAAGCTGGTCACCCGGCACGAGAACGAGATCGGCGGCACCACGAACGTCGACTCCAAGCCGCAGTTCGCCGACCGCAGGAAGACCAAGACCATCGACGGTGTCGCGATCACCGGCTGGTTCACCGAGGACTTCACGCTCGCCGAGCTGAAGACGTTACGCGCCGAGGAACGCATCCCGGCGATCCGCCCGCGCAACACCCTCTACGACGGCCGGTTCGAGATTCCGACGCTGCAGGAGGTCATCGACCTCTCCAAGCGCCTGTCCCGCGAACTGCACCGCGAGATCGGCATCTACCCGGAGACCAAGCACCCGACGTACTTCAAGTCGATCGGTCTCGCGCTGGAGCCGAAGCTCGTCGACACGCTGAACCGCAACGGCCTGAACCGGAGCAGCGCCAAGGTCTACGTGCAGTCGTTCGAGGTCGCGAACCTCAAGGAGCTCAACAGGTCGCTGCGGGTGCCGATCGTGCAGCTGGTCAACGGTTCCGGCGCGCCGTACGACTTCATCGCGGCCGGGGACAAGCGCACCTACGCCGACCTGGTCACCCCTGCCGGTCTGCGCGAGGTGCGGAGCTACGCGGACGGCGTCGGCCTCACCAAGGACCTGATCATCCCGCGGGACGCCAACGGGTTCCTCAAGGCGCCGACCACGGTCGTGAAGGACGCCCACAAGGCCGGTCTGATCGTGCACTCGTGGACGTTCCGCAACGAGAACTCGTTCCTGCCGGCGGACTTCCGGTCCTCGACCGACCCGGCCGCGTACGGCCGGGCCTTCGAGGAGTACGACCTGTTCTTCCAGCAGGGCATCGACGGCGTGTTCGCGGACAACCCCGACACGGCCGTCGAGGCCAAGGTCAAGCGGTAGAGAGTGCGAGCGTGCGGTCCCCGGCGAGCAGCCCGCGCTGCTTGAGCAGGGGCCGCACGCCTTCGCCGAACCAGTACGCCTCTTCCAGGTGGGGGTAGCCGGACAGCACGAACTCGTCGATCCCGATGGAGTGGTACTCCTCGACGAGATCCGCGACCTCGGAATGCGACCCCACCAACGCCGTTCCCGCGCCACCACGCACGAGTCCGACACCGGCCCACAGGTTCGGGTAGATCTCCAGCCCGCGCACGCCGCGGCTGAGGTCGCCACCGTGCAGCGCCAGCATCCGTTGCTGACCAACGGATTCCGACGCGCCCAGCTGTTCCTGCGCCTTCGCGACCACGGCCGGGTCCAGTGCGTCGAGCAGCTTCTCGGCGGACGCCCAGGCTTCCGCCGAGGTGTCCCGGCTGATCGTGTGCAGCCGGATGCCGAACCGGATCGGGCGGTCGGTCAGCGCCCGCACCCGCGCGATCTTCTCCGCCACGTCGGCAGGCGGTTCGCCCCAGGTCAGGTAGACGTCGGCGCGAGCGGCCGCGACCGGCAGGGCGGCGTCGGACGAGCCCCCGAAGTAGATCGGCGGAACGGGGTCCGGCGCGGCCAGCAGCGTGGCGTCCTGCACCTGGTAGTGCCTGCCCTGGAACGTGTACGGCTTCCCGGTCCAGATCCCGCGCACGACCTGGAGGAACTCGTCGGTGCGTTCGTAGCGCTGGTCCTTGTCGAGCCAGTCGCCGAACCGTTGCTGTTCAACGGAATCGCCGCCGGTCACCACGTTCAGCAGCAGCCGCCCGCGCGAGATCCGCTGGTACGTCGAGGCCATCTGCGCGGCCAGCGTCGGCGACAGCACACCGGGTCGGAACGCCACCAGGAACTTCAGCGTCTTGGTCTGCGCTATCAGCGCGGCTGTGGTCAGCCAGGCGTCCTCGCACCACGTGCCGGTCGGCGTGAGCACGCCGGTGAACCCGACCTGCTCGGCCGTGCGCGCGATCTGCGCCAGGTAGTCGATGTCGGGGTCACGACGTGCCCCGGCAGCCGGCGCGCGGTTGGCGTGGAAGTGCTCCACGACCGTGCGGCCGTCACCGGAGGTCGGCAGGAACCAGTGCAGCGTGATGCTCATGCGAGATCTCCCTGGAACCTCGTGTCGACGAACTTCGCGAAGTCGACCTTGCCCGGCAGCGTCTTGTCCTCGGTGAACGCGTCCGCGAGCTCCTGCTCGGACTTGATCACCGTGTCGTCCAGCTTCACGACCTGGTCGCCGTTGCGCTGCACCGCGGCGAGCGCCACCTCGTACTTGAGTCCCGTCTCGGCCGCCCACGCCTTCGCCCACTCCTCGCGGTGCGTGTCGGCCCACTTCTGCGCCTGGTAGTACCGGATCAGGTACTCCTTGAGCGCCGGGTTCTTCCCCTTGTCGTCCAACGCCTTCCTGCCGGCGACGTTGAAGCCGTAGCCGTTGGACCTGCCCTCACCGGTGGTCAGCACGCGCGCCTTGGCCTCCTGCTGCGCCTGCGCGGTGTAGGGGTCCCAGATCGCCCACGCGTCGACCTTGCCCTGGGTGAACGCGCCGTACGCGTCGGCGGGCTGCAGGAAGTTCAGCGTCACGTCCTTGGTCGTGAGACCGGCGGAGCGCAACGTCAGCAGGATCTGGCCGTGCGCGGAACTTCCCTTGGCCACGGCGATGTTCTTGCCCCTGAGGTCGCTGACCGACTTCAGGGGCGAGCTCTCCGGCACGAGGATCGCGTCCGCCTCGACCTGGCCCTTGGACACGCCGACAGCGGCGATCTTGGCGTTCGCGGCGGCGGCGAAGATCGGCGGGGTGTTGCCGACCGCGCCGACGTCGATCGCACCCGCCGAAGCGGCTTCGAGCAGGGGCGGGCCGGAGGTGAACGTCGACCACTCGATCTTGTACGGGAAGTCGTTCAGCAGACCGGCCGCGGTCAGCACCGACTTGGCTCCGCCCTTCTGGTCGCCGACCTTGAGCACGACATCGGCGGCCGGGGTGTCCTGGGACTGCGCGGCCGTGGAACACCCGGTGACGAAGAGGATCGCGGCGAGAAGGGCGAGCAGCTTTCGGTCAGGCAGCTTCTTCAACGTCCACTCCCAGATCGGCGAGCACGCGGGTGCGTTGCTCCACAACGGAGGCCCGACGGCGCGGGCGGGGCAGGTCGACGTGGTGCGTGGCCACGATCCGGCCCTCGTCGAGCACGAGGATCCGGTCGGCCAGCAGCAACGCCTCGTCGACGTCGTGCGTCACGAGCAGCACGGCGGGCTTGTGCCTGGTCCACAGGTCTTCCACCAGGTTGTGCATGGCCAGCCGGGTCAACGCGTCCAGCGCGCCGAACGGTTCGTCCAGCAGCAGCACGTCCGGTTCGCGCACCAACGCCCGCGCGAGCGAGACCCGTTGCGCCTCACCGCCGGACAACGTCAGCGGCCACGCGTCGGCGTGGTCGGTCAGCCGCACTTCTTCCAGTGCCTTCAACGCGACCGCGCGGCCGTCCGGCTTGTGCAGGCCCAGCGAGATGTTCCGCCAGACCTTGCGCCACGGCAGCAGACGCGGCTGCTGGAAGGCGATCGACACCGTGCCGGGGACCTCTGCCTGGCCTTCGACCTCGCGGTCCAGGCCGGCGAGGATGCGCAGCAACGTCGACTTGCCACAGCCGCTGCGGCCGAGCAACGCCACGAACTCGCCCGGCTGGACCTCCAGGTCGATGCCGTCCAGCACGGTTCGCGGACCGAACGCCTTCCGCAACCCACGAACACTCACCGCGCTTGCCATCGCAGGATCCTCCTTTCCAGCAACCGCACCAGCGCGTCCGTCGTCAGGCCGAGCAGCGCGTAGACCACGAGGCCGACGACCACGACGTCGGTGCGGAGGAACTCACGGGCGTTGTTGATCAGGAAGCCGAGGCCGGCGTCGGCGTTGACCTGCTCGGCGACGATCAGCGACAGCCAGGCGGTGCCGAACGCGATCCGCAGTCCCACCAGGGTTTGCGGCACGGCGGACGGCAGCACGACGTGCACGATCCGTTCGACCCGGCTGTAACCGAGCACGCGCGCGGCCTCGACCAGGCCGGGATCGGTCTGCCGGATCCCGGCGTGCAGGTTGAGGTACAGCGGGAACGCCACCCCTGCCGCGACCAGTGCGAGCTTGGGCTCCTCGCCGATGCCGAACCAGAGGATGAACAGCGGGATCAGGCCGAGGTGCGGCAGCGTCCGCACCATCTGCACCGGCGGGTCCAGCAATGTCTCGCCCCAGCGGGAAAGGCCCGAGGCGAGCCCCAGAACAACGCCGGCAAATCCGCCTATCAGAAATCCGAAGAAAACGCGTCCGATCGACACCGCGAACGCTTCGCCCAATTGGCCGTCCGCGATCAGCTCACCGGCGGACCCGGCCACGGTAAGAGGAGAAGCGAGTTTGTCGGGTGACAGCACACCCGTTGAGCTGGCCAGTTGCCACAGCAGGACCAGCGCGACCGGGCTGATCCAGCGCAGCGGCAGCTTGAACTTCCGCGCCTGCGAAGGCGTCGCGGTTTTCGGCCGCGCGGCCACTCCCGCTATGGACAAGGTCATGGGCGGAAGTACAGGCGAGCCCGCGAGATGAGTCAACGACGCCCAAATCGTGAAAATGCGTCGGACATGGAGATGTTCTCCGCACGGACATATTTCCCGCCAACGGCTTAGTGACAGCGCGGTCCGCGACGATCAACATGCAGGCATGGATTCGGTGGGGGACAGACCAGGGGTGCCTTCCGGCACCACGCTGAGGTTCGCGACGCTGGTGCTGCTGGCGGTGGCGACCACGTTGCAGATCTTCGGCCTGTACGCGACGGTGTGGCCTGCCGCGGCCAAGCTGGACGAAGCCCGGTGCCAGGTGCGGTCGAACCTCTACCTGACGTCGACCTTCCAGGTCGATCCCGACGAGTCGAAGTGGGACGCCTATCGGGCGTGCATGGACGTGTTCCTCGGCGGACGTGCGGTGTGGCTCATCAGCGGTCTGGTGCTGCTCTTCGCGGTGGCGTCGCTGATCTACGCGCTGCGCCCGGCGTGGCTGCGCTACCGCAGGAACCTGGCTCCGGTGCCCGGCGAACTGGTGGAGCCGCTCGCCGAACTGGTCGCGGAAGCCGGGCTCAGCAAGGCGCCCACGTTCCTGCTCGACCGCGGCAACGTCCGTGCGGGCGGCGTCGCGTTCGGCACGCACCGCCGCAAGTACGTCGCGCTCAACGTGGGCATGATGCCGTTGCGACGCACGGAACCCGAGTCGTTCCGCGCCATCGTTCTGCACGAGCTCGCGCACGTCCGCAACGACGTCACGATCACCTACGCCACCCTGGCGATCTGGCGTGCCTTCGTCATCGCGGTGCTGACGCCGTACGCGCTCACGTGGCTCAACCCGATGCTGCTCACGACCACCCCGTGGCGACTGCCCCAGTTCCCGGAAGGCTGGTTCACGCTCTCCGCGCTGTGGCACGTGGCTGTGCTGGTGCTGCTGGTGTTCGCCGCCCGCGTCGCCGTGTTGAGGGCACGGGAGAAACACGCTGACGCGACGGTGGTGCGGTGGACCGGCGAGAGCGACCCCTACCGGCTGCTGCAACCCGCGGGCAGGCTGCGCCGCTGGCTCGGCCACCACCCAGCCCCGTCCAGCCGCCAGGCCGTCATGCGCGATCCGAAGTCGTTGCTGCGACCGGGTTTCTGGGAGACGCTCGGCAGCACGATCGCCATCCAGCTCGCGTGGTGGCACACCGTGACGGCACTGCACGACCTGACCTGGTACCGCGAGGGCAACGGGTCGCACCTGGTCATGCGGATCGTCTGGGCGTTGCCGATGGCCGCGCTCATCGGTGTGATCGCCTGGCGTGGCGCGGCTTTCGGGCTCCGCAGGGGCACGGTCGCGTTGCCCGGTCTCGCCATCGGCATCGGCCTGGTGCTCGGTGACCAACTGGACATCCGCAACGCCAGCCCGATCACGGTGCCCCGTGTCCTCGCCACGATCGCCCTGGCGGGCACGGCGATCCTCGTAACGCTCTGGGCCGGCCACTGCGCGACGCTCGTGCGCACCCGTCCGCAGAGGTGGTTCCTCGGGGCGTCGATCGCTTTCGTCACGTTCTCGTTGCTGGGCTGGGTCTCCGAGGTGCGCGCCGCCGGACCGGTGTGGCGCGACACCATGGTGCCGATCATGGACATCCTGCACGGCCACGCGCAGAGCCTCGCGAACGAGATCGGGCTCAAGGCCGTGGCGATCCCGTACCTGCTGAACTTCAACCGGGTGCCCACGGCGGTCGCGCTGGCGTTGCTCTGGCTGGTGCCGCTGGTGCTGCGCCGGGAGTTCCCCCGAGTGGCCGCGCTGGCCGGTTTGATCGGCGGTGTGCTCGCCGCCGCCGCGGTGGTGCTGCTCGGCTCGGCCGGAACACCGTTGGAGGCCACGGCCTGGCAGGTCATCGCTGTCGTGGTCGTGCAACTGGTCGTGGTGGCGGCGGCACGGGTGGACAGGGTGGGCGCGTTGCTCACCGCGTGGCTGATCGGGCTGGCGGGCACGGCGGCGATCTGGCTGACGCACCTGAACGGCGACCAGGTCGACAGCGTCCTGGCGAGGCAACCGCACCAGGTCCTACCGGTCCTGGGAACGCTCGCGGCACTCGTCGCGGGTGGTTATGGCCTCCAGCGCGCCCACGTCCGCTCAGCGCCGATCTGGGCGGCCGGAATCGCCGTCGTGGGCGTCGCGCTGGCGGTGTGGCGCCCGGGCGCGGAAGCGAGCGCGGCCGTCATCGAACCGCCACCACCCGCGGCAACGGAGATCAACACCGACGAGGCCGTCAACATCTGGATCTACGGCGGCGGCTGGGACCGGATGATGGCCGTGGTGCGGGCCCAGGACAAGGTGTTCGCGGGCGTGCGGGCCGCGGACCCGGTGGCGATCGCGGCCGGGTGCGAGGCGCTCGGGCCCGTGCTGCGCGAACCGTTCCCGCTGCCGCCGGACGCGAAGATCGCCACGACGTGGACGGAAGGGTTGCGGGCCATGGAGAACGGCACGCGCTCGTGCCTCGTCGTGTTCCGGGACGCGGGCAAGGACGACGGTTCGATGGCTGCCGAGTTCCTGAAGGGCCTCGACCAGCTGGAGGTCACGCAGACCGCGCTGATCGAGGCCCAGAAACGAGCGATCAGCTGAGCACGTCGTGGCGCACGATCGTCTGGTCGCGGCCGGGGCCGACGCCGATCGCCGAGACGCGGGCGCCGATGATGCTCTCCAGGTACTCGACGTAGGCCTTGGCGTTGGCCGGAAGCTCGTCGAACGTGCGGCACGACGAGATGTCCTCGAACCAGCCCGGCAGCTCTTCGTAGACCGGGACGGCGTGGTGCACGTCGGTCTGCGTCATCGGCATCTCGTCGGTGCGGCGACCGTCCACTTCGTACGCGACGCAGACCGGCACCTTCTCGAGGCCCGACAGCACGTCGAGCTTGGTGAGGAAGTAGTCGGTGATGCCGTTGACGCGCGAGGCGTAGCGGGCGATCACGGCGTCGAACCAGCCGGTGCGGCGCGAGCGTCCGGTGGTGACACCGAACTCGCCGCCCTGCTTGCGCAGGTACTCGCCCATGTCGTCGTTGAGCTCCGTCGGGAAAGGACCGGAGCCGACGCGGGTCGTGTACGCCTTCAGGATGCCGATCACGGTGCTGATGCGGGTCGGGCCGACACCGGAACCGACGGTCGCGCCGCCCGAGGTCGGGTTCGACGACGTGACGAACGGGTAGGTGCCGTGGTCGACGTCGAGCAGGGTGCCCTGCGAGCCCTCCAGCACGACGATCTCGTCGCGGTCGAGCGCCTGGTTGAGCAGCAGGCGGGTGTCCGCGATGCGGTGCACGAAGTGCTGACCGTGCTCCAGCACCTGGTCGACGACCTGCTCGGGGTCGAGCGCCTTGCGGTTGTAGACCTTGACCAGCACCTGGTTCTTGAAGTCCAGGGCGGCCTCGACCTTCTGCCGGAGGATCTTCTCGTCCAGCAGGTCCTGCACGCGCACGCCGACGCGGGCGAGCTTGTCCTGGTAGGCGGGCCCGATGCCGCGGCCGGTCGTGCCGATCTTGGCCTTGCCCAGGTAGCGCTCGGTCACCTTGTCGATGGCCACGTGGTAAGGCATGATCAAGTGCGCGTCCGACGAGATCAGCAGTCCGCTGGTGTCGACGCCCTTCTCCTCCAGGCCCGCGAGCTCCGTGAGCAGCACGCCGGGGTCGACCACGACACCGTTGCCGATCACGTTCTTCACGCCGGGCGTGAGGATGCCGGACGGGATGAGGTGCAGGGCGAACTTCTGACCGTCCGGGAGGACGACGGTGTGACCCGCGTTGTTGCCGCCCTGGTAGCGAACGATCCACTGGACACGCTCACCGAGGATGTCGGTGGCCTTGCCCTTGCCCTCATCGCCCCACTGGGCACCGATCAGCACGACGGCCGGCATGTGAAACTCCAAGCACTTGGACTGGTTCAAGCGAATGCCGGTACGTGAGGGTAGACCAGGAGATGACCGTGCGCGGAATCGTGTTGGCCTGCGGAAACACGCAGTCGCCAATGATCGCTCAACGTGACGACGTGCGGGTCGTCCCCGCCCGCCCCGGCAAGGACTACGTCGACCAGCATCTGGACGTCGAACGGCTGGTCGTCGCGGGCACCGACGCCGACCTCGCGGCAGTGGCGTTGAGGTTGCTGCGCAAGGAGAAGCTCGGTTCGGTGGCACTGGGTTACGTGCCGGTCGCCGATTCGTCCGTTGCCGCGCTTTGGGGGCTTTCGACCGATCCAGCGCGGGCCCTGGACGTCGCCCTGAACGGTGATGTAGATCCCGTTCCACTCGTCCGCGACGACGTCGGCGGAGTACTGATGGGTCTCGGCGTGTTGTCCCCTGTTCGTGGCGTTGGTTACAGCGACGCGGACAACGTGCTGCGCGGTCAGGCCAGCCGGATCGAGTGCACACCCGACCCGGAGGGCGGCCTCGGCCTGCAGATCCGGATCATCAACAAGCGCCTCTTCGGCTCCAAGATCCGCGTCAGCCGCCCGCGCGCGTTCCAGCTCGGCTGCCTGCCCACAACCGCGGTCCTGGACGGCCACAAGCACCCGCGCCCGGTCGACAAGTGGACCTGGTACCGCCACACCGAGGACTTGAGGCTCGTGCGAGGCCTCTAGCCGTCCGGTTGTCATTCACTTGAGTGTCACCCGAAGGCATTGCCTAATTTCATAATGTGACTGAGGGTAGGTCCCGATCACTTTCCAACAAGGAAGGTCGGGACGATGTCAAAAGTTAACCGAACCATTGGTGTTCTGGTTGCCACGGCAGCTCTCACCATTGGTTTTGTTTCCCCTGCACTCGCGACACCGCCGAACATCCCCAGCGCCGCCACCGCGAAGACCGAATTGGCCGGCCTCACGGTCGCCACCGAGGGCTCGATGACGGGCTATTCACGCGACCTGTTCCCACACTGGATCACCCAGTCGGGCAGTTGCAACACCCGAGAGGCCGTGCTGAAGCGCGACGGCACGAACGTGGTGACGGACTCGTCGTGCGCCGCCACGTCGGGCCGCTGGTTCTCGCCGTACGACGGCGCGACCTGGACCGCGGCCTCCGACGTGGACATCGACCACATCGTGCCGCTGGCGCAGGCCTGGAGGTCAGGAGCGAACACCTGGACGACGCCGCAGCGCCAGGCGTTCGCCAACGACATGTCCGGCCCGCAGCTCATCGCGGTGACCGACAACGTCAACCAGTCCAAGGGCGATCAGGACCCCGGCACCTGGAAGCCACCGCTGACGTCCTACTACTGCACTTACGCCAAAATGTGGGTACACACCAAGTACCGGTACAACCTCAAGACCGATTCGGCTGAGAAGGCGGCGTTGACGAGCATGCTGAGCACCTGCTGATGGCGACACTCTCCGCGCTTTTCGCAGCGGGCCCCGGCGGCGTGATGACCGACGAGGTCGGCGTCGTGACAGGCGATCTGGAACTGAGCACGGAACTCTCCGACGACGGAAAGTTCCGCGCACTGGTCCGCTACGAGGGCGCGGAAGAGTGGTATGCGATCACGGGCGCGTCGTGCGTTCTGGCAGATCCCCGGGATCACGAACAGGTGCACTCTCTTCTGCTGGGTCTGCTGAACCGGCCGGAGGGCTGAGGGGCGGCAACGCCTCCATCGCCTCACTCCGGTTCAGCCCGGTCGCCTGCAGCAGGTCCACCGCGACACTGCGGATCTGCGCCAGCACGACCTTGGACGAGAACCCGTCCCCACCGAGACGCCGCGCGGTGAGATGCCGCGCGGCGTCCCGCACGGCCTCCCTGGTCAGCTTGGGCTCGGCACCCTTCTCCAGCTCACCTTTCAGACAGTCCACGGCGTCCGCGTAGTCCTTGAGGACATCCGGCACCCCGTCCGGAATGGGTTCGTCGGCCTTCAACGCCGCCATCGCCCGCCGCGCCAGCACGCGAGTGTTCCGAATCGCGTAGTCCACGGGCCCAGCCGCCGTCTGATAGCGCTTGAGCTCGTCCTTGGACCGCCACCTGATCGGCGCGATCTTCGCGATCTCACTCCCGGTCTGCAACGCGGACTTGTAGTCGTCGATGGTCGTCTGACTGGTCCGCAACTCGGCAAGCACCCCGGCGGCCTTGACCGAGTCCTTCTCCATCAGGGCTTCCGCCAGAGTCCGCAACGCCAAGCTCAACGTGTTCGTGAGCGCCTTCAACTGCCGCTGAGCCACCGTGACCGGATTGGCCGGAATGAGCGCCGCCACAGCCAGCCCGACCAGCCCACCGGTCAACGCGTCGATCATCCGATCGAACCCGCCACCGGCACTGGGCGGCAGCAACGTGGCCACAAGCACAGCGCTGCTACCAGCCTGCAACGCGATGACCGACCCGCCGTCCAGCAACACGGCGGCGGACATCGCCAGCCCGACGACGAGCGCGATCTGCCAGGGCCCGCTGCCGATCCAGCTGATCAGCGCGTCGCCGACCCCGACACCGACCGAAACACCGACGACGAGCTCACCGACCCGCCGCAGCCGCTGCCCCAGCGACACACCAAGGGACACGACAGCGGCGATCGGCGCGAAGAACGGGTGCTCATGCCCGATGACGAGGGTCGCCACCGTCCAGGCGAGGCCTGCGGACAGGGCACTTTGGACGATCGGCAGCGCGGCCCCGCGCCACCGCGAGAACCCACGTCCCACCGCGTCCCGGACGGCACCCACGTCAGATCAGGCCAGACCCAGCGCGGCCGGAGCCTCCGGGTCCGAGTCCGCGAGGAACTTCGAGCAGCGGTCCCACTCCTCGTCCTCACCGATCTCGCGGGCGGCCAGCGCCAGCGCGGCGAGCGCCCTCAGGAAGCCCTGGTTCGGCCGGTGGCTCCACGGCACGGGACCGAAGCCCTTCCAGCCGGAGCGCCGCAACTGGTCGAGCCCGCGGTGGTACCCGGTACGGGCGTAGGCGTAGGCGGCGACGGGGTCACCCGCGTGCAGCGCCCGCTCGGCCAGCAAAGCCCAAGCCTCGGAGAAGTCCGGATAAGCCCGAACGATCTTGCCGGGATCGGTACCGCCGTCAGCGGCAGCCTGCGCCTCAGGGCGTTCGGGAAGACGAGTCGGCTCGGGCCCGAGGAGGTTCTCAACCATGCGGCCCATCGTGCCAGCTAGAGGAACATCCTCAGCACGGCGGCCACCACGGCCAGCATCAGCACGGTGACGAGCACCCCGGCGATGATCCGCTGCTTCGTGCTCGCCTTGTACCTGTCGTCGTAAGCGTCAGAGCTCATGGCCGTGCACCTTGCCGAGCCGGCCCACCGAACTTCAACTTCGTTCACTCCATCGTGCACACGAATTGGAAACATCAGGGTAAAACCAGGGCCGTTCGCCCTACCTGGACACCCGAGCTGCGCTCATGATGTTCGGATGATCCAGGGGGTTAGGCAGTTCCGGGAGCTGTACTGGGAGCGGGGCGCGCCCGGCAGGGAGACACCGGCGGCGCTCACGAAGCAGCTCTACCGGCTGTGGCTCGTCGGTCTTCTGCTGAAGTTGATCGGGTCGTCGTGGGACGTCTCGTGGCACTTCAAGTGGTTGCGCGACGACCTCGCGCCACCGCACCTGATCAACACGGTCGGCACGGTCATCGTGGTCGGGCTGACGTTGTTCCACACGTTCACCGGCTATGGCGGCGACAAGCTGACCATCCGGTTGATGCAGGTCGGCAGCGGGATCTTCCTCATCGCCCTGCCGATCGACATCATCAACCACCGGATCAACGGGCTCGACATCACGAGCTGGAGCGGGTCGCACGCGCTGCTCTACCTGGGCACGGCGGTGATGCTGGCCGGCGCGATCCGCGGGTGGATGAAGTACTTCCCCGCAGGCAACGCGAGGACGTTCGGGCTCGTCGCGCTGTGGTTCTTCTTCCTGGAGAACGTCTGGTTCCCCAACCAGCACCAGGAGTACGGCGTGCGCGCGTTGCAGGCCTGGGACAGCGGCAAGGCCGAGGCCGAGCCGATCCTGCTGCAGTTCGCCGCGGACCAGCTGGGCGTGCCGGTCGGCCGTGAGGCGGTCGTGCACTTCGCGCTGCCCATCGCGGACTGGGTCTACCCGGTGTGGGGGCTGGTCGCGGCGGCGATCGTGCTGGTCATCGCCCGGCGCACCATCGACAGGCCCTGGGCGGCCACGGTGGTCGCCGGCGGTTACGTCGCGTACCGGTGCCTGATCTGGCCGTTGCTCGCCGGGATCGACTTCCCGAAGTCCGCGGTGCCGTTGTTCCTGATCCTGGTGGGGCTCGCGATCGACGCGGCACACGTGATCAAGATGCCGACGCCGGCCGCGGCGGTGCTCGGGTCGGCGGCCGTCACGACGGTCGGGTACGTCGGCATCTGGTTCCAGCAGGAGTACCTGTGGGGGCCGCCGATCTCGTTCTCGTCGGCGGCGGTCACGGCCGTGCTGCTGGCGGTGCTGTGGACGGTCGGGGACATGGTGATCCATCGACCGGAGACACAGCTGATCGCCTCGAGGCTGAAGCTCAGCTAGGAAGCTCGGCCGACAACCGGCTGGTGATCCGGCCGAACAGCTCGGCGAGAGGCTCGCCGACGTCCCGCCCGAACTCGGTCAACCCGTAGGTGACCTGGGGCGGGGTCGTCGGCTCGACCTTCCGCCAGATCAGGCCGTCCTCGACGAGGCCGCGCAGGGTCTGGGACAGCATCTTCTCGCTGATGCCGCGGATGCTCTCGCGCAGCTCGAAGAACCTCAGGTCGTTGGTCTGCAGGGAGATCAGCACCCAGATTCCCCACCTGCTGGTGACGTGGTCGACCATCTCCCGCGCGGGGCAGTTGGTGTGAAACACCTCATACCGCTCCGTCGACTCGGACCGCGTGAACTGAGTTCCGACCGCCATGTCCGGAGCTTACCTTCAGGTACGTCCTTACGAAATGTAAGCCCGGTTCCTAGCGTCGTCCGCACAACGACGAAGGAGCTGGACATGATCGTGGTGACTGGGGCGACCGGAAACATAGGACGACCGCTCACGAAGGCGCTCGCCGAGGCGGGCGAGCAGGTGGTGGCCGTGTCGCGGCACGCGACGGAGGTGCCGGACGGCGTGCGGCACCAGGTGGCGGACCTCTCCGATCCGGCGAGCCTCGACCTGAGCGGCGCCAAGGCGTTGTTCCTGCTGCTGTCCGGCGACCTGCACGCCGTCGGTGCCAGGCCCGCCGAACTGGTCGAGCGGGCCGCCGCGCACGGCGTGAGGCGGGTGGTGCTGCTGTCGTCGCTGGGCGTGCGGACCAGGCCGTTCGGCACGACGCGGATCGAACTGCGCGGGCTGGAGGACGTGGTGCGCGGGTCCGGCCTCGACTGGGCGGTCCTGCGGCCGGGCGGGTTCGCCTCCAACGCGCTGTGGTGGGCAGAGGCCGTGCGTTCACAGCGGACCGTCGCGGCGCCGTTCGGGGACACCGGCCTGCCGATCATCGACCCGGCCGACATCGCCGAGGTCGCGGCCGCCGCCCTGCTCAGCGACAGGAACGGCGTCCTGGAGCTCACCGGCCCGGAGGTGATCACGCCGCGGCAGCAGGCGGAGGCGATCGCGGCCGCGCTGGGCGAACCCGTGCGGTTCCACGAGCTCACCCGCGCCGAGGCCAAGGCGGGCCTGGAGCAGCTGATGCCGGGCGAACTCGCCGACGACACCCTGGACATCCTGGGATCGCCCACCCCGGACGAGGTGGCGGTGAGCCTGGACATCGAGAAGGTCCTCGGCCGCGCCCCGCGCACGTTCGCCGACTGGACCGAGCGCCACGTCGAAGCGTTCCGCTGAAAGCAAGAAGGGCCCCCGAACACCGGGGGCCCTTCTCACCAGCCAGATGTCAGCCCGCGATCATGCGGCCCGACGACTTGAGGTGCTCACAGGCCTGCGCGATGCGCGCGCCCATGGCCGTCTCGGCGGCCTTGAGGTAGCTGCGCGGGTCGTAGACCTTCTTGTTGCCGACCTCGCCGTCGATCTTCAGCACACCGTCGTAGTTCGCGAACATGTGCGCCGCGATCGGACGGGTGAAGGCGTACTGCGTGTCCGTGTCGATGTTCATCTTGATGACGCCGTACGACACGGCCTCGTGGATCTCCTCCAGCAGCGAGCCGGAGCCGCCGTGGAAGACCAGGTCGAACGGCTTGGAGCCGGCCGGGAGACCCAGCTTCTCCGCCACGACGTCCTGGCCCTGCTTGAGGATCTCCGGACGCAGCTTGACGTTGCCCGGCTTGTAGACGCCGTGCACGTTGCCGAAGGTCGCGGCGAGCAGGTAGCGACCCTTCTCGCCGGCGCCGAGCGCCTCGAGCGTCTTCAGGTAGTCCTCGGCGGTCGTGTAGAGCTTGTCGTTGATCTCGTTGTCGACGCCGTCCTCCTCGCCACCGACGACGCCGACCTCGATCTCGAGGACGATCTTCGCCTTGGCGGCCAGGTCGAGCAGCTCCGAAGCGATCTGGAGGTTCTCGTCCAGCGCGACGGCCGAGCCGTCCCACATGTGCGACTGGAAGAGCGGGTTGCCGCCCTTGTCGACGCGCTCCTGGCTGATGGCGATCAGCGGACGCACGTACCCGTCGAGCTTGTCCTTCGGGCAGTGGTCGGTGTGCAGCGCGATGTTCACGGGGTACTTGGCCGCGACGACGTGCGCGAACTCCGCGAGCGCCACGGCGCCGGTCACCATGTCCTTGACCTTGGTGCCCGAGGCGAACTCGGCACCGCCGGTCGAGACCTGGATGATGCCGTCGCTCTCAGCCTCGGCGAAGCCGCGCAGAGCCGCGTTGAGCGTCTCCGACGACGTGACGTTGATGGCGGGGTAGGCGAACTCGTTCGCCTTGGCCCGGTCCAGCATCTCCGCGTAGACCTCGGGAGTTGCGATGGGCATCGGTGGTCCTCCTCAGGCGCCCTGAACGGGTGTCGGTCCGCATCCTACGAGGCCGTGTCACGGGGCCGACTCGGTGGCCGTCCTCACAGAGTGATCGATCAAGTACCAGCTGACCTGCCGGTCTGCACTACCCGCCGGTAGGGGGATAGTGGATGACATGGCAACTGCTCAGTGGAACGGCAAGATCATCGCTTCGAGCGACGACACCGTCGTGGTCGAAGGCAACCACTACTTCCCGCTGGAGTCCATCGATCCGGCCGTTTTGAAACCGACCGACCACACCTCGCACTGCCCGTGGAAGGGCGACGCGAACTACTACTCGCTGCAGGTGGACGGCGCCGAGAACACCAACGCGGCCTGGTACTACGCCGAGCCGAAGGACGCGGCGAAGCAGATCAAGGGCCACGTGGCGTTCTGGAAGGGCGTCGAGATCAGCGCCTGAGTCCGAGGGCGTCGGCCAGTTCCGCGTAGTGGCCGTTCAGCGACTGGACGGCCACGTGGTCGGCCCCCGCGTCGACGTGCGCACGCAGCTTCGCGGCCACCTGGTCCGGGCTGCCGTGCGCGACCAACGCGTCGATGAGGCGGTCCGACCCCTGGACGTCCTCCTCGGTGAACCCGTAGCGCTGCCAGTTGTTCGTGTAGTTGGTGAGCGAGAAGTAGAACGAGAGCTTCTCGCGCGCGATGGCACGCGCGACTTCCGCGTCCTCCTCGACGACCACGGTCACCTCGGGAGCGAGGAGCTTGTCGCCGAGCACCTTGCGGGCTTCGGCCGTGTGCTCGACCGGCACGAGGTACGGGTGGGCGCCCGCGGTCCGGTCGGCGGCGAGCTTCAGCACCTTCGGCCCGAGCGCGGCGAGCACCAGCCGGTCGGCGGGCACGTCGAGCCGGTCCAGGTAGGACACGAGCTTGTCGTAGGGCTTCTCGTAGGCCTGGTCGAGCTGCGGGTGACCCACGCCCACGCCGAGCAGGAACCTGTCGCTCGCGAGCCGGTGGAACTCGGCGGCCACGGCCTCCGGCTCGCTCTGCCAGACGTTGACGACGCCGGTGGCGATGGTGATCGACTTCGTGGCGTCGAGCGCCTGCCCGACCAGCGCGACGTCCGGCGAGCCGCCGATCCAGAAGGTGCCGTAGCCGAGTGCTTCGAGCTCCGCGATCTCGCCGAGCTTCCCGGCCCACTCGTAGTGCGAACCCCAGACTCCGAACGTTCCCAGCATGCGAACCCCAATCGTCGCGGCGTACTACCTTTCGCAGTATGCCGATCTTGAGCACCACCGACCTGACCGTGTCCCGTCTCTGCCTGGGCGGCAACGTGTTCGGCTGGACCGCTGACGAGGACCAGTCGTTCGCAGTGCTCGACGCCTACACCGAGGCGGGCGGGAACTTCGTCGACACCGCCGACGTGTACTCGGCCTGGGGCGAGGGCAACTCCGGCGGCGAGTCGGAGACGATCATTGGCAGGTGGCTGGCGAGGCGAAGTGACCGCGACCAGATCGTGGTGGCGACGAAGGTCGGCATGCTCGCCGGTTTCAACAACCAGAAGCGCGACACCGTGCTGACGGCCGCCGAACGCTCGTTGAAGCGGCTCGGCGTCGACCACATCGACCTCTACTACAACCACCTGGACGACCAGAACACGCCGTTGGAGGAGACGCTGGCCGCCTACGACCAGCTCGTCCGCGACGGCAAGGTCCGGTACGTCGCCGCGTCCAACTTCTCCGCCGAACGGCTGGCGAAGGCGCTGGAGATCCAGGAACGCGAGGGCTTCGCGAAGTTCGTGGCGCTGCAGCCCGAGTACAGCCTGGTCAGCCGCGACAAGTTCGAGGGAGAACTCCAGGACACCGTGGCGAGGCTCGGCCTCGCCACCCTGACGTACTCGTCGCTCGCGAAGGGCTTTCTGAGCGGCAAGTACCGGCCGGGCGTCGAGGTCCAGAGCGCACGGGCCGGCGCGGCCTCGAAGTTCCTCGACGAGCACGGTCTGCAGGTCCTCGAGGTGCTCGACGAGCTGGCCGAAACGCACGAGACCTCGGTCGCGGCGGTCGCCCTGGCGTGGCTCGCCCAGCAGCCGACGGTGGCCGCGCCGATCGCGTCCGCGCGCACGTTGGAGCAGCTCAGCGACCTGCTGCCGGTGCTGACCCTGGAGCTCACCCAGGCCGAGGTGGACCGCCTCAGCGCAATTTAACTTGCCAGTAGCTTACCGGGAGTAGGTTGCGTTACCGTGACGAGCATGGACGTCACGGGCAAGGTGGTACTGATCACCGGCGCGGCCAGGGGCATCGGCGCCGAGGTGGCGAGGCAGCTGGCCGCGCGCGGAGCTCGTCTCGCGCTCGTAGGGCTGGAGAAGGCCCAGCTCGAAGAGGTCGCGCGGCAGACCGGCGGCAAGGCGTGGGAAGCCGATGTCACGGACTGGGACGTGCTCGACCGCGTCATGAACGAGGTCGTCGCCCACTTCGGCGGCATCGACGTCGTGGTGGCGAACGCGGGCATCGCGGCCACCGGTTTCGTGCGCTCGATGGACCCCAAGGCGTTCGAACGGGTCATCGAGGTCAATCTGCTCGGTGTGTGGCGCACGGTCCGCACGGCGCTGCCGCACCTGATCAAGAGCCGCGGCTACTGCCTGGTCGTGTCGTCGCTCGCGGCGATCGTCCACATCCCCGGCAACGCGGCCTACTCGGCGGCCAAGGCGGGCTGCGAAGCGTTTGCGGACAGCCTCCGCGCCGAGGTCAGGCACCTGGGCGTCGACGTCGGCACCGCGTACTTCTCGTGGATCTCCACGGACATGGTCAACAGCGCCGACGAGCACCCGGTCTTCGGCAGGTTGCGCAAGGGCATGCCGGGGGTGGCCGGCAAGAAGTACCCGGTCCGCAACGTCGGCAAAGCCGTGGTCAGGGGCATCGAGAAACGGGCGAAGGCGGTCCACGTCCCCGGCTGGGTCGGCGCTCTGAAGTACTTCCGCGCGTTCACGCCGATGGTCGTGGACCGCCAGGCGGTCGAGGAAGTGGCGGCGGCCGACGTCGAGATGGCCAAGTCGGACACCTCTGGACTGGTCGGGCCGGGCGGTCAGGCCGCTAGTCGGTGAGCCACGACCCGAGCAGGGCGTTCCAGACGCGGATCTCCCACTTCGTGATGACGTTCGCCGGCGTGTAGGGGTCGGCGGAGAGGATCTCCTTCAGCGAGGCCTCGTCCGCCGCCTCGTAAATGATCAACGCGCCGGTGTCGTCCGCGTACGGACCTGCGGCGAGGACCACGCCCTTCTCGGCGAGAGAGGCGATGTACTCGCGGTGTGCCGGGCGCACCGCGAGGCGCTTCTCGCTGTCGGGACCGAACACCAATTCGACTGCAAAGCGGGCCATGCGTCCACCGTAGCGACGGTGACCGGTACCGTCCTACCTTGTGGTTGGCGAAGAAACCCCGCGCACCGTGCAGGACACCCTGACCAACCTGCGAATCAAGGACGGCGTCGCAGGACCTCCCACAGGGCCCCTCACGCTCGAAGACCTGTACAAGCAGCACCGCATGCGCCTCGTGAGGCTCGCGCTGCTGCTCGTCGACGAGCCGTCGACGGCCGAGGACGTGGTGCAGGAGGCGTTCGCCGGTCTGCACCGCAACTGGAAGGGCCTGCGGGACGCCCAGGCGGCCGTCGGCTACCTCCGCACGGCCGTGGTCAACGGCTCCCGCAGCGTGCTGCGGCGGCGCAAGACGGCCCGCGACTACATCCCGCCGCACGTGGCGAACGCACGTTCCGCCGAGTCGCTGGCGATGCTGACCGCGGAGCACCAGGCCGTGGTCAAGGCGTTGCAGCAGCTGCCGCCGCGCCAGCGCGAGGTGCTCGTGCTGCGCTACTACGGCGACCTGTCCGAGGCGGAGATCGCCGAGGCCACGGGCATCTCGAAGGGCACCGTGAAGTCGACGGCGTCCCGTGCGCTCGACGCCCTGCAGAAGATCATGGCGGGCTGACCGGCCCGTCCGGGACAGTAAGCAAACTTCACCGTATCCCCAGTTGAGACCGTTTTGCCCGATGCGGGCGGTTTCAACTCGTAAGACCACGCGCCCAAATCGGTACTTGGTATAGACCAATAGGCCTTCCATGCCGCAGGATCAGTTCCCGTGGCACGCAGACACGTGGTCGCCGTTGACATCGGTGGCACCGAAACCAAGGCGGCGCTGGTCACCGGGACCCGGGAGTCGGTGGCGGCGCAGAAGCACGCGCGCCGGGCGACTCCCGGCGAGCTGGCGCCCCTCCTCGACGTCATCGCCGAGCTCGTGGCCGAACTCGGCAACGCCTCCGAACACGAGATCGACGCCGTGGGGATCGTGGCGCCGGGCATCGTGGACGAGGCCAACGGCGTCGGCGTGTACACGACGAACCTGCCGTGGAGCCAGTTCCCGTTCAGCACCGTCCTCACCGAACGGCTGGGCCTGCCCGTCGCGTTCGGCCACGACGTCCGCGCTGCGGGCCTGGCCGAATGCCGCATGGGCGCCGCCAGGGACCTGCGCAACGCGGTGATCATGCCCATCGGCACCGGTATCGCCGGCGCGCTGCTGCTGGACGGGAAGATCTACAGCGGCGAGGGCTTCGCGGGTGAGATCGGACATGTGAACGTCGGCCACGGCGTGCCCTGCGCCTGTGGCCAGATCGGCTGCGTGGAGACAGTGGCGTCCTCCGCGGCGATCGCCCGCCGGTACACCGCACGTACCGGCACCCCCGTCAACGGCGCCGCTGAGGTCGCACTCAGGGTGAGAGACGGGGAACAGGACGCAGTCGCCGTGTGGCACGAGGCCGTGGACGCGCTCGCCAGGGGGATCCTGGTGCTGGCGACGCTGCTCGGTCCGGAGGCCGTCGTGCTCGGCGGTGGGCTCGCACTCGCAGGAGACCTGCTGGTGGAGCCACTGAGGGAACGGCTGGACGGGCTGATCGCCTTCCAGCGCCGACCGGAGCTTCGGCTCGCGGCGCTCGGCGACGAGGCGGGCTTCCTCGGCGCGGCGCTGCTGGCCATCGACACGCTGGAGGCGTGATGAGCACGTGGGGTGGACCTGTCGACGTGATCCTGACCGGGGGTCGGGTCGTCACGCCGGGCGGAGTGCTCGAGAACGGGTGGGTCAGCGTCAGGGACGGCAGGATCGCCGCGGTCGGCGAGGGCGCCGCGCCCGAGGGCCCGACCCAGGACGTCGGTGGCTGCACGATCGTGCCGGGGTTCGTCGACATCCACTGCCACGGCGGTGGCGGTGCCGCGTTCACCAGCAGCGACCCGGAGAAGGTCCGCAAGGCCGCCGCGGCGCACCGCAAGCACGGCACCACGACGATGCTGGCCTCCCTGGTCACGCGCCCGGTGCCGGAACTGGCCGACCAGGTGTCCGCGCTGGCCGAGCTCGTGCAGGAGGGCGTCGTCGCGGGCGTTCACCTCGAAGGCCCGTTCCTGTCCGCCGCCCGCTGCGGCGCGCACGACCCGGCGATCCTGTGCCCGCCGGAGCGGACCGCGGTGACGAAGCTGCTCGACGCGGGCAAGGGCACCATCCGCATGGTCACCATCGCGCCCGAGTTGGAGGGCGCCGTCAACGCCGTGCGTCAGCTCGTGGACAACAACGTCATCGCCGCCATCGGCCACACCGACGCGACCGAGGCGCAGGTCAGGCCCGCCGTCGACGCCGGCGCGTCCGTGGCGACGCACCTGTTCAACGGCATGCGCCCGCTGCACCACCGCGAGCCCGGCCCGATCGGCGCGCTGCTGGACGACGAACGCGTGACCGTCGAGCTCATCTGCGACCTGGTGCACCTGCACCCGACCGCCGTCCGCCTGGCCGCGCGACACGCGGGCCTCAAGCGCACCGTCCTCATCACCGATGCCATCGCGGCGGCGAGCGTGGGCGACGGCGTGTACGACATCGGCGGCCTGGAAGTGCGCGTCGTCGACGGAGTGCCAACGTTGGCAGGAGGCGCTTCTCTGGCCGGCAGCACGCTCACGATGGACATGGCGTTCCGCAACGCCGTCAACTCGTGCGGGCTGTCGCTCGTGGAGGCCACGCACGCCGCCTCGACCCGTGGCGCCGAGCTGCTCGGCCTCGACACGGGCAAGCTCGAAGCCGGACTCGCTGCGGACATCGTCGTCCTCGATGCAGAATTGAAGCCGCAGGACGTGATGGTCAGGGGCGAGTGGGTCAAGGAATAGGTGGATGGCGGACGATCCGGAACGACTGGTGACCGACGCGTTGCGAGCGCAGGCGACCAGCACGAATGCCGGATTTGCCGTACCTGTCCCAATTGACGACGACCGTCCCGCACCTATGTCGGTGTGGTGGGTGCTGGGCCTGGCGCTCCTGTTGGGCCTGGCAGCGGGCACGGTGGCCGCAGTGATCACCCTGAGCTGACCTGTACCGTTGTCGCCGTGACGATTGCATTGGGCCCTGACTGGCTGGACCCCACCGTTCTGCTGAACGGGCTCGGCCCGTACATGCTCATCGGGTTGTGCCTCATCATCTTCGCGGAGTGCGGGCTCCTCGTCGGTTTCTTCCTGCCCGGCGACTCGCTGCTGTTCACGGCGGGTCTCTTCGTCGCGGCGGGCACCATCGACACCCCGCTCTGGCTCGTCTGCGTGCTGCTGACCGTGTGCGCGTTCGTCGGCAACGTCGCCGGCTACTACATCGGCGTTAAGGCCGGTCCGGCGCTGTTCAGCAAGCCGGAGTCGAAGATCTTCAAGAAGGAGTACGTCGACAAGACGCAGGAGTTCTTCGACAAGTACGGCGCGCGCGCCATCGTCCTCGCCCGGTTCGTGCCGATCGTCCGCACGTTCA
Organism: Lentzea sp. NPDC102401; assembly: GCF_044765805.1. Taxonomy (NCBI): domain Bacteria; kingdom Bacillati; phylum Actinomycetota; class Actinomycetes; order Pseudonocardiales; family Pseudonocardiaceae; genus Lentzea; species Lentzea sp. NPDC102401. The sequence goes on along the minus strand of NZ_JBIWKS010000003.1, from coordinate 590,348 downwards.
TCACGGCGATGGCCGGTGTCGGCAAGATGGACCCGAAGAAGTACTTCACGTACTCCGCGATCGGCGGCGTGGCGTGGGCCGCGGGTCTGACGATCCTGGGCTACTTCCTCGGCCAGGTCGCGTTCATCAGGAACAACCTGGAGATCACGCTGATCGCCATCGTGCTCCTGTCGGTCGTGCCGATCATCATCGAGGTGATCAAGGCGCGCCGGGAGAAGAAGTCGCTCGTGCAGGAAGAGGCGGACGACATCACCCAGGTCATGCAGGCTCAGCTCCAGGACGACTCGACGCAGGTCATCCCCCGCGTGGAGCGCTGACCAGCACCGAAGCCCGTCTGTTCCGGCAGGCGGGCTTTTCGCTGGCGCAGTTTGAATACAGAGCTGTACTGTATTTATATGGTCATCATTGCGGGGGCGGGTCCGACCGGCTTGGCGCTGGCGTGCGGACTCCGGAAGCACGGAGTGGAAGTGCGGGTCGTGGACGCGGCGGACGGGCCGGCCACGACGTCGCGGGCACTGGGGGTGCAGCCGCGCGGGGCAGAGGTGCTGGCGAGGCTGGGTGCGCTGGGCGACCTGCCGGAGAAGGCGATCCGGATGGAAGCGCTGCGGATCAACGGGCGCAAGCGGCTCGACCTGACACCGATGCGCGACGCGGGGGCGTTGATCGCGTCACAGACGTGGGTGGAACAACGACTGCGGGACCGGCTGGCCGAGCTGGGCGTGGCCGTCGAGTGGGGCACGCCGATCGCCTCGGTTCCGGTGCGCGGCGACGACTGGCTGGTCGGCTGCGACGGCGCGCACTCGGCGGTGCGCAAGATCGCGGGAATCTCGTTCGACGGCGAGGCGGTGATGGAGAACTTCCTGCTGCGCGACCTGCACGCCGACTGGGACCTCGACCGGTCGTCGGTGCACGTCTACCTGGAGAACGGGCACCTGACGGCGGTCTTCCCGCTGCCCGGCGACGATCTCTGGCGGGTCATGTCGCCGGAGGGCGGACGGTGGACGCCGGGGCCGATCGGCACCGTGGACTGGGAGTCGACGTTCCGCATCCACCGGCGGCTGGCTTCCGCCTACCGGCGCGGCAACGTCCTGCTGGCGGGCGACGCCGCGCACATCCACAGCCCGTTGGGCGGGCAGGGCATGAACACCGGCCTCGGCGACGCGGAGAACCTCGCCTGGAAGCTCGCACTGGTGGTGCGGGGCAGGGCCGCCGCGTCGTTGCTCGACACCTACGAGGCCGAACGGCGGCCGGTCGCCGCGAAGGTGCTCGGGTCGACCACGCCGGCGACGCGGATCTCGATGGGCTCCGGGCGCGCGACGCGGCTGGTGCGCGGCCTGCTGTTCCCCCTGCTGGGCCTTCCGCCGGTGCAGCGCGGTCTCATCCGGTTCGCCTCGCAGCTCGGCGTCCGCTACTCGGGGCCGGTGGGCGGGCCGCGGGTGCCGGCGTTCGCGCGGGTCGGCCGGTGGGTGCTGGCGGGGCCCGCGACGTGCCTGGAGGTGGCGCGGGAACGACTCGGGGACGTCGTGCACCATGAACGCGCCGGCGACACGCTGCTGGTGCGTCCCGACGGGCACCTGGCGTGGCGCGGTCCATCTTCCCCGGAGAGGCTTTCTGCGTGGCTGAACGAAGTGCTGGGCGTCCCCGCGACCCCGAGGCTGACAACGCGATCCTGACGGCCGCCTTCGAGCTGTTCCTGGAACGCGGCCTCGACGGCACCTCGATCGAGCAGGTGGCCAAGCGCGCGGGCGTCACCCGCGCGACGGTCTACCGCCGGTTCGCCACCAAGGAAGAGCTGCTGTTCAGCGTGATCGAGCTGCCGCGCGACGTCGCGGCGCTCGATCCCGCGCGGATGGCCGTCTCCTCGCAGGAGGAGATCATCAAGGGCTGGGCCGCGCTGATGTCGACGGGCGAGGCGGTCCAGTTGCTGCGCCGGATCATCGGCGCGTCCGCGGACAACTTCGGGTTGATGCGGCGGTACTGGGAGCTCTTCATCGCGCCGCGCCGGGCGGTGCTCAAGGACCTGGTGCGTTCCGGTTTTCCGCCCGGCACCGACATGGACGTCGTCGTGGACATGGCCGGAGGTGCGCTTTTCTACCGCGCACTGACTCGCCCGGAACACAACACGCCTGACGAACTGGAGACCTATCTCCACAAGGTGTTGCACCAGGTCGGTTACCGGCCCTAGGTTGCTAGTGGTCTGGACCACCGGAGGCGCGCGATGTCGTTGTTCCGCAAGGGAGTGGCGGTCACGTTGGCCGCGCTTTCCGTCTCAGTTGGCATCGGTGTCGCCGACGCCTCGCCCCGGAAGATCGTGGGCGCCTACTACGGAAACTGGTACAGCGGCTCGAAGCCGATCTCGTCGATCCCCTCGAACACGCCGATCACGCACCTGTTCTACGCGTTCTCCCTCATCGAGAACGGCAAGTGCGTGATGCCGGCGGAGACCGCGCCCAAGGACTTCGCGGACATCCGGGACCTGAAGAAGCGCAAGCCTTCGCTCAAGGCGCTGATCTCGCTGGGCGGCTGGGGCGCGGGCGGGTTCTCCGACGCCGCGCTGACTCCCGCCTCGCGCAGGACGCTCGTTCAGTCCTGTGTGGACTTGTTCTTCCGCGACGGCACGTTCGACGGCATCGACATCGACTGGGAGTTCCCGGTCTACGGCGGCCCCACGGAGATCACGGACCGTCCCGCGGACAAGCGCAACATGACGCTGCTGACCCGCGACTTCCGCAAGGCGCTGGGCTCGCGCAAGCTCGTCACCGCCGCGTTGCCCGCCGGTCGGCTGCAGACCGACGGCCCGTACGACGTGGCGAAGTCGTTCGAGCTGCGCGAACTGTCGCAGATCATGGACTTCGTCAACGTCATGACCTACGACCTGGGCACCGGTTTCTCGCCCGTGTCCACGTTCAACGCGGGCTTCCGCGAGGTCGCCAACGACCCGATGCCCGCCGCCGACCGCAGGTGGAACAACGTCGTCGGCGCCATCGACTACTACCAGCGGCACGGCGTCTCGCCGCGCAAGATGGTGCTCGGCACGCCGTTCTACGGCCGTGGCTTCAATGTGAAGACCGAAGGTCCCCAGCACGGCCTCTACCAGGCCTACGACAGCGCGTTCTGGGTCGACGGCTACGACGAGGCGTTGAAGCTGAAAGCGACTCCTGGCTGGAAGGAGTACTGGCACCCGGTCGCGCAGTCGCCGTGGCTGTACAACGCGGCCGAGAAGAAGTTCGTGTCGTACGAGAACCCGCGGTCGATCGGGATCCGCGCGGACTTCGCTCGCGCACGTGGTCTGCTCGGCACGTTCATGTGGGAACTCGGGCACGACGACGCCCAGTACTCGCTGCTGAAGGCCATGTCCCGCTAGGTGATGCATCAGGCAGAGGACCGAGTCGCGTTGCTGCGCCAGGCTTTGCGGAGCCGGGACGCGTGGCAGGTGTCGGCCGCGCTGGACTACGTCGCCGAGAGGCTGGATCCCGGGCAACGGGCGGCGCTGGTGCCCGAGCTCGACGAGCTGAGCACCAGCCCGCTCTGGGCGTCGGCGGCACGGGAAGTGCTCGAAGGGATTTGAGTCTCCCGTTACGTCAAGGTGTTGGTTGAACGGCATGACCGACACCACTCGACGTGAAGTGCTGGGATGGCTGGCCGGACTCGGTGCGGCAGCGGGCGCGGGCCTGCTGCCTGGCCGGGCCAGTGCCTCCGTTGGCGTCACCGCGTTGCGCGACGTCACGCTCATCGACTCGTCCGGCGTCCGATCCAAAGCGACGATCGTGCTGGCGGACAACGAGGTTCTCGCCGTCGGCTCGTGCGACCTGCCGTTGCCGCGCGGCTCCACGGTGCTGGACCTCGCCGGCAAGTTCGTCATCCCCGGCCTGTGGGACATGCACGTGCACGGCGCGTACATGGACCGGATCACGTTGCCGCTGTGCCTGGCCAACGGCGTGACGGGCATCCGCGAGATGTGGGGCTTCCCGCCGATCTACGAGCTGCGCGAGCGGATCGAGCGCGGCGAGGTGCTCGGACCTCGGCTGATCGTCGGCAGCACCATCATCGACGGACCGAACTCGACGCTGCCCGGCGCGTTGATCGTCAGCACGCCCGACGAGGGCCGCCAGGCCGTGCGGGACGCGAAAGCTCAGGGCGCGGACTTCGTGAAGGTCTACTCGTTCCTCGACCGCGCAACGCTCGCGGCCATCGCGGACGAGTGTTCGAAGCAGGCCATCACGTTCGCCGGGCACTGCTCCAACCACGTGGCACTGGGCGACGCGAGCGACCTGGGGCAGCGCACGTTCGAGCACATGTACGGCCTGCCGCTCGCCACGAGCACGCGGGAAACCCAGCTGCGCCAGGCGATCGCGGACCTGCCGCTCGACCCGGCGAACCCGTTCGCGTGGTTCAGGCAGGTGCTGGAGTTCGAACGGCAGGCAGCCCTGTCGCACAGCCGGAGCAAGGCCGCGCAACTCGCGAAACGATTGCAGCGCAACAACTCCGCACTGGTCCCGACGATGGTCACGATGCGGGTGCTCGCCAGCCCGGCCGACCGGTTCGCGAACGACCAGCGGCTGAAGTACATGCCCGCGTTCTACCGGGACTTCTGGCGCGACGGGCTGAAGAACTGGGCGCCGGTGACCGAGCAGGAGATCAGGCAGCAGACGGAGTTCCTCCGGCGCCGCATGGACCAGGTCGCCGAGATGCACGCCCACGGCGTCGAGGTCCTGGCCGGCACGGACGCGGGCAACCCGTACACGTTCCCCGGCTTCTCGCTGCACGACGAGCTGGAACTGCTGGTCGAGGCGGGCCTGTCCCCGAAGGCGGCGCTCAGGGCCGGCACGCGGGGCGGCACGGTGAAGCCCGGCGAGGCCGCGAACCTGGTCGTGCTCGACGGCGACCCGCTCAAGGACATCCGCAACACGCAACGGATCCACACCGTGCTGACCAGGGGGAAGGTCCTCGGGCCTGCCGAACGGCGGCAGATGCTCGCGGACGTGGAGAAGGCCGCTCAGGAACCGATCAGTGCTGTTCAACGGACGTGCTGCTGACGTAAGGTCTGCCCCGATCCGGCGTGGGGGCCGGACGTTTCTTGGGGGCACACACGTATGAGACGTGCATTGAGCACGCTGCTGATCGCTGCCGGGGTCACGGCATCCGCCGCGGCCCCGGCATCCGCCGTCAACTCGGTGCCGATCACCCTGCCGATCACCGGCAAGGGCTACACCGATCTGCGCGCGCCGCTGGAGACGCTGACGGGCAACGAACTGCCGGTCGGTGCCTGGCGGGACGCCGAGAACCAGTTCCACTCCTCGAAGGCGTACGTCACGGTGGACCTGGTGCCGTTGCGCGGCAAGAAGATCGTGGACGCCGCGGTCTACTCCCGGGAGACCTCGGTGACCGACTGCGCCAAGCCGCGGTCGGTCGAGCTGTGGCAGACGAAGGTCGCCGAACAGCCCACGTGGTTCAAGGCGCCGAAGGAACTCACCCGGTTCGACACCAGGGTGAACGGCGACTGCAAGGCGTTCGTGAGCTGGGAGATCTCCGACGCCGTCACCAAGGCGGTGGCCGCGGGCCAGGAGAAGGCCACGTTCGCGCTGCGCATGTCAGGTGGCAGGCAGTACGACGTGTCGTACGGTCGCCGCTACACGCCGATGCTCGTGCAGGTCAGCTACAACACGCCGCCGAGCCCGGCGACCGATCCGCGGATGAACGGCACGCCGTGCGAAGAGACGAGCCGTCTCGTCCCGTCGCCGCCGAGCCTGTTCGCGACCGTCAGCGACGCGGACCCCGTGCCGGGCTTCCAGGTCCGGTACGTGGTCACCGACGTCGCCGACCCGGCCAAGCGCCACGAGGCGGTCGACACCTGGCCCGGCCGCCCGTATCTCGGCCTGCCGGCGAGCTTCCTGGAGCACGGCCACACCTACGAGTGGACCGCGCAGGGCGAGGACGACCACGGGAAGGGTGCGGCGAGCACGCCGTGCCGGTTCACCGCGGACCTGGTCGCACCCGGCACGCCGTCGATCACGTCGGCCGACTTCAGGCCGGACGGCCCGACCACCGGCGCCGGGCTGCCGGGGAAGTTCGTCTTCGACGCGAACGGTGACGAGGACGTCGTCGAGTTCCAGTACCGCCTGAAGGACGGTGCGCTGCAGCAGGTCGCGGCCGACCGTCCCGGCGGCAGCGCGACGGCCACCGTCCGCGTGCCGTACTGGGGTGACAACCGCATCGAGGTGTTCGCGGTCGACCGGGTCGGCAACTTCTCACGGTCAGCGACCTACGCGTTCAAGGTGCGCTACAGCGGCCCGTCCGTGCGAACGCCCGAGGAGGCCCTGCTCGGATCGGAGATCGAGGTCTCGATGAGCTCGGCCGAAGCGAACGTCACCGAGTTCGTCTACGCGGTCGGCGGCGGACCGCAGCTCACGGTCCCGGCGGTGGCCGGTGCGGCGAAGGTGACCGTCCGGGTCACCAGCAACCACTCGACCAGCGTCCGCGTGCAGGCGAAGACCGCTGAGGGCGACCTCACCGAGCCGAGCAGCAGCTTCACCCGCACCGCGGACTCCAGTCCGGCCATCACCCGTGACGGCGACCTGTACACGTTCACCCCCGGCATGCCCGGCGTCGTGCAGTACGTCTACAGCGTCAACTCGGGTCCGGAGCAGGTCGTCGCGGCCGGACCGGACGGCGCGGTGACGCTGCCGCTCGACCTCGGTGAGCAGGAGTTCCCGCCCCCGAGCGTCGACGTGCGGTCCCGCACCGCCGACGGCCTGGAGTCGCGGACGGCGACGTACTACCGCGAGTAGTCAGAACATCGAACCGGGGTTGAACAGGTTCTCCGGGTCCAGCGCGCGTTTGATCTCGCGGTGGACCCGGAGGCCGACCGGCCCGATCTCCTTCGCCAGCCACTCGCGCTTGATCTTGCCGATGCCGTGCTCGCCGGTCACCGTGCCGCCGAGCGAAAGCCCGACCGCCAGGATGTCGTCGAACGCCTTCTGGGCGCGCGCGAACTGGTCGGCGTCGGCAGGGTCGTAGACGATCGTCGGGTGCATGTTGCCGTCGCCCGCGTGGCCGACGACGGCGATCTTGAGGCCGACCTCCTTGGAGATGTCCTCGCAGCCCTGGATGAGTTCGGCGATGCGGGTGCGGGGCACGCACACGTCGTCGGTCAGCCACGAGCCGTAGATCTCCAGCGCGGTGAGCACGGCCCGGCGCGCGGTCAGCAGGTCGCGGCCCTCGTTGACGTCGTGGGTCGCGTAGACGAGGTCGGCCTCCAGGCAGATCTCCTCGATCTTCTGGAGTTCGTGCCTGGCCTGCTCGCCGCCCGCGTCGGACTGGCAGATCAGCAACGCCGCGCAGCCCGGCCCGGCACCGATCTCGGTCTTCAGGTACTGCTCGACGGCCTCGATCGAGGTGCGGTCCATGATCTCCATCAGGGACGGCACCAAGCCCTCGCGGACGATCCGGCTGACCGCGGCCCCGGCCGTGGCGGTGCTGCTGAACGCGGCGACCAGCGTGACGGGGGCCTGCGGCAGGGGCCTCAGGGCGAGCGTGGCCTTGGTGATCACGCCCAACGTGCCTTCAGAACCGATGAAGAGCTTGGTGAGGTCGTAGCCCGCAACGCCCTTGACCGTGCGGCGGCCGGTGCGCAACACCTCGCCGTCGGCCAGCACGACCTCCAGCCCGAGCACCGAGTCGGTGGTCACGCCGTACTTCACGCAGCACAGGCCGCCGGCGTTGGTGGAGAGGTTGCCGCCGATCGTGCACCAGTCGTAGCTGCTCGGGTCCGGCGGGTAGAACAGGCCGTCCTTCTCGACGGCGCCGCGCAGGTCGAGGTTGACCACGCCGGGCTCGACGACGGCCAGGCGGTTGTCGGTGTCGATCTCCACGATCGCGTTCATCTTGGTCGTGACCAGCACGACGCAGCCCTCGATGGCGTTCGCGGCCCCGGACAACCCGCTGCCCGCGCCGCGCGGAACGATCGGGACGCGATGGCTCGCACAGGCTCTGACCACGGCCTGGACCTGCTCGGTGTTCAGCGGGAACACCACCGCCAACGGGCTGCCGTGCGGTGCCAACGGCATCATGTCGCGCTGATAGCTCGCGGTGACGTCGGCATCGGTCAGGACACCCGAGTCACCCACGGCGGTGCGGAGTTCAGCGAGCAGGTTCTCCATGCTCACCACGCTAGTAGGGCGGCTCAGCACAGTGGCAGGTCAATTCACGCTCAGCGGGTGTCTCGTGGCGCCGCCCCCGCACCCCCCGCGGGGCGACACCGCGAGACACCCGCGACCGGAGCGAGTTCACGCGGTGACTCGGCGTGCTCAATCCAGATTTCGCCCACCCGTTAACCCGATGTCGCCATGCCGCTCGCACAGCACGACGTAGGCTGGCTCACCGTGGCGCATGCTTTCGCCTCGCTGGAGACCGCGGGTCCGGTGGCCGTCTGGGTCATCGTGCTGAGCTTCATCTTCGTCGAGTGCGCTTTCATCTTCGGGCTCTTCCTGCCCGGTGACTCGCTGCTGTTCGCGGCCGGTGTGGTGCTGGCAACGCACAACAGCGAGTTGTCGGCATGGCTGCTGTCCCTCGCGGCTCTGATCATCGCCGTCGTCGGCAACCAGGTCGGCTACTTCATCGGCCGGGGCACCGGCACGCGCATGCTCGCCCGCAAGGGCGGCAAGGTGCTGAACCGGCAGAACCTGAAACGCGCCGGCGACTTCCTCGACCGGCGCGGTTTCTGGGCTGTCGTGCTCGCCCGCTGGATCCCGTGGATCCGCACGCTGGCACCGGTGATCGCGGGCGCGGCCAGGATGGACCTGCGCCGGTTCACGCTGGCCACGACCATCGGTGCGATCGCGTGGGTGCCGACGCTGGTGCTGGCCGGCTATTACGGCGCGGGCGTCCTGCAGACGTTCCCGTGGCTCGAGACGGCGGCGATCGTCGTCAGCATCGCGTTCTTCCTGGGCGGCACCGGCTGGGGCATCTGGCGCTACCGCGAGGAGATGAAGAAGCCGATCGACGAGACCGTCGACGTCGCGTCCTAGTGGTGTGGCTCGGAACGTTGCCGGGGGAATTCGCGGTCAGACGGGTGCATCGTGGTGCCGCCCCCACGTCCTCGTACTGGTTGTACGGGGGCGTGGGGGCGGCGCCGCGAGGCGCCCTGCTGAGCGTGGATTACCTCGCCAACGTTCCGAGACGCGCCACTAGATGAACATGTGTGACGCGTTCTCGTAGTAGGTGTTGTCGAGGTTGCGGCAGGTGTTGGCCGGGACCGTGTCGTACTTGCCGCCGTAGCCGCTGTTGAAGTACACGCGGATGTCACGGTCGGTCGTGTTGCACGCCGACGCGGCGTTGTTCTTGACGCACTTCAGGTAGCCCGCCGCGCTCGGCTTCTTGAACTCGTAGCAGGTCGGCTGTGAGTCGCCGTAGTTCGAGATGTTCCCGGTGAAGTCCGAGAGCGATCCGCCGAAGTAGCTGAAGTGGTAAAGGCAGAACTCGTTGTCGTTGCAGACGCCGTCGCGCGCCGCGGCCGAGGCGGCAGGCGTGGCGACGGTGACGGCCACGGCGGCGAGTGCGCCGGCGACGGCCGTCCTGGCGAGTTTCCTCGAGAAGTTGTTCATGCCGTTGATGGTTGCGAGAACGCAAGGACCTCGACAGCGACAACCTCTACGAAGAACCTCCACATTTCGCGAGGTGCTGCCGCAGACTCGCCTGCCGTCTCAGGTCGCCGTGCCGCTCGGCGATGCCCAGGCCGCGGCGCAGCGTCTCGACCGCCGCCGCACGGTCCCGGCGCTGCAGGTGCACCAGCCCCAGCTCCTCCAGGCACGCGACCTCGCCGGTCGGGTCTCCTCCCTCGCGGAACAGGTGCAGGCTCCTGGCCAGCGCCGTCGCGGCGTCCTCTGTCCGGCCTGACCGGCGGTGCAGCGCGCCGATCCGGTGCAACACGCCCGCACAGACCCGTTCGTCGCTCTCCTGGGAGTTCAGCCGCAGGCTTTCCAGGTAGCAATGGAGCTCGCGCTCGTGGTCACCGCGCTTGCCGTAGGCGCTGCCCAGCTGTTCCAGGACCGCGGCCTCGACGCACTTCAGCCCCAGCTCGCGTGCCACGGCCAGGCTTTCCTCACCGGTCTCGACGGTGTCCATCACCTCGCTGAGGTTGGTGAGGCAGACCGCCACGCCGTTGGTGTCGCCCAGCTCCCGGAACGAGGCAAGGGCGCGGTGCAGGGGGCCGGCATCGCCCAGCGCGACACCCAGGTCCATCTCGACGATCGCGTGCGCCAGCGGGTCGCTCGTCGCGGGCAACGCCAGCGCGCACAGCTCGGCCCAGTCCGCGCGATGGCCGCGGCTCAGGTAGTACGGGAACAGCCCGGTCGCGAGCCGGACCAGCGCCTGTGCCGGCACACCGGGCGTCCGGCAGAGGTCGGCCAGGTGCGGGCGGTGCTCGTCGAGCCACGCGAAGGCCGCCGCGGCCGTGGTGAAGTCAGGGGCGCCGGCGGTCCACGCCGGGTCTGCCCAGGTCCCGCGGAAGCTGTGCGGCACGGCCAGCGCCACCGACCGCCACGCCACCGCGACGAACAGGTCCGCGACCCTGCCGAGCGCCTCGGCGTCCGCGGGCTGTTCCCGCGCGTAGGTCCGGACGAGGTCGTGCATCCGGTAGCGGCCCGGCGTCGTGGCCTGCAACAGGTGCAGGTCGGCCAGCCGTTCCAGCACCAGTTCGGCGGCGAGCCCGTCCACGTCGAGCAGGCGGGCGGCGACCGATAGCGAGATGTCCTCGAAGACGCCGAACAGCGTGAACGCGCTCTGGTCGGAGGGGTCCAGCTGGTCGACGGACACGGCGAAGCTCGCCCGGATTCCGGCGTCGTCGCGGTCCAGCTCGTCGAGCCTGCGCACGGCCAGGCGGCGCGCGAGGTGGGCGATCGGCCAGGCCGGGCGGGACGCGAGCCGGGCACCGGCGAGGTGGACGGCGAGCGGCAGCCGTCCGCACTGCTCCACCACCTGCACCGCCGACGACGGGTCAGCGCCGGTCCGTTCCGGTCCCGCGTAGGCCGCCAGCAGGTCGAGCGCCTCGCGTTCGGGCAGCACGTCCAGCCTCAGGTGATGGGCCTGCGGCAGGGTGTCCATGGCCCGGCGGCTGGTCGCGACCGCCGCGCACCCGACGGTGCCGGGCAGCAGCGGCTGGATCTGACCGGCCGTCGCCGCGTCGTCGAACACGAGCAGCACCCGCCGCCCTGCCAGCGCGGACCGGAACCGCGCGGCCGTCTCGGCCAGCGTTCCGCCGTGGTCGGGCCGGCCGAGAGCACGCAACAGCTGACCCAGCGCGTCCTCCGGCGGAAGGCTCGCGCGCAGGTCCAGGTAGAGCTGACCGTCGGGGAAGAGGTCACCGACGCGATGGGCCACGTGCAGCGCGAGCGACGTCTTGCCGACGCCGGCCATGCCCGAGACGACCACGACACCCGACCGTTCCACCAGGCCGGTCAGCTCGGCGACCTCGGCCTCCCGCCCGGAGAACCGCACCGGCGCGGCGGGCAGTTGCCGGACCGGTGCGCACGACGCGCGGCGCGGTCTGGGCGTGCGGGCGGCGGCCGCGGCGAACTCGGCCCGTTCGTCCGCGCCCAGGCCGAGCGCGTCGGCGAGCCGCAGCACCGTGGCGCGATGAGGATGGCGCCGGTCGCCCCGTTCCAGGGAACCGATGGCCTGACCGCTCAGGCCCGCCTTCTCGGCCAGCGCCTCCTGGGTGAGTCCGGCGGCGATCCGGTGGTGGCGCAACAGGATTCCCAGCACAGAGTCCACGGTTCATCCCCCCGCGGCAGAGCACGCACGGACCAGCGATCCGGTTGCCTACAGGACTTCGGTGATCAGCAGGTCCGCCGATCCCTTGGACGAGTTCACCATCAACGCGTTGACGTGGTCCGTGCCGTGCAGCACGCGTTCCTTCGCCTCCGACAGGGTGCGCCCGTACCGCAGATGGCGGTCGATCAGCCGTTGCACGCGCACGTCCTCGTCGATGAACAGGAACCACGCCTCGTCCAGGATGATCCGGACTCGTTTCCACTTGTCGTAGTTGAGCAGCAGGTAGTTGCCCTCGGTCACGACGAGCGGGACGTCCGGGTGCACCGGCACGGCGCAGGCGACCGGTTCCTCGATCTCGCGGCGGAACTCCGGCGCGTAGATCATGTCCGGCCCGCACGCCTTGATCCGGCCGAGCAGGTCCACGTAGCCGGGGATGTCGAACGTGTCGGGCGCGCCCTTGCGTTCCACCAGCCGCAGCCGTTCGAGCTCGCTCTGCGCGAGGTGGAATCCGTCCATCTCGACCAGCACGGCCTGACCGTCGAGTGCCTCGACGAGCCGCCGCGCGAGTGTCGACTTGCCCGAACCGGGTGCGCCGCCGATGCCGAGAATCTTGCGCTCACCCTGATCGGTGAGAACTCGAGCCCGTTCTAGCAGCTCGTCGAACCTGACCTGCTGTCCTGCCACCGCGCCAGCCTCTCAACCCAGTCCCCGACCGCACCGACGCGAACGGCGGCCGCCTCCGAGGCGAAGCCGATGGCAGCCACCGGGTCCGCTCCTGACGCGAGCGCGTAGGCGTACGCGCCGTGCCAGACGTCGCCGGCACCGTTCGTGTCCTTCACCTCCACCGCGGGCACGGGCAGCTCTCCCGACGAGCCGTTCCGCGACCAGGTGACCGGCTTCGCACCCTGCGTGCGAATGACCAGCGGCACCCCGTAGGAGTGCACCTCGGCCTCGGACCGCTCGAACCCGTGAGAGCAGGCGGCCACGTCCACCAGCGGCAACAGGTGATCGAGGACAGGTTTCCAGCTCCCGGCGTCGAGCACCACAGGCAATCCCATGGCTTTCGCCCGCCGGGCGACGGGGATCACCAGGCCTTCGTGGTGTCCGTCCAAGAGCACCACGTCCGCAGCATCCAGAAGATCAGACAAATCCGGCGCCTCCACCGGCACCGACGCGTTGCGGGAAACGACCGTGCGCTCCCCATCAGCGTCTCTGACGACGACCATGCTCACGGGCGTCGTGCCCGGCACCGCCGTCACTTGAACCGGTTCCAAGGAAGCCCGGACGAATTCACCCAGTGCGTCGGCGCCCAACGCGGTGAGCAACGCGGCCCGTCCGCCCAGTGCCGCGACCGCGCGGGCCGCGTTGGCCGCCGGACCGCCGGGCGACAGCACCGCGCCGAGAGAGCGGATCTTCTGGCCCGGTTCCGGGAACGCGTCCACCCGTTGGGTCACGTCGAGAGTTGTGAGCCCGACACACAGCACGGCTGCCATCTGGGCTTCCTCCAAACGGGTAAGGTCCCGAGCCATGGTCACCATGCGGGATGTAGCGGCTCTCGCGGGAGTCTCCATCACCACGGTGTCACACGTGATCAACGAGACGAGGCCGGTCGCAGGGGACACGCGCGAGCGCGTCCAGAAGGCGATCGACGAGACCGGGTACACGGGGGACGCGATCGCGCGTTCGCTGGTCATGGGCGGCACGAAGTCGCTGGGCCTGGCCGTGTCACTGGTCTCCCACCCGTACTTCGCCGAGCTGATCGCCGCCATCGAGTCCGAGGCGACTCGCAACGGCTATTCGCTCGTGCTGATCGACACGAGAGACACCCCCGAGTCCGAGCAGACGGCGGTCAGAACGCTGCGCTCGCGAAGAGTCGACGGGTTGCTGCTCACACCGTCCGCCGGCACCGGGGGAAGCCTCGTGCTGCCGGAGCTCAAGCGGCTGAACATCCCCACCGTGCTGGTGGACCGGCTGACCGTGGCCAAGGACATCGACCAGGTCGGGCCGGAGAACGTGCAGGCCACCTCGGGTCTGGTGAAGCACCTCGCGGAACTGGGGCACCGGCGGATCGGCATCGTCTGCGGCCAGGCGGGCGTGGCGACGACCGAGGAACGCATCCTCGGCTACCGCCTCGGCCTCGGCCGCGCGGGCCTGAAGTGGGACGAGGCCCTGGTCTCGCAGAGCGGCTGGCTCGCGCCGCTGCTCGACCAGGAGGACCCGGCCACGGCCGTCGTCGCGGCGGACCACCTCGTCACGGTCGGCATGCTGCACGAGGCGCGCGCCCGCGGCCTGAAGCTCGGCACGGACCTGGCCGTCGTCGCCTACGACGAGGTCGAGTGGGCCACGTTGATAGAACCGCCGCTCACCACGCTGGCCCAGCCGGTCGAGGAGATCGGGCGGACCGCGGTGAAGCTGCTGCTCTCCCGCATCGCCGACCCGCAACGGCCGCCGGAGACCATCCGGCTGGCGCCCTCCCTGCGGCACAGGCAGTCCTGCGGATGCTGATCCCCGGACTCGTCTCGGTGACGTTCCGGCAGCTCACGGTCTCCGAGATCGGTGAGCTGGCGACGGAGTGCGGGCTGCGGGCCGTCGAGTGGGGCGGCGACGTGCACGTGCCGCCCGGCGATGTCGCGGCGGCACGGCGGGCTTTGGACACCGGCCTGAGAGTGGCCGCGTACGGGTCGTACTACCGCGCCGGTGTCTCCGATCGTGCCGACCTGGCGCCGATCCTGGAGACCGCGGCCGAACTGGACGCGCCGTTCGTGCGGGTCTGGGCCGGCACCGCGGGGTCGGCCGAGTGCCCCGACCGCGGTCCGGTGATCGAGGCCCTGCAGCACGCCGTGGAGCACGCGGACGCGCTGGGCACGAAGATCGCGCTGGAGTACCACCCGAACACGCTCACGGACACGCTCGACTCGGCGGTGCGGCTGCTCGACGAGGTCGACGGAGTGGTGTCGTACTGGCAGCCGCGCGGGGGCCAGGACGTGTTCTCCGCCGTGCACGAGGTGCGGACGCTGGAACCGGTGACGGCGCACGTCTTCTCGTGGGGCTCCGGCGGCTTCAAGGAGCGGTTCCCGCTCGCCGAACGCCGTGACCTGTGGAAGCCGGTGCTGACCGAGCTCGCGCGTGACGGCGTCGAACGCAACGCGCTGCTGGAGTTCGTGCTGGACGACTCGCCGGAGCGGTTCCGCGAGGACGCCAGGACGTTGCTGAGCTGGCTCAGGCAGTAGCGACGTTCAGGCCGTGCCGTTCGAGCAGGGCGGCCGCCTCCAGGCACATCCAGCCACCGAGCTGGACGGACAGGTCGCGGCCTTCCTTCTCGTCCGCTGGGACCGTCCACTCCGGACCGAACAACGGGCCGCTCACCGCCATCACGCGGTTGTTCCACGCCGCTTCCGCCGACTGCACGACGAGTTCCCTGGCCAGATCGGCGGTCTCGTGCCGTTCGGGATCGAGGTCGGGGATCGTCAGCGCCGCCTCGGCGAGGTAGCGGGTGAGGATGCCCGCGAACAGGCCGCCGTCGCCACCACCCTGGCCCCGGATCACGCCGTTGGTGGCGAGGTCGTCGTGGACGGCGGTGATCGTGCGGGCGGCCTTGTCGAGCCACTTGTCCTGCTGGCCGTGCTTGGCCAGTTCGACGCACGCGCCGATCAGAACCCCTTGGCAGTACGTGTAGATGTTCTTCTCGTACTCGCGGATCTCGCCGTTGGGGTGGACGTGCAGGCCGTCCCACGCGAGGCCGTTGCCCGGATCGACGAGGTGCTCCTCGACCCAGTCCACGATGGACCGAGCGCGGGCGAGGTCGGTGCGTTCGTTCTGGCGGGCCAGGAAGATCGCCGCGGGGCCGTTCGCGGGAACGTTCTTGAAGTCGTCGTTGCGCTTCCACCAGATGCCGCCGCCGGCGTGGTCGGTCCAGCCGTCCCGCAACCGCACGGCGATCGCGTCGAGCGCCTTGGGCTTCGCGATGCCGACCTCGTTCTGAGCGCGCTGCAGGGCGAGGCCGAGCCAGGCGATGTCGTCGTAGAAGTCATTGGTCCAGCCCAGGACGTTGCGCACCCTGATGCCCCGCACGACCTTCGCGATGGCCGCCTTGCGCAGCTCGTTGGGCGAGCGCAGGTAGCCGTCGATCATGCAGTCGAGCAGATGCGCCTGCCACCAGTAGTTGAAGCTGGTGTGGATCTTGTCTCTGAAGAGCGGGGGCCACGCCCGCGCCCCGAGAAGCGTGCCCGGCACACCCCAGACCCGCCGAAGGTGCCTGGAGTACACCGCGCGCTCCGCGACACCCGCGCGTGCCGCCAGCAGTTTCGCGATCACCACCAGGTCATCGTGCGTGCTTGACCGATCAAGAAGCTCGGTGAATCACCCAGTGGTAGAGGCCCATGGCCACAGAAGTTGTGAGGTTGTAACTGCTGACCTTCTCGCGCATGGGCAGCCGGACGATCCTGGACGCCTTCTCGCGGACTTCGGCGGACAGGCCGTGGCGTTCCGAGCCGAACGCCAGCACGGCGTCGTCCGGGATCGGGCCTTTCAGCAGGTCACCGTCCGCGTCGAACGCGATGAGCTCACCTGTGAAGTCCAGGCTGCCGACCTTGGCGACCGGCAGCGCGAAGTGCAGCCCGGCCGATCCCCGCAGCACGTTGGGGTGCCACGGGTCGACATCGCCGGTGGAGATCACGCCACCCGCGTCGAGGCCGGCGGCCACCCGGATCGCGGCACCGAAGTTGCCGAGGTTGCGCGGGTTGTCGAGCAGGACGATCGGGGCATCCCGGTCGAACGCCAGCTCCGGCTTCTCCGCGAACCCCGCCACACCCGTCGGGTGCGTGCGGCCGACACGGAGCTTGAAGTGGTTCTGGTCGACCTCTGTGGCGGCCGCGAACCGCTCGCGCAGATCAGGTGCGTGCGTCTCGGCGAGGCTGATCGCGGCGGCGAGGTCCGTCGTGATCAGCGGGTGCACATCGGCGCCGAAGCGCAACGCGTGCTTAACAGCGTGAAAGCCTTCGAGCAGCACGGTGACCAGCATAGAAGCCGACCCACGAGATGATCACGATCGACCCCAGCACGAGCTGGACCAGCGTCGACGCGCTCTCCGGGTACCAGACGCCGTCGATGTAGTGGTCGATGAAACCCGTGCCCAGCGGCGGCATGCCCGCCTGCGCGCGGAAGTACTCCTCCGCGGTCGTCAGCGGGCACGTCACCGGCACCAGCAGACTGAGAATCGCCCACGCACCGATCGCCAGGTGCGGGTAGATCACGCCGCGCCACCGCCATGCCGCGTACCCGCCCACGAGCAGGAACGCCAGCACCGCGAAGTGCAACGTCATGACCGCCTCAGCGAACAATCTGGCCATTCGCACCACCCCGTCCTCCAGCCTAGGACGGGGTGGCTCGAAGCGCTCTCGATAAAACCTCAGGCGAGCCCGAGATCGTTCAAATCGAGCAGGTAGCGGTACGGCAGACCCTCGGCCTCGATGGCCTCCTTGGCGCCCGTGCCGCGGTCGACGACGGTGGCGACGCCGATGACGTCAGCCCCGTGTTCGCGCAGCGCAGCGACGGCCGTGAGCACCGAACCGCCGGTGGTGGAGGTGTCCTCGACCGCGAGCACGCGCTGCCCACGCACGTCGATGCCCTCGATCTGCCGCTGCATACCGTGCGCCTTGTTCGCCTTGCGCACGACGAACGCGTCGAGCACGTCACCGTCGGCTCCGGCGGAATGCATCATCGCGTAGGCGACGGGGTCCGCGCCGAGCGTCAAACCGCCGACCGCGACGAAGTCCCAGTCGGACGTGAGCTGCCGCAACAGCCTGCCGATCAACGGGGCCGCCGCGTGGTGCAGCGTCGCCCGCCGCAGGTCGACGTAGTAGTCGGCTTCCTTGCCGCTGGAGAGGGTCACCTTGCCGTGCACCACGGCCAATTCGCTCACAAGACGAGCGAGTTCTGACTTCGCGTTCGCGTCCAAGACCACTTCAGTTCGCACGGGTCGTCAGCTTCGCACACCCTCGCCGTCGCTGCCTCGTACCCTGCATCACTGTGAGCACCCTCTACGTCGAACAGCCGTGGACCTCCATGAGCCTGTTGTTCCGGCCGCACTACCGGGTGGAGGTGTTCGACGAGCACGACACGCCGGTCATGGTGGTCAGGGAGAGCAGCGGACCAGGCCTGCAGCGACCGTTGCGGCACACCGGGTTCTCCGGCTGGACGTCGTTCGACCTCGACGTGGTCGCGCCGCACGGCCAGCCGATCATGCACATCGCCAAGCAGTTCGGACGACGCCCGCACGTGCGGGTCAGCACCCCGGCCGGTCAGTTGATCGGGACCATCAAGACGCACGGCGCGTGGAAGCAGTCGCTGCACGACCCGAACGGTCAGCAACTCTGCTTCTTCACCGACATCGGGCGGATCGACACCGGCGCACGGGCCAAGCGGCACGGCAAGCGCGTCCGCCGGGACCGCGTCCAGATCAACCCCCAGGTCACCGAGCCGCTGCGCTCGCTGGCGACCGCCTGCGCGGTCGCCTTCGACGTCGTTCGCGGCACCGGGACCCGCCACACCAGCAGTGGCGGCGTGGACTGGCCCGTCTGACTACCAGGCGTCCTTGCGGAAGTGGCTCGGGCCGTCGTCGGGTTCGTCGTCGTCACGGCGCGGCCTGGGCGGCGGCTGCGGGGCGGGGTTGCCCGACTCGATGATGTCGTCGATGTCCTGGCCCTCCTCGATCGCGCGGTAGGCGCGCTGGAGGTCGGGCACGCCGACCGCGAGCGCCTGCTGCACGCCGGGGTCGTTGATCGCACGGCCCGCGGCGACGTCGGCCCACGACATCTCACCTGCGTCCACGCGCCGTTGGAGGTCCTTGAGCTCCTTCGGCGCGCCCGGCGACTTCGCGAACCGTTCGATCGCGGCGAGGTCCTGTTCGGAGAGTCCCCGCGACCGGCGCTGCACGTGCGAGGCGGCCGTCGCGACCTTGCCCAGGTCGTCGATCCGGGAGTCCACCTCGGAGAACAGCGCCTGCAGTCGCGCCTGGTCGTAGGGGAACGTCACTGCTGACCCCCGCCGGTGGGTGCGGGTGCCGGAGCGGGCGCGGGAGCCGGGGCCGAACTCGACCGGCCCGACGCGGCGGAACCGGCCTTGCCCAGGCTGTAGGCACCGAGGCCGACACCGATCGCGCCGGACTTCGCGGCGGACACACCGTTGTCGAACTTCTGCTTGCCGTCCTGCACGCCGTCGACCGCGTCGAGCGCGTCGTTCACGTTCCTGACGTCCTTGAGCTTCATCAGCGCCGTGCCCATCGCGACAATGCCGTCGACCATGCCCTTGACGCCCTCGATCAGCGTCATGATCGACTGGATGATCTTGCGGATCGCGTCGACGATCTGGATGGCGTCGTAGACCATCCACACCGCGCGGCCCCAGCCGACGACCGGGATCACCGCGGTCATGGCGGCTTCGAGCAGCATCGTGCAGAGCTTGTCGAGCAGGAACAGCGCGATCTTCGTGGCCGACCGGCACGCCGAGGCCATCGACTGGAACTTGTTGCCGATGATCCGGGCGACCTGGGAGTCCGCCTCGATCGCGATGACCCACATGGTGTCCATGCGGCGCTCGAACGCCTGCGCGGCACCGCCGTTCCAGTGCGGGTTGAGCTGACCGACGCCGTCACCGACGTTGTGCCGCACGGAGTCCAGCGCCTTGGCGACCTGGTCCCACGCGTTGGCGTTGGCGTCGATCTTCTCGAAGTCGCCGACCAGCGGGCTGATCAGCGACTCGATCAGGTTCTCGCCGGTGACCTTCTCGTAGATCCAGTTGACGCCCTGGAGCTTCCAGCCTGCGGCCTCGATCAGCTCCTTGGTGGTCTGCCGGCCAGGGCGGTCCTCGGCGGCGGCGCTGAGCGCGACCGACGGGTCCTGGACGTCCGCGTACGCCGTGGTCATCGGCCACCTCCCGCACCCTGGATCAGCTTGAGGCCGTACTGGTCGACCTTCTCGTAGGAGTCCGCCGTCTTCCTCAGGGCGTCGGCGTCCTTGAGCATCGTCTTGTTGGCGAAGTCCAACGTCTCCCCGTAGAGGTTCGCGACGCCGGTCACGACGGGGTGCAGCAACGTCAGCAGGCCGGTGAACCCGCTGGTGTCACCGCCCTTGGAGATCGCGTGGTCCTTGATGGTCAGAAAGTGCTGGGCGTTGCGGTCCAGCAGTTCGCTGTACCCGCGCAGCTCGTCCGGTTCGACATGGAACTGTTCGCTCACGAGGGCTCCGACGCGCCGTTAGGCCGAACGGTTCCGCTCAGGTGCGACCGCGACCGCCCGCGAACCGCGACGCCATCCTGCGCACGAACGGCCGCGGCAGCAGCCTCGTGATGGTCACGATCGCCTTGTACTGGAGGCCGGGGATCGACAACGGCTTGCCCCGTCGCAGGTCGCGCAGGGCCTCGTGGACCAGCTTGTCGGCGTCGACGTAGAGCCAGTCCGGCGTCTTCGACATGTCGATCTTCGCGCGCTGGTGGAACTCGGTCTTCACGAAACCGGGGGCCAGCGCCATGATCCGCACGCCGGTGCCCTCGGCCGCGAGCGACATGCCCTCGGAGAACGTGGTCACCCACGCCTTGTCCGCGCTGTAACTGGTGCCGCGGCCGGGCAGGAAGCTGGCGACGCTGGACACGTTGATCACGTCGCCCTTGCCGCGCGCGATCATCGCCGGGATGGCGGCCCTGCTCAGCCGCAGCACCGTGGCGACGTTGACGTCCAGCTGGGCCTGGAGCTTCTCGATGTCGGCCGCGAAGAACTCGCCGGTGTTCGCGAAGCCAGCATTGTTGACCAGCAGGTCGACGGCCGACTCGGCCAGCCGCTTCTCGACCTTGAGCCGGTCCTCGTGGTCGCTGAGGTCGGCCGGCAGAACGTCGACGTGGACGCCGTGCCGGTCGTGCAGCTGCTTCGCGAGTTCCTCGAGCGCGGACGCGGTGCGCGCGACCAGTACGAGGTCATATCCCTCGGCCGCGAGCCTGCGGGCGAAGGCGGCCCCGATCCCGACGGTCGATCCGGTCACCAGTGCGGTTGGCATGCCACCGAACGGTAGTCGGAAACCCGGTGATCACCCAACGTCCAGCGGCCTCCGGTCAGGGCTTGCGGCCGAACGACGGCCGGTAGACCTCGCCACCCTCGTCGTCCTCCGCCACCGGTTCCTCCCGCTCGGAGGGGTCCGGGTCGAACGGGTCGATGACGTCCGCCAGCTCACCGACGTCGCGCAGCAGCCGTTCCAGGCGTGCGGGCGACGAGTTCGGCGGGGCGGCGGCCAGCACCCAGTCGTTCTCCATCCAGACGACCGTGACGTCGCCACCGATCTCCTCGGCGGCGTCGATCAGGTCCGGCGTGATGATCTTGCGAGCCGCCGGGACGTCCGTGACGAACGCGTACCGCGAGCCCACCGGCCCGAGCAGGTCGGGCATCGGCATCTTGTCGTTGTCGCGCTGGAACGGGACCGTCGACAGCCACAGTTCGATCACCACCGACAGCGCCCTGCGACAGCGCACGCCGACCAGCACGGAGTTGACCTTGCCGCCGGTCTCGTGATCGAGCACGTAGACCTGCCTGCGGCCGTCCGCGGTGAAGGTGGAGCCCGCGACGACGTCACGGGCGAGACCCGTGCCGTAGTACGCGATGGCTCCCGCTTCCCAGCGGGTCGGCAGCACGTGGTCTGTCTCCTCGAACTGCCAGCCGCGCAGAGCAGCCCAACGGCGCCGTTCACGATTACGCGCGGTTCGTTGCGCCCGGTCGGTCGCGAGCAGGGCAAACCCCGCCACGCCCGCCACCGCGGCGACGGTGAACCAGACCCACGCCGGTATGCCCACAGCCAGAGCCTAGTGGGTCGGGGGCGAGGAACGAAGATCACTTCCGCGCGTCGTGAACTGGACGTGCCGAATCGGCGTGCTTCATAGCATGTCTGCCACGTTCCCGTTCACCACGCCACGCTCGTTGGACAACGAGCCGGAGGCGCAGAGACTCCTCGCCTCCGAGGGGCCCGTCGTGCTCGCGAAGATGGGTCCGATCGACATCTGGCTGGCGCTGTCGCACGCCGCCTGCAAGCAGGTCCTGACCGATCCGCGGTTCAGCCGTGAGGAGGCCACGCGCCCTGGTGGCCCCGTCACGATCCCGTCCGGGGCCAACCCGCTGGTGCTCACCTCGCTGGAGGGACGCCGGCACAACCGCATCCGCAAGCTCATGGCCTCCGCGTTCAGCCCGCGCATGGTCGCCGCACTGCGACCGCGGGTGCAGACCATCGTCGACGAGTTGCTCGACTCCCTGGAGTCACCCGCCGACCTGGTGGCGGGCCTCTGCACCCCGTTGCCGACGACGGTGATCTGCGAACTGCTCGGAGCGCCCTACTCCGACGCTCTGGACATCCGCCGGTGGACGGGCGTGCTGATGACGTCCGCGCTCACGCCGGAAGAGCTTCGTCAGGCCGAGAACGACATGCAGGGTTACCTCGCCGACCTGGTCGAGGAGAAGCGGCTTCGCCCGGACGACAAGCTGATCACCGCGCTCGTCGGGGCCCACGACGAGGGCGGCCACCTGACGTCGGCCGAGATGCTGGCGAACCTCCAGATGTTGCTGGCCGCCGGGCACGACACCACCGTGAACCAGCTGGGCAACTCGCTGCTGACACTGCTGAGGCACCCTGCGGAGTTGCGCCGGCTGATCGATGATCCGGCGTTGATCGGCACGGCCGTCGACGAACTGCTGCGGTTCTCGCGGTTGATGGCGGCGACCCTGCCTCGGGTCACCACCGAGGCCGTGGAACTGGCCGGCGTGCACCTGGAAGCCGGGGCGGCCGTACTGCCGATCCTCTCCTCGGCGAACCGGGATCCCGCGGCGTTCCCGGATCCGGATCGGCTGGACCTGGGCAGGGACGACGCCGCACCCGTCGCGCTCGGGTACGGGCCGCACCACTGCCTCGGCGCACAGCTCGCGAAGCTGGAACTGCGGGTCGCGCTGACGTCGGTGGTGAAGAGGTTCCCCGGACTGCGCCTGGCCGTCGACGAGTCCGAGCTGACGTACCGGATGGAGACCAACGTCCGTGCGCTGGTCTCGCTACCCGTGGCCTGGTGACCGCGGCACCACGACGACCTGGTCCGCGTCCTCGTAGACGACGCGGCCGGGATCGTCGCTGGTCAGTCGCTCCCATCGCACTCCGTGCGCGTCGAGGAGGGCGAGGTAACCCGGCAGCCGTTCCACCAGGTGTGTCGCCTCCGCCTTGAACCACGCGCGGGCAGCGGGGTTGACCTCCCGGTCGTAGACCGTCGGGTCGACCGTCGACGGATCGACGTAGGCGGCGTTGTACCAGGCGTTGTTGACGCGCACGAACTCTTCTTGCTCCGCGGTGAGCTCACCACGCCGGCGCAGGCCGTTCACCAGTCCGAAGACTCCGGAGAAGTTCCCGTTGGCGTTGGCCTGCGCCGCCTGATACCTCACGAACATCACGCGGTGCGGCCCACGATCAGGCCGCTGTTGTCGTCCAGCACGTCGACCCGCACGGTGTCACCGTCGCGCACCTCACCGGCCAGCAACTCCTTGGCCAGTTGGTCGCCGATCGCCGACTGCACCAGCCGTCGCAGCGGCCGGGCGCCGTAGATCGCGTCGAAACCGTTCAACGCCAGCCAGTCGCGGGCCGACGGCGTGACCTCCAGCGTCAGGCGACGGGCCGCGAGCCGGTCCGCCAGGCGAGTGATCTGGATGTCCACAATGGACGTCAGCTCCTCGGTGGCGAGCGCGTGGAAGACCACGACGTCGTCCAGCCGGTTCAGGAACTCCGGCTTGAAGTGCCGTTGCACCACGGCCATCACGGCGTCCTTGCGTTCCCGCTCGGTCAGCGACGGGTTCACGATGGTCTGCGAACCCAGGTTCGAGGTGAGCACCAGGATCGTGTTGCGGAAGTCGACGGTGCGGCCCTGGCCGTCGGTCAGGCGGCCGTCGTCGAGGACCTGCAGCAGCACGTCGAAGACGTCCGGGTGGGCCTTCTCGACCTCGTCCAGCAGCACGACCGAGTACGGGCGGCGGCGGACCGACTCGGTGAGCTGGCCGCCCTGGTCGTAGCCGACGTAGCCGGGAGGCGCGCCGACCAGGCGGGCCACCGAGTGCTTCTCGGAGTACTCGCTCATGTCGATGCGGATCATCGCCCGCTCGTCGTCGAACAGGAACGCCGCCAGCGCCTTCGCGAGCTCGGTCTTGCCGACGCCGGTGGGGCCGAGGAACAGGAACGAGCCCGTCGGGCGGTCCGGGTCCGCGACTCCGGCGCGCGTGCGGCGCACCGCGTCCGACACGACCCGCACCGCTTCGGCCTGGCCGACGACCCGGCGCGCGAGTTCGTCCTCCATCCTCAGCAGCTTGGCGGTCTCGCCCTCCAGCAGGCGGCCGGCCGGGATGCCGGTCCACGCCGCCACGACATCCGCGACGTCGTCCGGGCCGACCTCCTCCTTGAGCATCGCATCGGCCTGTGTGGATTCCGCGGCAACGGAGAGTTCCTTCTCCAGCTGGGGAATCCGGCCGTAACGGAGTTCGGCGGCGCGACCGAGGTCGCCATCGCGCTCGGCCCGTTCCGACTCGCCGCGCAACGACTCCAGCTGCTCCTTCAGGCCGCGGACGCGGTCGATGGAGCCCTTCTCGTTCTGCCACCTGGCCGTCAGCGCGGAGAGCTCCTCGCGCTTCTCCGCGAGCTCGGCGCGCAGGGCGTGCAGCCGTTCGACCGACGCCGCGTCGGACTCCTTGGCCAGCGCCATCTCCTCGATCTCCAGGCGCCGCACGGCACGTTCGACGGTGTCGATCTCGACGGGCCGGGAGTCGATCTCCATGCGCAGCCGGGACGCGGCCTCGTCGACGAGGTCGATGGCCTTGTCCGGCAGGAAGCGCGCGGTGATGTAGCGGTCGGACAGCGTGGCGGCGGCGACGAGGGCGGCGTCGGTGATGCGCACGCCGTGGTGCACCTCGTAGCGCTCCTTGAGCCCGCGCAGGATGCCGACCGTGTCCTCCACCGACGGTTCGCCGACCAGCACCTGCTGGAAGCGGCGTTCCAGGGCGGCGTCCTTCTCGATGTGCTCGCGGTACTCGTCCAGGGTCGTGGCACCGACCATGCGCAGCTCACCGCGGGCCAGCATCGGCTTGATCATGTTGCCGGCGTCCATCGCCGACTCACCGGTCGCGCCCGCACCGACGATCGTGTGCAGCTCGTCGATGAACGTGATGACCTGCCCGGCTGAGTCGGTGATCTCCTTGAGCACGGCCTTGAGCCGTTCCTCGAACTCACCGCGGTACTTGGCGCCCGCGACCATCGAGCCGAGGTCCAGGGACACGACCTTCTTGCCGCGCAACGACTCCGGCACGTCACCGGCCACGACGCGCTGCGCCAGGCCCTCGACGATCGCCGTCTTGCCGACGCCGGGCTCGCCGATCAGCACGGGGTTGTTCTTCGTGCGCCGCGACAGCACCTGCACGACCCGGCGGATCTCGGCGTCACGGCCGATCACCGGGTCGAGCTCGCCCTTGCGCGCGCGTTCGGTCAGGTCGACGCCGTACTTCTCCAGCGCCTTGTAGGTGCCTTCGGGATCGGCCGACGTCACCCGCGCCGAGCCACGCACCTTCGCGAAGGCGTCGGTCAGCGCGTCGGGCGTCGCACCGTGCCGCCGCAGCAGGTCGGCCACCTGGCCACCGTGCTGCGCGAGCCCCACGAGCAGGTGCTCGGTGGACACGTACTCGTCACCCATCTCGGTGGCGAGCTCCTGGGCCTTCCCGATCACCCGCACGGCGTCGCGCGAGAACTGCGGAGCGGACACGGTCGAGCCGGAAGCACTCGGCAACGAGCGGGAGAGCTGCTCCAGCTCCTTGCGCACCTGGGCGGGGTCGGCGCCCACGGCCGACAGCAACGGGGCGGTCAACCCGTCCGTCTGCGCCAGCAGTGCACTGAGCAGGTGCACGGAACCCACGTCCGGGTTCCCGTTCAGCGTCGCGGCCTGCACCGCCGCGGACACGGCCTGCTGCGTCTTGGTCGTCGGGTTGAAAGCGTCCATTCCTCCACCTCGTGGTCAGCCACCAGCATGGACCATCATCCCGTACAACGTCAGAAAAGTTGAGTGTGTTCCGCTCAACCTTGAAATCGGTCCAGATCACACGCCGGCTAGGCGAAGATCAGTTCATGACCTCAATCATCCACAGCATCACGATCGACGCGCGCGACTCCTACGAGATCGCCTCCTGGTGGAGCAAGGTGCTGGGCCTGCCTCTGCACCCCGACGACAACCCCGGCGACCCCGAGTCCATGATCGAACTGCCGAACGGCGTCCGCTACCT
This sequence comes from Lentzea sp. NPDC102401, assembly GCF_044765805.1. Classification (NCBI taxonomy): domain Bacteria; kingdom Bacillati; phylum Actinomycetota; class Actinomycetes; order Pseudonocardiales; family Pseudonocardiaceae; genus Lentzea; species Lentzea sp. NPDC102401. Next base: position 564,259 of record NZ_JBIWKS010000003.1, on the reverse strand, counting down.
GTTCATCAACGTGCCCGAGGGCAAGGAACTGAAGAACCGGCTGCACCTGGACCTGCAGCCGGCTGACAACACCCGCGACGAGGAGGTGGAACGCCTCGTCGGCATCGGCGCGACGGTCTTCGACGATCAGCGCAGGCCCGACGGCACCGGCTGGGTGACCCTGCGCGACCCCGAGGGCAACGAGTTCTGCGTGGAACGCAGCGCAGCCGAACGCGCCGCGACCTCCTGATCGCTGTCACTCGAAAGCACCAACAGCTTGTCCACAGCGGGCACCGACTTGTCCACAATCCGCTGGTCAGTATCCACAGGCGAATCAAGCTCAGTGGCGACCGTCTGTGCACCAGAACCCGTTGGAGTGACAATTTCGTCTTCCACCGAGTCCCGCAGCGGCTGCTCCTTGATCAGCAGGACCGCGATCACCGTGAACACCGCCAGACCGGCGGCGATGAGGAACAGCTCACCCATCGCGTCGCCGTAGGAGTCCCGTACGACTGGGGAGAGGGAACCGCGGTCGAGCGTCTTCGTGCTCACCGAGGCGGCCAGCACCGCCCCGAGCACCGAGACGCCGGCCGTCCCGCCCAGCGACCGCAGGAACGTGGCCGTGGAGCTCGCGGCCCCGAGATCGGCCATCCCCACGCCGTTCTGCACGGCCAGCACCAGGTTCTGCATGGTCAGCCCCACCCCGACGCCGACCAGCGCCAGGTAGCCGCCCATCAGCACGAGGTTGGTCCGGTGGTCGATGGTCCCGAGCAGCGCCAGCCCGATGACCAGCGAGAACGAGCCCCAGACCAGGTAGCTCTTCCACCGGCCGCTCCTGGCGATCAGCTGCCCGCTCACGGTGGACGAGATGCTCAGGCCGAGCACCAGCGGCACGGTCAGCAACCCGGCCTTGGTCGGCGAGAACCCGCGCGCGATCTGGAAGTACTGCCCCATGAACACCGAGGCCCCGAACATCGCCGTGCCCACCGCGACGCCGCCCAGCATCGCCAGCACCACGGTCCGGTTCTTGAACAGGTGCAGCGGGATGACCGGCGCGGACGCCCGCCGTTCCACGAAGTAGGCACCCACGATCGCGAGCACCGCACCGGCGACGAACAGCGCGCTCTCCGCGCTGATCCAGGCGAAGTCCTTGCCCGCGAACGACACCCACATCAGCACCAGGCTCACGCCGCCGGTGATCAGCGTGGCACCCAGGTAGTCGATCTTCACGTGCTGCTTGCGGACCGGCAGGTGCAGCGTCTTGTGCAACACGGCCAGCGCCACCAGCGCCAGCGGCACGCAGACGAAGAAGCACCAGCGCCAGCCGGGCCAGTCGACGAGGAACCCGCCGACCAGCGGCCCGCCCACGGTCCCCGCCGAGATCACCATGCCGGTGTAGCCGCTGTAGCGGCCGCGTTCGCGCGGGCTGAGCAGCGCGCCGACGACGACCTGCCCCAGGGCCTGCACACCACCCATCCCCAGCCCCTGGAGGACCCGGAACGAGATGAGTTGCTCCATGTTCTGACTGAACCCGGACAGCACCGAGCCGACGACGAAGATCACGATCGCCGCCTGCAACAGCTTCTTCTTGTCGAACAGGTCCGCGAGCTTGCCCCACAGGGGCGTGCTGGCGGTGGACGCGAGGAGCATCGAGGTGATGACCCAGGTGTACTGGGTCTGCGTGCCTTTGAGCTCGGCCAGGATCGTCGGGAGAGCGTTCGAGACGATGGTGGAGCTGAGGATCGCGACGAGCAGCGCCACCCAGATGCCGGACAGCGCTTCGAGGATCTCCCGATGCGACGAGGGCCGGTTCAAGCACACCTCCAGTAGTTAGTTGATGCCATACAACTATATCTGGAGATAGTTAGCTAGGCCAACTAATTCGGTGGCTGATGGGTCACACCCCAGCGTCGCGCCGCCCGCTCGAGCCGCGGTCTCGCCCGACCTCACGCGACAGCCCCCGCCACCCGCGCGAAGACGCGGATGACGGGGGCTGCGAGCAGCGGTTCAGCTGTCGGCGTTGCTCATCCGGTCCGCCTTGACCCCGAAGAAGTCGCCGCCCTTGCTCTTGACGTCGTCGGTGCCCCAGTTCCGGACGCGGTCGACCGGGACCATCCGCGGGATGTGCTTGCGGCAGTGGACGTAGGCCTCCTGCACCTCGACCACCACCCAGCGCTCCACCTTCTTGTCCTCGGTCTCGAACTCCTCACGAGGCACGATGCGGGCGCGGCCGTTCACGTGCAGCCCGATCAGGTCGTCGGCGAAGTCCACCATCAGCATCCCGACGTGCGGGTTCTCCATGATGTTGCCCAGCGAGGCCATCACGCCGTTGCCCCGGTACTCGGGGTAGGCGACGGTCCGCGAGTCGATCACGCGCAGGAACCCCGCCGGGCCCGCCCGCAGCGTCGAGTCGCACTCCCCGTCGGCGTCAGCGGTCGAGATGAAGGCCATCTCCATCCGGCCGACGAACTCGGCCATCGCGGGGTTGAGGTGGTCCAGCACCTGGTCCGTGTAGAAGCGCGTAGCGCGATCGGACGTCTCCAGGGCACATTGGAGGAAGTGCTCACCGCGTGAGCCGGGAAGCTCGTCACGGTCAGGTGAGGTGGTATCAGTCAACTCAGGCAGGGACACGCGCCCAACCCAAGCACGCAAGCACGCAACCCGGTACAGACGGACCCTCACATTCACACTGTTGCGGTAACAACTACTCACCTAGAGTGACCATGCTTCGCTCAAAGGTGGCATCAAGGAGTCAAACAGCCCGATCAGGGGTTACTGTCCACCCTGTCGGGGGACGGATGCTTGACGAGGACGAACAGCGCCTTGCCGGCGCCACTGAACGCCAATGAGAACGTGGAGACTGCGCGCGGACCATGACTGCGAACGCTGTGCTGAGCCCCATCCCTACCCCGCCCCACCGAGAACCCCCGCCTGGTGTCACCGCGATGGTGCGGATGATCCGGGAGAGCTTCGCGGTGGTGGAGCCGCACTCCGAAGAAGTGGCGAAGTTCTTCTACGGAATGCTCTTCTCGCTCTCGCCTGCCACACGCGAGATGTTCCCCGCGAACATGGAGGTGCAACGCAGCCGTCTGCTGCGCGCCCTCGTGCACGTGGTGCAGATGGTCGACCGCCCGGACGACCTCATCCCCTTCCTGCGTCAGCTGGGTCGTGACCACCGCAAGTTCGGTGTCATCAACGTCCACTACGAGGCGGTCGGGACCGCACTGCTGTCCGCGGTGAAGAAGTTCTCCGGCGCCGCCTGGACGCCCAAGGTCGAGATGGCGTGGGCCGAGGCCTACACCCTCATGGCCAGGGCGATGCAGGAGGCGGCCGACGCCGACAACGGGCCCGCGTACTGGCACGCGACGGTGCTGGAGCACCAGCGCGTCTCGTGGGACCTGGCCGTCGTCCGGCTGCAACCGGACCACCCCGTCAGCTACAAGGCCGGTCAGTACGTCAGCGTGGAGACGCCGCAGCGCAAGCGCCTGTGGCGGTACTACTCGCCGGCGAACGCACCGCGCGAGGACGGCGTCATCGAGTTCCACATCCGGTCCGTCGACGGCGGCTGGGTGTCCCGTTCGGTGGTCGGCCACACGCAGGCCGGCGACACCTGGCGGATCGGACCGCCGATGGGACGTCTGTCGGTCGACCGCACGGCCGGCTCGGACATCCTGATGGTGGCCGGTGGCACGGGCGTCGCGCCGATGCACGCGATCATCGACGAGATGGCGCAGTTCGGCGAGAACCCGCGCGTGCACCTGTTCTACGGCGGCCGCACCCGCGAGGACCTCTACGACCTGGACAACCTGCAGCGCATCGCGACCACGAACCCGTGGCTCACGGTCGTGCCGGTGCTGGAGTCGGACCCCGGCGTCCGAGGTGTTGAGCAGGGCAGCCTCGCCGACGTGGTCACCCGTTACGGCGCGTGGGAAGAGCGCGACGTCCTGGTCTGCGGCAGCCCAGCCATGATCAGATCGACGGTGTCCCGCATGCTCGTCGCCGGAACTCCTCTCGACCGGATCAAGTACGACCCGTTCACGCTGGACTAAACTCGGCACGTCGTAAGCGACTGGCGTGCCGAGGGTGGAACTGACCACCGGGAAGCGACGGCCGAGCGCACCGAACGCCTGGGTGCCCGGCACGGAGTGATGCCGTGCTGCGCGAAGTCGATCCCGAGATCGCCACTCTCATCCAGGCAGAGGAACGCCGTCAGGCGAGCAAGCTGCGCATGATCGCGTCCGAGAACGACGTGTCGGCCGCCGTGCTCGAGGCGACCGGCTCGGTGCTGACCAACAAGTACTCCGAGGGCTACCCCGGCAAGCGGTACTACGAGGGCCAGCAGGTCGTCGACCAGATCGAACAGCTCGCCATCGACCGGGCGAAAGCGCTGTTCGGCGTGGAGCACGCGAACGTCCAGCCGCTGTCCGGCGCCCCGGCGAACCTCGCCGTCTACCTGGCGTTCCTGCAGCCCGGCGACACCGTGATGGGCATGTCCCTGCCGATGGGCGGTCATCTCACGCACGGCTGGACTGTGTCCGCGACCGGCAAGTGGTTCAACGCGGTCCAGTACGAGGTCCGCAAGGACACCGGTGTCGTGGACATGGACGAGGTCAGGGCGCTGGCCCAGGCCGAACGCCCGAAGGTGATCTTCTGCGGCGGCACCGCCATCCCTCGCACGATCGACTTCCCGGCGTTCGCGGAGATCGCCCGCGAGATCGACGCGATCCTGGTGGCCGACATCGCGCACATCGCCGGACTCGTCGCGGGCGGCGCGCACCCGTCGCCGGTCGGGCACGCACCGGTGATCACCACGACCACGCACAAGACGTTGCGCGGCCCGCGTGGCGCGATGATCCTGTGCGACGCCGAGCACGCGAAGGCGATCGACCGGGCCGTGTTCCCCGGTCTGCAGGGCGGTCCGCACGACCACACGACGGCCGCGATCGCCGTCGCGCTGCACGAGGCGTCGCAGCCGGAGTTCCGCGAGTACGCGCACATGATCGTGAGGAACGCGCAGGCGCTCGCGGAGGCGTTGCTGGAACGCGGCTTCGACCTGGTGTCCGGCGGCACCGACAACCACCTGGTGCTGATCGACCTGACGTCCAAGCTGATCGGCGGCAAGCCGGCCGCGCGGGCCCTGGACCGGGCGGGCATCGAGCTGAACTACAACGCGGTCCCGTTCGACACCCGCAAGCCGTTCGACCCGTCCGGCATCCGGCTGGGCACCCCCGGCATCACGACGCGCGGCCTCAAGCCGGAGCAGATGCCGTTGATCGCGAACTGGATGGACCGCGCGATCGCCGCCCACGACGACGACCAGGCGCTGGACCGCATCGCCGCCGAGGTCGGGGAACTACTCGGCACCCTCTAGCGAGGCGACGGCCTCACGCACCTCGCCGAGCGTCCGGCGGGCGACTTCCGCGAAGTCCCCGCCGGTCTCCAGCCAGCGCTCGTAGCCGCGGTTGAACGCCAGCACGCCCAGCTCGGCGGCCACGGCGGCGTCGAGCTCCGGCACTCCGCGCTGCTTCAGCGCGTCCGTCATCGCGATGACGAACCCGACCATCTTCAACGCGGACCGCTCGCGCAGCTCGTCGTTGCTCGCGATCACCTCCAGCCGCTGCGGCCCGTGCGCCCGGCGTTCGTCCGTGAACGTCACCGCTGTCGCCACCAGCGCCGCCTCGACCACCTCCAGCGGCCTCGCTTCCGCGGGTGCGGCGGCGATCGCGCCGGTCATCAGGTCTGCCAGCACGTCCTGGCCGCCGAACAGCACCTCGCGCTTGTCCCGGAAGTGCCGGAAGAACGTGCTCTTCGTGAGGCCCGCACGCTCGGCGATCTGCGCGACGGCGGTGTTCTCGTACCCCTGCTCGCTGAACAGGTCGAGTGCGGCGCGCACCAACCGCTCCCGCGCGTCCGGCTCCCATCGACCCATGCCCCCATCCTAAGTGATGCGACTTAGTCTCATCACTCTGCTACGGTTGATGAGACCAAGTCCCATCACTTGAAGGAAGTGTCATGAAGGTCTTCGTCACGGGTGCCAGCGGCCACGTCGGCTCGGCACTGGTCCCAGAACTGCTGAACGCGGGCCACGAGGTCGTCGGCCTGGCCCGTTCGGACGCGTCCGCCGCCAAGCTCGAAGCCCAGGGCGCCGGCGTGCGGCGCGGCGATCTGGACGACCTCGACGGACTGCGCAAGGGCGCGGCAGAGGCGGACGCCGTGATCCACCTGGCGTTCAAGCACGAGGAGATGTACGCGGGCGACTACCAGGGTGCCTCCGACGCCGACCTCGCCGTCGTCCGGGCGTTCCTGGACGAGCTCGCCGGTACCGGCAAGGCGCTGATCGGCACCGCCGGCACGCTGGCGTACTCGGGCCTGGGCCGCACCGCCACCGAGGAGGAGCGGATCTCGAGCGAGGGCCCGCGCGGCGCCGCCCGCAACGCGATCCTCGACGCCCAGGACGTCCGCGGCTCGGTCGTCGTACTGCCCCCGACCGTCCACAGTGCACTGGACACGGCCGGCTTCATCCCGATCCTGGTCAGGACCGCCCGCGCCACGGGGATTTCCGGCTACCCCGGCGACGGCACGAACCGCTGGTCGGCCACGCACACGCTGGACGCGGTGAGGCTCTACCGGCTGGCCGCGGAGAAGGCTCCGATGGGCTCAGTGCTGCACGCGGTCGCCGAGGAGGCCGTGACGATGCGGGAGATCGCCGAGGTCATCGGCCGGAAGCTGAACGTGCCCGTCGAAGCCATCCCGGCGGAACGCGCCCAAGAGCACTTCGGACCGCTCGCGTTCATGGTCTCGCGGGACGCACCGACGTCCGGTGCGCGCACGAAGGCGTTGCTGGGCTGGGAACCGAAGGAACCCGGCATCTTGGAGGACCTGGAGGCCGGGTTCTACTTCGAGCAGAGCTGAGCTTCGAGTTTCAGGTGGGCCTCGGACAGGACGCCGTCGGGGTCCGGTCCGGCCAGAGCGGATTCCTCAAGCACGGCAAGGGTTTCCGTTCGGCGCAGCCACGTGGTCAACGGTCCAACGTCTGGACCTTCGCGCACGAGTCCCGCCAGCGCGATCGGCGTCGCGAGGAAGTAGTCCTGCACGGCCGAACGCTCCCGCGGATCGCCCTTCGCGTGAGTCTCGGCCACCAGGCGCAGCCAGAAGAAGTCCGCTTCGAGCTCTCCGAGCGCGATCAGTTCCAGCACACGCGGAAGCAGGTACCGCACGAAGGTCTCGTCGCCGATCGTGCCCGACTTCAACCAGAACTTCTCGACCTGGCCGGAAGTCAGCTCCCGCAACGGCACGGTGGTGAAGGGCGCGACGCTCGCCGCGTCCACGCAGTGGTCGCAGAAGTCGACCACCCTGGGACGCGGCGTCGCGAAAACCTCGTAGACGCGCTCGATCACTTGCGCGGCTTGGGTTTCCACACGACCAACGCGGTCTCCTGCCGGATCGGCACGAGGTCACGCCGGTAGGAGGCGTGTACAGCGGCGGCCGTGGAATCGGCCGCCGCCAACGCCTGTGCGAGTTCCTGCTGGAGTTCGGCGACCCGCGATCGCAGAGCGTCGACCTGGTTCTCCAGGTCGATGATCCGCTTGATGCCCGCGAGGTTCACGCCCTCGTCCTGCGAGAGGCGCTGGACTTCGCGCAGCAACACGATGTCGCGCATGGAGTAACGGCGGCCGCCACCGTTCGTGCGGCCCGGCGAGACCAGACCCAGCCGGTCGTAGGACCGGAGGGTCTGGGCGTGCAGGCCCGACAGCTGGGCCGCCACCGAGATCACGAAGAACGGCGTGTCCTCATCGGTCCCCGGAGGGAACGGAAAACCCACCGGACTCACCGCCCTTCAAGGAGTGCGTTCAGATCGCCTCGCGGATCGTGGTCCTGCGTCACGTCGGCATACGCCTCGAGTGCCTTGCGTGCCTCGGACGACAGGTTGTTCGGCACCGCGACCTCCAGGGTGATCAGGAGATCGCCCGCGGTCCCGTCCCGCTTCGTGATCCCCTTGCCCCGCGCCCGCAGCACCCGCCCGGAGGCGGTGCCGGCGGGCACCTTCAAGGAAACCTTGCCGTCGAGGGTCGGCACGGTCAACGTCGATCCCAGAGCGAGCTCGGAGAACGTCATCGGCGCCGTCAGCGTCAGGTCGTTGCCCTGACGGCCGAACACGCTGTGCGGGTTGACGTGCACGCGCACGAACAGGTCGCCGTTCGGACCGCCGTTGCGGCCCGGTTCGCCCTGTCCCGCGAGGCGTATCCGCTGGCCGTCGTCGACACCCGACGGGATCCGCACGGTCAGCGTGCGGGTACGGGTGCTGACGCCGTCGCCACCGCACTCGGGGCACGGGTCGTCGATGATCCGGCCCGTGCCGCGGCAGTCGCGGCACGGCTCGCTGAACGCGAACGCACCCTGCGACCGCGTGACGAGTCCGGAGCCCGTGCAGGTCGCGCAGGTGTGCGGCGTGGTGCCCGGCTTGGCGCCGGAACCACCGCACGTCGCGCAGGCGGCGGGGGACGACAGGCGCAACGGCACCGTCGCCCCCTTGACCGCCTCGGTGAAGTCGATGCGGACGTCGGTCTCGACGTCCTCACCACGACGCGGACGCGTGGCCGACCCGGGAGTCGCGCCGCCACGCCGGTTGAACAGGCCGCCGAGCAGATCGCCCAGGCCGCCGCCACCGGTGTTCTGCGCGGCACGGCCGAACAGGTCGTTCACGTCGAACCCGCCGGAGCCGAAGCCACCGGAGCCCGGGAAGCCACCACCGCCCGCGAACAGGCGGCGGGCCTCGTCGTACTGCTTGCGCTTGGCCGGATCCGACAGCACGCCGTAGGCCTCGGAGACCGACTTGAAGCGGGCCTCGGCCTTGGCGTCACCGGGATTCGCGTCGGGGTGCAGCTCGCGGGCGAGCTTGCGGTACGACTTCTTGATCTCGTCCGCTGTCGCCTCGGAGGAGACGCCCAGCTCGCGGTAGAAGTCCTTCTCGATCCAGTCCCTCTGACTCACCGGACGGCTCCTCCTTCCCCTAGAGGAATAGAAATCAGGCTTCTTCGGACGACGCGGCGGGCTCGTGGTCGGTCACCGCGACGAGCGCGGGCCGGACGAGCTTGTCGCCGAAGGTGTAGCCACGACGCAGGACGGCGGTGACCGTCGGGCCGTCGACGTCCGGGGACGTGCTGTGCTGCACGGCCTCGTGCACCGACGGGTCGAACGCCTCGCCGTCGTGCGCGAACGGCTCCAGGCCGGTCTTGGCGAGCGTGGACACGAGCTTGTCCGCGACCGCCTTGAACGCACCGGTCAGGTCGCCGTGCGCGGCGGCCCGCTCGATGTCGTCCAGCACCGAGAGCAGTTCGGAGGCGACGGACGCCTTCGCGTTGTTGATCACCGCTTCGCGGTCGCGTTCCACCCGCTTGCGGTAGTTCGCGTACTCGGCGGTGAGCCGCTGGAGGTCGGCGGTGCGCTCGTCGAGCTGGGTCTTCAGCTCGGCGGCCACCTCGTCCACGACCTCGGCGACCAGAGGTTCGGCCGGAGCAGTGCCCTCTTCCTCGGCGACGTGGGCCGGCGGCCGGACCTCACCCGTTTCGGGGTCGATCCGGCGCCGGTCGTTCACGACGACCTGAGGCTGCTCCTCGTCAGGGGCGGCATGCCTCGGTTCGGTCACTTCTTCTCGTCCTCGTCCACGATCTCGGCGTCGACGACGTCGTCGTCCTTCTTGGCACCGGCACCCGCACCGGCGGCACCCGGCGCGTCAGCACCAGGGGCCTCGGCACCGGGAGCACCCGGCGCGTTGGCGTAGATGGCCTGGCCGATGGCCTGGGACTCGGTCGCGAGCTTCTCGACCGCCGTCTTGATGGCGTTGATGTCGGTGCCCTTGAGCGCCTCGTTCGCCTCGGCGATCGCGGCGTTGACCTTGTCCTTGATCTCGGCCGGGAGCTTGTCGTCGTTCTCCTTGACGACCTTCTCCGTCTGGTAGACCAGCGTCTCGGCCTGGTTGCGGACCTCGGCCTCCTCGCGGCGGCGCTTGTCCTCCTCCGCGTGGGCCTCGGCGTCCTTGACCATGCGGTCGATGTCGTCCTTCGGCAGCGCGGAGCCACCGGTGATCGTCATCGACTGCTCCTTGCCGGTGCCCAGGTCCTTCGCCGACACGTGGACGATGCCGTTCGCGTCGATGTCGAAGGTGACCTCGATCTGCGGCACGCCACGGGGGGCGGGCGGCAGGCCGGTCAGCTCGAACATGCCGAGCTTCTTGTTGTGCGCCGCGATCTCGCGCTCGCCCTGGAAGACCTGGATCTGCACGGACGGCTGGCTGTCGTCGGCCGTCGTGAAGGTCTCGGAACGCTTCGTCGGGATCGTGGTGTTGCGCTCGATCAGCTTGGTCATGATGCCGCCCTTGGTCTCGATGCCCAGAGACAGCGGGGTGACGTCGAGCAGCAGGACGTCCTTGACCTCACCCTTGAGGACACCGGCCTGCAGGGCGGCGCCGACGGCGACGACCTCGTCCGGGTTCACGCCCTTGTTGGGCTCGCGGCCGCCGGTCAGCTCCTTCACGAGCTCCGCGACGGCGGGCATGCGGGTCGAGCCACCGACGAGCACGACGTGGTCGATGTCGCCGACGGAGACGCCGGCGTCCTTGATCACGTTGTTGAACGGCGCGCGGGTGCGCTCGAGCAGGTCGTTCGTGATGCGCTGGAACTCGGCGCGAGACAGCGTCTCGTCGAGGAACAGCGGGTTCTTGTCGCCGTCGACGGTGATGTACGGCAGGTTGATCGAGGCGTTGTTGGAGCTCGACAGCTCGATCTTGGCCTTCTCCGCAGCCTCACGGATGCGCTGGAGGGCCATCTTGTCCTTGGTCAGGTCGATGCCGTTGGCCTGCTTGAAGCGCTCGACCAGCCAGTCGACGACGCGCTGGTCCCAGTCGTCGCCACCGAGGTGGTTGTCACCGGAGGTCGCACGGACCTCGACCACGCCGTCGCCGAGCTCGAGCAGCGAGACGTCGAACGTGCCGCCACCGAGGTCGAAGACCAGGATGGTCTGCTCCTTCTCGCCCTTGTCGAGGCCGTAGGCCAGAGCGGCCGACGTCGGCTCGTTGACGATGCGGAGCACGTTGAGACCCGCGATCTGGCCGGCCTCCTTGGTGGCCTGGCGCTGCGCGTCCTCGAAGTAGGCGGGGACGGTGATGACCGCGTCGGTGATCTCTTCGCCCAGGTACGCCTCGGCGTCGCGCTTGAGCTTCATCAGCACGCGAGCGCTGATCTCCTGCGAGGTGTACTTCTTGCCGTCGATCTCGTCGGTCTGCCAGGTCGTGCCGACGTGGCGCTTGACCGAGCGGATCGTGCGGTCGACGTTGGTGACGGCCTGGTTCTTCGCGGGCTGGCCCACGAGGACCTCGCCGTTCTTGGCGAAAGCGACGATGGACGGGGTCGTCCTGGAGCCCTCCGAGTTGGCGATGACCGTCGGCTCACCGCCTTCGAGGACTGCGACGACCGAGTTGGTCGTCCCGAGGTCGATGCCGACTGCACGCGCCATTGGAGTTCCTTCCGCTAGTACTTGTTGAGCGTTGCTGACTCAAGTTTGCCATCTGCTCAACGTTGAGCCTACCCGACTCAAGGTTTCTGACTGTCCCAACGGCCGACAAAGTCTGGTTGTTCCCTCACAACGCGACGAGGGCCACCCCTTGTGGAGTGGCCCTCGACACAGTTCACCCTGGCCGGCCCTCAGGCCGCGAGCACCTGGACGTCCCCCGAGCCCGCGTTGAGGTTGAGTTCGAGCGGCGCAACCGGATCGGTCGGAACGTGGATCGCGCGCTCACCGCTGCCCGACGAACCGACGACCTTGAACGGCCCACCCGGCACCCGGACGGTGATGTCGCCGGACCCGGTGGTGGCCCGCACGGACTTCGCCGCCGACAACGTCAGCCTGATCCCCCCGGAGTCGGCGTTCGCGATCACCTCGTTCTCCATCGAGGTGCCGTCGATCTCCCCGGAACCGGTGCCGAGCAGCGCCTTGCCCTTGATCGCGTCCAGCAGGATCCGGCCGGACCCCACGTCGGCCGTCACGGCGCCGCCGATCCTGGCACCCTCGAAATTGCCGGATCCGGTCTTCACCTTGACGTCCCCCGAGATGTCGCGGGCGATGACCCTGCCGGAGCCGGTCCTGATGTCGACGGAGGCCAGCCCCTCGACGGTCGCGTCACCCGAGCCGATGTCACCGACCACCGTGATGTCCGCGGCCGGGACCAGGACCTCGTAGTTGATCTCGCAGTCGTTGCCGCAGCCGTCCAGCACCAGCGTGCTGCCCTCGATGCGGTGCGCGACACCCGAGGGCTTGTTGTCCTTGTTGTGCTCGACCTTGCGGTGGACCTTCGTCTCGGTCAGGCCCTGCTGGTACCGGATCGTCACGTCCCCGGAGTCCTGGTCGCCGCGCACCTTCACCGAGGTGAACTTCTCGCTGACGACGTGGTCGTCGGAGAACTCGTACTTCATGATGCGGATGCCACAGCCGGTCGACACCGTGAGCACCGCCCCCACCACCAACGCCACCAGCGCAGTCCTCATCATGAGCACAAAACTAGAGGTGGCGGGGCTCAGCTACACGGCAGTCAGCCCCCGAAGGCGGGGTGGGGTTCTCCCTACCTAGGTCAGACCAGATCTTCGAGCACCGCGCGCAACGCTGGAGCCGTGCGCGCCGGGTCGTTCAGGAACCTCGTCGACGCCAGCACGTGCGCGGGCGCGATGCGTTCCCACAACAAGCCTTCTACCGGCACCTCGGCGATGTGCAGCTCCACGCTCTGCGCCCACCGGCCTATGCGCGACTCGATCCCGCGCAGCACGTCGCCGATCGGCAACGCCGCCGGGCTCTGCACCCGGTGCAACTGCTCGATGCCCGGCTTCAGCGCGAGCACCACTGCCCGGCTGGCCGGCCGGGTCAGCAACGCCTCGGCGTCCTCGGGCGTCCCGGGCTCGGCGCCGCGCCTGCAGGCGTCCAGCGCGTCGGCCCACCAGCCCGGCCACTCGGCGGTCACGGCGGCGCGGTCGGTACCCGGCGGCACCCGCACCGGCAACGACGGGTCCAGGCCCGGCACGTGCGGCTCGACGTCGACCGACAACGCCAGCGAGTCACGCACGTACAGCGCGGCGAGCAGCCCCAGGCTCACCCCGTGGCTGATGCCGGACACCTCTCGCGCGAACCTCATGGCTTCATTGTTCCCGCGGCGCGGCCGTGAATTCGTCGCGACCGCGGATCAAGAAGGACACGATTGGCTCCAGCTCGTCCTCGTTCGGCGCAACGTCGGCGATCAGGCCCTGCAACAGCAGCCCGTCGATGGCCGCGAGGAACGCCCGGAACGCGACGGGATCCTCCGGCCGCACGACCTCCACGGCCAGGTCGAGCCACCTGCGCGCGGCCGGCTTCAGCTCGGGACGCCTGCCCGCCAGCAGGTACAACTCGTACTCGGCGAGCGTGCGGCCGCGGTTCTCGTTCACGGCCTTCGAGAGGCTGCTCGCGATCTCGCGGGCGGTGCCGCCGCTCGCGACGATCTTCAGCATGTCGTCGCACAGCGACTCGGCCGACCACACGAGTGTGGCGATCAACAGGTCGTCGAGCGTCGCGAAGTAGTAGGTGGGTGCCGTCGTCGGCACACCGGCTTCCCGGGCGACGCTGCGGTGCGTCACGCCGGCGACGCCTTCGCGTTCGATCACGCGCAGGGTGGCCTCGACGATGGCGCGTCGCTTCTTCTCGCCGCGCGCCTTGCGACCGTCGACCTTCTGCATGTCTGCCACCGAGGTCAGTGCGTCCTCCCGAGTTCGAGCGTCACCACGCCTCCGATGATCAGGACCAGGCCGATGACCATCGTGGGGTTGAGGGTTTCGCCGAGGAACTTCCAGCCGATGATCGCGACTGCTGCAACGCCGATAGCGGACCACACGGCGTAAGCGACGCCCACGGGCATACCCAACTTCAACGCGCGCGAAAGTGCGGTGAAGGCGATGGCGTACCCGACGACGACAACGACCGAAGGCCACAGTCTGCTGAATCCGTCGGACAGCTTCAACGACACGGTGGCGGCGATCTCCGCCGCGATCGCCGCAGCGAGGTACAGGTACAACACGGCGACCTCCGGCTGCTCAGGACAACTACCTGAACAAGTGTTCCACAAGTTTTTGATCAATTTCCGGATACTTGACCGGTACGTGACGAGACACCGGCCACGTCCAAGTGGTTACTGATCAGTAACGTGGCCTAGAATCCCGCCATGACCCTCCAGCTGGTTCTCGGACTCGTCGCCGTGGCGGTGAGCGTCGTCGCCTGGGGCGTGTTCGTCGCCGCCGTGCTGAAGCAGATCAAGATCATCCGGCTCGGCCAGCCCGACGGCACCCGCTTCGGGCCGTTCGTGCCGCGCATGAAGACGATGATCGTCGAGTTCGTCGCGCACACCAGAATGGCGAAGTTCCGTTCGGTCGCCCCGTGGCACTGGATGGTGATGTGGGGCTTCCTCATCGGGTCCGCGGTGCTGTTCGAGGCGTACGGCGAGGTGTTCGACCCGCACTTCCACTGGCCGATCATCGGCACGTGGTCGGTCTGGCTGCTGCTGGTCGAGCTGCTGGGCCTCGGCACCGTGGTCGGTGGTGTCGCCCTGGCGGTCATCCGCCAGCGCAACCACCCGCGCCGCGCCGACCGGCTCTCCCGCTTCCAGGGTTCGGACTTCAAGTCGGCGTACTTCGTCGAGGCCGTCGTGATCATCGAGGGCGTCGGCATCCTGCTGGTCAAGGCGTTCAAGCAGTCGAGCGGCCTGGAGGTCGCCCCGCTGTGGACGTCGTTCGTGACGCAGCCGCTCGCGCAGATCCTGCCGTCCGCGCCCATCTGGGTGTCGGTGATGGCGCTGGTCAAGCTGCTGAGCGGGATGATCTGGCTGATCGTGGTCGGCCGCAACCTCACGATGGGCGTCGCCTGGCACCGGTTCTCGGCGTTCTTCAACATCTACTTCAAGCGCGAGGACGACGGTGGCGTCGCCCTGGGCGCGCTGAAGCCGATGATGTCCGGCGGCAAGGTCCTGGACCTCGAGGAAGCCGACCCGGACAAGGACGTGTTCGGCGTCGGCAAGGTCGAGGACTTCACCTGGAAGGGCGTTCTCGACTTCTCCACCTGCACCGAGTGCGGCCGCTGCCAGTCGCAGTGCCCCGCCTGGAACACCGGCAAGCCGTTGTCCCCCAAGCTGGTCATCACGCAGCTGCGCGACCACATGTACGCGAAGGCGCCGTACCTGCTGGCCGGCGGTTCGCGGGACATGGCGGGCGACGAGGTCGGTCTCACCGAGGACAAGTACGAGGACTACAAGAAGCGCCTCGAGTCCATCGACGTGCTGGCGATGGCCGAGTCCGAGCGCCCGCTGGTCGGCGGCCCCGACGAGCTGGGCGTCATCGACCCCGAGGTGCTGTGGTCCTGCACGACCTGCGGCGCGTGCGTCGAGCAGTGCCCGGTGGACATCGAGCACGTCGACCACATCGTCGACATGCGCCGCTACCAGGTGCTGATCGAGTCGAACTTCCCGTCCGAGCTCGGCGGCATGTTCAAGAACCTGGAGAACAAGGGCAACCCGTGGGGTCAGAACTCCAAGGACCGCCTGGCGTGGACCGAGGGCCTCGAGTTCGAGGTGCCGGTGTTCGACGGCGAACTGGGCGACGCGGAGTACCTGTTCTGGGTCGGCTGTGCCGGTGCGTACGAGGACCGGGCGAAGAAGACGACGCGCGCCGTCGCCGAGCTGCTGCACACCGCGGACGTGAAGTACACGGTGCTCGGCCCGGAGGAGACCTGCACCGGTGACCCGGCTCGCCGCGCCGGCAACGAGTTCCTGTTCCAGATGCTCGCGCAGCAGAACGTCGAGGTGCTCAACTCGGTGTTCGAGGACCGGCCCGCCGGTCAGCGCAAGATCGTCGTGACGTGTGCGCACTGCTTCAACACGCTGGCCAACGAGTACCCGCAGGTCGGTGGCACGTACGAGGTCGTGCACCACACGCAGCTGCTGAACAAGCTGGTGCGCGAACGCCGTCTGGTGCCGGTCGCGCCGGTCACCGAGGACGTCACGTACCACGACCCGTGCTACCTGGGCCGTCACAACAAGGTCTACGAGGCGCCGCGTGAGCTGATCGGGGCGTCCGGCGCGACGCTGCGCGAGATGCCGCGGCACGAGGAACGCTCCATGTGCTGCGGTGCCGGTGGCGCGCGCATGTGGATGGAGGAGCGGATCGGCAAGCGCATCAACGTCGACCGCGTGGACGAGGCGTTGTCCACGGCGCCGTCGAAGATCGCGACCGGCTGCCCGTTCTGCCGCGTGATGCTGACCGACGGTGTGACCGCGCGTCAGGCCGACGGCCAGGCCGGGGCGCATGTCGAGGTCGTGGACGTGGCGCAGATGCTGCTGGAGTCCGTGAAGCGCGGGCAGCCAACGCCGGAGACGGCAGCCGAGGACGCGAACGTCTGAGTCAGGCAACGGAAACGGCCCCGGTCCACTGTGGACCGGGGCCGTTCTGCTCTGTCGTCAGAAAGGCCCAGACCTCGAGTGCGGAAAGTCTTGGCACAGCACGCGTTTCAAATCCCCCGCACAACGAGGTTGGGTCAGTCGTTGTTGGTGACCTTGTCGTAGACCACGTTCAGCACCCAGCCGGTCAGGGCGACGATGATCGCGCCCCAGAACGCCGGCCAGAAGCCGTCGACGCGGAACGGCAGGTCCAGCTGTTCGGCCAGCCACCCGGTGAACATGAACAGCAGCGCGTTCACCACGAGCCCGATCAGGCCGAGCGTCAGCAGGTAGAACAGGCAGCCGAAGAACTTCACGACCGGCTTCACGATCGCGTTGATCAGGCCGAAGATCACCGCGACGCCGATCAGCGTGAGGATCCTCGAACCGGTCGAGCCCTCGCCCAGGTCGATGCCCGGGAGGGCGGTCGACACCCAGACCGCCACGGCAGTCAGCAGCACTTGCACCAAGATGCCCATGCCGCAGACTAACCGTGACGGATCCTAAGTGGTCAGGAGCGGCGGCGGCGCGCCACGAAGAATGCTCCCAGACCGGCCGCGAGCAGCACCGAGCCGAGGCCGAGGAAGCCGAGCGGCGAGGCGCCGGTCGACGCGAGGCCGGAGTTGTTGCCCGCCTTGGCCACGGCCGGGGTCGTCGTGGTGGCCGGCGCGACCGTGGTCTCCGTGGTGGTGGTCGTCGTGGTGGTGCTCTTCTCGACGATCTTGATCTGCTTGACCGCGACGTTGTTCCGGTGGTTGGTGTCCGGCAGACGACCGAAGTTGAAGCGCGCCATGGCGTGCACCTCGGTGTACGTGATGTCGTCCAGCTCGAGCTTCAGAGCGACCTCGATCTGCTTGCCGGGCAGGATCTTGTCCTTGACGGTGAAGTCCTCGCGGGTGCCGGGGCGCAGCGTCACGTTGTCGCTGTACGACAGGACCTTCGCGGCCAGGCTGCCCAGGACGAACGTCGGCGCGACCGGCACGTTGCCCTTGTTGGAGAGCGTGAGCTTGAGGTCGATCTGGTCGCCGAGGGTGTAGGTGTCCTTGACGGGCGAGATCGCGGAGTCGAGGGCGATGTCCGCCTGGGCCTCGACGTAACGCAGGTCGAGCCGGTGCGTGCGGTTGTCGAGCATCTGCTGGATCTTGCGCGAGCCGGTCAGCCAGTCGATGTCGTCGGCCGACCTCGGCTCGGCCAGAGCGAGGCGGTTCGCGGTGAGATCCGGTGCGGCGACGGTGAACTCGCCGTTCGGCAGGTCGAGCGAGTAGGTGCCGTCCTGGCCGGCCTGGGTCTCCAGTTCGACCGCGCGGCCACCCGCCGCCGTGCCGACGGCCTTGACCTTGCCCTGGTGGACCTTCTCGTCGGCCTGCTTCACGCCGTCGCCGTTGGTGTCGACGAAGGTGGAGCCGGTGACGACGTGGCCGAGGAGGTTGAAGTCGGCGTCCGTCCTGCTCTCGGTCACGCTGTCGTAGCTGACCCGGTTGAAGCTGTACTCGAGTTCCCAGATGGCCACCGAGTACGACGGTCCCTTGGGCAGCACCGCCCGGTAGCGGCCGTCCGCGCCAGTGCCGAAGTCGCCGACGGTCTCATGCGTGTCCTGGTCGGTGACCCGCACGCCGGCACCGTTCGCGCGGATGCTGTCACCGGCGTCGAAGGTGCGGTTGGCGTTGCGGTCGAGGTAGACGAGCCCCTCCACTGTGATCGTCTCGTCCTGCGCGAAGGCGGGCGCGCCTGTCGCGGCCAGGACGAGGGCAGCCGTCAGCGTGACGGCGAAGACGTTCTTCACTGATCCCCCAGCGTTCGTTCGATCCACTTAGGACATCGGAACGCCGGGGGTCAGCGTTGCATGACACCGGTCACTCGGACAGCGGGTAGCCACCCATCTCGCCCCCCTCCCTCTCGCGCAGTTAGCACGATATCGGATAGTACGAGTTCGTAGCAATTACTCCTTGCCGTCGAGTGCGAGCCGAGTGCGACGGTGCGCGGGCCCCAGTTCGCCGGACAGCACCTCCATCACCTGGCGCAGCAGCTCGCGCAGGTGCTCCAGGTCGGCACCCGGCAGCGCGGTGAAGAGGTCGCGCTCCCGTTCGGCCTGACCGGCGACGATCCGCAGGAAGATCTCGCGGCCGGCGTCGGTCAGCGTCGCGGGCAACGACCGGCGGTCGCTCGGATCGAGTTCGCGGACGACGAGGCCCGCCTTCTCCAGCCGGTCGAGCCTGCTCGTGATCGTGGTGGCCGGGCTCAGCGTGCCGTTCGCGAGCTGCTTGGGCGTGAGCCGGTGCGGCGGCCCGATCCAGAAGAGCCGCGCGAGGATCTCGTAATCGGCGCGGTTGAGCCCGTGCGGCGCGGCGATCTCCGTGGCGAGGAAGTCGAGATACTTGCTGATCTGGTGCACCCGGTCGACCACGCCTTCGACCACCGGATCGATCGCCGGAACCATGGCCCTCCACGACTCGACCTCGGCATCGGTGTCGTCCGCACCACGCTTGCCCATCCTGCGATGGTAGTTGCGCCCGCATGCAGAACGGCCCGCGTCTCTCCCGGACGCGGGCCGTTCCGTCTTACCCCCTGGTGATCAGCGTCCCCCCGGAGCAGATCCCAGCCTTAAGACACGTCAGGACATCTGGATGTTGCCCCGACCCCCGAATGTCACTCGAATGCAGCAACGATCAGGCGCGGCGGACAGCGAAGTTGACTGACGGAAGCTCGTCGTCGCCGATCTCCACCAGCACGGTGGAGTCCGAGATGTTGACGAACTCCGGGTCGTTGAAGCTGACCTGATACCAGCCGTACGGCGCGCGCTTCATGGTCCAGACGCCGTAGCTGCTGGTCGGGAAGTCCGTGCTCACCCCATCGGCGCCGGAGACCACCACGTCGACGTCGCCGATGCCGGGCTCGCCGTCCTGCCACACGCCGTCGTGGTTGAGGTCCTCGAAGACGATCCCGCCGACGTACCCGGTCGGCTCGGCGGCCTGCGCGGACGCGACACCGGCGAACGCGACCAGCGAGGCCGTGACGGCGATGAACGCAGCACGAATCTTGGTACCCATTTGCTTCCCCCAGGAACATTTCACGCAGTACGAGCAGCGCATTTTTCAGCGGATTTCCCGGACGCTCCCCAGCATCCGGTCGCTATAGAAGTCGTTCGAGAGGCGTCGCCGATTGCCCCCGTGACACAACCGTGATCCCCGCTTGTCGCAGCAGGTGCGCGCCCGGCCGCCGTCCTAAGCTGACCGTCATGAGCGAGAAGCCGCAGGCCTCCGGCGAAAGCACACTCACCGTCGTACTGGCCCTGCTGGTCAATCTGGCGATTGCGATCATGAAGGCCGTTGCGGGCGTTTTGACCGGTTCAGCCGCGATTCTTTCCGAAGCCGCCCACTCGGTGGCCGACACGTTCACCGAAGCACTCCTGCTGACCGCCCTGCGCCGCTCGGACCGACCGGCCGACCGCCGCCACCCGTTCGGCTACGGCAAGGAGCGCTACTTCTGGTCGCTGCTGGCCGCGGTCTCGATCTTCGCCTCCGGCGCGATGTTCGCGTTCTACGAAGGCTTCCGCACGGTCTTCGGCGAGCCGGAAGAGCAGACCCGTCCGCTGGTCGGCTACATCGTGCTGGGCCTGGCGTTCGCGCTCGAGTCCATCTCGTGGACGCAGGCGTTCCGGCAGGTCCGCTCCGAGTCCGCCGCACACGGCCGCGGCTTCTGGGACTTCCTGCGCGTGTCGGACGACCCCACCGTCAAGACCGTCTTCCTGGAGGACTCGGCCGCCCTCATCGGTCTGCTGCTCGCGTTCGCGGGCCTCGGCCTGCACCAGCTGACCGGCTCGTCGCTGTGGGACGGCCTCGCGTCACTGGCGATCGGCGTGCTGCTGGCGTCGGTGGCCTACGTGCTGGCTCGCACCAACCGCGGCCTGCTGATCGGACGGCAGGCGGACCCGGTGATGGTGAAGGCGATCTGGCGCCGGCTCGGCGAAGTGGCCGAGGTGGACGCCGTCGTGGACATCCTGACGATGCTCATCGGCACCGACCGCGTCCTGCTGTGCGCACGGCTGGACTTCGACGACGCCCTGACGGCCCACCAACTGGAAGACGCCTGCGTGCGCATCTCCGCGGAACTGCGCGCGGAGTTCCGCGACCTGGACGAGATCTTCCTGGAGCCGGTCCCGCGCACCGACCCCGAACTGCGCCGCCGCGTGCTGGAGCGTTACGGAGACCTGAGCTAGCGGCGCGTGTCCGTGCGGCTGAAGTTCAGGTAGGCGCGGCTGGGCGTGGGCCCGCGCTGCCCCTGGTACCGGCTGCCGGCCTGCGCCGAGCCGTACGGGTGCTCCGCCGGGCTCGACAGCTTGAACAGGCAGAGCTGCCCGATCTTCATGCCGGGGTGCAGCGTGATCGGCAGGTTCGCGACGTTCGACAGTTCCAGCGTGATGTGGCCGGAGAAGCCGGGGTCGATGAACCCCGCCGTGGAGTGCGTCAGCAGCCCGAGCCGGCCGAGGCTGGACTTGCCTTCGAGCCGCCCCGCCAGATCGTCCGGCAGCGTCACCATCTCGTAGGTCGACCCGAGCACGAACTCGCCGGGGTGCAACACGAACTGCTCATTCTCGGGCGTCTCGACCAGGCTCGTCAGCTCGTCCTGCTGCTGCGAGGGGTCGATGTGGGTGTACTTGGTGTTGTTGAAGACCCGAAAGAACCGGTCCAGCCGCACGTCGATGCTCGACGGCTGAAGCATCTCGACGTCGAACGGGTCGAGAGCGAGACGGCCGGACTCGACCTCTTTGCGCAGATCCTGGTCACTCAGCAGCACCGGGACAGGCTAACCGAGTTGGCGTCGTTGGCGAGCCAGCACCGTGAGACGTCACGTTGCCGCTCTGTGTATGATCGGCTGCGAGCTTGACCCTGCGGGTGTAGTTCATTGGTAGAACGACAGCTTCCCAAGCTGTAGAGGCGGGTTCGATTCCCGTCACCCGCTCCACCACGAAAGCCCTCCAACTGGAGGGCTTTCGTCGTTTCCGGGTCAGCCAGGTCCGCACGGCGCTAACTTCGGCGCATGGGGGTAACCACTTTCCGCAGGCCATCGGCCCGTGTCGCCGTCGTGATCATCGCGGTGGTCGCGTACTTCGTTCTGTCGTTCCGGATCTACGACCTCGTGGACGGGCTGGCCGAGGACCTTCTCGCCGCGTTGCTCTTCGGTCTTCTGGCGGCGATGGTGATCCAGACCTGGCGGCTGGCGGTGATCGTGAGGTCGGACGGGGTGCTCGTGCGCAACTCGTGGCGTGACCAGTTCCTGCGGTGGGACGACATCCAGGGCATCGACCACGAGCAGAGCCGCGTCCAGCGCGTGTCGATCTTGATGACCGACGGCCGGGTTGTGCCGTGCGACGCGATGCGCGGGTGGGCCACCCGTGACGAGCCGCACGCGAAGGCACTCGTGCAGGCGGTCACCGAACGCCTTGCGGCGCGGGAACAACAGGCCGATTAGTCGACCGGCAGGCCCCACGGGCGGCGGTCCAGTTCCGCCCAGCCGCCGCCTCGGGCCAGGGCCGCTCGCACCCCGGCCACGTGGTCGGCGAACGAGGCGAGGTCGCCGTGCAGCAGTTCGGCGCGTTCCACGTCCAGCGGGTGCGTGTCGTCGTGCCACAGTTCGACGGCGAACGAGGCGACGAAGGACATCGACTGCAGCAGCTGCAAAAGCGCCGTGGACGGCCGCATCGACTCGGCGAGGTAGGAGAGGCGGATCTCCTCGCAGACCGCGAGCAGCGAGCGGACCTGGCGGATGGCGTCGGCCGGTGTGCCGTCCCACGACGGGTCCGGCCACACGCGGTCGCTCAGCTCCAGCCAGAGCCGCCAGCCCGTGGCGAGTTCCGCGTCGTCTGCGGGAGACCACTTACCCATGCATCCACTGTGCATGGGTAAAGAGGAAGAGTCTCGTGACGATGACGCACGCCACGGCAACCAACGGGTCACACATACGTCCTGTAGCGCATGACGCGTTCGTGGCAAGGACAGAGCGTGAAGAGTCTCGCTGTCGGGCTCGCCCTGGGTGTGGTCCTCACGGTGCTCGCCCTGCCAGCGCTCCAGTACGAGATCACCGATCACGCCAACCTGATCACACGCGTGTTCGCCTACGGCTTCCTGCTGGTGCCCGTCGCGGTCGGCACGGTGCTGAGGAGCCAGTACCCGGTGACGCAGACGACCGGGCTGGTCGCGGGTGCGACGGTGGTGCTGGCGTCCACGGCGCAGACCTACACCGGCACGCCTATGCCGTACGTGTGGCTCGCGGCGGCGACCCTGTTCGGGTGCGCCGCCGCGAGGATCATGCGGAACGAACGGCTTACGCCTTCACCCTCTCCGGTTCGGGTTCATCGGAGTTGAGCGAGTCGAGCAGGACGTCGCGCTCGGTGTCGGGCTCCTTCTTCAGGAAGCCGATCGCCAGGTAGAGCACGAGCGAGAGCATCAGCGGCCACGACACGAGCACGCCCTTGGTGACCCAGGCGACCTTGTTCATCTGCTCGATGTACAGGAACGCCCACATGCCCAGGCCGCCGACCACCGAGGCGATCGCCGCCGTCGAACCGACCTTGCGGAACCACGGCAGCAGGCCGAGCATCAGCGGGATCGCGATCGGGCCCATCGTGGCGGCGACCAGGTCGACCACCACCTTGAGCACGAAGCCCTGGCCTCCGGAGGCGATCGCGATGATCATGCTGGCGCCGATGAAGGTGAACGTCGTTATCCGGGCCAGCAGCAACTGGTTGTCCGCCGAGAACGTCTTCACCTTCTTCCACAGGTGGGGCAGCATGTCGCGGTTGATGACAGCGGCGATGACGTTCGCGTCCGACGACACCATGGCCATGGTGTGCGAGAAGAAGCCGGCCAGAACCAGGCCGATCATGCCCGCGGGCAGCATCTGCTTGCCCATCTCGATGTACGCGTTCTCCGCCTGCGCTCCTTCGAGGCCCGGCACGATCAGCGGCGCCGCCCACATCGGGAAGAACAGCACGAGCGGCCACACGAGCCACAGCGCGGACGAGAGCAGCGCCGAGCGCTTGGCCGCGAAGCCGGACGGCGCGGCCATGTAGCGCTGCGCCAGGTTCCACATGCCGCCGTTGTACTCCAGCGTCTTGATCAGGAAGAGCGCCATGAGGAACGTCGACGTGTACGGGCCGGCCAGCGGGTCGCTGTGGCTCTCCGGGAGCTTGTCCCAGATCGTCACGGGGAAGTCCCAGCCGAGGGTGCCGGCGACGGCGAACAGCATCGCGAAGCCCGCGGCCGCCTGGATGATGAACTGGCCGAAGTCGGTGAGCGCGTCGGCCCAGAGGCCACCGAGCACGGAGTAGATCATCGTGACCACGCCGATGATGATGATGCCCCAGGTGATCGGGACACCCGCGAAGCCGCGGAGCAGGATCGAGACGGCCGCCCACTTGGCGGCGATGTCGACGACCTTGAGCAACGCACCCGCGTAGGCCATGACCTGCTGGGTGGGCACGTTGTAGCGCTTGGCCAGGTACTCGAGCGGCGACTTGACGTCGTGCTTCGAGCGCAACCTGTTCCACCGGGGCGCGAACAGGAACGCACCGATGCCGACACCGATGCCGATCGTCAATGACCACCACACGTAGACGGTGAGTCCCAGCCGGTACGCCTCAGAGGCGAACGCGACGAACATGACCGCGCTGTAGCCCGACATGTGGTGCGAGATGCCGGACAACCACCACGGCATCTTGCCGCCTGCCGTGAAGAAGTCGGCGATGTTGTGGACCCGCCCACGCGACCAGAGCCCGATCCCGACCATCACGAAGAAATAGCCGACAACCACGACCCAATCGAGGGTGCCCATGTGACCTCCTTGCGTGCACACACGTGTGCCCGCGAGAGCACCAGGCCTCATGGCGGCGGAACCTGGCACATCCGCACGGGATATGTGACGTAGGTCTTACGAGACTGTTGCGGGGGTGCGGAAGACCTTCGGCCGTCTTGAATCACATTCGTGACCCTTGTTCATCCACATGAACCGACTGTTCCGCGTCACACGTCCGAGGGAACTACGTCACTCCTCTGGAAGCACGAACGGAGGTGCTGATGCTCCCGCCCAGCCGGCCTGCCCCCGGCGTCGCGCTGATCGATCCGGTGCCGCTCTACCGCGAAGGCCTGTCCGCCCTGATCAGGAGGACCCCAGGCCTGCGCTGGCTCGGTTCGACCGGCGATCCGCACGCTGCCGTTCGCCTGCACGAACGACTGCGTCCCGACGTGCTGCTCATCGACTCAGTGCTCGACCCGGTCGGCCACGTGGCCCGGCTGCTGGCCGAACGCGACCCGACCCTGTTGATCATCGGACTGGTCCGCGACGCGCACTCGCACGCGAACTACGTGACGACGGCGTTGGAGGCGGGCGTCCGCGGCGTCGTACCGCGATCGGCCCAGCCGGAACAGATCGTCCGAGTGATCGCCGAGACCTTCCGTTCACGCGGGTACGTGCACCCCGACCTGCGACCGAAGGAACGACCGACGCTGACCAAGCGCGAGTACGAGGTGCTCACGCTCATCGCGGACGGCCTGGAGAACCAGCAGGTCGCGAACGAGCTGATCTTGTCCGTGGAGACCGTGCGGACCCACGTGAAGGGCATCCTGCGCAAGCTCAGCGCGCGCGACCGGACGCACGCGGTGTCGCTCGCCTACCGGTCAGGCCTGCTGATCGGCCGCCCAGCCGTGCTCGAGTAACCCGAACACCTCGTCGGCCGCCCGTTCGCGGTCGGGCCGATCGAAGATCACGTCCCGCGCCTCCAGGGCGAACCGGGCCAGTGCCGCGCACCTGACGTCATCCGCAGGCGCGCCGATCTCCTCCGCGATGGCCGCCGCCAGCGCGTGCTGATGCCGCGTCCACATCCGGTGCCCGTACTCGCGCAGCGCCGAGGTGTCGAGCACCAGCCGCTGGAAGACCTCGAACTGCGGGTGGTCGGCGTGCCCTTTCGCCGCCTGCACGAAGTGATCGCGCAACGCCATCGGGATCGACCGGCCCTCGCGGTTGCGCACGGCCGCGACCAGCGCCGACTCCTGCTGCTCGTCCTCGTCGAAGAGCAGCGCCTCCTTGCTGGGGAAGTGCTTGAACAACGTCGTCACCGACACGTCCGCGGTGTCGGCGATCTCCTTCACGCCCACGGCGTCGAACCCGCGCTCGATGAACAGCCTCGTCGCCGCGTCGGAGATCGACTGACGGGTCTGCTGCTTCTTCCGCTCGCGGCGGCCGAGCTCGGTCACCCGCCGATAGTACCGCAAGAGTTGAGCCGGTTCAAAAGTGTAGTGGTTGCACTTTTGCAGTCGATACGCTTTTATTGGAGCCATGACCTCACCACGCATCGCCATCGCAGGGGCCGGCATCGGCGGCCTCACCTGTGCCCGCGTCCTCCAGTTGCACGGCTTCGAGAACGTCACCGTCTTCGAGCGGGAGAGCTCACCGGAGGCCCGTCAGCAGGGCGGCACCATCGACCTGCACGCCGACAGCGGCCAGGAGGCCGTGCGCGCCGCCGGACTGTTCGAGCAGTGGCGCGCGCTCGCCCGCTTCGAGGGCCAGGAGCAGCGCAAGGTCGACCACGCCACGGCCGCGTTGATCGAGCACGAACCGGCGGAGGGCGACTTCCGGCCGGAGATCGACCGCGGCCAGCTCCGCCGGCTCCTGCTCGACTCGCTCACGCCCGGAACCGTCGCGTGGGGTCAGGGCATCGACTCGGCGAAACCGGGCGAGGTCACGTTCCTGGACGGCTCCACGTCCACGTTCGACCTGGTCATCGGGGCGGACGGCGCCTGGTCGCGGGTCCGTCAGGCCTTGTCACCGGCCGTGCCGCTGTACACCGGCGTGATGTTCGTCGAGACGCGCCACGACAACGACGAACGGCTGCTCGACCTCACCGGTCAGGGCACGATGGTCGCCGACGGCGGGGGCCTGATGATCTGGTCGCAGCGCAACAGCGGTGATCACATCCGCGCGTACGCGTGCATGCGCGCGGATGAGGATTGGAAGCCCTCCAACGCCGACCTGATGGAGCTCTACGCGGGCTGGCACCCGTCGCTGCTGGCGTTCCTCGAAGGCGAGCTGATCCACCGCCCGCTGTACTCGCTACCGGCGCCCCACACCTGGGAGCACACGCCCGGTGTGACGCTGCTCGGCGACGCCGCCCATCTGCAGCCTCCGCTGGGCGTCGGGGCGAACCTCGCCATGCAGGACGCGGCCGAACTGGCGCTCGCGATCGCCGCAGACGGTGTCCGAGACGGGGTGCGGGCCTACGAATCTGTCATGGTGCCCCGCTCGGTGAGCTTCGCCGAACGGACGAACCCTGCGTTGCTCGAGATGGTCCCCGAACGCCCGGTACGCGTCTGACCGGCCCTCATGCCCGATTCAGGTCACTCAGAGGACTGTCTACTTCGCCACCAGTGGGTGGTCGGCCTTGCCGGGGTTACTGTCGAGTAATACTCTGTTGTTACCGGTCAGTAGGCGACCCCGCCGCGACCCTGAGGAGTGAGCTGACGAGATGGGCCACTACAAGAGCAACGTCCGGGATCTCGAGTTCAACCTGTTCGAGGTCTTCAACGTGCAGGACCACCTCGGCACGGGGCCGTTCGAGCAGTCCGACGAGGACACGGCGCGCAGCGTGCTGGCCGAGGTGAAGAACCTCGCGGAGGGTGTCCTGGGGGACTCCTTCGTCGACGCCGACCGCAACCCGCCGGTGTTCGACCCGGCGACGCACTCGGCAACCCTGCCGGAGTCGCTGAAGAAGTCGTACCAGGCGGTGTGGGACGGCGAGTGGTACCGCCTGTTCCTGCCGAACGAGCTGGGCGGCTTCGGCACCCCGCCGTCGGTCACGTGGGCCGCGTCCGAGCTGCTGCTCGGCGCGAACCCGGCCGTCTACATGTACCTGGCGGGTCCGAGCTTCGCGACGGTCGTCTACAACAACGGCACCGAGCGCGACAAGCAGTGGGCCCAGCTGATGATCGACCGCGGCTGGGGCGCCACGATGGTGCTGACCGAGCCGGACGCCGGTTCCGACGTCGGCGCCGGCCGCACCAAGGCCTTCAAGCAGGAGGACGGCTCCTGGCACATCGACGGCGTGAAGCGCTTCATCACGTCCGCCGACCAGGACCTGACCGAGAACATCATGCACATGGTGCTCGCGCGTCCCGAGGGCGAAGGCGTCGAGGCGAAGCCGGGCACCAAGGGCCTGTCGCTCTTCCTGGTGCCGAAGTTCCACTTCGACCCGGAGTCCGGTGAGCTGGGCGAGCGCAACGGCGCCTTCGTCACCAACGTCGAGCACAAGATGGGCCTCAAGGCGTCCACCACGTGCGAGCTGACGTTCGGCCAGCACGGCGTGCCCGCCAAGGGTTGGCTGCTGGGCGAGGTGCACGACGGCATCGCGCAGATGTTCGACGTCATCGAGTACGCCCGCATGATGGTCGGCACCAAGGCCATCGCGACGCTGTCGACCGGCTACCTGAACGCGCTGTCCTACGCCAAGGAGCGCGTGCAGAGCGCCGACCTGACGCGCATGACGGACAAGACCGCTCCTCGCGTCACCATCACCAACCACCCGGACGTCCGCCGCAGCCTGATGCTGCAGAAGGCGTACGCCGAGGGCCTGCGCGCCGTGTACCTGTACACCGCGACGCAGCAGGACAAGGTGATGCTCGGCGGCGAGGACGCGAAGCTGGCGGCGAAGGTCAACGACCTGCTGCTGCCGATCGTCAAGGGCGTCGGTTCCGAGCGCGCGTACGAGCAGCTGGCGCAGTCGCTGCAGACCCTGGGCGGTTCGGGCTTCCTGCAGGAGTACCCGATCGAGCAGTACATCCGCGACGCGAAGATCGACTCGTTGTACGAGGGCACCACGGCCATCCAGTCGCTGGACTTCTTCTTCCGGAAGATCATCCGTGACCAGGGCCAGGCTCTCGCGTTCATCAACGGCGAGATCCAGAAGTTCCTCGACAACGAGGGCGGCAACGGTCGCCTGAAGGAGGAGCGGGCGCTGCTCAAGCAGGGTCTCGAAGACCTGCAGGGCATGCTCGGCGCGCTGGTCGGGTTCCTGACCACCTCGCAGGAGGACGTCCGCAACCTCTACAAGGTCGGCCAGAACTCGGTCCGCCTGCTGATGACCGCGGGCGACGTCCTCGTCGGCTGGCTGCTGCTGCGCCAGGCCGAGGTCGCGCTGGAGAAGCTCGGTGGCACGCCGTCCGCCAAGGACAAGGCGTTCTACGAGGGCAAGATCGCGGTGGCGTCGTTCTTCGCGAAGACCGTGCTGCCGGAGCTCACCTCGCGCCGCAAGATCGCCGAGCAGACCGACAACGCACTGATGGACATCGACGAGAGCGCTTTCTAAGCACCTCGAAGACGACGGGTCCGCGCATCCCCTGCCCGGGGTGCGGGGACCCGTTTTTCATTGCCTCACAACAGAATCGGACCGATGGCGGCGCCGACGTTGAACGCCGCGGTCGCGTAGGAATCGGCCATCGTGGGCGCACCCGTCGCATGGTGCAGCACGCGAGCGATCAACGTGCTGCCGACCGCGAACGACAGCACGCCGAGCACGAAGACCAGTGCCGGCAACACGATCGACTCCCTGCCGAGCACGTCCAGACTCACCCAGCCGGCGAGCGTCAACGGCCCGCAGAACGCCACGACAGGCCGTGGCGAGGTGTCGGCGAACCTGCCACCGATCGCGACGCCGAGGAAAGAACCGACGCCGAACAGCACCAGCGCGACCGGCACCCACCACTCGCTCAGCCCGGCGACGTCCGTCACCACCAGGTGGCTTCGGGAGTTCGGTGAGTTCCGGGCGCAACGCGGGCGGCACGACACGCTCCCGGTGCGCCGGAATCCCTTGCAGTACACCGATAGCGGCGGGTACGCAGAGCACAGCGACCGCGAGGAACGTGGCACGCCAGCCGAGTGAGGTGCCGAGCAACGACCCTCCCGGCACACCGGCGACGGTGGCCACCGTCGTGCCGGACAGCAGCACGGCGAGCGCCCGTCCCCGTCGTCGCGGCGGTACGAGCGCGGCGCCCGTTGTCAGTGCCACGGCGAGAAACCCGGCATTCGCGAGTGCGGCGAGCACCCTGGACATCAGCAACACCGCGAAACTCGTCGTGACGGCACCGGCCACGTGCGCGACCAGGAACACGACGACGAACCCGAACAGGCTCAGGCGCGGGGACCAGGTGCGGGCGAGCACCGCCATCAGCGGCGCGCCGACGGCCATGCCCGCGGCGAACGCGGAGGTGAGCAGTCCGGCGGTGCCGACGGACACGTCGAAGTCGACGGCGATGGCAGGCAAGAGCCCGGAGAGCATGAACTCTGAGGTGCCCATGGCGAACACGGCCAGGGCAAGCAGGTACAGCGAAAGAGGCACGGAGGAGCTCCGAGGAATGAAGGGGGTTTCCGGGGCTGACGGCTACACCGCAGACCCGGCCCTGGATGCCTCAGGACTCGACATGACCGGCACGCCAGCGCGATCACCTCACCAGACGCAGCTTGATTTCGTTGTCAGTTGACAGTCCCTCGTTCGGAATCAAAGATTGGCCGGTGTTCCTGTACCTGCTGATGGTGTGCGCGATCGCCGGCCTCGTGGCGCTCGCGACGGTCGTCCTGCGACGCCTGAAGAACCGGCAGGTGCGCCAGGACGAGCTGTGGTTCGGGTACCGGCGGCACATGAACGAGCTGCGCGACGCGTCGCCGGGAGCAGAACTGGCGAGCGTCGCGCAGGTGTACCAACGAGCGGGGAGCGGCACCAAGGCCGTGATCGCGTGGCAGCGGACCGGCGTCGAGCAGGACTCCTGGTTCGAGGGGATGAACCCGGATCCTGGTGATCTCCTGCTGCTGCGGGGAAGTCCCGGCTGGGGACCGGACAACGCCAGCCCGAACGTCTTCTACGTGGCGGCGGGGCAGGTCCTGGCGTCGATGACGGTGGAGGCGCAGGCGGCCGCGGCCCGGCACGAGCACGGGCTCGCGGCCTCCGACGTCACTCCTTGAGGGCGCGCGCCGCCGCGAAGCAGTACACGCCGAACGCGGCGATGCCGATCGCCACCGCGGACAGCAGGAACACGCCGTAAGGCTGTGCCGCCAACGTCTTCAGCGCCTTGTCCATGCCGCCGGACTGCTGGGGGTCCGCGTTGATGGCGGCGAGTCCGACGAGGACACCGATCACGCCGTACGCGGCGCCCTTGCCGATCCAGCCGATCCTGCCGACCGGCTCGATCCACTTCGGGGCCTTGCCCATGTCGAGGTCCTTCTCGAAGGACTTCTTGACACCCTTGTAGACGATCACGCCGGCGATCGAGAGGATGCCGATCGCCACGGCACCGACGATGAACTGACCACCGGGCCAGGAGAGCACCTGAGCCGTGAGTTCTTGCTGCTGCTGGTTCTGGTCGCCGCCGCTACCGGAGCCCGTCGCGTACTTGAAGGCAGCCAGGGCGATACCGGTCGCCGTGACGGCGCGGGCAGCGGAGCCGATGCGCTTGGAGATGCGCTTCCGCTTCTTGCCGATGTAGGTGTACCCGACGAAGGCGAGAAGCAGCTGCCACAGCGCGAAGCACACGAGTCCGATGCCGAGCGTCCACAGCAACCACGCGCCGCCCTGAGCGATGTCGCTCACCGCGCCTTTCGAGTCGGCCTGTTCGGAGTCACCGAACGCGACCTGGATCGCAAGCCACGCCACCAGGACGTGCACGACCCCGTACAGCAC
Source organism: Lentzea sp. NPDC102401 (assembly GCF_044765805.1). Taxonomy (NCBI): domain Bacteria; kingdom Bacillati; phylum Actinomycetota; class Actinomycetes; order Pseudonocardiales; family Pseudonocardiaceae; genus Lentzea; species Lentzea sp. NPDC102401. Next base: position 533,066 of record NZ_JBIWKS010000003.1, on the reverse strand, counting down.
CATTCCCGCCCGCCCGAGCGTCTGGACGACGGGGTGTCTTCGCGCCTCTTGCGCAACAGTGGCCACGAAGGAGTGAATACCCCCGCGTGGCCACCGTGAACCTGAAACTTGCTCAGCCGCCGGGCGGCGGCTCACAGATGATCTTGAACTGCGGGTCGTAGCGGACCGTGCGCGACTCGTTGCGCGACTGGCCGGTGCGGCGGTCCGTGATCGTGCGGGTGTCCGTCACCGAGAAGCCGGGGGCGCCGTTGCTCGGCGCGCAGCCGGCCTTGCTGACCTTCTTCTCCTGCGGCTGGGTGGGGTTGAAGTCGCCACTGGTGGAACCGGTGACGTCGTAGTTCTTGGTACCCCAGAGCACGATCTTGATCGAGGAGCCCGTCCAGATCGTCTGGATGGCGACGCCCGTGTCGTCCGGGTTCGTGAACGCGACGTCGATCAGGCTGTTGCCCGCGGTGTCCATGAACACGGTGGCCTCGCGGCCCTTCGGGTACCGCGTGATCCAGTAGCTGTGCTCCTTGTGACCCGCGTCCTTCATGCCCGCGTAGTAGTACGCGTTGTAGAGCGTGGTCGCGAACTGCGAGATGCCGCCACCGACCGCCATACCGGGGATGCCGTTCTCGATGATGCCCGCCTCGACGTAGCCCTGCGCGGTGCCGCGGGGGCCGGTGTACTTGTTGAGGCTGAACGTCTCCTTGGGCTTCACGATCGCGCCGTTCACCTTCTCGGCGACCACCCGGATGTTCACGCCGGAGGCGGCAGCGAAGCCACCGGTCTGGAACTCGCCGATGACCTCCTTGATGCCCATCTTGTTCGCCTGCTCGGTGGTGACCTTCGCGGGCGTGTGCTTGTACTCGAACTTGACCTCGCGCGCGTCCGTCTTCTTCAGCGTGTCGAAGTAGGGCTGCAGGTTCTTGTCCCAGTCGAGGTCGAGGCCGTCCACCGACGGCTTGACCGTCGGCTTGCCGCCCTCGAAGACGATCTCGGCGTCCTTGCCCTCCTTGACCGTGTCCTTGAGCTGCGGCGCGATCACCTCGGCGAGCTTGTCCTTGTTGGGCGTGACGTTCAGCGCGCCGCCGTCACCGGGAGCGAAGGCCAGCGTGGCGCCGATCTGCTCCGGCGAGAGCGTCGCGTCCTTGCCCTCGCCCTTGATGACGACAGGGCCGGAGACCGCGGTCTTGACGACGTCGTTGAGCGCCTTCTCGACGCCCTCCTTGGTCGTCTTGACCGGGGTGAAGTCCATCGGGACCTCGACCGGGTTCCCGGACGCCCAGTTCGAGACCACCGCGCCGGCCGCGTCCTCGGCCTTGAGCTTCTGGCCGTCGTGCGGGTCGACGGCGACGGGCTTGGCGCCCTCGAACTTGATGGTGCCCTCGATCGGATCGTGGTCGAGCTTGGGACGCAGAGCCTCGAGCGCGCCGGAGACCTTCGCGTCGTCCGCCTTCGTCGCGACACCGACCTCGCGGCTGGTGAAGAACGAGGTGACGCGCGTGATCGGGCTGAGCGGCTGGCTGCCCGCACGGTCGATCGTGCCGTTCCAGTCGAGCTCCAGACCCGCGTTCTTCGGGTCGAGCTCGGCGGTGACGTCGCCGGCCTTGAGCGCGACGGGCTTGTCGAGGCGCGGGCCGATCTCGTCGCGCAGCTTCTTCTCGGCGTCGGCGTGGCTCATGCCGCCGACGTCGACGCCCGCCACCGTCACGCCGCGCGGCACGTTGCCACTGGAGACGAGGATGTCGAGGCCGTAGAGCAGGCCGAAGGCGCCGACCACGGCCGCGGCCACGATGACCGCCCGCTTCCGGTTGAACTTCGGCTGGGCCTCGTCCTCACCGGGCTCGATCATCACCGGCCCGTAGACACCGGAGTCCTCAGGCCGCGGTTCCGGCGGCAGCACCGGCTTCATGTACTCGGTGGCGTCCTCGCTGGCCGGGAACCCGACACCGGGCACGGCAGCGGTGACGGTCGGCTCGCTCGGGTCCGGCTCCTCGGACGGCCAGGCCTCGGTCGAGGCGTCCACCCGGACCGGGGTGATCTTGGTCGTCTGCTCGGAGGAGGTGCCGCCGGGACCCACCGGAGGCATCGCTCTCGTCTTGTCAGCGTCGTACGGCACAGCTCTCCCCGTCGCCCTGTCTCTCCTGAGGTGGCAAATGTGTGCAGCTATCAGGCGTCGATCACAACCGGCGGCTCATAGATACAGACCAGTACCGTGCTCGGTGAGCTCCGTCGCAACCGCGTGCAGATCGCGTTCCCTCATCACGAGATACGTGGTGCCGTGCACCTCGACCTCAAGCTGATCTTCCGGGTTGAACATCACCCGGTCGCCGACCTTCACGTGGCGCACGCTGGTACCGACTCCGAACACATCACCCCACGCCAACCGCTTCGCCATCTGGGCCGTAGCGGGGATCACGATGCCTCCGCTGGAACGCCGCTCGCCGTCCTCCGGCGAGATGCGGACCATGACGCGGTCGTACAGCATCTGGATCTCGAGCTTGACATCAGGCACCCGCAGAGTCTACGTGGCTTGCGAACCCTCCTCGTCCATGCCGCCCATGAGCAACGGCAACCTGGTAGGTGCATCGGCAACAACTCGAACCGGCACCCCCCAGTCCTGCCTGGTCAGGCGACAGACCGGGTGTTCGTCGGCAGGATCGTCACTGCAACTGGCGGCCTGCGCTACGACGTGCAAAACGCCGTTCGTGACCTGATCGTTGATCCGCAACGCGCGTACCAGTTCCGTGCCGACACCCGCGCCTTCCAGGATCAGCTCCGGCGGTGAGCTGGTGATCTCCAGACGGGTGGACGGTCCGTACCTTTCGTCCAGTTTCGTCCCAGTCGGCGGGGTGAAGACGACCGCGAGCTCGAACGCGCCCGGCCCGATGTCGGTCGACGGACGCTTCACCTCGTGGGCCGCGCCGTCGATCTTCGTCGCGGCCGCCGCGAACCGTTCGAGCCGATGCGCCGCACTCGCGACGACCACGAGCTCGTCGTCGATGATCAGCGCGTCAGACGGCTCGGCGATGTCCGTGGCGATGGTGGTGAGGGTGTTCGTCTCGGGGTCGAAGCGCCTGATGGCGTTGTTGTAGGTGTCGCTGATGGCGACCGAGTGGTCTTTCAGGACCGTGACGCCCAGCGGGTGCTGCAGGAGGGCCTCGTCCGCGGCGCCGTCCTTGTGGCCGAACGCGAACAGCCCCTTGCCGATGACCGTGTGCACCTCGCCGTTCTCGAGATAGCGCAGCGAACTCGTCTCGGAGTCGACCATCCACAACCGATCGCCGTCCGCCGCGAGCCCGGACGTCTGCGCGAAGAAAGCTTGGTTCGCCGCGCCGTCGTTGATGCCCTCGACGGTGGTGCCGGCCAGTCTTTCGACGGTGTTCCGGGCGGGGTCGAAGAAGCTCAGCGTGTGGTTGCCGGCCATGGCGATGGCGACGCCACCGTTCCACCAGGCGACGTCCCACGGGCTGGTCAGCTCGATCTTGTCGGCGGGCCCGTCCGTCTCGCCGTCACGCCACTGCTCGCCGGTGCCCGCGAGGGTCGTGACCTCGCCGGTTTCGAGGTTGAGGCCGCGGAGGAGGTGGTTGACCGTGTCCGCGATGACGACGTCGTAGCCGTGGGTGTTGGGGACTTCGGTGAGACCCGCGGGCTCGGAGAAGGTGGGCGAGGTGCCGTCCTGGCGGCCGCGTTCGCCGGTACCGATGCGGCGGATGACGGTCTCGCCGTCCGCTTCGAGCTCCACGATGCTGTGGTGAGCGGAGTCGCTGACGAGGATCGTGTTGCGCGGCGTGACGATGGCCTTCGCCGGGAACCGCAGCGTGGTGTTCGCCGGCTCCGGCGCCTGGTACGGCCCTTCGCCGCGGTCCAGCGTGCCCTTCTCGTCGTGTTCGTCGATCAGCTCTTTGATGATGGTTCTGAGAGCCTCAACGTGCCCCTCACCAGCGGCAACGTGCACCACGTAGCCCTCGGGGTCGACCAGCGTGAGCGTCGGCCACGCCTTGACGGCGTAGTGCTGCCAGGTCGTGAGCTCCGGGTCGTCCAGGACCGGGTGGTGCACCTCGTACCGCTCGACGGCGGCCTTGAGCGCCTCGGGGTCGGCCTCGTGGACGAACTTCGGCGAGTGCACGCCGATGGTGACGAGGACGTCCTCGAACTCCTTCTCGAGGGGCCGCAGCTCGTCCAGGACGTGCAGGCAGTTGATGCAGCAGAAGGTCCAGAAGTCGAGCAGCACGATCTTGCCGCGCAGGTCCTTGAGGCTGATCTGCTCGCCGCCGGTGTTCAGCCAGCCCCGTCCTACCAGTTCAGGGGCACGGACACGGGCACGGCGCTTCACAGTCGTCACGGCCGTATCCAACACTGTGGACGGTTGGGGTGTTCCGACGTCCAGGATGTGGACGCGTCCGGAGCCGCGCGGACCGCCCATTCGATCGGCGGACAGATGCTTTGCCGTTGCACCAAGATCACCGCCTATGGCGCTCAGGTCCGACTACACGCTCAAGTCTCTACTCCTGTCCCTGCACGAACTGGCTTCCCCTGAAGTTGCACAGCACTTCATGGACGCGCTCGACCTGATGGGCGCGCAAAGCCCCTACAAGGGCGGGAAGCCCTTGGTCGAACTGCTGGAGTTCATCCAGCGAGAAGCACATCGGGCCGGGGACTCGGCGAGTCAGGAAGGTGCCCAGGACGCCATTGCCTACATGACCGGCGTACTGCTGGAAACCGACCTGAACGTCAAGCACGACCTCTACAACAACTCCGGACAGTTGACGGATGTCCAAAACCTTCAAACCACAGTGAGCGGCTTGAGGGCGTTCATCAAACATGAGATCGACCATCTGCTCGCCGAGGACCCGAGCGCCACCGCGGCCGACATTGCCGCCTACTACGAACGTGAAGGCCGTCGCGCTCTGCGGTTCGTGCGAGCCAGGAGAGCCGGACACTACGGCGCGTTCCGAGTCAGGTCGGATATCGGGGCCTGGCTGACCGACGTCTTGGTCGACCGGGTCGAGTTCCGCGCGGAAGAGGACATCGACCCCCAGGTCGACGCACTGTTGGCAACACCCGACGCCGATCTTCTGGTCGCGGCGGCCCAACTCCGAATCAGGCGCGGACAACTGGACGAGTTGGAGACGGCGATCGAGAACCCGTTCACCAAGGAAAGCGGGTTGCAGCGATTGGTGGAGCGCGCGTCCTGGCTGTTCGGAGGCGGATACGTCGGCCTCTCGGGAGTCAGGCGCCTGACTCCCGGTTCAGAGGTCGACTTGGCGCTGCTGCGACCGGATGGAGTGCTGCACGTCGTCGAACTGAAAAAGGCGAACACCCGGTCCGTGAAACTCCACCGAGGTGTCCCGATCACCTCCGACGACGTCAACCGCGCCACCGCACAGGTCGCGAACTATCTCCGGGCGTTCGACGAGCACCGGGCGGAGATTCTGGAACGCCACGGCATCGATGCGAGGAGAGCGAGTGGCACCGTGGTCATCGGGCACCCGATGTACGACGTCGACTTCACCGAGCAGCAGGTCAACGAGGTGCTGCGAAGTTACAACACCGACCGCTCCCGGATCGAAGTCGTCACTTACAAGCAGTTGATCGACCGAGCTCGCCGTGCGCTGGACATCGGCGTACCGAGCCGCTGAACCGGTACGCGACGTCGTCACGGCCATGTCCAGCTCCATAGACAGTTGAGTTTTCCGCCGTCCATCAGGTGAGAAGGACGGCTTTGAGGTCGGCGACGCTCTGCCGCCACTGCGGGCCGTGCTCGGTGTCGTCCCACAGCTCCGGGAGCTCCGAATCCGCTGCCAGGATGCGGTCCAGGGCTTGAACGGCGAGGGGTCGCAGGTCAGGTGAGAAGACCGGCAGCGGCTCGTCGGGGCCGTATGCCGTGGTGATAGGCGTTCCGCCAGGACACTGCGCGGCGATCAGCGCGGCCGAGGCCAGGGCCTCGCACGCCTCATGGCTGTCGAGGTACTCGCCGGCTTCGATCGTGCGGGTCAGCGTGGTGCGGATGATGTTCTCGCGCTCGGCCTCCGGTGCCTCGTCGAGCGAGCCGGAGAAGTCCGCAGCGATGTCGTTGTCGAAATGACCGATGTCCCAGGTGCCCATGGCGGCGATCTTGGCAGCCACCCCTGACAATCACGGGAGCTTCAGGCCCGGCTTCTCGCCGTCGTCGAACACCGGCGCCGTCGTGATCACCGCTTCCGACAGGTCCACCTCACCGCCGGCGAACCGGGCTCCGCGAAACGACACCTCGCCGCTGTTGAACTCCGCGCCCTCGAACTTCACGCGGCCGCCGGTGAACTGGGCCCCGTGGAACGTGACGCGCGCTCCGGCGAAGGTCGCGCCGCCGAACCACACCTCGCCGCCACTCACCTTCATGCCGTCGAACGACACCCAGCCGCCGGGGAAGCGCGCCAGGCTGAGCACCAGGTTCCCGCCGGTCATGTGGATTCCGGCGAAGTCCGCGGCGCGCAGGACCGCCCTGGTGAGGTGGAAGTCGTGGCCCTGCCAGCTCGTCGGGGCATCGTCGCGGAGGTGGGCGGCGATGACGCTGGTGATCGAGAGGCGGACCTCGGTCTCCTCGTCGTGGTCCCATTCGGAGTCCAGCGACGGCTCGTACGGGATGCGGAGGTACGCGCACAGGACGTCGATGCACGTCTGACGTTGCGCGGTCCACTCGTCGGCCAGCGATGCCATGGCGTAGAGGCCTGCGAGGCGGACTGCGGGCTTGTCGTGGCCGATCTGGTTGCAGGCGGTGGCGAAGCGTTCGTTGAGGACCTTGGCGTGTTCGCGCTTCTCTGCGGATTCGCCCACGCGTTGCTTGCGGTAGGCCACTACCAGCGCGACCACGCCGCCCACGCCGGCGACCACCGACAGTGCGATCTTGATGATGTCGACTCGGGTGTTCACCGCGGTCGGCATGCTCAGCGCCAGCCACAGGAGGGTGGCGGCCACCGCGAAGACCACCAGGCCGATCAGCACCACCGTGCCGATGTGCGTCCGGATCGACCAGAGTTCGCGATCAGCCTTCGCCACGGCGCGAGCGTAGTGGCGAGGGTCAGGTGCCGGCGTCGTAACGGAAGATCACGTTGGGCGCCACGTCCTCCCAGTGGACGACGACGCTGGTCTGCCCGGCCTTGGTGTGCCGCATCGTCAGGGTGAGCGGGGACCAGGTGCCGCCTGCGGCGGTGGTGCCGGTGGCGGTGCAGGCGATGTCGCGGCCGCCCTCGCACGTCCATCCTTCGCCGCCGACGGTCAGGTCGCCCTCGCCGTCCATGTCCTCGACGACGAACCTGATCCGGGCGTCCGACTGCGGTGTGCTGCCGGTGTTGCGGGCTGTCAGGGTGAAGTCGATGGGCTGCACGCGGTAGACGAACCCCATCTGCTCCGGGGAGTTCTGCCACTCGCGGACGCCGCTGACCTCCGTCGTGATCTCGAACGGTTCCTGCCTGGGCGGCGTCGGCGGCATGGGGGACTCGCTCGTGGGCTCGGAGGACGGAGTGGGCTCAGGCGCGGCCTGGGAGGCGCAGGCGGCCAGCAGCAACATCAGTGCCGGCACCGCGATGAACCTCATCGGCTCAGCCTATCCGCGCGGCAGGTGTCCGGCAGGCGGGAAGGTTGGCCAGAACTCGCCGGTAGCGGTCATCATGGAGGCAGACCGCCCGTCTGAACCTTTTCGCCGTGCTCGGCGTAGAGGACGCCGGGAGGTGCGTGATGGTGGAGTACCTGGTGATCGGTGCGGGTCCGGCGGGCTTGCAGATGGGGCGCTTTCTGCACCGTGCAGGCCGCGACTACCTGATCGTCGAGGCGGGGCCGGAGCCGGCGAGCTTCTTCCGGACGTTCCCGCGGCATCGAGTTCTCTCGACGGACGACAACTCTCTGTTCGAGGGCGTGCCGTTCGCGCGCTACAGCAAGCGATCCTTCCCCAACGCGGACGACCTGGTGCGGTACCTGGAGGACTTCGCACGGCCGTTGAACGTCCGCTACAACACGCCGGTCAGCGATCTCAGCCAGTACAACGCGCGGCACGTCATCGTCGCCACCGGCAAGAAGCCCTATCTGCCCAGTGTTCCCGGCGTCGAGCACGCGGAGACGTACGCGACGGCCAGCACCGATCCGACCGAGTACGCGGGGAAACGGGTGCTGATCATCGGACGTGGGCACAGCGCGTTCGAGACGGCGGACAACATCGCGTCGACAGCACGGGTCACGCACACCGTCGGGCGGACGGTGCAGCGGGTCGTCAAGGAGGGCAACGAGTTCGTCGCGACGATCGACGGCACCGGCGAGCTGCGGTACGACAGGGTGATCGTGTGCACCGGGTTCCGCAGGGACACGACGCTGGACGCGCCCGAGGTGCACGTGCTCACCGGCGACTCGATCAAGGCGATCCGGCACGCGGCCAGGGCGTTGCACCGGACGCTGGAGGCCGAACACCACGGGGTGCCGTGGCCGCATCGCCGGTTGCGCAACCGGCCGGACGCGCTCGCCGCCACCATCGCGACACGCGCCAGCGAGATTCCGGACGGTCTGGCGGATGTCGTTGTGACGCAAGGACAGCACGCGTTGCTCTACGACGAGATGCCGACGGCCGAACGCAACGGGTTCGTCGTCACGAGCACGCAGGTGAGGCACTACCGGCGCAACGAGCTGATCGCGGTCGAGCGCCGGTTGCACCGCAAGCCGCTGGAGAGGTACTTCTCGCAGCAGCTCGCGGTGCCGTGCATCGCCTAGGCGGGAAGCGTGCGCGCGAGGAACTTCACGGACTGGTCCCAGGCGCGGTCGGCCGCGTCCTTGTCGTACCAGGGGCCGAGGTGGTTGAGGAACGCGTGGCCCGCGGCCTCCAGATGGATCTCGGCGCCCTCGTGCGACGGCACCGCGTCCGCGACCTTCTGGTAGCCGGTGATGAACGCGTCCTCGGTGCCGAAGATGAACTGGATCGGGCACGACACCTGGTCCAGCGTGCCGATCTGGTCCGGCACGCCCGAGCCGTAGAACGACACTGCGGTGTCCGGGCCGTCGGCGACGGCCGCCGAGTAGGCCAGGGTGCCGCCGAGGCAGAAGCCGAACACGCCGACGCCGCCGGTGACCTCGGGCAGCCCGCGCAGGTACTCGACCGACGCGACGACGTCCTGCACGGCGAGCGGGAAGTCGAGGTTGCCGACGACCTCCATCGACTTCGCGATGCCGGCCTCGTCGTGCTCGCCCACCCAGCCCGGCTGGAAGCGGTGGAACAACTCGGGCACGGCCACGACGTAGCCGAGCGCGGCGAGCTTCTCGGCAACACCGCGCAGGTACCCGTCCAGGCCGAAGATCTCCTGGATCAGCACGATGCCGGGGCCGGAACCGGACTCCGGGAGCCAAACCGGCAACGGCATGTCGTCAACTCGATGGGTCATGCTTCGATCTTGCCCGAACGCGGGATCACCGGCCCACGACCTCCACCGACGTGCCGGTGAGGCGTTCGGCCTCGGCCCACAGGCGGGCGGCCAGCGCCTTGTCCCTGGCAGGCCGCGGCAACGAGGCGGGCCTGGTCGGACCGACGAGCGCCCAGCGCGGGCCGTAGTAGCCGCTGGGGACCACGTCGGGGTCGGCCGCCGCGTACAGCAGCGGCTCGGAGCCCTGCTCAACGCCCTGCGACGGCACGACTTTGTACATCAACGACTCGACGAGGCCGGGCCGTCCACCGTTCAGGTGCGGACCGGAGGTCGTCAGGTTGGTGCGGGTGTAACCGGGGTGCGCGCCGACCGACAGCAACGGCCACCCGCGCTCCTGCGCGAGGTCCGTCAGGTGCACCATCAGCAGCAGGTCGGCCAGCTTGGAGTGGGAGTAGGTCAGCGTCGGGCTGTACCGGCGGCGGGACTGCAGGTCGTCGAAGTCGATCTTTCCCCGGAACGCGGCCCCGCTGCTCATCGTGGCGACCCTGGGCGCGGGAGCGACCAGCAGCAACGGCAGGAGCCGGACCGTCAGTGCGAACGGGCCGAGGAAGTTGCTGGCCAGCTGGAGTTCGAAGCCGTCGGCGGTCTCGGTGCGGGCGGGCACGTTCATCACGCCGGCGTTGTTCACCAGCACGTCCAACGGCCTGCCCTCGGCGATCAGGCCGTCGGCGAACGCGCGCACCGAAGCCTGGTCCGCCAGATCGAGCCGGCGGACCTCGACCTGGGCGCCGGGGTGCGCGGCGAGGATCTCCGCCTTCGCCTGCTCGCCCTTGGCCTCCGTGCGCACCGCGAGCACGACGTCGGCCCCGGCCCCTGCCAGTCGCTTGGCCGTCTCCTTGCCCGTGCCGCTGTTCGCGCCGGTCACGACGATGCGCTTACCTCGCTGGTCAGGAACCTGGTACACGACGAACACCCCTTAAGTACTGGCGGTCTCTTATTCGTCCAACATAACGGACCATCGGTCTCTTAGTAAAGTACCGCCGGTCTGTAACATGCCCGGTATGGGTTTCCAGCGAGCGCGCACCGACGAGCAGCGTGGCGAGCGCCGACGGCAGATCCTCGGTGCCGCGGCCGCGATGCTCACCGAGATGCCGGTGGCCGAACTGACCCTCAACGGCCTGAGCCGCCGGGTCTGCCTGGCCAAGGCCAACGTGCTGCGCTACTTCGAGTCGCGGGAAGCCGTGCTGCTGGAACTGCTGGAAGCCGAGGGCGCGGACTGGATCGCGGAACTGGAACGCGAAGCCGTGCCCGGCGGCGTTCTTCGCGAGCGCGAGAACCGGCTGGCCGAACTTCTCGCTTCCTCGCTGGCACGCCGCCCGGTGCTGTGCGATCTGATCAGCGCGCAGGCCACCGTCCTGGAGCACAACATCTCCGTCGAGACCGCGCTCCGGCACAAGCACGCCGTTCGCGGATACCTGGAGGCACTCGTCCGGTTCACCGTTCGGCACCTGCCGGAACTGGGCGAAGAGAGGGCCTTCGTCCTCGTCCGGACGGTGTGGATGGTGGTGGGCACCGCCTGGCCCAGCAGCCGTCCCCCGGAGGCGCTGCTCGCCGTCTACGCCGCGGACCCGTCCCTGGCCGCCATGCGGATCGACTTCGAGGACGTCGTGCGCCACACCGCCGAGGTGACGGCTTCCGGGCTTCTCGCCCGCGATCAGTAGTCCCTGCCCGATAATCGGCCGATGATCAGGTTGATCGCGACCGACCTCGACGGCACGCTGCTGCAACCGGGCGGGGTGCTGAGCGACCGCACCCGCGCCACGCTCCACGCCGTCGACGCGGACGTCGTGGTCGTCACGGCCCGGCCGCCGCGGTTCGTGCAGGACCTGGAACTGACCGGCACGGCGATCTGCTCCAACGGCGCGATGATCTACGACCTGACGAACCGCGAGGTCACGCACGCGCAGACGGTGCCGCTGGACGTCGTGCGGAAGGTGTCGGAGGCGTTGGCCGAGGTGATCCCGAACGTCGGCATCGCGGTCGAGACCGGGCTGGAAGTGTTGTCAGAGCCTGGTTTCCAGGGGTTCGGGCCGAAGAATCCACACAGGACACTGGAGTTGCTCGCCCACGTCTTCGAGGAGGCGCACCAGGTCGTGCAGATGCTCGCCTGGGCGCCGGACGCCGAGGTCGACCACATGATGGAGATCGCCAGAGAGGCCGTCGGGCAGCACGTCACCGTCACGCACTCGGGCGGACTCGGGTTGCTGGAGATCAGCCCGCCTGGCGTCTCGAAGGCCGTCACGCTCGAATCCCTGTGCAACACGAGGGGAATCGGCAAACACGAGGTCATCGCGTTCGGTGACATGCCGAACGACCTGTCGGTGCTCGGCTGGGCCGGCACGGCGTACGCGATGGGCAACGCGCACCCGCTCGTGAAGCAGGCCTGCGCCAACCACGCGCCGCCGAACACCGAGGACGGCGTCGCGCAGGTCCTCGAGCAGCTGTTCCGGCTCTAGCGGCGCGGCACCGAGGTGGGTCCCGCCACCCCGGCGCCCAGCGCCATCACCCGTTGCCGCAACGCGCGGTCAGCGGTCACCACCGTCACCACGCGCCCGGCACCTTCGGCACGCACGACCTCGACGATCGTGTCGTCGCCCTCGCCGGGGGCGGAGACCACCCGGACGTCGTCGACGGAAGAAACGTTGCGCGCCTTGCCTTCCACGACCAGGACGACCTCCTCGTCGCGGCCGCGCAGGGCGTCGCGGAGGCGTTCGGCCGCGCCCGCTCTGTCGCGCCACCACCCGTCCGGGACCGATCCCACGACGTTGGCTGCATCGACCACGAGCAACGGCTTCACGTCCTCAGAGTGCCTCAGCCCCGGCGTGCCCGCAGTGCGTCCAGCGAGTCCGGGCCCTCGTCCACGGCAAGTGCCGCAACGGGAGCGGCGGAGACTCCGGCCCAGCGCAGCACGGCCGCCGTCGCGGCAGCGCGTTCCTTCTCGGGCAGCTTGGCGATGTTCGAGCCGTGGTTGCCACCGGGAACCGTGAACGACAGCGAGTCGCGCGTGCCCCGCCCGAGTTGGAACGGTTCCGCGCTCCACGGGTCGTTCTGGCCGTTGACGAACAGCAGCCGCGAGCCCTGGTAGCGCACCCACGAGTCCACGTCGCGCATCGCCGAACGGTCGAAACGCGGGAACCTGATGTCCGGTGACACCATCGAACGCGGCACCGAGGAACCGGGGTGGCGCAGCAGGTCGCGCACCGCGGACTCGTCCGCTTCCGGCCAGCCGAGCTGCGTGCCCGCCTGGTAGTAGTACGCCGTGTAGGGCGCGACGCCGGCGTCGTTGTAGAAGTCCCAGCCCACGGTCTTGTCGATGAACGTCCAGAGGTCGTCCACCGAGGCGCCCGTGCCGGGAACCAGCGCGCACTGCTCCTGGGTGCCGTACTGCCAGAACGTGAACGGCGTGTCCAGCACCAGGATCTCCAACGCCTTGTGCGCGCTGCCGAACTGCTCGTACGTATAGCCCTTGGCTTCCAGGCGGGAGACGATCTCGTCGCGGTGCTGCAGGATCTGCCGCTGCACGCCTTCGAGGCGACGGTTGCACGTCGGGTCGTTGCCGACCTCGCGGATGAACTCGCCGTAGACGTCACGGTCGTTCACCACGTCGTTCGGCGCCACGTACGCGATGGTCGCGTCGACGTCGCGCGGGAAGAACCGGCGGTGGTAGATCGACGTCATGCCGCCCTTGCTGGCACCGGTGGAGAGCCAGCGAGCGCCGTAGATCTTCTTGAACGCGGCGACGATCCGGTGGTGGTCGCCTGCCGCCTGCCAGATGTTCAGGTCGTCCCAGTCCGCCGGCTCGGGCCGCGAGGGCGTGAAGAACCGCTGCTCGACGCTGATCTGGTTGCCGTCGACGAGCCTGGCGGGCTCGGACGGGCTGACCGTGCCGGGCAGGTTGTAGCCGGTGGTGTGCAGCACCATCGGCTTCGACTCGGCCTTGTGCAGCAACGAGAAGCGCTGCTCGAACTTCGTGCCGCGCGGCCTGCGGTGGTCCACGGGCTGCTGGATGCCGAGGACGAACGTCCGCGCGGCGCCGGACGTCCCCTCGCTGATGATCCGCACGCCGGGAATGGCGGCGATGCGGTCCTTGATGTCCTGGGCGGCGGACACGACCGCCGCGGTGGCCACGACCTGCGCGGATGCCAGGCCGAACGCCAGCAGGGAGCGTGCGAGTCTGTTCACCAGGCCACGCTATTGAGCCCGCACGCCCCGCCGGACCGGCCGATCGTCGGGCTTATTCGTAGCTGGCGAAGTAAGACGCGGCCATGTCCTTGTCGCCGTGCCCGCCGTCGACGGCGCGGCTCAGCCGTTCGGCGGACGCCTGCGCAACGTCGAGGCGCACGTTCGCCCGTTCCGCCGCCTCTTCGACGAGCCGCGCGTCCTTCAGCGCGTTCTCCACGGTGAACGCGGGCTCGAAGGAACGTGCGATGATCGCGCCGCCCTTCATCTGCAGGTACGGGGTGTCGATCGCGCCGCCGGACACGGCCTCCAGGAACAGCTTCGGGTCGAGCCCGGACGCCTCCGCGAGCGACACGGCCTCGCCGACCGCCGCGGTCAGCGCGAGCACCCAGCTGTTCGCGACGAGCTTCAGCTTCGACGACGCACCGGCGTCGCCGACCCACATCGTGCGGGCGCCGATCACGTCGAACACGGGCTGCACGCGTTCACGCAGTTCCTCGGCACCGGACGCGAGCACGACGAGCTTGCCTTCGGCGGCGGGCTTCGTGCTGCCGAGCACGGGCGCGTCCACGAACTCCAGCCCGAGCGAACGAGCGAGTGCGATGTGGTCCTCGGTGGACGCGATGCCGACGGTGGACGCCTGGATCCACACGGCGTCGTGCGGCAGGGACTCGACGGCGGCCTGAATGGCCGCGGTGACCGTGGGGCCGTCGTTGAGCATCGTCAGCACGATCTCCGCGCCCTCGACCGCGGCGGCGGGGGAGTCGGCGACGGTGGCGCCCTGCGCGGCGAGCGGTTCGGCCTTGGCTCGCGTGCGGTTCCAGACCCGGACCTCATGTCCGGCCGCGGCGAGGTTGGCTGCGATGGGGGCACCCATGAGGCCGGTGCCGAGCACGGCGATCTTCATGTCCCCCAGCAAACAAGAAACCCCGCGGTGCTGCCAGGTCGGGGGTCCGACAGCACTGCGGGGTCAACAGTGACATCGGCGGACCGACGTGCGCTGTTACAACGCCATCATACTGTGGCGTGGATCACGTTTAACAGAATGAAACCCCTGGAGCGCGGGAGGTGCTCCAGGGGTTCCCGTTGGGGAGGCACTCGCGACGGGGCGCCGTGCGAGTGCCGGGTCGTGGTCAGCGGAGGGTGGTGACCTGAGCCTGGGCGATGGCCATCAGCTCGTGACGCATGGACGGGGTGGTCGCCATGTCGATCGCGCGAGCCACGGCCTTCCGGTTACGCGCCTCGGCACGACGGGCGCGGAGCTTCGCTGCGAAGTTCATCTGGGTCTGCACTTCCCTCTGTGAGGTCTGTTTGGCTGGTAACCCAAGTATGCACCTACGCGCGCGTTAAAGCACGCGATTATCCGGTGAGTTGGGGCACATGCCGATGAATCATCGGCTGACAACGTGAACAGCCGGACAACGCCGGGGTGCCTCGGGTCACTCCTCGCGGCCGAGCAGGAACCTCCCGAAGTGCGGCACGGTGAAGGCGATCTACCCCCGTTCCGCGCTGTAGACCAGGCCTTTCTTGATGAGCGAGTCCCGCGCGGGCGACAGCGACGAGGGCTTGCGCTTCAGGTGGTCGGCCACCTGGGCAGTGTTGACGCCCGCATCCTTTCCGTCGGTCAACTCGGCCATCGACCGGAGATACTCGCGTTCAGCGGGCGTCGCACGCTCGTATCGGGAGCCGAAGAAGCCCACGGCCAGCTCCGCGTCGGCCTCCGGAGCGGCCACGGAGACGTCCGTCGCGGTGATCGGGTCGGCCGGGGCGGCGTCCCAGGCGGCCTTGCCGTAGGCCTGGATGAAGTACGGATAGCCGCCGGACGCGTCGAACAACGCGTCGAGCGCCTCGTCCGTGATGCCCGCGTCCTCCCGTTCGACCGGGGCCAGCACCGCGCGGTCGGCGTCCTCGCGACTGAGCCGGTCAATGCGGACGTAGCGGAAGAGGCGTTCCGAGTACGACTTGCTCGCGGACAGGACCGCCGGCAGGTGCGGCAGACCCGCGCCCACGACCACCAGCGGCGCGCCGATCTGCGAGAGCTCGTGACACGCCGCGCACAACGCGCTGATGTCGTCCGGCTTGAGGTCCTGCATCTCGTCGATGAGCAGCGCGACGCCGGTGCCGACGTCCTGCGCGAGCTCGGCGACGTCGGTGAACAGCTCGACCAGGTCGATCTCGATGTCACCGGAGTCCGCCCGGCCGGACGCCGCCGGGACGTCGATGCCGGGCTGCCAGCGGTCGCGCAGCTTGGCGCCGTCCGGGGCCGCCCTCAGCGCGAACGCCTTGAGGATCCCGAGGATCGCCTCGACCCGGTCCGGTGCGCGGTGCCGGACCGCGAGATCCCGGATCGCCCGGTGCAGGGCGGCCGACAGCGGCCTGCGGAGATCCGCGTCGGGCCTGGCCTCGACCTTGCCCGCACCCCAGCCGCGCTTGACGGCCATCGACCGCAGCTCGCCGAGCAGGACGGTCTTGCCGACGCCCCGCAGTCCTGTCAGCACGAGGCTGCGTTCGGGACGACCGCGGGCCACTCGTTCGAGCACCACCTCGAACGCGCCGACCTCTTTGTCCCGGCCGGCGAGCTCAGGAGGCCGCTGGCCTGCACCGGGAGCGAACGGATTGCGCACCGGGTCCATGGCTCGCACCGTATCCGCGTTTCTAGCGACGGCTCTAGAGACGCGCAGACGAACCTCGAAGTGGGGCCGGATGCCGCTGTATACCTTTATCTAGTGATTGAGCAATAGAGGCGAATAGTTGCGGATGAACCCCAGTGCCGGTTGGCTGCGTGACGTGGCTGAAGTCGTGACAAAGGGGACCGGCGAGGTCGAGCGCACCGCCGACCGCGCCCAGGTGGACGTGACGTTCGAGGCTCTCGGCGCCGAACGCTCCGAGGCGGTGAGCACGCTCAACCAGCGCATTTCCGCCATCGAGCCGCTGCTCACGGAGTTCGAGGTGCGGTCGCGGCAGCTGTCCGCGCACGACAACTGGGACAACAACCAGCGCGTCGGCAGCCGCGCGTCGCAGCAGTACGTGATCTGGGTGAAGGACCTGGACCGCCTCGACGGGCTGCTGGCCGAACTCGTGCAGGCGGAGCCGTCCTGGATCAACGGCCCGTCGTGGACGCTCGTCGACGACACCGAGGCCATCCGTGAGGCGCAACGAGAAGCCGTGGCGGACGCGCTGCGCCGTGCCGAGGGCTATGCATCGGCGCTGGGGCGGCGGCTCGGGCCGTTGCTGCGCATCGGCGACACGGAGGGTGGCGCGCACTACCAGCCGCGGATGATGAGCGGCGCCGCGTCGTTCGAGATGGCGGGGCCGGCCGGGATGGTCGACCAGCTGAACCTGAAGGCGCAGCAGATCACCGTGTCGGCTTCGTGCACCGCGGCGTGGTCGTTGCTGGACTGACGATGCCGACAGGACTGCTTCTGGGCATCGTCGGCGTGACGTTGCTCCTCCTGATCATCTTCACGGTCCTGGTCCTGGCCGGCCGCCGAGTGCGGCGCGGGCGCAGGGAAGGGCGCTACCAGTACCGCGCCAAACCGAACGGCACCTACGACAACTCGTCCTCGTGTGCGGCCGGCAGCGGGTGAGTGATGACCAGTGCTCTTGCCGCACGCGGGGGGGGGGGGGGGGGGGGGGCGCCCCCCCCCCCCCCCCCCCCCCCCGCGTACGGTTGAAGATGGCGCGGATGAGGTGGCGTGCGGCCGGTGGAACGACTTCAGCGACGAACTTGCGGCGCGGCACACTAGTTCCCGCTGAGTGACTCCATCGTGTTGTGCACCGCAACGGCGTCGCGGTCGCCCGGACGGGCCTTGAGCCAGTTCTTGAGCCACTCGACGCGGCGTTTGGCGGCCGCTGCCAGCGTCAGCATGATGTAGGCGCGGCGCTCCCACTCGCGCGCCGACCGCATCGCGTCGGCGGCCGGTCGCCACTCGTCGCGAAGGGTGCCGACGAGTGCGCGCGCCAGCACCGGATCTTTTTCGGGATCGACCTGCAGGTCCGGCATTCCCCCACCCCCAGTGTCGCAGCGACGCGACACTGTGAGTGTGCATGAGGGACCGTCCGGTTCGGCAAGCCTTACCCGGCCGCGTACCGCCAGAAGTCGCGCATGATCGCGGTCGGGGTGGGACTCGTCATGGCCGTGCGGGTGAGCAGGACCGTGACCGCGTCCTGGGCCGGGACGACGTGCGCGGCCGTGCCGGAACCGCCGACCCAGCCGTAGCGGCCGGGCGAGTTCCACGGGTCGATCTCGGCGATGTCGACGCTGCCGCCGATGCCCCAGCCCTGGCCCTCCAGGAAGATGCGCGCGGCCTCGCGTTCCTGTTCGGACGTCGTGTCGGTCGCCAGTTGCGGCAGCAGGTCGCTGGTGAGCAGGAAGCGGTTGAAGGCCAGCAGGTCGTCCACAGTGGACTTGAGTCCGCCGGCGCCGGACGGGAAGACGTCGCTGACGAAGCCGGTGTTCGTCATGCCGAGCGGCTCGTAGAAGCGGTCGGCCAGGTAACCGGGCAGCGATCCCGTGACGCGGTCGACCAGCAAGCCGAGCACGTCGTAACCGGTGTTGTAGAGCCACCCGTCGCCGGGCTGGTGCAGCAGGGGGACCTGGGCGAGGCGCTTCAGCCACTCGTCAGGGGCCGGCAGGTCCGCGATGCCGTGCAGGTGTGTCTCTTCGAAGAGCTTGGCGGTGGCGGGCAACGAGAAGTCCGCCGTGAAGCCCCAGCCGGAGCGGGACGTCAGCAGGTGCCGGACGGTGATCGGCCCCGTTGCCGGGACGACGTCGGCGATCTCGCTGGCCGGTGTGCGGACGACCAGCGGGTTCGCCAGTTCCGGCAGCCAGTTCGCGATCGGGTCGTCGAGCCCGATCCTGCCGTCCCGCACCAGGAGCGTCGCCGCCGTGGCGACGATCGGCTTGCTGATCGAGGCGATCGGGAAGACCGCCTCGCGGGACTCTCCGACCGCCGCGAACTCGACGGCGTCGCCTCGGGCGATGACGGCGACCGAGGCCGGAACGGTGTCGCGGTGGGACTCGAGCAGCGTCTGCAGCGTCACCGTTCCAAGATAGCCGTGATGCCCTGACCTCCGGCGGCGCAAATGGACACGAACCCGCGTCCACTTCCCCTCTGGTGCAACAACTTCGCCAGGGTCGCCACGATTCGGGCGCCGGTGGCGGCGAACGGGTGGCCTGCCGCGAGCGACGAGCCGTTGACGTTCAGCTTGGACCTGTCGATCTCGCCGAGTCCCTTCTCCCAGGCCTTCAGCGTGGCGAGCACCTGCGACGCGAACGCCTCGTGCACCTCGTAGAAGTCGAAGTCCTGCAGCGTGAGGCCCGCCTTGTCGAGCATGCGCGGTGCGGCGTGCACGGGTGCCATGAGCAGGCCCTCGTCGCCGTGCACGTAGTCGACGGCGGCGGTCTCGGCGAACGTCAGGTAGGCGAGGACCGGAAGCTTGCGTTCAGCGGCCCACTCCTCGGTCGCGAGCAGGACCGCGGAGGCGCCGTCGGAGAGCGGGGTCGAGTTGCCCGCGGTCATCGTGTCGCCGAAGACCGGCTTGAGCTTGGCGAGCTTCTCGGCGCTGCTGTCCGGACGGAGGTTCTGGTCGCGGGTCAGGCCCAGGTACGGGGTGACGAGGTCGTCGAAGAAGCCCTCGTCGTAGGCGCGGGCGAGGTTCTGGTGGCTGCGCGCGGTGAGCTCGTCCTGGTCCTCGCGCGTGATGCCGTACTCGGCGGCGGTGATGGCCGCGTGCTCGCCCATGGACATGCCGGTGCGCGGCTCGCCGTTGCGGGGCAGGTGCGGGACGACGTGGCTGGGGCGCAGCTTCGTCAGCAGGCTGACCTTGCGGGTGCGGTTGAACTCCAGCAGGAGCTTGCGGAAGTTCTCGTTCACGCCGATCGGCGCGTCGCTGGTGGTGTCGACGCCGCCCGCGATGCCCGACTCGATCTGGCCGAGCGCGATCTTGTTCGCAACCGCGATGATCGCCTGCAGGCCGGTGCCGCACGCCTGCTGGAGGTCGTAGGCGGGGGTCTCGGGGCTGAGTTTGCTGCCGAGGACCGACTCGCGGACGAGGTTGAAGTCGCGCGAGTGCTTCAGCACGGCGCCGGCGACCACCTCGCCGAGGCGTACGCCCTGCAGGCCGAAGCGGCTGACCAGGCCGTCCAGCACCGTCGTGAACATGTCCTGGTTCGACGCGGTGGCGTACGGGCCGTTCGAGCGGGCGAACGGGATGCGGTTGCCGCCGATGATCGCTACTCGCATGCCGCCATACTACCTACTAGCGGGTAGACTTACTAGCGAGTAGGTTGTGTGACGTGGACAGGTACCAGAAGTTCGCGACGTCGGGGCTGGGCCGCCAGCTCGTGCGCAGGCTCGGCCTGCCGAACCCGTATCCGCTCCGCCGTGACGCCGCCCTGGCGACACCCGTTCTGGTCGGTGGCGCTTCCCGGCTGCCCTTTCTGAAGCAGCTGGAAACAGGCTCGGCTCCCTACGGCGCGCTCGTGTTCGACGCGTCGGAGATCGGTTCGGTCGGAGACCTGCGGCAGCTGCACGACTTCTTCCACCCGGCGATCACGCAGCTCGGGCCGTGCGGGCGGGTGATCGTGATCGGGCGGTCGCCGGACTCCGTGGCGCAACGCGCGCTCGAAGGGTTCGTGCGGTCGGTCGGCAAGGAGCTGCGCCGCGGCGGCACGGCCAACCTCGTGCACGTGGCGGACGGCGCCGAGGACGGGGTCGAGTCGACGCTGCGGTTCCTGCTCTCCGGGCGGTCCGCGTACGTGTCCGGGCAGGTCGTCCACGTGTCCGCGAATTCGCCGACCGGCACGCTCGACGGCAAGGTCGCGCTGGTCACGGGTGCCTCCCGGGGCATCGGCGAGGCGATCGCCACGGCTCTGGGACGCGATGGCGCGCACGTGGTCTGCCTCGACGTGCCCGCCGCCGGCGACGAGCTGTCGAAGGTCGCGAACGCCGTCGGCGGGTCGGCGTTGCAGCTCGACATCACCGGCGATCCCGCGCGGCTGACCTCGTACCTGCTCGAACGGCACGGCGGCGTCGACGTAGTCGTGCACAACGCGGGCATCACCCGCGACAAGACGCTGGCGCGCATGGACTCCTCGCTGTGGGACTCGGTGCTGGAGGTCAACCTCGCCTGCCAGGAACGGATCAACGCCGCGCTGCTGGACGGCGACGTGCTGCGCGACGGCGGGCGGATCGTCGGGGTGTCGTCGATCGCCGGCATCGCGGGCAACGTCGGCCAGACCAACTACGCCACGTCGAAGGCCGGCGTGATCGGGATGGTCCGGACGCTCGCGCCCGTGCTGGCCGCCCGCGGGGCCACGATCAACGCCGTGGCGCCCGGTTTCATCGAGACGAAGATGACCGCAGCGGTGCCGTTCGCGACGCGCGAGGTCGGGCGGCGGATGAACAGCCTGTCGCAGGGCGGGTTGCCGGCGGACGTCGCGGAGACCGTGGCGTGGTTCGCGTCGCCGGGTTCCGGCGGTGTGAACGGGAACGTCGTGCGGGTGTGCGGCCAGATGCTGCTGGGGGCCTGATGTTGCTGCGTGCCGCTCTCACGTCGTTCCGGCGCGGGGAAACCCTTGCCGCGCAACCCGTTTCGGCTTCTTTGGACGTGTCGCTGAAGCACCTGGCGGCGTACAACGCGGTGTGCGGGTTCGGGCTGCGTGACGCGTTGCCGCTGACGTATCCGCACGTGCTGGGCTTTCCCTTGCAGATGAAGCTGATGTCGGGCGCCGGGTTCCCGTTCCCGTTGCCCGGCCTCGTGCACGTCGCGAACCGGATCACGCAGTCGCGGCCGCTGACGTTGGACGAACAGCTGGACATCACGGTGTCCGCGCGCGAGCTGCGGCCGCACCCGCAGGGCACGCAGGTCGACGTGGTGACCTCGGTTTCCGGTGTCTGGGAAGGGGTTTCGACCTATCTGCGACGGACCGGCGGCTCGTCGGGACAGGGCGAGGAGCTGCAGCGTCCGGCCGGATCGGCGGTGTGGCGGGTGCCCGCGGACATCGGGCGGCGTTACGGCGCGGCGTCCGGCGACCGCAACCCGATCCACCTGCATCCGTTGAGCGCCAGGCTGTTCGGCTTCAAGCGGGCGATCGCACACGGGATGTGGACGAAGGCGCGCTGCCTGGCCGCGCTGGAGGGACGGCTTCCCGAGGCCGTGACGGTGGACGTCCGGTTCAAGAAGCCGCTGCTCATCCCCGGTCGTGTCGAGTTCTCGGCGGCCGAGGGCGCGGACGGCTGGGAGTTCGCCGTGTGGGGCAAGGGACCCCACCTGGTCGGTTCAGCGGCGTGACGGTGGATGCCAGACGTTGCCGTCGACGAGGTCGCCGAAGCCCATCCAGACGAGGTTCATGAGGCGGGCCGCGACGACGCCGGCGGGTTCCTCCGGGTGGTCGAGCCACCAGTCCGCGAGCGACTCGCCGGCCCCGACCAGCGCGGCGGCCAGCGACTCGGCCTCCAGCTTGGTCGCCGGCGCCTTCGTGGACTGGGTGAGCAGCGCCGCCACCAGTGAGACCGCGCGGCCGCGCATGTCCGTGAGCTCGATCGCGAACGGACCGCCCTGGGTGGACGCCTGCCGGTGCAGCACCTGCCAGCTCGCCCGGTTCTCGCCGACGAACCCGAAGAACGCCCGCAGGCCGCTCCACAGCTGCACGTCAGGTTCCTGGTCGGGCTCGACGCCCGTCGCGATGGCCTCCATCATGCGGGTGGCCTCACGCCGGATGCAGGTCGCGAACAGCTCCTCCTTCGAGCCGAGGTAGGCGTACAACATCGGCTTGGAGATGCCCGCCACCTCGGAGATCTCGTCCATCGACGCCGAGTGGAAACCGAGCCGTGAGAACACGTCGACGGCGGCATCCATGATCTGCCGCTCACGCACGGCGCGTGGCAAGCGCTTGGCTCGACCTTCTGTGCGCATCATTACCCCTCGGTTCGGAGCAGCAAGATTATCCGATCGGCTTGCCGCTCTATCTACTCACCAGTAGTCTTACTCGCGAGTAGGTACCAGGAGGTGTGTCCATGACGCTCGACCTCACCACCGAGGCGATCGCGAAGCTCAGCCCGGCCGAGCTGATCAGCACGTTGCAGCAGATCACGCCGGACGACCCGGCGCTGGCCGATGTGAACATCGACGTCATCGCCCGCGGCATCGACCCGAAGAAGCTGGGCAGGGACGACTTCGCCGCGCTGCTGAACGCCCTGGGCGCGCTCGCCGACGGCGGCGCCGACCTCGACCTGTCGAAGATGGACCCGTCCAACTTCGCCCGCATCATCTCGCGCGCCTCGAAGGACCAGATCGAGGCCGTCGTCGCGGATCCCGGTCTGCGCGTGCGCGTGCTGGACGAGGTGTTCCGCCGCATGGAGGTCCACTTCCGTTCGGACCGGGCGGGCTCCACTCGCGCCGTCGTGCACTTCCACGTGCTGGAAGACGTCTACGAGGCCATCATCGAAGACGCCCAGTGCACCATCAACAAGGGCGTGACGCGCGAGGCCCGTGCCATCGTGACGCTGACGCCCGCCGACTTCCTGAAGCTCGCGACCGGCAACGCGTCCGCGCCCGTGCTGTTCATGACGGGCAAGCTGAAGGTGAAGGGCGACCTGGGGTTCGCAGCCGGGTTCATGAGCCTGTTCAACATCCCGAAGGCTTAGGAGACTTCTTGTGGGTGGCTTCTCGCTCGAGCTGAACGAAGACCAGACGGACCTGCGCGACTGGGTGCACGGCTTCGCTCGCGACGTGATCAGGCCGGCGGCCTCCGAGTGGGACGAGCGCGAGGAGACACCGTGGCCGGTGATCCAGGAGGCGGCGAAGATCGGCCTCTACGGCTTCGAGTCCCTCGCGACCTGGTTCGCCGACCCGATCGGCCTCTCGCTGCCGATCGCGACCGAGGAACTCTTCTGGGGTGACGCCGGCATCGCACTGGCCCTGATGGGCACCGGCCTCGCCGTCGCGGGCATCTTCGCGGGCGGCGAGCCCGAGCAGCTGGCCGAGTGGGTCCCGGAGTGCTTCGGCGACGAGTCGGACCCGAAGCTGGCCGCCTTCTGCGCCTCCGAACCCCAGGCGGGCTCCGACGTCGCCGGCTACCGGACTCGCGCGCGCTACGACGAGGCCACCGACGAGTGGGTGCTCAACGGCCAGAAGGCATGGGCCACCAACGGTGGCATCGCGAACGTGCACGTGGTCACCGCCGTCGTCGATCCCGCACTGGGTTCTCGCGGCCAGGCCGGTTTCATCGTCCCGCCCGGCACACCCGGCCTGTCGTCCCCCGGCAAGATCAAGAAGCACGGCATGCGCGCCTCGCACACGGCCGACGTGTTCCTCGACGACGTGCGCGTCCCAGGCCGCTGCGTCCTGGGCGGCAAGGAACGACTGGAGGCGCGGCTCGCCCGTGCCCGCGAAGGCCTGAAGTCAGGCGGCCAGGCGGCGATGGCCACGTTCGAGACGACGCGTCCGACCGTGGGCGCGATGGCGGTGGGTGTCGCCCGTGCCGCCTACGACTACGCGCTGGACTACGCGAAGGACCGCGAGGCGTTCGGACGCAAGATCATCGAGAACCAGTCGATCGCGTTCGACCTCGCGAACATGCGGATGGAGATCGACGCGTCACGGCTGCTGGTGTGGCGGGCGGCGTGGATGGGGCGCAACAACGTGCCGTTCACCGCCGGCGAGGGGTCGATGTCGAAGCTCAAGGCGTCCGAGGTGTCGGTGTGGGCGACCGAGCGGGCGATCCACATCCTCGGCGGGGCCGGGTACACGCGGGAGCACCCGGTGGAGCGGATGCATCGCGACGCCAAGATCTTCACCATCTTCGAGGGGACTTCGGAGATCCAGCGGCTGGTGGTGTCCCGCATGATCTCGGGCATGCAGATCAAGTGAGCCGTGCCCGAGAGTGATTGAGGAGTAACACCACGTCCCACTGCGCCGATCAGCCCAGTAGGTCGGCGTTAGGGGGATCGTGGTGCTCCCGAATGTGTTCCTGATGGCCGCCGCGGTCCTGGCCGGGGCCGCGAGCAGTGCCTACGTGGTGACGGTCGTGGACCGTCCGCAACCGGTCGTCGTCAGTCATGTGGTGCGCGTCGTCGACGCGGAGACGGTCGAGGTGCGCGAAGGCGATCGCACCACGGCCGTGAAGCTCGTGAACGTTGCCGCACCCGCCGCGGACGAGTGTCTGCACGCGGAGGCGCGGAATCTGCTCACCCAGCTGCTGCCCGAGGGCACACAGGTGACCGTGACGCGGGAAGGGCCGTTCGCTGCTCTGTCCACACAGGACGGGAAGCTGGTCAACGCCGCGTTGATCGGTGAGGGGCTCGCGGTGCCCACTGTCAACGGCATCCGGTTTCTCGGCCAGGCCAAGGAAGCGAACAACTCGGCCGTGGAGAACCGGAAGGGGCTGCATTCGCCGGACGTGCCGTGCACGTTGCCCGGACAGGTCAAGGCGATCACCGAGGCCGCGGCAGTGGTCGAGGCGCAGCCGCTCAAGGGCAGCAGGGCCGAGTTGACGGTGGCCGCGGACACGGCGAAGACCGCCATCGAGCTGGTGGATCAGCTGGCCAAGCCCGGCGGGCTGACGTGGGACGCGGTGGCGCCGGTGGACCAGACGGTGTTGCTGGCGAAGGTCACCAAGGTGGTGCCGACGTTGTACCGCAAGGAAGCCGAGCTGCGGAACGTCGTCAAGGGGTTGAAGTGATGGCCCGCCGTTCCCCTGGGCCGGCGGGCCACCTGCGCAAGCATCGGGGTTCGCGGTTATGGCTCGATAAACAGCCTGGTGATCCTAGGGTTCCGAGGCATGAGGTTGTTGCCGCCGCAGTGGGCCGCGTTCGTGGTGCTCTTCATCGACGTCGTCGTCTATCGTGTTCGGGTTCCTGACCGGCAGTCCCTTGTTGCCGCGGGCGGCGAACCTCGTGCTGACGGTGGTTTCCATCGCCCTCATGCTCGGGACGCGGTTGTGGTCCAAGGGCGGTTTCGGCTACGACAGCTTCGGGTCGATGTGGACGCTGCTGCGCAGGACGCTGCCGTTGTGGTTGATCGTGGCGGCGACGATCGCGTTCTGGGGTGGGGTCTTCCTCTTCGCTCACCCGCTGCTGACCGTCGACGACATCGGAAGTCTCGACGAGGTGGCGAACCAGCGCGGGTGGGTTGGTCTGTCCGCCGCGTTCGCCTCGGGCACGCTCGTCTACGCCGGGATCGTCCAGCGCGCCGCGGACTCGCGTTGGAGGGGCAGCGTCAGGATCGCGCCCACACGCTTGAGTTCGCGGCGGTGCACTGCCAGCAGCACCACGTCGGACGGGCGGCGGAAGTGCAGCACCACGAAGTTCGGGTGTGGCGGGTCCTGGTCGACGATCTGCTCGACGCGGCCCCTTCGTTGCCACAGGAACGAGCTGGGCGCCCAGCTGGTTCCCGCGCTGTCTCGGAGGTCTAGCCGAACGGCTGGCCGGCTTCGCGCAGCCAGGCGCGCTCACGCGAGTGGTCCGGCATGGCGGGCCAGCCGTTGATCCTCGCGATCAGGACCCAGTACCGCTCGGCACGCGGGTCCGCGAAGTCGGAGAGTTCGCGCAGCCGCTCGACGAGGCGTTCGTCGTTCGGCAGGTTCAGCGCTTCCGCCCAGTTGGCGTTCACCCGGTCCACGACCGTGCGCGCCTCGGCGGACTCCGGCGCGATGCCCGCGTCGAGAGCCCCGCGGGCCTGGGCGATCGCGAAGTTGAACGCCTCCATCTGCCCCTCGGCCGGCGGGCCCATGTCCGCCCCCGCCCTGCGTTGTTCCTCGTGCTGCTGGGACATCCGCTTGACCGACGCACGGAAGTCCGGGTCCTGCACGAGCTTCGCGAGCTCGACCCACGCTTCCAACTGCTCGGTCGACGGGTCGTCCGGCAGTTCGACCCGCACGGAACGCATGTGCTGCTCGAACTGCGGGTCCAGCTCGTAGGGCCCGAACACCTCCTCGAAGAAGTCGTCGAGGATCCGCTGGCGCTCCTCGTCCGACATGCGTGCCAACTCGTTCATCAGTTCCATCTCCCCTCCCTTGGCGACGGCGCGCAGGACGGCACGGCGCAGCCGCAACGTCCTCATCTGCGCGTCGATCGCATCCGCATGGGTGCGCGCCACGTCGGTCATCGAGACCTCGCGGGCGAGAATCCGCCCGGCGGTCGGCAGATCCACACCCAGGTCACGAAGGGTGCGGACGAGCTTGAGCTTGGCGACCGCCTCACCGTCGTACGTCCGGTAGCCGCCGACCGTTCTGGAGGTGGGCGGGATGAGGCCCTGGTCGGAGTAGAACCGGATCGTCCTGACGGTGAGGCCGGTCAACCTGGCCAGCTCGCCGATCTGGTAGCGCGTCACGGGGACAACTGTGCAGTCTCCAGTGACTGGAGAGTCAAACGGCATTAACCGATCGAGTTCCAGAACGAGCAGTTGTGCCTGGTCAGACCGTTGACCTGGCCGATGTGGCCGAGCGAGTACTCCTGGACGTAGCCGGCGCGGTAGGTCGCCCAGCCCGGGTTGCCGGTACGGGCGAACGTCGTCCAGTCGCGGATCATCGTCGACGCCAGCCGCTGCTGGGCCGGGTCCAGGTCGAACATCGGGATGTCGAAGAAGTAGGCGAGGTCGAACGAGTGCGCGGCACCGGCCGGGAAGCCTGCGGGGAACATGTCCTTGAACCACCCCGTCGGCGCGGTGCGGTCGGCGAACTCGTAGGCGTAGGTCGGCGTGTAGCGCGAGAGCAGCTTGTCGTCGGTGAGTTGGTTGCAAGCCCACACGCCGTCGGTGAGCACAGCGCCGTAAGCAAGACGCGCGGAGTCACCGGCGGGGTACTCGGCAGCGATCGTGGTGGCTTTCGGGCCGTACGCCTGCTCCAGCAAACCGTTGTAGTCGAACGGTTCCGGCACCGTCGCGGACGTCAGCCTGCCCTCGTCCCGGTTGTTGCCCCAGATCACCGGCACGCGGTTGAAGCGACCGGCGCGCAACGCGTCGACGGGGTTCACCGGCAGCACCCGGTTGCCGGTCACAACGGGCGTCGCGCCGCGGTCGATGGCGGTGAAAGCACTGGCGGGCAACGAACGCAGGCACGCCACGTCCGAGCAACCGAGCTGCGCGGACAACGCCACCGCGTCGTTCTGCGCCGTGGACTTCGAGATCCAGGGAGCACTGGCCGGCTTGCCGTGAATCACGCCGTTGGCACCCCACGTCGTGGAGCAGCCGCCGCTCTGCGCGATGGCCTTCTGGAACAGCCCGCGCGACAGCGGTGACGTCACGTGCGCGCACACGTCGAACGCGCCGCCCGACTCACCGAAAACCGTGACGTTGCGCGGATCCCCGCCGAACGCGGCGGCGTTGCGCTGCACCCACTTCAGCGCGGCCTGCTGGTCCTCGATGCCGTACGCGCCCGAGTCGGGCAGGCTCGGGTGCCCGAAGAAACCGAAGAAACCCAGGCGGTAGTTGATGGTCACGACCACCACGTCGCCCTGCACGGCCAACCTGCTCGTGCCGAACCCCGCACCGGACAGGTAGCTGTTGCCGCCACCGTGGATCCACACCATGACCGGCTTGCGCCCGTGCCGCGAAGGCGTGGTGACGTTGAGGTAAAGGCAGTCCTCGTTGGTGCTCGGCGAACCGGCGCCGGCCGCCTGAGCACAGGCAGGGCCGGGTTGACTGGCGTCACGAGGAGTCGTCCACGGCGTCACCGGTTGCGGCGAACGCCATCGCAGCTCACCGACCGGCGGCGCCGCGTACGGAATTCCCTGGTACTGCTGGTGATCAGCGAGAACGGTGCCGCGCACCGGTCCGGAGTCGGTCCGCACCAGGCCGGTGTCGGCGGCCTGTGCCACCCCGGTCAGGCCCAGCAGCAGCCCCGCGCTGATCAGCAAAGACAGTCGCTTGCGCATTTCGCGTGTCCCCTCAGAAGAAGCTTTGACACACCTGCGTCGATCGAAGGGTCCGCCGATCGACATCCGCGGACCCTCCACATACCGAGCCGCCCATGAGGCACGATCACCTGCGTGGGGGCGATCACCTGGCAGTACCCGGCGGCGGGGGCGCTGGCCGTGGTGTGGCTGTTGTTGCTGGTCCGGCGCCTGGACCCACCGTTTCGCCAACGGCAGCGGACCAGCCAGAACGCCCAGGTCCCCGTCTGGGTGTCGATCATCGGCTGGCTCTTGATCGCGGCTCTCGTCGCCGCGGCAGCAGGCGGTGGACTGTTGTGGCTGCTGGGCTGGCCACAACTGCCGAAGCAGGCGGCGTTCAGCACTACCGAGATGCTCGACCTGTTGAAGATCGGGCTAGCGGTCGTCGCCGGATTCGGCGGTGTCGTCGCGCTCGCCGTGAATTACCGCAAGCAACGCGTTACGGAAGCCGCGCACGCGCACAGCCTGAACCAGGAGGAACGCGAGCGCACCAAGTTGTTCAACGAACGCTTCAAAGTCGCGGCCGAACTGCTCGGCAATGACGAGGTCCGTTTGCGGATCGCTGGAGTGTCTGCAATGGCAGGCCTCGCTGACGACTGGGAAACCCAGCGGCAAATGTGCGTGGACACGCTGATTGACACCTTGAAACTACCGAAGGACGACCACGACGCCGAGGTGGCCAACAAGATCTTTCGAGCCCTGCGCGACCGACTCGGAACGCCTCTGCGCGTAGGCCTGTGGTCACCACTGAACTTCGACTTCAGCGGCCTGAAGTTCGACGAGGCGGACTTCAGCGAACGCACGTTTGAAGGCGAAGTGATCTTCGACGGCGCCGAGTTCACCGGGCAGCACACGTCGTTCGAACGCACTGCGTTCCGCAATCTTCTGAGCTGCCACGGCACCAGGTTCACTGGCACCACCGCGAACTTTAGTGACGCACTCTTCACCAAGGACGCGCAGTTCGTCGGCTGCTCAGCGGACGACTCCACTCTCGATTTCCGGCGAGCTGAACTCAAAGGTCGCGCGCTGTACTTCTACCGAAGTGAACTCAAGCGAACTCAGTTGATCTGGCGCGACACCACCCTGAACACAGGAGCTGTCAGGATTGAACGCTGCGAGGTCACCGACTGCGTCCTCGACTTCGGGGACGTGCGAGGAGCCACCGCAGAACGACGATCACTCGGCTTTCTCTTCATTGACATGTCAAAACTGACACGATGTCTGGTGCTGCTGGAACCGCTTGATGCCGAGTACCAGCGGGTGTGGATCCGAGACAGCCCGCTGGAAGAAGTCGACCTCTTGACGGGCGAGGACGATGCACCGCCGCCCTGGTTGAAGATCCGTGGTGGGGAGCAGGAAGAGCTCCCCACCACGTGAACAACAACCTCAGTAGGTCATCGCGATGCCCGGCTCTGCCAGCAGAGCGCCGACGTCGGCCAGGAACTGCGAACCCTGCTGGCCGTCGACCACGCGGTGGTCGAACGACAGCGCGAGCTGGCAGATCTTGCGGATCTTGATCTCGCCGTCGACCACCCACGGCATGTCGCGGATCGCGCCGAGGGCGAGGATCGCGGACTCGCCGGGGTTGAGGATCGGCGTGCCGGTGTCGACGCCGAAGACGCCGACGTTGGTGATCGTGATGGTGCCGTTCATCATGTCGGCCGGCGACGTCTTGCCGTCACGGGCGACCGTGGCGAGCTCGTCGAGCGCCACCGCGAGTTCCTTCAACGACATGCGGTCGGCGTCGCGGACCTTCGGCACCACCAGGCCGCGCGGCGTGGCGGCCGCGATGCCCAGGTGGACGTAGTCCTTGTAGACGATCTCGTTCGCCGCCGCGTCCCACGTCGCGTTGACGTCCGGCGTGCGACGGGCCGCGAGGATGATCGCCTTGGCGCAGAACGCCAGCGGCGTCAGCTTCACGCCGCGGAACTCCGGCGCGTTCTTCAGGCGCGCGCGCAGTTCCATCATCGGCGTCACGTCGACCGTCAGGAACTCGGTGACGTGCGGCGCGGTGAACGCGCTGTCCACCATCGCCTGCGCGGTCGCCTTGCGGACGCCCTTGATCGGCACCCGGCGCTCGCGCGAGCCGTTGTCCACGTAGGACGTTGCCGGAGCGGCGGCGACCGGGGCTGCCACCGCGGTTTCGACGTCCTCCCGCGTGATCACGCCGTTCGGGCCGGAGCCCGTGAGCGCGTGCAGGTCGACGCCGAGGTCCTTGGCCAGCTTGCGCACCGGCGGCTTGGCCAGCGGCACGTACCCGCCCGGCGTCTGCACGGGAGCGGCGACCACGACCGGAGCCGGGGGCGCCACAACCGGAGCAGGAGCGGGAGCGGGCGGGGTCACGACCGCCGCGGCCGGAGCAGCGGCGGGCGCGTCCTTGCGGGCACGGCGCTTCGCGGCGCCGGACTTCGGGCCGTAGCCGACGAGCGTCGCGATGCGCCCGCCCGGCATCTCCTCGCCGATCTTGCCGGACGAGGTGCCGTTCGCCTCCGCCGCAACGGGAGCGGGAGCGGCCGCGCCACCGGGGTCGGTGTCGATCGTGATGATCGGGACGCCGACCTCGACGGTCTGACCGGGCTCCGCGAGGAGCTCGGTCACGACGCCCGCCCACGGGCAGGGCAGCTCGACGGCGGCCTTGGCCGTCTCGATCTCGACGATGATCTGGTTGACCGTGACGGTGTCACCCGGCTTCACGTGCCAGGTGAGGATGTCGGCCTCGGTCAGCCCCTCTGCCGTGTCGGGCAGGGGGAACTGCTTGAACTGCGGCATTTCCGGTTGTCCCCTTACCAGGCGAGAGAGCGGTCGACGGCGTGCAGCACCCGGTCGAGGTCGGGGAGGAACTCCTCCTCGAGCTTCGAGGGCGGGTACGGGGTGTCGAAACCGGTCACCCGCAGCACCGGTGCCTGCAAGGAGTAGAAGCACTCCTGCTGGACCTTGGCTGCAATCTCGCTGCTGATCGAGGACTCGGACGGCGCCTCGGACACGACGATCAGACGGCCGGTGCGGCGCACCGAGTCGTAGACCGGCGCGAGGTCCAGCGGCGACAGCGTGCGCAGGTCGATGACCTCCAGCGACGTGCCGTCCTCCGCTGCCGCGTTGGCCGCGTCGAGCGAGGTGCGGACCATCGGGCCGTACGCGACCAGCGTCGCGTCCGTGCCGGAGCGCAGCACCCGCGACTCGAACAGCTTGCCGGGCTGGGCCGTGGTGTCGACCTCGCCCTTCTCGTAGTAACGACGCTTGGGCTCGAAGAACAGCACCGGGTCGTCGCTGTCGATCGCCTGCTGGATCATCCAGTACGCGTCGGCCGGGTTCGAGCACGAGACGACCTTGAGGCCGGCGGTGTGCGCGAAGTACGACTCCGGCGACTCCGAGTGGTGCTCGACCGCACCGATGCCGCCGCCGAACGGCACGCGGATCACGATGGGCAGCTTGATCTTGCCCTGGGTGCGGTAGTGCAGCTTCGCGACCTGCGACACGATCTGGTCGAAGCCGGGGAAGATGAAGCCGTCGAACTGGATCTCGCACACCGGGCGGTAGCCGCGGATCGCGAGGCCGACGGCGGTGCCGATGATGCCGGACTCCGCGAGCGGCGTGTCGAGCACGCGCTGCTCACCGAAGTCCTTCTGCAGGCCGTCGGTGATTCGGAAGACACCGCCGAGCTTGCCGATGTCCTCGCCCATCATGATGACCTTGGGGTTGGCCTCCATGGCCGCCCGCAGGCCCATGTTCAGAGCTTTGGAGATGGTGAGCGTCTGCACCGGGGAAGCCGGGGCAGCGGCCGTGGAACGGTCCATGGTCGGAGCAGCCATCAGTGCTCACCTCCAGCAAAACCCGAGACGTAGTCGAGGAATTCGTCGCGCTGCGCGTCGAGGACGGGGCTGCCCTCCGCGTACACGTTGCTGAAGATCCGTTCAGCGGGCGGATCGGGCATGTTCGTGCAGAACTCCCGCAGTTCCTCGCCCAGCTTGTCGGCGTCGGCCTCGACGCTGTCGAAGAAGTCGTGGTCGGCCCACTGCTGGCGGACCAGGTAGACCTTCACGCGCTCGATCGGGTCCTTGAGCTTCCACATCTCCAGCTCGTCCGACAGGCGGTAGCGCGTCGGGTCGTCGGAGGTGGTGTGCGCGTCCATCCGGTAGGTGAACGCCTCGATCAGGATCGGGCCGTTGCCGTGACGGCACTCGTCCAGCGCCCACTTCGTCACGGCGAGCGTCGCGAGGACGTCGTTGCCGTCGACGCGGATGCCGGGGAAGCCGTAGCCGCGGGCGCGCTGGTACAGCGGCAGGCGCGACTGGCGCTCGGTGGGCTCGGAGATGGCCCACTGGTTGTTCTGGCAGAAGAAGACGAGCGGCGCGTCGTAGACCGCGGCCCACACGAAGCCCTCGTGCACGTCACCCTGGCTGGTCGCGCCGTCGCCGAAGAAGCACATGGTGGCTTCGCCCTCGTCGTCACCGACCTTGCCGTCGAACTTCTGGCCCATCGCGTACCCGGCCGCGTTGAGGACCTGGTTGCCGATGACGATCGTGTACGGGTGGAAGCGCTTCTCGACGGGGTCCCAGGTGCCCTGGTCCGTGCCGCGGAAGATACCGAGCAGCTCGGTCGGGTTGATCCCGCGCGTCCACGCGATGCCGTGCTCGCGGTAGCTCGGGAACGCCATGTCCGTCTGACGCATCGCGCGGCCGGCGCCGATCTGGGCCGCCTCCTGGCCGAGCAGCGGCACCCAGATGCCGAGCTGGCCCTTGCGCTGCAACGCGTTCGCTTCGCGGTCGACCCGGCGGATCAGGACCATGTCGCGGTACAGACCGCGCAGTTCCTCCGCCGAGATGTCGATGTCGAAGTCGGGGTGCTGGACCCGCTCACCCTCCGGGGTGAGGAGCTGCACCAGGTCGGCGCCGCCCTCGTCGGTCGCTCGCAAGCCTGCGATCACCTGCTCCGCTGTCGGTTTTGCGGCAGTGGCGGCCGGCGCTGCATCCGGCTCAGGGTGCGTCCATTGCTCAGGGGACGACATGCGCCTTCTCCTCTGTCTACTCCGACCGCCTGATCGCTCGTGACGACCTCGTGCGGCGACGTCGGCGGTCGCCGCCAACCCTGTGGGGCCGGAGGCAGCCGTCGACGGTGACGGTGGCTTACGACCACATCCTGACACGGCCTCACCCGAGTTGGTGAGACCCGTCCCACTTCGTAACACACGAGTCAACGTTCTGATCAGCGACAACAGTCGGAGGTTCGACCTTTTGTCCTCCGACTAGGCCGTCCGACTACCGGACGCCGCTGTCCCGGTTACCGATCGTTAACTTAGCTGCGGGCCTCAGGTGAAGAGCCTAAGCACGCGAGCAGAGGCGGAGTCGTGACAGGATCGAGAGGTGGACCGCTCAGTTGTGACCAGCACCGTCAGGACGCTCTGGGACGACGACATCGTCCCGAGCCTGTCTCAGCTCGTCGCCGTACCGGCGATCTCGCCCGCGTTCGATCCCGCCTGGGAAGAGCACGGCGAACTGGCCGCCGCGATCGAGCACGTGCGCCTCTGGATCGACTCCCGGAACCTTCCTGGAGCGACCCTCGAAGTCGTCCAACTGGCGGGACGCACGCCGCTTCTCGTGGTCGACGTGCCCGCGTCCGGTAACTCGGGCGACGACACGGTGTTGCTCTACGGACACCTCGACAAGCAGCCCCCGGTGGGCGGCTGGGGTGAAGGGCTCGGGCCGTGGACCCCGGTTCTGCGTGAC
Source organism: Lentzea sp. NPDC102401 (assembly GCF_044765805.1). Lineage (NCBI taxonomy): Bacteria > Bacillati > Actinomycetota > Actinomycetes > Pseudonocardiales > Pseudonocardiaceae > Lentzea > Lentzea sp. NPDC102401. Next base: position 498,845 of record NZ_JBIWKS010000003.1, on the reverse strand, counting down.
GGACGTCTCTACGGACGCGGCGCGGCCGATGACGGCTATTCCGGATATGCCGCGATTGCCGCTATCGAGGCCGTGCGCGCCGCGGGTGGTTCGCACGCCCGTTGCGTCGTGCTGCTGGAGACCGGCGAGGAGTCGGGTTCGCCCGATCTGCCCGCCTACCTGGAGCACCTCTCCTCACAGCTGGGTCGCGTGTCGCTCGTCGTCTGCCTGGACTCCGGCGGCTCTGACTACGACCGCATGTGGCTGACCACGTCGCTGCGCGGGTTGGTGCAGGTCACGGCCACCGTGCGGGTGCTGGACGGTGGACTGCACTCGGGTATGGCGTCGGGCATCGTGCCGTCGTCGTTCCGCATCGCCCGCGCGTTGCTGGACCGGATCGAGAACTCGGAGACCGGTGAGATCCTCGTGCCGGAGATGCACGTCGAGATCCCGGCCGGGCGGCTGGCCGAGGTCCGCGAGGCCGTGGAGGCCGCGCCGGGTGCGCTGTGGGGTGCGGTGCCGCGCGTCGGCGACCTGGAGCCCGTGTCGTCCGACGAGGTCGAACTGGCCCTGAACTCGGGGTGGCGGCCGACCCTGTCCGTCACCGGTGCCGAGGGTCTGCCGTTGCCTGACGACGCCGGCAACGTGCTGCGGCCGTTCACCTCGCTGGTGCTGTCGTTCCGCCTGCCCCCGACGGCCTCGGCCGCCGCGGCGCTGGAGGCGGTGCGCGAGAAGCTCACCACCGACGTGCCGTACAACGCGACCGTGGAGCTCTCCCGGGTCGAGTCGGCCGACGGCTGGAACGCGCCCGAGCTGGCCCCCTGGCTGTCCGCGGTCCTGGACGAGGCGGGCAAGGAGATCTTCGGCGCGCCGTGGCGGACCGTGTCGCTGGGCGGCTCGATCCCGTTCATGGGGCTGCTGCACGAGGCGTACCCCGAGGCCCAGTTCGTGGTGACGGGCGTGATCGGTCCGGACTCGAACTGTCACGTGCCGGACGAGTGGCTGCACCTGGCGCACGCGGCTCGGGTCACCGAGGCGATCGCGCTGGTGCTCGACTCGCACTCAAAGCAGGCCTGACCCGTCTTTTAGTGAGGAATCACTCAGACAAGACCTGGACCCCACCAGCCGTCCTACCAGGTGTCCCACACTGGGGCGATGGGCGAACAAGCGGAACGGGCGCGTCTCGCGGAGTCGGACACACCGACTTCGCCGTGGCGGCTGTGGGGGCCGTACCTCTCGGGTCGCCAGTGGGGCACGGTCCGCGAGGACTACTCGCCCGAGGGTGACGCGTGGGCGTCGTTCCCGTTCGACCACGCCCGTGCGCGCGCCTACCGGTGGGGCGAGGACGGCATCGCCGGCATCTGCGACGTGCACGGGTTCATGAACTTCGCGATCGCCCTGTGGAACGGCAAGGACCCGATCCTCAAGGAGCGGTACTTCGGCCTCACCAACGACGAGGGCAACCACGGCGAGGACGTCAAGGAGCACTGGTGGGTGACCGACGGGACGCCCACCCACTCCTGGATGCAGGTGGTCTACCGGTATCCGCAGCGCGAGTTCCCCTACGGCCAGTTGCGGGAGATGGCGCGCAACGCCGGCCGGGAGAACCGCGAGCCTGAACTGAGCGACACCGGGGTGCTCGACGAGAACCGGTTCTTCGACGTCCAGGTCACCTACGCGAAGGCCGACACGGACGACATCTGCGTCGAGATCAGCGCCACCAACCACGGGCCGGAGGACGCGCCGCTGCACCTGTTGCCGCAGCTGTGGTTCCGCAACACGTGGGCGTGGGGGCGGGACCAACGGCCGTGTCAGCTCGTTGCGAGCACCACCACCGGACGCAAGGTCACGGCTGACCACGGCAACCTCGGCCGGTACACGCTGCACCTGGACGACTCGCCGTCGATGCTCATGACGGACAACGAGAGCAACGAGATGTCGCTCTTCGGGGCCGAGCGCAACCCGTCGCCGTGGGCCAAGGACGGCATCTGCAACTACGTGGTGCACGGCAGCACGTCCACGTGTCAGGTCGTGGGACCGGACGACCCTGGTGCGTCCGGCACGAAGTTCGCGGCCTGGTACTCGTTCGATCCGGTGGAGCCGGGCGAGACGGTGACGATCCGCGTCCGGCTCGTCGGCGGCGACGGGCACCTGGACCCGTTCGGACCGAGCTTCGAAGAGACCATGAGCGCCCGCAAGCTCGAAGCCGACGAGTTCCACGACGCCATCGCGCCGGACACGAGCCCCGAGGAGAAGCACGTGCTGCGGCGCGCGCTCGCGGGTCTCATGTGGACGAAGCAGCACTACCGGTTCCGCACGCGTGACTGGCTGGACGGCGACCCGACCAAGCCCGAGGCGCCGTCGAGCCGAAGAACGCCCGAGGCGCGCAACGTGCACTGGCGGCATCTCGACGTCGCCGACGTGATCTCGATGCCGGACGAGTGGGAGTACCCGTGGTTCGCGGCGTGGGACCTCGCGTTCCACACGATCCCGTTCACCCTGGTCGATCCCGCGTTCGCGAAGGAACAGCTGCTGCTGTTCTGCCGTGAGTGGATGATGCACCCGAACGGCCAGATTCCCGCCTACGAGTGGGAGTTCGGCGACGTCAACCCGCCGGTGCACGCGTGGGCGGCGTTGCAGGTCTACCGCGCGGACGGCAGCAGGGACCGCGGGTTCCTCGCCAAGATCTTCCACAAGCTGCTGCTCAACTTCTCCTGGTGGGTCAACCGCAAGGACGCCGACGGCAGCTACCTGTTCGAGGGCGGGTTCCTCGGCATGGACAACATCGGGCCGGTCAACAGGTCCGAGCCGATACTGGGCGCGTGGCGGCTGGAGCAGTCCGACGCCACGTCGTGGATGGCCGCGTACAGCCTGCACCTCATGCAGATCGCGCTGGAGCTGGCACGCGACGACGAGTCCTATGAGGACGTCGCGACGAAGTTCATCGAACACTTCCTGTCGATCGCGGAGGCGTTCACGCACTTCGGGTCGAACGGACGCGGAATCTGGCACGACGAGGACGGTTTCTGCTACGACCGCGTCTCGCGACGCCACCCGGACGGTCACGTCGAGTCCGAGCCGGTGCGCGTGCGGTCGATGGTCGGCCTGATCCCGTTGCTCGCGTCGGCCGTTCTCGAACCGTGGGTGCTCAGCGACCTGCACGGGTTCACCAGTCGACTGGAGCACCTGCTCAAGCGCCGGCCGGAGCTGCGGCAGTTCATCACGTTCCACTACGAGCGCGGCGCGTTCGTGTCGTTGCTGGACGAGAGCAAGCTCAAGCGCGTCCTGCACCGGATGCTCGACGAGCAGGAGTTCCTGTCGCCGCACGGCATCCGGAGTCTGAGTGCCGCCCACCGCGAGGGCCTCGAGGTCAACGTCGCCGGCCAGGACCACCGCATGGGGTACGAGCCCGGCGAGTCGCACACGCCGATGTTCGGCGGCAACTCGAACTGGCGCGGCCCGGTCTGGCTGCCCACCAACGCGCTGCTGGTGGAGGCGCTTCGCACCGTCTGCGCGTTCCACGACGGCATGTTCCAGGTCGAGATGCCGACGCACTCCGGCCGCTGGGTGACCGCGGGCCAGGTCGCGGACGAGCTCTCCGACCGGCTCGTCGGCCTGTTCCTGCCCGACCACGACGGGCGCAGACCCTCGGACGGCAAGCGGATCGAGGCCTCCGAGTCACCCCTTTGGCGCAGGCACGTCACCTTCAGCGAGTACTTCGACGGGGACACGGGTGAGGGCCTCGGGGCCACGCACCAGACCGGCTGGACCGCGCTGGTGGCGGGTCTGCTGACCGAAAGAACACGCTGACCAGCACCGTCGTGATCAAATCCTGATCAAGGACACGCTCGCGGATGGTTATCATTCGTGCGCAATACGTGAAGACGTTGTGTGATCTGGGCCAAATCGCGCAAGATTCTGTGCCCGACAGACTGATTTGACGCAAGAACATTGCAAGGCAGTGGCCTGTAACACCCACGTGCTGTCCACCGCGTCACCCGAGTGGCAGGATCCCGTTCACTCGTCCGCGACAGTTACGAGGAGTGACGCAGTGGCTCGTCGATCCAGGCACGTGCTCGCCCTGCTGCCCGCAGCGGCCCTAGCGCTGACCGCGCTCGCCGGTTGCGCGACGAGCACCAACAGCGGTGGTGGCACCACCGACGGTGGTATCAAGCTTGTCAAGGAAGGCAAGCTCGTCACCTGCACCCATCTGTCCTACAAGCCGTTCCAGTACACCGACGGCGACAAGACGGTCGGCTTCGACGTCGATCTGGTCGACCTGATCGCCGACGAACTGAAGGTCAAGCAGGAGATCTTCGACACCCAGTTCGAGACGATCACGTCCGGCGCGAGCTTCAACGCGAACCAGTGCGACGTCGCCGCGGCCGGCATGACGATCAAGGAAGAGCGCAAGCAGGCGATCGACTTCTCCGACCCGTACTTCGACGCCACGCAGGCGCTGCTGGTCAAGAAGGACTCGCCGATCAAGGCGCTGGCGGACCTCAAGGGCAAGAAGATCGGTGTCCAGCAGGACACGACCGGTGAGATCTACGCGAACGACAACAAGGCCGCCAACGGCTACGAGGTCATCCAGTTCGAGGACCTCCCGCTGATGGAGACCGCCGTGCGCACCGGCGCCGTCGATGCCGCGATCAACGACAACGGCGTGCTCTTCGACTACGCCAAGGAGTTCCCGGACACCACGGTCTCCGCCGAGTTCAACACGAACGAGCAGTACGGCATCGGCGTCAAGAAGGGCAACACCGCGCTGTTGACCAAGGTCAACGAGGTGCTGAAGAAGGCCAAGGAAAGCGGCAAGTACGACGAGATCTACGAGAAGTGGTTCGGCAAGAAGCCGGAGAAGAAGTAGCTCTCCAACGACGGGGCGGCGGATGACGCCGCCCCGTTCGTGTCCGAACCGAAGCCGCTAGGAGTCACACCATGGCGCTGTCCAAGCGCAAGCGGGCCGAATACTTCCGGTACTCGCAGTACACGCTGCTCGTCGTCGTCGCCCTGGTGATCGCGTTCCTCGCCGACTGGGAACAGATCCGCACGGCGTTCTTCAACTTCAAGACGATGGGGGAGATGTTCCCCAACGTCATCACCATCGCGTTGAAGAACACCCTCATCTACACGGCGCTCGGATTCGCGTTCGGTCTCGCGCTGGGCCTGGTGCTCGCGCTGATGAAGCTCTCGTCGATCGCGCCGTACCGCTGGATCGCGACCGTCTACATCGAGTTCTTCCGCGGCATCCCGGCACTGCTGGTGTTCATCGGTCTCGCGTTCGGTGTGCCGCTCGCGTTCCAGATCCAGTTCGACATCTACTCCACGGTCATGCTGGCGCTCGGCATCGTCGGTGCCGCCTACATGGCCGAGACCATCCGCGCCGGCATCCAGGCCGTGCCCAAGGGGCAGGTCGAGGCCGCGCGCTCGCTGGGCATGTCGCAGGGTCGCGCGATGATCACCATCGTGATCCCGCAGGCCTTCCGGATCATCCTGCCGCCGCTGACCAACGAGCTGATCCTGCTGACCAAGGACTCCTCGCTGATCTACATCATCGGACTGGCCCGCGACCAGTACGAGCTGACGAAGTTCGGGCGGGAGACGCTGAGCCGCAGCCCGTCGCTCACCCCGATCCTCGTCGTCGGTCTGTGCTACCTGATCATCACGTTGCCTCTCGGGTACCTGTCGAGGTACCTGGAGCGCCGCTCCGGCGGAAAGAAGGTGTCCGTCCTGTGAGCGACATTTCCGTTGAGATCACCGGGCTGAAGAAGTCGTTCGGCTCGTTGGACGTCCTCAAGGGCATCGACGTCACGGTCAACCGCGGTGACGTGGTCTGCATCATCGGCCCGTCCGGCTCCGGCAAGTCGACGTTGCTGCGCTGCGTGAACCTGCTGGAGGAGCCGAACGGCGGCAAGATCGTCGTCAACGGCGCCGAGCTGACCGACCAGGACGTCGACATCGACCTGGCACGCACGAAGATCGGCATGGTCTTCCAGTCGTTCAACCTGTTCGCGCACCTGAACGTCCTGGCCAACCTCACCGTCGCGCAGCGCAAGGTGCTCAAGCGCGGCGAGAAGGAGGCGCAGGAGATCGCCCTGCGCAACCTGGACCGGGTGGGTCTGAAGGAAAAGGCCAACGCGATGCCCGCGCAGCTCTCGGGTGGCCAGCAACAACGTGTGGCGATCGCCCGCGCGCTGTCGATGGACCCCGAGGTCATGCTGTTCGACGAGCCGACCTCGGCGCTCGACCCCGAGCTCGTCGGTGACGTGCTGGGCGTGATGCGCCAGCTCGCCGACGAGGGCATGACGATGCTGGTCGTGACGCATGAGATGCAGTTCGCCCGCGAGGTCGCCGACAAGGTGATCTTCATGGACGGCGGCTACATCGTCGAGGAGGGCCCGGCGGCCGAGGTGATCGGCAACCCGCAGGAGGCGCGCACTCAGGAGTTCCTGGCCCGCGTGCTCGACCCGACGCACCACGGCCCGCGCGACCCGGCCTAGCCTGGTCTGGTGGCGAGGGGGAAAGTCGCCGCGGCGGACGTGCTGCGGGGGCTGTTGGGGGAGAACGAGAACTCCGGTGGTGGCGGGTGGAGGTTGCCGCGGCGCAGGCCGAGCACCCCACCCGTCATCCACGTGGTGGACCGGGTGGTCACCGGCGTGCTCGACCTGCGCGCGGTCGACGTGCCCTACCTGCTGGAGTTCGAGCGCTGCCAGTTCGAGGCGGCGCCGGACCTGCGGCAGGCGAACCTGGCCGGCATCTCGTTCACCGACTGCGACCTGCCCGGTCTTGAGGCGCGCAACCTCCACAGCGGCAACGACGTCTCGTTGCTCGGCTGCCGCGTCACCGGGCTCACCGACCTGACCGATGCCGAGATCGCGGGCTCGGTCCTGTTGCGGGACACCAGGTTCAGCCTTCCCGGCGGACTGTGCCTGCACGGCGACCGGTTGACGATCGCCGGCGCGCTGCTCGGGTTCGGCATCCACACCGAGGGCGAGATCCGGCTGGCGGGTTCGCGCATCGGCGGCAACGTCAACCTCGGCAGCTCCGTGCTGGAGAACGCCGACGGCTTCACGTTGAACGGCAACGGCATGCAGGTCGGCGGCAACTTCCTCGGCGCGTTCACCTCGCACGGCGTGGTGTTCCTGTCCAACTCCCGGATCAGCTCCACGTTGTCGCTGAGCGGCGCGATGCTCTCGCGCGGTTCCGACTTCGCCGACAGCAGCGACCCGCACGACGACCCTTCGGCGACGCTGATCCTCGACCGCGTCGACGTCTCCGGCGACCTGGAGCTCGACCGCGGCTTCACCAGCCAGGGCACCATCCGCGCGGTGAACGCGAAGATCGGCGGCACGTTGTCGCTGGCAGACGCCGTCATCGACGCCGTCTCGCCGCCCGCCGTCGGCACCGACCCGACCGGCTCGGGCCGCGCACTGCACGTCGACGGCGCGGAGATCGGCGGCGACGTCGTCGGCCGTGGTGTGAAGATCAAGGGCCAGCTGCGCATGGTCGACACGCACGTGCGCGGCAGCATCACGATCGAACGGGCCACTGTGGACAATCCGGCCGCGGATGCCGTGCTGGCCAACCGTTGCCAGATCGGCAGCAACTTCGTCGTGCGCGAGTCGGAGGTCTCCGGCGGCCTGGAACTGCGCGGCATCACCGTCGGCGCGAACCTCGACCTGCGCGGCAGCCGGTTGATCAAGCCGGGCAAGTACCGGCACCAGCCGCGCGAGAAGCCGTCGCTCGACATCGGCGGCGCCACGATCGGCCGCGACCTCATCTGCGCGCGTGGCGACAAGGAGTTCGTCGCACATGGCGGCGTGCGCTGCCGTCGCGCGGTGATCGGGCGCATGGCGAACTTCAACGGCGGAGTGCTCGGTTACAAGCTCGACAGCCACGCGTTGAACGCCATGGGCATGCAGGTGCAGGAGCTGATGCTCAACGTCGTGTCACCGCCCAAGGGCCTGGTGACGCTGCGGCAGGCGCGTTGCACGTCGTTGGACGACAACGAGAACTTCTGGAACACCACCGGTTTCATCGACCTCGACGACTTCCGCTACGACTCTCTCGCGTACCCGATCGACCTGCGCGACGACGACCAGGTGCAGCAGCGGTTGCGCTGGCTGCGGCAGGCGATGCGGCGCAGCTACCACCCGCGCCCGTACGACCAGTTCGCCGAGATGCTGACCGCGGCCGGCAACGAGGAGCACGCCTCGACCGTGCTGATCGAGAAGCAACGCCTGCGGTACAAGGCCGTTGCCGAGGGCATGCGGTTCTTCGGCCCGTTGGTGCTGCTGTGGAGCTTCCTGCAGCGGTCGATGGTCGGCTACGGCTACCGCCCGGCGCGCGCCCTGGGGTGGCTGATCGCGGCATGGGTCGTCGGCAGCATCTGGTTCCAGGTCAAGGGACCGCTGATCGAGATCAACGACGACGACCACCTGCCGTGGAACGCGTGGCTCTACACGATCGACCTGGTGGTGCCGATCGTCGACTTCGGCAACAAGAACCGCTGGCAGACGCCGGGAGCGTCGCAGTGGATCGCGTCCGGGCTGATCGTGATGGGCTGGGTGCTGGCGACGACCGTGGCGGCCGGTCTGACCCGGATGCTGAAGCGGTAGAACTCCACCATCGGGGTATTTCGCCTCGTGGTGAACGGTGGTGCGATCTTGTGGTGATCGCCGCCGAGTCCACCGAGCTGTTCGTCGGGCCTCGGACCGCGCTGCTGCAGGTGGTGCGGCTGACCTCGCCCGCGGTGGCGGGGCCGGTGCACGCGCACGTGTCCGGGCCCGGCCTGCACTCGCCGCGGCACGGCGGATCGCTGGTGCTGGGACCGTTCGGCTACGAGCTCGGCGTCGACGTCTCGGCGCATCAGCCGGGCGCCGTGGTGCCCGCTCAAGCCGTGATGCGGTCCGCCGCCGGCGAGGAAACGTGCACGTTCTCGCTGGTCGTGGGCTCGCCGGGGTGGACAGTGCACCTCGTCGGGCACGTCGCGGGCGACGCGCCGTTCGCTGCTCTTCGCGCCCATCTGGACCTGGCGCTGACCGATCCCGCCTACCGGTTCGCCGTGACGTCGGTGGAGTTGCTGCAGCCGTACTGGGACACGTTCCCGCAGCACCGTTCGCTGCTGTTGCGGCTGATCTCCGAGGGGCGGGTCGAGGTCGTCGGGTCCGAGTCCAATGTGGTCGGTGTGGCGCCGGTGCTCTCGTCGCTGCCGTCCGGTCTGCCGCTGACGGCCTCGTCGCTGGGCGAGGCCGAGCGGTCGGTCTACTCGGCGTTCCTGGAACTGCGGTCCGGTGTTTCCGCTCCGCACGTGATGCTGCCGGTCGGTGGCGCTCGGGATGCGCCGAATCCGTGGGTTACTGCTGTCCACCACGACTGGAGCGCGCGCTACACGTGGCCGCGGATCGTATGCTCGTTGCCGCGTGACTACTACGTGCGCGGGTCTGCGCCCGTGCCACCTGCTTCGGCGGACGACTCTCCTGCTGCCGTGTTCGCCCGGCTGACCGGATTGCCCTTTCCGCACGCCGCACTGGAGCGTGCTGCCCTCGCACACCCTCGCGAGGCCTTCGACCTGCGGTCCGAGGTCGTGTCGCGTTCTCTGGCCGCGTTGACGTCCACTGTGGACTCCTTGGTCACCGTCTGGAATCCGTTGTCCTCTCCCTGCACCGACATCGTGTCCGTGCATCTGCCGTCTGCTTTGAACGTGCACGTGGAGCTCGACGGTGTGGTGCTGCCGACGTTGGTCGACGGTGTGACCGTGACGTTCTTGGCGCGCGATGTGCCCGCACGCGGGTGTTGCACGTACGAGTTGGTCGAGGACGACGTCGACCATGGCTGGAAGCGCGGCTACGGCAACGAGATCGCCTCCACTCACTACGTCCTGTCGTACGACCCGGTCGCTTCTCTCGTCGCCGTGGACGGATCTGCTCAGGAGACGCCCCGTCTGATCGGTCCTGTCAGCGTCTGGCACAGCGAGGTCGGCGAGAAGATGGTCGGGTCCACGACCTTCACGCTGTGGAACGACGTCGATCACCTGGGTCCTTCCTCGTTGTTCGGCGTGCTGGGGTCTCCTGGGACGCCGCCGTCGGTTGGGCCGCTGGGCCCTGTCTCACCTGCCGTGACGCCGGTGTTCGCGCGCTACTGGCTGCACGAGCCCGCGCCGTTGGGCGGCCTGCCCGCGAACGTCCGGCTCGAAGTGCTCGGCCCGACGCGGCTGCGGGTGGTGGCCGTGTCGGACGGCCCGGCGTTCTCGGGCGTCGTCCGCCTCTCGCTGCCCAACGGCTGGTCGGCGTCGTGGGACTCGCTGCCGGTGTCGCTTCCGGCAGGCGGTCACGTCTTGGCCGAAGTGGACCTGGTGCCGCCGCGCACGCCCGGCTGCCACCCGGTGCGCGTCACGCTGGAGGGGCTGCCGTTCGAGGTCTACGACATCGCGCTGCTGACGGTTCCCGAATGGGACGACGACCCCGTCGAGGTCCTGTGGGTGGCCTCGGCACCGTCGGTCGTGTCGGTCGGACCAGGGGAAACGTCGTCGCTTCAGGTGGTCGTGGCCTCCGGCGCGCTCGGCGACCTGCCGGTGCAGGCCCGTCTGCTGTCGCCGCGTGAGTCGTGGGACTTCGCCGGCCCGTTCTGCGTGGGCGGCCTGCTCCCCGCTCAAGGCCGTCTGCCGCTCGAGTTCACCGTCGCGGCGCCGCCCTGGGCCACGCCGGGCACCTGGTCCGCCGTGGTCCGCGTGACCGCCGGCGAGTTGGTCAGGACCACTGCGCCCATCCGCCTCGAAGTGGCTGGTTAAGCTGCGTCACCGTGACTGATCTGGTGCTGGCACTGGACTTCGGCGGCACCAAGATCGCCGCCGCCCTGGTGGACCCCCGCGGCTCGGTGGTGCGCTCCTCGCGCGTGCCGACGCCGTCCGAGAACCCTTGGGACGCCGTCGTTTCGGTGATCTCGTCGGTCGTTCAGGACGCGGCTGTCGCCAGCGTCGGCATCGCCTCGGCCGGCCCCTTGGACGCAGTCGCCGGCACCGTCTCGCCGATCAACGTGCCGTCGTGGCAGGAGTTCCCGCTGCGGTCGTCGGTGGCGTCGCTGTTCCCCGGCGTTCCGGTGGAACTCGCGGGCGACGGCGTGTGCATGGCGCTGGGCGAGCACTGGCGCGGTGCCGGCCAGGGCAGCACGTTCATGATCGGCCTGGTCGTGTCCACCGGCGTCGGCGGTGGGCTGGTGCTGGACGGACGGCCGTTCGGCGGCCGCACCGGCAACGCGGGACACATCGGCCACATCGTCGTGGAGCCCGACGGCGATCCCTGCACGTGCGGCGGCCGCGGCTGCGCGGAGACCGTCGCGGGCGGCCCGCGCATGGTCGACTGGGCGCGCCGCAAGGGCTGGCAGGCACCGGACGGCGCCGACGCCGCCCTGCTGGCCGCCGCCGCGATGTCCGGCGAGGAGATCCCGCTGGAGGCGTTCGAACGCGCCGGCCGGGCCGTCGGGATGGCGATCGCCGGTGCGGCCGCGGTGTGCGACCTGGAGCTGGCGGTCATCGGGGGCGGAGTGGCGCAGGCGGGGGAGCTGCTGTTCGAGCCGGTGCGACGGACGTTGAAGACGCATGCCGGGCTGTCGTACCTGGCCGGGCTCGAGGTGCGGCAGGCGGAGCTGGGCGGCGAGGCCGGACTGGTGGGCGCCGCCGCGCTGGTCCGTCAGACCGCCTGACGGGTGTGCCGCAGCGGCGACTCCACGCGGCCCACCGCGACGCCGGCCGCCTCCAGGGCCGCACGAACCGTGCGAGCGATCTCCACCGCGCCTGGCGTGTCTCCGTGCACGCAGAGGGAATCGGCCTGGATCCGCACCGGACGACCGGAGACGCTGCGAACCCACCCCTCCGTCGCCAGCTGCACGCACCGGGCCGCGATCTCGGCCGGATCGCGCAGCACGGCTCCCGGCTCGCCGCGCGGCACCAGGGTTCCGGACGCCGTGTAGGCGCGATCGGCGAACGCCTCGTGCCACACCCGTAGTCCGGCGACCGAGGCCCGCTTCAGCCAGACCGCGCCCGGTGGGCCGAGGACGGCGAGCGTCGGGTCGAACAGCCGGACCGCGTCGACCACCGCGTCGGCCTGGGCCTCGTGCCGGACAAGGGTGTTGTAGAGCGCGCCGTGTGGTTTCACGTACGAGACGCGGGTGCCAGCGGCTCGGGCGAACGTTGCCAGCGCGCCCAGTTGGGCCAGGACCTCGTTGGTCAGGGTGTCCGGGGCAACGTCGATGAACCGGCGGCCGAAGCCCGCCAGGTCGCGGTAGCCGACGTGGGCACCCACCGCGACGCCCGCAGCGGCGGCCAGCGCGCAGGTCTCACGCATCGTGTCGGCGTCGCCCGCGTGGTAGCCGCAGGCGATGTTCGCGCTGGTCACGACGTTCAGCAGTGCCTTGTCGTCGCCGAGGGTCCACTGGCCGAAGCCCTCGCCGAGATCCGCGTTCAGGTCCATGGACGTCCTCCCAGGCGCGCTCGTTTTGTTGGATCGTGGGATTGTTGAACGATTCTACGATAGTGCAATAGAACGATCCTGCAAATAGACTGCCGAGGTGACCGAGACGTGGGTGTCGACGCTGGCTCAGGGCAAGGCCGATCTGGAGCGCGCGAGCACCGCGCAGAAGGTCGCCGACATGCTGCGCGAACGGGTGCTCGACGGTGAGCTGGAGCCGGGGCTGCGCCTGAGCGAGGAAGCGATCGGCGGCGCGCTGGGCGTCAGCCGCAACACGCTCCGCGAGGCGTTCCGGCTGCTCACGCGCGACCGGATCCTGGTGCACGAACACAGCCGCGGCGTCTTCGTCCGCCGCCCGACCGGCGACGACGTGCGCGACCTCTATGCCGCACGCCGCGTGATCGAGTGCGGCGCCCTCCGCCGGTGGAACGACGTCAGCGAGAAGCAGCGGGAAGCCGTGCGGACGCCGGTCCGCCAGGCCGTGGCGCGTGCGGAGAAGAACGACTTCAGCAAGACCGGCACCGCGAACATCCAGTTCCACCGCGGCATCGTCGGCCTCGCGGGCAGCGTCCGCCTGAGCGACGAGTCCGACCGGCTCTTCGCCGAGCTCATGCTCGCGTTCCGCGTCGCGCACGAGGTGGAGGCCTTCCACCAGACCTACCTGCCGTGGAACCGCAAGATCGTCGAACTGCTGAACGACGGCACGGTCGAGCAGGCGGTCCAGCAGCTGGACGAGTACTTCGACGCAGCCGAACAGGACCTCGTCAGCCGCCTGACGGCGGATTAGTCCAAAGAGAACGTTAAGTCGAAGGCAACGATTGCGATCACGAGGCTGACGGCACTCTTCATCAGGCCTAACATCCGCGCAACACCGCGTACACGGAGGCCACCATGCCGTCGGAGCACAAGACCGGCTTGCGCTGGAGCAACTGGAACCTGCTGCTGATACTTCCGCTGTTCATGCTCATCACGCCGTGGTTCAACCAGGACGAACCCAGGATCCTCGGGCTGCCGTTCTTCTACTGGTACCAGTTCCTGTTCGTCCCGCTCGGCGTCGTGTGCGTCGGCCTGGTCTACGTGAAGACCAAGGACAAGGCCGTGGTCACCGGCAAGCCGGACAAGCTCGGCGTTGACGACCTGGACGAGGGAGCGAACTGATGCAGTGGACCGAGCTGATCGTTTTCAGCGCTCTCTTCCTGCTCGTCACGGTCATGGGCTTCGTGGCGGCCAAGTGGCAGAAGGGCGACACTCTCGAACATCTCGACGAGTGGGGTCTTGGCGGTAGAAAGTTCGGCAGCTGGATCACGTGGTTCCTGGTCGGCGGTGACCTCTACACCGCCTACACCTTCGTCGCGGTGCCGGCGCTGATGTTCGGTGCGGGCGCGCTCGGCTTCTACGCGCTGCCGTACACGATCATCCTGTACCCGCTGGTCTTCCTGCCGCTGGTGCGCATGTGGTCGGTCAGCCGCGTGCACGGCTACGTCACGCCCGCCGACTTCGTGAAGGGCCGCTACGGCTCGCACTGGCTGGCGCTGATCATCGCGGTCACCGGCATCGTCGCGACCATGCCGTACATCGCGCTGCAGCTAGTCGGCCTCGAAGCAGTGCTGCGCAGCATGGGCCTCAACGGCTCGGGCATCCTCGGCCACCTGCCGCTGTTCATCGCGTTCCTGATCCTCGCGCTCTACACCTATCAGTCAGGTCTGCGGGCGCCGGCATTGATCGCGTTCGTCAAGGACATCCTGATCTACCTGGTGATCCTGGTGGCGATCATCTACCTGCCCTCGAAGTTCGGCGGCTGGGGCGAGATCTTCAACGACGCGCAGGCCAAGTTCGACGCCACGCCGAGCAAGACCGACGGCATCCTGCTCACCGGCACCAACCAGCTGCAGTACGCCACGCTGGCACTGGGCAGCGCGCTCGCGCTGTTCCTCTACCCGCACTCGCTGACCGGCATCCTCGCGAGCCGCGGCCGCAACGTGATCAAGCGGAACATGGTCGCGCTGCCCGCGTACTCGCTGCTGCTGGGTCTGCTGGCGCTGCTGGGCTTCGTCGCGATCAGCGCGGGCACCAAGCCGATCGTCAACCAGGCGACCGGCCGTCCCGACACGAACACGATCGTCCCCGAGCTCTTCGGCGCGAACTTCCCGTCGTGGTTCGCGGGCATCGCGTTCGCGGCCATCGGCATCGGCGCGCTGGTGCCCGCGGCGATCATGTCGATCGCGGCGGCGAACCTGTGGACGCGCAACATCTACAAGGAGTACGTGAAGAAGAACGCCACCCCGGCGGAGGAGGCCAAGCAGGCCAAGCTCGCCAGCCTGGTGGTGAAGTTCGGCGCCGTCGCGTTCATCGTGTTCGTCGACCCGCAGTTCTCGATCGACCTGCAGCTCATCGGCGGCGTCATGATCCTGCAGACGCTGCCGGCGGTCGCGATCGCGCTCTACACGCGCTGGTTCCACGTGTACGGCCTGGTCGCGGGCTGGGTCGGCGGCATGGGCTACGGCATGTGGCTGCTCTACAACATCGGCAACCCGGCCGTCGGCAAGTCGCACTTCGCCGGTTCGGCACTGCCGCTGGGCAACATCTCGATCTTCGGCTGGCACCCGTTCGGCGCCTCGACGACGCAGATCTACGTCGGCATCGTCGCGCTGTTCGTCAACCTGCTGGTCGCGGTGATCGTCACGCTGATCGCCAAGAGGGCCAAGGTCTCCAACGGCGTCGACCACACCGACCCGTCGGACTACCACGTCGACGAGGACAACCCCAGGGTCAAGCCCATCGCCACCCACTGAGACGCAAGCGTCAACACCATGGGCCACCCGTCGGTTACGGCGGGTGGCCCTTTGCGTTGAGATTGACCCCGTGAAAACCATCGCCGGACTGGTCGGTCTGACCGCACTCGCCCTCACCCTGAGTCCTGCCGTCGCCCACGCACAGGACGCGAACTGCTACGACACCACCGTTCCGCTGACCGTCGAGGAACAACGGCTCGACGACACGCTGGTCGCGGGCGGCCCCGCCGTAGGTCCCGCGCTCGTGCAGCTGGCCGGGTTCGACGGCCGCGTCACGGACTTCACCTCCAGGCTCTGCCGCCAGATCGCGCCGAAGCAGGCGCAGCAGTTCGTGCAACGCGAGGGCAACGCGCTGTGGAAAGCCGCTGTCGCGCGCGCACAGAGCACAACACCCGTGACACACGACGCTTACGACGACCGTCCGCTCTACTGGGCACGGCTGCAGCTCAGCTCCGCGCTGCGCCAGTGGACGCCGCGGTTCGCCATGGCGCCCAACGACCGCGCGAAGCTGATCCAGCAGTTCGACTGGGCGTCCAGGGGTCTGAGCGACTCGGCGTTCCCCAGCAAGCCTGGCGTGCGCAAAATCGCGGTGACCGGCTTCGACCCGTTCCAGCTCAGCGGCGTGAACGTGCGGCGCGCCAACCCGGCCGGCGCGGCGGCGTTGCAGCTCGACGGCCGCGAGATCTCCACGCCCAGCGGCAAGGTCGTGCTGCAGGCCGCGGTGCTTCCGGTGCTGTGGGGCGGTTTCGACGAGGGCGTCGTCGAGCAGTTCTACGGATCGGCTCTCCAGCAGAAGCCCGACGCGTTCGTGACGATCAGCCAGGGCAGGCCGGGCCGCTTCGACGTCGAACGGTGGGCGGCGCGCTGGCGTGGTGGCTTCGCGGACAACAACGAAGTCGGCTCGTTCGGCAGCGTCCCGAACGCGGCGGGCTGGCCGCAGCCGGCGAACGAGTTCATCGAGACCTCGCTGCCGTTCCAGAAGATGATCGACGCGGGCACCGGCCCGTTCACCGTGAACTTCAACCGGGCCTTCTGCGAGTGGGTCGTCGTCGGTTCGCAGCAGTCGTGCCGCACGGACGAGCCGACGCCGGGCAGGGTCGCGGCGTCCGGCGGCGGCGGTGACTACCTCTCCAACGAGAGCATGTACCGCGCCAACCGGCTGCGAATCGGTTACGGCGCAACGAATGTCCTCGGCGGACACCTGCACACGCCGGTGCTCGGGCAGCCGGCCGACCCGGCCGCGTTGACCGATTCCGCCTTCGAAAAGCAGCGTCGGGACATCGCCGATCAGGTCAAGGCCCTAGTCTCTGTGGTGTGACTCGTGTGCGGCTGGCGGTGGCAATTGTCCTGAGCGCGTTGACGCTGTCCGCGTGCGCGATTCAGGTGGGTGGGCAAGCGGTCCCGGGCCCCTTGCCGTCCACGGCCTCCGCCTCCGCACCCACCCTGCCCAAGGCGGGGCAGTGCATGAACGCCTACGAGCTGAAGGTGCTGCAGTGCACCGAATCGCACGAGGCCGAGGTCATGAGCGTCGGTGAACTCACCGGCCTGTCCTCGACCTATCCGGACACGCAGGCGCTGCGCAAGGCCGCGCTCCCGCCGTGCCGCCAGACGCTCAGCGAGTACCTGGGCGGCGGCGACTCGGACTCGACGCGCCTGCGGGTCTGGGCGTTCTGGCCGAACGAGCAGGGCTGGAAGGACGGCCAGCGCTGGCGGCTGTGCACCGTCGTGGAGATCAGCCCCGACGAGAAGCCGCTGGCGCGCAAGGGTTCCGTGAAGGACGTGCTGAAGAACAACGGCTTCAGCACCTTCCAGACCTGCACCCAGGGTTCGCCGTCGAAGGACCAGGAGGTCAAGGTCGTCGCCTGCAACACCCCGCACCTGGCAGAGGCAGTGCCCGCCGGTGTCGTGTCGCTCGGCAAGTCGACCGACCCCGCTCCGTCCAAGGAGCAGATGAACACGCTCGCGAACGACAAGTGCACCAAGGCCGTGCACGACTACCTGGGCTCGACCAAGCGCACCGACGTGTTCCCCGCGTGGCGCAACCCCGGTTCCCAGGCCTGGTCAGAGGGCTGGACCAACGCCGTCTGCTACGCGGAGGCCACCAAGGTCTTCAACAGCACCCTCCTCGGCATTCGGGACAACCCGCTCCCGAACTGACCCGGCGACGACGACCATCAGCACGGCGGCCAGGGACAGCACCAGCATCGCGATTCCTGCGATCCCCACGGCACACCTCCCTACCGTCCGGTGACGATCTTTGTGATCGCCATCACACACCTAAGACGTTCCCGGCAGGGGCCAGGTTCATTCCTGGAGCAAGACTTTTTCAGGACGCGCGGAGAAGTCCCCAGGCTTGTCCACAGCTATCCACAACGTGTGCACAAGTCCGTCCACATCTGTGGACAACTTCGTCTCAAGTGGACGATGAGCTGCGCTGATTCAGAGAAAATTGCTGCACAGGACCACACCGGCGACCACGCCGATGGCTAAACCGAGGCCGAACACGAGCACGTAGCGCCATCGCGACGGACGGGCCGGCGGGGCGGGCGGCACCGGGTAGTAGCGCACGATGCCCGTCGTCGGGCCGACCTCCACATCGCGCTTCGAGCCGTCGAAGTTCAGGCCGCCGAGGAAGTCGTCTCGCGTCACACGATCAGTAGTACCTCAAAAAGATGACCCAGCGGTCGCCGTTGACCGCTGGGTCATCACGAACACCCGAGAACTAGCCCAGGCGCTGCTTCAGGTTCGCCAGCTCGTCGCGGAGCGTGGTCGGGACCTTCTCGCCGATCTTCGCGAACCACTCCTCGACCAGCGGGATCTCGGCGCGCCACTCGTCGGCGTCGAACGCGAGCGAGGCCTCGATGTCCTCACGCGACGCGTCCAGGCCTTCGAGGTCCAGGTCGGCCGCGGTCGGCACGTAGCCGATCGGGGTCTCCTGGGCGGCGGCCTTGCCTTCGAGGCGCTCGATGGCCCACTTCAGCACGCGCGAGTTCTCGCCGAATCCGGGCCACAGGAAGCGCTTGTCCTCGCCGCGGCGGAACCAGTTGACGTAGAAGATCTTCGGCAGCTTGTCGGCGTCGGCGCGCTTGCCGAGGTCGACCCAGTGCTGGAAGTAGTCGCCGGCGTTGTAGCCGATGAACGGCAGCATCGCCATCGGGTCGCGGCGGACGACGCCGGTCTTGCCGACCGCGGCGGCCGTGGTCTCCGACGACAGCGTGGCGCCCATGAAGGTGCCGTGCTGCCAGTCGCGCGACTCGGTGACCAGCGGGATCGTCGTGGCGCGACGGCCACCGAAGAAGATCGCCGAGATCGGGACGCCGTTCGGGTCCTCCCACTCCGGCGCCTTGATGTCGCACTGCTCGATCGGCGTGCAGTAACGGGAGTTCGGGTGCGAGCTGAGCTCCTCGCTGTCCGGCGTCCAGTCCTGGTGCTTCCACGAGGTGAGGTGGGCCGGGGGCTCGCCCATGCCCTCCCACCAGATGTCGCCGTCGTCGGTCAGCGCGACGTTCGTGAACAGCGAGTTGCCCTTGGCGATGGTGCGCATCGCGTTCGGGTTGGTGTGGTAGTCGGTGCCGGGCGCGACGCCGAAGAAGCCGTTCTCCGGGTTCACCGCGTACAGGCGGCCGTCCTCACCGAAACGCATCCAGGCGATGTCGTCGCCGAGCGTCTCGACCTTCCAGCCGGGGATGGACGGCTCCAGCATGGCGAGGTTCGTCTTGCCGCAGGCCGACGGGAACGCGGCGGCGATGTAGTACGCCTTGTTCTCCGGCGAGGTGAGCTTGAGGATCAGCATGTGCTCGGCGAGCCAGCCCTCGTCGCGCGCCATGGCCGAGGCGATGCGCAGCGAGTAGCACTTCTTGCCGAGCAGGGCGTTGCCGCCGTAGCCGGAGCCGAAGCTCCAGATCTCGCGGGTCTCCGGGAAGTGCGAGATGTACTTGGTGTCGTTGCACGGCCACTGCGCGTCTTCCTGGCCGGGCTCCAGCGGAGCGCCGAGCGAGTGCAGCGCGGGGACGAACGGAGCGTCCTCACCGAACAGCTTCAGCGCCTTGGTGCCCATGCGGGTCATGATGTGCATGGAGACGACGACGTACTCCGAGTCGGTGATCTCGACACCGAGCATCGGCTTCTCCGCGTCCAGCGGGCCCATGCAGAACGGGATGACGTACATCGTGCGGCCACGCATGCAGCCCCGGTAGAGCTCGGTCATGATGGCCTTCATCTCCGAAGGATCCATCCAGTTGTTCGTCGGGCCCGAGTCCTCCTCGCGCACGGAGCAGATGTAGGTCCGCTCTTCCACGCGCGCGACGTCCGTCGGGTCCGAGGCCGCCCAGAACGAGTTGGGCTTCTTCTTGAGCGGCACGAACGTGCCGGCGTCGACGAGCTTCTTCGTGAGACGGTCCCATTCGCCCTGAGACCCGTCAGCCCAAACAACCTCGTCGGGGCAGGTCAGCTCAGCGACTTCCTGAACCCATGCGAGCAGACGCGCGTGGTTGGTAGGTGCGTGTTCGAGACCGGGAATGGTCACTGCCGTCATCTCGTCTCGTCTCCTGACTGAACGCCTCGGCAACCCGAGCACGTGGTGGTCCGGTGCAGGACTTCGTCGTCCTCGGGAATAGCTCACGACGCCCGGTGGGGCCGGGCGTACGTGGAAGGGGATGGACCGAGGTTAGCCCGGTGAATGGCAGGTAAAGCACCCCCAGCCTGTCGCTTCCCTCACAAAACCGATTCTGGAATCGATTCAGCACTCGGACGGCGTTAAGGCCGGCTTGAGGTGGGAAAAACACAAGAGGCCCCGGTGCGGTTCTCACCACACCGGGGCCTGTGACCTGCGCTTCAGTTCTGGGGTCAGTTCGGACTGATCCACTGCCCCGTTGTGGAATCGATTCGGACGACGCCGTCGAACCGTTCTTCCTCCAGCCAGTCGTCCGAGTCGTCCAGAATGCCGCTCTTCGAGTCGGTCACGTACCGGCCGTCGGACTCGATGTGCCCGTGCTCGACCTCGACCCAGTCGTCACCGCGGTGTTCGGACATCGTGACCTCGCCGGATCGCGTGATCTCGGTCGCCACGTCGGCCTTGCCATCGCCGTTCGCGTCGGTGAACAGCCACGTGTCACCGTCGTCGTCCCGCACGATCGCGGTGTCGGCCTTGCCGTCTCCGTCGGTGTCCTCGGTGGCCTGCCCGACGTTTCGTTCACCTTCGTCGGTGTCCACGACAATCGCCTGTTTGGGGGACGAATTCGTCTTTTCCTGAGGAGAGTCGTTCGGGCCTACCGCAACCCACTCACCGGAATTCTCCTCGAACCGAGCCTGGCTCAGGAGATTGCCGTCCTTGTGGAACGTGCTCATCAGATCGGCGTCACCGTCGCCGTTCGTGTCGGTGAACGCGAGATGGCCACCGTCATCCGTCTCGACGACGGCGGAGTCGTTCACGCCGTCCTGGTCGAGGTCGAAGGTGACGTCGGCGGTGTACTCCTCATCCTCGACGGTGACCTTCAGCTCGGCGTCGGCCGCACCGTTCTCGTCGATGTACACCGGGACACACCTCCTACTTGCTCATGTACCGGTATGACCCACGTTATGCCGGTTTGGTTCCACGGCCAACCGCCTGGGCGGGTGTCGCCGCTGTTGTCGAAGCGTGAGCGGCTCGCACGTGGCGGTGGGACAGCGGTTGACCGGCACCGTTGTGCTCGTGCCTCGGCCAGGCACGATCGGTGTCTTCGTGGACCTCGGCCTTCCTGACACCGGTTTCGTCGACGTCCTCAGGCTGCCGCACGATCCGGACCGGTGGCCGCGCGTGGGCACGGTCTCGACGTTCGAGGTCGTCTGGATCACCGACCGGCGCCAGATCCGGCTGGCCCCGCTGGATCCCGCCTACCGCGGACCCGTGGATCTAGGCGCGGTCGCGGACCGAGCGGATCCGGCCCAGTAGTTCCTCCGCCTTCGACCGGCCCTGCTCCACCTCGGCCAGTTGCCGCGTGACGGACTGCAGCTCGCGACCGCGTTCGCCCGCCTCCATGCGCAACGCGCGGTCGACCTCGCGCAGTTCCGCCTCGATGGCCTCGATGCGCTTGGCCAGCGCCTCGTCCAGCGCCAGGGAGAGGGCCTGCTCCGCCTCGATCAGCTGTTCGGCGGCTAGTTGGTCCACTGTGGAGCGTGCGTCGGCGATGGCGTCGGAGAGCCACTGCTTGACGTGCTGTTTTTCCGCCGTGTGGGTGCGGGTGCGGGCCATCCACCAGCCCGCGCCGAGGCCCAGGGCGATGGTGACCGGCAGGACGACCGGGTTCAGCACGGCGATGCCCAGGCCGGCGAGCGGCATGACGGCCAGTTTGCCCGCGCCCAGGCCGCCGGAGACGCCCATGAACACCAGCAGCTTGTCCTCGGCTGTCGGTGGTCGCTTCTCTTTGGGGCGCAACACGACCGGTGGTCGCTCGCCGCGGGCGAACTGGCCGCGGATCAGGGTCAGTTCCTCGGTGCTGAACAGGGTTGCCAGCACTGCGTCGGTGACCTGGGAGAGGCGTACCGAGAGTGCCGTGGAGATGCGGCCGGACACGACCTGCAACGCCGTGTCGACCTGTTGCGGCAGGGACGCGAGGGCGGTGCGGTCGGCGGCGTCGATGGACTGGCGGTACCAGGTCTGCAGGTCGCGCATCTGGCGTGAGATCTCGTGGGAGTTCTCGATGCGGGCGCGCTGGACCTCGCCGCGCAGCCGGACCTGCCAGCCTCGGGTGGAGGAACGGCGCTCGGTCTGCAGTTCTTCGCGGCGGGCTCGCAGGACGACGGCCTCGTCCTCGCCCACGGACAGAGCGCGCTTCTCGTGTTCGAGGCGGATCTCCAGCTCCGCCAGCACGGTCGACAGCGCGCGGAGGGCGTTGGCCTCGGCCAGCATTCCGGCGCGGCCCGTGACCAGTTCCTGCAGGGCGGTCTGCAGGGCGGAGATGCCGGAGCGTTCGCGGAGCATGGCGGCCGCGTCGGGGTTCGGGGCCTGGGCGGCCATGCCGAACATGCGCGACGACACCGGGTGGAAGGTGGCGTCGGCGAAACGGGGGGCGTGCTCGGCGAGCAGGGCCTGGTTGGCGTCGAGGACCTGGCGCCAGCCTCGGTACTGGTCGGTCTTGGTCAGGGCGAAGACGACGGTTTCCACGCGGTCGCCGACGCGCTTGAGGAAGTCGAGCTCACCGCGCGTGAACGGTGACGAGGCGTCGACGACGAAGACCAGGGCGGTGGCCGAGGTGACGGCCTCCAGGGCCAGTTCGCCGTGCACCGACTCCAGGCCGCCGACGCCGGGAGTGTCCACAACGGACATCCGTTCCAGCAACGGGATCGGGGCGTCGACCTCGACGTAGCGCGGGGGCAGCTCGCCCTCTGGCAGGTCGTGGGCCGCGGAGACCCAGTTGATCAGCGCGGGCAGCGGGAAGCTGACCGGTGCGAGCAGGCCGGGGTAGCAGGCGCGGGCCGCCCAGGACGGGCCGTGCTGGAAGACGAGGTACGTCGAGGTGGCCACGTCGGCGTCGACCGGCGAGAGACCTGGGGCCGACAGCAGGGCGTTGACCAGCGACGACTTGCCGCGGTTCGTCTCGCCGACGATCACGACCGACGACACCTCCGGTACCGCGCGGCGAGCCACCCAGTCGGCCATGGACGGGTCGAGCTCCCGCACGACCGAGACGAGACGTTCGCGGGTCTGCCGGACGGTCTGCGAGAGGTTGCTCATCGGGACGTGTAGACCGTCACGACGGGAGCCCGCAGGACCCGGCCGCGGTCGCAGAAGCCGGGCACCTCGGTCTCGGCGACCAGGCCCTGCAACGACAGGTCGTCCGTCGGCACGGTGCCGCCGGCCTCGTGCTGCGACGGGTCGAAGCGCTCACCGTCCGCCCGCACCGCCACGACCCCGATGGACGAGAGGCCTTCCTCGATGCGTTGGACCACGCCCGCACTGGCGCGGTCCAGCGCGTACATGCACAGCTGGACCAGCGCACGGCGCTCGGCCAGCGCCTGGTCGAGCAGCTCGTCGGCAATGGTCTCCACACCGTTTTCCGACGTCAGATCCGCGGGTTCGGTTCCGTTCAGGCTCATCGGTGCCCCCCAGCACGTAGTTGCTGCCAGATGAGGAAATACGCCCTGTGGACGACGTGCGCCACTCGAGCCTGCGCCGGAGTCGCGCCGAACGACGCGAACGAACGCCACCACCCAGCCCGTTCCAGCGCGAACGCGGCCAGCTCCGAGCCGGGCCGACCGGCCATGCCCAGCTGAGCCGCGATGTCCGGGGTGCCGCCGACGCGCAGCACCTCTTCCGTCAGGTCAGGGGCCAGCGCGACCGCACCGGACGAGACCAGCGTCAACGCCTCCAGCAGCCGCAGCTGATGCGCCTCGGGCCGGGCCAGCAGGACCTCGATCGCGTCGTGCACGCGCTGCCGTTCGCCGGCGTCGCCCGCGGCCAGCGACGTGACGGAGGCCAGTGCGGCGGCGGCCTTGATCCCGTCGGCCCGTGCCCGGAAGACCGCGTCCAACCGGCCTCGGACGGCCGCGAACCCCGATGCGTCGAACAGCACCCGCCTGAGCGCTCCGGCGGTGAGCGCGGGTTCGGCGTCCAGAGCTTGGAGCGCCTGGCCGATGCCGTAGAGGTCGAGCTTCTCCAGCAACCGGGACCGCACGCCGGCCGCGACGTCGCAGTCCCACGACGTGAAGAGGTCGCCGGACATCAGCATCATCGTGCGGGTGTCCTGGTCCAGGGCCGCCAGCGCCCGCAACGCCTCCGCGTCCGCCGACGTGAACTCGCCGGTCTCCGCGGACTCGGCGAGCAGGCTGATCACCGGCAGCACGTCCGCGACCCGCGGCTTGAGCAGATCGGCCTGCTTCGACGCGAGGATCTGCGCGGCCCGCCAGACGTCACCCTCCGCGCCCTCGACGGTTTCCGGCGCGACCGCGTCGACCTTGTTCAACGCGGCGATGGCGTTGACCGGCCCGGCTTCGCGGGACGCGGTCGCCGCGGTGAAGGCGGCCAGCGTCGAATGGTCATCCGCGCGCACGCCCTGCGTCACGACGTAGAGAACGGCCTCGGCACCCGCGACCGCGTTGCGCGACACGGGATCCAGCAGTTCCTCGGTGCGCGCGACCGAGGCCGCGTCCAGCGAACCGAGCCCTGGCGTGTCGATGACGGTGAAGTCGCGCAGCACGGCGTTCGTCAGATACGCCTCGATGTGCGAGACGCCTTCCACGCCAAGAGAAGCGGGGATCATGCCGTTCGCGTCGAACGGCAGCACCTGCCGTCTGCCGTCCCGCAGCACGACTTCGATCCGGTCGACCGTGCCGTACTGATAGCGCGTGACGAGCCGGGTGCACTCGCCGATGTCGGTGGGCGCGACCCGGCGTCCGATCAGGGCGTTCACCAGAGTCGACTTGCCGGACTTGATCCGGCCGGCGACCGCGACCTGCAACGGCGCGTGCAGACGGCGCAGCACTTCCTGGAATCCGGCGGCGGTCCGCGGGGAGACCTGTGGTTGCAGGGCAACGCACAGGTTGGCCACCGCCGCGCACAGCGGTCCGGCCAGTTGTTGTCCCTGCAACGCCGTCACGGGCACTGATCGTGCCACGGTTTGTGCGCGTGCGTGCGCGGGTAGCCACAGCTCATGGGTGACAGCTACGTGACGTTCCTAGTGCTGGGGATCGTCCTGGTCGTGGTCGACGGCCAGCTGATCTACCACAGCGGCAAGGGATATCTGAGGCGCGCCGCGTACGACGACGAGCAGGCCAGCGGCATGATGAAGCTGACGGCCGTGCTGTTCCACCTCGTCGTGCTCGGCCTGCTGGCGATCGTGTCGATCATCGAGGTCGACACCGGCAGCGAAGTGAAGAACGTGGTCCTGAAGCTGGGCGTCGTGCTGTTGCTGCTGGCAGGGGCTCATGGTGCGACGATGGCGATCCTGGCCAGGATTCGGGATCGCCAGATGCAGCAGCAACTCGCGGACCAGATGGCGGAGGAACACCGCATCTACGAAGAGCGGCAAGAGGAACGTCAGGCACACGTAGGCGAACCGCGGCCCGCACCCAAGATCGAGTCGCCTTACTCACCCACGTAGTGGGCTCGCACGGCGTTCAGTGCCTCCCCCTCACTGGCGCCGAGTGACCGAGCGATGGCGACGAACTCCGCCGCAGCGGCGGAGAGCGGGTCCGGTGCATGCGAAGGCAGGGCAGCCACCACGGTGCCCTGCCTTCGTCCTGTGGTGAGCACGCCTTCGGTCTCCAGCTCCCGGTATGCCCGCGCGACGGTGCCGGCGGCGAGCCCGAGGTCGGCGGCGAGCTGGCGGATCGTCGGCAACCGCGACCCGACCGGCAGCACGCCACCGCTGATCAACCGGACGAGCTGGTCCCGGACCTGGCGCCAGGGCGCGACGCCGTTCTCGACGTCGACGACGATCCGGGGAGCGGTCACGGCGCCGTCTTCGCCGGCATCGGCTTCGTGTTGGCGATCGCGATCCACGCGAGGATGCCGACGAACCCCAGCAGACCATGGACCAGCACACCCGCCATGCCGGCGCCCAGCCCGGCGGAGACGTGCACGCTTCGGGTGCGCAGGGCCAGGTCGACGATCTCGTCACCGATCGCCGGCCGCGCCACGGCGGCCCAGACGATCACCGCGACCACGAGCACGGACAGCGCGAGCCAGCCGAGCCGCGCCCACTGTTCCCAGATGACGAGGGGGACCGCCATGGCGAGGACGACCACCGGATAGGAGATCAGCACGCCCTTGGCGGCTATGTCGGACAGCCCGCGCGGGGCGAGCGACGCCACCCGGCGCCCCTCCCGCGGCACCCGCAGGGCCAGCAGTTCGGCCAGCAACGTGCCCGCGAGCACGACGACGAGGAACTGCGTCGTCGAGTCGTCACCGTTCATGGGAACGAACCCGATCGTCACGTAGAGCCACGGGTAGAGCAACCGGCGCCGCTTGAGGTAGCGGATGGCGTCCTCGACCTGAGCGTCGGAGGGGTCCCGCACCTGCCACTTCCGCAGCAGCCGCCTGCCCGTCGACGCCGTCGGCCACAGCATGATCAGCAGGAAGACGCCTACCGCGGCCAGCACCACGAGCTGGATCCAGAAATCCCCGTCGAACACGGCCACCCCCGAAGTTTGTACCAACCCCTCGACACAATAACTCACACTGAAGTCGTACGCGGCGTCAACCCGTGGCGCGACGCGCGGAAGTTCGGCCCGCACCTAACCTTGTCCAGTGCGGCGGTTCAGTCTGTGGATGAAGGCTCATCCGGCGTTCGGGGACTCCCTGATCGCCGGAATTCTGCTGCTCTTCGACATGGGCTTCGCGGTCACAGCGGTCGACAACGGGGTGTCGTTCTCGGCCTACCTCGCGGTGACGTTGCTGATGCTCGGGCCGCTGCCGTTCCGGCGCTACCACCCGCTGGGCACCAGCTACCTGATCCTCGCGGGCGCGTTCCTGCAACTCTTCACGCACGGGGGCATCAACGGCCTCCCGGTCCGCATGTCCGACTTCGCGCTGGCCATAGCGCTGTACACGCTCGTCGCGAACACGAACCGCAAGACGGCGTTGATCTACCTGGGCTGGCTGCTCGCCGGCACGCTGCTCTGGGCGGTCTTCCAGGTCGGCGAGATCCAGGCCGTGTTCCTCGTGTTCCTGGTCTTCGTGATCTTCGGCTTCAGCTGGGCGATGGGCGAGTTCATCGGCGCCCGCCGCGCCTACCAGCGTGAGATGGAGCAACGATTGGCACTTCTCGAAACCGAACGCGACCAGCAGGCCAAGATCGCCGTGGGCGAGGAGCGTTCCCGGATCGCCCGCGAACTGCACGACGTCGTCGCCCACGCGGTGAGCGTGATGATCGTCCACGCCGACGGCGCCGCCTACACGATCAGGTCCCAGCCGGAGGTGGCCGAGAACGCGGTCCGCACGATCGCCGACACCGGCCGCCAGGCGTTGACCGAGATGCGCCGTCTGCTGGGCGTTCTCCGCAGCGATGACGCCGAGACGCAGTGGGCTCCCCAGCCGGACGCGCGAGGCGTGGTCGAACTGGCCGAGAACACCCGTGCCGCCGGGGTCCCGGTGCGACTGGAGATCACCGGCGACGTCGACGACCTGCCCGTGGGCGTGGGGCTGAGCGTCTACCGGATCGTGCAGGAAGCTCTGACGAACACCATCAAGCACGCGGGAGCCGGCACCACCGCCATGGTGCGACTGGCCCGCATGCCGGAGGAACTGCGGCTGGAAGTGACCGACAACGGCTTCGGCACCCCCCACGACGTGGTCAAGGTCTCCGGCGGAAACGGCCTGATCGGCATGAGGGAAAGGGCGGCGGTGCTCGGCGGCGAGTTCGAGGCAGGCCCCAACCCCGGCGGAGGCTGGCGCGTCCGCGCAACATTCCCGCTAGCCGCATAGGGTGATCGAGTGATTCGGGTGCTGTTGGTAGACGACCAGGAACTCATGCGAATGGGCTTTCGCATGGTGCTGGGCGCTCAGGAAGACATCGACGTGGTCGGCGAGGCGGCCGACGGCCTCGACGCCGTCCAGATGGCCGACAAGCTCCGGCCCGACGTCGTCCTGATGGACGTCCGCATGCCCGTGATGGACGGCGTGGAGGCGACCAAGCGCATCGCCGAGGCCGACACCGCGAAGGTGCTGGTCATGACCACCTTCGACATGGACGAGTACGCCCTGTCGGCCCTGCGCAACGGGGCCAGCGGCTTCCTGCTGAAGGACACCCCGCCGTCCGACCTGGTGTCGGCGCTGCGCGCGGTGGCCTCTGGTGACGCCGTGGTCTCGCCGTCGGTGACCAAGAGGCTGCTGGGCCGGTTCCTCGGCGACGGCGGCGGTGAGCTTCGGGACGCCTCGATGCTCGACGTGCTGACCGAACGCGAGCGCGAGGTGCTCGTGCTGATCGCGAAGGGCCTGTCGAACACCGAGCTCGCCCGCAAGCTGTTCCTGTCGGAGGCGACGGTGAAGACGCACGTCGGCCGGATCCTCGCCAAGCTGGAGCTGCGAGACCGGGTGCAGGCCGTGGTGCTGGCCTACGAGACCGGTCTCGTCCGCCCCGGCGACGCCTAGCGGTACTTCTCGGGATCAGCCTCGACGGCCTGACCCGCCATTCGCGGCTTCACGACGTCGTCCCACCAGCGGCCCCAGTCGGGCTGCGACCCGTCGAGGTCGGTGAACCCGTACTCGCGCTTGAGCCTCCACGACGACAGGCACTGTCCGGCGAACCTCTTGCGGTCCTGGTCCGCCGCGAGGTGAGCGATGCCGCGGCCGAGGTAGTGCGGCGTCTCGGACAACGCGTAGTCCGGCACCTTCTCGATGGCGTCGCGCCAGTTCTCCTCGGTGACGCCGAACGTCTCCAACATCTGCTCGGAGCGCAGGAACCCCGGCGTGGCCGCCAGCGCGGTCACGTTCGGGTAGTCCTTGAGGTCCTTCGCCAGCACCTCGCCGAACCGGCGCACCGAGTTCTTCACCGCGTCGTAGGTGAGGTTCACGAAGTACGCCTCGCCGTCCTCGCCGTCGGTCACCTCGACCACGAGACCGTTGTCCGACTTGATCACGAGCGGCATCAGCCGGTGCAGTGCCACGAGGTGTGTCTCGATGCCGTTGCGCCACATGTGCAACTGCCTGTCGAGATCGTGCTCCCAGAACTTGCCCCACTCGACGAGGTTCTCGCCGCCCCAGGCGTTGTTCACGAAGACGTCGAGCTTGTCAATGCGCGCCGCGAAAGCGTCCACATCGGACGGATCGGTGAAGTCGCACCGGACGGCGATGCCCCTGCCACCCGCCGCGGTGACGAGGTCCGCGGTGTCCTCGATCGTCTCCGACCGCCCGACCTCGGACTGCTGCGTGCGCGTGGTCCGGCCGCCGACGAACACCGTCGCCCCCGCCGCCCCGAGCTCCACGGCGATCGCCCGTCCCGCACCGCGCGTGGCGCCGGTGACGACCGCCACCTTCCCGCTCAGATCGGGATCACTTCTTGCCGACACGGCGAGTTCCCCTTCCCTCGTGCCAGGAGAGGACGACCATCTCGTCGCCCTCGACGGTGAGCTGCACGACCTCGGTGACGTCGAACCGGAACAGGTCGATCTCGTCCGGCTTCGGCTGCCATCCCGTGCGGTCGAACAGGTCCTTCAGGTAGATCTCCTTGTCCGCGTGGAACTCGGCGGTGCCGCTGATCTTCGCGTCGCCCGCCTCCGTCATGGACGCGGTCGTGGTCATGCAGTGCAGCGCGAACCTCGGGTCGCGCCGCAAGTCCTTGGACTTCAACGAGTCGGGCATCATGCCCGCCCACAGTTCGCCGTGGGCGAAGTCCGGTTCCACGCCGCTAATGCGCGGTGCGCCGTCCTTGCGCAGCGTCGCGATCAACGCGTGCCGGTCCGCTGCGAACCTGCCCTGCACGAACGCGGCCATGTCGGGCTGTTCGGCCGCGAACTCCGCCCAGGTAGCCATCAGCGCATCCCTTTCAACACCAGGTCGATGTCCTCCGCCGTGCGGGCCAGCAGGTCGCCGCGCGGTCGCACCGACCAGTCCATCGAGATCCCGTAGACCAGCGCGGCGAGGACTCTGGCCGCGTTGGACGGCAGCCCCTCGGCCGCGCAGAGGACTTCCAGCTCTTCTTCCAGCACCGCGTAGTGCCGGGCCAGCAGCGCGCGCAGTTCCGGGTCGATCAGGTCGACCCCGAGCTGCGCCAGGTTGTTCGCCGCGACCACAGGGTCGGCGAGCCGGTCGAACCAGGTCAGCAGCGCGTCGCGGACGGTGCCGGCCTCGCGCGTCCGCCGGACGACCTCTTCGGTGCCCGCCTTGGTGAGGGCCTGCAGCAGCCCGCTCTTGGACCCGAACCGCTTCGCCACCGCCCCGACCGACACCCCGGCCTCCGCCGCGACGTCCGCGACGGTGAACTCCGGTCCGCGCCGGTCGATGACGGCCGCGACGGCGTTCAGGATCCGTTCGTCGGTGATCGTGCGAGGTCGTGCCACGCCATTAGTGAACCACAATTCACTAACCTTCGCATAGGGTGACACCACGTGAGCTGGAGACCGCGTCTGATCGCGCTGGACATCGACGGAACCCTGACCCCTGTCGGCTCGAACGACATCTCGCCCGCCGTGAAAGCGGCTGTGGTGCGCGCGACGGAACACGGCGCTCTCGTCGTGCTCTGCACCGGCCGCAGCCTCATCGGCATCTCCGAGGTCGCCGCGCAACTGCCCGTGGCGTTCTGCGTGTGCTCCAACGGCGCCGTGTGGTGGGACCCGGCTCGCCGCGAGGTCACCAAGCGCGTGACCTTCGACCCCGGCCCGACGATCAAGACGCTGCAGGCACTGCTGCCGGGGTCGGTGTTCGCGGTGGAGCAGACCGGCGTCGGCAACCTGTCGCTGGGCGAGTTCCTGCCGGGCGACCTGTGGGGCGTGACGACGCAGGTGACGTTCGACGAGATGGCGGAGCCGACCTCCCGGTTGGTCATGCGCTGGCTGGACCACACGCCGGCCGAGCTGTCGTTCGCCGTCCGGGAGCTGGAGCTGCCGGGCATCGAGTGGTCCGTCGACCACACCGAGGCGTGGCTGACCGCCGTGCCTCTCGACGTGACCAAGGGCTCGGCGCTGGAAGAGATCAGTGCGTCGCACGGCATCCGCGCGGAGGACGCGCTCGCGATCGGTGACGGGACCAACGACGTCGAGATGCTGCGGTGGGCCGGTCTCGGGGTGGCCATGGGGCAGGCGCCGGCGAACGTGCACGCGGCGGCGGACGAGGTGGGACCGACCGTGCTGGAGGACGGCGCGGCGCAGGTGCTGAACCGCTACTTCCCCTAGACGCAGGCCTGGATCGTCTCGCGCAGCCAGCGTTGGGCCGGGTCGGCGTCGAGCCGGGCGTGCCAGCGCATCCGCACCTCGATCTCCGGGAGGTCCGCGCTGATCGGGAACCAGCGCAGGCCTCCCGGGTACTGCTCGGCGAGGCGTTGCGGGACCAGCCCGACGTAGTCGCTCGACGCCACGAGCTGGGCGGCGGCGGAGAAGAACGGGACGACGGCGGCGACGTGTCGTCGCAGGCCGGCGGCTTGCAGCGTCGCGTCGAGCGGACCGCTCGACCGGCCGCGGCGGGACACCGAGACGTGCGGATGACGGCAGAGCTGCTTGAGCGTCGGACGGTTCTTCAGCGGACTGTCCGCGCGCACGATGCCGACGAGCTTCTCCCGGAACAGCACGACGGACCGGATGTCGGTCTCGGTGTCGTTCCCCGCGCCGATGTCGAGGTCGACCGACCCGTTCCGCAACGCCTCGACGCTCTCGTCACCTTCGGGCACGAACCGCAGCACCACACCGGGCGCCTGGGCGGCGACGGCGTTGACCAGCGGAGTCACCACCCCGTCGCTCACGCGGATGGTGAACGTCCTGCGCAGCTCGGCGAGGTCGAGTTCCTTCGCGTTGATGAGCGCGGACGCCTCGTCCAGCAGCGAACGGACCCTCGGCGCGATGCGGAGCGCGAACGGCGTCGGCACCAGCCCCCGTCCCGCGCGGACCAGCACCGGGTCGCCCACTGCCCGCCGCAACCGGGCCAGCGCCCTGCTGGTCGCGGGGATGGACAGGTGCAGCCGCTCGGCGGCCGCGGTGACGCTGCCGTCCTGAAGCAGGGCGTCGAACACGCGCAACAGGTTCAGATCCAGCTGATCAGGCACCTTTGCATCGTATGCAACTCTGACTTGCCAAAGTTGCGTGGCGAGCAATGCCCGGCGGTTTCTAGTTTCGAGGCATGACATTCGAAGCAGGCATCACCGCGTTCATGCTCGTCAAGACCACCCCGAAGTGGCTCACCCTGACCGTCCCGCAGCGCTTGGAGGCGTTCGAGACCGAGATCCTGCCCGTGATCAAGGAGAAGGCGGAGGGCGTGCGGTCGCGCTTCTACGACACCGAGTTCTACTCGACGCGCGTCACCGACGTCTGGGTGTGGGAGGCGCGTGACCACGACGCCTGGCAGCTGCTCGTGGAGGCGCTGCGCGAGTCCCCGTTCTGGGACACCTACTTCGAGGTGGTCGACCTGCTGGTCGGGGTGGAGAACGGGTACGCGCGCAACTACGGCGTGGACCCGCTCGCCACCATCGAGGTCTAGGAATCGTCAGGCGGAGTGCGGAACGAACACGCTCAGCCGGTAGGTGGTCGGATGACGTTCGCGGCCGCAGAACGCGTCCGCCCTGGCCACTTCCAGGTCGGACCGCGTCAGACCGGCCTTCTCCGGCGCGGCGCGCAGGCGGTGCACGTAGTCGCGCCACTCCGCGTAGTTCTGCGTCTCGAAGTGCACGACCCACTCGCCCGTGCCCGGCGCGGTGCGCGCGGCAAGGCGACGGTCCGCCGCCGCCTGCCGGTTCTTGCGCTTCTTCTGTCCTGGCACCGGTTCAGCGTCGCCGAGCCGGCGCCAGGACGGCAACCCGATTCAGTCGGAGACGTTCTGCATGGCGACGACCTTGCCCACCTTGACCCGCACGACCATCTCGCCGGGCACGCCGTTGCGCTCGGCGTACTCGTCGGCGCGGTCGGCGCCCATGTAGCGCGCGGCCGTGCGGCCCGCCCAGTACTTGAGCTGTTCGGGGTCCTCGTCGATCACGGCCTGGCCGGTGATCGTCACGAAGTTGAACGGCGGCGTCTCGTCGTCGAAGCACAGGGCGACGCGGCCGTCGCGCAGGATCGACTTGCCCTTGACCGTGTCGCGTGCGGTGAGGAAGACGACGTCGGGGCCGTCGAGGTCCACCCAGACCGGGGCGACGTGCGGTGAGCCGTCCTTGCGGGTGACCGCGAGCTTGCCGGTGCGGGCGGGGGTGGCCAGGACGAACTCGCGCCACCAGCCGTCCGGGGCTTCCGTGTATCCCATGTGGCTCATTCAACTACGACGGAGGTAGCGGCACCCGACGACGGAAGTTGACGCACGCGCAGACCGCAGGCCGATGTGGCAGGACCCCTCGGAGGGACAGAGTGATCCCATCACCGAGAGGGGAAAGCCAATGATCGAGGCAGTCGGCCTCACCAAGAGATACGGCAGGACGGTCGCGGTCGACGACCTGTCGTTCACCGTCCAACCTGGACGAGTGACCGGGTTCCTCGGTCCCAACGGCGCGGGCAAGTCCACGACCATGCGGATGATCCTGGGGCTCGACCGTCCGACGGCAGGCCGCGTGCTGATCGACGGAAAGCCCTACGCGGAACTCGTCCGTCCACTGCAGACGGTCGGTGCGCTGCTCGACGCCAAGTGGGTTCACCCCAACCGGTCCGCTCGTGCCCACCTGCGCTGGCTCGCGAAGTCCAACGGGCTGCCGAACAAGCGGGTGGACGCGGTCCTGGAGGCCGTCGGTCTCACCCAGGTCGCGGGCAAGAACGCCGGCGGGTTCTCGCTCGGCATGGCGCAGCGGCTGGGGATCGCCGCGGCACTGCTCGGCGACCCGAAGGTGCTGCTGTTCGACGAGCCGGTCAACGGCCTCGACCCCGAGGGCATCCTCTGGATCCGCACGTTCATGCAGAACCTCGCCGCCGAGGGCCGCACGGTCCTGGTGTCGAGCCACCTGCTGTCGGAGATGGCCCTCACGGCCAGCGAGCTCATCGTGATCGGCCGGGGGAAGCTGATCACCCAGAGCAGCACGCAGGAGTTCATCGACGGCGCGACGGGTAACACAGTCCTCGTGCGCAGTCCTCAGCTCTTCAAGCTCGGCCCGCTGCTCGTCGACAAGGGCTTCACCGTTCGTGACGGTGCGGACGGCGCGTTGTCCGTATCGGGTGCCACCAGTGACCAGATCGGGGACATCGCCGCTGCTCACGGTGTTGTTCTGCACGAGCTCAGTCCTCAGCGCGGTTCGCTCGAAGAGGCGTTCATGCAGCTGACCGGCGATGCTGTCGAGTACCACGCAGAGATCGGGAAGTGAGTCTGATGACCCTGTTGGCTGTTGAGAGAATCAAGCTCTTCTCGACCCGCTCGCCGTACTGGTGCAGCGCGCTCGCCCTGGTCCTCGGTGTCGGCCTCACCGCGATCATCGCGGCCTCGACCGACAACGGCCAGCTGTCCCTCGGCGTCACGCAGTTCGGCAGCAGCCAGCTCGCGTTGTCCGTCGTGCTGGTGATGGCGGCTCTCGCGGTCACCACCGAGTACCGCTTCAGCACGATCCGCGCCACGTTCCTCGCGGTGCCGAACCGGACGTCCGCGCTGGTCGCGAAGACCGTCGTGGTGGCGTTCATCGCCGCTGTCCTCGGCGAGATCATCGCGTTCGGCTCGGTCGGCATGGCGAAGCTGCTGTCGCCGGCTTCCGATCTCGCGATCAACTCGGGCGACGAGTGGCGGCACGTCGCGGGCGTCGGGCTGCTCTACGGAATCGGCGCGATCATCGCGATCGCGGTCGGCATCCTGGTCCGCCAGACCGCCGGCGCCGTGGCGATCCTGCTCGTCTGGAACATGCTGCTCGAAGGCCTGATCGGGATCATCCCCAAGGCCGGCGTGAAGATCCAGGCGTGGCTGCCGTTCATGAACGCCAACCACTTCCTGCAGCTCGGCGGCGCGAACGCGGCCGAACAGGCGGGGGCGGGCGTCGACTTCAAGCTGAGCCAGTGGGGATCGCTGGCCTACTTCGCCGGTATCGCCGTCGCGATGCTGGTGGTCGCCCTGATCGTCGCGAAGCGGCGGGACGCGTGACCTGTTCCGAATAAAGGGGGAGAGGGACCTGGGTCATCCGTCGGGGGGTGACCCAGGTCCCTGTCAGTTCTTTCGAGCGAACCGGGAGAGGTCATGATCGAAGCAGTCAGTCTTCGCAAGCACTACGGCAAGACCAAGGCGGTCGACGACCTGTCGTTCGTCGTCAAGCCGGGCCGCGTGACCGGGTTCCTCGGCCCGAACGGCGCCGGCAAGTCCACGACCATGCGGATGATCCTCGGCCTCGACACCCCCACCGGTGGAGACGTCAAGATCGACGGGAAGCACTACGTCGAGCTCAAGCAGCCGCTGCGCAAGGTCGGCGCGCTGCTCGACGCGAAGTGGGTGCACCCCAACCGTTCGGCGCGCTCGCACCTGAAGTGGCTCGCGGTCTCGAACAGGATCCCGGTCAGCCGGGTGAAGGAAGTGCTGGAGATCGTCGGCCTCACCGAGGTCGCGCACAAGAACGCCGGCGGGTTCTCCCTCGGCATGTCGCAGCGGCTCGGCATCGCGGGGGCGCTGCTCGGCGACCCCGAGGTGCTGCTGTTCGACGAGCCGGTCAACGGCCTCGACCCCGAGGGCATCCTCTGGATCCGGCAGTTCATGCACCGGCTCGCGGGCGAGGGCCGCACGGTGTTCGTGTCGAGCCACCTGCTCTCCGAGATGGCGCAGACCGCCCAGGACCTGATCGTGATCGGCAAGGGCCAGCTGATCTCGCAGACCACCACCGAGCAGTTCATCGCCGACGCCACCCAGGACACCGTCCGGGTGCGGTCGCCACACGCCGCGAAGCTGCGGGAGATCCTCGCTGCGCACGCGACGGTCACCGACGACTCGGTGAGCGGAAGCCTGGTGGTGCACGGGATTCCGGCGCAGCAGATCGGTGAGCTCGCGGCGGAGAACCAGATCGTGCTGCACGAGCTCAGCCCTCAGCGCGGTTCGCTGGAGGAGGCCTTCATGCAGCTCACCAAGGAGTCGGTGGAGTATCACGCTCACTGACGACGGGCTTGGGACGCCGCGACCTGATGGCCGGTAGTGCGATCAACAGACCGGTCATCACCGCGGTGCCGCCCGCGACGGCGGCGACGAACGGCAGCCGGGCCTTCACGTCGACCGGCTGCTGGGCGGGACGTTGCGCCGCGAGCGTCGGAGTCGGTTGCGTCGTCGAGGGCGCCGGTGCCGGCAGCAGCGGATTGCGTTCCACCGCGGGGAGTTGCGCGGTGAGCGCACCCACCGGGTTGACCATGCCGAACCCGGTCGTCGCGTCCCTGCCGGGTTCCGCCAGGTCGGTCGCGGTCCTGATCAACGCGTTGACGACGTCCTTCGCCGGCATCTGCGGATGCCTGGCCCGCACCAGCGCGGCGACCCCGGTCACGATCGCCGACGCCGCGCTCGTGCCGTCCATCTCGGCATAACCGCTGGCGTAGACGCTTTCCGGTGCGATCGTCACGATGCCCTCCGCCGGAGCCGCGAGCACCGTGTCCGCGCCGACGTTGGACGACGCCCACGGCTTGCCCGCCTTGTTCGTGCCCGCGACCGCGATCACGCCGTTGATGTTGGCGGGCGCGGAGACCTCCTTGCCCTCGTTGCCGGTGGCGGCGACGAGGACAACGTCCTTCTCGATCGCGTAGTTCACGGCCTTGACCAGCGTCGGCGTCATCGAACTGGAGAAGCCCAGCGACATGTTGACGACCTTGGCGCCGTGGTCGGCGGCCCACCGGATGCTGTCGGCGACGACGTCGAGCCCGAACTGCTCCTTCTCGTCGGCGCTGGCGATCGGCAGGATCTTGGCGCTGGGCGCGATGCCGAGCGCGCCGCCGCCCCTGCCGGTCGCGGCGATGATCCCGGCCATCCCGGTGCCGTGACCGTCGGTGTCGGTCGTGCCGTCGGTGCCCTTGGACCGGCCGAAGCCCGCTCCGGGTAACACCTGCCCGGCGAGGTCGGGGTGCTGGGCGTCGACACCGGAGTCGATCACCGCGACGATCACGCCGTCCCCGCGCGCCTGGGCCTGCGCCGTGTACACGTCGAGCGCGTCGAGGTGCCACTCCTGCTCCTCGATCGACTGCGCGGCGAGCAGCAACGGCAGCGCGGCGGCGAGCGCGGAGAGCAGATGCACGTCAGCTACATCGTGTTTCCAGGTCATGGCGCAACGTGCCTGGCATCACACGTTTCGTAAGGGTGCTGTTAACAAACCGGGAAAACCGGCAATCTGGACATCGCTGGCGTTTGGATTCACGTTCAATTGGGTTATCCCGGAGCCGGAGGTGGCCTGTGGCGGTTCACGTCGAAGCAATGCTCAGCCTCGAGTGGTCTGATGCGCTCGAAGTCCCGAACTCACCTGACCTGGCCGAAGCACCCGCGCAGGTGCGCCGATCCTGGGTGAACCAGGCGGATGAGAAGCAAGTTCTCGCGACCTACCGCGCCGTGAACGCGGTCGACAACGCGCCCGCGCCGTGGTGGCTGCGTGCGCTGGATCGCGGAAAGCTGTCCTCACGTGCCGAAGGTCACGCCCTCGAGGACGCGGTGACCGAACTGCTGTCGTCACGGCCCGGATGGGTCTTCGTACCGTGGGTCGACCACGGCGAGATCGGGTACTGGGAGTTCGTCCCGTCCGAATCCGGTGTCTACGGTCCGGCAACCCCGACGACCGTGCAGTTCACCTCCACCCACCGCGGCTGGATCCACCTCGTTCCCGCTCACCACGGCCCCGGCCGCCCGCACCCCATCGACTTCACGCTCGACGACCTGCGTGCTCAGATCGAGGACATCGAACTGATTGCATAGAATGCCCGGTCGTGACCAGGCCTGAGTTCCCCCGTTCCATCGTCAGCTTCGTCCAGCGCGGCGAGCGCATGACCGTGGGGCAGGAGCGCGCCTGGGAGACGTACTGGGAGAAGATGGGCAACGACGTGAAGTCGTTGCCCGAGGGGCCGCTGGACTTCGACTCCTGGTTCGGCCGCTCCGCGCCCGTGTTGCTGGAGATCGGGTCCGGCATGGGCGAGACCACCTCGCAGCTCGTGGCCGCCGCGCCCGAGCTCAACTACGTGGCCGCCGAGGTCTACAAGCCGGGCCTGGCCCAGTTGCTGCTGCGCGCCGAGCACCTCGGCGGGCTCGACAACCTGCGCGTGCTGCGCGGTGACGCCGTCGACCTGCTGACCGACCACATCGCGCCCGCGTCGCTGCACGGCGTGCGGATCTTCTTCCCGGACCCGTGGCCGAAGAAGAAGCACCACAAGCGCCGGCTCGTGCAGCCGGAGTTCGTGGCGCTGGTGGCGTCCCGGCTGGAGCCGGGTGGCGTGCTGCACCTCGCGACGGACTGGGAGCAGTACGCGGACCAGATGCTGGAGGTCTGCTCCGGCGAGCGACTGCTGACCAACGTGTACGACGGCTGGGCGCCGCGGCCGGACTGGCGGCCCGTCACGAAGTTCGAGCAGCGGGCCGTCAACGAGGATCGGGGCTCGCACGACCTGATGTTCCGGCGGAACGACCTCACCTGATCGAGGTCTCAAGCCGATCGAGTGAACACCCTGGGTCTAGTCTTCACTCGTTGGAGTGGCGAGTGTTGATCACCCGAAATGCCCCGAGTGGCAGTGACGCGTGAGGCTCTTCCGGCCTTAGCGTCTCGCTCCGTGAACCCCGACGTCCTCCCCGTCGCGGAGGAGTTCGTCCGCATGTTCCACGCGGCGCACTCCGACGCAGGCTCCCTGACCGCCCGCATCGCCCAGGTGCGCGCCGAGATCACCGAGACCGGAACCTACCGCCACACCACCAACGAACTCGCGTACGGCGCGCGGATCGCGCTGCGGGATTCCGGTTGGTGCACCTCAGGTGTGCCGTGGCGCCGGCTGAAAGTCCGCGACCTGCGCGGCTATCGCAACGCCGCCGCGGTGGCCGGCGAATGCGTCGAACATCTTCGGCTGGCGACCAACGGCGGTGAGATTCGGCCGCTGGTAACGGTTTTCGCGCCGGACGCGCCCGGTTCGCCAGGGCCGGTGATCTGGAACGAGCAACTGATCCGGTACGCCGGGTACGCCGACGGGATGGGGGACCGCCGGTACGCCGGGTTCACCGAGACCATGCAGGGCATGGGCTGGCGGCCACCGGTGCGGCGGTCGCGCTTCGACCTGCTGCCGTTGGTGGTGGAGACGCAGCACGAGGGACCGCGGCTGTTCACGCTGCCGTCCGAGATCGTGCACGAAGTTCCTTTGGAGCACCCGACTCTGCCGTGGTTCGGTGAGATGGGCCTGCGCTGGCACGCGGTTCCGGTCATCTCGAACATGCGGCTGTCGATCGGTGGCGTGCACTACCCGGCCGCGCCGTTCAACTCGTGGTTCGTCGGCGCCGAGATCGGCACGCGGTCACTGGCTGAGGAAGGTGCTTACGGTGTGGCACGTGAGGTCGCCGAGGCGTTGGGTTTGGACACAACGTCTGAACGCACGCTGTGGCGGGACTTCGCCACCGTTCACCTGAACGCGGCAGTGCTGCACTCGTTCGACAAGGCGGCCGTCACCATCACGGACCACCACGCGGAAGCGTTGCACCGTCTCGCTTGGCTGCGCTCTCGCCAACGTCCGTCGGCCGCGCGTCCCGCGTTCCGGTTGGACACCGCAGCCGCGGCGCGCGCACGGAACGGTTCTCCGGCGCGCTTCACGGCCGCGTTGGACGAGACCCGGCCTCAGCCGACGAGCAGGCTGGCGGAACTGCTCCGCCAGCAACACTCCCTGACCAGCGTCTGACTTCCCCATCACACGCTGGCTGGCGGGAGGACCTAGTGCTTCGAGTCGATCATCACGCCCGAGAGAGCCATCAGCGCAAGGACCAACAG
The DNA here is from genome assembly GCF_044765805.1 of Lentzea sp. NPDC102401. NCBI lineage: Bacteria > Bacillati > Actinomycetota > Actinomycetes > Pseudonocardiales > Pseudonocardiaceae > Lentzea > Lentzea sp. NPDC102401. The sequence goes on along the minus strand of NZ_JBIWKS010000003.1, from coordinate 459,128 downwards.
GCCGACCACAGCGGCGGCCCAAGTGAACACAACTGACAACATGGCGTCCTCCAATTCCCCGACTTTCGCTCCTCCAGAGTCCGTGACCACCGCGTAATCTGACATCCGCCGTGAGGGTATTTCCGCAGGTCGCCCAGTCAGCCTTATGGCTGATCCCCTGCCAGACCCCGGTCGGACGCGGGGTCGCACTTTCGGCCCTACTGTTGCTCGGGTGGAGAGCACGGACTTGAACTGGCGGCTGCTCGCCCAGCGTCAGTGGCCGCTGGCCCTCTCGCTCGCCGCGATCGCGGTTGCCGAACTGGGGGCGATCTCGACCGGTCTCGGCTGGTGGCAGGTACCGGGGATCGCGGTGATCTGCGTGATCGCGGTGCTCGCACCGCGATCACCCTTCGACGCCGCCCTCGCTCTGGCGTTCGCCGTCGCGTGCGTGGCCGTTTACATGCGGCTGCTCGGTGTGGCGATCGAGCCGCACATCTTCTGGAGCGGCGCGAGCATCTCGATGACCGGCGCCGCGATGGCCACCATCGCGACTCTCGTGCGGGACGAATCTCGCGGGAAAGCACTGCTGGGAACCGTGGTGGTGCTTGCGGGCATGGCGTTCGCGGAGGTCATGGGATGGCCGATCGTGGCACCACGCGAGTACGGCGAGTGGCGCCCAGACCCGTGGAACTTCGGGATCGCGGCGGGCGTGCTGCTCGTCCTCTCCCTGGGCACGGGCCTGTACTTCCGGGCGAGGGACAGCGAACGCGCGTCGCAGCTCGCGGCTTCCGTCGCGGCGGCCCAGAACTCCGAACGGATGGCGCTCGCCCGCGAACTGCACGACGTGGTGGCGCACTACGTGACCGCGATAGTCGTGCACGCGCAGGCAGGTCAGCTCAACCGCGAGGCCGCCGAACAGGTGCTGCCGACCATCGAGGCGTCCGGCTACGAGGCACTGACCGCGATGCGGCGGCTGGTCGGAACGTTGCGGGACGGTGAGTCCTCCGGACCGGCCGCGTCCTCGTCACTGGTGGACGACGTGCGCTCGCTGGCCGCGGAATCCGGTCTGCCGGTGCGACTCTCGTTCGACCTCGAGGACGCGGTGCCGCAGGAGCTGGCGCGCTCGGTGCTGCGGCTGGTGCAGGAATCGCTGACGAACACCCAGAAACACGCTTCCGCTGTGTCCTCAGTGGACGTCGCACTGTCCTCAAGCGACGGTGTGCTGCACCTGGCGATCCTGGACGACGGCGTTGCCTCCGGTGTGCCGGTCGGCGGGTCGGGAGGCTACGGGCTCGTCGGCATGCGCGAGCGCACGGAACTGCTGGGTGGCACGTTCTCCGCAGGCCGACGCGAACCAACCGGGTGGACGGTCCGCGCCGATCTGCCGATCAGCTAGCTAGCTCACATGTCGTCGCGGATGACTTCGAACTCCTGAGTCATCTCGACATCGCTTTGCTGGTCGTCGTTCTGAGGGTCGATGTCGGCCACTGATGCCTCCGCATGATCACGCCCGTACCGTGGAGTGTGATCATGCCAACTCAGCGCCGGGTCGGCGGCTTGGGGGTGGAGGGCTTCTGCGCGCGGCGGAACTGTCCACTGGACGTGCACGGCTTCTTCGACATGATCTTGAGACGCCCCTGTCCTACCCGTGGTTGCTCTGGATGCACAAAGGGCCCGTCGCAGCACGCGCAACGGGCCCCTTGGTTGGGGGAAAGTTTTAGGCCGGGGCGGACCCTGGGGGTCGGCCCGCGCCCGACAGGACGAGGATTCCCATCCCGTCCGGATGTATGCATGCTTGTGACCGGCATCACAATGGCAGGATTCTCCGCATGTCACTGCGTCTGCACGCCCCGGTGGTCCTGCCCTGCGACCCTTCCTGCGCCGTGTTGCGCGACGCCGTCGTGGACGTCGTCGACGGCCGGATCACCTACGTGGGTGCCATCGCCGATGCCCCCGCCTTCGACGGCGAGGTCCGCACGCTCTCGGGAATCCTGCTGCCCGGCCTGGTCAACACCCACGCGCACAGCCCGATGACGGTGCTGCGCGGCCTGGGTTCGGACCTGCCGCTGCTGCGGTGGCTGCAGGAGCAGATGTGGCCGAACGAGGCGCAGATGACCCCCGCCGACATCGGCACGGGCATGCTGCTCGGCGCCGTCGAGATGCTGCGGCACGGCGTCACGACCTCCACCGAGATGTACTTCCACGGCCGCGAGCTGACGGCCGCCGTTCTGGCCGCCGGGTCACGGGTGGTGTTCGGCGGGGCGATCCTCGACGTGCCGGGGATGGACTGGAAGTCGCAGACCGACGAGCTCTCGTCGTGGATCGACTCGGACGGGCTGCGGTTCGGGCCTGGTGAGCGGGTCGAGCTGGCCTACGGGCCGCACTCCGCCTACACGCTGTCGGCTCCGCAACTCACGGCGATCGCTCTGGAGGCACGGGCCCGTGGCGCGCTGTTCATGGTGCACGTGGCCGAGTCGCCGTTCGAGGACGAGGCCGCTCGCGCCGAGTTCGGGTCGGTGCCGGCGCTGATGAAGGCTTCGGACGTGCTGGGCGGGCGCGTGCTGTCCGCGCACTCCGTGCACCTGTCCGACGACGACATCGCGCTGTACGCGGCGTACGGCGTCGGCGTCGCGCACTGCCCCGGCTCCAACACGAAGCTCGCCTCGGGAATCGCGCGGGTGCCGGAACTGCTGGCCGCGGGCGTGGCGGTCGGGCTGGGCACCGACGGGCCCGCGTCCAACGACGACCTGGACCTGTTCGAGGAGGCCCGGCTGGCCGGGCTTCTGGCGCGCGTCTCGAAGATGGACGCGACCGTGCTCGGGGCGGCGCAGGCGTTGCTGATGGCCACTCGGGGCGGCGCCGACGCGCTGGGACGCGACGACATCGGCGCGCTGGAGACCGGTCGCTGGGCCGACGTCGTGCACGTGGCCGCCGACGACCCCGCCTTCGCCACCGGGTTGGACGCGCCGGACGCGCAGCTGCTGGCGAACCTCGTGTGGGGGTCCGGGTCGCGCCGGGTCACCGACGTGTGGGTCGCCGGTGACCACGTCGTCGCCGGTGGCGAGTCGACGAGGGTGGACCGGCACGAGGCGCAGGCCGGAGTCGCCGCGGTGGCGCGGCGACTGCGGAGCGTCAACCTCTAGCCACAGGCTGTTGACAAGCCTGTGGACAACTAGCGGGGTGGCCGGGACCGCACGTTGATCTCGGTGATGTGGGCGTCGGGCGTCGCCAGCACGGCCGACGCCACCGCCCGCCCCACCGAGGCCGGGTCGATGTACTTAGAGGGGTCGTAGTCGCCGCCCTCCTGGCGGCGCACGTCCTCCTGCATCGGCGTGGCGGTCCGGCCGGGATACACCGAGGTCACGCGCAACGCCGGCTCGTCCCCGCGCAGGGCGTCGGCGTAGGCGCGCAGGGCGAACTTCGAGGCCGCGTAGACGCCCCAGCCCGGGTTGGCGTTCAGGCCGGCGCCCGAGTTGATCAGGACGACGTGGCCGTTGGCGGTGCGCAGCTGCGGCAGGAGCAGGTTGGTCAGTTCGGCGACCGCGAAGACGTTGATGTCGAAGGTCTTCCGCCAGTCGTCCTGGGACGCGTCGGCCAACGGGCCGAGCAGGGCGATGCCGGCGCTGTGGACGAGCACGTCCAGGCGCGAGACGCTGCCCAGGTCCGACGAGGCCACGTTCGCCAGGTCGAACGGCCAGGCCTGCGATCCGGGGAGTTCCGCGGCGAGCACCGAGAGCGATGTTTCGTCTCGTCCGCCTAGCAGCAGATCGTGAGTGGGGGCCAGACTTCTGGCGATGGCCGAGCCGATTCCGCTGGATGCCCCGGTGACGAGGGCGACCGGACGATCAGTCATGGGGGGACCATAGTGCCCAGGAAGTTGATCCTGCCGTACCTCTGCGTGCTCTACTTCATCAACTACCTCGACCGGGTCAACATCGGGTTCGCCGGACCCAACGGGATGTCGGAGGAGCTCAAGCTCTCGGCCACCGTGTTCGGGTTCGCGTCCGGGGTGTTCTTCATCGGGTACCTGCTGCTCGAAGTGCCGAGCAACCTCGCGTTGCACAAGTTCGGCGCACGCAGGTGGATCGCCCGGATCATGATCACCTGGGGGATCGTCGCCACGGCGATGGCGTTCGTGCCCAACGGGACCGTGCTGGTCGTGCTGCGGTTCCTGCTGGGTGTGGCGGAGGCCGGGTTCTTTCCCGGGATCATCCTGTACCTGACCTACTGGTATCCGCAGAAGGACCGGGCGCGGATCGTCGCGTTGTTCATGGTGGCGATACCGATCTCGACGGCGCTCGGGGCCACGTTCAGCGGGTTGCTGATCCAGTGGACGGACTGGCGCACGATGTTCCTCATCGAGGGGCTGCCGGCGATCGGGCTGGCGTTCGTGACGTGGTTCTGGCTGCCGGACAAGCCCGAGGAGGCCGTCGAGCAGCCGGAGGAAGAGCACTGGCCGTTGAAGAAGGCCCTGACCCATCCCCGGATTCTGGCGTTGAGCTTCGTGTACTTCGGGATCGTGTACGGGCTGTACACGCTGGGGTTCTTCCTGCCGACGATCATCAAGGGACTGGCGCCGGGGGCGGGCGTGGTCGAGCGCGGGCTGATCAACGCGATTCCGTACGTCCTCGGTGCGGTCGCCATGATCCTGTGGGCCAGGCACGGCGACCGCACCGGAGAACGGAAGTGGCACGTCGCCGCGCCGATGTTGCTGGGTGGAGCGGCGATCCCCGTCGCGCTCTACCTGGAGAACCCCATCGCGGCGATGGTGGCGGTCTCGGTCTGCGCGATCGGTGTCTGCGCCGCGCTGCCCACGTTCTGGGCGCTTCCCACGAGCTTCCTGGGCGGCGCGGCGGCGGCGGGTGGAATCGCGTTGATCAACTCACTGGGCAATCTGAGCGGTTTCGTGGCGCCCTACGTCACCGGTTGGCTGCGTGACATCACCGGAACCCAGAAGACCGGACTCTGGGTCGTCGGCATCACGATGATCACGGCTGCGATGGTCGCGCTCGTTCAGAGGGCGGGCACGGAGAAGGTGTAGAGGGCTTCGTAGCGGACGGAGGTCTGGGCGCCTTCGGTGCAGCTTCCGGCGGGTGCGACGCCGCCCTTGGTGTTGAGCCGCTGCACGTAGCTGACGCCGGCGAACGTTCCTTCACCCCTGGTGGACTTGGCCTTCAGGAGCAGTTCCGGAACGGCTCCCGGAACCTCGTTGCGGGCTCCGTCGACCGGGGCGGCCTCGACCGCGCTGCCGTCGACGGTGGAGACCCAGATCGGACCGCGCGAGTGCAGCGCGACCGCCCTGCCGAGCCGGTCCGCCAGCGTCGCGGCGGGTTCCAGGCCCTTCCAGGCGCCGGCCGTGCAGGTGTAGGTCTGCACGCCCTTGGCGTAGAACTTCTCGACGATCTTGTTGCCGGACGGGACCTGAACAGCGGGTGCGACCCTCGCGTCAGATCCGCCGCTCATGGCATCCGGGGTCGGCGCCGCGGTGGAGCCGACACCTCCTGCGAGGATGCCCAGAAGAGTTGATGAGACCAGGACTAAGCCAGCACGTTTCATCACGCCTGGTCGTACGGCCCCATTACCGGACCGGTTCAGTACCGTCTCAGTTGGCAGGGGCGTAGAAGGTGTAGAGAGCCTTGTACGGAACGGAGATCTGCGCACCGGCCTTGCACCCACCGGCCGGCGCGACGCCGCCCTCGGTCGCGAGGCGCTGGACGTAGGAGACCTTGCCGAACAGACCCTCGCCGCGAACGGTCTTGGTCTTGAGCAGAAGCTCGGGCACAGCGCCCTTGACGTCGTTCTTGGCGCCGTCGACCGGGGTCGCCTCGACCGCGCTGCCGTCCACAGCGGAGATCCAGACGGGGCCGCGGGAGTGGATGATGATCGGCTTGTCGTTCTTGTCCACGAGCGTCGCGGCGGGCTCTAGACCCTTCCACGCGTTGCCCGTGCAGGAGTACGTCTGAACGCCCGTGGCCCGGTATTCGCCGACCAGCTTCTGGCCTGCCGGGACCTGGACGGCCGCGGCGACGGGCGTGTCCTGCGCCTGAGCGACGGGAGTGGGGGTAGCGGTGCCGGCGGTGGGGGTGCCACACGCAGCAAGACCCAGAAGAGCAGCAGCACCAACGAGAACACGAACATTCACAACTCACTCCAAAGTGGACGACCAAAGTGGACTTTCCCTTGGCTGTCCGCGGTGCAGCCACCCATCACACGGACGGGCGGCCGCACCGGTTCACAAGATCAAAGTGAGCCGGACCACACGATCAGTCGCAGATCTTCCTGCGGTCCTTGCGCCACACCACCGCGACGGACGGACGCGGCTGCGAGGTGCCACCATCCGGCCAGTGCGAGAGCGGGTTGTTCGCCGACGCGCCGTCGATCTCGCCGGGGTGCTGCACGGACACCAGCACGAAGTCCTCGGTGACGACGGGACCGCAGGTCTCCGCGCCCTTGGGCACCGTGAGGAACTGCTTCACGAACCCGCGGCGCTTGCCGGCGACGGGCAGCGCGAACAGGCCGTCGTTGGAGCCCAGGGCGTTGCCGTCCGTGGAGATCCACAGGTTGCCGTGCGTGTCGAACGCGACGTTGTCCGGGCACGAGATCGGGCTGACCTGCGACTTGTCGAAGCCGCCGAAGTACGTGCCGGGGTCCTTCGGGTCGCCGCAGAGCAGCAGCAGCTTCCACGAGAACGTGAGCGCCGTGTTGTCGCTGCGGCGCTCCTCGATCTCCAGGACGTGACCGTGCTTGTTGCCGTTGCGCGGGTTGATCTCGGTCGGGCCTTCCTTGCCCGCCTTGCCGCGGTCGGTGTTGTTGGTCAGCGCGGCGTAGATCCGGCGGTTGTGCGTCGAGGGCTCGACGTCCTCCGGGCGGTCCATCTTCGTGGCGCCCATCTTGTCCGCGGCCAGGCGCGTGAAGACGTAGACCTCTTCGGCGGTGAAGCCGGGCACGAACGACTTGTCGTTGTGCGCCAGCGCGATCCACTCGCCGGAGCCGTCGAACTCGCCGTCGGCGGGCAGCTTGCCGGTGCCGTCGATCTCGGCCGCGGGGCTGTCGCCGGTGAACTTGGCGACGTACAGCGTTCCCTTGTCCAGCAACTGCTTGTTGTGCTCGCGGGCGCGCTTCGAGTCGCCCTTCTGCATCTTCTCGTCCGTGACGAACTTGTACATGTAGTCGAAGCGCTCGTCGTCGCCCATGTACGCGACCACGCGGCCGTCCTTGGCGACGATGACGTTCGCGCCCTCGTGCTTGAAGCGGCCGAGCGCGGTGTGCTTGACCGGCGTCGACGTCTTGTCGAGCGGGTCGATCTCGACGATCCAGCCGAAGCGGTTGGCCTCGTTGGGTTCCTGGGCCAGGTCGAAGCGCTTGTCGAACTTCTCCCACTGGCGCAGCGACGCGCCGCCGCTGATGCCGTACCGCGCGAACTTGGCCTTCGTGTCCGGGTCGGTGACCTGGCTCGCGTTGGCGAAGTACTGGTTGAAGTTCTCCTCGCCCGACAGGATCGTGCCCCACGGCGTGACGCCGCCGGAGCAGTTGTTCTGCGTGCCCAGGACCTTCTTGCCCGTCGGGTCGGCCGAGGTCTTGAGGAACTTCGAACCGGCGGCCGGGCCCTTCACCTCGAACGGCGTGGTGAGCGTGATCCGGCGGTTGTACTTCTTCTTGTCGTCCGGGCAGACGAAGAGCTTGCCCGTGCGAGGGTCACGGTCGACCATCACGACCGACAGGCCGTGCGCGGCCCACGCGATCTTGGCGTGCTTCTCGGTGATGGTGGTCGGCGTCCAGTCCTTGAACATGTAGGTCTCGGACGTGTACTCGTGGTTGCTCACCATGAGCCAGCTGTCGTGGTAGCCGGGCACCGGGACGAGACCGCAGAAGTCGTTGTTGAAGCCGAACTGCTTGGCCTGCGCCTCAGGCGTCTGGTTGTCGAAGTCGAACTTCGGCGCGTCGTCCAGCACCCCGTCACCCCAGCGGATGACGACGTCCTGCTGGAAACCCTGGGGGATGCTGATCTGGTCGAGGGTGTTGGGCGCCACCGGCTCGAAGTTCAGACCGTCGTTGCCGCCGCGACCGAGGTCCAGATCGACGTCGACGTGCGCCGGGGCCGCCGTGGCCGCACCGGAGAACGCGAGCGCGCCGGCACCGGCGGCCGCGACGACCGCACCGGCCTTCAGCATGCCGCGCCGGCTCACGACCTCCTTGACGACGTCGCCGAAGTACGCGTTGGCGGACGAGTTGGGCGCCTCGTGCGCGCAGGCGTTGCCGCAACGGAACTCGCAGGTGACTGCCTGACGTCCGAGCGGGTGGTTCGTCGAGAGCAGGGGCAGCATGCGGCGGCCCCGATCGGTGGGTGAGGACACGCAGGCCTCCGAGATCGGTCAGTGTGGGAACTGGCCGAACCTAAGAGCCCAACGAGATCGCCTGCCGTCCAGAAGGTGAACGGCAGGCGAACTCGTACTACTCCCGAACGATCACAACACGCAGGGTGATCAACCGATTTCACCCAGCTGACGACGGCCCTTGCGCCACACCGCGACGACCGACGGACGCGGCCTGGCGGTACCCCGGTCCGGCCAGTTCGAGGCGGGCTTGTCGGCGCTCGCGCCGTCCACCTCGCCGGGGTGCTGCACGCACACCGTGATCACCCGCTCGCCGATCACCGGACCGCAGGTCTCACCACCGCGCGGCACCGTGAGGAACAGCTTGAGGTGGCCACGTTCCGGTCCCTCCAGCGGCACGCCGTACAGGCCGTCGTTGAGCCCGTCGAGCTTGCCGTCGGCGTCCGTGGAGATCCACAGGTTGCCGTGCCGGTCGAACGCCACGTTGTCCGGACTGGAGATCGGGCTGACCTGCGACTTGTCGTAGCCGCCGAAGTACGTGTTCGGGTCCTCCGGGAAGCCGCAGACCAGGAACAGGCCCCAGTTGAACGTCAGAGAGAGCGCGTCGCCGCGGCGTTCGACGATCTCCAGGACCTGGCCGTGGCGGTTGTTGACGCGCGGGTTCGGCTCGGTCGGACCTTCCTTGCCCGCGGTGACGCCGCGTTCGACGTTGTTGCTCAAAGCGCAGTAGATCGTGCCGGTGCGAGGGTGGCACTCGATGTCCTCGGGGCGGTCCATCTTCGTCGCGCCGACCTTGTCGGCCGCGATGCGCGTGAAGACGTAGACCTCTTCGGCCGTCATCCCCGGCACGAAGGACTTCTTGCCCGACGCCAGCGGGATCCACTCGCCGGAGCCGTCGAACTTGCCGTCGCTGGGCAGCTTTCCGGTGCCGTCGATCTCGGACACCGGGCTGTCGCCGGTGAACCGGCCCACGTACAGCGTGCCGTCGTCGAGCAACGTCATGTTGTGACGCCGCGCGGCTTTGCTGTTGCCGTGCTTCATCTTGCCGTTCGAGATGAACTTGTAGATGTACTCGAACCGCTCGTCGTCACCGGAGTACGCGACGATCCGGCCGTCGTCGGCGACGCGGATGTTCGCGGTCTCGTGCTTGAACCGGCCGAGGTGCGTGTGCTTGATCGGCGTGGAGTCGGGGTCGTGCGGGTCGAGCTCGATGACCCAGCCGAACCTGTTGACCTCGTTGGGTTCCTGCGCGAGGTCCCAGCGCTTGTCGAACCGCTCCCACTTGCGCGTGGTCGCCGTGCCGGTGACGCCGTAGCGGGTCAGCCTCGGGTCGTTGCGGCCGGCGGCGTTCGCGAAGTACTGGTTGAAGTTCTCCTCGCCGGACAGGATCGTGCCCCACGGCGTGACGCCGCCGGAGCAGTTGTTGATCGTGCCGAAGACCTTCTTGCCCGTCGGGTCGGCGGACGTCTTGAGCAGGTCGCTGCCCGCGACCGGACCGCGCACATCGAACGCCGTGTTCAGGGTGATGCGGCGGTTGTACTTGCTGAAGCGCGGCTTGTAGTGGCCGGAGAACAGCGAGCGCTTGATCATGAACACCGAGAGGCCGTGCGCGGCCCAGGCGATCTTCACCTGTTCCTCGGTGGGGTTCGCGGCGTTGTAGCCGCTGAACATGAACGGCTCACTGGTGTACTCGTGGTTGGTGACCATGATCCCGGTCAGTTCCAACGGGTCCAGCGGCAGGATCGCGGCGAAGTCGCAGTTGAAGCCGAACTGCTTCTCCTGTTTCGCCGCGGTCTGGTTGTCGAAGTCGAACTCGGGGACGCCGGGGAAGAGCGGGTCGCCCCAGCGGATCACGATCCCCTGCTCGTACCCCTCGGGGACGACGACCTCGTCCTTGGTGTTGACCGCGACGGGCTTGAAGTCGAGGCCCTTGGGTGGGCGACCCTGGGCCTCGGGTGCGGCGGCCGCGGCGGCCGGGATCGAGACGGTGGCGGCGGCTGCGACGACGGCACCGGCTTTGAGAGCGGTCCGCCGGCTGACCAGGTCGCCGAAGTAGGGGTTGTCCGAGGTGTTCGGGACCTCGTGGAAGCAGGCGTCGCCACAGCGGTACTCACATGTCACCGCTGCTCTGCCGACGCGATGGTTGACGAGCGGCAGGGGGATCATGGTGGTGGCCTCCTACGGTCGGTGCGGGAACCGCGACCGACCGTAGTTCACCTTTTGTTAACCGACTAGCTGCTCGCTCGCGATCACGACTTCCGTAGGTACCTCGTGCGTATCAGTACGGTTGAACGCCAGCAGCACCGCGGCGACCGCACACAGCACCGCCGCCACGACGAACGGCTGGGCCAGGTGGCTCACGAACGTCGCCGCCAGCGCACCGCCGAGCCAGCGCAGGAAGTTGTACCCGGCACTCGCCACGGGCCGCGGCGCGTCGCTGACACTCATCGCGGTACCGGTGAACAGGGTGTTCAGCAGGCCGCTGACCAGGCCGCTCATGACCACGGCGACCACCAGCAACGGCTTGCTCGGCACCGCCATCAGCAGCATGAGCACGGCGAACGCGAGGACCGACCCGATGATCGCCCGCTTCTCGCCCACGCGGTCCGCGAGCCGTGGCGCGAGGAAGACGCTGGAGACCGCTACGCACACGCCCCAGCCGAAGAAGATCAGTCCGATCTCGACGGCGCCCCAGCGCAGGACGAACGGCGACCAGGCGAGGACCGTGAAGAACGCGGCCGTGTAGAGCGCCGCTCCGACCGAGGTGCGGAGCAGAACGGGGTTCTTGAGGGCCTTGAGCGGGTCGAGCAGGCCGATCCGCGGACGTTCCAGGTGCGAGTCCCTCGCCAGGAACACTGCACAAAGGATCAGTGCGACGGCCATGAGGACCGCGGTGCCGAGGAACGGCCCGCGCCACGAGAAGCTGCCGAGCAACGCGCCGAGCAGCGGTCCGACGCTCAGACCGAGGCCGAGCGCGGCTTCGTAGAGCAGGATCGCGGCCTTCTGCCCGCCACTGGCCGCGCCGACGATGACGCTGAGCGCGGTGGCGATGAAGAACGCGTTGCCGAGCCCCCACACGGTCCGCAACCCCACGAGCTGGCCGATGCTCCCCGCCGCCGAGCACGCCAGCGTGGCGACGACGATCAGCGCGAGCCCGCCGACGAGCGTGTGCTTGGCCCCGAACCGCGCCGTCGCGGCGCCCGTGAAGAGCATCGCCACGACCTGAACGCCGAGGTAGGACGAGAAGAGCAGGGTGACCTGCGAGGGTGTTGCGTGCAGACCCTCCGCGATGGACAACAGGATCGGGTCCACGAGCCCGATCCCCATGAAGGCGATGACCGCGGCGAACGCCGTGATCCACACCTGCTTGGGCTGAGCTTTGAAATTCACTTAGCTATCCTAACCGATTTTACTTAGCATAGCGAAGTATCATGGGCCACAAGGTACGGTTCTCGGTGTGGATGCGGTGATCTTCGACCTCGACGGCGTGCTGATCGACTCCGAGCAGGTGTGGGACGAGGTGCGCCAGGCGTTCGCCGCCGCCCACGGCGGCACGTGGACGCCGACCGCGACCCCTGACATGCAGGGGATGTCGACGCCGGAGTGGGGCGCGTACCTGGTGTCGGACGTGGGTGTTCAACTGACGCCCGCCGAGGCGTCCGCCGGCGTGGTCGCCGAGATGGAGAAGGCCTACGCCGCGCACCTGCCGGTGATTCCGGGCGCCGTGGACGCCGTGCGCGCCGTGGTGTCGCGCTTCCCGGTCGCGATCGCGTCGTCGGCTCCGGCCGTGCTGATCAAGGTGTTCCTGGAGGTCACCGGACTGCCGGTGCCCGTCGCGGTGTCGTCGGAGTCGTGCGCCGCCGGGAAACCGTCACCGGACGTCTACCTCGCGGCCGCCGCCCAGCTCGGCGTCTCTCCGGCTTCCTGTTATGCCGTCGAGGATTCGACCAACGGACTGAAGGCGGCGCTGGCGGCGGGCATGACCGTGCTGGCCGTGCCGAACCCGCACTTCCCACCTGCCGAGGACGTGCTGGCTCAGGTGCGGGTGCTGTCCTCGATCGCCGACCTGCCGGACGCGCTGGCGTAACTGATCGCGGCCATGCCGATCGCGATGCACGTGCAGGCGATGACGCCCTTCGGCCAGTAGATGTGGCTGTCGAGGAACAGGTAGCTGCCGACCAGCAGGAAGACGGCGCCGGGCAACGCTTTGACGCGGTTCTTGAGCAGAGCGCAGACCGCGATCGCGAGGCTGGCCGCGAGGAAGCACCACGCGCCCACGGTCCCGAGCTGGTTGCCGATCTTGAACAACGGTTCGTCCATCGGCGAACGACCGCCGTTCCCCAGGGTCAGCGCACCGCCGCCGATCCCGGCCAACGCGTCGAGCGCGCCGTAGAAGACGACGAAGCCGAACGCGGCGACGCGCGCCGGGAAGCGGACGTACTTCGGGCTGTCGTCGAGCAGAACCCATTGCGCCGCACCGAGGAGCGGGAAGATCAACGCCAGGATGATGTGCATGTTCTGCCACCACTGCGCGGTCGACGCGTCGAGGTAGTGGGGGTGAGTCAGCCCGATGCCGGCGAGGATCAGGCCGGGGAGGGCGACGAGGAGCGTGCGCACCGGCCGAACCTAGCGGAAGCGTGGCTGTCGCTGAGACTCCGAACACGCGAACGTGGCTGTGCCTGAACGGCCGCCGCTGCCTAGCGTGGCGGGCATGACGCAACGAGTTGCTGTGGTCACCGGCACCGCGCAGGGCATGGGCCTGCGGATCGCGGACGTGCTGCGCGAGGACGGGTTCGCCGTCGTCGGGTTCGACCTGCAGGAGAGCAAGGACGGGATCGTCGGCAACGTCGCCAGCGCCGCGGACGTCCAGCGCCTGACCGATCACGTGACCAGCACCTACGGCCGCGTGGACGTGTTGGTCAACAACGCCGGGATCGCCGGCATCGTGCCGTTCGAGGACACGAGCCTCGAGCAGTGGGAACGGATCATGGCGGTCAACCTGACCGGGCCGTTCCTGCTCACGCAGGCGCTGGGCAGGGTCATGCTCGACCAGGGCAGCGGGAGCGTCGTCAACATCGCGTCCGTCGCCGGGCTGCAGGGTGTGGCGGACCGGGCCGCGTACAACACGACCAAGCACGGGCTGATCGGGTTGACGCGGACGCTCGCCGTCGAGTGGGGCGGGCGGGGGATCAGGGTCAACGCCGTGTGTCCCGGCTGGGTCAAGACCGAGATGGACGTCGAGTCGCAGGCCGGCGGGTACTACGTCGACGACGACATCACCGACCACGTGCCGATGAACAGGTTCGCCGCGCCGGACGACATCGCGCAGGCGGTGCGGTTCCTGGCCGGCGACAACGCGCGGTACATCAACGGTGTCGCACTGCCCGTCGACGGTGGGTGGACCGCGGACGGCAGCTGGCAGAAGCTGCGGCTCTCGAAGCGCTGAACGAGAAGGGCCGCCCTCGCGAGGAGAGCGGCCCTTCACCGCATCAGACCTCGCCGCGAATGAACTTCTCGACGGCCTCGTGCGCCTCGGAGTCCGAGTACTGCACGGGCGGGGACTTCATGAAGTACGACGACGCCGAGAGGATCGGGCCGCCGATGCCCCGGTCGAGGGCGATCTTCGCCGCGCGCACGGCGTCGATGATGATGCCCGCGGAGTTCGGGGAGTCCCAGACCTCCAGCTTGTACTCGAGGTTCAGCGGCACGTCGCCGAACGCGCGACCCTCGAGGCGCACGTAGGCCCACTTGCGGTCATCGAGCCACGCCACGTAGTCGGACGGGCCGATGTGGACGTTGCGCTTGCCCATCTCGCGGTCCACCTGGGACGTGACGGCCTGGGTCTTGGAGACCTTCTTGGACTCCAGTCGCTCCAGTTCCTTCATGTTCAGGAAGTCCATGTTGCCGCCGACGTTCAGCTGCATGGTGCGGTCGAGCTGGACGCCGCGGTCCTCGAAGAGCTTCGCCAGCACGCGGTGCGTGATGGTGGCGCCGACCTGGGACTTGATGTCGTCACCGACGATCGGGACGCCGGCGGCGCGGAACTTCTCCGCCCACTCCGGGTCCGACGCGATGAAGACGGGCAGGGCGTTGACGAACGCCACACCGGCGTCGATCGCGGCCTGGGCGTAGAAGCGGTCCGCGTCCTCCGAACCGACCGGCAGGTACGAGACCAGCACGTCGACCTCGGCCTCGCGCAGCGCCGCGACCACGTCGACCGGCTCGGCGTCGGACTCCTCGATCGTCTCCCGGTAGAACTTCCCGAGACCGTCGAAGGTGTGACCCCGCTGGACGACGACGCCGAGCGGCGGCACGTCCGCGATCTTGATCGTGTTGTTCTCGCTGGCCCCGATGGCCTCAGAGAGGTCGACACCGACCTTCTTGGCGTCGACGTCGAACGCTGCGACGAACTCGACATCGCGCACGTGGTAGTCGCCGAACTGCACGTGCATCAGACCGGGCACGCGGGTGTTCGGGTCGGCGTCACGGTAGTAGTGGACGCCCTGCACCAGCGACGCCGCGCAGTTGCCCACCCCGACGATGGCCACTCGAACGGTGCGGCGGTTTTCGCCCATTGCCGAGTCCTCCTTGATCAACAGTGAATCGCTACTCGTCCTGCTCGGACTTCTCGTGCGCGATGAGCTCGTTGAGCCACCGCACCTCGCGCTCCGTGCTTTCCAGGCCTTGGCTGTGCAGCTCACGGGTGTAGCGGTCGATCTGCTCACCCGTGCGCGTGAGCCGCTCGCGAAGCCCCTCCCTGCGTTCTTCGACACACCGCCGGCGGCCTTCCAGGATGCGCATCCTGACGTCGGCCGGCGTGCGCGAGAAGAACGCCAGGTGGACCCCGAACGAGTCGTCGTCCCAGGTCTGCGGACCCGCGTTGGCCAGGAGGTCGGCGAACCGCTCCTTGCCCTCGGGAGTCAACTTGTAGACCTTGCGTGCCCGACGTCCCCAAGAAAGAGCCGACTCCTCCGGCCCCTCCTCCGCGATCAGGCCCGCACGTTGGAGTCGCCGCAGTGTTGGGTACAGCGATCCGTACGAGAACGCTCGAAACGCTCCGAGCAGGTCATGCAAGCGCTTGCGCAGCTCGTAGCCGTGCATGGGCGCCTCGTGCAGCAGGCCGAGCAGCGCGAACTCGAACACGAGTCACCTCCTCGCACCTGCACCGATAGGTGAGGCGATTATATCGGCTCGATACATCGATGGCTCCTCGTAACTGTGGGATGTGGCACACCGTGATACCGCGCCGGACCTCGCTGCCCTGAACGGCCCATCATCGGAAAGCGGTCGGCACGTACTCTGGTCACGTGTTGACCCAACGGCAGGTGGTGGACTACTCGCTGCAGCGGCGTGCGCTGCTGGCGGAGGTCTATGCCGGTCGCACGGGCACCATGGAGGTCTGCGACGCGAACCCGTACCTGCTGCGAGCTGCGAAGTTCCACGGGACGGCGACCGACGTGCCCTGCCCCGTGTGCCGCAAGGAACCGCTCACTCACGTGTCGTGGGTCTACGGTGACGAGCTCAAGCACGCGGCCGGCTCGGCGCGCACGCCTGAAGAACTGGTGAAGATGGCGAACCTCTTCGACGAGTTCTCCGTGTACCTAGTTGAAGTTTGTCGCACGTGCAGTTGGAACCACCTGGTGCAGTCATACGTCCTGGGGAAGCGTGGGCTGGAAAAGCCACGCAGGAGGACTGCAGCGGAATGACCCACAGGTGACACTGCTCCGAATGAAGTACGACCACCGAACCGTGTGCTGATGCACGCCGGTCTGGGAGGCCTTTTCACGTGAACGACCAGCATGATGACCGGCAGCGCGGAGGCGAGCCGCAGTGGCCGACCGGGGACGACCCGGACGGCGGCGGCACGAGGCGCGATGTCCCGAATCAGCCACGACCGGGGACTCCACCCGGCGGTTTCGCGCGCCCTCCCCAGGGTGGCACGCCACCTGGTGGTTTCCCACAGCAACAGCCTCCACGCCGCCCGAACGGACCAGGCGGTCCGCAGGGCGGCCCTGGCGTGCCTCCAGGCGCTCAGGGGCGTCCGCCGGGACCCGGGATGAACGGTCCCGGCGGTCCTGGTGGCCCTCAGGGCGGCCCCGGTGGTCCGGGTGGCCGTCCTCCGACGCCTCCCGGCGGGATGCCGATCGCACCGCCTCCCGGTGGCCGTCGCCCCGGTGGACCTGGCGGACCCGGCGGCCCTCAGGGCGGCCCTGGTGGTCCCGGTCGCCCCGGCGTGCCCCCGCGCAAGCCCGGTGAGGAACGCACCACGCAGATGCCGCCGGTCAACCGGCCGACGCAGCGCGAACCCGAGCTCATCACGCACCGCGAGCCGGACGACGAGTTCCTCATGGCCGGTGTCGCCGACGATGACGACGAGTACTACGACGACGAGCCGGAGCTCACCGAAGAGGAGGAGCGTCGTCTGCGCAAGAAGAAGATCTGGAAGCGCATCCGAATTGGCGCGTTCGTCGCGATCGGGCTGATGATCCTCGGCCCGGTGATCGCCATCGCGGTCGCGTACCCGCTGGTCGAGTGGCCGCGACCGAACGAGATCGCGGACGCCCAGGACAAGACGATCACGCTGCTCTACTCGGACGACACCGAGATGGGCAAGATCACCTCGCCCGGTCAGAACCGCACGATGCTGACGTACGAGGAGATTCCGGACAACGTCAAGAACGCGGTCATGGCCGCGGAGGACGCGAACTTCTACGACAACCCCGGCTTCGACGCCAAGGCCATCGTCCGCGCCGTCTGGATCCAGGCGACCGGCGGCAGCAGTGGTGGTTCCGGTCTGACGCAGCAGTACATCAAGAAGGCGACGGGCAACGAGGAAGCGACGCTGACTCGTAAGTTCACCGAGCTCGTCAAGGCCTACAAGATGAGCAACGAGTCGGACCACAACACGATCCTCACCGCGTACCTCAACACGGTGTACTTCGGCCGTGGCGCGAACGGCATGAAGGCCGCCTCGCAGGTCTACTACAACAAGCCCATGAAGGACCTCACGCCGTCCGAGGCCGCCTTCATCGCCGGCATGATCCAGGTCCCCTCGTGGTCCGAGGACGAGGAGCACGCGAAGGGTCGCTGGGAGTTCGTGATGAAGCAGATGCGCGAGAAGGGGTGGATCAGCCAGGCCGACTACGACGCCCGCCAGTACCCGCAGCCGCTGCCGTTCGAGCAGACGCAGCCCGCCGGTCTCGACGGCCCGCTAGCCCGCGTGAGCCAGCAGGTCCAGAACGAGATCGACAGCGAACTCGTCGGCCTCACGATGGAGAAGGCGCAGAAGGTCGGCGTCACCGTCCACACGACGATCGACCCGAAGATGCAGCAGGCCGCGGTCGACGCCGTGAACTCCGTGATGGAGGGCCAGGACGCCGACCTGCGGACGTCGCTCAGCGCGATCGAACCGCAGTCCGGCGCCGTCAAGGCCTACTACCCCGGCAAGGACGGCCTCAAGGGCATCGACTACGCCAAGGGCACGATCCAGGAGGCCGGCTCGTCGTTCAAGCCGTTCGACCTGGTGGCCGCCCTGAAGATGGGCAAGGGCATCGGCGACACCTACGACGCCACGCCGCGCAAGATCGCCGGCGTCGAGATCCGCAACGCCGGCAACACCACCTGCGGCAAGCAGTGCACGATCAAGCAGGCCATGAAGGAGTCCCTCAACACCGTGTTCTACGACATGGTGGCGGGCCCCGAGGGCACGGGCACGAAGGCCGTGGCGGACGCGGCTCACGCGGCCGGCATCCCGAAGGTCGTCCGGGTCGGCGGCCAGGACAAGGAGACCCTGGTCGGTGAGGGCGGCAACCCGCCCACCGCCGGTATCTCCATCGGCGCCGACAGCGCCCAGGTGCGGCCGTTCGACATGGCCTCCGCGTTCGCGACGTTCGCGGCCCGCGGCATGTACCGGGCTCCGTTCTTCGTCACGAAGATCGTCGGCCCCACCGGTGACGTCCTCTACCAGCACGTCGACCAGCCGGTGCCGGCGTTCGACCCGGTCGAGACGAAGAGCCGCGACATCGCCGACAACGTCACCGAGACGTTGAAGGAGATCCCGTCAGGACCGATCGCGTGCGCCGGCGGCCGCCCGTGCGCCGGCAAGACCGGTACGCACGAGCTCCCCGGCAGCGTCGACCAGAACTCGAAGGCCTGGATGGTCGGCTACACGCCGCAGCTGTCCACCTCCGTCTGGGTCGGCAAGGACCAGGGCAACGTGGCCATCAAGACCAAGCAGGGCAACCCCATCTTCGGTAGTGGCCTGCCCGGTCTGATGTGGAAGAAGTTCATGGACACGGCACTCGCGGGCGCGCAGAAGGAAGCGTTTGCGAAGCCGGTCCCGCTGGGCAACTTCAACCCGCCGCGCAAGTCCGACCCGCCGTCGCCGCCGCCGAGCAGCAACAACCCGCCGAGCAACAACCCGCCGTCGCAGACTTCGGAGCCGACCAAGCCGTCGCAGACGAAGCCTCAGAACCCCGGTTGCATCCCCGGCATCAGCTGCCCCGATCCGTCCGAAGATCCCGATCCGTCCACCAGCGGCCGCCCCCGAGGCGGTAGTCCAGGAGACGGCTGACCCGCGAAGGGGCCCGGTGCACGTGCACCGGGCCCCTTCGCTTTGTGCGGTACCTGGGATGTTGACCACGGCGAAACGGTCTTGGCCGTAACATCCGCGACGTGCCCAGCAGCCCTGCCGAGCTTCCCGCCGAGGCCCCCGAGAAGGACCTCTCCGAGGAAACCGACTCGCTCACTCACGAAGAGCGCGTCGCCCCCACGTGGACCGAGTCGCTCGCCCGCGGCCTGAGCAGACCGTTCGGCGGTCCCCTCGGCGAGCACGCGCAGATCGGCCGGAACTACTTCTGGACGGCGCTGCGGGTGATCCTGATGCTCGCCGTGGTCACGTTGCTGCTGGGATGGGTGCAGAAGTCGCCCTGCGTCCAGCAGTACACGGACGACAAGGGCGTCGTGCAGCTCGACTGGCGGGGCAGCAAGCAGTTCACCGCGCTCTGCTACTCCGACACGGTGCCGCTCTACACCGCGGAACGGCTCGACCAGCGCGGTGCCTTCCCGTACATCACCTCGTGGAAGGACGACGAGGGCAAGCCGACCGAGCACGTCCGGTACATGGAGTACCCGGTGGTCACCGGCGTGTTCATGTGGCTCAACGCGCGGGTGGCGCAGGGGCTCGTGGCGCTCGTCCCCGGGCTGCCGATGACGGTGATCGTGTTCTTCGACGTCACCGCGTTCTGGCTGGCCGTGGCGTGGCTGGTGACGGTGTTCTCGGTGGCCAGGATCGCCCGGCGCCGAATGTGGGACGCGGCGATCGTCGCGGTGTCGCCGCTGGTCATCGTCCACGCGTTCACGAACTTCGACACGATCGCGACGGCGTTCGCCACGGCCGGTCTGCTGGCGTGGGCGCGGAAGAAACCCGTGCTCGCCGGCGTGCTGCTGGGGCTCGGTGGCGCGGCGAAGCTCTATCCGTTGTTCCTGCTCGGTCCGTTGCTGTTGTTGTGCTGGCGGTCCAACAGGATCAAGGCAGGCCTCACCACCACCGCGGCCGCCATAGGCGCGTGGGCGCTCGTCAACGCGCC
Organism: Lentzea sp. NPDC102401; assembly: GCF_044765805.1. Classification (NCBI taxonomy): domain Bacteria; kingdom Bacillati; phylum Actinomycetota; class Actinomycetes; order Pseudonocardiales; family Pseudonocardiaceae; genus Lentzea; species Lentzea sp. NPDC102401. The sequence goes on along the minus strand of NZ_JBIWKS010000003.1, from coordinate 439,228 downwards.
TATCGCCTTGAACCCTGCCTCGCAGACGGGGTGGAGAGAGTTCTTCCGCCTCAACACCGAACGCAACGCCGACCCGGACACGCTCTACAACGTGCTCGTCCAGTGGACGGGGTGGCAGGGCTTCGACCCCGGACTGACGCAGGGTCAACCGCCGACAGTCCTCAACACGGTCAGCTCCGTGCTGTTCCTCGTCTGTTGCGCCGGCATCGCCTACGTGACCCTCTCGGCGCCGACGAGGCCTCGGCTCGCGCAGCTCGGGTTCCTGGTCGTGGCGGCGTTCCTGCTGACGAACAAGGTGTGGAGCCCGCAGTACTCGCTGTGGCTGGTGCCGCTGGCCGTGCTGGCGTTGCCGCGCTGGAAGCTGCTGCTGGCGTGGATGGCGGTCGACGCGCTGGTGTGGGTGCCGCGCATGTACTTCTACCTCGGCACGGACAACAAGGGTCTGCCGATCGACTGGTTCCTCGGCGCGGTGCTGCTGCGGGACGCGGCTGTCATCACGTTGTGCGTGATCATCCTGAAGGAGATCTACCACCCGGAGCGCGACCTCGTGCGGATGGCGGGCGACGACCCGTTGGCTGGCGTCCTGGCCGATGCGCCGGACCGGCAGATCGTCAGACCCGCACGAGGCGAGCCATCGCACCGAATGCGGTCCCGTTCGGATGCAGGTGATCACCGGAGTCGAACTCCGGACGCAGTCTGAGCGGATCGGCGGGGTCGCGCACGGCCTCGTCGAAGTCGATCGCGGCGGGGAAGGTGGCGCGGATCCACGCGTTCACCTTCTGCCGCTGCCGCTCCTTCTCCTCGGTCCACGTGTACCAGCCGTGCCACGGCGTGATGGTGCCGATGTGGAACTCCACGTCCTGGTTCTGGCACCGCGACTGAACGGTGCGGATGCCGGCGATGACGTTCTCGGCGCTGACGCCGTTCTGGATGTCGTTGATGCCGCCCAGCAACACGACCTTGCGCACTTCCTTGCTGTAGAGGACGTCCCGGTGCACACGGGTGACCATCGGCGCGTTGCCCAGCACCACGCCGTTGCCGTTGATGCCCGCGTTCAGCACCGCGTAGTCGCTCTCGACCAATGACGGCCAGGTGTTCTCGTAGAAGCCTTCGGTGATCGAGTCACCGAACATCACCACCGCACCCGGCGCGGTGAAGCCCGCGACCTCGACCGCCGAGACGAGGCAGATCTGCTCTCGTGTCGACGTGATCGTGCGATGGGCGCGCGCCTGACACGGCGTGCCGGCGGGGGAGTACGTGCTGATGTCGAGCGTCTTGGTGACCTTGAGCTGCACGGCGTCGCTGTAGACGTCGTCGCGGGCCCTGATCGTGACGGAACGGGACCTGCCGAACGTGAGCTGCCGCGTCTCGCCGTCAGCGGTGACGGTGACCTGCTCGACGCGGACCGGCTTGATGCCCATCAGGTTCGACAGCCGCACCCGGACCGACGTGCCGCCCGCCGCGAGGTCGACGGTCGTGCGCACGCTCTGGTCCGGCACCGAGCTCGACAGCGTCGGCACGGCCTGCCACACGGGCAGCCAGCGGATCAACTCCGAGCGCACGGGCACGCCGGAAGCGCCGCAGGCCAGCAGCAACGCCAGCACGATGATCACCCTCACGGGTGAAGTCTGCGGCTGATCAGGTCTTCGCTGCTACGGCCCCGCGGAGGAACTTCAGGTCTTCGTGATCGTCCTCGGTCACGTCCCTGGCCTTGAGGAAGACCACGAACAGCGCCACGAGCAACGCGGCCCTGCCCCACACGCCGATCATCACGGCCTGCGCGGAGAAGCTGTCGTAGATCCCGGCCGGCTGACCGAACTCGATCGCCCAGAACCAGCGGAAGATGCCGATGCCCATCGCGAGGTCGACCACGAAGTACGCGAAGGCCCACATCAGCCGCACGCGCAGAAGCACGAGGAACGGCACCAGCCACAGCGTGTACTGCGGCGAGTGGACCTTGTGCAGCAGCATGAAGCCGCACAGCATCGCGCCGGACACCGCGATCCACGGGTAGGTGCCCTCGCGCCGGAACCGCGTCCAGCCGTAGCCGGCGGCGATCGCGAACGAGATCAGGATCGTGATCGGCGAGATGACGCCGACCAGCGATTGCATCGCGTCGTCACCGATGAACGGCCGCAGGCCCCAGTACCAGATCGAGTTCGTGGTGATGTCGACCCGGCGCAACTGCTGGAACTCGAACGACGCCGCCCAGCCGTCGTAACCCGCGATCGCGAACGGCAGGTTGACCAGCACGACCGTGATGATCGAGGCGAGCCCGACCTTGACCGCGCCGGCGATGTCGAACTTCTTGCCGGTTCCCTGGAATCTGGCCGGCATCTCCTGGCCGCGCCAGCCGCCGGTGGCGACGAAGAGCATCAGCGGCAGCACGAAGGCCGCCGGGTAGACCTTGAACGCGAACCCGAGCCCGAGCAGCACGGACGCGACCGTGGCTCTCTCGACCAGCGGCCGGTTCCAGCGGTGCACCACGAAGACCGCGGCGACCGAGCACAGGACGACCGGCAGGTCCCAGTTGTGGAAGGCGTAGAGGATCAGCGGTGGACCGATCGCCCACAGCAACGCGCGCCAGCGGGCGAGTTTGCCCAGCAGCCAGCCCGTGAGCAGGCCGAACGGCGCCATCAGCAGCGACGAGTAGAGCAGGTACTCCGCGTCGTTGTGCGCGAAGATCGCACCCGCCCAGATGATCAGGCCGGAGAGCACCGGGTACTCGACCGAGCCCCCGATGAGGGTGCCCTTGTCGTTGATGTTGCCGTCGACGTACGGGAAGACGTGCCGGTCGATGTCACGCCCGATCCAGAGGTGCTGGATGTCGGAGTAGCAGACGTCTTCCTTGTTGCGCTCGTCGTAGTCGGGCTGCGTGCGGCCCCACTGGTCGAACGCGGGACCGGTGCAGCGGTCCTTGTTGATGAAGCCCAGCAGCAGCGTGAGCCCGCACAGCAGCACGAGCACGACAGCGGCGGGCCTGCCGAAGCGGGTCGCGAAACGCCCGGCGTCGCCTCGCTCGGGCGTCACGCTCACCACCTCGTGCACGCTGTTCACCGGCCGGCGCGGTCGCGCAGGAAGGCGATGTCGTCGGCCTGGCCCTCGTCCGGCGTCTCCACCACGACGGGGCATCCGGCACTGGCGACCACGGCCGCCAGCTGGTCCGCGTCGATGGTGCCAGTCTTGATGTTGTCGTGCCGATCGCGCGAGGAACCGAACTCGTCGCGCGAGCTGTTGAGGTGCACCAGGTCGATGCGGCCGGTGATGGCCTTCACCCGATCGACGATGCCGACCAGGTCCTCGCCGGCGGCGAACGCGTGGCAGGTGTCGAGGCAGAAGCCGGCACCGAACTCGCCGACCGCGTCCCAGAGCAGCTTGAGGGAGTCGAACGTGCGGGCCATGGCGCCGTCGCCGCCCGCGGTGTTCTCGATCAGGACCGGAACCGCGAAGCCGCCGTCGGCGACCTGGCGTTCGAAGAACTTGCGCCAGTTCGCGAAGCCCTCGGCCGGGTCCTCGCCCTTCGTGACGTGCCCGCCGTGCACGATCAGGCCCTTCGCGCCCACGGTCGCGGCGGCCTCCGCGTGCTGGATCACGTTCTTCCTGGACGGAATCCGGATCTTGTTGTTCAGCGACGCGATGTTGATCATGTACGGGGCGTGGACGAACACTTCGAGGTCGGAGGCCAGCAGGGCGTCCGTCTGCGGATGAGGTTTGGGTTTCTTCCAGCCCTGGGGATCCGACAGGAAGAACTGGACGACCTCGGCCCCGCGTTCGGCCGCGGCGCCGACCGGGTCGTCGTCGCGTACATGGGCCCCGATGCGCATACGCAGGAGGGTAGTCGGCGTCCATAACGCCATCGCAGCCGCCGCCGATAGGAGTAATTGGAAAAACTGGGGATGGTCTACGTCACCACCAGGACCTACGGTCGTTACTAGAGAGTAGGAAAGGGGTTCGCATGAGGCTGTTGAGCGTGGCCGCCACGGCGCTGCTGGCCCTCGTGTCCGCTTCGGTGGGCGGGGTCGCGCACGCGGCGGAACCCATCGTGGTCGGCAGTTGCGCCACCACCGTGCAGGGCGCGCCCGGCACCCCCGTCTCCCTCAGTCCCGCCGCGGTCACGCAGCCGATCACGGACCTGGTGCGCGCCGTCCCGTTGCTCGGGCCGCCGCTCGCGGAACCGTTCAAGCAGGCGTTCGCGCAGGCCAAGCCCATGCCCATCGGTGCGGTGCAGGTCGGCACGACGACCATCAGCGGTGCCACGATCGCGAACGCCGTGATGGCGGAGGTCCAGAAGATCCCATTGCTCGGCCCGATCCTCGGCACGCTCGACAAGACCGTCCGCGCCACCCTGACGCAGGGCTGCCAGGTGACGGTCGTCGCCGTCAACCAGGTCGTGGCACCCGTCCAGGACGGGTCCAAGGCGATCGCGGACGCCTCGCAGCAGGCCGTCGGCGCGATCCCCGGAGCACCGAAACCTCCTGGTCAGCAGCCTTCGCCGCAGCCTGGAACCCCGCCCGGTCAGCCCGGCGCGCAGCCAGGGGTTCCCGGTGTGGGCGCCGGCGCGCCGAGCAACCGCGACTTCTCGCTCTACCCCATCGGCTCCAACTTCGGGCGCGTGCCGCTGTTCAGCTACGGCTCGCTGCCGTTCGCGATGCCCGGCCTGTACTCGCCGTCGCCCGGCGTCCGGTACGGCTCGCAGGTGCCTCGCGCGTCCAACGGCACCGGCGTCCAAGGCGACTCGGTGCAGGCGGCCGGCCGCGCGACGGCGTTGCCCCGGCTCAGCGGTCCCGGCGGCGTCGGCGCTCCGGTGCTGGTCGCGGTGCTGCTGCTGGCCCTGGTCACCGGCGCGCTGGTGCGGACCTGGGTGCTCCGCCGCACCCCTGCGTAGTCGCCGGACGCGCTCTGTTAACCTTTGTCAGTTGCTGACGCGACGACCCTCCTGCCACGGAAAGCCCGTGGCCGCGAGTCCACAGGAGGTGAGTGGTCCTCATGCGTCATTACGAAGTGATGGTCATCCTCGACCCCAGTCTCGACGAGCGCACGATTGCGCCGTCTCTCGACACGTTCCTCAACGTCATCAAGACGTCGGGCGGCAACGTGGAGAAGGTCGAAGTTTGGGGCAAGCGCCGGTTGAGCTTCGAGATCAACAAGAACAGCGAGGGCATCTACGCGGTGCTCGACCTGACCTCGACGCCTGACGCGGTGAAGGAACTGGACCGCCAGCTCGGTCTGCAGGAGACGGTGCTCCGGACGAAGGTCCTGCGCCGCGAGCCCGCCAAGGCTGCCAAGTTGGCCGCCAAGGCCGCGGCCAAGTCGGACGCCAAGTCGGCCAAGTCGGCGGCCAGGGCCGCCGCCAGGGCCTGACGAACCTCGATTAGGGGAGCTCCCAAGACATGGCTGGTGAGACGACGATCACGGTAGTCGGGAACCTGACTGCCGACCCTGAACTCCGCTTTACCCAGTCCGGTGCGGCGGTGGCCAGCTTCACGGTCGCCTCCACGCCCCGCACGTTCGACAAGAATTCGGGCGAGTGGAAGGACGGCGAAGCGCTGTTCCTGCGGTGCAACGTGTGGCGGCAGGTCGCCGAGAACGTGGCCGAGTCGCTCACCCGCGGTTCGCGAGTGCTCGTCTCCGGACGGTTGCGCCAGCGTTCCTTCGAGACGAAGGAAGGCGAGAAGCGCACTGTCGTGGAGCTTGAGGTCGACGAGATCGGCCCCTCGCTGCGCTACGCGACCGCGAAGGTCAACAAGGTCAGCCGTGGAGACGGCGGCGGTGGCGGCGGCTTCGGCGGCGGCGGCGGTCAGCAGTCTCGTGGCGGTGGCGGCGGCGCGCCGGCAGACGACCCGTGGGGTTCCGCCCCGCCGGCCGGCTCCAGCGGCTTCGCCGACGAGCCCCCCTTCTAGACCGACTGCACCGGTCATCCAGTACTTCATTCATCGCGTATTCAGGAGTTAGAGACACATGGCCAAGCCGCCTGTGCGCAAGCCCAAGAAGAAGGTCTGCGCCTTCTGCAAGGACAAGAGCGCGTCCCTGATCGACTACAAGGACACGACGCTCCTCCGCAAGTTCATCTCCGACCGCGGCAAGATCCGTGCCCGCCGCGTCACGGGCAACTGCTCGCAGCACCAGCGCGACGTCGCTGTTGCCGTGAAGAACGCCCGTGAGATGGCCCTGCTGCCCTACACCTCGACCGCTCGCTAAGAGAAGGAGACACTGCGATGAAGCTCATCCTCACCGCTGACGTTTCCGGCCTTGGCGCTCCCGGCGACATCGTCGAGGTCAAGGACGGCTACGGCCGCAACTACCTGCTCCCCCGTGGCTTCGCGATCGTGGCGACCCGTGGCGCGCAGAAGCAGATCCAGGTCATCACCCGCGCGCAGGACACCCGCCGCGTGCGCGACCTGGACCACGCCAAGGAGATCAAGACCGCGCTCGAGGGTCTCTCCGTGACGCTCAAGGCCAAGGCCGCCGCCGGCAGCACCAAGCTGTTCGGCTCGGTCACCGCGTCGGACGTGGCGGCTGCCGTCAAGTCCGCCGGTGGTCCGGTCCTGGACAAGCGCGCCATCGAGCTGCCGGGTCACATCAAGACCGTCGGCAAGCACTCGGTCACGGTTCGCCTCCACCCCGAGGTCACCGTCGCTCTGCCGCTGGTCGTTACCGCCGGCGAGTGATCTTTGGGCGCCTCCACCGAGTAGCGAGCCCTGCTCGCCGCTGATGCGGCTTCGCAGGGCTTGGCTTCGGGTGTTGGTCGCGGGTGCTCCCGCAGACCCCGGCACCACACGTTGGTGGGGATCGCCCACAGTTCAGTTTGCTGAAGCGCTGCCTACCCGGAATGCTCCGGGTGGGTGGCGCTTTCGCTCGTTCGGACCAGTGCCGCTCTGTCCACGTCCTGTGGATAAACCGCGCGTTCAGCGTGGCCGCGACACGCCGAAGAGGGTGTTTTTCGCGACACGCCGAGGGTGTGTCGCACAACTTTTTCCACAACTTGTGCACAGCCACTGAGCTGCGGTTACTTCTGTCACTCCACTGGTTGTCAACAGGTTGTCCCCAGTGCCGCAACCCCTGTGAGCATCCATCCACAGGTTGTCCCCCAGTTGTCCACAGGGCGATCCACACGCTGGTTTGCTTGCTCCGGACGGGTCCCTCTAGCGTCGCGACCAGGGCAAGGCCATCGCACAGCGTGGCCACCCGAAATTGTCGGTGCCTCGCGGTACAACTAGGGGACTCACGCACCGGCTTTCGACTCTTCGCAGGGGTGATTCAGCAGTGGCGCTCGTGGACGACCGGGGCATGGCGGAGCCCGCATTCGAGCGTCAGCCGCCGCAGGACCTCGCCGCGGAGCAGTCCGTTCTGGGCGGCATGCTGCTGTCGAAGGACGCGATCGCGGACGTCATCGAGGCACTCGCGCCGAACGACTTCTACCGCCCTGCGCACCAGGCGATCTACGACTGCATCCTCGACCTGTACGGCCGCGGCGAACCGGCCGACCCGATCACCATCTCGGCCGAGCTCGAACGCCGCGGCGAACTGCTGCGCGTGGGCGGAGCGCCGTACCTGCACACGTTGATCGCGACGGTCCCCACGGCCGCGAACGCCGGCTACTACGCCGAGATCGTCGCCGAGAAGGCGGTGCTGCGGCGTCTCGTCGAGGCGGGCACCCGCATCGTGCAGCTCGGGTACAACGGTGCCGAGGGCGCGGACGTCGACGAGGTGGTCGACCGCGCACAGGCCGCGATCTACGAGGTCACCGACCGCCGCACCACCGAGGACTACGTCGCCCTCGAAGACCTGCTGCAGCCGACGATGGACGAGATCGACGCGATCGCGTCCCGTGGCGGCATGTCGCAGGGCATCCCCACCGGCTTCGCCGACCTCGACGCGCTGACCAACGGCCTGCACGGCGGCCAGATGATCATCGTCGCCGCCCGCCCCGGTGTCGGCAAGGCGCTGGCCCTGAACACGCCGCTGCCCACCCCGTCCGGCTGGACGACGATGGGCGAGGTCTCCGTCGGGGAGTTCCTGATCGGCGCCGACGGCCGCCCGACCCGAGTGGTCGCCGCGACCGAGGTGATGACGGGCCGCCCGTGCTTCGAGGTCGAGTTCTCCGACGGCACGGTGATCGTGGCCGACGGCGAGCACCAGTGGCTCACGGAATCGTGCAGCGAGACCGGCGGCTTCTGGGCGATCCGCACCACCGCGCAGCTGTTCGAGCGCGTCGGCGTGTGCCGCATGTTCGTGCGCCTGTCCGCGGCCTGGGACCTGCCGACGGTGGCGCTGCCGCTCACGCCGCGCTCGCTCGGCCTGTTCCTCTCGGGCCTGGGCGACCTGGAACTGACCGACGACGAACTGCGCGTCGCCAAGGACCTCGACCTGGCCGACGATCCGCACATCCCCGCCGCGTACCTGCGCGCGTCCCGCAAACAGCGCGAGGAACTGCTGGCCGCGCTGCAGATCGACGGCCGCTTCGCGCGCCTGCGCCGCGACCTGGCCGAACTGATCGCGGGCCTCGGCAGGCACGACCAGGTGGAGATCGTCGCCGTGCGCCCGATCGCCTCCGTGCCGGTGCGCTGCGTGGAGGTCGACAACCACGACCACCTGTACCTCGCGGGCGAGACGATGATCCCGACCCACAACTCGACGCTGGGCCTCGACTTCGCCAGGTCGTGCTCGGTGAAGCACGGCATGACCAGCGCCATCTTCAGCCTGGAGATGAGCCGCACCGAGATCGTCATGCGCATGCTCTCCGCCGAGGCGCGCATCCGCCTGAGCGACATGCGAGGCGGCACGATGAGCGACGACGACTGGACCCGCCTGGCCCGCCGAATGAGCGAGATCAGCGAGGCCCCGCTCTTCGTGGACGACAGCCCGAACCTGACGATGATGGAGATCAGGGCCAAGGCCCGCCGCCTCAAGCAGCGGCACGACCTCAAGCTGGTGGTCGTCGACTACCTCCAGCTGATGTCGTCGGGCAAGAAGACCGAGTCGCGCCAGCAGGAAGTCTCGGAGTTCTCGCGAAACCTGAAGCTGATCGCCAAGGAACTCCACGTCCCGGTGATCGCGATCTCCCAGCTGAACCGCGGCCCGGAACAACGAACCGACAAGCGCCCGATGCTCTCCGACCTCCGTGAGTCCGGCTCCCTGGAGCAGGACGCCGACATGGTCATCCTGGTCAACCGCCCCGACGCCTGGGAACGCGACGACCCGCGCGCCGGCGAGGCCGATCTGATCATCGCCAAGCACCGCGCGGGCCCGACCGCGACCATCGTCGTGGCGCACCAGCTGCACTACAGCCGCTTCACGGACCTGGCCCAGACCTGATCGTTCCTGCTTCTGCTGGCTGATCACCTTGCCGCGGAACTGTTCCGACGAGTCGCCCCCGAAATGCACCACGGCGGCGGCGAGGTTGTTGTTCGAGCAGACGGGTTCATCCGTGCGGGTCTGATCGACGCGCCGGTCCTGGTCAACGGCCCTGGCCTCGGCTAGAACCGGACTGTGCTGCACGACCCGCTCACGGGCCTGCCCGGCCACGCGCTGCTGCTCGACCGCCTGGAGCAGTCGCTGATCCGCGCCCGCACGCGCGGCACGCTCGTGACGCTGGTCCTGGTCACGGGGCCGGACGACGTGCTGGCAGCGGCAAGAACTCTGAGGCAAGGGCTGAGACCAGACTTCACGGTCGCGCGGTACGGCGACTCGGTGCTGGCGGTGCTGGCCGAGCACGACTTCGGGGACGGGGCGCCGATCGCTGAGTTGATCAGGCAGCTCGTGGGGGAGCGGCCGCACGTCCACTGGGTGACGAGTGACGGTGATGCGGAGCCGCGGAACATGCTCTCAACAGCACAAACACCCCCCGCACGGCACTGAGCCCCAGCGACAACGTCTGTCGCTGGGGCTCAGTTTCTTACCGGAGGAGGGTGTTACAACTGCGGGGTGTTGCTTACAGCGAGCCGGTCACCGTCTGGAACAGGTTGGCCGGGTCGATCGAGGCGAGCGCCGGGGCGTTGAACGGCAGCTGCGGCAGCGCGCGCTCGTCGGCCTTCGGGGCCAGGCCCTGGGTCGGGTTCAGGTTCAGACCCGAGAGGGAGGCCGGACCGTCGACGGGCAGCGTGGGCAGCGAGCGCTCGGTGGGGAGCGCGGGCAGCTGCACGGGCACCGGCAGGGCCGGGGCGGTCACCGGGAGGGACGGCAGCGAACGCTCGGTGCCGGCGGCCGGCACGAGGCCCTTCGCGGCGTCGAGCAGCTGGCCGAGGGGCAGGCCCTGGACGTTCGGGGACAGGCTCGCCGCGCCACCGTTCACCGGCAGAGCGGAGCGCTCCTGCGCCACCGCGGGCAGCGCCGGGGTGGGCAGCTGGCCGGTCAGTGCCGCCAGGTCAGCCGGGTTCGGGAGCTGGTTCACGGGCAGCTTGCTGTCGAGGCCGTGGAACGCCGGAACCTCGTTGGCCTTCATCAGGCTGTCGACGCCCTTGGGGAGCTCCAGGCCCTTGAGCTGCGCGGCACGCAGGGTGCCGGTGTCCTCGCCGGTGAGCTGCGTGTCGTCATCCGCGCCCTGGGTGACGGCCTGGCCGACGACCTCGACGGGGATGCGCGCCAGCTCGACGGCCGCCTCGACCGGAACGGTCATCTCACGGGCGGTCAGCGGTCCGCTGCCCTCCGTGAGCATCTCGCCACCGGCCTGGGTGTTCGACGTCTTGTCGGTGACGGTCGTCGCGTTGCCCGCAACCGCGACCGCGTCCGCGTACACGCCGGCGAAGGCGTTGGCGGGGACGTGGATCAGGTTGCCGGACACCGAGGCGTCGTCGGCCTTCGAGTAGCTGTCGGCACCGGACACGACGTTGGTGTCGGACACCACGTCGGAGTTGGTGATGCCCGCCGCGGCGACGGTGTTGCCCGGAACGGCCGGGAGCACGGCCGGCTGCGCGCCGATCAGGTTGCCCGAGACCGCGCCCTGGTCGCCGTTGCTGTTGACGTCGCCACCGGCGACGGACGACAGGGCGTTGGTGGAGAAGGCGTCGACGTTGCTGCCGCCGCCGACCGACCAGCCGAGCACCTGGGTGCCGGTGGCGACCGGAGCCGAGATGACGTTGCCCGCGATGGAGCCCTTCTCACCGGTGGTGAGGGCGTCGCCGCCGGCCTTCATGTCGGTGTCGTTGTCACCGGTGGTCTTGTTGTTGCCGACCAGGGTGACACCGTCGGCGAAGACCTGGGCCGGCGTCGAGGTCGGGACCTGGACGATGTTGCCGGAGGCCGAGCTCTTCTTGCCGGTCGCGTGGGGGTTGTTGCCCGCCTTGACCGTGGTGTCGTTCGACGTGTCCGAGAAGGTGTTGCCGACCAGGCCGGCGGTCACCGCGAAGACCTGCGGTGCGGCCGCAGTCGGGGCGGTCACGATGTTGCTGGAGACCGTGCCGTTGTCGTCCTCGGTGTTCGGGGTACCGCTGGAGCGGACCTCCTTGACCTCGTCGGCCGAGCCGGTCGCCTGGCCACCGAGGGCGGCGGCGAGGCCGTAGACCTCGGCGGGCGTCGCGACGGGGGCCGACGCGATGTTGCCGGAGATGACGGAGTCGGTGCCCGTCGTGCCCTGGTAGCCCGAGGTGATCGACTTGACGTCGTTCTCGCAGGTGCCCGCGGACTGACCGGCCAGCGTCGCACCGTTACCGCACACGTCGATGGCCGTGGCCGGCGGGACGTCCGCGATGTTGCCGGACAGCACCGAGTGGTCGGCGACCGTGTAGGCCTCGCCGCCCGACTTCGAGTACGACTGGTTGGTGTGGTCGGTCAGCGCGTTGCCGAGGATCGACGCGCCGTTGCCGCCCGCGGAGGTCGGCAGCGCGACCGGCGCGCCGGCGATGTTGCCGGACGCCGTGGAACCGTCGCCGAACGTGTGGATGATGCCACCGGCGACCGACTCGTTGGTCGTCTCGCTGACGGCGGTCGCGTTGCCACCGGCGGCGGCGGCGTTGTCGTCGACCGTGACGGGGCCCGAGAGGGCCGGCGCCACGACGTTGCCGGCGAGCGTGGCCGGGTCGCCGTTGGTGTCGGTCTTGCCACCGGCGTACGCGGTGCCGGACTGCACCGAGTCGGTGGCGGCGTTGCCCGCTGCGGCGGCCGCGTTGCCGTTGACCTCGGCCAGCGGGGCCAGGGCGACGGGCACGGTGTTGCCGGAGATCGAGCTGTTCTTGCCGCTCGTCAGGACGTCGCCCTCGGAGGAGGCGAACGTGTCGGCGGTCGAGTTGGCGTTGGCGATGCCGGCCGCACCCACACCGTTGCCGGTGATCTGGACCGGGGTCGCACCGTGCTCGGAGACGACGTTGCCGGAGATGGCGCCCTTGTCACCGTTGGTGGTGATGTCGCCGCCGGTCGTGGAGACCTGCTTGGCGTCGGTGTTGGTGGTGGCGTTGCCACCGGCCGCGATCGCGTTGCCGGTCAGCTGGACCGGGAGCACGTGGTTGACGGCGACGACGTTGCCGGCGAGAGCCTGGCCCGCGCCGTCGGTGACGATCGTGCCGTCGCGGTGCGTGGTCTGGGAGCAGTCGCCGGTCGCCTCGGTGTTGGCGAGAACCGCGATCGCGTTACCGCAGATGTTGATCGGCACATCGACGTGCGCCTGGATCGTGTTGCCGCGCACCAGGTTCTGGAGCGGGGTGCCCTGCAGACGCTCGCCTGCGGAACGGACCAGCGGGTTCGCGACGGGCGCTGCCGTGCGGGTGGGCACCGCGCTGGTGACGCGGTCCGTGCTGATCGTGCGGTCCACCTTGGGGACCGTGATCTCCTTGACCGGGGTGGCCAGCTTGTTCTGGTCGGCCTTGATCGGAACCGCGGCCGCGACGTCGACGGCCGGAGGCGCTGCGTCCGGGTCGACGTTCTCCTGGGCAGAAGCGATGCCCGTACCGAGCATCAGCAAACCACCAGTGACAAACGCGGTCTGAAGTCCGCGCTTTGCCCAGGTCTGCATTAGATCTCCTTCATCGGTTTCCCGTCGAGAAAGCGACGGGGGCTCAAGGGGGTGGGGCCGAAACGCGCAGGGGAGGGCGCGTCATCACCGGGGGAATCGCACGCGGTGATCGACCTGTGTGAGCGCAAGAAAAAAGCGCGACGGTCGACTTCCGGACAGCCGGGGGAGGAGGCTGCCGCGGACCGCGCGCTGGAATCAGTCGGGGTTGATACCGGGCTGCTTGCCCGGCGTCACGGTGACCTCGTCAGTGGACGGCGCGAGAGCGCTCGTCGACGAGATGCCGTGAGAGTTGCCGGACGCAGCGAAGGCAGCGAACGTGCTGCCCTTGGCAGAGCCAGAACCGTCGTTGCACGAAGAGCACTGCACTGGCGCGGGGGCCGGGACGGGCAGCTTCGGGAACGGGTTGCTGGGCAGGGACGGACGCTGCTCGGAGGGCACGACGAAGTCGCCCGGCTCCAACAGGTCCGTCCACTTGGCACCGGACGAGCCGGTGAACTGCGAGACCACCGGTGCCGGCGACTGTCCGGCATCGGTGGCGGGGGCCGGGATCTCCGGGAACGTCACGTCCATGGCCCGCTCGCTGGCGGGGGTGCTGGACTGACCGATCCTGGTGACCTGCGGCAGGATTCGCGCGGCAATCTGTTCGACCGCCTGGGAGACCTGCACGTCCGGCAGGGCGGCGCGAGCCTTCTCCTGCTCGGCGCGCAAGGTCTCGTCGAGCTTGTGCACTGCCTTGGCGGCGGGAACGACGACCGGCAGCTTCTCGTCCGTCTTGGCGACGAGCTTGCTGACGACGTCGACCTGCTGCGCATCGGCAGTAGGCACCGTCTCCGCGTTCGCGGCAGACGTGGTGAGCGCCCAGGCAACGGCCGTTCCCGCGATCGCCCCACCGACGGCGAGCAGCGCTCGGGTGGCGAACCGGCGGATGCCGTTCGCTCCCGTCTTCGCTCGCATGTCAGCGGACAACGCAGGAAACCTCGCTACTCGGTGGCGCTCAAGGGATTCGCCGACGATCAACGTGATCAAGTCGACGTCGGCGACTCTGCCAGTCCATCCACCCCGAATGCACGCTCTGAGCGCCCGGTTAACTACATCGTGTGAACGCCGTCCTGGGACTCACACCCGCTTCAGCACGCGTGCCGCACCCGCCGCCGCGGTCGACGCGAGCACCCAGCCCACGGCCACGAGCAGCGAAGATATCCACTGCGACGCACCCGTGAACTGCCACTTGCCGTCGTGGCCGAAGTCGATGATCGGGATCAGCAGGTCGAGCGCGAGCAGCCATGCGTTCCAGACCGGGTCCTCGTCCTGGTTGAGCTTGACCATCGGGTGCCAGTTGAACCACAGCGCGCCGAACAGCCAGAACACGCCGAGCCAGCAGATCGCGAGCCACGGCCGGTAGCCGTAGCCGACCGTGAACCGCTGCACGACGCCCCAGACCCGCCCGGCACGGCCGAGTTCGGAGTAGCGGCGGCGTTGTTTCTCCAGCTGGACCTTCTGCGCGAGCTCCTCCTCACCGCCCTGCTGGTAGACGGCGGCGAGCTGTTCGTACGGTCCTGGCGCGAAGTCCGGCTGCACCTTGAGCAGCCACCTGAGCCGCGTCTGCACCGGCACGTCGGGGTCGGCGGTGATGCCGGCGAACTCGAAGTCGTCCACGGCGACGCCACCCTCGGCGTCCCACAGGCCAGGCCCGTCGGTCACCGACACCGCCTTGAGCCGGCTCAGCACGACCTTGCCCTTGGGCTGCTGGCCCTCGGGGATGTGCAGGCGGAACTGGTGGACGGTGAGGCCGTAGGCGTTCAGCGCGATGTCCGCGGTGGTCGAGCCGAGGTGCGAGTTGCTGAACGTCGCCATCTTGCCGACCTCACCGAGCCGGAGCCGGACGCCGCCGACCGCGGTGAACCCGCGGCTGCACAGGAGGTCCTTGCCGATCGTGATGGCGCGAGCGTCGAGCGACGGCTTCTGCGTGCCGTTGGGACGGAGCCTTGGGAGGGTCAGTTCGGCGCCGGACATGTCGAGCGTCGAGCCGATGTTCGCGTTCTGCAGGCGGACCGAGCCCTTGGCCCTGAGCTCGCGCAGGAAGAGCGTGCCGCCGATCTGGAGGCGGTCGGCGAACAGGACGTCGATGCCGGGCCCGTGCAACGACACCCCGGACATGCTGGCGCTGCCGTTGATGGTCGCGTTGGAGAGCCGGACCTGGCCGTAGGTCTGCAACGCGAGCGAACGGGCGCCCGCGCCGTTGACCGCGCTGCGCGCCTCGACGTCGCCGCGGACGTGCATGCCGTCCGCGTGCAGGGCGACCGGAATGCGGTTCGTGACGTCGCCGGCGAGTTCCTCGGCGATCTCCCGCGGCCCGATCACCGCGCCGGACAGCCGGAGGTAACCGCCGATGCTCGCGTTGGGCAGCCGGACCGTGCCCTCACTGGTGAAGCCGTCGTCGAGTTCGACGTTGCCCTCGACCCGGATGCGGTCGGCCACGAGCGTCGCGGCCTCGTCGGCCGATCCGTGCGGCAGGACCAGCACCTGGTTGTCGACGCGGTGGGCGGAGTGCAGGCGGGCGCCGGTGAACTCGACGTTCCCGCCGACGCGCGCACCGTCGAACAGCACCCGGCCGTCCGCGTTGAAGCGGCCGCCCTCGGCGTTGCAGAAGACGTTGCCCGAGACGACGATCCCGGACGCGTCGAGCGCGTCCTTGCCGGTGTTGATCAGACGGGCGCCGCCGAGGTGGACGCTGCCGCCGATCGACGCACCCCTCAGGCGGACCTCGCCGTTGGCCCGCATCGCGATGGCCTGGACGGAGCCGCTGACCCGCAGCCGTGCGCCCAGCAGTGCGTGGTCGGTGTTGCTGCGCAGGACCGCGCCGGCCAGCCGGAGCGTGCCGTCGACGGCGGCGTCGGTGAGGTCGACGGTGCCGGTGCAGGTGAAGCCGGCTTCGAGGACCAGGTCGCTGAACACGCGGAGGTTGCGGCCCTGCAGGCCGGGGACGCGGGTGCCGCGCAGCCGCAGGCCGATGAGGCGGGCCATGCGGAGGTCGAGCGACTCCTCGAAGGCGCAGTGGGTGAGGTCGATGACCCGCGTGACGCGCGTGCCCTCCAGTTCGAACCTGCCGGTGATCCGCGCGTTTCGAAGCCGCAGAGCGGGCAATCCCTTGCGCGGCACCCGGTACAAACCGGTCAACAGACCGGTGAGCACCTCGCCGCGAACGCTCTGTCCGGTCAGGTCTGTCTCGGTACCACCCGCGTAGGCCCCTGCGACCTGGCGCTCGACTTCGGTCAAGTCTTCCGGCTTGATCACTTCGTCCTCCCCTGACGAGTCGGATCATCCCTTCTGGAGTTCCGGCTTGGCGAGGGTTCGAACAGTTACCGTGAGGTCCATGAGCGCGCCGGAGTCGGAGATCAGCAACCGCGTTCCCCTGCTGCTACGGGTCAGTGCCGCCCTGAGCTGGCGGTTCGTCGTCGTGATCGCCGCGTTGTACGTGGTCGCCTACGCGTTGAGCTTCCTGGCGTCGATAGTGATTCCCGTCGCCATCGCGCTGCTGCTGGCCGCACTGCTGTCGCCCGGCGTGGCGAAACTCGTCGAGTGGCGGGTGCCGCGCGGCGTGGCGACGACCGTGATGATGATCATCGGCATCGGCGTGCTCGGCGGCGTGCTGACGTTCGTGATCAGCGAGTTCTCCCGGGGCCTGCCCGAACTGCAGACACAGGTGGCGGCCTCGCTCGACACGATCCAGACGTGGCTGAAGGACGGGCCCGCGCACCTGTCCGACCAGCAGCTGCAGAACTACGTCAACGAGATCGTGAAGACGATCAAGGAGAACCAGGCCGAGATCACGTCCGGCGCCCTGACCACCGCGGCCACCCTGGGCGAGTTGCTCACCGGGTTGCTGCTCGCACTGTTCACTCTCATCTTCTTCTTGCACGACGGCGACGGGATCTGGCGCTTCGTGACGCGTGCGGTGCCTCGCGACGTGCGTCAGCGTGTCGACGTGGCCGGCCGCCGCGGGTTCGGCTCTCTCGTTTCTTATGTGCGCGCTACGGCCGTGGTCGCGATCGTCGACGCCGTGGGCGTTGGTGTCGGCTTGGCGATCATCGGGGTGCCGCTCGTGGTGCCGCTGTCCGCCTTGGTGTTCCTCGGTGCGTTCATCCCCATCATCGGTGCGGTGTTCACGGGTGCCGTGGCGGTGTTGATCGCGTTGGTGACCAACGGGCCTATTGCGGCTCTTGTCGTGCTGGCCGTGCTCATCGGCGTGATGCAGTTGGAGTCGCACGTGCTGCAGCCGCTGTTGCTGGGCCGTGCGGTCAAGCTGCACCCGTTGGCCGTAGTGCTGGCGATCGCGGGCGGGTTGGTGACCGGGGGCATCGCCGGGGCGCTGCTGGCGGTGCCGTTGCTGGCGGTGCTGAACTCCGGGATCCGGTCGCTGATCTCCGACTCGGACGCCGTGCAGAAGCCGGAGAAGGTGGACGTGCTGAATCCCCAGGACACGGCGCCGAAGGACGACAAGAGCGAACGGGTCAAGGAGCTCTGACGCCAGCCCGCAAGCTGACGTCGTCTGCAAGTACTACCAACTCATGATCAATCGCCGATAACTGCACCCAACCTGTTCGGTGATCGCCGAACAGGTTGGGTGCAGTTGTGCGCCTGTTGATGTTCAGTTGGTGGTACTTGCAGACGCCTTCAGGCCATCGACACGAGGTTGCGGCCGTACGCCTTGGCCGCCAGCAGCGCCGCGTCGGCCGCCACCAGCAGGTCCGGCAGCTCGTACCCGAACCGGGTCGTCGTCGACACCCCGATGGACACAGTCAGGCCGTGCAGCTCGTGCGGCTTGCCGTCGGTGGCCATCGTGGGCACGCGCAACGCGGCCACGGCCTTGCGGACGCGTTCGGCGACGTACTCGGCCTCGTCCGGCGTGGCTTCGGGCAGAAGGACCACGAACTCCTCGCCGCCGAACCGGCCGACCAGGTCGCCTCGGCGGACGGTTCCGCGCAGCAGCAACGAGATCGCGGCCAGGGCGGCGTCGCCTGCCAGGTGACCCACCTCGTCGTTGACGCGCTTGAAGTGGTCGAGGTCCAGGAGCATGACGGCCATGGGGCGGGTGCGGCCGGAGCCCTTGGTCAGTTCGTAGCGGGCTCGGCTGTCCCAGTGGACTGCGTTGGCGAGGCCGGTCTTGGCGTCGCGCTGGGCTGAGCGGCGCCATTGCGGGAGTTGGGCGGCTCGCTCCAGAAGAGCCAGAGGTGGGCCTGCGATGAGGGCGTGGATGGCGTTCGCCTCCGCCACGCAGCCCATGAGGCCGCCGATCGACACGGCGACTATGCCCAGGATGGCGTCGATGGGTTCGCCGACGTTCTCCTCGAAGGTGGCGGAGGGGCTGCGCAGCTTCAGGCCGAACGAGATCAGGCCCGCGCGCAGGATCAGCAGCAGGGCCGCGCCCAGGGCGAGGATCAGGAGGTTGGCGTGCGGGTCCGCCCAGCCGAGCACGTAGCGGGTGGCGAAGACGGCCAGTGCGGTGGCGCTCAGGGTGAACAGCCAGCGGTGGGTCTCCGGGCGTGGAGAGAGCAGGCTGTGCAGGGCGGGGCCGAAGAGGAGCAGGACGAGCAGGTTCGGCGGGAGGGCGAGGATGCCCGCCGTCAGGTAGCAGAGGTGGGCTGCCCACGGGTTGCGCTCGGTCTCGCCCAGGCGGTGGCTGTAGATGGAGCTGCCGATGATCACCGCGCCCGCCGTGCCCGCGATGGCGGCGAATCTGCCGATTTCGGAGGGTGACGGCGTTTCGGAGGAAACGATCGTGTAGACGACGGTCGCGAACGCCGCCATGTCGATCAGCAACCAGTAGCAGAGCGCAGGCCGCCGCAAAGTCCACACCGGCCAGTCCCGCACCTGCATCGCCCTCCCCCGAACCCGGAGAGCGTCGCACATTCCTCCGTTCGGCAGAAGACGGCCACCTGGGGGTTAGCCAGCACACGTTCACGCGGCAGGATGGTGTCCGAAAGGAGCACAGCGTGCGCAAAGAGCCTGCCGAACGTGTGACGAAGGTGATCGACGACCCGGCCACGCCCCTGTGGCGCGGGACGATTGCGCTACGCATAGTCACATTCCTCTTCGCGGCGGCGAACGTCATCGCGAACCAATCCGGTTACGTCCGGCCGTGGCTCGCGTGGACCACGCTCGGGGTGATGGCGCTGTGGTCCGTCTTCACGAGCCGCGCCTACAGCACGACGTGGGGCAGGCGGTGGCCGCTCGTGCTCGTCGACCTGGCCCTGACCTGCGGTCTCATGTCGCTGTCGCCGTTGATCATGTCCGACCACCAGCTGCTGGTCCTGCACGTCCCGCTGATCACGACGATCTGGGCGTGCGTGCCGGCGGTCGCGCTGGGCGCGCTCGGCGGGCCGGCCGCGGGCTTCGGCGGAGGGCTGACCGTCGGCCTCTTCACCTATCTGTCCCACCGTTCGCCGAGTCTCGACCTGCTGCGCGACGTCGTGCTGCTGGCCGGCGCGGGCATGGTCGTCGGCATGGCGTCCGCCACGGCACGGCGGTCCGCGGTGCTCCTCGCACAAGCTTTGAGAGCCGAAGCGGCCACGGCCGAACGGGAACGGCTTGCCCGTTCGATTCACGACAGCGTGCTGCAAGTCCTCGCCCGCGTGCGCAAGCGCGGCCTCGAAGTCGGTGGCGAGGCGGCCGAACTGGCCAAGATGGCGGGCGAGCAGGAGGTGGCCCTCAGGAATTTGGTGGCCGCCGCTCCCGTCGACTCCACTGTGGATGGAGAGATCGACCTGCGGCCCGGACTGCAGGTGCTCGCCACGCCCAGGATCCAGGTGTCGACGCCCGCGACCCAGGTGATGTTCGAGGCACCGGCGGCGGGCGAGCTCACGTCACTGGTGCGTGAGGCGCTGTCCAACGTGGACAAACACGCCGGTGAGGACGCACGGGCCTGGGTGCTGCTGGAAGATCTCGGGGAGGAGATCGTGCTGAGCGTCAGGGACGATGGACCTGGCATCCCGGAAGGCCGGATCGCGTCGGCCGCCGCGGAAGGCAGGATGGGGATCGAGAAGTCGATCAAAGGCCGGGTGGAGTCGCTCGGCGGAACGCTGGAGCTCCAGACCGGGCCGGGGGAGGGCACGGAATGGGAGGTTCGGGTGTTCAGGAAGGGGGCGGCAGGATGACGGTCTCGGTGATGGTCGTGGACGACCACCCGATGTGGCGCGACGGCGTGGCGCGCGATCTCCAGGAGCGGGGCTTCGAGGTGGTGGCGACCGCGAGCGACGCGCCCTCGGCCGTGCGCATCGCGAAAGCCGTGCGGCCCAACGTGGTCCTGATGGACCTCAACCTCGGCGAACTCTCCGGGGTCGACGCCACCGCGATGATCACCAGCGAACTGCCGGAGACGCGCGTGCTCGTGCTGTCCGCGTCCGGCGAGCACGACGACGTGCTGCAGGCCGTGAAGGCGGGCGCGTCCGGATATCTCGTGAAGTCCGCGTCCTCGGAGGAACTGGTCGAGGCCGTGTCCCGCACCGCCGCCGGTGACGCCGTGTTCACCGCGGGCCTCGCGGGCCTGGTTCTGGGCGAGTACCGGCGCATGGCCGCCGCGCCGGACGGCTCGGAGGAAAAACCGCAGCTCACCGATCGGGAGACCGAGGTGCTGCGGCTGGTTGCCAAGGGCCTGACCGCACGACAGATCGCGAACCGCCTGGTGATCTCCCACCGCACGGTCGAAAACCACGTCCAATCGACTTTGCGGAAGCTTCAACTGCACAACCGGGTGGAGTTGGCGCGTTATGCCATCGAGCACGGTCTTGACGCCGAACCGGAGGCAGAGAAATGACAGACCCCAGAGAGTTACGCGTGTCCGATGCGGAACGTGAGCACGTCGTCACCCTGCTGAACAAGGCGGTGGGCCGAGGCATGATCACGCTGGACGAGTTCACCGTCCGCACGGACACCGCTCTCGCCGCGAAGACCAGGGCCGACCTGAACGTCGTGCTGGTCGACCTGCCCGGCATGGTCAACAACGAGGTGGCCCGCGAGCGGACCGAGCTGAAGAACACGATGAGCACCACGACCCGCAAGGGCCACTGGGTCGTGCCGAACGAGCTCGTCATCCGCAACACCCTCGGCACCACGAACCTCGACTTCACCGCCGCCGACGTGCCACCGGTCGTCAACGTCGACCTGGACGTGTCGCTCGGCACGGTGAAGCTCCTGCTGCCGGCCGGGTCGTCGGTCAACGCCGACGCCGTCGAGATCACCGCGGGGGAACTGAAGGACAAGGTCCACAACTCGGTGGGCAACCCGCACTTCCAGCTCAAGGGCGCGGTGCGCGGCGGAACCGTGGTGATCAAGCGGAAGCGCTGACCCCGCTCGTCAGCTGAGCGCACAGTGCGTCGAGCGCGTGCGCGGCACGAGCGAGCCCGATGTGGTCGAAGTAGTCCCGCGACTCGACGATCAGCCCGTCGCGGACCCGCAGGACGATGACGCCCGGCACCGCCCAGCCCTCGTCACCGCGGTAGGTGAACTCGCCGATGACCACCTCGGGATCGGCCGTGTGGTGGACGCGCACGTCCTCGACGCGGAACCCGGCCGGGCGCGGCCGTTCCGCGGCGAAGTGCTGCCGCAGCACCTCCCGGCTCAGGAGCGGGGTGTCGCCGAGCGGTGCCATCGGGTGCCGCACGTCGGTTTCCTCCGCGTAGTACCCGGCCAGCCGCTCGACCTGGTCGCGATCACCGCCGCGGAGGCGGCGTACGCCGTCGAGCAGGCCGTGGAACACGTCTTCTGGGGTTCGCATCGAACACACCTCTCAATCGGAGTCTTCACTCCGGATAATACGGAGTAGAGACTCCGGATATCAAGGCTCGATCACCGTGCCCGCGGGAGCGGACCCGTGGCGAGGAAGAATGGGCGCATGCGGAGCGACGCGCGGGCGAACCGGGACCGGGTGCTGGCCGCTGCCGAGGAGGTCTTCGGCGAGTCGGGCAACGCCGGCTCGACCGAGGAGGTCGCGCGCAGGGCCGGCGTCGGGATCGGCACCGTCTTCCGGCACTTCCCGACCAAGCAGGCGCTGGTCGAGGCAACGGTCGTCCGGCACCTCACCCTGCTCACCGGCACGGCTCTGGCGCGGGCCGAGGCCACCGACGCCGGAGCGGCGTTCCGGGCGATGTTCCGCGAGATGGTCTTCGGTGCTCCGGCGAAGATCGCGCTCCTCGAACTGCTGGAGGAACCCGCAGGCGAGGCGGTGGCAGCGGCCGCCGCTCTGCGTGAGGCCGTCGCGGACCTGCTGTCCCGCGGCCAGCAGGCAGGCGAGGTGCGCGTGGACGCGACGGTGGCCGAGGTGTACGTGCTGATCACGGCACTGGCCAACGTCCGAGGCGACCGCGCCGTCCTGGACAGAGCGGTCGGCGTGGTGCTCGACGGACTGTCCCCGCGAAGCTCCGCCTAGCCGCCTGATCTGCGGCAGGACCCGCGAACCCGCAGGATCGAGGCATGCGATGCCTCGTGACCGGCGCGACCGGATACCTCGGCGGACGACTGGTGCCCAGGCTGCTGGCCGAAGGACATCAGGTCCGCTGTCTCGTGCGTTCACCGGAGAAGCTGCGCGACGTCCCGTGGGCCGCTGACGTCGAGATCGTGCGCGGAGACGTGCTTGGCGACCTCGACGAGGCCATGCGTGACGTCGAGGTCGTCCACTACCTCGTGCACTCGCTGCAGTCGAAGGACTTCGCCGACGCCGACCGCAAGGCCGCGGAGAACACGGCGCGGGCTGCCGAACGCGCGGGCGTGCAGCGGATCGTCTACCTGGGCGGGCTGCACCCGGACAACGTCGAACTGTCGCCGCACCTCGCCTCCCGCAAGGAGGTGGGCGAGGTCTTCCTGCGTTCGAACGTCCAGGCCGTGGTGCTCCAGGCCGCGGTGATCATCGGGTCCGGGTCGGCGAGCTTCGAGATGCTGCGCTACCTCACCGAACGGTTGCCGGTCATGGTCACGCCGCGCTGGGTCCACAACCGGATCCAGCCGATCGCCGTGCGGGACGTGCTGCGCTACCTGGTCGACGCCACGACGCTCGAAGGCCAGAACCGGACGTTCGACATCGGCGGACCGGACGTGCTGACCTACCTGGAGATGATGCTCCGGTACGCCGAGGTCGCCGGGCTGCCCAAGCGCCGCGTGCTGCCCGTGCCGCTGCTGACGCCGGGCCTGTCCTCGCACTGGGTCAACGTCGTCACGCCGGTGCCGAAGTCGATCGCCAGGCCGTTGATCGAGTCGCTGGTGCACGAGGTGGTGTGCCGCGAGAACGACATCCGCGAGGTGCTGCCCGGCGAGAACACCGGCTTCGTCAAGGCCGTCGAGCTGGCGCTGGACAAGATCCGTGACGCCGACGTGGAGACCCGCTGGTCAGGGGCGTCACTGCCGGGCGCACCGAGTGAGCCGCTGCCGACCGACCCCGACTGGTCCGGTGGCTCGGTCTACACCGACGAACGCGAGCGCCGCACCAACGCGTCCCCGGAACGCCTGTGGGAGGTCGTCGAAGGCATCGGCGGCGAACGTGGCTGGTACTCGTTTCCGCTGGCCTGGGCCGTGCGCGGCTGGATGGACAGGGCCGCGGGCGGCGTCGGGCTCAGGCGTGGAAGGCGTGACGCGAACCGGTTGAACGTCGGCGAGGCGCTCGACTGGTGGCGCGTCGAGGAGATCGAACGCGGGCACCTGCTGCGGCTGCGGGCCGAGATGAAGGTGCCGGGGAAGGCATGGCTGGAGCTTCGAGTGGCGGGCAACGAGGGACACGGGTCCACTTACCGCCAACGCGCCGTGTTCGTGCCCAAAGGGCTCGCCGGACACCTCTACTGGGCGGCTGTCTGGCCGTTTCACGGCATCGTGTTCGGCGGCATGGTGCGCAACATCGCCAATGAAGCTGAGCTGCACAAGAACTTCAGAAAGTCCTGATGGACTGCACAAGCAGCAAAGGGTGAAACTTCCCGCATGAAGGCTCTCGTCAAGGTCGCCGCAGGGCCTGGCCTCGAACTGACCGACGTCCCGGATCCCACTCCCGGACCGACGGACGTGCTGGTCAGGGTGTTGCGCACCGGCATCTGCGGCACCGATCTGCACATCGACTCGTGGGACGACTGGGCAGCGCAGAACATCAAGGCGCCACTGGTCCTCGGGCACGAGTTCGTCGGCGAGGTCGTCGAGACCGGCAACAGCGTCACCGGCGTCAAGGTCGGCGACCTGGTCAGCGGCGAGGGCCACCTCGTCTGCGGGACCTGCCGCAACTGCAAGGCCGGCCGCCGCCACCTCTGCGCCAACACGCGTGGTCTGGGCGTGCACTCCAACGGCGCGTTCGCGCAGTACGTCGTGCTGCCCGAGCAGAACGCGTGGGTGCACCGCACGAAGGTCGACCTGGACGTGGCCGCGATCTTCGACCCGTTCGGCAACGCCGTGCACACCGCGCTGAGCTTCCCGGTCATCGGCGAGGACGTGATCATCACGGGCGCCGGGCCGATCGGCATCATGGCCGCCGCCGTCGCCAAGCACGCGGGCGCGCGCAACGTCGTGATCACCGACATCTCCGAGCACAGGCTCGATCTGGCCCGCAAGGTCGGCGTCGACCTCGCGGTGAACGTCGCCGAGAAGACGATCGCGGACGCCCAGGCCGAACTCGGCATGGCCGAGGGCTTCGACGTCGGCATGGAGATGTCCGGCAAGCCGGTCGCGATGCGGGACATGATCGCGAACATGGCGCACGGCGGCCGCATCGCGATGCTCGGGCTTCCCGCGGACGAGTTCTCCGTCGACTGGAGCAGCGTCGTGCTGAAGATGCTGCACATCAAGGGGATCTACGGCCGCGAGATGTTCGAGACCTGGTACTCGATGACCGTGCTGCTGCAGCGCGGCCTCGACCTCACGCCGGTCATCACGCACCGGTACGACCACACGCAGCACGCGGAGGCCTTCGCCACCGCGCGCGAAGGCAAGTGCGGCAAGGTCATCCTCGACTGGACGGGAGCCTGATGTACGGCGAGCTGAAGAACGACCTCCTCAAGACGATCGAGGAGATCAGGGAGGCCGGGCTCTACAAGTCGGAACGCGTGATCGGCACCCCGCAGAACGCCGCCGTCCGGGTCGGCAAAGGTGACGAGGTCCTGAACTTCTGCGCCAACAACTACCTGGGTCTCGCCGACCACCCGCAGCTCATCGAGGCAGCCAAGAAGGGCCTGGACGACTGGGGCTTCGGCATGGCCTCCGTCCGGTTCATCTGCGGCACCCAGGAGCCGCACAAGGAACTGGAGCGCAAGCTCAGCGAGTTCCTCGGCACCGAGGACACGATTCTCTACAGCTCGTGCTTCGACGCGAACGGCGGTCTGTTCGAGACGCTGCTCGGCGCCGAGGACGCGATCATCTCCGACGAGCTGAACCACGCGTCGATCATCGACGGCGTGCGGCTGTCGAAGGCCAAGCGCTTCCGCTACAAGAACCGCGACATGGACGACCTGGAGCGCCAGCTCAAGGACGCGGCCGACGCCCGCTACCGCCTGATCGCGACCGACGGCGTGTTCTCGATGGACGGCTACCTCGCGCCGCTCGACGAGATCTGCGACCTGGCCGAGCGCTACAACGCCCTGGTCATGGTCGACGACTCGCACGCCGTCGGCTTCACCGGCCCGACCGGCCGCGGCACCCCGGAACTGTTCGGCGTGCAGGACCGCGTCGACATCGTCACGGGAACGCTCGGCAAGGCGCTGGGCGGCGCGTCCGGCGGCTACACGTCCGGCCGCAAGGAGATCGTCGAACTGCTGCGCCAGCGCTCGCGCCCGTACCTGTTCTCGAACTCGCTGGCCCCGTCGATCACCGCCGCCGCCATCGCCACCCTGGACATGCTTTCCAGTTCCACGGAGTTGCTCACCCAGCTGAGGTCGAACACCGAGCTCTTCCGCCGGCGGATGACCGAGGCGGGCTTCGATCTGCTGCCCGGCGAGCACCCGATCATCCCGGTGATGATCGGCGACGCGGCGGAGGCGGCAAAGCTCGCGGATCTGCTGCTTGAGCAGGGCGTCTACGTCATCGGCTTCTCGTACCCCGTGGTGCCGCACGGCAAGGCACGCATCCGTACGCAGATGTCGGCTTCACACACGACCGAGGACGTTAACCGCGCGGTTGACGCGTTTATCGCCGCGCGCGAAAAGATGTGAACACTGTTCTTGTACCGGCTCCAAAAACTACTTCTTTCGAGGAAAAACTGGAGCCGGTACAGGTTCTTCTTCTACTTTCGTCGTCATGCCACGACGAACGTCCACCGTGGTGGGACGAGAGTTCGGCGATGCCGTTCGCGGCATCATCGAACAGACCGGAATGACCCACCGCCAGCTCGCCTCAGAACTCGGCTGGGACGAAGCGAAGCTCTCCGACATGGTCCGCGGCAAAGGCGGCGTGACCGAGGCAGAACTGATGCAACTGCTCGGCTTCTGTCGAGTCAAGCCACCAGTGATCGAGCACTTGGTGGCGCTGTACCGAGAGACGCGCGAGTTGGGTCATCTCAAGCTGCCGGACGGGCCGCCGGACCAGTTGCCCACCCTGCTCAGCCAGGAACGCCTTGCCAACGCGATCATCGTCTGGTCGATGAACCTCGTACCCGGTCACCTTCAGACCGCCGACTACATGCAGGCCGTCATCGATGGTGAAGCTCGCAAGAGGGCGGTCGACTACAACAAGATCATCGCTGCGAAGCTCGAACGCCGTGCGCTCTTCCATTGGAGCCGCACGTTCCGGTTCTACATCCATGAGCAGGCTCTGCGACTGCCGGTGGGCGGGCCGAAGGTGATGACGGACCAGTACCTCCACATCTTGGCGATGGCTCAGCACAAGTACATCACCGTGCGAGTCCTACCTGTGTCCATCGGTGCACATGCAGGGGTTTCCGGGTCATTTCTCAAGCTCGGCTACGAGAAACTCGAACCGGTCATCTTTCTCGAAGGCAAGAACTCCGGCCTCTTCCTCGAAGACGCGAAATCGCTGGCCGTCTATGACTCCGTGCTCAAGGCACTCGACTCTCAGGCCATGGATCCGGAACAATCGAGGCAGCTGATCAACAGCATGCTGACTTGAGGAGCGTTCCGGATGACCACCTGGCGCAAGAGCTCTTACAGCGCAGACTCAAGTGACTGCGTCGAGGTCGGACGTGGTGTCGGCATCCGCGACAGCAAGGCGCCGGCCACCCACCTGCCCGTGTCCGGCGAGGCGTGGTCGGCGTTCCTCGCAAGTGTGACCCGCGTCACTCAGCTGTAAGAACCGGCCCGGTCAGCGCACTTCCTCACGTGGAGGAATTCTCGATCGTCTACCGCGAGTGCTACCCGCGAGTGCTCGCCTATGCGGCGAGCCACGCGGGCGGCCGAGTCGCCGAGGACATCACCAGCGAGACCTTCACGATCGCCTGGCGCAGGCAGGCCCAGATGCCGTCGAACGCGCTGCCGTGGCTGCTCGGCATAGCCCGCAACCTCGTGCGCGCGACTCGTCGCGAGGCGACGACCTACGAGCTCACCGACTTCCCGGCCGACGACGACTTCGCGGTGATCGAGCTGCGTGCGGCTCTCGCGAGCCTGTCCGAGACGGACCAGGAGGTCCTGACGCTCATCGCGTGGCACGGGCTGGCGGCGGCGGAGGCCGCGCAGGTGGTCGGGTGCACGACGGCGACGTTCTTCGTGCGGCTGCATCGGGCTCGGCGGCGCCTGCAGGCCGCTCTCTGGACTCCGAAATTCGACAGTGCGAGGGCGTCGTGGAAGACATCCTGAAAGACCTGGCCCAGGCCAAGCCTCCGACGCCAGAGGTCGACTCCGAGCGGATGGAACGCGATCTCGCGCGCATCGTGACGTTGCCACGGGAGAGGCCCGCCAGGAAGCTGCTCGTGCGGCGGTTCGCTCCGTTGGCGGTCATCGGTGCCGTGATCGTGCTCGCGGTCGTGCTGCTGCCTGCACCTCCTGAGCCCGCGCAGCCCGCTTCGCCGCCGAAGTGGTGGCACGCGCTCACGCGGCAGTGGTCGATGATGATCGTCGGCGACCCGGCGAAGCCGTATGTCACGTTCTTCGACTCCAAGACCGAACGGTGGCTGGCCGCCAACCAGCAGATCACGGTCACCCAGAAGGACGGTGACGTGCGGCCCTTCTCCCTTGTTCCCTACGGCAACGAGTGGGAGGAGGCCGGCAAGCCGGAAACGGTGCCCCAGGTCGGCGGGAGCCATCTCGTGCGCATCGGCCCGATGAAGCCGGCCGTGCAGAAGACCAACGTCTCCGGGTTGCAGATGTCCCTGCACAGCCAGGAGCGCTTCGACTCGCTCGACTCGTTGCCCGCCGAGCCGCAGGAGTTGCGGAACGCGCTGGAGACCGTCGTGGGGAAGGACACCTACCGGGTCGCGTCGCTCGCGATGGACCTGATGAGTTCGAACGTGCGCGACGACCAGCGGCGGGCGGCGTTCGAGCTGATCAAGACGCTCGACGGGGCGCGGTTCCTCGGTGAGGTGACGGCGCACAACGACCGCAAGGGAGTCGCGGTGGCGATCGCGGCGCCGTCGACGTTCCAGTTCTCCCACGTCGAGACGCAGCTGGTGATGAACCCGGAGACGGGCCTGCCGATCATGAAGAGGGACGTGATCACCACGTCTCAGTACGGCCTGCCGGCGCAGATAGCCATCACGGAGGAGGAGTACCTCCTGCTGGAAGAGGTGGGCTTCGACCCGATCCTGCCTCAGGACGTCCCCGTGAACGGCGAAGTGGAATCCCCCATCATTGAGCGGTGATCGACCCACGACGGCTCCGCGTGCTACGCGCACTCGCTGACCACGGCACCGTGACGGCCGCAGCCGCCGCACTGCACCTCACGCCGTCAGCGGTGTCGCAGCAGCTCGCGGCGCTGGAGTCCGAGGCAGGGCATCCGTTGCTGCTGCGCAAGGGACGCCGGGTGTCGCTGACCCCGGCCGGTTCGTTGCTCGTCGCGCACGCCCACGTGGTCGCCGCGGAACTGGAACGCGCGCAGGCCACTTTGGACGCTCTCGCCTCCGGTACGGCGGGGCGGGTGGCGGTGGCGGCGTTCGCGTCGGCGATCACGCAGGTGGTGGCGCCCGCGTTGGCCGCGTTGAAGGAACGGTCGATCGAACTGTCCGTGCGCGATGCCGAGGGTCACGAGAGCGTGCGGCTTCTGCTCGACGGCGAGATCGACGTGGCGATCACCGAGGAACACCGCGCGACCGACCGCTTCGCCCGGTTTCCGCTGTACACCGAGCCTTTCGACGTGGTGCTGCCACCGGGGCACCCGCTGACCGGACCGGTGGATCTGGCGGCGCTGGCCGACGAGGACTGGGTGGTGACGCTGCCCGGCAACCCGCTGCGGGACGTCGTGGAGATGGCGTGCGCGCAGGCCGGGTTCACGCCGCGCATCCGGCACACGTCTGATGACTTCCGCGCGATCCAGGCACTCGTCGCCGCTGGAGCCGGGGTCGCATTGGCTCCGCGCAACGCCGTGCGGGGCGTGCCGGTGGCGGGGGTGGCGCCGTTGCGGCGGGTGGTGGCGGCGGTGCGGCGAGGTTCGGAGGACCACCCGTTGATCAGCGCAGTCCTCGACGAACTACGGGCCCCGTCCCCGGTTCGCCGGGTGACCTCACGGGTGGCAGCTCGCCCTGACCACCCGTGACTGCCCAGGAAACAGCAGCCTTGTGCTCCCCGATGATCTGCTCCCCTCCCCGTTCCCGAGTGCACGCGGGGCGCTTTCGTTCGGTCGTACCGCACGAAAGCGCCCCGCGTGCACTTCGGCTACGGCGTGGCGAAGCGCGACACGCCGTCAAGAGAAGAGCGGTCCAAGCTCACGACCCTCAGGCGCGGGATGCTAGTGCGGGGCGCGGGCAGCGAGCTTGGCCGTCGCCGGGTCGCCCGCCGCCAGCGCGCCCCGTGCCGCGAGCTGGCAGATGTCCACACTGGTCGTCGCGAGCTTCGCGCCGACGCCCGTGAGAGCCGTGTGGTTCATGGACAACGACGTGATGCCCAGGCCGATCAGCACGCAGGCGAGCAGCGGGTCGGCCGCTGCCTCGCCGCAGACGCCGACGGGCTTGCCGGTGGCGGTCGCCGCATCGCCGACCTGGGCGATCAGGCGCAGCAACGCTGGCTGCCACGGGTCGTTCAGCGCGGCGACGCCACCGAGCTGGCGGTCGGCGGCGAAGACGTACTGGGCCAGGTCGTTGGTACCGATGGAGATGAAGTCGACGACCTGGAGGATCTCCTTCGCCGACAGCGCCGCGGACGGGACCTCGACCATCACGCCGGCACGCTGGATGCCCGCCTTGCGCGCACGGTCCACGAACCAGGCGGCCTCGGCGGCGGTGGCGACCATCGGGGCCATGACCGAGACGTCGGCGCCGGAGGACTTGGCCGCGGCGGCGATGGCTTCGAGCTGGCGGTCGAGGATCTCGGGGCGGTCGAAGGCGACGCGCAGGCCGCGGACACCGAGGGCCGGGTTGGGCTCGGGGTCCGGGTTCAGAAACGCCAGCGGCTTGTCCGCGCCCGCGTCGAGGGTGCGCACCACAACGGGTTTGCCCGCAAACGGCGCCAGCACAGCCTCGTAAGCAGCAGTCTGCTCAGCAACGGTCGGTTCCTCTGCGGCGTCCAGGAAGCAGAACTCCGTGCGGAAGAGGCCGACGCCCTCCGCACCCGCCTGAGCAGCGGCTTGAGCATCGGCGGGGGAGCCGACGTTGCCCAGGACCTTCACGCGGTGGCCGTCCTTGAGGACACCGACGCCGTTCCACTCGGCCTTCTTGCCGGTGCCGGCCGCGCGGACCTTGCCGTCCGACTCGCGGACCTGACCGGTGTCACCGTCGACGTCGAGAGAGGTGCCCTCGAACGCCAGGATGCCGCGGCACGCGACGACGGCCGGGATGCCCAGCGACCGGGCGAGGATCGCGGTGTGGGAGGTCGGGCCGCCCTCCTCCGTGACCAGGGCGAGGACCTTCGACGGGTCGAGACCGGCGGTGTCCGCGGGCGCCAGATCGCGCGCCACCAGCACGGACGGCGAGGCCAGGTCCGGAACTCCTGGTGCGGGCAGGCCGAGGAGTTCGGCCACCACGCGGTCGCGGACGTCCTGGACGTCGCGGGCGCGTTCGGCCATGTAGCCACCGGCGGCCCGCAGTGCCGAGATGAACTTCTCGGCGGCCTGGTGCACCGCACGGGCGGCGGTCAGCGACTGGTCGACGACGAGCTTTTCGGCGGCCTTGATGAGCGACGGGTCGCCCGCCATCGCCGCCGTGGTCTCCAGAACGGCACGGGCGTCGCCCTCGACCGTCTTCGCGCGCTCCATCAGGCGCTGCACCACGACCTCGGCCGCAGGACGGATGAGAGAGGCTTCCATCTTCGTATCCGCTGTTCGCAGGCCCGCAGGAGGTTCGGGGAGAGCCTCCGCGACCCTCACCACGGGGCCGGTTGCCCGTCCGCTGCTCACACCGACACCGCTCAGCCGCGCGCTCGACATGGTCTAGACCATACCCTCCGACGGGAAACCCTGGACAGCTCAGTCTGGCCAATCGAGCGGCAGAACGCGCAGCGGTGGCCCGTTCGTCATCATGGCTTAACACGAACAGCCGACAGCGGTGTGACATTAGGCCATTCGGAGCAGTACGGTCCCCGGCTGTGCGCCTTCTGTTCGTCTTCGCCGCAGTCCTCCTGGTCGCCGGATGCACGTCGGCGCAACCAGGCCTCGGCCCCGAGATCAACGTTCCCGCTCAGCTGAGCACCATCCAGGACGCCGTCGACGTGGCGCAGGAGGGCGCGACCATCGTCGTGTCGCCGGGCGTCTACGAGGAGTCGGTGCTGGTCAGGACCAAAGGCCTCACGATCAGGGGCGCCCGGCGCGGCAGCGTGATCATCGACGGCGAGGTCAAGCGCGAGAACGGGATCGAGGTCGCCGCCGCGGACGTGTCCGTGCAGAACCTGACGGTCCGCAACCACACGGCCAACGGTGTGCTGATCTCCGAACAGCGCGGCTTTCGCGTCTCGTACGTGACGGCCAGCAACAACGCGCGGCACGGCATCCACGCGTCCGACTCCCAGAACGGCGTGATCGAGCAGAGCTACGCGAGCGGCAGCGCGGACTCCGGGTTCTCCGTCAGCCGGTGCAAGCCGTGCGACGTCGTCGTGCGCGGCAACGTCGCCGAGCGCAACGCCGTCGGCTACGAGGGCACGAACGCGTCCGGGCGGATGTTCGTGCTCGGCAACAGGTTCAGCGGCAACCGCGTCGGCCTGACCTCGGCCGCCGAGCGCCAGGAGGACGTCGCGCTCGTCGGCAACCTCGTCTCCGACAACGACGAGGCCCTCTCGCCCGCGCAGGCAGACGGCGCGTTCGGGCTCGGCATGAGGATCCTGTCCAGCACGAAGAACCTGGTGTCCCACAACCTGATCACTGCCAACCCCGGCGTCGGGCTGGCGCCGAGCTCCAGTCAGGACCGCCTGGAGAGCAACGTGATCGTCGGCAACGGCCAGGACGTGCGCTACGACGACGTGCCGCAGAAGAAGTCCAAGGCGCCGCGCGGGATCCCGTTCAACCAGGTCGCCGCGCCGCCGCTGCAGCCGGAGATGCCCGCGGACCCGTTGCCGGACAGGACACCGGACGTCGAGAAGTACCTGGTGCCGAGCGAGGACCTGTTCGACGACCGCGCGGCGGTGCGGACCTAGGGCGTGTCCCGTGGGTCAGCCGACCTCGGCGGCGGTCGGGTAGGACGGTTGCGCGCCCGCCTTCGTGACGGACAGCGCGGCCACCTTCACCGCGTACTCGGCGGCCTGGACGAGGTCGTCGCCCTCGGCGAGTCGAGCCGACAGTGCTCCGGCGAACGCGTCACCGGCGCCGGTCGTGTCGACCACCTCGTCGACCTCGATCGACGGCACCTCGACGACTCCCGACTGGGCCACCACAGCGGCACCACGCGAGCCGAGCGTGACGATCGCCGACGTCGGGCCGAGCTCGAGCAGGTCACGCCAGTCCGAAGCCAGTTGCGCGGCCTCGTGCTCGTTCACGATCAGCACCGTGAGCTGCTTCAACGTCTCGGCGGGCAGTTCGGCCACCGGCGACAGGTTGAGCACCGTCGCGACGCCGGCCCGCGACGCGACGCCGATCGCGTGGATCACCGTCTCCAGCGGCACTTCCAGCGAGCAGG
Organism: Lentzea sp. NPDC102401; assembly: GCF_044765805.1. Lineage (NCBI taxonomy): Bacteria > Bacillati > Actinomycetota > Actinomycetes > Pseudonocardiales > Pseudonocardiaceae > Lentzea > Lentzea sp. NPDC102401. Next base: position 406,127 of record NZ_JBIWKS010000003.1, on the reverse strand, counting down.
TCAGCACCTGGGCACCGTCGAACGACACACCGTCCACATCGGACAGCGACACGTCGGCGTTGGCGCCGGGCGAGACGACGATGGAGTTCTCGCCGTCCGGCGTCACGGTGATGTAGGCGATCCCGGTGGGGCGCGCGGAAGTCTTCACCAGAGCGGTGTCGACGCCGGACGACTCCAGCGACTCCCGCAGCAGCGAGCCGTACCCGTCGCCGCCGACGGCGCCGATCAACGCGACGGAAGCGCCGACGCGAGCGGCGGCAACGGCGGTGTTCGCGCCCTTGCCACCGGGCAGCACGACGGTGTCGCCACCGAGCACGGTCTCACCGCCGGCGGGCCGCCTGCCGACCTCGACCACGAGGTCGGCGTTGGCGGACCCGAGAACAAGCAGAGCGTTCGTCACTTGATGAACTCTGCCACGTTCTTCGCGTTGATGACCTTGACCTCGACGTCCACGACCTGCTGGACCGGCTCGCCCTTGGCGGCGTGCACGGCCTGTTCGACGGCCTTGGAGCCCAGCAGCTTCGGCTGCTGCGCGATGGTCGCGGTGAGCGTGCCGTCCTGGATCGCCTTCAGGCCGTCCGGGGTGCCGTCGAAGCCGACGACCATGACGTCCTTGCCGGCACGGGCGCCGAGGGCCTTGATCGCGCCGAGCGCCATCTCGTCGTTCTCGGCGAAGATGCCCTTGAGGCCGGGGTGTCCCTGCAACAGGTTCGTGGTCTCGTTGAGGCCCTTGGCGCGGTCGAAGTCGGCCACGGCGGTGGCGGTGACCTTGATGTTGCCGCTGTTCAGGCCCTGTTCGAAGCCCTGACCGCGGTCACGCGACGCCGACGCGCCGGGAATGCCCTTGAGGTGCGCGACCTCGCCGGAAGCGGCGCGGCCCAGTTCGATGGCCGCGAGGCTGCCGCCCGACACGTTGTTCGAGGCGACCTCGGCGGCGACCTTGCCGCCCTCGACGGCGCGGTCGACCGAGATCAGCGGGATGTTCGCCATCTCGGCGGCCTTGGCGGCGGGCGCGGACTGCTTGGAGTCGACCGGGTTCAGCAGGATCGCCTTGACGCCCTGCGTCACCAGCGTCTGCACCTGGTTGATCTGGTTCGTCGCGTCGTTCTGCGCGTCGACCACGGTCAGCTTGGCGCCGAGCTGGTCCGCCATCTCCTGCGCGCCCTGCTGCAGTTCCACGAAGAACGGGTTGTTCAGAGTGGACACGGCGAGGCCGATGGTGATGTCACTTCCTCCGGACGCCCCAGTTCCGCTGCACCCGGTCGCCACAAGAGCTGCGGCACCGAGCGTCAACGCGATCCGTCGGGTCACCTTCATTGGTGTCTTCCTTACCTGTTGCGGGTTTTCAGCGACGGCGAAGTGAGTCGAGCAGCGCGGCGAGAGCGATCACCGCGCCGATGACGACCTGCTGCCAGAACGGCGGCACTTGCAGCAGGTTGAGGCCGTTGCGCAGGACGGCGAGCACAAGTGCGCCGACCAACGTCCCGGTGGCGCGGCCAACACCACCGGACAACGACGCACCACCGATGACGACAGCGGCGATGGCGTCGAGCTCGTAGCCGGCCGCTGCCTGCGGACCGGCGGACCCGAGCCGTCCCGCGAGCACGAGGCCCGCGGCGGCGGCGAACAGGCCGGAGAGTGCGTAGATCCAGAGCTTCTGCCTGCGCACGTCGATGCCGCTGAGCTTCGCGGCCTCCTCGTTGCCGCCGATCGCGTACATCCGACGGCCGAGGTTGGTGCGCGTGAGGATCAGGCCGGTGATGCCGAAGAACGCCAGCATCAGCAGCAGTGGCAACGGAACCATCGGCGCGAGGTTCGAGCCGAGGAACGTGACCAGCGCGTCGGTCTCGTGCGGCTGGCCTTCGGAGAACACCAGCGTGAGCCCGCGGGCGACGCTGAGCATGGCGAGCGTCGCGATGAACGGCGGCAGCTTGCCGTAGCTGATGAGTGCGCCGTTGACGAGGCCGCAGAGCGCGCCGACGACCAGTCCGATCGGTCCCGCGGTGAGGGCGCCGACCATCGCGGCCAGCGCGGCGATGCTGCCGACCGAGAGGTCGATACCGCCCGCCACCACCACGAACGTCATGCCGAAGGCCATGATCGCGATGACCGCGGCCTGCACGCCGACGTTGAGCAGGTTCTGCGCGTTGAGGAACGCGGGCTGCATGATCGCGATGACCAGAGCGAGGATGACGAGCCCCGCGAGGGCGCCGTTCTCTGCCAAATACTTCTTGGGTGCGTACTTGCGAATGCTGATCGTGGTCATGCCGAAATCTCCTGCACGGCGAGTGCCATCACCTGGTCTTGAGTCGCGCCCTTGGGCAGTTCACCGGCCACCCGGCCGTGTGCCATCACGACGACGCGATCGCTCATCCCGATCACCTCGGGCAGGTCGCTGGACACGAGCAGCACGGCCCGGCCCTGCGCGGTCATGCGGTTGATCAGTTCGTAGATCTCGACCTTGGCGCCGACGTCGACGCCCCTCGTCGGTTCGTCGAGGATCAGCACCTTCGGGTCGGCCAGCAGCCACTTGCCGATGACGACCTTCTGCTGGTTGCCGCCGGAGAGTTCCTTCACCGGCTGCTCGACGCGGCCCTTGATCCGGAGCTTGCCCGCGATGTCGTGCAGGCGTTTCTCGTCGCGGTTGTCGAGGGTCACGAGTTCGAGGTTCTGGCCGACCGTGGCGGTGAGGACCAGGCCCTGGCCCTTGCGGTCCTCCGGGACCAGGCCGAGGCCCGCCTTGATCGCGGCCTGGACGTCGTGGCGGGGCAACGGTTTCCCGTCGACCGCGACCGTGCCGTGGTCGTAGCCGTCGACGCCGAACGCGGCCCGCGCGACTTCCGTTCGTCCCGCGCCGACCAGGCCCGCGATGCCGACGACCTCGCCCGCGTGGACCTCGATGCTGATGTTCTCGAAGACTCCGCGCCTGGTCAGGCCCTGGATGCTCAGCAGAGGCTGGCCCGGACGTTGTCGTGCGCGTGGGTACTGCTCGTCGATCGGGCGGCCGACCATCAGCTCGATCATGTGCCGGGTGGTGGCCTTCGGACCCAGGACGCCGACCGAGCGGCCGTCGCGCAGGATCGTGATCCGGTCGGCGACGCGCTGGATCTCGTCGAGGTGGTGGGTGATGAAGACGAGGCCGACGCCGTTGTCGCGCAGCTGGGCCATGATCTGCAGCAGGCGGTCTGTCTCGGTCTCGGTGAGGACAGCGGTCGGCTCGTCCAGGATCAGCACGCCGGCGTTCTTGTCGAGCGCGCGGGCGATCTCGATCATCTGCTGCTGGGCGATGCCGAGGTCTTTGACCTTGGCGTTCGGGTCGACGCTCAGCCCGACCCGTTCCAGCAGCTTCGGGGCCCTGCGGCGCATCTCGGCGCGGTCGACGAAGCCGTACTTCCGGGGGAGGCGGTTGAGGAACAGGTTCTCGGCGACGCTGAGCTCGGGGACCAGCGCCAGTTCCTGGTGGATGACGGCGAGGCTGGCGTGGCCCTCGATCGTGCCGGCGTCCTGTCCGTGGATGCCCGCGAGGACCTTGACCAGCGTGGACTTGCCCGCGCCGTTCTCGCCGAGCAGGACGTGGATCTCGCCCGCGTTGATGTCGAGGTCGACGCCGTCCAACGCCTTGGTGGCGCCGAAGTGCTTGATGATGCCGCGTGCGGTGATCAGGGTGTTCACAGCTCGGCCTCCCCGAGCGAGCCGCGCAGCACGAGCTTCGCGGTGAGACGGATGTCGTCGGGCTGCTGGCCGTTGATCAGGGCCAGCAGGCTGCGGGCGGCGGCACGGCCCATCTCGACGGTCGGCTGCGCGATGACCGTGATCGGCGGGTCGAGCAGCGGGAACCACGGCTGGTCGTCGAACACCGCCAGCGCGATGTCGTGCGGGATCTGCAGGCCGCGGGCCCTGACCTCGCCCAGCGCGCCGAGACCCATCAGGTTGTCCATCGCGACGAGCGCGGTGGCGCCGTCGTCGATCAGCCTGGCCGCGGCCTGACTGCCGCTCTCCTGCCGGAAGTCGCCGTGGACGACCTGCGCGAGACCGCCGAGCGATCCCGTGAGCACGTCTGTTCGTTCTCTTCCAGTGGAGGTGTTCGGCGGACCCGCGATCACTCCGATGCGGGTGTGGCCGGCGCCGACGAGCCGCCGGGCGAGCGCGGTCAATGCCTCGCTGCCGTCAGCGCGGACGACGGGGCATGTGGCGCCCCTGACCGTCCGGTCGAGCAGAACTAGCGGTACGCCGCCTGCGCTCACTTCGCGAACCAGACTCGGGTCGTCGGTCGCGGGGCACAGCAGGAGGCCGTCCACCCGGCGGTCGAGCAGGGTGCGCACGTAGGTCGCTTCCTGCTCGGCGCTCTCGTCGGCGTTCCCGATCACGACGCAGTAGCCGTGTGACCGGGCTTCGTCCTCGACCGCTCGCGCGATCTCGGCGAAGAACGGGTTCAGCAGATCGCTGATGACCAGACCGAGGGTCTGGGTGCTGGTGGTCCTGAGGGATCGCGCCAGGGCGTTCGGCCGGTAGCCGAGCTCGTCGATCGCGGCGAGCACGCGCTCACGGGTCTCGGGCGTCGGCGCGGCATGGCCGTTGAGCACGCGCGACACGGTGGCCGTGGAGACGCCGGCGTGCAGCGCGACGTCCTTCATGGTCGTCACGAGGCCGTAGTTAATCGATTACACATGTATGTAGTCAAGCCGAGACCAGTGGATGAGTAGGTGTACGGATGTCACTGGGCGTGCTCTGCCTCACTCTGATCACATGGACGGACAGGATCGCCTCGGAGACGAGCAGCGCCTCGCGCTGGAGCTCGCGGCCATCGGGCAGCGGCTGACGACGATCAGCTCGGAGCTGCGTCAGCACTCCACCTCGACCGCGGTGCTCGACGCACCCGAGGTGGCGCGGCCCGGTGAGGTGCCGCAGCCACCTGCCACGACCGTCCCGACGCCGCCTGCCGGAGTGCCGCAGCAGCAGCCGCCCACGAGTGCGCCGCAGCAGCCCGCCGGTGTGCCGCAGCAAGTTTCCGGACCTGCACCGCAGCAGTCCCCTGTGGGCGCGCCGCAGCAGCCGAACCCGTGGTCGCAGCACGCCGCCGCCTCGGCCCAGATGCCTCCCGGCCAGCAGTTCCCCGGCCAGCAGCCGCTTCCCGGCCGCAACTTCCCGCCGCCTCCCCAGGCGCAGTGGCCCCACCCGCAGCAGCAGCCGTGGCCACAGCAGCCGCAGGCGCCGCGCGAGACCCTGTTCGAGAAGCTCGGCAAGGACGGCGCGGGCGCGAAGCTGCTGGCCTGGGTCGGTGGCGCGATCACCGTGCTCGGCTTCGTGTTGCTGCTGGTCCTCGCCGTGCAGCGTGGCTGGCTCGGCCCGATGCCGCGCGTGATCGGCGGCGCGGTGTTCAGCGGCGCGATGGTCGGCATCGGCATGTGGCTGCACCGCAACCCCGCCGGTCGTACCGGGGCGATGGCGCTGGCCTTTACCGGTTTCGCCGGTCTCTACCTGGACGTGATCGCCGCGACCAGCCTCTACGGCTACCTGCCGGAAGGCGTGGGCCTGGTCGTCGGGCTCACCGTCGCGGCCGCCGGTGTCGCGCTCGCGCTGAAGTGGGACTCGCAAGCGCTCGCGGTCACCGTCGTCGCAGCCTGCGCCCTGTGCTCGCCGATCATCACCGAGGGCTTCACGGTCCTGCTCGTCGGCTTCCTGCTGGTGCTGAAGATGGCCAGCACGCCGGTCCAGATCAAGCGCAACTGGCCGGGCCTCGCGATCGCCGGTGGCTTCCCCGCGATCCTCGCCTCGCTGCTCACCACCGCGAACGCCATCCCGCGCTCCTACGAGTGGACCGTGGTCGGCGTCGCGGCGGCCACGACCGTCGTCGGCATCGCGGTCGCGTTCCTGACGATCCGCAAGCGTCCGGACGACATCGTCGCGGTCGCGTTGATCGCGGGTTCGGCGTTGCCTGCCCTGTTCGCGACGACGTTGTTGAAGGACCCGGCCAACTCGATCCTCGCCGGGGTGGTCGCCGCTGTGCTGCTGGCGATCTGGATGGTCCCCGACCTGCCGCGCGGGTTCACGACGGCGGCCGGTGCGACGGGCATGCTCGCGTTGTTCCAGACCACGGTGATCGCGCTCGACGGCAACGTCCGCACGGCGATCGTGCTGGCCGAGGCCGTGCTGCTGGCGGTCCTCGCGGCCCAGCTGAACAAGAAGAGCGCGCTGGTCGGGTCGGTGGCGTTCGGCGTGCTCGGGTTCTTCATGGCGATCGGGCAGGCCGTGCCGATCACCTGGCTCGTGGAGGAGCCGCGGTTCTTCAACAACGTCGAGCCCGGCGACTACGCGGCGGGCCTGGTGACCGCGGTCGTGCTGGCCGTCTTCGCTGCCGTGCTGCCGTGGGCCGCGTTGAAGATGCAGGTGCTGCGCGAGCCGGCCAGGCACCCGTTCCCGTGGATCGTCTCCGGGCTCGTGCTGCTCTATGGCGCGGCTGGTGCGGTGCTGTGCACGGCGCTGCTGGTCTCGCCGGACGAGACCGGGTTCCTCTTCGGACACTCGGTGGTCACGGTGTCGTGGACGATCGCCGCGTTGTTCCTGCTGGTCAGGGGGATCAACAACAAGGCGCTGCGGATCTCCGGTCTGATCCTGGTCGGTGCCGCGGTCGTGAAGCTGGTGCTGTTCGACCTCTCCGCGCTCGACGGAATCGCCCGCGTGCTGGCGTTCCTCGGCGCCGGTCTGGTCCTGCTCACCGCGGGCACCCGTTACGCCAAACTGGTGACATCGGCGAAGAATCCCGAGTCGTATGAATCCAAACCGGTGGCTCCGCACTCCTACTGAGTGTGCGACCGTCGCCCGCGCCGCCGTCGCGGGCGACGGTCGTACTACATCCAGGCAAAGATTTCCCTCGACAGAGTGACGGAAGTAGATCGAAAGCACCCGGAAGTGGTCCCATCGGGCGTATGGCAAAGCCACGCCTCGTGGCCGCGGTTATAGCGCTCTCAGCGGCCTTCGCGGCGACGGGTGTTCACCAAGGGCACGAGTACACAACCACTTCCTCCGCATCGGTCGCACCGCTTGCGTACGTCGTGGGCAAGACCGGTCTCGTCCAGGTCGTCGACACCCGCAACGGCGCCGTTCTCGTGCAGGCCGACACCGGGGGGCGTGCGACGGGTGTCGCCGTTTCTCCTGACGGGCGCCGCCTCTACGTGATCAACGGGTGGACCGGCGCGATCACCGTGGTCGACCCGGCCACCGGCGAGATCGTCGACCGGCTCTTCACCCAGGTCCAGCTCTCGCACGCGGCGATGCGCCCGGACGGTCAGCGGCTCTACGTCTCGGCCAGTGGCGGCATCGCGGTGGTGAACCCCGAGAACTTCCAGATGGTCGCGGTGATCAAGGCGGGTGGACAGCCGCAGGGCCTGGCCGTCCACCCGGACAACAAGATCCTCTACGTCGCCAACTCCCAGGACGGCACGGTCGGCCTGGTCGACACGGCGACGGCGTTCCAGACGTCGACGGTGCAGGTCGGCGGGCTGCCGCAGCACCTCGCGATCTCGCCGGACGGCAAGCGCCTCTACGTGAGCGGCATGCGCCTCGGCGAGAAGACGCCCGGCACTCTGTCGGTGATCGACACGGCCACGAACCAGGTCGTCGGCACGCTGGAAGCAGGCAGGGGAGCGGGCAGCATCGCCGTCACCCCGGACGGCGCCACGGTCTACCTGACGATGCCGAAGGAACGGTCGGTCGTGGTGGTCGACGCGGCGACCATGACGGTGCGCGAACGCTTGCGCATCGACTCGCCGAGCGTCGCCATCGCGCCGGGGGACACGAGGGTCTTCCTCGCCACCGGCACGACGACGACGGTCCTGGACAGCACGAACGCGGTGCTCACCACGTACCGGATGAAGACGGGCGAACTGCAGGAGGCGAGGCCGCGCCAGTTCGACGCGGCCATGATCGCCTTCCCGCCCGGTCAGCCGACGGCGACCGGCTTGCGGACCTCGTCGTCGAACGGGTCGTCGAGGTCGGCCGGCTCGTCGTGAAGCGCGAGGCGTTCCTGGATCCGCTTGAGCGGGCCGGGTGACCACCACGCGGCGTTGCCGAGCAGCTTGAGCACGGCGGGCACGAGCAGCATCCGGACGATGGTGGCGTCGAGCGCCAGCGCGAGGATCATGCCGACGCCGACGAACCGCATCATCGCGACCTGCGAGAACGCGAACGCGCCGGTCACCACGATCAGCAGCAACGCGGCCGAGGTGATCACCCGGCCGGTCTTCGCGAGGCCGGTGGTCACCGCCTCTTCCGTAGTCGCGCCCTGGCCGCGGGCCTCGACCATCCTGCTGAGCAGGAAGACCTCGTAGTCCGTCGACAGGCCGAACACGATGGCCGCCATCAGCACGACGATGCCGGATTCCAGCGGCCCCGGCGTGACGCCGAGCAGGTCGGCGCCGTGGCCGTCCTGGAAGATCCACACGAGCACGCCGAACGTCGCCGACAGCGACAGCGCGCTCATCAGCACGGCCTTGATCGGCAGCACGACCGAGCCGAACGCCAGGAACATCAGGATCAGCGTCGCGCCGACCAGCAGCGTGACCATCAACGGCAGCCCGTCGGCAATGGCGTCGAGCGAGTCGCTGACCGTGGCGGTGTTGCCGCCGACCAGCACCTCGGCTCCGGGCGGGGCGGGCAGCGCGCGGACGTCCTTCAGCGCCTGCTTCGACTCCTCGCTCAGCGCGTCGTTGTCCAGACCCGCGGCCGCGGCCGTGACGCCCTTGTCCGCACCCGTCGGCTGGACGTCGCCGACGCCGGGCACGTCCTTCACCTTGCCCAGGTACTCCTGGACCGCGGCCTGGTCACCGCCCTTGACGACGATCTTGAAGCCGGTGTTGGAGAGCGCCGAGAAGTTCTGGTTGATGTTCTCGGTGGCCACGCGCACGGCGTTGCCCTCCGGCAGGACCTTCTCGGTGACCTGGCCGAACTGGACGCCGAGGAACGGCGAGCCGAGCGCGAGCAGCACACCGACGATCGGCACGGCGATCAGCACGGGCCGCTTCATGACCTTGGTGCTGAGCTTGCGCCAGCCGCGTTCGCTCGGCTCCTTCTTGCGCCACGGCATGGCGAGCTTGTCGACCCGGTGGCCGAGCACGCCGAGCAGCGCGGGCAGCAGCGTGACCGAGACCAGCGCCGCGATCGCGACCGACGACACACCGCCGTACGCGAGGGACTTCAGGAAGCCGTGCGGGAAGAGCAGCAGTCCGGCCAGCGCGATGACCAGCAGCGTCGCGCTGAACACGACGGTGCGGCCGGCGCTGGCGACCGTGCGTCCGACGGCCTGTTCGGTCGTGCGGCCCTGGGCGAGCTCCTCGCGGAACCGGCCGACCATGAACAGGCCGTAGTCGATCGCCATGCCCAGGCCGAGCAGCGAGGCGACGTTGACCGCGAACGAGTTGACCTCGGCGAACAGGGCGACGGCATGCAGCACGCCGAGCGCGCCCATGATCGCGAGACCACCGACGACGACCGGCAGGGACGCCGCCACCAGACCACCGAAGATGATCACGAGCAGCAACAGGACCAGCGGCAGCGAGAACATCTCCGCGCGCGTCAGGTCCTCCTGGGACATGTCGTTGATGGCCTTCTGGGTGGGCACGAGCCCACCGACCTGCTCGCTGAAGCCGTCGATCTTGAGCTGCGACTGGACGTCCTGGAACTGCTTGATCTGCTCGTTCGAGTCGCCGCTGCTCAGCGTGATGGCGACGAGCGCCTGCTGCTTGTCGTCGGACGGCACCGGCCCGACGGCCTTGAGCACGTCGTCCTTCGGGAAGCCGCTGATGTGGTCGGCGATCTTCTTGAGTTCGAGCGGGTTCGCGAAGTCGCCGCGATAAATGACGATCACGTCACCGTTCTGCCGCCCGAACGCCTCCTCGGCTACCTTGTCGGCCCGCGCCGCCTCACTGGAGGGAGCCTCGTAGCCGCCCTGGCTGAGCTTGTCGAACACGCCGATGCCCCACACGCCGCCGACCACGGCGAGCAGTACGGTCGCGATCAACACCACCCACCGGCGGCGATATGCGATAGATCCCCACTTCGCGAACATCGACGACGGCCTCCTGGGTTACCGTGCTGTTAATCCCGTGAACTCTCGTAAACACCGTTCACTAAAACCGTACGGGTCCATGGACGGGGTCTACAACCCGATGGAGTGACATATGACCGAGGCCACTCGCCGAGAACGGCTTCGCGCCGAAACCGAGCGTGAGATTCGGCAGGCGGCCCGCGCCCTTTTGGTGGAGAGCGGCCGCGACGCAGTTACCCTGCGTGCCATCGCGCGCAAACTGGGGATCACCGCGCCGGCGTTGTATCGCTACTACGACTCCCACGACGCGCTATTGCGGCAACTCTGCGACGACATCTGCGCGGACATGGCGGCAGCTCTGTACGCCGACCTCGCCGCGGACACGTCAGGCCAGGTGGGATGCCAGGTCAGGGCGGTCTGCCACGCCTTCCGCCGCTGGGCACTGGCCCACCCGCAGGAGTTCGCGCTGGTCTTCGCCTCGCCACGCGACCCGCTCGGCGCCGACCAGTTCGGCTCGGTGTTCCTGCAGCTGGCGGGACGGCTGATCGCGTCCAATCTGGTGGCGAACCACGCGGACGACGACGTGCCCGAAATCCTGCACGAGGACCTGGCGAGGTTCCAACAGGTCCTGATGGACGCGGTGTCGGTGCACGGCGTCGTAGTCGAGGACTCCGTCCTCAACCTGGGCAAGATCTACCACGTCGTCCAGTCGTGGGTGCGGCTGTACGGGCACGTGGCGCTGGAAGTGTTCGGGCGGTTCCCGTTCACGGTGAGCAACCCGGAGCCGATGTTCGACAGCATGCTCGACCAGATGCTGACGGACATCGGCTTCCAGGACGCCCCGGACTCAGCTCTTCACTGAATCGCGCACGTAGTCGCGAAACGTGCGCGGCGCGTGCCCGAGCAGCTTCGTCATGGTCGCGACCTCGGCCTCGGTCGTGGGGCTCGGCACCGAGCTGAGCAGCTCGAAGCTGCGAATCCAGTCCACCAGCTTCTGACCCGACAGCCTGCGCTCGAACGCCCTGCGCCACTCGGGGTCGTCACCGGTGTAGACGACCGGCCGCCCGAGCTCCTCGGCCCAGATCTGCGCCGACTGCTCGCCGTTCAACGACTCGGGGCCCACGAGCTGGTAGGAGCCGGCCGCGAAGCTCACGTCGACCAGCGCGTTGGTGAGCACCTCGGCCGCGTCGCGCAGGTCGATCCGGTTGACCCCTCCGGGATGCAGGGGCGTCGGGAACGTCCCCGCCTCGATGTCCTGACGGAAGACCTCGTCGTTCTGGGCGAAGTTGGTGATGCTGACCATCGCGGGCTTGGTGTCGGTGCCCGCGAGGAACGCCGCCAGCTTCAGCTTCGGGATGTAGGCCGGGATCGCACTGCCCGCCGCCTCGCGCGCGTCGTCGTCCTCGATGTGGAAGCCGCCGAACACCAGGCGTGCGCCGGCTCGTTCGGCCTCCTGACCGAAGATCGTCGCGATCTCGACCTCGTTGGTCTCGTGCGGCGACACGTAGAACGCCGAGTCGACGCCCCTCAGCGCACTGGCCACGGCGTCGCGGTCGGCCAGGTCTCCTTGGACCAGCTCGACCGTGTCGGGCAGGTTCGCCCGTTCCTTGTTCCGCACCAACGCGCGCACGCCCACACCTCGGCGCACGGCCTCGGCGAGCACCAAACCGCCCACGGTGCCCGTCGCTCCGATGATCAGTGACTTCGTCATCTCGCATCCCCTCGTTGACTTTGAGTCAATGACTCTTAATCAAGATTTACTCCTTCACTGACTCGGAGTCAACGAGCTGTTAGCGTGGTGACATGACCCGAGCCGCCACCGCAGCCGCCACCAAGGAGAAAGTCCTGGCAGCGGCCCGAGAGCTGTTCATCACGTCCAAGTACGACGACGTGAAGGCAGCCGACATCGCCCGAGCGGCCGGGGTCGCGCACGGGTTGGTGTTCCACCACTTCGGCAGCAAGCAGGGGCTCTACGGCGAGGTGCTGTGCTCGATCGGCCGCGAGGTGCTGGACCTGCACGTCAGCGACCCGGCCGTGCCGTTGGGGAAGCGGATTCGTCAGTCGCACGCGGCACACCTGACGTACCTGGCGGCGCATCGCGACCTGGCGCTGAACCTGGTGCTGCGGCCGTGGGGCGTGGAGGAGCCGTTCGACGCCGTGCGGGACGACGGCAATCGCCGGCTGTGCGAGAACCTGGGGCTGGACTTCGAGCGACCGGCGGTCCGGGCCGTGCTGCGGATGTACACGACAGCGGCCGACCAGCTGGCTCGCGACTACCTGCTGAACGAGCACCCGTTCGACAAGGACGTGGTCGTCGAGATGCTCATGACAGTGCTCGGGGGAGCGTTGCGGGCGGCTCGCGTGGCCGACCCGTCGCTGGAGGTGGAGCAGGTGCTGGCAGAGCTGGCGCGGCCGTAGCCACGCCAGCTCCTCTCGTTGCTACAGAACGATGTTCACCAGGCGGCCGGGAACGACGATCACCTTGCGCGGTTCGCCACCGGCGACCAGCTCGGCGATCTTCTCCTCGGACAGCGCCGCGGCCTTGATCTCGTCCTGCGACGCGGACGCCGACACGACGACCCGCGAGCGGACCTTGCCGTTGACCTGGATCGGGTACTCGACCGTGTCCTCGACCAGGTACTGCTCGTCGGCCTTCGGGAACGGGCCGTGCGCCAGCGAGCCGTCGTTGCCCAGCTTCGACCACAGCTCCTCGGCCACGTGCGGGGCCTGCGGAGCCAGCATCAGCACCAGGGCCTCGGCCAGCACGCGGGGCGTGCCCGCCGAGTAGTGCTTGGTGACGTAGTTGTTCAGCTCGATCAGCTTCGCCCCCGCCGTGTTGTAGCGCAGGTTCGCGTAGTCGTCGTGGACGCCGGCGATCGTCTTGTGCAGCAGGCGCAGCGCTTCGACGGACGCCTCTTCGTCCGTGACGCGCAGCGAGCCGTCGGTCTCGTCGACCAGGTTGCGCCACAGACGCTGCATGAACCGTTGCGCGCCGACGACGTCCTTGGTCGCCCACGGACGTGACACGTCCATCGGGCCCATGGACATCTCGTAGAACCGGAAGGTGTCGGCGCCGTACTTCTCGCACATCTCGTCCGGCGTGACGACGTTCTTCAGGCTCTTGCCCATCTTTCCGTACTCACGGCGGACTTCCTCACCGTTGTACGTGTACTTGCCATCGGCCTCGACGACCTCGTCGGCCGGCACGTAGACGCCGCGCGGGTCGACGTACGCGTACGCCTGGATGTAGCCCTGGTTGAACAGGCGGCGGTACGGCTCGTCGCCGGACAGGTGGCCCAGGTCGAACAGGACCTTCTGCCAGAAGCGCGAGTACAGCAGGTGCAGCACCGCGTGCTCGACGCCGCCGATGTACAGGTCGACGCCGCCGGGGTCGGTCGGGCCGTGCTCGGCCGTGCGCGGGCCCAGCCAGTACTTCTCGTTCTCCGGGTTGACGAACCGCTCGGTCTCGACCGGGTCGACGTAGCGCAGCTGGTACCAGCACGAACCCGCCCAGTTCGGCATGGTGTTCGTGTCGCGGCGGTACGTCTTCAGGCCGTCGCCCAGGTCCAGCTCGATCGTCGTCCACTCGGTGGCACGCGACAGCGGCGGCGACGGCTCGGTGTTCGCGTCCTCCGGGTCGAAGGTGCGCGGCGAGTAGTCGTCGACCTCGGGCAGTTCGATAGGCAGCATCGACTCGGGCAGCGCGATGGCGGTGCCGGCCTCGTCGTAGACGACCGGGAACGGCTCGCCCCAGTAGCGCTGGCGGCTGAACAGCCAGTCACGCAGCTTGAACTGGACGGTGCCGTGGCCGTGGCCGTTCTCCTCCAGCCAGCCGATCATCGTCTTCTTGGCGTCGTCGATCGCCATGCCGTCCAGGAACCCGGAGTTCACCGCAGGCCCGTCGCCCGTGTAAGCGTCGCCCTCGAAGCCCTCGGACGGCTGGACCGTGCGGATGATCGGCAGGTCGAACTTCTTCGCGAAGTCCCAGTCGCGCTGGTCCTGACCGGGCACGGCCATGATCGCGCCCGTGCCGTAGCCCATCAGCACGTAGTCGGCGATGTAGACCGGAATCTCCTTGCCGTTCACCGGGTTTGTCGCATACGCCCCGATGAAGACGCCGGTCTTCTCCTTGTTCTCCTGACGGTCCAGCTCGGACTTCAGGGACGCTGCGCGCCGGTACGCGGCGATGTCTGCCACGCGATCGGGCGCCGCAATCTGGTCCACCAGCTCGTGTTCCGGTGCCAGGACCATGTAGGTCGCGCCGAACAACGTGTCCGGCCGGGTCGTGAAGACCTCAATGCTCTCGTCTCCCACCGCGAATCGGACTCGGGCGCCATGCGAGCGCCCGATCCAGTTGCGCTGCATGGCCTTGACCTTGTCCGGCCAGTCCAGCCGGTCCAAGTCGTCGATCAGCCGGTCCGAGTACGCGGTGATGCGCATCATCCACTGGCGCAGGCTTTTCCTGAACACCGGGAAGTTGCCACGCTCACTGCGACCGTCCGCGGTGACCTCTTCGTTCGCCAGCACAGTACCCAGTCCGGGACACCAGTTGACGGGCGCCTCCGACATGTAGGCCAGCCGGAATTCGCCCAAGATCCTTTGCTGGTCGGCAAAAGACAGCTCAGACCACTTGCGGCCACCCTCGACGTCCCGCTCGCCAGACTCGAACTGCGAGATCAACTCGGCGATCGGACGAGCCTTGCGCGCGTCGGCGTCGTACCAGGAGTTGAAGATCTGCAGGAAGATCCACTGAGTCCACTTGTAGTACTCGGGGTCGATCGTCGAGATGCGGCGACGCTCGTCGTGGCCCAGCCCCAGCCTGCGGATCTGACGCAGGTAGGTGTCGATGTTCGCTTCGGTGGTCTTGCGCGGGTGCTGCCCGGTCTGCACCGCGTACTGCTCCGCGGGCAGGCCGAACGCGTCGAAACCCATGGTGTGCAGCACGTTGCGGCCGTTCATGCGGTGGTACCGCGCGAAGACGTCCGTGCCGATGAAGCCCAGCGGGTGACCGACGTGCAGGCCGGCACCGCTCGGGTACGGGAACATGTCCTGCACGAACAGCTTGTCCGCGGGCACGTCACCCTTGAGCGCCCCAACGGGGTTGGGTGCGTGGTAGGTGCCGTTGCTCTCCCAGTACCGCTGCCACCGCTCCTCGATCTGGTTCGCCAGCTCGGCGGTGTAGCGGTAGGCGGGAATCTCCGCCGCGTCCGTGCTCATTTCAAGGTCCCTCTCACGTCGTTCCTGCCCCTGACATGACGAAACCCCCCAGCCCAGACAGGGCATGGAGGGCGGCCGCGCCGACCGTCTTGCGATCAGGTCGTCGCGGCTAGATAAGGAGCAGGCGGGCCGTGCTCATGTCGTCAACGGTATCAGCGGACCGCAAGCGCGATGAACCGGGCGGTGGCCTGTGGCACACCTGACCGGGGTGACTGCCGGGCGAACCGGGGATTCGTCTTACCCTCATGGGGTGAACATCGTGCTGTCGGTCGTCCTGGGTGTGCTCGGCGTCGCTCTCGGCGCGGTCGGTCTGCTGGGTCTGCAGGGCAAGCTGCGCCGCAACCGCTTCGTCGGCGTGCGCACCGCCGCCGCCGTGCGTGACGAGGAGACGTTCGCGCTGGCCAACCGCGTCGCCGGCGTGCCGAACGTCGCCGCGGGCGTCGTGGCGATCGTGTCGGGCGCGATGGCGTTCGTCATGGCCGACCTGGCCGTCACCGCTGGGATCATCGGACTGGTCGGGGCGCTCACGATCGCCTTCGCCGGTGGGCTCGTCGGTAGCCGCGCGGCTGAGGCTCTGCCGGAGCCGGTCAAGCCGAAGGGCTGCGGCGGGTGCGCGTGCGGTGGCGGCGGATGCTCCCCGCTCGCGGGTCTGTAACCCGACGTTTCACGTGAATCAGGGCCGCTACGCGGAGGCCTGGTCGGATGCCTCGTCGCAGCCTTGGGGCTGAGCAGCCCGGTTGGTAGTAGGTATGTGCTCGATGATCATGAGTTGGTAGTACTTGCACACGCCCTACCTGCCGTCCGGGTGAATCAGTTGTCGCGGACGTCCTTCGGGTAGGTCGACAGCAGCGCCAGCGGCATGCCCTGGCGGCGCAGCACCCGTCCCCACAGGTCGACGTTCGCGCCGGTCAGCACGTCGTCGGCCAGTCCGGTCACGACGATCCAGTCGCCGCGGTCGATCTCGCCCTGGAGTTGGCCCTCGCCCCACCCGCTGTAGCCGGCGAACACGCGCAGGCCGCGCACCAGCGGCATCAGGTCGTCCGGTTCGGCGTCGAGGTCGACGAGGGCGACCGGGCCCTGCACGCCGACGAGTCCCTCCACGGTGGACGGGTCGGTGCCCACCTTCAACGCTGCCAGGCACAGCGCCGTCTTCTGCTCGACCGGGCCGCCTACGTAGATGCACTGCGGCTTTGTGACGTGGGAGCCCCACGGTGGCAGTACGTCGTGGACCGCCACCTCGGAGGGGCGGTTCAGCACGACGCCGAGGGTCCCCTCTGGACGTTGGTCGATGATGTAGACGACGGTGCGTGAGAAGTTCGGGTCGTTGAGGCTCGGAGCGGCAACCAACAGGGAGCCTGGCTCGACTTCGACTTCGTCATCGGGACGCACGTCACCATGAAATCACCCGTGATCGCCGGAACAACTCAGGGCCGCGCCCCGTTAGACTGAGGTGTCGGATGTCTTTGTGTCCCCCGGGCTCAACAGACAACCGCCTTCGCGGAATACCGTTCGGCTGGAGCCGCGTAGTGCGCCGCGCCGTGAGGCGACCTGGCATCCGATCCAAGAGAGCCGGACCGTGAGGTCCGGCTTTCGTGGTTTTCACCACTACGCGCATACAGTGCAACGGTGACAACGCTTGCGGTGGAGAAGCACCACTGGGGATCACGCCGGTTCCTCGGCATCCCCGCCTACCGCAGGCTCCTCGCCACACGTCTCGCCTCGCAGTGGGGCGACGGGCTCTTCCAGGCCGGTCTGGCCGGCGCTGTGCTCTTCAACCCCGAACGGCAGGCCGATCCGGCTGCGATCGCGGCAGGGTTCGCGGTGTTGTTGCTGCCGTACTCGCTGATCGGGCCCTTCACGGGTGCGTTGCTCGACCGGTGGGACCGCAAGAAGGTCATCGTCGTCGCGAACATCGCGCGGGCCACGTTCGTGCTGTTCACGGCCCTGGCGGTCGGTGCAGGCCTGAGCGGGCTGCCCCTCTACGTGTCCGCGCTCATCGTCATGGGCATCGGCAGATTCGTCGGGTCCGGGCTGTCCGCGTCACTGCCGCACGTCGTCGACGAAGATCACCTGGTCGAGGCGAACGCGCTGACCACGACGGCCGGTGCGGTCATGGCCGTGATCGGCGCCGCCTGCGCGATCGGGTTCCGCACGCTGCTCGGCGCCGGGGACGGCGGTTCGGCGTGGACCACCAGCATCGCCGTGGTCGGGTTGCTGCTCAGCGCGTTCATCGCCAGCCGGTTCAAGGCGGGCGTGCTCGGGCCGGACGAGGTCGACGAGCCGCACAACGCCCTCACGGCCGTCGCCCGCGGGCTGATGGACGGCGCGAAGGCCACCTGGCACACGCCGAGCGTCACGGCAGGGCTGGCCGCGTTGCTGGCGCACCGGGCGGCGTTCGGCATGAGTCTGATGATCACGCTGCTGCTGATGCGCTACAGCCTGGAGGACGTCGGCATCCTCAAAGCCGGCATCGGCGGGCTCGGCGAGGTCGCGGTCGCCGGCGGCGCAGGTGTTCTGCTCGCCGGATTCCTGACCGACCGGGTCGTCGACAGGTTCGGCGTCAGGCGCACGATCTGCGGCGCGTTGCTGCTCACGGCCGCGGCCCAGGTCGGGCTCGGGCTGCCGATGACGCTGCCGTCCATCCTGATGGCCAGCTTCGTGATCATCTTCGCCGGTCAAATCGTCAAGCTCTGCGTGGACACCGCGGTGCAGCACGACGTCGGTGACGAGGTGCGCGGGCGCGTGTTCGCCCTCTACGACACCCTCTTCAACATCGCGCAGGTCACCGCGGTGACCATCACGGCGACGGTGATCCCCCTGGACGGGCGCTCGCCCGGCCTGATCCTCGTCGCCGCGAGCCTCTACCTGGTCGGCATGGCCGCCTACCTGCTCCTGTCAGCGCGGAAACGGCAGGTGCAACATGCCGGCCTCGTGGGCGAAGACGACAGCCGCCACACGATCGGGTAGATCCAGGCGCCGCAGGATCTCGGCCACCTCGTCGGCCACCCGCTGCTGCCCGATGCCGAGCACCCACGCGATCTCGTGCTCGGCGTGACCTCGTGCGAGACACCTCAGCACGGCTCGTTGATCGTCGGTCAGAACGTCCAGGTCCCGTACGGCAGGACCTGCGGAAAGTCCCCAAGCGAACATCTGCACCACCCCCGTGCGCCCCCTAGCGCACTTCTCATGGTGCATCCCCGCGCTGACACTTCGCTAACGCGGGGATTCCATTCGCTCACTATGCGTCACGGAGCGGGCGGTGTGATGCCCTGTTCGCGGGCCCACTCGAGCAACGCGGCCTCCGCCTCGTCGCGGTCCAGCGGTCCCCGGTCGAGCCTGAGCTCCTTGAGGAACTTCCACGCGGCACCGACCTCGCGACCCGGCGACAGGCCGAGCAGCTTCATGATCTCGTTGCCGTCGAGGTCCGGGCGTACGCGCGCGAGGTCTTCCTCCGCCGCGATGCGCGCGATGCGTTCCTCAAGAGAGTCGTAGGTCCGCTTCAGCAGGTTCGCCTTGCGCTTGTTGCGGGTCGTGCAGTCGGCACGGACGAGCTTGTGCAACCGCGTCAGCAGGTCACCGGCGTCCGTCACGTACCGGCGCACGGCCGAGTCGGTCCACTCGCCGTTGCCGTACCCGTGGAAGCGAAGGTGCAGGTAGACGAGCTTCGCGACGTCCTCGGTGATCTCCTTCGAGTACCGCAACGCCCGCAAGCGCTTGCGGACCATCTTCGCGCCCACGACCTCGTGGTGGTGGAACGAGACGCCGCCGCCGGACTCGAACTTCCGGGTCGCCGGTTTGCCGATGTCGTGCAGCAGCGCGGCGATCCTCAGCACCAGATCGGGTGACTGATCAACTTCTTCAAGATCAATTGCCTGTTCCAGCACAACCAGCGAGTGGTCGAAGACGTCCTTGTGTTGATGATGTTCGTCGATCTCCAGCTTCATGGCCGTGAGCTCGGGCAACACGATGTCGGCCAGCCCGGTCTCCACCATGAGCTCGATGCCGCGGCGCGGATGCGCGCCGCACAGGAGCTTCGAGAGCTCCACCTGCACGCGCTCCGGCGTGATGCGGGCGAGTTCGCCTGCCATCGACCGCATCGCCTCGATCACCCTGGGCGCGGCGGTGAAGCCGAGCTGGGAGACGAACCGGGCGGCGCGCAGCATGCGCAGCGGGTCGTCGCCGAACGACTCCTGCGGGGTCGCCGGCGTGTCCAGCACGCCGTCGCGGGCAGCCTGGAGGCCGCCGGTCGGGTCCACGAACTCACTCGCCGCGATGTCGAACGCCATCGCGTTGACCGTGAAGTCGCGCCGGACCAGGTCGCCGTCGATGTTGTCGCCGAAGGTCACCTCGGGGTTGCGGGTCACGCCGTCGTAGACGTCCGCGCGGAAGGTCGTGATCTCGATGATCTCGCCCTGCTTCGACGCGCCGACCGTCCCGAAGGCGATTCCGGTGTCCCACTGCGCCTCGGCCCAGCCGCTCAGCAGCTTCTGGATCTCCGCAGGTCGCGCGTCCGTGGTGAAGTCGAAGTCGTTCGTCGGGCGCCCCAGCACGGCGTCGCGCACACTTCCACCCACGAGGTAGAGGCGCTTGCCCTCGGCTGCGAACCGAGCGGCGAGCTCAGCGACGACTGGTGCGATTGCGGGAGCTTCCACCACCGCATTCTGCTGGAGCGATCGAGACACGAGAAACCAGCGTACTCAAGGTTCGTAAGTACGATCGGCCGTATGCCCTCGTCAGCCGCACGTTCCGGGAGCCCCAAACCGGGGCGCCGGAAGAGGCGCAGGGGCAGGAGGCTCAAGACCGTCGACGAGACGTCGGCGGGTGGCCTGGTGCTCGACGCCGAGCAGCGGGCCGCGGTGATCGGCAGACTTGACCGGCGAGGCCGGTTGCTGTGGTCTTTGCCCAAGGGTCACATCGAGGCCGGCGAGACCGCCGAACAGACCGCGGTGCGCGAGGTCGCCGAGGAGACCGGTATTCATAGCAGGGTGCTGCGCCCGTTGGGGTCGATCGACTACTGGTTCGTCGCGGACGACCGCCGGGTGCACAAGACGGTTCACCACTTCCTCCTCGAAGCGACGGGGGGAGAGCTTTCCGACGAAGACGTGGAGGTCACCGAGGTGGCGTGGGTGCCCCTCGGCGAACTGGACGAGCGACTCGCATATGCCGATGAGCGCCGTCTGGTCCGCCGAGCCGCCGATTTGCTCGCCGACCGCTGCCGCAACGGGGCGGAGTCGGCGTGAGCCTGAGGAAGCTCGTCTGCACAGCAGCTGTCGCCGCGTTCGTGGTGATCACAGCGCCGCCCGCCGGCGCTCAGCAGGCGCAACCCGACGAGATCGACGCGTTGCCCTTCATGCCCGCTCCCGCCACCCAGGTGTGGGCGACCAGATCGCTCTCCGCCCAGCCGGGTCAGGCGCAACAGCAGTTCCTGCGGCTCGACATCGACCAGCTCACCCCCCGGTTCGTCACGAGCGACTCCCCGGCGACCGTCAAGATCACCGGCAAGATCGTCAACGTCGGCGACCGCAAGGTGTCCGACATCGTGCTGCGCCTGGAGCGCGGTGAGCCGCTCGGCACCGAGGACGACCTGCGCAAGGCGTTGCGGGAGCCCGCGGCGGCCGAGGCCGTGCAGCCGAAGTTCACC
The DNA here is from genome assembly GCF_044765805.1 of Lentzea sp. NPDC102401. NCBI lineage: Bacteria > Bacillati > Actinomycetota > Actinomycetes > Pseudonocardiales > Pseudonocardiaceae > Lentzea > Lentzea sp. NPDC102401. The sequence goes on along the minus strand of NZ_JBIWKS010000003.1, from coordinate 385,227 downwards.
CCTGTCGCCGGCGAGCTCGAGTCCGGCCAGCAGAAGGACTTCACGCTGGAGGTGCCGCTGCGCGGTACCGAGCCGACCTCGCTGGAGATCGAGCAGCCGGGCATCTACCCGATCCTCGCGAACGTCAACGGCAGGCCCGACTACGGCGGCCAGGCACGTCTCGCGGCGCTGTCGACGCTGCTGCCCGTGCTCGGGGTGCCCGGCGGCGAGACCAAGGGCAAGCCGGGCACGCCCGCGAAGCTGACGGTGCTGTGGCCGATCGCGGACCGCCCGCGGCTGGTCAGGCTCGGCGGCGAGGACGACTCCGAGCTGATCGACGACGAGCTCGCGACGTCGCTGTCGGTCAACGGCCGGCTCTACGGCCTGTTGCAGGCCTACGAGCAGGCGATCCCGTCGATGAGCACGGCCATGTGCCTGGCCATCGACCCCGACCTGCTGCGGACCGTGCAGGCCATGAGCAACGGCTACCAGGTGCGTGGCGGGTCGGAGGGCAAGGGCAAGGCCGAGGCGAAGCTGTGGCTCGACCGGCTCAAGCTCGCCGTCACCGGCCGTTGCGTCGTCGCGCTGCCGTACGCCGACGCCGACCTCGTGGCGTTGAACAGGGCGAAGCTCGGCACGATGCGCACGCTCGCGGTGACCGACGGCCCGAAGCTCATCCAGGACGTCCTGTCCGTGCAGCCGCTGCCCGACCTGGTGTGGCCCGAGGACGGCGTGCTCGACCAGTCGACGTTCGACGAGCTGGTCACCCCGCAGCCGGACAAGCGCTACCCCGGCGCGAAGTCGCTGCTGCTCGACCCCACCGGTCTCGCCGACGCGCCGGGCACCGCGCCCGTCGGTGTCGGCGGCAAGAACCCGGTGACCGCGGTCAAGATCGACTCGATGGTCTCGGACGCGCTGCAGGGCAGTGAGTCCCGGCCCCGCACGCTGTCCGGCGTCACCGCGCCGTTCGAGAGCCAGCCGGTGTCGGTGCAGAACGCGCTGGCGGTGCTGGTGTTCCGGGCCGGCTGGCAGGGCGACGGCCGCAACGTGCTGATCGCGCCGCCGCGCCGCTGGCACGCGCCGCTCTCGGAGATGACCGAGTTCCTCACCACCTCCAAGAAGCTGCTGGCCGACGGCTACGCGGCCCAGACCGGGCTCGAGGAGCTCACCAGGGCCACGCCCGCGACGACGAACGCCAAGATCGCCTATCCGCCGGAGGCCGGTGCGCGGGAGATCTCGGAGATCATCTCCAGCTCCGTGACGAGCCAGAGCGTGGAGCTCAACGGCCTGGTCGCCGCCATGCAGCAGGAGGACAGCGAGCACGCCTCGCCCGCCGACCTGGCCGACCCGCTGTGGCTCGGGCTGCTGCGGGCCATGTCCGGCGCGTGGCGGGGCAACGAGCAGGGCGCCCGGTCCGCGGCCGAGGTCAGCCAGGGCGAACTGAACGCGCTGACCGGCATGGTCGGCGTGACGCAGCCGAACAGCCCGATCCTGCTCGGCTCCGGCGACAGCCCGATCCCGATCACGATCACGAACAAGCTCGACGTCCGCGTGACGGTCAGGATCAACCTCGCCGACACCCCCGGCATCCGCAAGCTCGACCTCGCCGACCAGGTGCTTCCCGCCCGCGGCGAACGAGTCGTGCGGGTGCCCGTCGAGGTGCTGCGCTCCGGCCGGTTCCCGGTCAGCGTGCGACTGACCACTCCCGAGGGCGTCCCGCTCGGCGACACTGTCAAGCTGGAGGTGTCGTCGTCCGCCTACGGCACCATCACGGTGATCATCACCGTGATCGCGGGCATCGCGCTCGTCCTGCTTTCCGGGCGCCGGATCTACAAGAGGGTCCGTGCTCGCAACGGCGAGAACGGCGACGCCCCGTCCATCGAGAACGTCACACCGGAGAAGTCGAGCGCGTGAGCGAGACAGCCACGACCACCCAGCCAGAGCAGCAGAAGCAAGCACCGTCGGTCGCCAAGGCGAGCGGCTCGATGGCGATCGCGACGATCGTCAGCCGAGGCACCGGCCTGCTGTCGAAGGTGCTGCTCATCGCGGTGATCGGCGCCGAGGTCCTCGGCGACTCGTACCAGGCGGCCTCCACGCTGCCGACGATGATCAACGAGCTGCTCCTCGGCGGCATCCTCACCAGCGTGGCGATCCCGCTGCTGGTCAGGGCCGAGAAAGAGGACGGCGACGGCGGCGAGTCGTACGCCCAGTGGCTGATCACCATGGGCACGCTGATCCTCGGCATCGGCACGGTCGTCGCGATGGCCTGCGCCCCGTTGCTGACCGACCTCTACATCTCCGACGCCGAGACCGCGAACCCGGCGCTGGTCACCGCGTTCGCGTACCTGGTGCTGCCGGGCATCGTGTTCTACGGCCTGACGGCGCTGCTCAGCGCCGTGTTGAACGCACGGCACGTGTTCGGCATCCCCACGTGGGCGCCGGTCCTGAACAACCTCGTCGTGATCGTCGTGCTGGTCGTCTACGCGCTGCTGCCGGGCGAGCTCACGCTCAACCCGGTCCACATGACCGACGTGCACCTTCTGGTGCTCGGCCTCGGCACCGCGCTCGGTGTGGCCGTCCAGGCGTCCGTGCTGTTCCCGGCGCTGAAGAAGACCGGCTTCAAGTTCAGGTGGCGCTTCGGCTGGGACTCGCGCCTGTCGGAGTTCGGCGGTCTCGCGTTCTGGGTGCTGCTCTACGTGGGGCTGGGCCTCGCCAGCATGACGGTGCTGACGAACGTGGCGACGAGCGCCCAGGGCACGCTGACGGCGTTCAACTACCAGTGGCTGATCGCCCAGGTGCCGTACGGCGTTCTCGGCGTCTCGCTGCTGACCGCGCTGATGCCGAAGATGAGCAGGGCGGCCGCGCACAACGACAACGAGTCGATCGTGCGGGACCTGCTGTTCGGCAACCGCATGTCGGCGATCCTGCTGATGCCGTTCAGCGCCCTGATGACGGTGTCCGGTCTGGCGATCGGCCTCGCGGCGTTCGCCTGGGGCAACTCCGGCGTCGAGGGCGGCACGAGGATCGGTCTCGCGCTCGCGCTCTCCGCGTTCGGTCTCGTGCCCTACGCCGTGACGCTGCTGCAGCTGCGGGTCTTCTACGCGATGAAGGACGCCCGCACGCCGACGCTCATCCAGGCGTTGATCGTGGCGGTGCGCATCGGACTGCTCTACCTCTTCCTCGCCGTGTCCACGCCGGGTGACGCCTCACAGCTCGCCGTCGGCGTGTCGCTCGCCATGTCGCTGAGCTTCGTCTTCGGCGCGATCGTCGGTCAGGTGTGGCTGCGGATCCGCCTCGGACGGCTGCGCACCGGCTTCACGATCTGGACCGTCTGCCTCACCGTCGTGGCGTCCTCGCTGGCCTTCGCGGTCGCCAAGGGCGTGAACTGGCTGGTCCTGGGCGCGCTCGGGCTCGAGGACCCGGTCATCGCCGCGTGGGTCGAGGTCGTTCTGGTGACGTTGGTCGGTCTGCCGCTCGCGTTCGGCCTTTTGGCGGCGTTCCGGGTGCCCGAGATGAAGCCGGCGATCGACAAGATCAACCGTTTGGTGCGGCGAAGGTGACTCCAGTCCGTGAGCGCCGTCCCGTACCCTCGTCTCCGTGAGTAGCGGAGTTCACGCCGCGCTGGTTCCCGGCGGCGTCATCGGCAATGGCCGCTACCGGCTGCTCGCGAAATCCGGCGCCGACGCCAGGTCCAACGCGGAGCTGTGGCGCGCGCGGGACGGTCAGCTCAACCGGGACGTCGCGCTGACGGTGCTGCTGGGAGATCTGGCGGACAACGAGGCGGCGGCCCGTGCCCGCCGGACGGTCGAACGCGCGATGCACGCGGCGTCGTTCACGCATCCCGGTGTGTCGCGGGTGATCGACGTGCTGACGCCCGGCACCGGCATCCGCGGCGACGAGGGCATCCTCGGCATCGTCATCGCCGAGTGGACCCAGGGCACCGACCTGATGGACCTCATCGCGGAGGGCCCGCTGCCGGCGGGCGCCGCGACCCGGCTGCTCGAACCGCTGGGCGCCGCCATCGAGGGCGCGCACCACGCCGGTCTCGTGCTGGGCGCCGACCACCCGCAACGCATCCGGGTCACCTCGGACGGCCGTCTGCGCCTCGCGTTCCCCGGTCCCCGGCCGGACGCGATCGCGCGCGACGACGTCAAGGGCCTCGGCGCGATCCTGTACCTGCTGCTCACCGGCCGGTGGGCGCTGCCGGGCGGCCCTCAGGGCGTGCCGGTCGCACCGACCGGGCCGGACGGGTCCGTGGTCGCACCGAACGCGTTGCACCCGTACCTGCCGCACGACCTGTCGTCCGTCGCGGTGCGGTCGTTGGAGGACACGTCGGTCGGCGGCATCCGCACGTCCGCGGCGATCCTCCAGGTCCTCGACCAGATCGCGGCCGAAGAGGCCCAGACCTCGCTGATCCCCGCCGTGTCGGCGTCGCGCGATGACGACGACCAGGTCGTGTGGACGACACAGCGGCCCAGGCAGGACAAGCAGCAGAAGAAGAAGCTGTGGATCAGCGTCGGCGTGCTCGCCCTGGCGACGCTGACCGTGATCGTGTGGCTGAGCGTGCAGATCGTCGGGTTCTTCAGCGACGAGCCGTCCAAGGGCGGCGGCCCGACCGTGGTGATCAACCAGCCGGGGTCGAACGGCCAGACCGCGCCTCCGCCCGCGCCGGCCGGACCGGTGCAGCCGGGCCAGATCGGCGTCTACGACGTGACGAACCAGCCCGACAACGCGAACCAGGCGAGCCGGGCGGTCGACAACAACGCGGGCACGTTCTGGCGGACTGACAACTACTTCCAGCCGTTCCCGACGCTGAAGCCCGGCATCGGGCTGATGGCGTCGTTCGCGGAGCCGGTGAAGCTGGCCTCGGTCACGATCACCTCGCCCAGCAAGGGCACGAAGGTCGAGATCCGGGTGGCGTCCGCGCTGGACTCGCCGATCGAGGAGACCAAGGTCATCGGCGTCGCGGACCTGTCCGACGGGCAGACGCAGATCCAGCTCAACGACCACGAACCGACCGGGCACGTCCTGATCTGGATCACGCAGCTGACGAACTCCGGCGGCGGCAAGAACCAGTCGGAGATCCGCGAGGTCGTCTACACGAGGGCCCAGTAGAACTACCTGGGCACGCTGCGTAGACCTGTCCGGGTGATCTGTGATCACTCTCGCTATCCTCCCAGCGTGACCGCCGCAGCCAGCTCGGACGCCGATCTCATCTCGGCCCACGCCGCAGGTGACCCGTACGCGTTCTCGGAGCTGGTCAAACGGCACCGCGACCGGATGTGGGCGGTGGCGCTGCGCACGCTGCGTGATCCGGAAGAGGCCGCGGACGCGCTCCAGGAGGCGTTCATCTCGGCCTTCCGGGCGGCGTCGTCGTTCCGCGCCGAGTCACAGGTCACCACCTGGCTTCACCGGATCGTGGTGAACGCGTGCCTCGACCGGATGAGACGACGACAAACAAGACCGACAGTGCCGTTGCCCGAGGCAGGTCCCGGCGAGCCCGTCGCGCCCCGTGACGCGATGAGCGACCGCGAGACCAGCCTCATGGTGCAGCAGGCGTTGATGGAGCTGCCGGAAGAGCAGCGGGCGCCCATCGTGCTGGTCGACGTCGAGGGGTATTCCGTCGCCGAGACGGCGAAGCTCCTGGGCATCGCGGAGGGCACGGTCAAGAGCCGGTGTGCGCGAGGTCGCGCCAAGCTGGCCAAAGTTCTCGGGCACCTCAGGAACCGAATCGCAGATGCGAACGTCCCAGCTGACGGTGTGAATGTGCAAGAGCAACGTCAGTGGGAGGGCCGATGACCGGCATGGAGCGCGTGCCGATGGGTCCGCCGTGGTCTGTTGACCTCATCGCGGACCTGCACGCGGGCGTGCTGCCCCCTGAGGTCGCCGCACAGCTGCGTCCGAGGGTCGAGGCGGACGCGGAGGCCAGGGAGATCCTGCAGGCGCTGGACGCCACGCTGATGGACCTGCAGTCGTTGCCGCCCGTCGCGATGCCCGACCACGTGGCCGCGCGGATCGACGCCGCGCTGGCCGCGGAGGCCCGTCCCGGCATCGCGCCGGTCGTGTCCCTCAACGACGCCCGCAAGCGCCGCAACCGCAGGCTGGGCCTCGGCGGTGGCGTGCTGGTGGCCGCCGCCGCGGCGTTCGGCATCGTGCTGGCCGTGTCGCCGGGCTCGCAGACCCCCACGAACGACAGCGCGCAGCCTCCGCAGGCGACGTCCAAGCCGACCTCGGCCGACCTGCAGTCGCTGACGAAGGCCCAGCTGGGCTCCGCGGTCGGCGAAGTGCTCAAGGCGCAGAACTACGGCCCGCTGGAGACGCCGGACCGGTTGGCCGGCTGCCTGCAGGGCGGCGGCATCACCAGCTCGGGCAACCCCCTCGGCATCAGCCCGGTCAACCTGGAGGGCAAGGACGCCGTGATGGCGATCCTGCCCGCCGGAATCGGGAAGTACCGGCTGGTCGTGCTGGATCCGGCGACCTGTGGACCGGACAAGCCGGAAGGCGTTCTCGCGGACACGACCGTGGGCCAGAGGTAGTCGCTCAAGTCACGGAATTAGCTGCACCTACGATCCGTTGAGCCAGTCAGACGACGAGATCGAGGAGTTGCAGAGCCGTGAGCGTGCGCAACGTGATCATCATTGGATCGGGACCGGCGGGCTACACCGCGGCGGTCTACGCGGCACGCGCGCAGCTGGAGCCCCTGGTCTTCGAGGGTTCGCAGTACGGCGGCGCCCTCATGACGACGACCGAGGTCGAGAACTACCCCGGCTTCCGCGACGGCATCATGGGCCCCGAGCTCATGGAGCAGATGCGCGAGCAGGCGATCCGCTTCGGCGCCGAGCTGCGCGCGGAGGACGTCGAGTCGGTCGAGCTGACCGGTGAGATCAAGAAGGTCGTCGCGAACGGCGTCGAGTACGAGGCCAAGGCCGTCATCCTCGCGATGGGTGCCGCTGCCCGTTACCTGAACATCCCCGGTGAGCAGGAGCTGCTCGGCCGCGGTGTGTCGGCGTGTGCGACGTGTGACGGCTTCTTCTTCCGCGACCACGACATCGCGGTGGTCGGCGGCGGCGACACGGCGATGGAGGAGGCGACGTTCCTCACGCGCTTCGCCAAGTCCGTGACGGTCATCCACCGCCGCGAGGAGTTCCGCGCCTCGAAGGTCATGCTGGAGCGCGCCCGTGCCAACGAGAAGATCAGGTGGCAGCTGAACACGCAGGTCACCGACGTTCTGGGTGACGGCACCGTGTCCGCGATCAAGATCAAGGACACTCAGACCGGCGCCGAGTCGGAGATGCCCGTCACCGGCTTCTTCCTCGCGATCGGCCACGACCCGCGTTCCGCGCTGGTCAAGGGCCAGGTCGACCTCGACGAGGAGGGTTACGTCCTGACCAAGGACAAGTCCTCCTACACGAACCTGGACGGCGTGTTCGCCGCCGGCGACCTCGTGGACCACGAATACCGTCAGGCGATCACCGCCGCCGGCTCCGGTTGCAGCGCTGCGATCGACGCGGAACGGTGGCTCGCCGAGCACGGCACCGAGCAGGCCGAAGTCGCCGCCGAGGCCGTCGGTGGCGGCTACGGCAAGAGCATCTGAAGTTCCTTCTGCGAGACGTTTTAAGGGAGAGCAACATGGCAGGCGCCACCGTCACGGTGACCGACAAGTCGTTCGCGGACGACGTTCTGACCAGCGAGAAGCCCGTGCTGGTCGACTTCTGGGCGACCTGGTGCGGCCCGTGCAAGATGGTTGCGCCGGTGCTGGAGGAGATCGCGGCCGAGCACGGCGAGAAGATCACCGTGGCCAAGGTCGACATCGACGCCAACCCGTCGATCGCCCGCGACTACCAGATCATGTCCGTCCCGACGCTGATCCTGTTCCAGGGCGGCCGTCCGGTGAAGCAGATCGTCGGCGCGAAGCCCAAGGCCGCGCTGCTGAAGGACCTGCAGGACGTCCTGGCCTGACGCAAGAATTTGCAGTGAGCTGAGAAGTTCCTTGCAACGCGCAACGTGACCCGCCCGTCTATCGATAAGACGAGCGGGTCACGTTCGTTTTGGTGCCGAGACGGTGATCTCGGTACGACTGTGAGTAGCCCTGCATCGATCACTTAGCGCAGCAGGGCACAATGAGGACTTCCCAACTGACGCGCCGACCACGTTCGGCGCCATAGTCGAGCGAGGGTGCATGCAGCTGCTCCGCCGCGGGGACGTCGGAAGTGATGTTGCCGAGATCCGGTCGACCCTGACCAGGCTCGGACTGCTTCCGCCGGCCGACCCACAGGCGCCGCCGGTGTTCGACCAGCAGGTCGAGCACGCCGTGCGCGCGTTCCAGCAGCAGCGGGGGCTGATCATCGATGGCATTGTCGGCCCGGCGACCTATCGCTCGCTGCGTGACGCGACGTTCCGGTTGGGGGACCGGCCACTCGCGTTCCTGATGTCACAGCCGACGACCGGCGACGACGTGCTGGCTCTGCAGGAACGCATGCTGGAACTCGGTTACGACGCCGGCCGCGCCAACGGTGTGTTCGGCCAGCAGACCGAGCAGGCCCTGAAGAACTTCCAGCGCGACTACGGACTGATCGTGGACGGCATGTGCGGTCCCGACACCGTGCGCGCGTTGCGTCAGCTCCAGCCGAAGGTGCGAGGCGGCCGTCCGCAGTTGCTGCGGGAGCAGGAGAAGCTCCGCGGGGCGGGCTCGCGCCTGTCCGGCAAGCGCATCGTCATCGACCCCGGCCACGGCGGCCAGGACCGCGGCGTGGTCGTGGACGGGCTGTCCGAGTCCGAGCTGATGCTGGATCTGGCACGTCGTCTCGAAGGCAAGATGGCCGCCACCGGCATGGAGGCATTTCTCACCCGCGGTCCGGACAACTGCCCGGACGAGGCGGAGCGGGCCAGGTTCGCGAACGAGGCGGGCGCAGACCTGATCCTGTCGCTGCACAGCGACGGCAACTCGTCGCCGAACGCACAGGGCGTGTCGACGTTCCACTACGGCACGGGCAACGGCACGTCGTCCACGGTCGGTGAGGCGCTGGCGGGGTTCATCCAGCGCGAGGTCACCGCCCGCACGTCGATGTCGAACTGCGGTTCGCACCCGAAGACGTGGGACCTGCTGCGACTCACCCGCTGCACGGCCGTCCGCGTCGAGGTGGGCTACCTGACGAACACCGAGGACCGCGCCCGGCTGGCGACGCCCGGATTCCGCGACATCGTGGCCGAGGGCATCCTCGTGGCCGTGAAGCGTCTCTACCTGCTCGGCAAGGACGACCAGCCGACGGGCACGTTCACGTTCAACGACCTGCTGCGCTACGAGATGGCCAAGGGCTGATCTCCGGCTCTGCTGGCTGACTGACGAAAAAGGCCCCCTCGCTGCCTGCGAGGGGGCCTTTTCGCTGTCCTACACGGGGCGGAAGCTCGGTTCCGCGGTGGAGACGGTGACGCTGTTGAGAAGCCGTTCGAGAGCAGCCTCGACGTCTTCCTTCCACGTGATGGCGCTGCGCAGTTCCAGGCGCAACCGCGGCCAACGCGGGTGCGGGCGCACGGTCTTGAAGCCGACGCTCGTGAGGAACTCCGCAGGCGTGACGCAACTCGACTCTTCGTCGTCCGGTCGCATGTCGCCGAACGCCTCGATGGCCTTCACGCCACGACGCGTCAGATCCTTCGCCACGGCCTGCACGAGCACGCGCGCGAGTCCTCCCCCTCGGAACTCCGGGAGAACGTCCAGCGACGTCATGAGGACCGCGTCCGGGCTCACCGGAGAGGTGGGGAAGGCGGCGCTGCGCGGAACAGCGGCCGGTGGTGCGTAGAAGACCGAACCAGCGGGGATGCCGTCGCAGTAGATCATGCGACCGCACGAACCCCACTCGAGCAGGACGCTGGAGACCCAGGCTTCCTTCTCGAACTCGGTGTCGCCGTATTCCTCAGCCTGTTCTCGCAGGTGAGGGGCCAACTCCCAGAAAACGCACGTCCTGCTGTGCTTGGAGAGATGCTCCAGGTTGTCCAGCGTGACGCCCACGACGCGACGGGACACCCCAACCTCCACCCGTTAACACACACAGTGAACCCATACGAGGGTAGGCGAATGTGACGGAACCCGGAAGGCGCGTGCCCTGAACGGGACGACGGTTACACTCGCTCGGGACATTTCCTATACAGGAGTCCCACATGACTGCGCCCGGACAGCCCGCCAAGCAGGGCCCCAGAAGCCTTGACCCCCACCTCCGCCGCTACGCAGCGCGCACGGCAGGGATGACGGCATCGGAGATCCGGGCACTTTTCGCAGTCGCGTCCCGTCCCGAGGTCGTATCGCTGGCCGGCGGCATGCCGCACCTGGCCGCTCTGCCTCTGGAGTCGCTGTCCGCGGAGATCGGTCAGCTGGTGGCCACCGACGGACTGGTGGCGCTGCAGTACGGCTCGGCGCACGGCGTTCCGTTGCTGCGTGAGCAGATCTGCGACGTCATGGCGCTGGAGGGCATCAACGGCCACCCGGACGACGTGGTGGTGACCGTGGGCTCGCAGATGGGCCTCGACATGGTCACCCGGATCTTCTGCGACCCAGGCGACGTGGTGATCGCGGAGGGGCCCTCCTACGTGGGCGCTCTCGGTTCGTTCACGGCGTACCAGGCTCAGGTCGTGCACGTCGCCATGGACGCTGACGGGCTCGTGCCGTCGTTGCTGCGTGAGGCTCTGGAGGCCTGCAAGCGCGCGGGGCAGCGGGTCAAGTTCCTCTACACGATCCCGAACTTCCACAACCCGGCCGGCGTGACGCTGGCGGTGTCGCGGCGGGCCGAGATCCTGGAGATCTGCCGGACCTATGGCGTGCTGGTCGTGGAGGACAACCCGTACGGACTGCTCGGGTTCGACGGCCAGACGTACCCGGCGCTGCGGTCGATGGACCCGGACAACGTCGTGTACCTCGGGTCGTTCTCGAAGACGTTCGCGGCCGGTCTGCGGGTCGGCTGGGTGCTGGCGCCGCACGCGGTGCGCGAGAAGCTGGTGCTGGCGGCCGAGTCGGCCACGCTGTGCCCGCCGACCCTGAACCAGATGATCGTGTCCCGGTACCTGTCGACGCAGGACTGGAAGGGGCAGATCAAGACCTACCGCGAGGCGTACCGGGAACGCCGGGACGCCGCGATCTCGGCTCTCGAGCAGCACATGCCGCAAGGTTCCACGTGGAACATTCCGGATGGCGGCTTCTACGTCTGGGTGACGGTGCCGGAGGGCATCGACACGAAGGCGATGCTGCCCCGCGCCGTGACGGCCCGAGTGGCCTACGCGTCCGGTACCGGTTTCTACGCGGACGGCTTCGGCTCCCGGCAGCTGCGGATCTCGTACTGCTACCCGACGCCCGAGCGCATCCGTGAGGGCGTCCGCCGCCTGGCGAACGTCATCGAGGACGAGATGCAGCTGGCCGCGACCTTCGGGGCGACACCGGGCCGTCAGCTGTCCGGTCCGCAGACCCCCTCGCCTGACACCGCCTGATCTTTCTTTGGAGTTGTGCTGTGGCTGACCGCATGGTCGCTGTGCTGTCCGGTGGGCTCTCCCACGAACGCGAGGTCTCGATCCGCTCCGGTCGCCGTCTGTCGGCTGCCCTGCGGTCGGCGGGCGTCACGGTGGAGGAGTGGGACGCGGACGCGTCTCTGTTGACGCGTCTGCGGGACCACCGCCCGGACGCCGTCGTCGTCGCCCTGCACGGCGGTGAGGGTGAGAACGGTTCGGTGCAGGCGATCCTCGAGATGTTCGGCGTCCCGTACGTGGGCACCGACTCACGGGCGTGCCGGCGGGCCTGGGACAAGCCGACCGCCAAGGCCGAACTCGCCCGCGCCGGGCTGACGACGCCGGAGTGGATCGTGCTGCCGCACGCCACGTTCCGGGAGCTGGGTGCCAAGCCGGTGCTCGACGCGATGGTCTCGACGCTGGGACTGCCGTTGATGCTGAAGCCGGACCAGGGCGGGTCGGCGCTGGGCGCTCAGGTCGTCAGGGACGCCGCCGAACTGCCGCCGGCGATGGTCGGGTGTCTGGCGTACGGCGACACCGTCCTGGCCGAGCAGTTCATCTCCGGCGTGGAGGTGGCGGTCGCGGTCGTCGACGGCCCGGACGGTCCGTACGCGCTGCCGGCCGTCGAGATCGTTCCGGAGACCGGGGTCTACGACTACACCGCTCGGTACACCGCGGGGCTGACCGACTTCCACGCGCCGGCTCGGCTGGACGCGGCCGCCGCGAAGTCGGTCGGGGAGCTCGCGGTCGCGGCGCACCGGCTGCTCGGGCTGCGGGACGTGTCGCGGACCGACGCCATCGTGGCCGAGGACGGGACCGTCTACTTCCTCGAAGTGAACGTGTCGCCGGGGCTGACCGAGACGTCGCTGCTGCCGATGGCGGTCGAGGCGGCGGGGGAGTCGTTGGGTGAGATCTACGCCGGGTTGATCGAGCGCGCTGTCGCTCGCTGAGTTCTCTCCGGTCTGAGTGCGGTGCCGAGCTTCTCGGCGCCGCACTTTTTGTTTGTCGGCGGCGGGCTCGGCGGCTCGAAAGCCCGCGTTGACTGATCGACAAATAGGTGACGCCCCGTATCCGCATGGATGCGAGGCGTCATCGTCACCGTGACATAAGGCCCTGGTGTGATCCTATGGGCCTACTCCGATGTCCGAATTGTCGTTTCTGGGCTCATCATGCCGATGATCCTTTGAAGATCATCAACTGACCCGAATTCGACCACGATCCGGCCTTTTCGCTGCCCGAGTTCGACCTTCACGCGGGTGTCGAAGTTGTCCGAGAGGCGCTCGGCGAGCTCCTGCAGACCGGGCGCGTGCAGCTGCTTGCGCGGAGCCTGCTTCGGTTTCGCCGGCTTCTCGTTCTTGGCGATCGTCACCGCTTCTTCGGTCGCGCGGACCGACATGCCCTCAGCGATGATCCGTGCCGCGAGGTCTTCCTGTGCTCCCGCGTCGTCCAGACCGAGGAGTGCCCGCGCGTGCCCGGCGCTCAGGACACCCGCCGCGACCCGTCGCTGGACGGCGAGGGGGAGCTTCAGCAGCCGGATGGTGTTCGTGACGACGGGGCGGCTGCGGCCGATGCGGTCGGCGAGTTCCTCGTGCGTGACACCGAACTCCTCCAGCAGCTGCTGGTAGGCCGACGCTTCTTCGAGCGGGTTGAGCTGGACGCGGTGGATGTTCTCCAGCAACGCGTCGCGCAGCATGACGTCGTCGGCGGTCTGCCGCACGATGGCCGGGATCGTCTTGAGCCCGGCCTGCTGCGTGGCACGCCACCGGCGCTCGCCCATGACGAGTTCGAACGTGTCCCCGGTGAGCTCGCGGACCACGATCGGCTGCATGAGCCCGAACTCCTTGATGGAGAACGAGAGCTCGTCGATCGCATCCTGGTCGAACACCTGGCGCGGCTGCTTGGCGTTCGTGCGGATCGCGGTGACCGCGATCTCGCGGTACACCGCCCCCGCGACCTCACCGATCGGCTGCTGGGCCTTGGCCCCGTTGCCGGCCATGGCGGGCCGGATGGTGCTGGGTGCACCGGCAGGCGGACCCTGCGGGATGAGTGCGGCCAGGCCGCGCCCGAGTCCGCCCTTGCGCTGCTCGGTCATGCGCCCTCCTTCTGGGCCCCGCGGATCGCGATCTCCTTGGCGGCGTCGAGGTAGCTCATCGACCCGCGCGAGCCCGGGTCGTACGTCAACACCGTCTGCCCGAATCCTGGTGCCTCGGAGACCTTCACGCTGCGCGGAATCACCGTCTTGAGGGCGACGTCGCCGAAGTGGCCACGCACCTCACTGGTCACCTGGTCCGCGAGCTTCGTGCGGCCGTCGTACATCGTGAGAAGGATCGTGGAGATCGAGAGGTCCGGGTTGAGGTGCTGCTGCACGAGCTCGATGTTGCGGATCAGCTGACTGAGCCCCTCCAGCGCGTAGTACTCGCACTGAATGGGGATCAGCACCTCCTGCGCCGCGACCATCGCGTTGACGGTCAGCAGGCCGAGGCTCGGCGGGCAGTCGATGAAGACGTAGTCCGGCTGCAGCTGGTCGAGCGCCTCGGAGGAGAGCGCTTCCTTGAGTCGCGACTCGCGGGCCACCATCGAAACGAGCTCGATCTCGGCGCCAGCGAGGTCGATCGTCGCGGGCACGCAGAACAGGTTCGGTGACGTCGGGCTGACCTGAGCCGCCTCGGCGATGGAGATCTCGCCGAGCAGCACCTCGTAGACGGACGGCGTGCCACTGCGGTGCTCGACGGAGAGCGCCGTACTGGCGTTGCCCTGCGGGTCGAGGTCGATCACGAGCGTCTTGAGCCCGTGAATGGCGAGCGCGGCGGCGAGGTTCACCGTGCTCGTCGTCTTGCCGACGCCGCCCTTCTGGTTGGCGACGGTCATCACCCGGCGATGGGTCGGGCGGGGGAGCAGTGACTCGTCGGGGTGCAGCACGCTTGCCGCACGAGCCGCCTCTTCTGCAATCGGGGTCCACACCACGGCGCTGTCATCTCCGTTGTTGGTCGGCTTGACTTTGGGTTTGGAGGGCTTCGTTTCACGTGGAACATCGGCGGACTGGAACTCCGGATACACGCTCACCGATCCCTCCGCGTCTGGCGCTCCACGATGAGCACCGTCGTAGGCACCTCAAGTACGTCCGCTCCCACGACGACGACCTTGGCGTTGGCGCCCCCAGCCTTGAGCACCGCCGCGCCGTCGCGTTCCAACTCTTCCTGCGCACGCTCGCCCTTGAGCGCGACCATCCGCCCGCCACCCCGGAGGAGCGGGAGGCACCACTTCGTCAGCTTCTCCAGCGGGGCCACCGCCCTCGCAGTGGCCGCGTCGCAGTTGAGGAGCTGCTTGCGGATCGGTCCTTCCTCCGCACGCCCGCGGAGGACCGTCACGTTGTCGAGCTGGAGCCGTTCCTTCACTTCCTCAAGCCACGCGATGCGGCGAGCCATCGGCTCCAGAAGCGTGATCCTCAGGTCGGGCCGCGCGATGGCGAGCGGCACCCCCGGCAACCCAGCGCCTGAGCCCACGTCAACGACACGTTCGTTGGGTTCGAACAGCTCCTCGATCACTGCCGAGTTGAGCACGTGCCGATCCCAAATCTTCTCGACTTCACGAGGACCGATGAGTCCGCGCTCGACGCCGTGCTCCTCCAGGAGCCGGACGAACTCGGCGGCGCGATCGACGTGCTCACCGAAGACGAGCTTCGCGTTGTCGGGCAAATCCCCGGCCATGTTCTCCATCCGCGTTTCACGTGAAACCACGCGGCGGCGGTGTTCCAGCGGCCGGTGGAAAAGCTGGCGAATGCCAGGGCACCATCATGACGGATCGACCGTGCGCTCTGCCAAATCCTGAGCGCCGTTTCACGTGAAACTTGGGGGAAAGTTGCGTCCGATGCTCTACACGGTCTCTCGGCCCGGTCCCGGCGCCGTCTCGACGATGGCGCACCCGGCCGGCGGCGTGTATCTGGAGGGCAAGATTCGCGAGCTCCGCCAGCTTGGTGTGGACGTGCTCGTGTCCGCGCAGACCGACAGCGAACGGGTCGAGTGCGATCTGGTGGACGAGGAGCGCGCGGTCGTCGCCGCGGGTCTGCAGTACGTCTGCTTCCCGATCGAGGACCGCTCGGTGCCGGACCTGGCATCGGCCGTTGCTCTGGTTCAGCCGCTCCATGCGCTGTATCTGGGTGGGGCGCATGTCGTGTTCCACTGCTGGGCTGGGATTGGGCGGTCGTCGTTGTTGGCCGGGTTGCTGTTGGGGATGGACGGGGTGGAGCCGGGGGAGGCGTGGAGGTTGATCGCGGCGGCTCGCGGGTTTCCGGTGCCCGACACGGCGGCGCAGCGGGAGTGGCTTGCTGCTTGGTGGGCGGGGCGGGGGTAGGTGTTTCACGTGGAACGTTGGCGGGCGCTGGGCGGGGTGGCTTGTGGTGGCGAGTGTCAGCTGGGGCGGCCTGTGGTGGGGGTGCCTGCCAGAGGGCGACTTGGGTCGGCTGGGCCTTGTTCCAGCCGGGAGCAGTCGCCCTGCTGGGCGGGGGCTGCCGGACAGGTGGTCGCCTTGCGGGCGGGTGGGTGCTGGACAGACGGGTGCTGGACAGACGGTCGCCTTGCGGGCTGGCGGGTGCTGGACAGACGGTCGCTCTGCGGGCGGGACCGCGCGAGTGGCCTGCGTTGGCTAGTCGCGTTTCGGCTGGGCGGTCAACGGCTGGGCGGTCACCTGCCGAGCGGTCACCTGCCGAGCGGGTGGTCACCTTGCGGTGGGCGGGGTGCCACGCGGGTCGGCTGGCGTTGGCATGTCGCGTTCCAGCGAGGCGGTCACCTGCCGGGCGGACGGTCACCTTGCGAGAGTGGCCGGGCGGGCAGTACCGAGCCGGTGCCGGTCATCGCCGCTTCGCGACGATAGCGATTGGGGCTTGACCTTGAGCCTCTGGCGGGATGCTTGACGGCCGGAAAAGGCCGGGCTGAAAAGCGCCCGGCCGTGCCCATGAGGGGAGCATCCCGCCCACTCAAGGTAAAGCCCCAATCGCCGAGTGCGTGGGTCACCACCGCTTCACCGGCAGGTCTTGGTTCACACGCCTCGGCTTCGCCATTGCCGTTGGCGGAAGGTGGCTTGGCTTCGCCGTTGCCCGTTGGGTGCGGAGAGACGTCTCGGCTTCGCCGTTGCGTTGGACGGCAGGGTGGCTCGGCTTCGCCGTTGCCCTGACCGTGTAAGGGGGAGGGGGAGTCGTCTTGAGGCGTTGCACGTGTCGACAAGTCGCCATCGGATGCTGCACTCCTCGCTGGGCTTGCGTGTCAGCGGGACTGTCTGTTGTTCGCGTCGCGACTGTCAGGCGGGATGTCCGTCCAGCTCGGAGCTGAGTTCCTCCTGCCCCCGCCATCTCGTCTCGCGCTCGTTCTGGCTGGGACAGCAAACGGCCCCTGGTTCCGGTGGGAACCAGGGGCCGTGAGTGAAAGCTGAGCCGTCAGGGCTTGGTGAAGATGATGACCCGACGCTGCGGCTCCTCACCCTCGCTCTCGCTGTGCACGCCCGCGACCGCGGCGACGGCGTCGTGGACGACCTTGCGCTCGAACGGGGTCATGGGGTGCAGGCGGGCGCGCTCGCCTGAGGCGGCCACCTTCTCCGCGGTGGTGCGGCCCATTTCGGCCAGTTCGGCGCGGCGGCCCGCTCGCCACTGGGCGATGTCGAGCATCAGGCGGGAGCGAACTCCCGTTTCCTGCTGCACGGCGAGGCGGGTGAGTTCCTGGAGCGACTCGAGGACGTTGCCTCGGGGGCCCACCAGCTTGGCGAGGTCCTCGCCGCCGTCGATGCTGACGATGGCCCGGCCGCTTTCCACGTCCAGGTCGATGTCGCCGTCGTAGTCGAGCAGGTCGAGGAGGCGCTCGAGGTAGTCGCCCGCGATGTCGCCTTCCTGGACGAGCAGGTCCTCGGTCTTGCTCTGCGACTGCGGCTCGGCCGCAGCCTCGGACTCGGCCGAGGCGTCTGACGACGCCTCCACGTCGTCGGTCGCCTGCAAGGTCTCCGACACGATGTCTCCTCTCCGGGGCGAACGCCCGAAATCAGCGGCGCTTCTTGCTGCCCGGCTTCTTGCTGGTGGATCGGCCTGGGGTCAGGCCGGGGATCTCGGTGTTGGAGTTGCCGTTGGCGGCGGTCTCCGACGACGCCGACGGGGAGGGGCCGCTCGGGCCCGCGGTCGGCATGCGCTTGGCGCCGTTGGCCGGCTTGGCTCCCGGTGCGGGCTTCTTCGGGTTCACCGGCTTCACACCCGGCTTCGGGGCGAGGGCCTGGCGGGTCTCGACGACCGTCGCCTTCTTCTCCTCTTCCTCGGAGTCGATGCGCTTGTACACGAAGTGCTGCTGGCCGAGGGTCCACGCGTTGTTGGACAGCCAGTACAGCAGGATCGCGACCGGGAAGAAGAAGCCGCCGGCGAGGACGCCCAGGGGGAAGACCCAGAGCGTCAGCTTGTTCATGATGGCGGTCTGCGGGTTGTCCAGTGCCGACGCGTTCTGACGGGCCACCGAGTGACGGGCCGTGAAGTGGGTCGCGATGGACGCCACGATCATCAGCGGCACCGACAGCAGGATGACGTTCAGGCGCTCCGTGCCGTACGTCGCGAGCTGGTCGGCCGGCATCGTGATGAACGTCGAGAGGTTCGTGCCGAAGAGCTTGGCGTTGACGAACGAGTCGACGCCCTGCTTGTCGAAGAAGTAGACCTCGCCCCAGCCGGGCTTGAACGAGCGCAGCACGTGGAACAGACCGATGAACACCGGGATCTGCACCAGCATGGGCAGGCAGCCGCCGAGCGGGTTGACGCCGTGCTCGGACTGGAGCTTCTGCATCTCCTGCGCCTGGCGCTGGCGGTCGTTCGGGAACTTCTTCTTGATCTTCTGCATCTCCGGCGCGAACTCCTGCATCTTTCGCATGGAGCGCACCTGGCCGACGAACGGCTTGAAGAGGATGGCGCGGAGGGTGAAGACCAGGAAGATGACGGCCAGGGCCCAGGCGAAGCCGCTCGACTCACCGAAGACTTTGCCGAACACCCAGTGCCAACACCACAAGATGAAGGACACCGGGTAGTAGATGAAGTTGAGCACGGAGCTACTCCTCGGTGGATACGTCGGGGACCTGCCGCCTCGGCGGAACGGGGTCCAGGCCTCCAGGGTGCCAGGGTCCGCAGCGCAGCAACCGGCGGATGGTCAGCCAGGTTCCGCGCAGCGCACCGTGGACGGTCAACGCCTCCACCGCGTAAGCGCTGCAGCTCGGGTAGAAGCGACAGGTCGGCGGCAGCAGCGGTGAGATGAACCGCCGGTAGAAGTGCACCGGCAGCAGCGCGACCTTCGCGGGCAACGTGGTCATCGCAGCACCTTGCGCAGGGCGGAAGAGAAATCAGCGGCGAGCTCGGAACTCGACGCTTCGGCTGCTGGAGCCAACGCGCGCACCACGACGAGAGTTCCCGGCGGCAGTTCAGCCAGTGCCGGGCGCACGACGTGACGCAGACGTCTGTAGACACGGTGGCGAACCACCGAGTTGCCCACGGCCTTGCTCACGACGAAGCCCACCTTGGACGAATCCAAGGTGGGCACGTCGGGCTTCAAGACGTGGACGACCAACCGGGGCCGTCCGGCGCGGCGGCCTCGGCGGACCACCAGGCCGAAGTCCTGGCTGCGGGTGAGCCGGGCGGCCGGTGGTAGCACGACGACGCTGCGCTTACCAGCCGCTGTCAGGCGGACAGCGTGTCACGGCCCTTGCTGCGGCGCGCAGCCAGAATGGCGCGGCCGGCGCGGGTCCGCATGCGCAGCCGGAAGCCGTGCGTCTTCGCGCGGCGGCGGTTGTTGGGCTGGAAGGTGCGCTTACCCTTGCTCACGGTCGGTCTCCCGGTGCTTCACTGCTGACAAAGCCTGTGTGGTTGTCCCCGACGACAGTGGACGTAGGCGCGCGAAAGGCGCCCGTCGCAAGCGGGAGACTCGTACGAGGGTACGCATGCCCGGGTGCGGCAACCAAATCGGGGTGCCCTGGGCCACGTCTTGTGAGGCGTGCCGAGCCTTGTTACCGTTCGTCCTTCGCGCGTGCCGGGGTTGGCGTGGGAGCCGCCGCCTGACCGGCAACACAACGCACCTTTTAGTGCACAGTTGTGGATAACTCTGTGGATACCTCTATCCTCCGTGTCCACATGTGGAGTCTTGGGCTCCGGTGGAGGGGAGGGGAGCGCGGAGTGTCGAACCAGCAGGTCGATCTTGGTCTCGTGTGGGCCGAGGTAGTGCAGGAACTGGCTACGAGCCACCTGTCCCCTCAGCAGCGCGCGTGGATGAGGGTCACCCGTCCGATCGGTTTGCTGGATGGAACGGCACTGCTCGCGGCCCCCAGCGACTTCGCGAAAGAGGCGATCGAACGCGCACTGCGCGACCCGATCACCGCGGCGCTCTCCCGCAGGCTGGGCCGCACTGTCTCCCTCGCGGTGAAGGTGGACTCGCCGGAACCCGTCAGTCCCGTGAGCCCGCCGACCACGCCGATCCCGGTCCAGGCGATCCAGCAGGTGGCGCCGATGCCGGGGATCCAGGGCGTTCCCCACGGCGACACGCCCGGCCTCGCGGACGAGCCGACCAACGTCGACGGCGCCGAGGAAGAGGTCGACGAAGCCGGCGACGCGCTCGCCGCCGTCACCGAGATCTGGCCCACCTTCAACACCGCCAGCGCGGCGGGCGGCGCGACGCCGAACGGGAACCTCCCGTACACCCGGCCCGCGAACCCGTCGCCGTCGCAGACGCGCCTGAACGAGAAGTACAACTTCGACACGTTCGTCATCGGCGCCTCGAACCGGTTCGCGCACGCCGCGGCGGTCGCGGTGGCCGAGGCTCCGGCCCGTGCGTACAACCCGCTCTTCATCTGGGGCGAGAGCGGCCTCGGCAAGACGCACCTGCTGCACGCCGTCGGGCACTACGCCCAGCGCCTGTTCCCCGGCATGCGCGTGAGGTACGTGTCAACCGAGGAGTTCACCAACGACTTCATCAACTCGCTGCGTGACGACCGCAAGGTCGCCTTCCAGCGCCGCTACCGGGACATCGACGTTCTTCTCGTCGACGACATCCAGTTCCTGGAGGGCAAGGAAGGTACGCAGGAGGAGTTCTTCCACACGTTCAACACGCTCCACAACACGAACAAGCAGATCGTGGTGTCGAGCGACCGGCCGCCCAAGCGGCTGGAGACGCTGGAAGACCGCCTGCGCACGCGGTTCGAGTGGGGCCTGATCACGGACATCCAGCCGCCCGAGCTGGAGACCCGGATCGCGATCCTCCGCAAGAAGGCGGCCCAGGACCGGCTCGCGGCCCCGGCCGACGTGCTGGAGTTCATCGCCTCCCGCATAGAACGCAACATCCGCGAGCTCGAAGGCGCGCTCATCCGCGTCACGGCGTTCGCGTCGCTCAACCGCCAGCCGGTCGACATCCAGCTCGCCGAGATCGTGCTGCGCGATCTGATCCCGGACTCGCACGCGCCGGAGATCACCGCACCGATGATCATGGCGGTCACCGCCGAGTTCTTCGGTGTGTCGATCGACGACCTGTGCGGCCCCGGCAAGACGAAGGCGCTCGCGCAGGCACGGCAGATCTCCATGTACCTGTGCCGCGAACTGACGGACCTGTCGCTGCCGAAGATCGGTCAGACGTTCGGCGGCCGCGACCACACGACGGTCATGCACGCGGACAAGAAGATCCGCAAGGAGATGGCAGAGCGCCGGCGGATCTACGACCAGGTGCAGGAACTGACGTCCCGGATCAAGCAGCGCGCTCGCCACGCTCCCTGATCCACCCGGGTGGCATCGAAGGGGTCCTCCATCGCGGAGGGCCCCTTTTTCGTTCGCCGCGGCGGAGCGGGCGAACGGACCCCTGCGCCTGGGGACGCGACGAGCGGACGCGATGGCGAGCACCCGGGTACGCGGCTGCCGCTCGACGGCCAACACCCGGGGACGGCTTCAGCGAAGTGATGGGACTGCATCAGTGCGTGCGGCTCCAACCACCACCACGCGCCGCACACGTACCCGGGTAGACGCGGGCCGATCGGCCGCCCGCCGAGGCTTTCTGTTCGCCCCCGGCACTCGAAGGGGTGGGGACAACTGGAAAAGTCTGTGGCCCCGGCCACGATCTGGCCACAGAAGCCTGTTGAACACCCGGGTACAACTGGCCCGCACCCGGGGACGCACCCGGGGACAACTGTGGACGATCTGTGGATCGAGAGCTGTGCACAACTGGCTGTCCCCGGGTGCGCCGATCTGTCCCCGGGTGCCATCCCCCCTTAGTCCACATGGTGGGTGACACCTTGACCTGCAGGTTTAACGGCTGTCCCCACAATCCACAACCCTTACTGTTACTGCTGTTTGATCTCTTCTAGAGAGAACTCAAAAGCAAAACAGCGGTGGATGGTTCCCGGGGATCGGTG
This sequence comes from Lentzea sp. NPDC102401, assembly GCF_044765805.1. Taxonomy (NCBI): domain Bacteria; kingdom Bacillati; phylum Actinomycetota; class Actinomycetes; order Pseudonocardiales; family Pseudonocardiaceae; genus Lentzea; species Lentzea sp. NPDC102401. Next base: position 363,366 of record NZ_JBIWKS010000003.1, on the reverse strand, counting down.
CCGAACCCCGAAGTGACGGGAAGGGCCAGGACGCTCTAACGTTGTTGCTCCGCACCTCGGTCAGCTCGGTCAGCCGAGGTCGAGGCTCCCTAACCCCCACTGGCACGTTGTCGTGGTTGGGCTTGTCGACTGTCGAGGAAAGGACGCCTCATGAAGATCCGCGTCGAACGCGACGGCCTGGCCGACGCAGTCGCCTGGGTCGCTCGCAGCCTTCCGTCCCGTCCACCGGTTCCCGTGCTGGGCGGCGTGCTGCTCGACGCGGAGTCGGACGACTCGCTGACGGTCTCCGGGTTCGACTACGAGGTCTCGGCACAGGTCGGTGTTCCCGCGACGATCGCCGACGGTGGCCGTGCTCTGGTCTCCGGGCGTCTTCTCGCCGACATCACCAAGGCGCTGCCGAACCACCCCGTCGAGATCGCGGTCGACGGCTCTCGGATGATGATCAGCTGCGGCAGTGCCAGGTTCAGCCTCCCGACGATGCCGGTCGAGGACTACCCGGCCCTGCCGTCGATGCCGCAGTTGATCGGTGAGCTTCCCGGCGAGATCTTCGGTGAGGCCGTGAGCCAGGTCGCCGTCGCGGCCGGCAAGGACGACACGCTGCCGATGCTGACCGGCGTCCGCGTCGAGATCGGCGAGGGCAAGCTGACCCTCGTCGCCACCGACCGGTTCCGCCTGGCGATGCGCGAGTTCCCGTGGGAGCCGGACGAGGCGCTCGGTGAGGTCGCGGTTCTCGTTCCCGCCCGCACCCTCGGCGACGCGGCCAAGACGCTCGGCTCGAACGGCGGCAAGGTCGAGATGTCCCTCGCGGCCAACGACGGACTGCTCGGTCTGTCCGGTTCCGGCAAGCGGACGACCACCCGCCTGCTCGACGCGGACTTCCCGAAGTACCGCCAGTTGCTGCCCTCAGAGCACTCGGCCGCGGCGATCATCGACATCGACGCGCTGCAGCAGGCGATCAAGCGCGTGTCGCTCGTCGCCGAGCGCGGTACGCAGGTGCGCCTCGAGTTCGTGGACGGCGGCCTGCGCCTGTCCGCCGGCGGCGACGACGAAGGTTCGGCCGAGGAAGAACTTCCGGTCGAGTACACCGGCGACGCCGTCACCATCGCGTTCAACCCGGGCTACCTGCTCGACGGACTCGGGGCCGTCCGCACGCAGAAAGTCCACTTGTCCTTCACCACACCCAGCCGACCGGCGCTGCTGAAGCCGGTGGACGAGGATGGGAACGTGGCGCCGGGCTATCTGTACCTGCTCATGCCCGTTCGCCTTCCCGGCTGAGAAAACCCTTACCGGGTAACAGAAGAACGTAGGGGAGAACACCGTGCAGCTCGGACTCGTCGGCCTCGGCAAGATGGGTTTCAACATGCGCGAGCGGGTGCGCCGGGCCGGTCACGAGGTGATCGGCTACGACCGCAACCCGGAGGTCAGCGACTCGGAGTCGTTGGCGGACATGGTGTCCAAGCTCGAAGCGCCGCGCGTCGTGTGGGTCATGGTGCCCGCGGGCGAGATCACCCGTGACACGGTGAAGGAGCTTTCCGAGCTGCTGGCGCCCGGCGACCTCGTCGTCGACGGCGGCAACTCCAAGTTCACCGACGACCGGATCCACGCGGACCTGCTGGCGGAGAAGGAGATCGGCTACCTCGACTGCGGCGTGTCCGGTGGTGTGTGGGGCCTCGACAACGGCTACGCGCTGATGGTCGGCGGCGACGCCAAGCACGTCGAGCAGGCCCAGCCGATCTTCGACGCGTTGCGTCCGGAGGGTCCGCGCGAAGAAGGTTTCGCGCACGCGGGCAAGGTCGGCGCCGGCCACTACTCGAAGATGGTGCACAACGGCATCGAGTACGGCCTGATGCAGGCGTACGCCGAGGGCTTCGAACTGCTCGACAAGACCGACGTCGTCGACAACGTGCCCGCGGTCATCACGGCGTGGCAGCGCGGAACCGTTGTGCGGTCGTGGCTTCTCGACCTGCTCGTGCGCGCGTTGGAGTCCGACCCCGAACTCGACGACCTGCGCGGTTACGTCGAGGACTCGGGCGAGGGCCGGTGGACCGTCGAGGAGGGCATCAACAACGCGGTGCCGCTCCCGGTGATCTCCGCCGCGCTCTTCGCGCGGTTCCAGTCACGCCAGGAGGACTCGCCGGCGATGCGTGCCGTCGCCGCGCTGCGCAACCAGTTCGGCGGTCACTCGGTGCACCTCGCCGGTCCGTCGTCCGGCGCGGGCAGCACTCAGGCCTAGCGAGTGCACGTCAGACACCTCCAGGTCAGCGACTTCCGTTCCTGGGAGCTCGCCGACCTGGAGCTCGAGCCCGGCGCGTCGGTGCTCGTCGGGCGCAACGGCCAGGGCAAGACGAACCTGGTCGAGGCGATCGGGTACGTGGCGACGCTGGGTTCGCACCGCGTGTCCAGCGACGCACCGCTGATCCGGCACGGCGCCCAGCGCGCCGTGGTGCGCACGGCCGTGGTCAACGAAGACCGCGAGCTGCTCGTCGAACTGGAGATCACGGCCGGCAAGTCGAACCGGGCGCGGATCAACCGGGGACCGGTGCCGCGACCGCGTGACGTGCTCGGGATTCTGCGGACCGTGTTGTTCGCGCCGGAGGACCTCTCTCTTGTGAGGGGCGATCCGAGCGACCGGCGGCGGTTCCTCGACGAGATGCTGGTGTTGCGCGCGCCCCGGTACGCCGGTGTTCGCAGCGACTACGACCGTGTCCTCAAGCAGCGCAGCGCGTTGTTGAAGACGGTGAAGCACTCCCGATCGGCGGACCTCTCGACGCTCGACGTCTGGGACGGGCATCTCGCCAAGCACGGCGCGGAGCTGCTGGCCGCGCGGTTGAAGCTGGTCCGCGACATGAAGGACCACGTGACCTCGGCCTACGCGGAGGTCGCTCCGGAGTCACGACCGGCGCTCATCTCGTACCGGTCGAGCGTCGGTGAGATCCCGGAGGACAGGGAGAGCATCGAGGATCTGCTGCTGGCCGAGCTCGACCGGGTGCGGAAGCAGGAGATCGAACGCGGCGTGTGTCTCGTCGGTCCCCACCGGGACGATCTCGACCTGACGCTCGGTGAACTCCCCGCGAAGGGCTACGCCAGTCACGGAGAGTCATGGTCTTTCGCGCTCGCCCTGCGGCTCGGCGGGTACGAACTGATGCGTGTCGACGGCATCGAACCGGTGCTCGTGCTGGACGATGTCTTCGCGGAACTCGACCGCGGCCGGCGTCGGCAGCTGGCCAAGGTGGCGGCCGCCGCCGAGCAGGTGCTGATCACCGCGGCGGTGGCGGAGGACGTTCCGGACGAGCTGACCGGGGCCCGGTTCGAGGTCCACGGCGGGGAGGTGCGACGTGTCTGACTCGGAGACTGACTCAGGGGGTTCAAAGCCCCCACATGTAGCTCGATCGGGTGTGTCCGCCCACACATCTGGGGACAAGTCTGTGGATGGTGTGGATAACTCCGTCACAAATCCGGACTTGTCCACAGATTCATTCACACCTGAGGGTGAGTCACTGAAGGGGTCCGACCTCGCGAGGGCCGCCCTGGAGGCGGCGAAGGCGAGTGCGAAGGCCCGCGGACGGGTGCCGGGGAGCAAGTCGAAGGGCCGTCCGGCCGACCGTCGCCGGCGTCGCTGGTCGGGTGCGGGGCCGGACGACCGCGACCCCCAGCCGCTCGGGCGGATCGCGTCCAGGATCGCGGCGGACCGCGGCTGGGTCGCGCAACTGCAGGGTGGCCAGGTCTTCGGTCGTTGGGCAAAATTGGTGGGCGAGGAAGTCGCCGAGCACGCGAAACCGATCGCGCTCAGTGACGGGGAACTGACGGTCCAGGCGTCGTCGACGGCGTGGGCCACTCAGCTGCGCCTTCTGCAGCGCGAGCTGATCAAGCGGATCGCCGCGGGTGTCGGCAACGGCGTCGTCAAACGACTCAAGATCAAGGGACCGGACGCGCCAAGCTGGCGACACGGCCCCAGGCACGCGCCTGGGCGCGGTCCGCGTGACACCTACGGGTGAGGTCCTGTCAAGGGCTCAGCGGCGATTCTGCGGCTCAATGAGCGTTCACCTGCGGATTTGAACCCCCGTTTCAGCGGTCCTGACCCGTCTGATGGCGCTTGAGGCGCTCTGTGACCGAATCAAAGGTGTCCTTGGCCCCGTTCTGTCGGGGTGCACCGGTAGAATCACAGAAGCGTCACCCATCACCGTGCGGGTTCTGCCCGCATCAGCGAGGAGACTCCAGGCCCGTGTCAGCTAAGAAGAATGAGTACGGCGCGTCCTCGATCACCGTCCTCGAAGGCCTCGAGGCCGTGCGCAAGAGGCCGGGCATGTACATCGGCTCGACCGGCGAGCGCGGTCTGCACCACCTGGTCCAGGAGGTTGTGGACAACTCCGTCGACGAGGCGATGGCCGGCTTCGCGACGAAGGTCGACGTCACCCTGCTGGCCAACGGCGGCGTCCGGGTGATCGACGACGGTCGTGGCATCCCGATCGACATGCACCCGGTCGAGAACGTGCCGACCGTCGAGGTCGTCATGACCAAGCTGCACGCGGGCGGCAAGTTCGACAGCGACTCCTACGCGGTGTCCGGCGGTCTGCACGGCGTCGGCATCTCCGTGGTGAACGCGCTGTCCACCGCCGTCGACCTCGAGATCAGGCGCCAGGGTCACGTCTGGACCCAGCGCTACGAGGCCTCCAAGCCCGCGCACGAGCTGCGCCAGGGGGAGGCGACCGACGAGACCGGCACCACGACCACGTTCTGGGCCGACCCGGAGATCTTCGAGACCACGACGTACAACGTCGAGACGATCGCGCGCCGCCTGCAGGAAATGGCGTTCCTCAACAAGGGGATCACCATCATCCTGCGCGACGAGCGGGTCTCGGAGGAGGACGAGGTAGCCGACGCCGAGGGCCACCAGGCCGCGGTGAAGGAACGTGTCTACCACTACCCGGGTGGTCTGGAGGACTTCGTCCGCCACATCAACCACACGCGCGAAGCGGTGCACCAGAAGGTCATCGCGTTCGAGGCGAAGGGCGAGGACCTCGAGGTCGAGGTCGCGATGCAGTGGAACACCGGCTACACGGCCTCGGTCTACACCTTCGCGAACACGATCAACACGCACGAGGGCGGCACGCACGAAGAGGGCTTCCGCGCCGCGTTGACGCGTGTCGTCAACGAGTACGCGCGCGAGAAGAAGCTGCTCAAGGAGAAGGACACCAACCTCACCGGTGACGACATCCGCGAGGGTCTCGCCGCGATCATCTCGGTGAAGTTGAAGGAGCCCCAGTTCGAGGGCCAGACGAAGACCAAGCTGGGCAACAGCGAGGCCAAGTCGTTCGTGCAGAAGTCGACGAACGAGCACCTGGCCGACTGGTTCGAGCGGCACCCCAACGAGGCGAAGACGATCGTCAGCAAGGCGGTCTCGTCGGCGCAGGCCCGCATGGCCGCGCGCAAGGCCCGTGAACTGGTCCGTCGCAAGGGCGCGCTCGACATCGGCGGCCTGCCCGGCAAGCTGAAGGACTGCCGCTCCACCAACCCGGAGGAGTGCGAGCTCTACGTCGTCGAGGGCGACTCCGCGGGCGGCTCGGCCAAGGAAGGCCGGGACTCCATGTACCAGGCCATCCTGCCGATCCGCGGCAAGATCATCAACGTGGAGAAGGCGCGCATCGACCGCGTGCTGAAGAACAACGAGGTCCAGAGCATGATCACCGCTCTGGGCACGAGCATCCACGACGAGTTCGACCTGTCGAAGCTGCGCTATCACAAGATCATCCTGATGGCCGACGCCGACGTCGACGGCCAGCACATCCGCACGCTGCTGCTCACGCTGCTGTTCCGCTTCATGCAGCCGCTCCTCGAACACGGGCACGTCTACCTCGCCCAGCCGCCGCTCTACAAGATCAAGTGGCAGCGGATCGAGCCGGAGTACGCGTACTCCGACCGCGAGCGCGACGGCCTGATCAAGGAAGGCCTCGCCGCCGGCAAGAAGCTCGGCAAGGACGACAACATCCAGCGCTACAAGGGTCTCGGCGAGATGAACGCCGCGGAGCTGTGGGAGACCACGATGGACCCCGCGAACCGGGTGCTCCTCCAGGTCACCATGGACGACGCCGCCACCGCGGACGAGCTGTTCAGCGTGCTCATGGGTGAGGACGTCGAGGCGCGCCGCTCGTTCATCACGCGTAACGCCAAGGACGTGAAGTTCCTGGACGTCTGAGTCCGGTCCCTTCTAGACATCCACGGCTGGCGAAGAGGAAAGAAGAACCGTGACTGAGACGACCCTTCCGCCGGAGCACGACCGCACCGAGCCGGTCGACATCCAGCAGGAGATGCAGAACTCCTACATCGCGTACGCGATGAGCGTCATCGTCGGCCGAGCACTGCCGGACGTGCGTGACGGACTCAAGCCCGTCCACATCCGCGTCCTCTACTCGATGTTCGACTCGGGGTTCCGGCCGGACCGCGGCTACAACAAGTGCGCCCGTGTCGTCGGCGACGTGATGGGCAACTACCACCCGCACGGCGACTCGTCGATCTACGACGCGCTCGTGCGGCTCGCCCAGCCGTGGGCCATGCGCTACCCGTTGATCGACGGGCAGGGCAACTTCGGCTCACCGGGCAACGACCCGGCCGCCGCGATGCGCTACACCGAGTGCCGCCTCACCCCGCTGGCCATGCAGATGCTCGCGGACATCGAGGAAGAGACCGTCGACTTCCGCGACAACTACGACGGCCGCATCCAGGAGCCGACGGTCCTGCCGTCCCGCATCCCCAACCTGCTGATCAACGGCAGCTCGGGCATCGCGGTCGGCATGGCGACGAACATCCCGCCGCACAACCTTCGCGAGGTCGCGTCGGGCGTGGTGTGGGCACTGGACAACTGGGAGGCCTCCGACGAGGAGACCCTCGAGGCCGTGATGGAGCGGATCAAGGGCCCGGACTTCCCGACGCACGGCCAGATCCTCGGCAACTCGGGCATCCAGGACGCGTACCGCACCGGTCGCGGCTCGGTGAAGATGCGCGCGGTCATCGAGGTCGACGAGGACGCCAAGGGCCGCACGATCCTGGTCGTCACCGAGCTGCCGTACCAGGTCAACCCGGACAACCTCGTCGAGAACATCGCCGCGCTCGTGCGCGACGCGAAGCTCACCGGCATCTCGAACATCGCGGACGAGTCGAACAGCCGTCGCGGCATGCGCATCGTGGTCACGCTCAAGCGCGACGCGGTGGCGAAGGTCGTGCTGAACAACCTCTACAAGCACACCCAGCTGCAGTACTCGTTCGGCGTGAACATGCTGGCGCTGGTCGACGGCGTGCCGCGCACCCTGCGGCTCGACCAGATGATCCGCCACTACGTGAAGCACCAGATCGAGGTCATCGTCCGGCGGACCAGGTTCCGCCTGCGCAAGGCCGAGGAGCGCGCGCACGTGTTGCGCGGCCTGGTCAAGGCGCTCGACCACCTCGACGAGGTCATCGCGCTGATCCGCCGGTCGCAGACGCCGGACATCGCGCGCACGGGCCTGATGGAGCTGCTCGGCGTCGACGAGATCCAGGCGAACGCGATCCTGGAGATGCAGCTGCGCCGCCTGGCCGCCCTGGAGCGCCAGAAGATCATCGACCAGTTGGCCGAGATCGAGATCGAGATCGCGGACCTCAAGGACATCCTCGAGAAGCCGGAGCGGCAGCGCGCCATCGTGCGCGACGAGCTCATGGCCATTGTGGACAAGTACGGCGACGACCGGCGCACGGAGATCATCCCGTTCGACGGCGACGTGTCCATGGAGGATCTGATCGCGGTCGAGGACGTGGTCGTCACGATCACGCGCACCGGCTACGCGAAGCGCACCAAGACCGACCTCTACCGGGCGCAGAAGCGCGGCGGCAAGGGCGTTCAGGGCGCGCAACTCAAGCAGGACGACATCGTCGCGCACTTCTTCGTGTGCTCGACGCACGACTGGATCCTGTTCTTCACGAACAAGGGCCGTGTGTACCGCACGAAGGCGTACGAACTGCCTGAGGCGAACCGCAACGCCCGCGGCCAGCACGTCGCGAACCTCCTCGCGTTCCAGCCGGAGGAGGAGATCGCGCAGGTCATCCAGATCCCGAACTACCTCGTGTCGCCGTACCTGGTGCTCGCCACTCGCAAGGGTCTGGTGAAGAAGTCGAAGCTCTCCGACTTCGATTCCAACCGATCGGGTGGACTTATCGGCATCAACCTGCGCGAGGACGACGAGCTGGTCGGAGCGGTGCTCTGCTCGGCCGACGACGACCTGCTCATGGTCTCCGCCGATGGCCAGTCGATCCGCTTCCACGCGACCGACGACGTGCTGCGCCCCATGGGTCGCGCCACGTCAGGTGTGCAGGGCATGCGGTTCAACGCCGATGACGAGCTGCTTTCCGTCGGCGTCGTCCAGGAGGGCCTGTTCGTTTTGGTCGCGACGGACGGTGGGTACTCGAAGCGAACGCCGATCGAGGACTACCCGGTCCAGGGCCGTGGCGGCAAGGGTGTGCTGACCATTCAGCACGACCGCCGACGTGGCAGGCTGGTGGGCGCGCTCATCGTCGACGTCGACGACGAGCTCTACGCCATCACCTCGACGGGCGGGGTCATCCGGACCCGAGCCGAGCAGGTGCGCAAGGCTGGACGGCAGACGAAGGGCGTGCGGCTGATGAACCTCGGCGAGAGCACCACTTTGATCGCCGTCGCACGCAACGCGGATGAGCCCAGCGACGTCACTATCAGTGAAGCGTCTGCTGCGGAGGATTCTGCCGCCGACCAGGCAGCCACCCCCACCGACTCGGCTGAGTAGTCGGAATCGCTAGCGAGAGGTCAAGGACAAGCTCGTGACTCCACCCGAGAACCGCGAAGGTCGGGACGCGGACAAGACCGCGGTGATCACCAAACCGACTCCCCAGAAATCTGCGGAGAAGAAGTCGGACTCGACCGCCCCGGCGGCCTCCGGTTCCTCGGGTGGAAACGCGCAGGACAAGACCAAGCCGGTGTCGGCGGAGAAGGCGGCCGAGGCCGCCACCCCCGCCGCACCCGCCAAGGAGAAGGCTCAGGAGAAGCCGGCCGCACCGGCCGCCACTCCTGCTCCGGCTCCCGCCCCGGCCGCCGCGACCCCGGCCCCGGCTCCCGCACCGGCTGCTCCGGCAGAGGAGAAGACGGTCTCGCTCGGCACCGCGGCACCCGCGGCTCCGGCCGCGCCCGTCGCCGACGAGCCGGTCGTCGTCTCGGCACCGCCGCCCTGGCAGCGAGTGACGAACGACACGGAGGCCACCCAGCACGACGCGACGGAGACGTACGTGGCTCCGTCCGCGCCGCCCACTCCGTCGGCCACGGAACCGTCGCCGGCCTTCCCGGTCACCGACCCGGACACCGTCAAGGTGCAGAAGCCCGTGGTCACCGGCTCGGCCGTGCCGGTGGGCCTGGGCAGCAGCCGCACGTCGGTGAACATGGGCAACAGCGCCCGCCCCGCGGCGTCCAGCCCGTCGGCCCGCCGTCCCGGCCGCGGCCCGCGCCGCGCCTCGCTCCAGGTGAAGCGCGTCGACCCGTGGTCGGTGCTCAAGCTGGCCCTGGTGCTCGGCGTCGCGTTGTTCTTCGTCTGGCTCGTGGCAGTCGGTGTGCTCTACGGCGTCCTGCACGGCATGGGCGTCTGGGACAAGATCAACAGCACCGCGAACGACCTGCTCCAGGCCAACGAGCCGGGCGAACCGCTGATCAGTGCCGGTCGCGTGTTCGGCGTCTCGGCGATCATCGGCGCGGTCAACATCGTGCTGTTCACGGCCCTCGCAACCGTGGGTGCGTTCGTCTACAACGTGTCCGCGGATCTGGCCGGTGGCTTGGAGTTGACGCTCTCCGAGCGTGAGTGACCCCCGATTTGGGAGCGGCGAGGACGATCCTGTAAGGTTCTCCTCGTCGCCCCGAGGGGTGACAGTTTGATCGAGGGCCTATAGCTCAGGCGGTTAGAGCGCTTCACTGATAATGAAGAGGTCGGAGGTTCAAGTCCTCCTAGGCCCACTCGATTCGAAAACTTCTCTCGAATCACTATCTCGATTCTGTCCGGACGTTGAGTTCCGGAGCCCCGGCCGAAGACCCAAGAAGCCTGTAGGCTGGTCCGGTAGTCGGGGCATAACTGTCTTTGGAGGGGTTCAGAGTGGCTAAGAAGATCATCGCACTCGTCGTGGTCGCCGGTGCGGTCCTGTTCTTCGTTAAGCGCAGCCGTTCGGCGAAGGCCGACGCGGACCTGTGGCGCGAGGCCACCGCTCCCACCGACTGATCTTTGCTCTGACGGGCGGTTCGCCGCCCCCAGACTTGGGGACGTAGCTCAATTGGCAGAGCACCGCCTTTGCAAGGCGGGGGTTAGGGGTTCGATTCCCCTCGTCTCCATTCGTTCCTCGGGCCGAGGAGTGTCTGCAGAAAGCGCAGACCTCCTCGGCCCGAAGTGTTTTTTGGGGGCCGAGCCCCCAAACCCCATGCCGGGGGCAAGCCCCCGGACCCCCAGCCGTCTCGGCGGCCCATCAGGCGACTGCTCGGTGGTGACGCAGAAGCCCCGCTCGCGTCGTTGCGAACGGGGCATCAGTGCGTTCCGCGCATCACGTCACGCTGCGGTGAGTGACTTCTTCGGCGACTTGCGAAGCGTGTCGATGCTCCAGGCGCCGGCACCTGTGAACGCCAGCAACAGGAACGCCCACGAGTAGACGGCCGCGAGCTCGCCGCCGTTCTCGATCGGCAGCAGTCCCTGCGGCTGGTGCACCACGAAGTAGGCGTAGGCCATGGCGCCGGAGCTGAGCAGCGCCGCCCAGCGGGTCCACAGGCCGATGAGGATCAGGCCGCCACCGATCAGTTCGATGAGAGCCATCGGGCCGGCGGGCCAGGACAGCAGCTCGACTCCCTTGGACAGCTTCTGCACCCCGTGAAACACGAAGAACAGTCCGATGACGATGCGGAAGAGTGCGACAGCGTGCTCTCGTCGTTGCTCCAGGAACTCCATGAGCGGTGTCCTTCCAAGGCGGGGCAGGGGCAGGGGCACAAAAGGTATGGACCAATTTAGAGTGTCCCGCTCAAGGCGCTTTAGGTATCTGGTTGACTGTTGCCCCTATGAAACGAGCACTGTTGCTGCCCCTGCTCGGCCTGCTCGCCGCCTGTGGCCCCGATGTCGTCCCCAGCAAGCCGGTGCCCGCGCCCCAGAACCAGCAGGCCCCCGCCACGACCAGCGCGGCTGCGACGGTGCCGCCCGCGCCCAAGCCCGCGAACGATGGCACCTGCCCGTACCTGGCGACCAGTTTCGTCGCGCAGGCCAACGGACAGCTTGTACCCAGAGTGAAACTGTCAACGGACGAGCCTCACCCAGCGTGTTTCTTTTACGCGAACGCAACTGAGATTCAGTTGACCGTGCGCGTGTACGTGGGTGACGAAAAAGTTGCCAAGCTCATCGTGAACGAAGCGGCGCCGGACGGTTCACAGCCCGCGAACTCGCCCACCGGCTGGACCGGAGGGTACGTGAACAACGACAGCGGCGTCGTCTACGCCGTAGCGAAGAGCGACGCCGCTGTGGTCGTCACGAGCAATCAGAAGCAGTCCATCAAGGCCCGCCGCATCGCCGAAGAGGCGATCAAGGGCCTCAAGCTCTGATTCGAACTACTTGACCGGCTCCTTCTGCGAGGGCACCTGCCCGTTGAGGACGGGCTCCGCGTGCGGGGCCTGCTCCTCGTCCTGCAGGTGGACCTCCTGCGGCCTGCGCGTCAGCGCGACGTAGCCGGCCGCCGCGGCCGCGACCAGGAGACCGAGCACCCACGGCCAGCGGCGCCGCTTCGGTGCGTCCGCACCGAGCTGGGCCGCGGCCTTGCGGATCTCCTTGGCGCGCACCTTGGCGTCCTTGCGGGCGCCCTTGGCTGCTTTCTTCACTTCCTTGCGCACGACCTCGGCCTTGCCCATGAGGTCGGCGCGAGTCTTCGCGCTCTTCTTGGCGAGGCGCTTGCGAGAGCGACGAGTCTGCTTCTCCCAGTCCTCGGCCTTGCCCATGAGCGTGTCGGCCCGCTCGACGAGTGCGCCGCGAACCTGGTCAGCGGTGATGCCGCGGTCAGCGAGCTTGGCCTCGGCCGCGTGACCAGCGCGAACGACACCCTGACGCGCGGCCTTCAGGCTGGTGCCGACAGCCTTGCCAACGTTCTCGCCGGCGCGGGTCATGACGTCCACCTCGTCCATCCTGTGCTCCACACGTTGTCGTCCGGTGATGTCATAGAGGTACCCATCGTGCCCCTTTCTGAACATCGCCGCCCGTGGATGGCACGATGGGGTGGTGGCTGACAGCAACGAATCCTTTGTCGGGACCAAGGTGACGGCGACTCTGCACACCACGCAGGGCGACATCCGCATCAACCTGTTCCCCGACCACGCCCCCAAGACGGTGGCGAACTTCGTGACTCTCGCCGAGGGCACGAAGACCTACACCGAGGCGAACGCGAGTGGCACGAAGTCGGGTCCGTTCTACGACGGCACCCTGTTCCACCGCGTCATCGCGGGCTTCATGCTCCAGACCGGCGACCCGACCGGCACCGGCCGCGGTGGCCCCGGCTACCGCTTCGGCGACGAGTTTCACCCCGAACTCCAGTTCAACAAGCCCTACCTGCTCGCGATGGCGAACGCCGGGCCCAACACCAACGGCTCGCAGTTCTTCGTGACCGTGGCGCCGACGACGTGGCTGAACTTCAAGCACACGATCTTCGGTGAGGTCGCGGACCAGGAGTCGCGCGACGTCGTCGACGCGATCGGCAACACCACGACCGGTGCGGGCGACCGTCCGGTCAACGACATCAAGATCGAGCGGATCACGATCGAACGCGCGTGAGCAACGCCCCCGTGCCACCGGACGGGCCGATCGGAGCGCAGCCGGAGACCCCGGTCTGCGCACGTCATTCCGATCGGCCCACCCGGCTGCGCTGCACCAGGTGCGACCGTCCGGCGTGCCCGGAATGTCTGCGCGACGCCTCAGTCGGCATGCAGTGCGTCGACTGCGTGAACGAAGGCGCCCGCACGGTCCGCCAAGCCCGCACGTCCGCGGGCGCGGTGGTCTCGACCGGCCGGCCGATCATCACGCAGGTGATGATCGCGCTCAACGTGCTGGCGTACGTCGTCACGGTCTTCCAGTCCGGCAGCCCGATGAACAACCAGCGCGCAGGGCTGTTCACGGCGACGTCGATGATCCCGGAGCTCACCGCCAACGGTGAGTGGTGGCGCATCCTCACCTCGGGCTTCATGCACTTCGGCCTGATCCACCTCGCTCTCAACATGGCCGCGCTCTTCGTGGTGGGGCCTGTCGTCGAGCAGGAGCTGGGCAAGCTGCGGTACAGCGCCGTCTACTTCCTGTCGCTGCTCGGCGGCAGTGCGGCGGCGTTCTACTTCGGCACCGTCTGCCAGCAGCTCGCCGGCGCGTCCGGCGCGGTGTTCGGCCTGATGGGCGCCTTGCTGATCGTGTTCAAGCGGCAGAAGCGGGACATCTCGACGATCGTCGTGATCGTCGGGATCAACCTGGTGTCGAACCTCTTCACCAACGCCTCGCTGCTCGGGCACCTGGGCGGGTTCGTCATCGGCGGCCTGCTGACGCTCGCGATGGTCAAAGCGCCGCAGAAGAACCGCAACCTGTACCAGATCGGTGCGGTCGCGGTGGCGCTGCTGTTGCTCGGCGGCATGTTCGCGTTGCGCGCCGCCGAACTCGACACGGCGGCCGAACTCGTCCTGGAGTACGCCAGGACGTGTCGCTAGAACCGATTCACGGCCGCAGTGCGTGGAGCACTCCGGCGACTTCTTCGGGATCGGCGCCGAGGTCCACTCTCGTGAGCACCACGAGACGGTCGTCGGCGTCGAGTTCCAACGTCTGCTGTTCCCTGCCGAGCCGGCGGGTGGTCTGCAGCTTGACCTTCACCTCGTGCCACGGCAGCCGCGTCGTGCTCGCGAACCCGCGCACGGCCAGGCCGTCGACGTCCGCGGTGAGCCTCGGCCGCGCGATCGTCGCGAACGCCGCGAGGTAGGTGACCAGCAGCGTTGCCAGTCCGATGAGGAGACGGCCCGCGTTGTCGTCGACCGTCAGCGCCGCGACGGCAAGGGCGAGGGCGACCACCCACGCGACGGCGACCAGCGGGGCGGGAGTGGACCAGGTACGAGTCACACTGTCGAGTGTCCCGCATGAAATGTGGACAACTGAACGGGTCCGCATGAGGGAAAACCGTCGCTTGTGCATTTTGGTGCAAAGTTGTCCACAGGACTTGTCCCCAATGGGGATGACTTACAACTGTGTGCTTCGGTGACGCTCGGATGAACCCGGTGAACGTGACGCGAACAAAGGTCGGCCCGGACGTGTTACGTCCGGGCCGACCAGTACGAACAGTGAGCTGCGGGCGCCTAGCGCCAGCGCATCGTCATCAGCAGGCCGATGATCATCAGCGCGAAGCCGATCGCGAAGTTCCACGCGCCCAGCTCGAGCATGAACGGGATCTTCTCGGCGGCGATGTAGTTGACGACCAGCCACGCGAGGCCCAGCAGCATGAAGCCGAGCATGACAACGACGTAGACCGGGTGAGACGGCCCCGCTGCCTTGACCTTGACCGGCGTGCGGCGGTCAGTGGGTGCGGTGTAGACCGCCTTCTTCCGGACCTTCGACTTGGGCATGCTGTCCTCGCCTGACGTGGATATCCGTGAGTGACGCGAGTTTACGTGCACTACTCAGTAGACACGTTAACGTAGCGGCGGTGGTCAGCGAACCATCCTTGTAGACGCAGTTGTTTTCAGTTCACAGTGCGCGCGGAGGTTCTCAGGTGAACTCGGGACCGCAGCAGCCGCCACCACGGCGTCCTGCACCCCGTCGTGATGACCTTCAGCACCCGCGGGCCACCCCAGCTCCCCACCCGCTGCCTCCGCCGGAAGCAACGCAGTTCACCAGCGCTTTCTCCGGAAGCCTGCCTCCGAACGGCCAGACGCAGCACCGTCAGGGACCGCCTCCGTGGACCCCGCCGCCGGGCACTCCCGTGCGCGGAATCCCGGTGCCGGGCCGTCCCGGTCCGCCGCCCGGAACGCCGCCTGCACCGCCTGGAACGCCACCGCGGGGCATGCCTCCGCGCCCGATGCCGCCGCGTCCCCGCCCGGTCGATCTGCCCACCGAGGTGATCCCGCGCGTCGAGGACGATTACGACGACTACGACGATGACGAGTACTTCGACAACGAGCCCGCGGCCAAGGACGAGTTGCCGCCGGACAGCATGGCGCGCAAAACGGTGCGCGGTGTCGGCGAAGCCCTCATCACGATGGGCCTGATCGTCCTGCTGTTCGTCGTCTACGAGGTCTACGTGACCGACCTGCTCTCCGCGGAGAAGCAGCAGGACGCGACCGCCGCGCTCGACTCCGAATGGAACTCGAACGTCGTCACACCCCCGCCCGCCGACCCGAACCGCCAGTCGAAGCTCAACCTCATCGAGGGCAAGGCCTTCGCGAAGATGTACATCCCGGTCTTCGGCAACGACTGGAAGTTCTCCGTGGTCGAGGGCACCACCGACAAGCACCTCGAAATCGGCCCTGGCCACTACAAGGACACCGCCCAGCCCGGCGAGGCAGGCAACTTCTCCATCGCCGGCCACCGCGTCGGCAAGGGCGCGCCGTTCAACGACCTGGACCTGCTCGAATCCTGCAACGCGGTGGTCGTCCAGACCCAGACCCAGTGGTTCGTCTACCGCGTGCTGCCGATGAGCAGCGAGGTAGCCGGCTGGGCCACGAACCCGAAGGCGAAGGAAGCCGCCTGCACCGGCGTGGCACCACTCTCCACGACGCTGGGCGACGCCTACTCCAAGACCGTCGGCCAGGAGATCGTCGTCCCGACCCAGGGCGAGGTCATCGCCCCGATCCCGCACCAGGTGGGCGCCGCGGTCCCGGCCGACAAACAGGCCCGCCTGCTCACCCTCACGACCTGCCACCCGCGCTTCTCCGACAAGCAGCGCCTGATCGTGCACGCCATCGAGACCAAGAGCTACCCGGTGGCCGACGGCTTCGTGCCGCCCGAGATGACGGAGGGCTGATGTACGGCTGGATCTGGCGGCACCTGCCGGGCCCGCTGTTCCTGCGAGTGATCGAGGCCGTCGTGCTGGTCGTCGGCATCATCGGGCTGCTGATGTTCGTGGTGTTCCCGTGGGCGGAACCGAAACTGCCGTTCAACAACGTCACCACTCAGTGAGCCGCTCGTCGGCAAGCCGCAGGTACTCCCGCACGTAGCCGCGGAACGGCTCCGGGTCGTACTCGTAGGTGTTGAACGCGGCGTAGACCCCGTCGTTCTCGTCGTTCACCCTCGTGGTGATGCGCCAGGTCTTGTTCTTCCACTCGGCGCGAGGTGCACCGGCGAGGATCTTGCGGGCGGTCTCGCGGCCGAGGTACCAGTCGGCTTCCTCTTCGGTCATCAGCGTGACGCCGAGTTCGACCAGCACCTGCCTGACCAGTGCGTCGGCATCCCTCTGCTCCAGGCGGGCAGGCGACTCACCGGCGAGTTCTCGCAGCGTCGGGGAGTCCAGACCGGCGATCAACAGGTCGCACGCGAGCCACACGACCCGTTCCGGGTCGATGGTGCCGTCGGCGTGGTCCAGGTTGAGGCGCAGCAGGCGGTCGCGCGGGTCAGGGCTCACTCGCCCAGTGTCCGTGCGGGCGCGACCGAAATTGGTGAAACCGCCACCGCGCCCACACGCGATGGCGGCTTCATCGGGGAACGGCCGTCAGTCGTTCAAGTTCTCAGCCGTTCGAGATCGAGGTCATCTCCTCGCGCGACACGACCTTCACGCGTTCACGGCCGTGCGCCGCGCCCAGGGCGATCTCGTGCGCGTCGAGCCTGCTCCAGCCCTCGTTGGTCACGAACGGCACGCCGCGCTGCGCCAGGAACTCGACCACCGAATCCGGTTCGGGCGAGGAGGCGAGGGGCAACCCAGGGGCGTCTTCGAGGAGGCTGGTGATGGTCTCCAGGGCGTCGCCTTTGGTGTGGCCGATGAGGCCGATCGGGCCGCGCTTGATCCAGCCGGTCGTGTAGACGCCGGGGATCGGCACCTCGTCGAGGTCGAGCACGCGGCCGGACTGGTGGGGGATCGTGCCTGAGACGTGGTCGAACGGAATGTCGGCGAGGTGCGTCGAGAGGTAGCCGACCGCGCGGTACACGGCCTGGACGTCCCAGTCGGTGTAGGCGCCGGTGCCTCGGACGTTGCCGTCGCCGGTCAGTTCCTGGGTTTCGGTGCGCAGGCCCGTGACGCAGGACGTGCCGAGCACCTCCACCGGCGCTTCGAGGAAGTGCAGGTGCAGGCGGCGAGGGCGGGTGCCGACGTCGCGGATCGCCCACTCCTGGAGGGTCTTCACGATCATTTCGACCTGCTTGTTGGTCCTGATCGCGTGCATCGAGGCCTCGTCGAACTCGATGCCCTCGGCGTGGACGATCACCTCCACATTCGGCGAGTGGTCCAGTTCGCGCAGTTCCAGCGGCGTGAACTTGGCTTGTGCCGGGCCTCGGCGGCCGAAGACGTGCACGTCGGTCACCGGGGAGGTGGCAAGGCCCTCGTAGACGTTCGCGGGGATTTCCGTCACGAGCAGCTCGTCGGCGGTCTTGGCCAGGATGCGGGCGACGTCCAAGGCGACGTTGCCGACGCCGAGCACCGCTACCGAGGTGGCCGTCAGCGGCCAGGTGCGCGGGACGTCCGGGTGGCCGTCGTACCAGGACACGAAGTCCGCGGCGCCGTAGCTGCCCGGCAGGTCGATGCCCGGGACGTCCATCGCGCGGTCGCTGGAGGCGCCGGTCGAGAAGATGACGGCGTCGTAGAACTGGCGCAGGTCGTCGAGCTTGATGTCGACGCCGTACTCGACGTTGCCGAAGAAGCGAACCGACGGACGGTCCAGCACCTTCTGCAGTGCGCCCACGATGCCCTTGATGCGGGGGTGGTCCGGTGCGACGCCGTAGCGGACGAGGCCGTAGGGCGCGGGCAGCTTTTCGAACAGGTCGATCTGCGCGTCGACGTCGGACTTGGTCAGGATGTCGGCGGCGTACACGCCGGCCGGTCCGGCGCCGACGACCGCGACGCGCATGGGGCGACTCATGACACCTATTTTAGGTTAGCCTAACCTGCTCGCGGACGAGAGCTAACTCACTCGACGCGACCGACTAGGCTCTCTTCATGCGCGTGCTCGTGGTCGACAACTACGACAGCTTCGTCTACAACCTCGTCCAGTACCTGGCTCAGCTGGGTGCCGAGTGCGTCGTGCGGCGCAACGACGAGGTGGACCTCGACGAGATCGACGAGGTCGACGGTGTGCTCGTCAGTCCCGGTCCCGGTACGCCGGAGCGCGCGGGCGCCAGCATCGACGTCATCAAGAAGTGCGCCGACATCGGCAAGCCCGTCTTCGGCGTGTGTCTCGGCCATCAGGCGATCGGCGTGGTGTGGGGCGGCACGGTCGACCGCGCGCCAGAGTTGTTGCACGGCAAGACGAGCATCGTTTTCCACGAGGGCAAGGGTGTTCTCGGCGGGGTGCCGCAGCCGTTCATCGCGACCCGCTACCACTCGCTGACGGTGCTGCCGGAGACGATCCCCGCGGAGTTCGAGGTCACCGGCAAGACCGAGACCGGCATCGTGATGGCCATGCGCCACAAGGAACTCCCGGTCGAGGGTGTGCAGTTCCACCCCGAGTCGGTGCTGACCGACGGCGGCCACCGGATGCTCGCCAACTGGCTCAAGGTCTGCGGCTTCGAGGTTCCGGAAGCCACGGTCGCGCAGCTCGAGAACGGCATGCGCACGCTCGCCGCGGCCGCTCGCCTGTAAAGCAAAAGGGGCGGCTCCCCGAAGGGAAGCCGCCCCGAAAGTGCTTGAGCGCTACGACGAGATGATCCCGAACTTGCCGACGTTGATCGTCACCGTCGACCCCTTGGTGATCGCGGAGCCCTTGGCCGGGTTCTGCGACTGGACCTTCCTGTTCTGATCCGGGGTACCGACCTGCTGTTCCTGGACGTTGAGGTTTCCGTTCCAGCCCAGCGACTTCAGCTTGTTCGAGGCCTCGTTCTCGGTCAGGCCGGTCAGGTCGGGCATCTCGATCTGGTTGCCCTTCGAGACCTTCAGCGTCACCGTCGTGTCCTTGGCGGCCTTGCTGTTCGGCGCCGGGTTCTGCGAGAGGACCTGACCCTCCGGCTTGGCGCTGTCGGTCGGCTCGATGACGACCTTGAAGCCCGAACCCTCCAGCGTCTGGCGCGCGTCGGCCTGGTCGTCGCCGACGACGTTCGGCACGTTCTGCTTCTCCGGCGCCCTGCCGAGCTGGATCGTGATCGTGCCACCCTTCTTCAGCTTCACGCCGACGTCGGGGTTCTGCGAAGCGACCTTGCCGACCTTGGCCGGGTCGTCGACCTCGGTGGTCTGGTCGCTCTGCTGCAGCTTGAAGCCGTTGGGGTCCTTGTCCAGGATCGCCTGGGCCTCCTGCGGGGTCTTGCCCTTCAGGTCGGGGGCGACGCCCTCACCGGGGGGCGCACCGACGGAGATGGTGACCTGCCCGCCCTTCGCCACCTGGGTGCCTTCCGGCGGGTTCGTGCCGATCACCTTGTTGATCTGGTCGGCCGTGCACTTCGCCGCGGCGCCGTTCGGACCGGGCTCGCAGGCCACGGTCTCCTGGGTTGGAACCAGGCCGACCTTCGTGATCTTCTCCGAGGCTTCCACGGGGCTCAGGCCCACGATCGACGGGACGGAGACCTTCTCCGCCGCCTCGTTGCCGGAGTTCATGACGTTCGCGGTGATCCACGCGGCGAGGCCGAGCACGGCCACGCACAGGATCACCACCAACGTCACCATGATGGCCTTCTTGCGCTTCGCGCGACGTTCTTCTTCCTCGTCGGCGATCGGGTCGTAGTCGTCGTCCGGCTCCGACTTCAACGCAGCCGGACGGTGCCGTCCGCCGGACACGACCTGCGTGCGCTGTGAACGCGCCGCCGCCTGCTCGTTCATCACGGCGGTGCGGTCCTCGGCCGTCATCACGGCCGGCGCGGACGGGCGCTGACCCGACAGCACGCGCACCAGGTCGGCGCGCATCTCCGCGGCCGACTGGTAGCGGTTCGCCGGGCCCTTCGACATCGCCTTCAGCACGATCGCGTCGAGCTGCGGCGACACCTTGGGGTTGAGCTGCGACGGCGCCTTCGGGTCCTCCCGCACGTGCTGGTACGCGACCGCGACGGGAGAGTCACCGGTGAACGGAGGCTCGCCGGTGAGCAGTTCGAACAGCACGCAACCGGCCGCGTAGACGTCGGAACGGCCGTCGACGGACTCACCGCGCGCCTGCTCCGGCGACAGGTACTGGGCGGTGCCGATCACCGCGGCGGTCTGGGTGACGGCGGCCTGGCCGTCGTGCAGAGCACGGGCGATGCCGAAGTCCATCACCTTGACGGCGCCGGACTTGGTGATCATCACGTTGGCCGGCTTCACGTCGCGGTGGACGATGCCGTGCCGGTGGCTGAAGTCGAGCGCGGCCGAGACGTCGGCCATGACCTCCATGGCGCGCTTGCCCGACAGCGGGCCCTGCGTCTTCACGATGTCGCGCAGCGTCCGACCGTCGACGAACTCCATCACGATGTACGGCAGCGGGCCGTACTCGGTCTGCGTCTCGCCGGTGTCGTACACCGCGACGATCGCCGGGTGGTTCAGGGCGGCCGAGTTCTGGGCCTCGCGCTTGAACCTTTCCTGGAACTGGGCGTCACGGGCGAGGTCGGCTCGCAGCACCTTGATCGCCACGTCTCTGCCGAGGCGGACGTCCCGCCCCTTGTGGACCTCGGACATGCCGCCGTACCCGAGAGTCTCACCCAGTTCGTAGCGGTTTGAGAGCAGTCGCGGAGTGCTCATCGGTGCTTCGTCCCGCTCCTCGTCGACGGTATTCCGAACTCGGTTCTTGTGTTGCTCATGGCGCGCACGTCACCTTCACCTGCGAGCCGACCGGCACATCGCCTGTGGGCGCGATGGCGGTGACCCGGCACTTCTTCAAGTCGCCCGGTGGCGTGCCCTGCGCGCTCTGCACCTTGGGTTCCATGCCTTGGTCGATCAGCGCGATGCTGACCTCGTCGCCGGAACGGCCGATGTAGTCGTCCTCGTCGATCCGCTTCGGCGAACTGCCCGGAATCCGGTCCGCCGAGTCGGGTTGACCGTTCGCCGGGGCGTTCGAGTTCGCCGTGCTGGACGTCGTCGGCCGGCCACCTTGCCCGGTGCTGTCGTTCGGCTTGACGGTGTACTTCCACAGGAGGAACACGCCAAGGATCAGCAGCACTGCCACCAGGAGAGCGACCATAACCCAGACGGCGGTCCGGTTTCTCCCCGGTGGCGTCGGCATGGGAGTGAACGTTCCGGTTTGGTGCACCGGCTGCATTCCGGTCTGATGCACCTGTTGCATGCCCGTCTGGTGCGCCGGTTGCATGGTCGGATGGGTGCCGGGACGTCCCGGTCCTCCCGGGTGGTGCGCCATCTGCGGTGGAATCGGCAGCGGCTGTGACGCCTGCGGAGGCGGTGGTGCCTGCACCTGCTGCGGGATCACCGGAGGCATCGCGAACCCGGACGGCGTCGGCAGCGGCTGGCCCACCCGCACCGCGCTGACGGCCGCGGCGAACTCGCCACCCGTCCGGTAGCGCTTCCGCGGGTCCTTCACCAGCGTCGCCTCGATCAACGCCCGCGCACCAGGCGGAACGTCCGGCGGCAACGGTGGCGCCATGTCGCGGATGTGCATCATCGCGACGGTCACCGCGTTGTCCGACAGAAACGGCCTGTGTCCGGCCAGGCACTCGTAGCCACACACCGCCAACGAGTAAACGTCGCTCGCCGGTTCGGCCTCGCCACCAAGTGCCTGCTCGGGAGCGATGTAGTGCGCGGTGCCCATCACCATGCCGGACCGCGTCACGGGTGCCGCGTCCACGGCTTTGGCGATGCCGAAGTCGGTGATCTTCACCTTCCCCGACGGCGTGACCATGATGTTGCCGGGCTTCACGTCGCGGTGCACGAGCCCGCGTTCGTGGGCCGCCTGCAACGCGTTCCCGGTCTGCTCCAGCAGGTCGAGAGTCACCTCGGCGGTCAGCCGGCCGCGGGAGATGATCGTCGCGAGCGGTTCGCCCTCGACGAGTTCCATCACCAGGTACGCCGTGTCCTCCGGTCCGTCGGTGACGGACGCGGTCTCGCCGTAGTCGTGCACCGACGCGATGCCGGGGTGGTTGAGCGACGCGGTCATCCGCGCCTCGACGCGGAACCGGTGCAGGAACTCGGGGTCTCCGGAGAGCTCCGCCTTGAGCACCTTCACCGCGACGCGGCGGTCGAGCCGGTCGTCCGCGGCTTCCCAGACCTCGCCCATGCCACCGACCGCGATCCGCCTGCTCAGGCGGTAGCGGTCGGCGAGGAGCTGGCCCTTGGTCAGCATCAGCGGCCTGCCAGGTACGCGTTCATCACGGCGCGCCCGATCGGGGCCGCGACCTTGCCGCCGGTGGCGCCCAGACCGCGGTCGCCACCGTCCTCCACGATGACCGCGATCGCGATCTCCGGCTTCTGCGCCGGCGCGAACGCGATGTACCAGGCGTGCGGGTTGTTCTGCTTCACGTCGGTGCCGTGCTCGGCGGTACCGGTCTTCGACGCCACCTGCACGTTCTGCAGACGGCCCTCACCACCGGTGTTGATCTCGGACTGGATCATCATGTCGCGCAGGGCGTTGGCGTTGGCCGTGGTCATCGCGGTGTCGACCTGGTCCGGCTTGGTGTCGTCGATCGACTTCAGGTCCGGGCCGAGGATCTTCGACACCAGGTACGGCTGCATGCGCTTGCCGTTGTTCGCGATCGTCGCCGCCACCACGGCGTTCTCCAGCGGCGTGATCTGCACGTCGCGCTGGCCGATGCCGGTCTGGTAGAGCGCCGCGTCGTCGGGGATCGGGCCGAGCGTCGAGGTCTCGACGACCAGCGGCACCGCGAGGTCCGGGTCGTTGAAGCCGAACTTCTCCGCCTGCCTGCGCAGCTTGTTCGCGCCGAGCTGGCCCGCCATCTCACCGAACGCCGTGTTGCACGACTTGGCGAGCGCGGTCTCCATCGGCACCGTTTCGCCGGGGCCGCACGGGGTGCCGTTGAAGTTCGGCAGCTGCGTCTGGCTGCCCGGCAGCGTGATCGATCCCTTGGCGGTGTACTGCGTGTCCTTGTTCTTGCCGTCGGCCAGCGCGGCCGCCGCTACGACGACCTTCAGCGTCGAGCCGGCCGGGTAGAGGGCCTGCGTCGCGCGGTTGACCAGCGGGTCGTTCGAGTCCTTGGCGGTGAGCTGCTTCCACGCCGACGCCTGCTCGTTCGCGTCGTGGCTCGCGAGCAGGTTCGGGTCGTAGGACGGCGTGCTCGCCATCGCGAGGATCTCGCCGGTGTCCGGCTTGATCGCGACGACCGAACCGGTGAAGCCCTTCGCCGTCAGCTGGTCGTACGCGGTCTGCTGCACCTTGGCGTTCAGGGTGAGCTGCACGTTGCCGCCGACCGGGTCGCGACCGGTGATCAACGCCGAGACGCGGCGCGCGAACAGCCTGTCGTCCGAGCCGTTGAGCAGGTCGTTCTCAGCGCGCTCCATGCCGGAGGTGCCGTAGGTGACGGACAGGTACCCCGTCGCCGGCGCGTACACCGGCCCGTTGTTGTAGGTGCGCAGGAACCGGAGACGGTCGCTCGTCTCCTTGACGTCCGCGATCACCGTGCCGTCGGCGACCGTGATCAGACCGCGCTTGCGGGCGTACTCGTCGAGCAGCACCCGGCGGTTGTAGGCGTTCTTGCGCCACTCGTCGGCGTTGATCACCTGCACCCACGTGGCGTTGCCCAGCAGAAGCAGGATCATCACCATCATGGCCATGCCGACGCGGCGGAGCGGTGTGTTCATTTGGGACGCTCCACCATCACAGTGTGCTGGTCGGCGATAGCCGGTTGTTGCGGTTTCGGCTTCGCGACCCGCTGCGGGGCCCTGGCCGCCGCGGAAATTCGCAGTAGCAACGCGACCAGGATGTAGTTCGCGAGAAGGGACGAACCGCCGTAGGACAGGAACGGCGCGGTGATACCCGTCATCGGGATCAGCTTGGTGATACCGCCGACGACGATGAACACCTGGAAGCAGACCGCGAACGCGAGACCGCCGCCCAGGAGCTTGCCGAAGCTGTCGCGCACGGCGATGGCGCCGCGCAGGCCGCGCAACGCGAAGACCATGTAGACCAGCAGCAGCGCCGCGAAGCCGACGAAGCCCAGTTCCTCGCCGATCACGGCGGTGATGAAGTCGGTGTTGGCCTCGGGGATCATCTCCGGACGGCCGGCGCCGAGGCCCGCACCGCCGATGCCGCCGGTCGCGAGAGCGAACAGCGACTGCGAGATCTGGTACCCGCCGCCGACCACGTCGTAGCGCGCGATCGGGTCCTGCCAGTTCGCCACGCGCTGCTGGACGTGCGTGAACAGCTTCCACGCGATGATCGCGCCACCGGAGAACATGCCGAGACCGAGCACGACCCACGCCGCGCGTTCGGTGGCGATGTAGAGCAGCACGAGCACGATGCCGAAGAACAGCAGCGAGGAGCCGAGGTCCTTCTGCAGCACCATGACCGCGACCGTGACGCCCCAGGCCGCGAACAGCGGGCCGAGGTCACGGGCACGGGGCAGGTCCATGCCGAGGAACCGGCGGCCCGCCACGGTGAAGAGGTCCCGCTTCGACACGAGGAACGCGGCGAAGAAGACCATCAGCAGGATCTTGGCGAACTCACCCGGCTGGATGGACAACGGTCCGATGCGCAGCCAGATCTTCGCGCCGTTGATCGTCGGCGCGATGAAACCGGGCAGCACACCGGGAAGCAGCAGCGCGACCAGTCCGACGAGGCCGAACGTGTAGCCGAACCGCGCGAGCATCCGGTGGTCGGGCAGGAACTTCAACGTGGCCGCGAACAGCAACAACCCGATGCCGGTCCAGATGACCTGTTTGAAGGCCACCGGGTCCCACGTCGAGCCGTCGGGGAAGACGGTGCCTTCCAGGGCCAGGTCGATCCGGTGGATGACCACCAGGCCGAGCCCGTTGAGCAGCGCGACGCACGGCAGGATCGCCGGGTCGGCGTACGGCGCCCACCTGCGCACGGCGAGGTGGGCACAAGCGAAGAGTCCGAGGTACGCGAGACCGAGGTAGAGGATCCTCAGACTCAGCGAGCGCTCCTGGTTCAGTTCGACCAGGATGAGAGCGAGCGTCACGAGACCGGCGGCGAACGACAGCATCACCAGTTCGGTGCCGCGTCGCGTCGGCGCCTTCAGGCCTGGCGACGTGTTGGTCGCCGCCGACGCACCTGGTGAACCTTCCCCGGAGGGGACGGGCGAGCCCATCAACTACGGACCCTCCCGGCATTCCACACCCGGCTTTTGCTGGGAGGGGGTGAGCGAAGGCTCGGTGGAACCGGTCTCCGGGTTCGGGGAACCGTTCGTGGGCGGCGCGCTGGACGCACTGCTCGACGGGTTGCTGCTCGGCGTGGACGGCGTCGTCGAGGGCGTCGTGCTGGTCGACGTCGACGACGTGTCCTTGCACAGCGGCAGCATGTGCTCGGTGCGCAGCAACCGGACCGCGGCGCGCGCGCCGTCGAGGCCGTTGTCGCTGCGGATGCCCGCGGTGATGGTCTTGCGACCGGCTTCCTGCAGGTCCTTCAGCGTGATCGGGGTGCAGCCCGTGGATCCGGGCGGGCAGGAGTCCTCGACCTTGGACGACAGCTTGAAGCCGATGACGGTGCCGTTGAGACCGCGGAAGATCGCGACCTGGCCGTCCTCGGTGGCGCCGACGTAGTACTGGGTGTTGAGCCACAGCTTGCCGCCGACAGCCACCACACCGGTCAGCAGGAGCAGCACGAAGATGATCGCGAACGCCTTGATGGCGCTGCGCTTCTTGCGCTTCGGGTCCTGCGGAGGCGGGGGAGGCGCGTCCATGCGCTGCTGCATGGGCGGGCGCTGCTGCGTGATCGTCGCCGCTCGCGAGGCCGCGGAGTCCGGCGGAGGAGTGTGGTCCTCGCTGCCGTCACCTGCCGCGCCGCCGACGATCGGGTAGTCGTCGCCGAAAGCGACGTCCTGGACGTCCGCCACGATCACCGTGACGTTGTCGGGACCGCCGCCCTTGAGCGCGAGCTCGATCATCCGGTCCGCGCAGGCCTGCGGGTCCGGGATGCGGATCGCCTCGTCGAGCGTCTCCAGGCTCACGACGCCGGACAGACCGTCCGAGCAGAGCAGGAACCGGTCGCCGGCACGCGCTTCGCGCACCGTGAGGCTGGGCTCGAAGTCGTGCCCGGTGAGGGCGCGCAGCAGCAACGAGCGTTGCGGGTGCGTGGCGGCCTCGTCCGCGGTGATCCGGCCCTCGTCGATCAACGACTGGACGAACGTGTCGTCGTGCGTGATCTGCGCGAAGGAGCCCTCTCTCAGGAGGTACGCGCGCGAGTCGCCGATGTGCACGAGTCCGAGACGGTTGCCCGCGAACAGGATGGCCGTGAGCGTGGTGCCCATGCCTTCCAGGTCCGGGTCGCTCGTCACGAGCTCGGAGATGGCGCCGTTGCCACTCGCGACCGCGTCGCGCAGCTTGCCGAGGAGGTCGTCGCCAGGCTCGTCGTCGTCGACGTGGGCCAGCGAGGCGATGACCACCTTGCTCGCGACTTCACCGGCGGCGTGGCCACCCATGCCGTCGGCTACTGCGAGCAGGCGGGGGCCCGCGTACACGGAGTCCTGGTTGTTGTTGCGAACCAGGCCCCTGTCGCTTCGGGCCGCGTATCGAAGAACCAAGGTCATGAGCGCAGCTCGATCACCGTTTTGCCAATGCGGATCGGGGTGCCGAGAGGTACGCGCAGGGGTGCGGTGACCTTGGCTCGGTCTAGGTAGGTGCCGTTCGTGGAGCCGAGATCCTCCACGTACCAGTCGGTGCCGCGCATGGACAGCCTCGCGTGCCTGGTCGACGCGAAGTCGTCGTCCAGCACGAGAGTGGAGTCGTCAGCGCGGCCGATCAGGATCGGCCTGCCGTCGAGTGAGATTCGGGTGCCGGTCAGCGCCCCGTGGGTGACCACGAGTTGCCGAGGCGCCTTGCTTCCCCTCGCCGACTTCTCGGACCTCCGGAAACCGGGCAGACCTGACGCCCGGAGCCCTGAGGCTGCGTAGAGATCAGAGCGGACCACACGTAGGGCGGCCAGCACAAAGAGCCAGAGGAGCACGAGAAAGCCCGCTCTGGTCAGCTGCATCACCAGCTCTGGCACCGGTTGTAACCGCTCCTGCCTTGAGTTGCTTACCGACGCCCGTATCGACCTCTAGCCCGCGGTGCGGAAAACCAGTGACGAGTGGCCGATGCGGACGACGTCGCCCTCCGCGAGCTGCCAAGTCTGCACTGGCGTGCCGTTCACCGTGGTGCCGTTGGTCGAACCGAGATCAGCGAGCATCGCATTCTGCCCGTCCCAGGAGATTTCCAGGTGGCGCCTGGAGACTCCGGTGTCCGGGAGGCGGAAGTCGGCTTCCTGCCCACGTCCTACGACGTTTCCACCCTGCTTCAGGTTGTACGTGCGGTTGGAACCGTCGTCGAGGTGCAACGTCGCGTTGAGCTGACGGTTGGCGCCCTGGGTGGCCGGCGGGGCGTATCCGCCCTGGTTGTAGCCCTGGTCGTAGCCGCCCTGCTGGCCGTAGCCCGCCTGCTGGCCGTAACCCTGGTCATAACCGCCGGCCGGCTGCTGGCCGTAACCCTGGTCGTAACCGCCGCCCTGCTGGCCGCCGGCGTAACCCTGGTCGTAGCCCTGCTGGCCGTAGCCCGGCTGCTGGCCGTAACCCTGGTCCTGGCCGTAGCCAGGCTGCTGGCCGCCGGCGTAACCCTGGTCGTAGCCCTGCTGCTGCTGGCCGTAACCCTGGTCCTGGCCATAGCCCTGCGGCTGGCCGTAACCCTGGTCGTAGCCCTGCTGGCCATAGCCCTGTTGCTGGCCGTAGCCCTGGTCCTGCGCCTGGCCGTAACCCTGCTGCTGGCCGTAACCCTGCTGGTCATAGCCCTGCTGCTGCTGGTCGTAGCCCTGCTGGCCGTAGCCGCCCTGACCATAAGGGTCCTGGGCGGGCTGGCCCTGTCCTTGTCCGTAGCCGGGAGGCTGGCTCATGGGTCGGTCTCCTGCGGTGCGAGGTGGTGCTGACCGTCGGCTGGCCGCTTTCACGTCGGGGTCGACGGACGAGCTGGTTCGGAACTGTCCGGTGTGCAGCGCCTCGGAGCGCTCCAGGGAGACTACGACGTCACCATAGGTATCCCATCCGGACTCGGCCAGGTGCTCTCGCAGGCCCTCTGCGAGAAGCTGTGTGATGCGTAGTTCATCCTGCTCGTCGCCCGCAAGACGTTCGTGGTCCTGAGGTCCGAGGAGCACCTTGTAGTGGTTGGGGGCTAGCAGTCTGCCACCCGCGAGCTCGCGGATGTTGCTGTCACCCTCCCGTTGCAGTGCCTGTGCCACCTCTTGGGGCACGACGCTGCCGCCGAACACGCGCGCGAACGTGTTGCCGACCAGACCTTCCAGCTTGCGCTCGAAGCGTTGCAGGCCCATGTCGACTCCTTCCGCTCGTTCCGCTCGGCCGGGCTCCTGTACCGATCGTATCCGGGTACGACCGCACCTACAGGGGGCGATTAGGAACCTGGTTTCGGCGCGTGCTAGTGTTCCTCTCGTCGCCAGGGCAAGTGGCGGAATGGCAGACGCGCACGGTTCAGGTCCGTGTGTCCGAAAGGACGTGGGGGTTCAACTCCCCCCTTGCCCACAAGCGAAAAGCAGAAAGGCCCCGCACATGTGCGGGGCCTTTCTGCTGTCCGGAGTTGTGTCTTCCCCTCCGTCTCGATGTGGCACGTACCACTCTTTCGGGCTAGTGCTGTGACCTGACCGGATGGCGTCTGTTCGGTGATCGCGCCTCCCGAACGCCTCCGCGCCAGGGTGCTGCGTCCGGTCAGGACGGCCCGCGACCGCAGGCCTCGTAGTGATCTTCGTCGCAGTGCGTCAGGTCGCCGTTCATTCGGTTGGCCTAAGGGCAAGCCCGGTTGACGGCCGAATAGGGTCCAAGAAGAATCAGATTCATGGATTTGGATCCCCGAATCGACGATTTCCTCAAAGCCAACATGGAAGAACGCGGCTACCGCGTGGTGCGCGAGAACCAGCTCCTCGCCCTGGGGCTTCTGGCGGCTCGTGGTGATGCACCGGCTTTTCCCCTGGACGTCATCAGGGGATGGCGACGCCTGGTGACGACACATCGCCGGCAGGTCGATCAGTCCGAGGAAAAGCTCCTCGAAGTCGTGCAGCGACAGGAACTGAGCGAGGCGGAGATCGTCGAGCACCTGGGCGTCGAGAGCGCCGCCGCGGTCGAACGGCGACGCCTGGAAGTGGTGGAGCAGCTGGCGGCGAACCATCCCACGACAGCGCCGGGGAAGTGGACCTGATGAGCAGGAGGACCTGTGGCCGTGCACAGGGGACGGCACGGCCACAGGTCCTCGGCTCAGCTCAGTGCGTCGCTCCTGGTCGGTGACCCGCGGTTCGACTAGTGATGGCTGACCCAGAGGTCGATCGAGTACCAGGGACCGGGGGCGGTCATCCAACAGTAGTAGTCGCGCCAAGCCCCGCCACCGAGGCCCTCGAGGCCCATGTCGATGCATTCGTCACAGGCACTCGCACCGAAGTACGTGTGGTTGTAGAACCACGTCTTCTCCTGCGGCGGCGCCTCTCCCCGGCAGAGCAGGAGCTTCTCCTCGCGCACCTTCGCCAGCGCTTCGGCCTTCTGCGCACTGGTCGCCGCGTAGCTCGGCGGAGCGGACACCAGGAGTGAGAGCACGACCGCGAACGCGGCCATCAACAGTTTCCTCATGTGCAAGACTGCCCCCAATTTTCGTGTTTCTGTTTCGGCACAACCGATCGGCGTGCCCGCTTCAGAGTTTCCCGATCACCGTCGACCGTTTGCGGAAACGCAGGAAGATCCAGGTGATCAGCGCGGCCGCCGCCAAGGTGAACGCGCTCGATTCGATTACCTGGAACAGAAAAAGGCGAGATCCGGGTTGATAGACGGTCACCACGTCCTGGACGCCGTGTCCGCGGACGCAGGTCTGGAACTCTTCGCGAGTTCCCGCCGACCTGCACTCCGTCCAGGGAAACGGCTTGGGGGCGCCGGACGCATCGGCGTACTCCACACCGAGCCGTCTGGAGTTCTCCCCGATCGGAGCCGCGCGGGTGACGCCCGTGTCACCCGTGAACGGGGTGGCCAGCCGCTCCGGCGGCAGGTACTCGGACCTCGACGTGGTCGCCACGACCCTGGCCGCGATGAAGACGCCCAGGGACAGTCCGATCGCGGGAACCGTGCGCCGCAGGAGCGCGCTCGCGGCGAGGCCGATGGCGAAGGCGAACAACGAGTAGCCGATCTGGATCGGGACCGACGCCTCGAACAGGACGGACTCGAAGAGGCTGGCGGATTTCTCGACCGACTGGATCGACCGGGCGAGTTGTGCGGAGCACACGCCCGTCCAGGCCGCCGCGACCAGCGTCAGCCCGCCGAGCATCGCCACCTTCACCGTCAACCAGGCCGCGGGCTTCACATCCTGCGTCCAGACGAAGACCGCGGTGCGCTGCTCGTGCTCCCTGGCGATGGCGGGTGCGGTCCAGAACGTCGCGATCAGCACCGGAGCCAGGATCTGGGCGATGAGCAGGATGTTGGCGAGCTCGGTGAGTTGCTCGAGCTCTCCTGGCGCCGTCGACGGCGAGCGCAGCATCCGCGACAGGATCACCATGCCGATACCGAGCAGGCCGATGGCGGTCATCGTCCAGACGACCGTCGCACGGTGCTGACGCCATGCCAGCCACAGCAACTGGCTGGTCGTGTTCTGACGGGATGGGACGTGTGTGCGCGTGATGGTGTTCATTCGCTGACCAACTTCTTGGACGCACCGAGGTAGGAGATGACCAGTTCTTCGAGCGTCGGCCGCCGCGTTTCGCGGTCGCCGGCGTCGGCTGCCTCGACGACTCGCCACGTCGCCCGGTCCCGTCCGGTGCGGCTCTCGCCCTCGGCCCCTTCGCCGATCAGGACGTGCGACCCGAGAAGGTCGTCGACCCCGGCATCGAGCAGGAGCCGTCCCCGGTCGAGCAGCAGGAGGTGATCGGCGGTGCCCGCCAGCTCGGTCACGACGTGGGTGGAGAAGAGGACGGTCATGCCTTCGTCACGTGCTTCGTCGATCAGCTGGTCCGTCACTTCACGACGTGCGATCGGGTCGAGGTTCGCGAGCGGCTCGTCGAGCAGCAGCACGGTCGGGCGTTTGCCGATGCCGAGCGCCAGCGCGACCTGAGCCTGCTGACCTCCGGACAACCGGCCGCACGTGGTGTTCAGCGGGATGCCGAACGCATCGATCCACCGAAGCGCCCGAGACTCGTCCCAGACGTGGTTCAGGCTCTTCCCCGCCCGCAGCATCTCGGCCACGGTGAAGTTGCGGTAAAGGGGTTTGTCCTGGGTGACAAGGGCGACGGCGGTCGTGGATCCGTGCTCTCCGCTGACTCTCACGACTCCGGACGACGGACGCAGGATCCCCGCGATGAGGGACATCAGCGTGGACTTTCCAGCGCCGTTCATCCCGACGAGTGCGGCGATCGATCCGTTCGGCACGGAGAGCGAACAGTTCTCGAGCGCCGATCTGCGCCCGGCCTTCTGTCGCTGGCGTGAATAACTGAAGCAGAGATCCGTCGCCGTAATCGCCGACGCGCTGCCGACGCGCACTTCGGCCCGGTCGGTCGAATTCATGATCTTGTTCACCTCTATGCGTCCCTGGGCTGGTGAAAGAGCAAATCCAAAGCGTCGAACGTCATGAATGAGAAAGGGTGCTACCCTGATTTGGTCCCTTAGTGGGCGGCGGTTCTTCGGGCCAGAGCGCAACTGGCCCGAAGAACCGTGCTGTCATGCCAGTCCGGCGACCACCGATTCAACGGCTCCCCAGCAGTGACCGGCCAGCGTGCCCTGGCTCTGGGCCGGGATGTCCGCGTAGTTGGTCACGTCCGGGTCCCAGAAGTCGACGCACGTCACCACGATCTTGAACGTCTTGGTGACTGCAGAGCTGTTGTAGCACTGGGCTTTGCCCCACTCGCCGTCGATCCAGGTGTCGCACCCGCTCATGACCTGAGCGGGTCCCGGAGCCGGAGCCGGCGCCGCGGAGGCCGTCGGTGTGAGCGTCAGTGCGGGGCCAAGTGCCAGAGCACTCGCCAAGACGGCAATGCTTCTCTTGTTCGGCATCAGGTGAAATACTCCTGTTTGTTCGCATGGTGAATCGACGGGCCGGGTGGCCCGACGCCGAGGTGCGCAGAAGTGCGCGAAGGGCGGTCGGCGACAATGTGCAGCGACCGGAATTCGAGAAGCTTCTCAGCTGTGTGAGGTGCGTACCGCAGGGGTCAAAGACCGGCTACTGCGGAAATGGTGTGCGCACAATGCGCAGAAGTAGAACATCTAGTTGCCCCCCCAGGCTTGTGGCGATGAATGATCAATCGCGCAGAACCGATCGTATCGGCGTGGTTCTGCGCGCAATAGGTCAGAACGGGTGAACGGAATGTCCAGTTTCGGTTGTTCTGAGTGTCTCGAGCAGTGCTCGGATCGCCGATTCTCCCGTCGTGCGACCATTCGTGTGAATAACTGTTAAGTTGATGGACACGCTCGGTAGTGTTGCTCGTGCCATGGAGGAATGAGATGTGGGCAGTAGCTGCTGCGGAATTCGGTGCTGAACTCGAACTCGTCGAACTCCCCGAGCCGACCCCCGGTCCTGGGGAGCTCAAGGTGCGGATGCTGGCGGCGAGCGTCAACCCGTTCGACCGCAAGGTCGTGGACGGGATGCTGCGCGGCTCGGCGGAGCACCGGTTCCCGATGGTTCCCGGCACGGACGGCGCGGGGGAGGTGGAGGGCTCTGGCGAAAGGATCTTCGGCACCTTCTTCCACCGTCCGGTCGGCGGCGGAACGTACGCCGAGTACGTCACAGTTCCGGCCGGGAACGCGTTGGCTCCCTTGCCGGACGACATGGATCCCGCGGTCGCCGCCGCATTGCCGACCGCGGGAATGACCGCTTTGCAGTTGGTCGAGTCGCTCGGGGCCGCGGAATCCGTGCTGATCGTCGGTGCCTCCGGTGGCGTGGGGTCGTTCGCCGTCCAGATCGCGCGTGCGGCGGGCAAGCGGGTCATCCCCATCGGCCGTGGCGACACCCTCGTCGAGGCCGACGCTCTGATCGACCTCGTCAGCGCCGACCGTTCGTCGTTCGAGGAGAACGCGCGCTATGCGCCGCTGGCCTTCAACACGAACTACGTTTCCGCTGATCAGAAGCAGAACTTCGGCATGAAGGGCTCGCGCGAAACGTTGGTGCGGCTGGCGTCGATGGTGCAGGCGGGGGACCTGGAAGTACCGATCGCCCGACGCGTGCCGTTGCGTGAGGCGACCGACGTTTTCGCAGGTCACGGGCCCGGCAAGACCGTGATCATCATGTAGGTGGTCGTTCTGGCGCGGTGAACGGTCGACGGACGGTGACCGGTACCGCTGACCGGCTTTTTGCCCCCACGCCTGGCGCACACACCCTGAGCAGGTCTTTTGGTGCGTCCATACGGATTAACGTCACCCAGACGGCAGCACCGTAGGACCGAACTCCCCTCACCACTCCTCGACCGGTCACCGACCGGTCGGCGCCGTCGATCGCAGGGGGTCCTGTGGCCTGGGGGCGGGCCGCGCGCTTACTGCTAATTCTTTATCCAGAGCACGAGTCGAAACGCGGCGGATCTCCCGCCGCGGGTGACGAGGAGGCACTGGCGTGAGCAGCACCCCAGCAAGGATCGCGGCACTCGACAGCTCGAACGGTCTGTCGACCACCCCGGTCCCGGTTCCGGAACTGCCCGCGTCCGTCGAGGAGTTGGCAGCCGCTGCGGCGATCCGCCTCGGCTGGCACGGCGTGGTTCTCCCCGAAATGGTCCTGATGGGCCGCAAGGTCGTCGTCGTGGCCGAACTCCTGGCCGACGCCCACGCCGAGCGCGTGTGCGTGGGTGCGGGCCCTGAGGCCGACAAGACCACCGTCTCCACCTGGGTGTGGCCGGAGATGGAAGGCCGCGTCCCGCCGGCCGCCGTGCGCATCGTCGGCGTCCTGGCAGTCGCCCGCCACTGGCGCACCGCGCTGGCCTCCGCCGTCCCCTTCGCCCGCTACGGCAACGCCGCGGTCGTCCTCCCTGAGTCGGTCGCGTTCTCGCACGACTACCTCGCGAACTGCCTGCCGCGCGTCCGCCGCTACGGCGTCTCCGTCCTGCTGGCCGACGACGAGAAGGACCTCTCGGTCGACGTGTCCGGCCGCCAGGAGAACGCGCCCGCCGAGGACACCGCCATCACCCGCTGGGTCAACGAACTGGTCTACGAGCAGGTGCTCGCCACCGCGTCCTGATCCACGCGTCGTGCTGGTCGCCGCTCACTGATCTACGGTCAGACCATGCGAGTAGTGATAGCCGGCGGACACGGGCAGATCGCGCTGCTTCTCGAGCAGCAGCTGGCCACCCGTGGAGACGCCGCCACCGCGCTGGTCCGGAACCCCGATCACTTTGGTGACGTGCAGGAAGCCGGAGCCGTTCCGGTGTTGTGCGACCTGGAGTCCGCTGATCTGGACTCGGTCGCGGCGTATTTGAACGGTGCTGACGCGGCAGTGTTCGCCGCAGGTGCCGGCGCCGGATCTGGTGCCGCCCGCAAGGACACCGTGGACTACGGGGCCGCCGCTCTGTTCGCCTCTGCTGCTGTGGAGGCCGGGGTGCGGCGGTTTCTCCAGGTTTCCACCGTCGGGATCGAGTCTGCCGACTCGCCTTCGGTGGATCCGGAGTTCGCTGTGTACCTGAAGGCGAAGAAGCTCGCCGAAGAGGATTTGAAGGCTCGGGATCTGGATTGGACGATCCTGCGGCCTGGGCCGTTGGTCAATGATCCTGCTACCGGGCTGGTCACCCTGGCTGAGCCTCGGTTGCCTCGGGCTTCTGTCACCCGTGCGGATGTTGCTGCTGTGCTGGCGGCGTTGCTGGATGCGCCTGGGACTGTTGGGAAGACGCTGGAGTTGGTGAACGGGGAGACGCCGGTTGTCGAGGCGGTCCGGGCAGTTCTCTGATCTTGTCGGACCCTCTGAGTAGGTTGAGTTGTAGGGGTTCCCGGATCGGGGGGACCCCTGCGTCAGCGTGGTCAGCTTTGCGATCCGCGGCTTTGTCGGGTGGTTGCCTTGCGTATCCGCAGCCGGTGGGTGGTTGCCTTGCGATCCGCGGCCGAGCGAGTGGTCACCTTGCGGGCGGCCAGCTTGCGTTGGGTGCTTCCCCTGGGGGCTCTGCCCCCAGACCCCCGGCAATCTGATCGGGGGGTGGCGCCGCGGGCGGGTTGATGGCACGCCTGTTGCGTTGGGCGGCTGCCTGTTTCGTAGTTTCGGTGCGTTGGCGGTGGGGTCCCGTCACGAGCCGCACCAAGAGCGGGCCACATGCAGGTAGGGGTGTCAACTCGACGAAAAGCGTGTCGAGTTGACACCCCTACCTGCATGCAGCAAGAGCTGTGGTGCGACTCGTGACGGGACCCCACCGCCGGGCCCGCTCGGTAGGACCGCTCGGCTTCGGCTTCGCGGGTGAGTGGGCTGGTGGTTTTAGCCGAGCACGCGGTCCAGGTAGGCGTTGGTGAAGGTTCGGTTGGGGTCCACCTCGTTGCGTACCCGCAGGAAGTCGTCGAAGTTCGGGTACAGCGGGCGGAGCTCCGTTGCGGTCAGGTCGTGCATCTTGCCCCAGTGTGGGCGGCCGCCCACCGACGCCGCGATGGCTGCGTACGCGTCGAAGAAAGCCTTGTACTGCATGCCCAGTGCTTGGTGCATTGAGATGTACGCGGTGTCTCGGCCGCTTGCCGTCGAGAGCCAGATGTCGTCGGCCTGGGCGATGCGCACCTCGCACGGGACGATCAGGTGGTCGCGTTCGCCCAGTTTGTTCGCCACGGCGCGGAGTTCGCCGATCACGTCCATCAGGGTTTCGCGGGGGATGGAGAACTCGGTCTCCACGAAGCGGACTCGTCTTGGGGTCACGAAGACGTTGTGCGAGTAGTCCGAATAGGACCGTTCGGAGATCAGGGAGCCGCAGAGTTCGTTGAGGCGCTTGGTGTAGCGCGGGAAGGTCTTGGCCACCTTGGTGACCGCGCCGAACGCCGCGTTCTCCATCACCTCGTACTCCCACGCCTGGCGGAGCTTGGAGAGCGGGCGGGCTGGTTCGGTGATCCTGTTGTTGCGCTTGAGGATCACGCGGTCCGAGTGGGTGAACCAGTGGAACTCGACGTGGTCCTCGACGGCGCAGAGGTCGTCGAACTGTTCCAGCACCGCGTCCAGGCGGCCGGGGGACTCGGAGGCCCGCAGTACGAACGACGGGACGCACTGGAGGGTCAGGGTGCTGATGACGCCGAGTGCGCCCAGGCCCACTCGGGCGGCGTTGAAGAGGTCTGGGCGGTTGGTGCGGTTGCAGGTCACCACTGAGCCGTCGGCCAGGACCAGTTCGAGTTCCACGATCGCGGTGGCGAGGACGCCCAGTTTTCCGCCGGTGCCGTGGGTCGAGGTGGAGACTGCGCCGGCGACGGTCTGGGCGTCGATGTCGCCCAGGTTCGGCATCGCGAGGCCAAGGCGGTGCAGGTCGGCGTTGAAGGCCCACAAAGGGGTGCCTGAGCGGACGGTCACGAGGCCGGTCTCCGCGTCCGCGCGTACGATTCCTGTCCATCGGTCCAGGTCAAGCGCTACTTCTGGCGCTACGGCGATGTCGTTGAACGAGTGACCGCTGCCTCGCGCGCGGACTCGGGATGCGGAGAGGATCGTTGTGGCGATCTCGTCCGTGCTGGACGGGTGGACCACGCGCGCCGTGCACGAAGCCGTTTTAGCCCAGTTCGTCCACACGCGTACCTCCACGAGAGAGTGTGACCTGCGAGTAACGTAAGTGAAAGCTCTTCACGTTTCAAGGGTTCAGCACGTACCGTCAGAGCATGCGCAGAACTCGACTCGATGCCGCGACGAAGGATCTGGATCCTCCGTTCGCGATCGTCGACCTGGATGCCTTCGACCACAACGCGGCGGACCTCGCCCGTCGCGCTGCCGGTCATCCGATCCGGGTGGCGAGCAAGTCGATTCGGGTGCGTGACCTGGTGAGCCGGGCGCTCGAACGGCCCGGTTACGCCGGGGTCATGTGCTACTCGCTGGCCGAGGCGCTGTGGTTGTCGGAGCAGAACGTCAGCGAGGACCTCCTCGTGGCGTACCCGACGGCCGACCGCGCGTCGCTGCAGAAGCTCGCGGCCAACGAAACCGCACGTCAGCGCGTCACGATCATGGTCGACTCGACCGAGCACCTCGACTTCGTCGACGCTGCCATCGGTCCGCACGCCGACATCCGGGTCTGCCTGGAGCTGGACGTGTCGTGGCGGCCGCTGCCGGGTGTGCACATCGGCCCGCGCCGGTCGTCGATCCACACGCCGCAGCAGGCGAAGGCGCTGGCCGCCAAGATCACGCAACGCACCGGCTTCAAGCTGGTCGGCGTCATGGCGTACGAGGGTCAGATCGCCGGCCTGGGCGACAACCCGCCCGGTCAGCCGCTGCGGGCGCTCGGGATCCGGTTCATCCAGTCCAAGTCCGGGCCCGAGTTGGTCCACCGCCGCACGGCAGTGGTGAGCGCGGTCCGGCAGGTCGCAGACCTGGAGTTCGTCAACGGCGGCGGCACCGGAAGTCTGGAACTGACCGGGTCCGACCCGTCCGTCACCGAGCTCGCGGCGGGCAGTGGTCTCTTCGGGCCGACGTTGTTCGACGGGTACCAGGCATTCAGGCCGGAACCTGCCGCGCTGTTCGCGTTGTCGGTGGTGCGCAAGCCGACCAAGCGGGTCGCCACGCTCTTCGCCGGCGGCTACATCGCGTCCGGCACGCCGACTCCCGACCGCCAGCCGTCGCCGTACCTGCCGTCCGGGCTGAAGACGCTCGGCCTCGAAGGCGCGGGCGAGGTGCAGACGCCGGTCACCGGCAAGGCGGCGGAGCAGCTGAAGATCGGTGACCGCGTCTGGATGCGGCACGCCAAGGCGGGCGAGCTGTTCGAGCGGTTCGACGAGGTGCACCTGGTGCACGGTGACCGCATCGAGCGCACCGTGCCCACGTACCGCGGCGAGCGCCGCAACTTCGGTTAGACCGGGAGCCGCGACGACAGGTAGCCCCTGACCAGAGCCCTGGCTTCGGTCAGGATCGCCTGGTCGCCCGTCGGGTTCTTGCGGAACGCCATCTTCATCACGGCGTCGGCGGCTTCGACGGCGATCGCGATGGGCACCTGGACCTCGACCATCGGGATGCCGAACTTGCCCGAGATCAGCTCCGAGATCTTGTCGGAGATGACGGCGTTGTTGTCGCGGCGGTCGTCGAGCAGGCGCATGTCCACGACGTCACCGAAGTGCAGCTTCCCGAACGCGGGGATCTCCCGGTGCATCGTCACGTAGACGTCGAACACCGTGTCCACGGCGTCCCACCAGTGCTCGAGTGTCGCCTGCTCGAGCCGTTCGGTGATGCCCAGGGAGAACTTGTCGACGTTGCGCAGCGTCAGCGCCTGCACGACGGCTCTCTTGTCGGGGAAGAACTGGTAGAGCGAGCCGACCGCCACGCCCGCTCTCTCCGCGATCAACGTCGTGGTGACGCCGTCGTAGCCCACCTCGTCGATGAGCGTCGCGCAGGCCTCGAGCATGCGCTCGACTCTCTTGGCGCTGCGCTGCTGGACGGGCTGACGGCGAAGCGGGGTGGTGCTCGTCACGGCGACTCCCAGTAGTTCGGGTACTTCCATCTTGCCTGTTGTACGGCTCTTTCACTTCCCTGAACCAGTCAACACGCCTACGATCCGAACAAGTTTCACATTTTGGAGGATCGATGAGCGACTTCCTTTGGGGAGTGTCGACGTCCGCGTTCCAGATCGAGGGCGCGTTCACCGCCGGCGGCCGCGGCCCCTCCGTGTGGGACGAGTTCTCTCCGGTACACGAGAACCAGGACGCTTCCGTTGCGTGCGACCACTACAACCGGTGGCGCGAGGACGTTGCGCTCATGACGCAGCTCGGCGTGAACGCGTATCGGTTCTCGATCGCGTGGCCGCGCATCCAGCCGTCCGGCAAGGGACCTGTCAACGCCGAGGGCCTCGACTTCTACGACCGCCTGGTCGACGCGCTCGTCGACGTCGGTATCGCCCCCGTGGTGACGTTGTACCACTGGGACACGCCCCTCGAACTGGAAGCGGAGGGCGGGTGGCTGAACCGGGACATCGCCGACCGGTTCGCCGACTACACGGCGCTGGTCGCGGACCGGCTCGCCGACCGCGTGAAGATGTGGATCCCGATCAACGAACCCGCGATGGTGACGTTGCAGGGTTATGCGATCGGTGAGCATGCTCCCGGCAAGGCGCTGCTCTTCGACGCGTTGCCCACCGCCCACCACCTGAACCTCGCTCACGGCCGTGCGGTCGAGGTGCTCCGTTCGCACAACGCGCAAGCGGTTGGCACGGCGAACAACCACACGCCGGCCTGGCCGGTTGGGCCGAACGACGTAGCAGCGGCCGAGGCCTACAGCGAAATTCACAACTGGATCTACGCGGACCCCATGTTGTCGGGCCGATATCCCGACGCAGTCGCCGAGCTTCTGCCTATCGCCGATGGTGACCTGGCCACGATCCACCAGCCGCTCGACTTCTACGGCGTGAACTACTACAACCCGACGCGGCTCAAGGCGCCGTCCGAGGGCAACCCGCTGCCGTTCGAACTGGCGGAGATCGACGAGTACCCGCTCACCGGTTTCGGCTGGCCGATCGTTCCGGCCGGACTGACCGAGATGATCAACGCGCTGCGTGAGCGATATCCGGACCTGCCGCCGGTGTACGTCACCGAGAGCGGCTGCAGCTTCCCCGACGAGATCGCGGACGCCGACCGGGTCTCCTACCTCGACGGACACCTCAAGGCCGCGCAGGCAGCGGACGTCGCCGGGTACTTCGTGTGGTCCCTGCTCGACAACTTCGAGTGGGAAGCCGGATATTCACAGCGGTTCGGCCTGGTCCAGGTCGACTACGAGACGCAGCGACGCACGCCGCGCGACTCGTTCCACTGGTACAGAAAGGTGATCAGCGGTGAGTGAAGCCCTCGCTGAGCCGGTGGTGCGGGTTCGCCGCGGCTGGATGGCCTGGTTGTTCTGCGCCAACCTCGGGTTGTGGCTGGCGGTCTACGCGCCGATCCAGGTGCTGCTGCCGCAGCAGGCCGAACTGCTGAACAAGGCGAACAAGGAGCTGGTGTTCGGCATCGTCACCGGCTTCGGCGGCATGGTGTCACTGCTGGTCGTGCCGTTGATCGGGTTCCTGTCCGACCGCACGACCTCGCGGTTCGGCCGTCGCCACCCGTGGACGCTGGCCGGAGCGGCCGTCGGCGCCGTCGGCCTGGCCGTGCTCGCGAACGCGCCTTCGGTGGTCGTGATGACCATCGGCTGGTGCCTGGTGCAGGCAGGAATCGGCGGAATGCTCGCCGCACTGACCTCTGCCGTGCCCGACCGGGTGCCGGTCGAGCAACGGGCCCAGGTCGGCGGGCTCATCGGGATCAGCCAGATGCTCGGCACCGTGCTGGGCGCGGTCGTGGTGACGCTGCTGGTCAGCGGACTTCAGGCCGGCTATCTGGCGTGCGCGGTCATCGTGCTGGCCGGCGCCATCTTCTTCGTCCTGCGCACGCCGGACACGCAGCTCATCACCAAGCCCGTGCGGCCGACTTTCTGGATCTCGCCGAAGCAGCACCCCGACTTCGCGTGGGCGTGGGGCGGGCACCTGATGATCAACCTCGGCAACGCGTTCGGCACCCTCTACCTCCTCTACTTCCTCGGCGACGTGGTCCACCACGAGTCGCCGGAGGACGGTCTGCTCGTGCTCATGGCGCTCTACGGGGTGGCGCTCGCCGCAGGAGCAGTGCTGTTCGGCGCACGGAGTGATCGTTCTGGCCGCCGAAAGCCGTATGTCTACGGTGCCGCGGCCGTGATGGCGCTGGCGGCGTTGATCCTGGTGATCTGGCCTACCTGGACCGCCGTGCTGATCGCCTCCCCGTTGCTCGGCGTCGGTTTCGGCACGTACTGGGCCGTCGCGATCGCGCTGCTCACGCAGGTGCTGCCGACCGCGTCCGACCGGGCCAAGGACCTGGGTGTGCTCAACGTGGCCAACGCGTTGCCGCAGGTCATCGCCCCCTTGCTGACCGCGTTGATCCTCGCCAACCTGGGCGGTTACCGCGGTCTGTTCGCGGTGTCCGCGCTGGCGACGACGCTGGCCGCGGTGTTGATGAGTCGAGTGCGATCGGTGGTCTGATGCAGGTCGAGGGCAAGAAGGTTCTGGTCACGGGGGCGTCCCAGGGGATCGGCGCGGAGGCGGCGTTCCGGTTCGCCGCCCACGGCGCTCATGTCCACCTTGTGGCCCGGAGCGCCGAACTGCTCGATCTGCAGGTCAAACGGATCAAGGAGTTCGGCGGCTCGGCGACCGCTCATCCGGCCGATCTGGCGGACGCCGAGCAGATTCGCGCACTCGCGGAAGAGGTGCCGGCGCCGGACGTGCTGGTCAACAACGCGGGTGTCGGACGCTGGTTGTTCCTGGACGACACGTCGGCCGACGAGTTGCAGACCATGACCGCCGTGCCGTACCTGGCCGCGTTGCTGCTGACCAGGGAGTACCTGGGCGCCATGCGGTCTCGCGGCTCCGGCTGGATCGTCAACGTGAACTCGCCGGTGTCCAGGCTGCCGATCCCCGGCTGCGTCGGTTACCAGTCGTCG
Source organism: Lentzea sp. NPDC102401 (assembly GCF_044765805.1). Lineage (NCBI taxonomy): Bacteria > Bacillati > Actinomycetota > Actinomycetes > Pseudonocardiales > Pseudonocardiaceae > Lentzea > Lentzea sp. NPDC102401. The sequence continues at coordinate 321,549 of NZ_JBIWKS010000003.1, read as the reverse complement.
CGCTGGGCGTTGCGCGGACTGACCGCGTCACTGCGCCTCGACCTGCGGGGGACCGGCGTCGGGATCAGCGAAGTGGTGCCGGGCAAGGTCTCCAGCGAGTACTTCAACAACAATCCCGGCGCCGAGGAGCGGATCCCGGCCATCGCCCGGCTGATGATCCCCACGGTCACGCCGGAGCAGTGCGCGAAGGCGATCGTCGACGCGGTGGAGAAGGAACGTGCCGAGCACCTGTTCCCGTGGCAGCTCAAGGCGTTCGAGATCTCCGGCCGGCTGTTCCCCGGCCTGACGTCGTACCTGGCCTGGAAGACCGGCACCCACCGCTAGAAGTGAAAACGGCCCTCGTCTGCGCGGGAGGTGCAGACAAGGGCCGTGGTTGGTGACCGCGGACCGACGACGGTCGGGGAGGGAAGGTGCACGTCACCGGCCCGCGGGAATCTGTGGAGTGGTAAAGCTGACCGGGGCCCGCGATGTAGCGGTCGGGGGTTCGCACATCGCGGGCCACCGGTCAGTAGGCGGTTTGCAGACCTGGTCGTGTCGGGGGGACGCCAGGTCAGTCGCAAACGCCCGTTAGTGGGCTCGAGCCACCGCGCGGCGGGACCGGGTGACAGGAGGAGTCACCGGGGCCTCGCGCAGATGGCGAGCCGGGCGCGGGGCGAGTCCGCCCGCAACCAGGTGTTCGTACGCGGCGCGCCACACCGAGCAAGGTGACTTCTGCTGGCGCCAGCGGCCGGAACATTCAGGGCAGTTGCCCTTCTCGTCCGGCTCGTGCGCTGCCAGCAGAGCACGCCATCCCTCGGTCAGCCGAGGGAGCTCGGATCGAGCCACCGACAGGAGGGACGGGGCGTCAGCGCGGCTCGCCAGCTCTGTGAGCAGGTCGAGGCGTTCCCACACAGCGTTGCGAAGAACCTGTCCGAGGATCGCGTCCATCGAAACGTCACCGTCACCTTTCCGCCTGGTCGGCGGCTTCGCGTAGCGCAGCCCTGAGCTGTACGAGCTGGTCGTGGGACAAGACTGCCGTCTCCCCGGGAGGGCCTACCAGGACCACTTGGCCCTGAACGACCTTCACGGTGAGCTGGCGGTCCCGGTCGACCACGTCGCCGCAGCTGATCTGCCACGTCCGACGTTGCCCGGTCATGCCGCGCCATGTGGATTCGGTGTCACCCGTCTCCACAATGGAGGTGGAGCCTGAGGAGGAGCTGTCCACTATTAGGTCGTTCCTCTCCGTGCTCACTCGCTTACCGGAATCTAGATTGCGATGATTCATGCCGGAACGGGACGTCACAGCGCCCACCGGTGGAAGTCTTACGGTGAGCGGTAAGCGGTGTTCGGTAGAGCCGATCAGCTCCGCCGAAGAGGACTTCTCGGGCTCGGGGACCTGCCCCTAGTCTGCCGATGACGCCCAACGGACTGTGAGGGTGCGCGATGAACACCATGAGTTCCCAGGGCTCTCCTATCCCCACCGAGGTGTGGGACCACCAGGAGATGCGGGACGCACTTGCCCGACGAGAGATCAGCTCGGTCTACCGGCTGCTCCGAAGGCACGGCGTGTCCCAGCGCCAGATCGCGGCGCTCACTGGGCAGTCGCAGTCCGAAGTCTCGGAGATCCTCAAGGGACGCCAGGTCATGGCGTACGACGTCCTGACGAGGATCGCCATCGGCTTGGGTGTCCCACGTGGATACATGGGTCTCGCCTATGACGAGACAACGGCAGTAAGGGTGGCCGCAGCTGCGGACTCACCCCATCCGGAGGAGGAAGAGTCGGTGAAGCGTCGGAAGTTCCTCGCGCACGCCGCCGCCGTGACAGTGGGCGCGGCCGTGTTCGGAGCGGACTCCGGGTCGTGGGTTTCACACCCCACACAGACTCCGGCTCCGGGACGCATCGGCATGACGGACGTGCGGCAGGTCGAAGCGGCCACCCGTGCTCTGCGTGCCCTCGACTACCAGTACGGCGGCGGCTCCTGCCGTGACGCCGTGGTCGCCCAGCTGTCCTGGGGACAGCAGATGCTCGGCGCGAGCTCCACGGACATCGTTCGCCAGCGGCTCTTCGTCGCCTTGGCAGACCTGCACAACCTCGCCGGCTGGACGTCGTTCGACACGGGCCTGATGGACTCGGCCCGCAACCACTTCGGTCAGGCGCTCGACCTCGCGAAGCAGGGCGAGAACGAGGCCCTGATGGCGAACATCCTGTACCGCATGGGCCGCGTCTACTTGCACCAGAACGCCCCGGACGACGCGCTGAAGGTGTTCCAGCTGGGTCAGCTGGCCGCGCAGAACTCCGGTTCCGAACTGGCGGTGGGCATCCTGTGCGCGAACGAGGCCTGGGCCTACGCGAAGATGGGTTCCGACGAGCAGGCGCTCAAGCTGCTCGGCCGCGCGCGTGACGAGTTCTCCCGCGCCGACGTCGTCGAAGCACCCGCGTGGGCGCGGTTCTTCAACGAGATCGACCTCTCGTCGATGATCGGCACCGTGCACACGGAGCTCGCCCAGTCCGTCGACGTCAAGTACGCCCGCACCGCGATTCCCTACCTGTCGAAGGCGATCAACAGCTTCGGCGACGACATGGCCCGCAGCCGGTCCTTCAACCTCACCTCGATGTCGATCAACCACCTCATCCAGGGCGACGTCGACCACGGCGCCAAGGTCGGCGGCCAAGCCGTTGACCTGTCGGAAGGCCTCAAGTCCGTGCGCACCAAGCAGCGCATGGAGCCTCTTCGCCAGGAGGCCGAGAAGCGCCGCAACAACCCCGAGGCCCGTGAACTGGCCGAGCGCGTCGCACGCTTCACCGGGGCTGACAGCGCTGCCTAGCGGCAATCTCGTTTGGGTCCTATAGCAGCACGATCGGATGGCGTGGGACACGAACCGGTAACGCCAGGGCCTTCGCACACGAATGCAGCATCGACGGGCGAGAAATCCACGCCTAGGGTGCGGCAGGTCGGGGCGAAGGACGAGGTGCGGCGCGTGAGCCTTACTCGGAGGTGGCGTTCCAGGAGAGCGCTGCGGTCCGCGCAGTTGCTCGACGAGGTGGTGGACACCCAGCTACCGCTGTTGGCTGGCTTTGACGAGGAGCGACGGCGACGATCCGCCGACTACCTCGCCGAGCTCGTGGCGCTGGCTCAGGACTACCGCTACTACGCCAACGGCTGGATCGACAGCCGTGAGCTGGACCGCCGCGGTCAGCGGACGATGAACCGGCTGGCGCGAATGCGGGAAGAATCTTCGGCCCGGCTGATCACCGACTAGTCCGTTCGCGCACAGCTCGTCGCGCCGATCAGACCACTCGCCGAGTCCGCGGCGAAGTGCATGAATGTTTCACGTTGAACATTTGCCTCACCAGGGAACGACCCCGGCGTCGTCGAAGAGACCGCCGGTCGGGCCGTCATCGGGCAACGTGGCCAGCCTGATCGCCGCTTTGGCACCGTCTGCCGGCGTGCTGGTGCCCTGGAACCCGTTGAGGTCGGTCGCCACGTAACCAGGGCAGACGGCGTTGACCTTGATGTTCGTGAGTTCCTTCGCGTACTGGACGGTCAGCGCGTTCAGGAACGTCTTCGACGGCGTGTAGATGCCGTTGACCTCGCCGAACTCCACTTCAGGGTTGGTCTGCAGCGTCAGCGACGCCAGGTGGCTCGACTGGTTGACGATCCGCGGCCGTGCGGAACGAGCCAGCAGTGGCAGCATCGCGTTGGTGACCCGGACGACGCCGATCACGTTGGTCTCCAGCACCTCCCGCAGGCTTTCCGGTGTGGCGGCGGACGGCGCCGCGGGCCACGCTCCGGCGATCGCCGCGTTGTTGACCAGCACGTCGAGGCGGCCGAACCGTTCCTCGAGCAGTGCCACCGCTGCCTGGACGCTCTCGTCGTCGGTAACGTCCAACGGCACGAAGAACGCGTCAACGCCGTCCGCGCGCAGCTTCGCCACCGCCTCCTCGCCACGCCGGGTGTCTCGCGCGCCGACTCCGACGGTCATGCCGAGACCTGCGGCGATCTCGTAGCCGATTCCCTTGTTCGCGCCGGTGACCAGCGCAATCGTCTGTTCGCTCATGCATTTGATCGTGGTCGGCGGCGTCGTCAGAACCAACATCACTTCGGTCTGGCACCGATACCCGGCGGATATCGATACGGTGGCCAGGTGGAGACCAGAGAGCTCCGGTACTTCGTCGCGGTGGCGGAAGAACTGCACTTCGGCCGCGCCGCCGACCGTCTCGGTATCGCCCAGCCGCCGTTGTCGCGGACGATCGCCCAGCTCGAACAACGGCTCGGCGTCGCGTTGCTGACCCGCACCAGTCGCAAGGTCTCGCTCACCGACGCGGGCGCGGTGCTGCTGGCCGAAGGCAGGGCGATCCTCGGGGCGGTGGCCGCGGCGGAGAGGCGCACCCGCACCGTCGAAAGGCCCTCGCTGGTGCTGGCCGCCAAGGCGGGTGGCTCCAGCGAACTGCTGGCGAAGCTGCTCGACGCCTACGCCGCCGAACCCGGTGCGGTCGCCGTCGACCTGCTGTTGTGCGAGGCCCACACCCGGCAACCGCTGCTCGACGGACGGGCGGACGTGGCGATCATGCACGAGCCGTACGACTCGACCGCGGGACTCGACGTCGAGCCACTGCGCACCGAGAGCCAGTTCGCGATCTTCGCGAGCTCGCACCCGCTGGCCGGCGCCGCGCGGTTGCGGATGGCCGACGTCATCGACCTGCCGGAACTCGCGCGCTGGCCGGAGCCCGACGGCTCCTACCTCGCGGGTACCGGCATGGAGGTGCACAACCTGACGCAGCTGTTCCAGATGATCGCGCTCGGTCGTGCGGTCGCGGTCATGCCGGAAGTCGTCCGCTCCGGCCTGCTCGAAGGCCTGGCCGCGGTACCGGTGGTGGACGCGCCGAAGGTGACGACGGTGATCGCGTGGCCGCCGCACAGCAGGTCGCGAGCGGTCGCCGACCTGGTCAGGGTCGCGACGGGGTTCAGCTGACCGGAGCGCGGCTCAGGATCACGGCGAGACCGAACGCGACGCCCATGATGGTCACCTCCAGGATCGCCCACTGCACGATCGCGGTGACCTTGTGCTGGGAGATCTTCGGCAGCAACCGCCACCGGATGTGCGCGCCGAGCACCGCGATCAGTCCCGCGCACACGGCCTTGCCCAGGAACAGCAGGCCGTAGCCGGTCGTGAACAGCGACTGCGGGAACGGCACGACGGGGTTGAGGATCAGTTCCAGCAACCCGTTGAACAGGCCCGTGACCGCGACGACGACCAGGCTGACGGTCGCGATCTTCGAGAACCTCGGCAGCGCGATCGCCAGCAGGCCCTTGCGGTAGGCGACCAGCGCCATCAACGCGCCGAGCCCGCCGGTCCACGCGGCGGCGCCCAGCACGTGCAGCTCCATGGAGACCATCGAGTAGTCGTGGTACTTCCAGTTGGAGGCGTGCCCGGTCACCGGGATCGGCAGCAGTCCGAACATCGAGACGAGAATCCGCAGCTCAGCGGGCACGGACTCGCCGCTGCGCACGGCCATCACACCGATGATCAGGTAGACGAACGCGCAGGACGCGCTGAACAGCAGGCCTTTTCCCGCGCCCACGTTCGCGATGTAGTCCACGGCGTTGCCGATGCTGACGTCACTGCCCGGCCGCAGCTCAGCGGCCTGCAGGACGATCGCCAGCAGGGCGGCGACCACCCAGACGGCGGCGGCGATCACCGCGGCCGGCCGGGCGAGCCGCATGACCGGTTCGGTGTGCGTCGGCCGGTCGAAGCCGAGCAGCTTCGGCAGGATCGACAGCCCGACGACGACCGTCGCCGAGATGTCGAGCAGCACCCGTGTGACCGGCAGGCCGTACCGGACCGCCGCCCCGGCGTCGACGACCCCGGCGACCACGACGGGTGGTGCCAGCACGAGGCCGAGCGCGATGCCTCCGAGTGCGCCGAACACGAGTCCGGCGAGCACGCGGTAGTGGGTGGGGGCGGCGGTCCGGACGTCGCTCATGCCTTCGCGCCTCCGCCACCGCGCAGGGCGAAGAACACGCCACCACCGAGCAGCACCACGGCGCCGACGATCCACACCCAGATGGGCAGGCCGTCGCTCGAACCCGAGTCACCGGACGTGGCGTCGTTCGTCGCCGCGGCAGGCGTGCCCGTGCCGTCCTTCGTGAGCGTGAACGTCAGCTCACCGGAGACGGGGTGCCCGTCCGCGGACAGGATGCGGTAGCCGATCTTGTACTCACCGGCCTTGCCCAGGGCGTTGACCTTCGCGGAGACCGCGGTGTCCTTGATCGTCGGGTCGCCCGCGACCTCGTAGTGGCCGCCGTTCGCGTCGACGACCGAGATCGCGTTGATGCCCTGGCCGCCCTGCACGTCCTGGTCGAACGTCAGCGTGACGGTCGACGGGCCGACCTCCAGCGAGGTCTTGTCCTTCGGGTCACTGCTGATCAGTGCGTTGTGAGCCGCCGCAGGGGCGGCCGTGGCGAGCACGGCCGCACCAGCGAACAGGAAAGCGATCAGAGCGCGCTTCATGCCTTGCGCCTCGAACGCAGGATCGCGCCGACACCGAAGCCGAGGCCGAGCGCACCGACCGCCAGACCGGCGCCACCGAGGTAGCGGGCGGTCTTGTCGGAACCGGCAACGGACGCCTCGTGCGTCTCGGTGCTGTTGGCGGCCGGGGTCGTGCCGTGGCCGTGATCGTCACCGGCGGCGGCCTTCGGGGCGAGCTTCAGCGCGGGCGCCGGGTGCTCCGGCTCCTTGCCGTCCGCACCGGCGGCCTGGGCCCAGTCCACGACCTCGCCGTTCTCGTAGGTCTGCTTGGTCGGGAGTTCGAGCTTGTCCTTGCCCTCCGGCAGCGTGCCGATGGCGACGAAGAACTCCTGGTACTCGTTGACGTTGATCTTCACACCGGGCTCGGCGGTCCAGGTGATCGTCTTGAACGCCTCGGTGACCTCCTTGCCGGCGAGCGTCACGGGCTTGTCGAGCTTGCCCTTGACGACCTCGGCCTTCCAGCCGGCCAGCGGCTTGGTGCGCACCGACGTGAGCGGCGTGTCCTGCGGCAGCGTCACTTCGATCTTGGTGGTGCCGGCGTTGTCACGCTCGTTCGGGACGCGGAACGCGAAGGTGGCGCGGCCACCCTGGGTGAACTCCGCGGGCTGGGCGCTGACGTGCGCCGATGCGATGGTCGGCGTGCCGAGCACGGCGAATCCGGCAACGGCGAGAACGGCGAGCGTGCGCACGCCAAATCGATTTGTAGACATGAAGTTGTGGCTCCTGATGCCAAAGGGGTCTGCAGAGGGATACGGATGATCAGGAGTCACAGGGCGGCCCGCGCCGCCCATTCGCCCGCGACAACTCCAGGTGGTGCGCGTTCTGGAGGTACGGCGTGCGGGGGAACGTCCGCATCGGCGTGGAGACCGGCAGCGGCGTGAGCCTGCGGGGGATCAGGCGGGTGACGGCGGCGAACAGCCTGAACAGGGCGTTCTCGGCGTGGAACAGCAACAGCCCGGTCAGCGTCGCGGCCACGAGGTGCGCCACGAACATCTGGCCGGTCAGCGTGTTGGTGTGCTCGTGGTTGACCCAGGTCAGCAGCAGGTGCTGAGCGAGCTGGGCCGTGCCGAGCCCGGCGATGACCGAGAGCCGTCCGGTGCGCTTGTCGGCCAGTGACGCCGCCGCGAACGCGATCAGCGCCACCAGTGGCAGCGCGTGGATGAACTCGGAGATCTCGCCGCCGCCCAGCCCGTGGGCGGTGATCGTGAGCGCGGCGGACGTCAGCGCGAGTGCGGCACCGCGAAGGGTGCGCAACTCACTCGTCCGTGTGCTCACGAGGGTGAGGGTAATCGGAGGAGTTTGGCCCGGTCTATGAGTGGGTATCTAGGGCCGCATGACCGTTCAATGCGACAAGCCGGGCCGTACCGACCGGGTTGTGTTCGGCGTTGCCGCAGGTCTCACGCTTGCGTTCGTGACCTGGGGAATCGTCGGTACCGAGAGTTTGGCGTCTGCCTCGAAGGCGGCGCTCGGCTGGATCATCCAGCATCTGGGCTGGGCTTTTGTGCTCTCCGCCACCGGCTTCGTGGTCTTCGCGCTGTGGCTCGCGTTCAGCCGTTACGGCAAGATCCCGCTCGGTCAGGACGACGAGAAACCCGAGTTCAAGACCGTGTCCTGGGTCGCGATGATGTTCAGCGCGGGCATGGGCATCGGGCTGATGTTCTACGGCGTCAACGAGCCTCTGACGCACTTCGTGAAGCCGCCACCCGGTTCCGACGGAGATCCGTTGGAGACCGCGATGGCGACCACGCTGTTCCACTGGACGCTGCACCCGTGGGCGATCTACGCCATCGTCGGCATCGCCATCGCCTACAGCAGCTTCCGCCGGGGCCGGTCCTCGCTGATCAGCTCGGCCTTCGCTCCGCTGCTGGGCAAGCGCGCCGCCTCCGGCTGGGGCCGTGCGATCGACGTCATGGCGATCTTCGCGACCCTGTTCGGCTCGGCCGCCTCCCTCGGTCTCGGTGCCCTGCAGATCGGGAGCGGGCTGGAGGCGGCCGGCTGGGCCGGTGACGTCGGCAAGGGCGTCCTGGTCGCGATCATCGCGATCCTGACCGTGGCGTTCGTCGCGTCCGCCGTCTCGGGGGTCGCCAAGGGCATCCAGTGGCTTTCGAACATCAACATGGTGCTGGCCGTGGTGCTGGCGCTGTTCCTGTTCGTCGTGGGCCCGACCGTGTTCATCCTGAACCTGCTGCCCACCGCACTCGGCGACTACTTCCGCGAGCTCGCGACGATGGCCGGCCGCACCGCCGCCTCCGGTGGCGACGCGACCGAGACCTGGCTGTCCGGCTGGACGATCTTCTACTGGGCGTGGTGGATCTCGTGGACGCCGTTCGTCGGCATGTTCATCGCACGCATCTCGCGTGGCCGCACGATCAAGCAGTTCGTCGCCGGCGTGATCCTGGTGCCGTCAGCGGTGTCGCTGGTGTGGTTCGCGATCCTGGGCGGCACGGCCATCTTCGAGCAGCGCAACGGCGTCGACCTCGCCGGTCAGTCCACTCCGGAATCGCAGTTGTTCTCGCTGCTGGACCAGTTCCCGCTGGCCGCCGTCGCCGGGGTCGTCGTGATGCTCCTGGTGGCGATCTTCTTCGTGTCCGGGGCCGACGCCGCGTCGATCGTGATGGGAACGCTCTCGCAGGAGGGCACCATCCGGCCGACGAAGCCCGTGGTGGTCTTCTGGGGTGTGGTGACCGGTGCCGTCGCGGCCGTGATGCTGCTGGTCGGCGGGTCCGATGCCCTGACAGGGCTGCAGAACCTGACGATCATCGCGGCGCTGCCGTTCATGGTCGTGATGATCGGGCTCTGCGTGTCACTGGCCAAGGACCTGCGCTCCGACCCGATGATCAGGCGCGAGGAACGGGTCGCCGAGGTGATGGAGGAGGTCACCGCGCATCTCGACCCCGGTCAGGTGGTCGAGGAGGCGGCGGTCAGGGCCGTGGCCGAGGTGACCGGCAGGAAACCGGACGTCAGCGCACGTTCAGACGCCTGAGCAACTCCTGCTCCAGAATCTCCAGATCAGTCCCGACGGCCCGGTGCGCTGCTTTGCGCCGGGCCGTCGGCATGCGCTCGGACGCGCGCACCGCCGCGAGGAGCTGAGCGAGTCGCGCCTCGGTCTTCGAAACCCAATCGGAATCAGTTGCCCGCAATGTCTCCATCGACTCGGAGAAGCCGACAATTCGCGCGTGCAGCCGTGCGCCGTATCCGGAGTACTTGCCGATGTCGGCGACGTCGATACCGAGCCGACGGGCCCGATAGCGGTCGTACTGCTCGCTCAAAACCCCAGCTCCGCGGGCGATCACGGGGGCCAGCACCGGAATGAGCGCGGGGGCCACCACCTTCGCGACACCGACCAGGCTCTTGGCCCTGCTGGGCGTGAAGCCGGCCTTCGCTTTGCGCGCCATTCGGGTACACCTCCTCCGTCACGTGAAACTTACTGCCCAGGTTGCCGACACATCTCCCCGACGCGCGACATACCCTCATCCTGTGACTTCCCAGGTGCAGCTAGACGCCGGCGTGGTCACTCGTTGTCGGCGGCGGGTGCACCTCGAAAACGATCCGGACATGCGCGACGTTCCCAAGGCGGCGCCAGATCCGGCTTCGGAACAACGGAAAGCGGACGCGACCAACCATCGGCGTGCGGTGGCGGACGCGCTCGGCAGGATCGTCGGCTCGAACCTCTTCGAGGTGCCGAGCGGGCCCGATGTGCGCAGCGCGGACCGGGAACGGGTGACGCTCGCGGCGATGGAGATGGGCGCCCAGTACATCTGGGGCGCCGCCCTGCCCCGTGATCCACGCGGCGGCCGTCGTGGCGGAATCGACCTGCTGGTCAAGGATTCCTCCGGCTACGTGCCGGTGCTCGTGGTCCGGCACAAGATCACCGATCCCGGCCAGGGCGCCCGCACGAGCCCGTTGACGATGCCGTTGCCCGACGGCAGCCGCACGGACCCGCATCGCAAGGTCCGTCCCCAGCCTCGTGATCAGCTGCGGCTGGCCCACGCGCAACGGCAGCTGCAGGCCGCCGGGTACGCGCGCAACGGCCGCGCCACGGGGGGCGTGATCGGCATGGACGCCGACGTGGTGCTGTGGCACGACCTGGAGGCGCCGACGTGGCCGGGCGGACGCAACGCGCTGGCCGAGTACGACGCCCGGTTCAGCGACCGGCTGGCCGTGGCGCTGGCGGCGGCGAACGAGCGGGAGCCACTCGCCCGGCCGTCGCGGATCGTCGACTGCAAGACGTGCCCGTGGTGGCCCACCTGCGACAACGATCTCAAGCAGGGCCGGGACGTCAGCCTCGTCGTGCGCGGCGAGGACGCGGTGGCGTTGCGGAAGATCGGCCTGTCCACTGTGGACGACCTGGCCGAGCTCGATCCTGCGGCCGTGGGTCCGATCCAGCTCGTCGGCATGCCGTTCGGGGACGCCGTGGTGCTGGCGCGGGCGTGGCTGCGCGACCTGACGCTGGTGCGTCGCGTACCCGAGATGAACGTGCCGCGCGCGGACGTCGAGGTCGACGTCGACATGGAGAGCTTCGGCGATCTCGGCGCGTACATGTGGGGCTGCCTGCTGTCCGGAAAGGACATCGACGAGGAGCACGGTTACCGCGCCTTCGTCACGTGGGACCCGCTGCCGTGCGACGACGAGGCGCGGTCGTTCGCCGAGTTCTGGACCTGGCTGACCGGGATCCGGTTGCGGGCCAAGGCGCGCGGGCTGTCGTTCCGCGCCTACTGCTACAACGAGCTGGCCGAGAACCGCTGGCTGCTGGCGTCGGCGGAACGGTTCGCGGGCAAGCCCGGCATTCCGACCGTGGCGCAGATCAAGGAGTTCATCAACTCGGACTCGTGGGTCGACCTGTTCGGCATCGTCCGCGAGCAGTTCCTGTGCGCGCACGGCAAGGGCCTGAAGGTCATCGCGCCGGTGGCGGGGTTCTCGTGGCGCGATCCCGAGGCCGGCGGCGAGAACTCCATGCGCTGGTACCGGTCCGCGGTCGGGATGAACGGCGACGTGCTCGACACCGATCAGCGGCAGCGGTTGCTGGAGTACAACGAGGACGACGTCCGGGCCACCCATCGCCTGCGCGAGTGGATGACCTCGGACGCCATGTCGCGTCTGCCCTTCGCAGGAGAGCTTTAGCGGGGTGCCATGCGGAGAGCGCCGTCCATGCGGATGACCTCTCCGTTCAGGTAGTCGTGCTCGATGATCGAGAGCGCGAGCTGCGCGTACTCGGACGGCTGGGCCAGGCGCTTCGGGAACGGCACGCCGGCGGCGAGACCCGCGCGGAACTCGTCGGAGACCGTAGCGAGCATCGGGGTGTCGACGATGCCGGGCGCGATGGTGAGCACGCGGATGCCGACGTTGCTCAGGTCGCGGGCGGCCGGCAGGGTCATGCCGACGACGCCGCCCTTGGACGAGGCGTAGGCGACCTGGCCGATCTGGCCGTCGAACGCGGCGATCGACGCGGTGTTGATGATGACGCCGCGGGCGCCGTGCTCCAGCTCCTCGGTCTTGCCCATGGCCGCGGCGGCCAGGCGCAGGACGTTGAACGAGCCGATCAGGTTGACCTCGATGATCTTGCGGTAGAGGTCGAGGTCGTGCGGGCCGGTCTTGCCGACGGTGCGAGACGACGGGCCGATGCCCGCGCAGTTCACCGTGATGCGCAGCGGGGCGCCGGAACCGGCCGCGGTGTCGACGGCGGCCTGGACCTCTTCGCCCGAGGTCACGTCGGCGGCCAGGTAGGTGACGTTCTCGACCGCGTCGGCGTTCGCGATGGCGCTCGGCAGGTCGAGAGCGAAAACCTGCGCTCCACGCGCCGCCAGCGCACGTGCGGTCGCGCCGCCGAGACCGGACGCGCCACCGGTGACGATGGCCGCGGTACCCGAGATCTCCATGCCTTCATCCTCCTCGAAGCGAACTGCTCGCGAGGAGGTTAACGCTCGTTACCTCGAACTCAACGGTCGGTCCAGTGGAGCAGGGCCACCAACGGCACCGCTGCCACGAGCGCGAGGCCGATGAAGATCGTCGCGACACCCAGAATTCCCATGCCTAGAACTGTGCCGTTCGACGGTGTTCGAAACATCGGCCGCGCCGGTAGACCTCTGGTAGGAGATCTGTCACCGTCCGCTACGACCAAAGTCGTACCCGTATCAGGGTCTGCTCCGTTCGGGTGTGGGGCATGCGTCACTTGGAGTCACACAATATAGTTAGCCTCGCGTACCTTTATTTCTGTGTTCACCACGCGCCCCGAACTCGTCGGCACCTTCGGCATGGTCGCTTCGACCCACTGGCTGGCCTCCGCGTCGGCCATGGCGGTGCTGGAGGACGGCGGCAACGCCTTCGACGCCGCCGTGACCGCCGGTTTCGTGTTGCAGGTGGTGGAACCGCACCTCAACGGCCCCGGCGGCGAGGTGCCGATCATCTTCTCGGCCGCGGGAGCGGCCCCGCGCGTGCTCTGCGGCCAGGGCGTGGCGCCCGCCGGAGCGTCGATCGAGCACTACACGGACCTGGGTCTTTCGCTGGTGCCCGGCAGTGGGCTGCTGGCCGCGACGGTGCCCGGCGCGTGGGACGGCTGGCTCACTCTGCTGCGTGACCACGGCACCAAGTCGTTGCGCGACGTGCTCGACCGGGCGATCGGCTACGCCCGCGACGGCTTCCCGCTGGTCGAACGCGCCGCACACACCATCGGACTCGTCTCGGACCTCTTCCGCGACCACTGGCCGACGTCCGCCGCGCAGTGGATGCCCGACGGCGTCCTGCCGGCTCCCGGCGGCCGGTTCCGCAACCCGAAGCTCGCTGACACCTGGGAGTGGCTGCTGGCCGCGGCCGAGGCAGCCGGCTCCGACCGCGAGGCGCAGATCGAGGCCGCGCGCCGGGCCTGGTCGCAGGGATTCGTCGCGGCGCAGATCGACGAGTTCTGCCGTTCGGAGTTCCGCGACGACTCCGGTCGTGACCACGCGGGAGTGCTGACCGGTGCCGACATGGCGTCGTGGGAGGCGTCGTACGAGGACGCGGTCGTCGCCGACTTCGGCGAGTGGTCGCTCGTCAAGGCAGGCGCGTGGACGCAGGGACCCGTTCTCGCGCAGCAGCTGCGGTTGCTGGAGGGCTACGACCTGTCCTATGTGGACGGCAAGCCCACCGCGGAGACCGTGCACCTCGCCGTCGAGGCCGCGAAGCTGGCGTTCGCCGACCGCGAGGCCTGGTACGGCGACGTTCCGGACGTGCCGCTGGAGACCCTGCTGTCGCGCGCCTACGCCACCGATCGCCGTGCGCTGATCTCCGACTCAGCGTCCCTCGAACTTCGGCCGGGCTCGCCCGACGGCCGGAAACCGCTGCTGCCCCAGCACATCATCAGCGGGCCGTCGACGTCGATCTCCGATCCGACCGGTGCGATCGGCGAACCGACCGTGGAACGCTCCGGCGTGACGCGCGGCGACACCGTGCACGTGGACGTCGTGGACCGCTGGGGCAACATGGTCTCCGCGACCCCGTCCGGCGGCTGGCTGCAGTCCTCGCCGACGATCCCGTCGCTCGGCTTCTGCCTGGGCAGCCGCGCCCAGATGTTCTGGCTGGACGAGGATCTGCCGAACTCACTGGCCCCCGGCAAGCGCCCGCGGACCACGCTGTCGCCGTCGATGGCGTTGCGCGACGGCCGTCCCGCGCTGGCGTTCGGCACCCCCGGCGGCGATCAGCAGGACCAGTGGCAGCTCGGCTTCTGGCTGGCGCACCGCGCGGGCCTGAACCTGCAGGAGGCGATCGACTCGCCGATGTGGCACTCGAACGCGTTCCCGAGCTCGTTCTACCCGCGGGCCTGGACGCCGGGCGAACTCGTCATCGAGTCCCGCGTCGGCGTGGACGTCCTGGATGCGTTGCGATCGCGTGGCCACCAGGTCGTGGACGCCGGCGAGTGGACGCTCGGCCGGATGTCCGCCGTGGCGAGGGATGCCTTCGACGCACTGCTGCGCGCCGGCGCGAACGCCCGCGGCGCGCAGGGCTACGCGGCAGGCCGGTAGTTCTAGCCGCCGATGATCCTGGTGCCGTCGTGGATCATCTCCACGTTGCCACCGAAGTTGTGCAGCGTGCTGACCCCGGCGCTGTCGCCGAACTCGCTGACCTTGCCGATCGGGTCGGCGTCGGGAAGCTGCGGCGCGGCACTCGCGGTGCCCGCCATCGCAGCGATCGCACCCGCGGCGATACCGGCGGAAGCGACGATCTTCTTGATGCCCAAGACGGTCCGCTCCTACAAAAGTGGAACGGCGCCCGATTCGAGGGGGAGGGAATCGGGCGCCGCCCCGGCCAGGAAGTGCTGGTCGGTCAGATCAGATGCCGATGGACGCGGCACCGGTCGGCACGCCGGCCGGCTCGTTCAGGCCGAGCAGCGTGGAGGCCGGCAGGCCCGTCGCGCCGGCGTCGACGTTCTCGACGAGCGCGTTGACGTCCGCGTCCTGCGCGTTGATCGCCTGGATCTTGCCCGTGGCGTCGGCGGTGTTGACGTGCGCGAGGTCGCCTGCCTGCGCGATGTCGCCCAGCTGGCCACCCAGGTCGGGTGCGGTGTGAGCGGCGGCGGACCCGGTGTCCGCGTGTGCGATACCACCCAGGCCGAGCATGACGGTAGCGCTGCCGAGGGCAACAGCGGCCCCCGCGACGGTCTTCCTGAGGTTCATGGGCGCGAACGTTTCTGGGTCCGGGCCCTCTACATCAAGCTGCGTAACTCAGGCGAGGGAAGTTCTTCATCCTTTGGGGGTACGCCACTCGATTCCGACCGTGCAAACCCGATCCTGGCCCCGCCACACGGATATCGCGTACGCGCCTGTTCTCGTTCCAGCCCGGGACATGAAGTCGTGCGCGCACTCCAGCGTGTACCGGCGGCGCCAGTCGTCGCCTTTCTTTATGTACCAACCGTGGTCGACGACCTCTTCGGTGTGTTCGAGGACCAGGGCGCCGCCGGGGAGGCGGCGGTGGTACTCGATGCGATGGAAGTGGTCCATGACCAGCACGTTCCTCACCGCACCCGGCGAGTGAGAATCTCATTTTCCGGATCTTGACCGTAACGTTTGGGCCGTGGCTGAACCCACGTTCCGGCAAAGGCGCCTCGGCGAGGCGCTCAAACTGCTGCGCGAACGAGCCGGGCTGAGTCAGCGTGAGGCTGCCGACCGGATCGACTACAACGTTCCGAAGCTCAGCCGCATCGAGAACGGCCAGGTGCCGGACGTCCACGCGTTGCGCACGATGCTCGACGTGTACGGCGTGATAGGCGACGAGTTGGAGCCCTACCTGGAGATGTGGAAACTGGCCAAGGAGAAGGGCTGGTGGAAGCAGTACCGGCTGGAAGATCAGGGTTACATCAGTTTGGAGCACGACGCCTCGGCGGTGCGGGAGTTCCAGCCGAACTACATCCCGGGGATGATCCAGAGCAAGGGGTACATGCGGACGCTGTTCGCCGGATCGCGGTCTCAGCGCTCGAAGAAGTGGATCGATGACCAGATCGCCATACGTGAGCGCAGGCAGAAGCGTCTCGCCGGCGACAACCCGTTCTCCTACCACGCGATCATCACCGAAGCGGCGCTCCGGTATGCGGACCAAGATCAACTCATCCACATCAAGAAGGTCGGCCTGCTACCGAACGTCACCATTCAGGTCGTATTGGACATCGCAGGACTGCACGACGGACACAACGGCGGCTTCAATCTGCTGGACTTTCCGTACAGCGGAGACCCGAAGATCCTCTACGTCGAGCACGTCGGCGGATCGCTTCACATCGACGATCCAGCACGCGTGAAAGCCACTATCCTTACCTTCAAGCACCTCTCGAAGCTGGCGTTGACTCACGAGGAGTCCGCAGCGTGGATCGAGAGGCTGGCTGCCGAGAGGTAGGGGTCCAAGTGTCTGTTGTGTGGCGCAAGAGCAGCCGCAGCAACAACGGCGGAAACGGAAGCTGCGTCGAGATTGCGCTGAACGGCTCAGCCGCGCGCGTGCGCGACTCCAAGAGCCGAACGAGTTCGGTTGTCGCCGCGCCCCAGTGGGCAGCGTTCATCAGCGCCGTAAAGCGCGGCGACTTCGAAAACAACTGACGGCCGGCCCTAGGCGATAGCCCCCGGCGGCAACTTCAGCTTGAACGGCAGCGTCGTCACGACAGCCAGGTCGGACGCGGTCGCCTTCATCAACGAGGGTGCGTTGCGCGCGCCGGGCTCAGGCAGGTCCAGCAGCCTGTCCACGGCCTCGACCAACGGGCCCTCGTAGATCCACACGGCCTGGGCCGGCCTGGCCGAGTCGCGAACCGCCGGCAGACGTCCTGCGCGCGCTTCCGTCTCCGACCAGAACAGGATCGAGTCGATGAAGCCTCTGCGCTGCTTGAACGCCATGATCCGGTCGAGCTGCCCGGCGTCGTCCCTCAGGTGGAGGAACTGAAAGCCACTCTCGCGCAGCTCGATGACCTTGTTCAGTGCGTGGTCCATGGCGCACCTACCCCTGTGAGGTCCCCTTCGGGTGACTGATCAGTCATACGACCCGAAAGGATCGTACGGTAAGTCAACGTTCCGCCGTAAGACGTACTCCGAACGAGTATCTCAATTGGCGGACGTTTGTGGCGCAGGGTAATCGTTGGCCTTCTTGGAAGAGGAAACGGCCAGGAGGACCGCTACGGTTCGCACCAAGAACGCCAAACCGCCCAATGTGACTAACGTCACGGTGATCAACATGTGTCGCCTCCGGGTGGTGACTTACACAAGTAGTAGACGTGTAGCACTGCCGGAAGGTTGTACGTACCCGCCACGCCGACAGCGCGTGGTCGGGCAGAATCCCAGGCGTGGACTTCGAGGTCGTGAAGAAGCAGGCTCTGGACTTCAGGCAAGAGCTGCTCACGCGCAAGGAACAACTACAGGTCGACTTCGACTGGTACCCGTACGACACGATGGCGAACATCTTCCACCTCGACGCCATGCTGACCGGCCCACGCAGAGACCTGTTCGCGCAGGTCGCGGGTGGCACGGTCGCGGACATCGGAGCGGCGGACGGCGACTTCGCCTTCTTCCTGGAGCAGCGGCTCGGGTGCGCCGTCGACCTGATCGACAACCCGCCGACGAACTACAACGGGGTGCGCGGCGCGCGGCGGATGCGCGAGGAGCTCGCGTCGGAGGTGCAGATCCACGAGATCGACCTCGACACCCAGTTCAGGCTGCCGCGAGACCACTACGACCTCGTGTTCTTCCTGGGGATCCTGTACCACCTGAAGAACCCGTACTACGTGCTCGAGGAGCTGGCGAAGCGCGTCGACCGCCTGGTGGTGTCGACGAGGATCGCGCAGCTCTCGCCGGATCACGGGACCGACTTCGCGCACCTGCCGGTGGCCTATCTGCTCCACCCGGCCGAGGCCAACAACGACTCCACCAACTTCTGGATCTTCTCCGAGGCCGGCCTTCGCCGGATCTTCGAGCGGACCGGGTGGACGGTCGAGGACTACGTCAGCGTGGGAGCCACGGAAGGTTCCGACCCCGCACACGCCGACCGTGACGAACGAGCCTTCGCCCTGTTGCGAAGCACCCGCCGATGAAAGGCGCTGGAGACAGATTCATGGAGCTGGATCGCCGGATCGAGTGGACCGGGGAGCGCTGCGTCCCGTGGACCGAGGACACGCAGGTGGTGTACGAGCACTACCACCGCTACGCGCTCGCGAGGGATCTCGTCGCCGGAAAGCGGGTCCTCGACCTCGCCAGTGGTGAGGGCTATGGCGCGGCCATGCTCGCCGAGGCGGCCTCGGAGGTCGTCGGGGTCGACATCGACGCACCGTCGGTCGAGCACGCGCAGCTGAACTACGGCGGCGCCACGCTGAGGTTCGTCGTCGGATCCATCACCGACCCCGCGGTGCTGGCCGAGGCGGGGCAGTTCGACGTGATCACCTGCTTCGAGGCGATCGAGCACGTCACGGATCACGCCGGGTTGATGGAGCTGGTCCGCGCACGGCTGGCGCCCGGCGGTCTGCTGGTGATCAGCACGCCGGACACCGAGGTCTACAGCCACCAGCACGACAACTGCAACGAGTTCCACCTCAAGGAACTCACCGAGCGCGAGTTCGGCGAGCTGTTGAAGGCGGACTTCGCCAACGTCGCGATGTTCCGGCAGAACGTCGCCGTCGGCTCGGTCATCACGGCGACCGGCACCCGCGAGGGCGCGGTCAGCGCGCACACGGCGAGGCCGAACGGCGACACGTGGTCGGTCGAGCGCGGTCTGCCGCACACCTACCTGTTCGCGGTGGCCTCGCAGGGCTCACTGCCGGCGCTGCCCGCGGCCGCGATCATGCTCGACCCCGAGCTGACGCTGGTGCAACGCAGCGTCGGCCAGCTGCGCGCGCTGTACGAGGCCAACAGGGCGGAGGTCGAGCAGCTCAAGTCGACGATCCAGACCCTGGAGCAGCACCGCCAGGCCGAGGAGCGGGACAAGCTGTCCGCGCTGGAGTCGGTGGCGGAATCGCGCGTCGAACGCGAGCGCCTCTCCGCCGAGTTGAATCAGGCGTTGCGCAACGCCGACCGGTCGGCGGCCGTCATCGAGTGGATGCAGGACTCGGCCAGCGTGCTCGAGCAGCGTGCGATTCGGGCCGAGGCCGAGGTGCAGCGGCTGTCCAGGCAGGTCGACGAGCAGAACGTCCTGGTGCAGCGCGCGCTCGGCAAGTACCGCAACGTCATCGAGAAGGTGGCACCGCGCGGCGGCACGTTGCGTGACACCTACGAAAGGGCTCTCGGGCGGCAGCCGGGCGTCGTGCCACACACGCCTGCCGAGCCGCGAACGCCCGTCGCCGTGCACACCAGTGACAAGCCGCTGGTCAGCATCATCATCCCGGTGCACGGCAAGTGGTCGTACACGCGGCAGTGTCTGCTGAGCATCAACAGCGTGCACTCCACTGTGCCGTTCGAGGTCATCGTGGTCGATGACGCTTCACCGGACGACAGCGCGGAGAAGCTCGCGGCGTGCACCGGCGTCCGGCTGGTCCGCACACCGCGCAACCTGGGGTTCATCGGCGCCTGCAACCTCGGCGCCGAGAAGGCGCGTTCCGAGCTGCTCCTCTTCCTCAACAACGACACAGAGGTGACGTCCGGCTGGCTGGAGGCGCTGGTCGAGACCGTGAACTCGGACGACCGGATCGGCCTCGTCGGCGCCAAGCTGGTCTACCCGGACGGCACCCTGCAGGAGGCCGGCGGCATCATCTGGTCCGACGCGACAGGCTGGAACTACGGCCGCAACGGCGATCCGAACGACCAGGCCGTCAACGTCCTGCGCGACGTCGACTACTGCTCTGGCGCGGCGATCCTGGTCCGGCGTGACCTCTTCGAGCGGGTCGGCAGGTTCGACACGCGGTTCGCGCCCGCCTACTACGAGGACACCGACCTGGCGTTCGCGATCAGGGCCTCCGGGCACCGCGTGGTCGTGCAGCCGAAGTCCGTGGTGGTGCACCACGAGGGCATCTCGCACGGCAAGGACGTCAGCAGCGGCGTGAAGCGGCACCAGGAGCTCAACCGCACGGTGTTCGCGGAGAAGTGGGCGGACGCGCTCAGCCGCCAGTTGCCGGGCCCGAGCGAGGCGAACCTGTGGCTCGCCCGCCAGCGCGACCCGTTCGACCGCGGTGGCCCGCTGGTGCTGGTCATGGACCACCAGGTGCCGCTCACCAGGATGGACTCCGGGTCCGTGCGCATGCGCGCGGTGCTCGAGGAACTGGTCGGCCTCGGTTGCCGGGTCGTGTTCTTCCCCGCCAACTTCAGCGAGCACCAGCCGGACACCGATGAGCTCCGCCAGCTCGGCATCACGGTGCTGACCCAGAACGAGCGGCAGTGGCAGTTCCTGCGCGAGGTGGCCTCCGAGCTGTCGTTCGCGTTGCTGTCCCGGCCCAACGTCGCCTGGATCATGCTGGAGGAGCTGCGCACGCGGGCCCCGCAGTGCGTCATCGCCTACGACACCGTCGATCTGCACTTCCTCCGGTTGGAGCGGCAGGCAGCGGTGACCGAGCGCGACGGGGACGCCGAGAGCGCGCTCGGATTGCGCCGCAAGGCCGAGGCCGCGCGCGAGCTGGAGATCGGCCTGGTACGGGCGACCGACGTGACGTTCGTGGTGTCCGAGGCGGAGCAGAACCTGCTGGGACAACTGGTGCCGACCGCCGACGTGCGGGTGCTGTCCAACGTCCACACGGTCGACTGGACACCGGCCTCTGTGGACGGTCGCACCGACCTGGTGTTCATCGGCGGGTACGACCACCTGCCGAACCGGGACGCGGCGCAATGGCTGGCCAAGTCCATCATGCCGTTGGTGCGCAAGGAGATCCCGGACGCGACGCTGCGCATCGTCGGATCCAACCCGACGAAGGACGTGCAGGCTCTGCACGACGAGGACGCCGGTGTGGACGTCGTCGGGTTCGTCGACGACCTC
This sequence comes from Lentzea sp. NPDC102401, assembly GCF_044765805.1. Lineage (NCBI taxonomy): Bacteria > Bacillati > Actinomycetota > Actinomycetes > Pseudonocardiales > Pseudonocardiaceae > Lentzea > Lentzea sp. NPDC102401. The sequence goes on along the minus strand of NZ_JBIWKS010000003.1, from coordinate 300,648 downwards.
GGTCCGGTGTACGCGCGGGCGCGGATCACCTTGGCACCGCTGCGCTACGGCGCCGGGGTGAAGGGCAAGATCGGGCAGAGCGTCAGCGAGGGTGTCCCGGTGGTGGGCACGACCCTGGCGCTGGAAGGCATGCACCTGGTGCCGGAGCAGGACGTGCTCGTCGGTGACACCGAGGAGGAGGTCGCCGGCGCGATCGTCCGGCTGATGCGGGACGACGACCTCTGGTACAGGCTTTCCGGTTCCGCGAAGGAGAAGGTCGCGGAACAGTTCGGTCCGCAGGCCGCCCGCGCGATGCTGGAAGGCTTGCTCAAGTAGTAGACGCACAAGGGCCCCGAGTCGCCTCGGGGCCCTTGTGCTGTCTGTGGATCAGGAACGCTCGTTCGAGTGCGACGCGCCGGCTACCGCACCGTCGGGGGAGCGAACTCGAGCTGGTCCTTCAGCAGCTGCTTGAACTGGGTCTCCGCCGAGCTGCCCGACTCGGAGGTGAAGACCTCCACGACGACTGCCTTGTTGTAGTAGACGTAAACCGCGCGCAGGACCTTCTTGTCGGGGTCCGTGACGACCTTGACGCCCTTGTACGCGAGGTCCTTGTTCTCCTTCAGCGCGGACTGGTCCGCCAGGTAACCCGCCACCACCTTGCTCGCCGCGGCCTGGTCCGTGACCGCCATGACGATGATGCTCAGGGTGTTCGCGCCGTCGGTCGTGGTGCTGAGCGTCGCCTGGGTCATCCCGCCGGCGGTGAGCGCCTCGGTGGTCTTGCCGACCAGCAGCTTCTGCGCCGCCAACTTCGGCAGGTCGAACTGCCCGCCTCCTGGCCGCTCGGTACCGGGCAGCGGACCGAAGACCGAGTCGGTGGTCGTGCCGGCGTCCGGCTTCTGGGCGGGCGGATCAGCGAGCGGCTTGACCGTCGGGGTGGCCGACGTCGAGGTCTGGCCGACCGGTGGCTGCGCCTGGTTGTCCTTCTTGCTGGTGAAGAAGAAATAGCCGCCGACGCCGAGGCCGGCCACGAGCAGCACGATGATCACGATGCCGACGATCTTCTTGCCCTTGCCGGACGACTTGCCGGCCGAGTCGAAGACCTCGGGACCCTGGTTCCACGACGGCTGCGCGAAGGAGTCCTGGTCGCCGCTCAGCCACGGCGGTGGCGGTGCGCTGGTCTGCCCGCCCTGCCAGCCGCCGCCCTGGGGGAACTGCTGTTGCGGTTGTGCGTAGTTCGGCTGGGGGAACCCGCCGCTGCCCGGCACCACCTGGGTGGCGTCCGGGTTGTTGTTGCCGCCGCCGCCGTTGACGGACACGACCTGGGTCTTGTCCGAGTTCTGCTGCGGCGCCTGCTGAACGGGCTGGGGACCTGACACCGGCTGGATGTACTGGGTCTTCTCCGACGGCGGCATCGCCTGCCACCGTGCCGGAGGGGCGACCGAGCCGGCGTCCTGCGGCGCACCGGTGTTGCCCGCCAAGATGCCGTCGCGGCGCTGCCGGTACTCATCGGCGGACACGCGGCCGCTCGCCAACTCGGCGTCGAGCTTCTGCAACTCGTCCTGCCAACTCACAGTAGCCCCCTGCCGATGCGCTCATCCTGAAAACACGTCATTGTCGCACCTGTTCACGAGTGACTTCGGGCTGAGGGTAGTTGTTCACCGCGACTCGATACCGACGGGTCGATGGTCCAGTTATCGACTCGTAGTGATGGCGGCGTACGGGTGTTTCAGATAGGCCGCTTGGACGTCCTGAACAGGTCTGACGAAGAACGCGGCCGTCGATGAGTTGATCCCGGCTAGTACGGATATCAACCGCTACCTGAACTGTTCGGCCATCACGGGTGTTGGCCGGGCGACAGGAAGTTTCTTCTTGCGCCGCCCGTACGTCAGGAACCGCAGCAGCACCTCCAGGGGACCGCGAATGCCCGCGAGATGCATGCCCAGTGCCAGCAGGACGGTGGTGAGCCAGGTGAGAAGGCCTATGAGCGATGCCTGCGCGACGCCGATCTCGTAGCCGAGACCGCCGATCGTGAACAACGCCGTCCACGACACGGACTGCAGGATGTAGCACGTCAGCGAACGCTCACCGGTCGCCGCGATCGCCACCATCAGCAGGTTCGGCGTCTTCACCCGTGCCGAGATCCACCCCATCAGCGCCGCGTAGCCGAGACCGCCGGGCAGCAGACTGACGGTGTGCAGGATGGCAAGCGGCCTCGGCACGTAGTCCACCACCTGCGCGACCTTCAGCGCGAGCGGCAGGCAGCCGATGATCATGAACCCGATGCCCGCGAGCGCTGTGTTGCGCAGGAACCGCACGTGTCGTTCGGGTTCCGTCAGCATCCGGTGCCGTGCGGCCCACATGCCCAGCACCATCGGGACCAGCACGGCCGCCGGCCACACCACGGTGTGCAGTGCCCAGGTCTCGATCCCCTCCGGCAGCACCCCGTCGACCTTGAGGATCCCGGCCGCGGACAGGCCGATGTAGGCCAGGTGCACCACCATCCACCCGCCGGCGAGTGCCAGCAGGGACTGGTTGCGCCACACCATCGTGCTGACCAGCACCAGTCCGAGCACGCCGTAGGTGCCGAGGATGTCGGCCTCGAACAGGAAGTACGCGTGGAGACCGCCGAGCACGATCATCCAGAAGCAGCGCTTGATGATCACCCAGCGCGCCATGGGCCACGTGGCCTGCCGGCCCGCCATCTGCACCAGCCCGTAGCCGAACATCGCCGCGAACAGCGGAAGCGGTTGTCCGTCGACGAAGACCATCTGCACACCGGCGATCGCCTTGTCGAGCGAACTGCCGTCCGTGGGGTAGTAGCGATGGGTCGTCGGGTGGCCCCGGATGAACGAATGCGCGTGCGAGAGTGCGATCAACATCAACATCAAGCCACGCGCAAGGTCGGGCGCCAACGACCGCTTGCTCACTGTGTGCATCTGATTCCCCAGCGTCTCACTGCACCAGCGCGGTGAGTGACCTGCAAATGTACTGGGCGAAAGAGAGGCTTTCAGTGGTTTCCGATGTAGTTCGGGCGAAGTGTGGTGGACTCGTCACGATGGTCGGCAGAGATCTCTCCGCACTGGCTTCAGCTGACGAAGCCGCGTTCCCCGCAGGTCCGGACTCGTGAATGCCAAGGCCGGTTTCTTCGCCGACGTCGTGCAGACCGGCACCGTCCTCGGGCTCGACGCGAACCTGGGCCCGGACGTCGCGGCCGAGGTCATGGGTGGGCTCGGCGGGGAGAAGCACGGCGGGCGCACGTACTGGCGGTCGTACGGGCTGGTCGAGGTCGGCTGGTACCGGCGGGAACGCGAGCTGGGCTGGCAGGGCGAGCACCTCGCCGTGCAGGCGCATCGGCTGGAGTACGGCGACGAGTGGCTGGATGACGCCGTGGCCGCGAAGTACGGGCGGTTCGGCGGGGTGCTGATGTTCGACGAGCTCGCGGCCGAGTTGGAGCGGCGTGGGGTCGAGCTGGTCGCGGTCGGTGGGGTGGAGTTCGGGCATCAGCTGTACTGGCAGCCGGACGCTCAGGTCACGGTTCACGTGGGAGTGGATCCCGAGTTCCGGCCCGGCAGCGTGCGGAAGATCTTCACGGCGTTCGGGCAGGATCTGACGATCTCGTTCGACGGCGACCACCGGATGGTGTGGCGGCAGGTAAAAGCGCTTGCCTCGATGTCGGTGGAGGAGCGGATCGGTTGGGCTGAAAGGCCGGTGGAGGACTTCCGGTCGTGGTGGCGTTATTGCGCAAGGCTTCTGGCAGCGCGCACGGCTTCGCACGACGAGGTGCCTGAACGGCCCAGGTTCGTCGAGCTCGCCTTCTGGATGTGGGACCACGGCGTCACGAAGGGTGTGTACACGCCCAAGGAAATCGCTTACCTGCGTGCGGGTTTCGCTGCGCGAGTTGAGGAGCTGTATCCCGAACTCGCGTTGCCCAGCCATGACGAGCTGGTCGGCGCGTGTCTTGACCACGTCAGCGAACCGATGGCACGCGAGGACAAGAACCTCGTTGATGCCGCGCGGTTGTTGCGGCACGGGCTGCACGACACGAGCCGGTTCGACGCGATCTACGAGGGCCGCAGAACCGCCTGATCAGCAGAAGATCAGTCCGCACTGCTTGGTGGTCGTCGTCGTGGTCGGCGGCCGGGTGGTCGTCGTGGTGACGGGCGGCGGCGCCTTGGTGGTCGTTGTCGTCACCGCTGTGGTGGTGGTCGTGGTTGTCGTCGTAGTCGTTGTCTTGGAAGAAGAAGACGGCGCTGACGACGAGCTGGACGCCACTGTCTGTGACGGGGTCTCGGACTCCGTCGGGATCAGCGAAGGCGTGTTGATCAGTGAGACGCGGGCCGGTTTGTCGCTTCCCGGCCCTGCCGGATCGCCCGACGCGAGCGATCCGACAAGCGGTGCGAGCACGTAAAACGCGGCGACGACCGCACCCAGGAGAGCCCCGGTCGCGAGCCGTCCAGGCCCACTCATCGCCGCCAGCACCCCGATTGCCTATCCCGTTCACTCGATTGGGTCAAGCGAACCGGTTGTTTTCGGTTCAATCAAACCTTGGTGACCGTCACGCCGACTACGCCCTGTGACAGGGGCGCGATCGTCTTGAAGGCCTTCGGGGTCAGGTCGACGCATCGGCCGGTGATGAACGGGCCGCGGTCGTTGATCCGCACGGTCACCGTCTTGCCGTTGGAACGGTTCTTCACCTTCACTCGCGTGCCGAAGGGAAGCGTCTTGTGCGCGGCCGTGAGCTTGTTGGGGTCGAAGCGTTCACCGCTGGCCGTCGTGCCGCCCCCGGAGTAGTAGGAAGCCTTGCAGGTCTCGGCAGAGGCCACGGGGGAGAAGAACACAGCGGTGGCGGCGAGAGAGGCCAGCGTGAGGCCGGCGGCCGCGAGAGTCTTTGCCATGGTGCAAGGAACTCAGGTCCCGGCAAAGACTCGCCTAACGGGCGCCTAACCGGGAAACTGCTCGGCCGCGGACACCAGAAGGTGCCAGTCGCCGTCCGGCAGCGTGCGAAGTCGATCAAGAATTCCCGACATCCTGGCTAGTAACTCAGGGTGATCGGCCCAGAAGGAGTGGTCTACTCTCAGTAGAGCTGCGAGCAGGTCGCCGGGGTACAGGGCGACCGAGCACAGCGGGTCGCACTCGACGTGTTCCAGCGCCAGCAGCGCGGTCACGTCGAGCCCCACCTGATGCGTCACGAGCAGGTGCAACGACGTCGGCGTCAGCTGTCCCACCGGCAGGTCGCGCAGCGCGCACAGGTCGCGGTAGAGCTGGGTCGACGACGAGTCGGGTCTGCGCCAGTCGTCCTCGCTCAGGTGCGCGAGCGTGTTGTCCCGGTCCACGCACCCATGGTCCACGCAAAAGGGCGCCCTAGCGGGCTGACTGAGGCAACGGTTCGGCATTGGGCGACTGCCAGCCCACGCGGACGAGCACCTCGCCCTCGTGCAGCAACACCTGCGACGCCAGGCCCCACACCGTCGACGCCAGCAGCACGCCGCTCACCGCCTCGCCCACGCTCAGCCAGTCGTGCCCGACCATCCGCAGCAGGACACCGTTGCGCCGCGCGACCAGTTCGATGTCGCAGTTCTCGGCGCGGGCCGCGTGCAGCAGCCACGTCAGCGCCGAGTCCGGCACCTCGTCGGCCGTGTAAGGCCGCGGATCGGCCCTGCGCAACGAGATCGCCGCCGCCGGAGCCACCTCGCACGAGAACGGGTCGAGCTCCCAGCGCGGGTGCACCGACGCGACCTGGCCGTCCGGCTGAGAAGCCCGCAGCACGTGGCAGTCCCAGCCCATCGCCGACAACGCGACCCGTACGTGGTGCAGCACCGCACCACACGCGAGCAACGCCGCCTGGTCCGTGCGTGTCGTCAGGAGCTCAAGGCACTCGTTGCCAGTTCGCCATCGCCACGGCGGAACGATGCCGAACGACGGTGCCCTGGCGGCGAGTTTCAGCACTTCCTCGACGGTTCCCGCGTCTGGAGTGCGCACGCTGGTCCTCATCCGGCCAGCCTGCCCACCCCCGGTTGCACGGAACCTGCGTCACGACTGCGCGGCCGCGACCACCGAGGTCACGGTCATCGCCGCACCGCGCGCGAAGTGTTCTTCGTACGCTTCCGGTCCCAACGCCTGCCGGCACAACGCCACGCATTGGTCGTGCGAAGCGGCGAAGTTCGCGGAACCGAACAGCGGCAACCCGACCGACTGCCACACCCGGTCCGCGCCGCCCAGCAGCAGCGCGGCGTGCGACGCGGACCCGGTGACCACCGAGATCAACGCCAGCAGCTCCACGGACACCGCGATGCCCAGCAGGTCGTTGAACTTCTCCTTGATGCGCAACGCGGTGAGGGCCAGCTCACGGGCCCCGGCGACGTCACCGCGTCCCATCGAGACGAAAGCCAGGACGTACAACGCGAACGCGCGTGCCCACAGCTCACCGTTCTCCTCACACACGTCCCGTGCCTTGGCACAGATCTCCGCAGCACGGTCGAGTTCGCCGCCGAACGCCACGGTGATCGCCAACGCCACGCGCGCCATGACCACGTTGCTGTCCATGTGCCCGAGCTCGGCGTGCCGGCGGTCGGCCTCGGCCAGCAACGTCGCTCCCAGCGGCAGATCGTCGTCGAACACGGCCGACGCGCCCTGCACGTAGGTCGCGTAGACGTCGGCGTCCTCGTCGTCCAGCAGCGCGGCCTCGGTGCGGCACCGCTCCAGCAACGCCGGCACCGCGGACGTGTTGCCCTGCAACGTCGCCAGGTATCCGGTGACCCACAACGCCTTGCACCGTGCCCGTGACGGCTGGGTCTCGAGCGACAAAGCCCAGTTCAGCCAGTGCCGTCCCTCGGCGAACCGGCCGCAGCCGACCCAGTAGAACCACAGCGTCGCCGCCAGCCGCAGCCCCGAGTCGGCCTCTCCCGGTGTCGTCAGTGAGTGCTCCAGCGCCGCTCGCAGGTTGCCGCGTTCTGCCGTCATCGCTCCGACGGTCGCGGCCTGCCGCGGCGTGAACCAGGCCCGTTCTCCTTGCAGGGCAACACCTGCGTACCAGTCACGATGGCGCGTCTTCAGCCGTGGCTCTTCATCGCCCGCACGCAACCGCGTCTGCCCGAACTGGCGCATGGTCTCCAGCAACCGATAGCGCGCCACGCCCGCGTGTTCTTCGCGCTGCAGCACGGACTTGTCGACCAGCCCGTCGACCGCGTCGAACATGAAGTCCGCGGTCAGCGACTCGTCGGAGCACACCGCCTCGGCCGCGGCCAGGTCGAAGCTGCCGGCGAAGACCGACGCCCGCGCCCACAGCAGCTGTTCGCGCGGTGAGCAGAGGTCGAAGCTCCACTCCATCGTCGCGAGCAGGGTCTGGTGCTGCGGCAACGCGGTGCGTCCGCCGTCGGTGAGCACCCGGAACCTGTCGTCCAGCCGTTCCAGCAGCTGTGCCGGCGTCAGCGCGCGCACCCGCAACGCCGCCATCTCGATCGCCAGCGGGATGCCGTCGAGCCTTTTGCACAGGTCTGTGACGGCCTGCTCGTTCGCGCGCGTGATGACGAACGAGCCTGGAATCGCCGCGTCGGCGCGTTGGGCGAACAACGTCGCCGCCGGATACGGCACGGACAACGGCGCCACGGACATCACCTGCTCGCCATAGACCCGTAGCGCGCGACGGGACGTGGCGATGACACGGAGGTTCGGAGCCACCCGCAGCAGCGTGTCCACCAGGACCGCGCAGTGGTCCACGACGTGCTCGCAGTTGTCCAGCACCAGCAACGCGTCCTTGCCGGCCAGGAACTCCGTGAGGACGCTCAGCTGCCCGCGCCCGGTCTGGTCGACCACGCCCAGCGCCTCGGCGACGGTGTGGGGGACCAGGGCGCGGTCGCGCAACGCCGCGAACTCCACCAGCCACACGCCGTCCGGAGGCTGCTCGGCGCGCGCCACGTGCACCGCCAGCCGCGTCTTGCCCACTCCGCCGACGCCTATCAGCGTGACCAGCCGGTGCTTCCTGATCAGGTCGGCGACGTGCTCGGACTCCGGGCGGTCCACGAAGCTCGACCGGTCGGCGGGAAGGTTGCCGCGCACTGGGGCCGGCGCGCGTTCGGGCAGGTCGAGGCGCGGATCGGCGGTCAGCACCGCCTGTTCGAGATCGCGCAGCCGCGGGCCGGGCTCGATCCCGAGCTCGTCGACCAGGGCACCGCGCGCCCGTTGGAACGCGGCCAGCGACTCGGCCTGCCTGCCGCACCGGTAGAGCGCGATCATCAGCTGTTCCCACAGCCGTTCGCGGAACGGGTGCTGCTCGACCAGCGAGTTGACCAGCGGCGCCACCGCGGCGTGCTCGCCGAGCGCCAGCGACGCCTCCATCAGGTCCTCGGTCGCGTCCATCCGCAGGTCGAGGAGCCGCGCGGACTCCTGCCGGGTCCACTCGCCCGGCCGGCAGTCCGCGAGCGGGTCGCCGCTCCACAACGCCAGGGCTTCGCGCAGCATCTTCGCGGACTGCAACGGTTCGTCGCTGTGCCGTGCTGCTGCGACGAGCGCCTCGAACCGTGCGACATCAACGGTGTCCGCAGGCGCGTTCAGCACGTAGCCCGGCTCGCGGGTGGTGATCAACTCACCGAGCCCGGCGTCGCGAATCTGGCCGCGCAGACGGGCGAGCAGGCTGTGCAGGGTCTTCGTGGCGCTCGCCGGCGCCTCGTCCGACCAGAGCGCGTCCACGAGCGCACTCCTCGGCACCGTCTCTCCCGGGTTCAGCGCCAGCCGTGCCACCAGGGTTCTCTGTCCCGCGCTGCTGAGCTGGACTGCTCCGTTCGGACCGGTGAGTTCGAGCGGTCCGAGCAGCCGGATTATCACGTTTTCGTCCTGTCGTCAGCCCCCGACAAAGGCTGGAACCGCGCAAAGATATCGCAATGGAATTCGACCCGAGAATCAACGCCCAGCGCGTCACCGCATACGCCGACCTGCGTGCCGTGCTGGCTGATCCGGTGACGTTCTCCTCCCGGAACATGGCAGGTCCGCAGGTCGCGGCCGTGGCGGCGATGATGCCGCCGGAGCAGCGGCGATTGTTGGAACTGATGTCCTCGCTCAACGCGGCGGACGGCACCAGGCACGCCCGGATTCGTGCGGCGGCGAATCAGAAATTCACTCCAACGGCCGTGCGCCAAATGGCTGACACAATTAGGGCACGCGCACGGACTCTGCTCGACGAACTACCGGAAGAGGCCGATTTCGTCAGCCAGTTCGCCGCGCCGTTCGCGTTGGGCGTCGTCGGAGACGTGCTCGGTGTGCCGGAAGCGGACTTCCCGCTGTTCCGCGAGTTCGTGGCACCGGTGCTGGAACTGACCAGCGGCGAGGAGGTCAGCGAGCGCGTGCTCGGGTCGTACTTCGCCGGGATGAACGAGTTCTGCGCCTACTTCGCCCGCTCGGACGCGTTCAGGGGCGGGCAGCTGTCCGAGCAGGAACGGCTGTCGCTGTGCCTCGCGATCGTCGTGGCCGGGACCGACTCGACCACGAACATGCTGGCCAGCACGGTGCTGCGACTCGACGCCAAGGAGCGACGGCTGGGCGGCGTGGTCGAGGAGGTCGTGCGTCTGGACACGCCGTTCATCGGTTTCTTCCGGACGGCGACGTGCCCGGTGACCATGGGCGGGGTGAAGATCGCCGAGGGCGACCACCTGTTCCTCGACTACGCGGCGGGCAACCGCGACCCGAAGGTGTTCACCGAGGACTTCGACCCGGGAAGGCCGTCCGTGCCAGGCCATCTCGGCTTCGGGCACGGACCGCACTACTGCCTCGGCGCCCAGCTCGCGAAGCTGGAGGGCCGGATCGTCGCCGAAGAGCTGCTCGACCGCTCGTCCGAGGTGGCCGAGCAGCCCGGCGACGTGCGCTACCGCAGGCACCTGATCAGTCACGGGCCCGCGGCGCTGCGATTCAGACCAGGGCAGCGTCGAGGGTGATGTTCTCGACGGCCGCGAGCGCCTTGGAGACCGGGCAGTTCGCCTTGGCGCCCTCGGCGGCCGTGACGAAGTCCTCCTGGGACAGGCCGGGCACGTTGGCGCGGACGGTCAGGTGGATGCCGGTGATGCCGACGCCCGCCTGGAAGCTCACCTCGGCCTTGGTGTCGATCGAGGTGGGCGGGGTGCCGGCACCGGTCAGGCCGTGCGACAGGGCCATCGAGTAGCAGGCGGAGTGCGCGGCGGCGATGAGCTCCTCGGGGCTGGTCTTGCCGCCCGCTTCCTCGGCGCGCGCCTTCCAGTCGATGTCGAAGCTGCCGCTGTTGGAGGTGGCGAGGCTGACGTTCCCCTTGCCCTCGACGAGGGAGCCTTCCCAGTGAGCGTTTGCCGTCTGCTTGATGGCCATGATCTCCATGTCCTTTGTCGAACGGGCTCGATCAGGTTGATGCGAGCGGACTCCACCACCCTTTCACGGGTGGGCTCGGAGATCACCCCGAGAACCACTCGACTCCGGCTGCGAGAGTCTGTCGTGTGAACGTCGTGCTGCCTCCACGTGTCGTTGCCGGAGATCGGGTTCGTCTCGTGTCACCCGCGAGCTTCCCGAGTGAGGAGGAGCTCGCTGAGTCCGTGCGGGCGCTGGAGAGCTGGGGACTGGTCGCCGAGGTGGGCGAGCACGCGCTGGACCGCCACGGCTACCTGGCGGGCAGGGACTCCGATCGGCTGGCCGATCTCGACGACGCCTACCGCGATCCCGGAGTGCGGGCGGTCATCGCCACGCGAGGTGGCGCCGGCGCGTACCGCATCGCCCACGACCTCGACTTCGACGCCGTGCGCGCCGACCCCAAACCGCTGGTGGGGTTCAGTGACATCACCAGCCTGCACCTGGCCCTGTGGCGGCACTGCCGTGTCGCCGGGATCCACGGCTTCCTGGCCGGCGCTCGCTCGGCGGCCTCGACGCGGTCGTTGCTGATGGAGACCGAACCCGCCGTGCTGCGTCGCGACCAGGAGGCGCTCACGGCGGCCGTCCAGGTGGGTGGTGTGGCGACGGGCAACCTCGTCGGCGGGCATCTCGGCACCCTCGCCTGGTCCGTGGGTGCCGAGATGCCCGACCTGGACGGCGCGATCCTGTTCCTGGAGGCCCCGCGGGCGGTCGGGCTGGGACACGTCGACCGGCAGCTGACGCAACTCATCCGGTCGGGCTCGCTGCGGGGGCTGCGCGGGGTCGCGCTCGGCCGGTTCCCGGGGTTCGAGGACTTCGTCGACCGCGACTGGACCGTCCTCGACGTTCTGCGCGACCGGCTGGAGCCTCTGGGGGTGCCGGTGATCGGCGGCATCGACGTCGGCCACGGTGACCACCCGTTGTCCATCGCGCTTGGACCAATGGCCGAGTTGGACGCCGACGCGGGCACGCTCACCATCGACCCTGCCGTGAAGTGATCGCCGGGGGGCTTGGGGGGTCGTCCCCCCAAAATAATGGCGGAACGCAAACGGCTCATGCTCTCCATGAGCATGAGCCGCCTGTGCGTGGAGCGGATGACGAGACTCGAACTCGCGACCCTCACCTTGGCAAGGTGATGCGCTACCAACTGCGCTACATCCGCACTGCCTTACGGGAGAGAACTATACAACAGCCCTTAAACGGCATCTTGCGAGGGGGGTTCCAAACCGGCCAGCAGTTGATCTACCTCGTCCAACTGCTCCTTCGGCCAGCGCCACTCCCACAGCGCCCGCACCTTGGGCAGCACGTCGACCGGCAGCCACGCGGCCACCTCCTCGCGGAGGTCCCAGTCGTCGAACACGTGCTCGTAGAAGCTGATCAAGGCCGCGTTCTCCAGGAACTGCTCCGGCTGGTGGAAGCACCAGTGCGCGAAGCCGTACGCGCGCCGGAGCACGTCGTCGGCCTGCTCGCGGTGCGCTTCCTGGGCCAGCTGGTACAGCTCGGAGAAGAAGACGTGGCAGGACCACTCCTCGGTCTCGGCGACAGCCCGAAGTTCCGGCACGAGGGCCGAGGCGCGTTCTCGCCAGTCCACCACGGGCGTGACGATAGTCGCTGGATCTTCTTCCGCCGACGGGCCGACGCCCACCTGTGACCGTCCTGTCACCGAATGCGTTGCGCTGATCAGCCCACGCCGAACGGATGGTCTTGTGTATCGACCTGTTCTCATCGAGGAGCAGGTCTGGCCCCTTGTGGCATGTTGAAGCCTGTGATGGTCGACGAGAACGAGGTCGACCGGGACCTGCTCGCCAGAGTGCGCGAGGGAGATGACTCGGCCTACGGCGAACTGTTCTCCCGGCATGCGGACGCGATCCGCCGTTTCTCTCTCAGGCACGTCCGCGAGGCGGCTGAGGCGGACGACCTCACCGCTGAGGCGTTCTTCCGCATGCTGCAGGCGATTCGCCGCGGCAGCGGTCCCACGGACCACGTCCGCACCTACCTGCTGACCGTCGCACGCCGCGTCGCGTGGGAGTGGAGCGGGCGGCGCCGGGACGTGCCCGTCGAGGACGAGGAACTGGGCCGGCGCGTCGAACCGGTGAGCGACAACGCGAACAGCCGGGCCGAGCACAACCTCATCACCAGGGCTTTCTCCAGCCTTCCCGAACGCTGGCGGGTCGTGCTGTGGCGCGTCGAGGTGGAGGGCGAACGCCCCGCCACCGTGGCACCGCACTTCGGACTCTCGCCGAACGCCATGTCGGCGTTGGCCCGGCGTGCGCGCGAGGGGCTGCGCGCGGCGTACCTGCAGGCTCACCTCGCGGCTGACGACGGGCGTTCGTCGTGCGCGGCGATCCGTTCGAAGCTCGGCACCTACACCGCGGGCGGGGTCCAGGGCGTCGAAGAACGCCGGATCCGCGCCCACCTCGACACCTGTTCTGCCTGCACCCAGCTCTACACCGAGCTGAACGAGGTCTGCGCGACGCTGCGCGCCAACTCGGCGTTGCTGATCGTGCCGACCACGCTGGGGCTCGCGTTCGCCGGGAAGGTCTTCCTCACGAAGGCGAAACTGGCCGTCGCGGCGGCGAGCGTGGCGACCATCGGCCTGTTCGGGACGATGGCCGCGGTGTTCAACGGCGGCCCCGGTGTCGCCGTGCTGCAGCCGGACCAGAACCCGGTCGTCGCGATGAACACCTCGAACTCGACGAGCTCCGAGCACAGCCAGGAGCTCGTGGTCGCCCAGCCGCCGCCGCAGGGACACCAGCAGCAGCTGCAGGAGAACGTGATCAACCCCGGCGGCGGGCAGCGGCAGGAGACCGTGCGCAGGACGACGTCCGTGCCGGTGCCGACCAGCGACCAGCGCCAGGACCCGCCGGTGGAGCGGGCGGAGAAGATCGTGGAGTCGTCGGAGAAGTCCGAGGTCGTCACCTCGGTGCCGACCACGACGCGGGACATCACGTCGCTCGACACGCCGTCGTCTTCCGAACCGCCGTCGTCGTCTTCCGAACCGTGCTCGACGCCGCAGACCACGGCCACGACGATCACGCTCTACCCGAAGCCGGCACTCGAAAACTGACGGTGACGATCAAGCTCAGCCGAGTTCACCCACAAGGCTCTGCCTCCGCCAGGTACGGTTTGTCCAAGACCGACCGACTGTGGGAGACGGGTACATGACGCGGCTGGTGCGCGGTGCTGACGGGCGGATGTGGACTGTCCACAGCCGCATCGAGTGGCGCAACCCGGTGGAGTCCGACGACTTCGAACACGACGTCAGCGGTGGTGTGCTGCCCGGGATCATGATGGCGGGCATGCTCGCCGTCATGGTGGTCGTGCTGATCGCCTGGACGCCGGAGCAGGTCGTCGTCCCCGCCTGGCTGATCCTCGCGCTGATCTTCCTGTTCGCGTTCTTCCCGGTCCGCTGGGCGCTGCGCCGCCCGCACACGCTGGTCGCGGAGAGCAAGGCCACGGCCGACGAGCTGCCACCCGAGCGGTGGATCGGCTCGGTTCGCGGTCCGATGGCGGTGCGCCAGGAGGCCTCCCGCGTGGCCCGCACGATCGAGATGCACTCGCTGCCGGACGTCGAAGGTCCGCTGCAACCCGTCGACTGATGCGACACTGGTCTGGTGCCCGAGCTACCCGAGGTAGAAGCACTGGTCCACCACCTGCGTGAGAACGCGGTGGGCCGTGTGGTGCACCGCGTCGACGTGGCTTCGCTGCAGGTCCTCAAGACGTTCGACCCGCCGTGGACCGCACTGCACGGCCAAGAGGTCGTCGCCGCGCACCGGCACGGCAAGCACCTCGACCTGGAAGTCGCGGACGGCCTGCACCTGGTCGTCCACCTCGCCCGCGCCGGCTGGCTGCGCTGGGCGGACACCATGTCCGCACCACCGCCCAAACAGGGCCGCGGACCACTCGCGTTGCGCGTGCACCTCGGTCCGCCCGGCCAGGGGCCTGGGTTCGACCTGACGGAAGCGGGCACGAAGAAGGGCCTCGCCGCGTGGATCGTGCGCGACCCGAAGACCATCCCGAGCGTCGCCAGGCTGGGCCCCGACGCGCTGGGGATCACCCGCACGCAGCTGGAAGACCTGTTCGACAAGCGGACCGAGCGGCTCAAGACGTCGCTGACCGACCAGACCCTGATCGCGGGCATCGGCAACGCCTATTCCGACGAGATCATGCACATGGCCCGGCTCTCGCCGTACGCGACGACGGGCAAGCTGAACTCCGAACAGCTCGACCATCTGCACGAGGCGATGCTCACCACCCTGACCGATGCGGTCGCACGGTCCGTCGGTCAGGACGCGGCACGGCTCAAGGGCGAGAAGCGGTCGGGGCTGCGGGTGCACGCACGCACCGGGCTGCCGTGTCCGGTGTGCGGCGACACGGTTCGTGAGGTGTCGTTCGCGGACAAGGCCTTCCAGTACTGCCCGACGTGCCAGACCGGCGGCAAGCCGCTGGCCGACCGCCGGTTGTCCCGCCTGCTCAAATAACCGCTGCTTAACCGGCCCGGCCCATCCTCGGGCGCATGACACGTCTGAGGAAAGCCGCCGCCGTCGTGGCGGCCGCCGCCGCGGCCCTGGTCCTCGCGCCGATGAACGCCCACGCGGCCGAGTACGGGTGCACGGGCTCGTTGATCGACACCTACAAGGTGATGTCGCGCGTGCCGAACCACCTGAGCACCATCCGGCTCTACTACAACTCCAGCACGGGCTACAACTGCGCGGCCAACGTGAAGACGGCCTACTACTCGCAGTTCAAGCACCAGGCCAGCATCTCCATGTACAACCAGGACTTCCGCGAGGACGACAACAACCGCCCCGGCTACAACAACGACTTCGACTCCGGCAACTTCCAGTACTACGCCGGCCCGGTCAAGGTGTACGCCAAGGGCAAGTGCGTGACGATTCGCGCGATCACCTACTACTACGACGAGATGGCCATCAAGGACGCCGTCGGAGTCCACTGCGGTTAGGTGACGATCAGAACCTCCAGGGTGCGGGGGCCGTGGACGCCCTCCACCCGGCTGAGCTCGATGTCGCTGGTCGCCGACGGACCGCTGATGAACGTCAGCGGCCGCGTGGGATCCAGCCGCTGCAACGCTTCCGGCACCGACGCCGCGATCTGGTCCGCCCGCACCACGCACAGGTGGTAGTCGGGCAGCAGGGTGAGCGCGCGGCGTCCCTGGGCCTCGCCGGCGTCCAGCACGATCGTGCCGGTGTCCGCGATCGCGGCCGCGCACCCGGTCAGCACGCCGTCGGCCTGGTCGAGCTCGTCGATCGTGAGCGGCTCGTGCAGCCACGTGACGCCGTCGACCAACCACTCGGCCGGAACGTCCTGGGGAGCGACGATTCGCTTGCCCTTCAAGGCTTCCAGCGACTCGGGCACGTTCGTGACGACGTGCACGATCGCGCGGTAGTCCGCGACCCGTTCGGCGAACAGCTCGATGCTGCCGGAGCCTGTCTGGTTGTAGCCGCGGACAACGGGCACAGCCGCCGGCACTTGAGCGTTGCGGATGCGCTGAAGGATCTCTTCTCGTGCACTAGCCACGGTTCTTCCTCCACCACGCGCGGAACGACTCGGACGGCGGTGCGGGCACGTCGCGGGAGGACGTCCACTTCGAGCCCGGCCACGGCAGCGACGTGATCTTGCCGTCGCGCGCCAGGAAACGGGCCAGGGCACCGGCTTTCTGCGCCTTCTCGTAGCGCGAGGCCTCCCGGAACATCCACGCGGCGGCCGACATCGCGACGGACTCCGCGGTGCGTCCCTTGGCTTCCACGACCTCGGCGCGCAGGTGGGTCAGCACCGACGGGATGTCGATCCGCACCGGGCAGACCTCGAAGCACGCGCCGCACAGTGAAGAGGCATAAGGAAGTGAGGCCGCCTGCGGGTCGTGCAGGTCGCCGACCAGTTGCGGCGTCAGGATCGCGCCGATGGGGCCGGGGTAGACCGAGCCGTACGACTTGCCGCCGGTGCGTTCGTAGACCGGGCAGACGTTGAGGCACGCCGAGCAGCGGATGCACCGAAGTGCCTGGCGCCCGACGGAATCCGTCAAAGTCGCCGTGCGGCCGTTGTCGATCAGCACGAGGTGGAAGTTCTGCGGGCCGTCGCCGGGCGTCACGCCGGTCCAGACCGACGTGTACGGGTTCATCCGTTCCGCGGTGGACGAGCGGGGCAGCAACTGCAGGAAGACTTCGAGGTCCTGCCACGACGGCACGAGCTTCTCGATGCCCATCACGGTGATCAGGGTGTCCGGCAGCGTCAGGCACATCCGGCCGTTGCCCTCGGACTCCAGCACCACGATCGACCCGGTGTCGGCGACCGCGAAGTTCGCGCCCGAGATGGCGACCTTGGTCGTGAGGAACTTCTGCCGCAGGTACACGCGTGCCGCCTCGGCGAGGTCCGCCGGTTCGTCGGAGACCTCGACCCCCATGCGGCGCTGGAAGATCTCGCGGATCTCCGAGCGGTTGCGGTGGATCGCGGGCACCAGGATGTGCGACGGCCGGTCCTCGCCGAGCTGCACGATCAGTTCGGCGAGGTCGGTCTCGATCGCGCGCACGCCACCGGCTTCGAGGGCCTCGTTGAGCCCGATCTCGGCCGTGGCCATGGATTTGACCTTGACGACCTCGGTCGCCTGCTCCGCCCGGCAGAGGTCGAGCACGATCCGGTTGGCCTCTTCGGCGTCGCGGGCCCAGTGGACGACGCCTCCGCGCGCCGTGACCGACTCCTCGAGCTGCACGAGCAACGTGTCGAGGCGCGCCAGGACGTCGTCCTTGATCTGCTCGCCGGCGACCCTGAGCATCTCCCAGTCGGTCATCTCGGCGACGGCGGCCGCCCTGCGTCCCCGGATCGTCCCGGTGGCCTTGCGCAGGTTCTGTCGCAACTGGGTGTCGTTCAACGCCTCCTTGGCGGCCTTGGGGAACGTCGGGCTGCCCAGCCACGTCACGGGGTTGCGCGCCACGGGTCCTCCTCCGTCGAAGCCAGGATCTCCGCCAGGTGCACCGGCCGGACGCCCGCGCGCAGTCGCGAGAGCCCGCCTCCGATGTGCATGAGGCAGGAGTTGTCGCCGGCGCACAGCACCTCGGCGCCGGTGTCGAGCACA
The DNA here is from genome assembly GCF_044765805.1 of Lentzea sp. NPDC102401. Lineage (NCBI taxonomy): Bacteria > Bacillati > Actinomycetota > Actinomycetes > Pseudonocardiales > Pseudonocardiaceae > Lentzea > Lentzea sp. NPDC102401. The sequence goes on along the minus strand of NZ_JBIWKS010000003.1, from coordinate 283,220 downwards.
CACCGCATCTTGTCCGCGAGCATCGCCGTGGACGTCTCGGCGTTCTTGATCGCGAACGTGCCACCGAAGCCGCAGCACTGCGTCGAGTCCGGCAGTTCCACCAGATCGAGTGCCTTCACGGCCCTGAGCAGCGCCAACGGCTTGTTGCCGACCCCCAGCATGCGCAACGAGTGACACGTGGGGTGGTAGGTGACCCGGTGGGGGAACCAGGCGCCGACGTCGGTCACGCCGAGCACGTCGACGAGGAACTCCGCGAGCTCGAACGTGCGCGGCGGAGACTCACCGAGCGTGGGATGGACCTCGCGGACCATGCCCGCGCATGACCCGGATGGCGCAACCACGTAGTCGTAGCCGCCGAAGACGTCGGTGTACTTGCGCGCCAGCGGCTTCGACAGTTCCCGGTAGCCGGTGTTGAAGTGCATCTGGCCGCAGCACGTCTGATCGAGCGGGAACTCGACCGTGCAGTCGAGCCGCTCCAGCAAACGCACCACGGCACGGGCCGTCTCCGGGAAGAACGTGTCGGTCAGGCAGGTCGCGAACAGAGCCACTTTCACGGGCACACCCTCTCCCCAAATTCATCGGATGTCTACCCGGATCGGTGGACCGTACGGGGGTACGCCGGGCGCGCCTCTTGCTATAGGGGTGCCCCACAGCACAGCATGTGCACCGTGGGCGACCTGTTGACCGAGCGCGCTGTGCTCGGCGTCATCGCGACCCTGGCCGTTCTGGGCCTCTTCGTGATGCTGTGCCGCGCTCGACGAGTCAGCACCTCCGTCGAGGATGCTGTGATGGACATGCTCGACCGGATGTCCAAGGCGTCGAGCGATCTCCGCGCGGGCCTGACCCAGGAGGCCGCCGACAAGGCCACACCGCACCTGCGCGAGATGCTGCGGTGCGTCGCGGTCGCCATCACCGACGAAGAGGGCACCGTCCTCTCGTGGGACGGCGGCGCGAACGACCACTACGAGTACCTCCGCGACACGGTCGCCCGTGCCATCAACAACTGCCACAAGGAACACGTCGACCACCGCAAGCTCGGCTGCGAACTGCAGGGCCCGTGCTCCCTGCACAGCGTTGTCGTGGTGCCGCTGGTTGTCGAGGGAGACGTCGCCGGCACGTTGATCGTGGTCTCCGGCGTCGCGTCGAAGCGCCAGATCCGCATGGCGGAGGAGACCGCCCGCTTCGTCTCGACCCAGCTCGAACTGGAAGTCGTCCAGAAGCAGCGCCAGGCGTTGGCCCAGGCCGAGGTCAAGGCCCTGCGAGCCCAGATCTCGCCGCACTTCGTCTACAACGCGCTGAACACGATCTCGTCGCTGATCCGCACCGACCCCGCGCACGCCCGAGAGCTGCTGCAGGAGTTCGCGGAGTTCACGCGTTACTCGTTCCGCACCGACGGCTTGTTCACGGCCCTCGCCGATGAGTTGACCAACATCCATCGCTACCTGACCATCGAACAGGCCCGCTACGGCGCCCGGCTGAGCGTCCGGTTGCGCATCGCGCCCGAGGTCCTGCAGGTCGTTCTGCCGTTCCTGGTCCTGCAGCCCCTCGTCGAGAACGCGGTGCGGCACGGCCTGGCCAAGAAGCCCGGCGGCGGCATGCTCACCATCACCGCCGAGGACAACGGCAACGAGGCCCTGATCAGCGTCGAGGACGACGGCGTCGGCATGGACCCCGACCGGCTCGACGACATCAAGGACGCCCACCAGACCGGCGCGCACGTCGGCATCGGCAACATCAACGACCGCATGCGGACCGTGTTCGGCGCCGAGTACGCCTTGGTCGTGGAAACGGCCCCGAACGCGGGCACGAAGGTGATCCTGAAGGTGCCGAAGTTCGCCCGCAACGTGCTGCCGAACCTGAACATCGGGTCGCAGATGACCGACGAGCCGATGACGGCGGAGCAACCGGCGATCCGCGCCTGAACTTGCACGGTCAATCATGCTCAACCCCGGCGTGAATCGTGCCGATTGTGGTGTTGACCAATGAACAGCCGGCCGTTTGACCGAACAGACGCCGCCCGCGAGCAAAGGCCATCATCCAGTGCACGAACACCAAGCACCCGAACGCGTCCGCGTCTGCATCAAGTGCACCGCCAAGGGGTTCAGCAGCTGCAAGTGCTGACAGGCCCGCAGGTCAGCGTGCTGCCACAGCCAAAGTCGTGATCAGCACGACGGCGCACACGCTCCAGCTCACCCACATCCAGTAGATGTGCATGGGCGTCGGCCCGGCCGCGTTCTGTCTGCCCCGGTCGTCCCACCACTCGACATACCGTTCGAGCCAGCGGATCGGGTTGAACGTCACACGCCGAACCTAGCACCTTGTGTTCCAGGTCACGCGGGAGCAACCGACAGCGCAGTTGGGCTCCCGCGTGTCCGCGAAACGCACGTACTGTCGAGTACATGAGCGTCACGGAGAAGATCGCGGCCCGTCTCCCGAGGGTCATGGACCGGGGTGAGCGGCCTCCGGTGGTCGCCGCGGTGCGGTTGCACGGGGTCATCACCCCGCAGTCCTCGCCCGTCGCGCGCAACACGATCAGCCTCCAGAACGTCGAGTCGGCCATCAACCGGGCGTTCGACAACGAGCGGCTCATCGCCGTGGCCCTGCTCATCAACTCGCCCGGCGGCGCGCCCACGCAGTCCGCCCTGATCGCCGAGCGCATCCGTGAGCTCGCGACCAAGAAGCACGTGCCGGTGCTCGCGTTCTGCGAGGACGTGGCGGCGTCCGGTGGCTACTGGCTGGCGTGCGCAGGTGACGAGATCTACGCGCACGGCACCTCTCTCGTGGGCTCCATCGGTGTCGTGAGTGCGGGATTCGGTCTCAACGGCCTGCTGGAGAAGGCCGGCGTCGAGCGCCGCGTCTACACGGCCGGGGAGAACAAGGTCCGGCTCGACCCGTTCCAGGCAGAGAAGCCCGAGGACGTCGAGTGGCTCAAGACGCTGCACTCCGATCTGCACGACCAGTTCAGGACGTGGGTCACCGAACGCCGCGGCGCGAAGCTCAGCACCGAGGCCGACCTCTTCAGCGGTGAGGTGTGGACCGGTAGCAAGGCCGTGGAACTCGGGCTGGTCGACGGCATCGGCACGATCAGGAGCGTCATCGCGAAGCGCTTCCCGGACGCCGAACTGACGATCGCGGAGCCGCGCAGGCCGTTGCTGGCCAAGCTCGGACTCACCGGCGCGTCCACCCGATCGGGGGATCTCGTGGCGCAGGTGCTCGCGAGCGTCGAGGAACGTGCGCGCTGGTCCCGATTCGGGCTGTGAGCATCAGTTCGGTTTCACAGGGCGTGTCGAGGCCTACCCCGGCGTAGACATGACCGCACATTGATGGGCAAGATGCCCGACACAGTGAGTACCCAAGACAACGCCGGTCTCCTCGTCCTCGCAGTCGATGACGAGGCTCCTGGCCTGAGCGAGATCAAGTTCCTGCTCGAGAGCAGCCCTCACATCAGGCGCGTCCTCACGGCGTTCGACGCCGCCGAGGCTCTGCGCATCCTGAGGGGTGACTACGAGCAGGAGGTCATGGCGAGGACCAAGGCCGGCCTGCCGCCGGTCGACGCGGTCTTCGCGGACATCAACATGCCCGGACTGTCCGGGATGGATCTCGCGCGGGTGCTCAGCGCGTTCCGGTATCCGCCCGCGCTCGTTTTCGTGACGGGCGTCGAGGAACGGGACGCGCTCGTCACGGCGTTCGACGTCGGCGCGCTCGACTTCATCAACAAGCCGATCAACGAGGAGCGCGTCCTCAAGGCGATCTCCCGGGTCGCGGATCGGGTGGGACGCACGGCGGCACCGACGTCCGCGTCCGGTACCACGGCCCAGAACCCCGCCGAACCGACCGACGACGAGGTCATCCCCGTCGAGCTCGGCGGCACCATCAAGCTCGTGCCGCGCGCGTCCGTGCGGTACGTCGAGGCGCAGGGCGACTACGCCCGCCTGCACACCCAGGACGGCAGCCACCTCGTCCGCATCCCGCTCGCGCAGCTCGAAGAACGCTGGGCGAACGCGGGGTTCGTGCGCATCCACCGCTCGTACCTGGTGGCGTTGCCGCTGGTGAGCGAGCTGCGGATGACGGCGAACGGCTACGCGGTCGTCATCGGCACCGGTGAGGGTGCCAAGGAGCTCCCGGTCAGCCGCCGGCACACCAAGGAGCTCAAGGAGCGGATCGTGCGACCGCCGAAGAGCGGCTGGTGAGCAGGCACGACGCGGGAAAGCCGGAGCAGCCCGCCCGTGAGGCCTGGCTCGGCGAGCAGGGCAGCAGGCCGCGCCGCCGCAGGGTCGTGCTCGCGGACTCCACGAAGTCGCGCGGCAAGGCGTTGCGCACGATCATCGAACTGGAGGAGCAGACCAGCGTCGGTGAGAAGCTGGTCCGCGACCTCATCCGGCAGCAGCTGAAGTCCGCGTTCGGACTGGCCTTCGTGGTCCTGATCGGCATGTGCCTGCTGCCGGTCACGTTCTACCTGGTTCCGTCGATCGGGGATCTGAAGATCCTCGGCATCCCCGTTCCCTGGCTCGTGCTCGGCCTCGCGCCCTTCCCGATCCTCTACGGCGTCGGCTGGGTCTTCCGCAGGCAGGCCGAACGGCACGAGCGGGACTTCGTGAACATGGTCGACCGCTGACGTGAACGCCACCGTCTACAGCCTCAGCGCCATCGTCGCCGTTGCGGCCGTCACGTTCCTCCTCGGCTACGTCGGGTCGCGCAAGGCGAACACCACCCCGGACTTCCTGGTGGCGCGCCGTGCGATCCCGGCCACCCGCAACGCCGCCGCGATCTCCGGCGAGTACCTGTCCGCGGCGTCGTTCCTCGGTGTCGCGGGACTCGTGCTCAAGGACGGCGTCGACGCCCTCTGGTACCCGGTCGGCTTCACCGCCGGCTACCTCGCGCTGCTGCTGTTCGTCGCCGCGCCCCTGCGCCGTTCCGGTGCCTACACGCTGCCGGACTTCGCCGAGGCGCGGCTGGGCTCGGCGAACGTGCGGCACTTCAGCACGTTCTTCGTGGTGTGCATCGGTGTGCTGTACCTGGTGCCGCAGCTGCAGTCCGCGGGTCTCACACTGACCACGATCACCGGCCTGCCCGCGTGGTTCGGCGGCCTGATCGTCACGGCCATCGTGGTGATCAACGTGCTGGGCGGCGGCATGCGCGCGATCACGCTCGTGCAGGCGTTCCAGTACTGGGGCAAGCTCTTCGCGATCGCCGCGCCCACGTTCGTGCTCTTCGTGGTGTTCCTGGCCTCTCCCGACCGCGGCACGCAGCCGATCAGCGACGACGGCGTGGTCCGGTTCCCGAAGGCCGAGTCGATCACCGTCGCCGAGCAGGTCGTGAAGGTCCGCGTCGACGAGCCGCTGACGTTGAAGGTGACCGGCCAGATCGACGGCAGGAACGCGGACGGGGCGGTCTTCTGGGGTCGCGGCGTTTACGAGCTGAGCCCCGGCACGAAGATGGAGTTCGCCGCGGGCAGCCCGGTGCCGGTGGTCGAGGGCTCGCCGACCACCAACTACGACTGGACGCGGCCGCAGACCGGCGGCATCTCCGAGCTGATCAGGACGTACTCGCTGATCTTCGCTACGTTCCTCGGCACGATGGGCCTGCCGCACGTCTTGGTCCGCTTCTACACCAACCCGGACGGCAAGGCGGCCCGCCGCACGGCGTTGCACGTGCTCTACCTGCTGGGCCTGTTCTACATCTTCCCGACGGTGCTGGGCGTGCTGTCGCGGCTCTACCTGCCGCAGCTGCTGGTGAACGGCAAGACGGACGCGGCGGTGCTGATGCTGCCGGAGACGATGATGCCGAACCTGGGCGGTCAGATCGTCGGCGCGATCGTCGCGGCGGGCGCGTTCGCGGCGTTCCTGTCGACCTCGTCCGGGCTCGTGGTGTCGGTCGCCGGAGTCGTCTCGACGGACATCATGCCGGGCAAGGTTCGTGACTTCCGGTGGGCAACCGTGTTCACCGGACTCGTCGCAATCGGTCTTGCTCTGCTGTTGCCGCGCTCCGACGCGTCACTGACGGTGGCGATGTCCTTCGCTCTGGCGGCATCGACCTTCTGCCCGCTTCTGGTCCTCGGCATCTGGTGGCGGGGACTCACGTGGGTGGGCGCCGTGTGCGGGCTCGTGGTCGGCGGCGGCATGGTCCTCACCGCTCAGGTCGTGAGCGTCGTGAGCTCCTACACCGGTCGCTGGGCGCCCGCGTTCATCACCCAACCTGCGCTGATCACGGTGCCGGTCGCGTTCACCATCATGATCGTGGTCAGCAAGGCGACCCGCAGACGGGTGCCCGCGGACGTCAGCCAGATACTGCTGCGGCTGCACGCCCCCGACCCGCTGGGCTTCATCCGCGACCGCGACATCGCCCGCTTCGGGACCGCCGAGGAGAAGGCCCGGCAGGCCGAGGACAAGCGCAGGGGAGCGGGTCGGACACGGTGAGTAGCCACCGTTTCGAATGGGTGAAATTTGGTCACTCGAATCGGTGAACGGTGAACAAGGTCACGCACAGTGCTGTTCGTCTACGCATACTGACCGTTCGTCGCATCACCCGACTGCTGGGCGCAACGGCACGAACGGGGTCTTACCTGAGTGACTCAAGTCTCCATACGGTTCCTGACCAAGAACAGACCGCACCTGGAGGCATTACGTGCACGTCACGTTGCTGACACCTACGACGAGTACCGCGAGGAGGGGACTGTGAGCAGCGTTGAACACACCCCGTCTGAGTCGGCCCCCGATGCACAGAAGTGGGTCGATGTCCAAGCGAGCGATGACTTCGCCGAACTGAAGCATCGACTGCGCAAGTTCGTATTCCCCGTCTCCGGCCTGTTCCTCGCGTGGTACCTGCTGTACGTGCTGCTCGCGGACTACGCGCACGACTTCATGTCCACCAAGGTGTTCGGCAACATCAACGTCGGGCTCATCTTCGGCCTGCTGCAGTTCGTGTCGACGTTCGTCATCACGACGCTGTACGTGCGGCACGCGAACAAGAACCTCGACCCGTTGGCGGAGAAGCTCCGCGGTGAGATCGAGGGAGACGGCAAGTGAACGAGTCCAGCCCGATCCTCAACATCAGCATCTTCGGTGTCTTCGTCCTGATCACGCTGTTCGTGGTCATCCGGGCGAGCCGCAACACCAAGACCGCTGCCGACTACCTCGCAGCCGGCCGCGCCTTCACGGGTCCGCAGAACGGCATCGCGATCGCGGGTGACTACCTGTCCGCCGCGTCGTTCCTCGGCATCGCGGGCGCCATCGCGCTCAACGGCTACGACGGCTTCCTGTACTCGATCGGCTTCCTGGTGGCGTGGCTCATCGCGCTGCTGCTGGTCGCCGAGCTGCTGCGCAACACCGGCAAGTACACGATGGGCGACGTGCTGAGCTTCCGGATGCGTCAGCGTCCGGTCCGCGCGGCGGCGGCCACGTCGACCATGGCCGTCTCGTTCTTCTACCTGCTGGCCCAGATGGCCGGTGCCGGTGGTCTCGTCGCCCTGCTGCTCGGCATCACGGGCACCGGTGGCCAGGCCCTCGTCATCGCCGTGGTCGGCGCCCTGATGATCGCCTACGTCCTCATCGGCGGCATGAAGGGCACCACCTGGGTGCAGATCATCAAGGCGGTCCTGCTGATCGTCGGTGCCGGCGTCATGACCCTCTGGGTGCTCGGCAAGTACGGCTTCAACCTCTCCACGCTGCTCGGTGCCGCGGTCGACAACGCGCCGAAGGCGGGCGAGAAGCTGCTCGGCCCCGGCCTGCAGTACGGCAAGACCGGCACCAGCAAGCTGGACTTCCTCTCGCTGGCGCTGGCCCTGGTGCTCGGCACCGCGGGTCTGCCGCACATCCTGATGCGCTTCTACACCGTGCCCACGGCGAAGGAAGCCCGTCGCTCGGTCGTGTGGGCCATCTGGCTGATCGGCATCTTCTACCTGTTCACCCTGGTCCTGGGCTACGGCGCCGGTGCGCTCGTCGGTCCCGACAGGATCAACGCGGCACCCGGCAAGGCCAACTCGGCAGCCCCGCTGCTCGCGCTGGAACTGGGTGGTCCGATCCTGCTCGGCCTGATCGCGGCGGTCGCCTTCGCGACGATCCTCGCGGTCGTGGCGGGCTTGACGATCACGGCGTCGGCGTCGTTCGCACACGACATCTACGCCAACATCATCAAGAAGGGCAAGGAGAACGGCAACGGTGACGCCGAGGACAAGACCGACGAGGTGAAGGTCGCCCGCATCACCGCGATCGTCATCGGTCTCGTGTCCATCGGTGGCGGCATCATCGCCAACGGCCAGAACATCGCGTTCCTCGTGGCGCTGGCCTTCGCGGTCGCCGCCTCGGCGAACCTGCCGACGATCCTCTACTCGCTGTTCTGGAAGAGGTTCAACACCTCGGGCGCGCTGTGGAGCATCTACGGCGGTCTGATCGTGACGATCACCCTGATCATCCTGTCGCCCGCCGTCTCCGGCACGCCGACCTCGATGTTCAAGAACGCCGACTTCCACCTGTTCCCGCTGTCGAACCCCGGCATCGTCTCGATCCCCGTCGCGTTCCTGCTCGGCTACGTCGGCACGATCCTGTCGAAGGACAAGGCCGACCCCGTCAAGCAGGCCGAGATGGAGGTCCGCTCCCTCACCGGCGCGGGCGCCGAGAAGGCCGTCGCGCACTAGTCACCGCTCGAAGAGAACGGGCCGTCCTTCACGGGGGCGGCCCGTTCTTCGTGCGTGCAACCCTGGACTGGCTGACCGCGTATTGGATGCGAAACGCGGCAGAACCTTGGGGGACCGGAGTGCGACGAGACGAGGAGTTCTCGGAGTTCTTCACGAGCAGATTCGACTGGGCCCGGCGCGCGGCGTACGCGTTGTGCGGCGACTGGTCCGAAGCGGAAGAACTCGCGCAGAACGCTTTCGTGAAGGCCTACGCGAAGTGGCCGAGCATCAGGCGTGAAACGGCGGAGGGGTACGTCCGCACCATCGTGACGCGCCTGTTCCTCGACAGCAGGCGTCGTGGCCGCGACCGCGAACGCCCTGTCGCCGACCTGCCCGAACTCGGCGTCGGCGGTGGTTTCACCGACCCGGACGCCCGGCTGAACGCGGCGCTGCAACAGGTGGCGCCGAAACAGCGGGCCGCGCTCGTGCTGCGTTTCGTGCACGACCTGTCCATCGAGCAGACGGCCGCTGAGCTGGGCTGCTCGGTGGGCAACGTCAAAAGTCAGACAGCCAGGGGTTTGGCGACGCTCCGCGAGGCGTACGGCGAACCGGTCAACTCGGAGTGTGCCTGATGAACATCGAAGACGAGCTGCGCGGAGCTCTTGACGTCTCCGCTCCGCCTCCTACGACGACCTTGGACCACGTGCTCAAGCGCGGCCGCCGCCGGGTGTTCGCCCAGCGTGCCGGAGCGATGTTCGGCGTGGCTGTGGCGGTGGTGGGCATCGGCATCGGCGCCACCACGCTGAACCACGCGGCTCCGGATCGCACGCCCGCGGACCAGCCGAACGAGGCTCCCTCCACCGTGGAGCACACACTGGGCTGGCCACGGGTCAACACGCCGACCCGGGCCCCGTACAGGACTTGGTCGCCCGCGGCGAGCGGGGGCGGGGCTGCGATCGATATCCCCCTGTGCACCGTCAAGGCGCCGTCGGTGCCGCGGGAGCCGGGCCTCGGGGCGCAACCGCTGGCCCGCGAGCTCGTCGCGAAGTGGCGCGACCAGGCGGAGAAGCTCCTGCCGGAGATGACCATCGGCGAAGTGACGGGCTTCCCGTCCAACGTCCTCTTCGAGTTCCACGTGTCCGACTCCAGCGGAACCGGCAGCATCCGGATCTGGGCCGCCAGGTTCGCCGGTACACCGCAGGCGAGCGCGGACGACGGGCTGTGGGAGACCGGAGACTGCGAGCCCGCCCGACGGCTCGTTCAGCCGGACGGCTCGGTTGCGCAACTGCACGAGGTGCGGCCGCACGAGTCGATCCAGGCACTCACCCAGACGCTCGCCGTGTACCGCGAGGACGGCCTGCTGATCCAGATCGAACAGCGCAACTACACCAGCGCGTCCGTCACCGCCCGCACCCCGGCGAACCCTGACGTCACGGGACGTCCGACGCTGCCGCTGACCGACGAGCAGTTCTCCAGGCTCGGGCCCATCATCGCGGAGGGGGTCTGAGGTGTGCCATGCCGGAGGTTCACGTGAGTGCAACCTCCGGCATGGGAACATCTACGGCGTGACTGTTCCAAGCGTGGAGATCGCCGAAGTTCCGGCACAGCTGCCCGAGGGCGCCGTACTGCTGGACGTGCGCGAGCAGGACGAGTGGGACGCCGGCCACGCACCCGGCGCGCTGCACGTCCCGATGAGCGAGATCGGTGCCCGTCTCGAAGAGGTGCCGAACGACGTGCAGCTCTACGTCGTGTGCCGCGCCGGTGGCCGTTCGGCCCGCGTGACCCAGTACCTCAACGAGAACGGCTGGGAGGCCGTCAACGTCGAGGGCGGCATGCAGCACTGGGAGGCCGCCGGTCGTCCTCTCGAGGGCGGCGCCGACGGCATGGCGCCCGAGGTCATCTGATCGTGCAGCCGCTGCAGCCGATGCGCGTGGACTGGGTGGCGACTCCGCCACCCGGCGCTTATCCGCAACCGCAGAACCGGTCACAGCGGCTGTCCTACGGCGGCCCGCCGAACTACCCGGTCCCGCCGCGGTGGGGTTTTCCGCTGCTGGCGTGGCGCTGGCCCACGGCCGTGCCCGGCACGGTCGAGCAGGCCGACTCGGTCGACGGCGTGCGCCGGCTGGGCCGCACCGCGCAGAACTCGCTCTGGCTGCTCGGCTTCGTCGCCCTGTGGGGTGCGTTCTCCGAGATCTGGCGCTACGTGCTGGTCGCGATGAGCCGGTACGGCGCGTTGTCGCCGGGCGTGGTCAGCGTGTCGGACGCCCTGGTGGTGTCCTCCTCGGCGGTCGCGATCACCGGCTGCGTGTTGTCGCTGATCCTCACGCTGCTGTGGGTGCGGCGCGCGCGGAACGTGGCCGCGTCACTCGTGGGCTACGGGCCGTCGCGTTCGGATCGGGCCGCGTTGATCGGGCTGGTCGTGCCCGGCGTGAACCTCGTCGTGCCCGGTTCCGTGCTGGCCGAGCTCGAACACGCCGTGGCTCGAAGGCCGGCCGACGAACGACCCCGTCCGTCGAAGCTCCTGCGCTGGTGGTGGGGCCTTTGGGCCGGTTCGGGCCTGCTGTTCGTGACCGCGGTCCTGTGGTCGTTCCGGGACAGCACCCAGGCTCTCGCGGACGGCGTGCTGCTGCACGCGCTCGCCGACCTCGTGCTCGCCGGTGTCGCGGTGACGACGGCGCTGGTCGTCCGCCGGATCACCACGCTGTTGCTGCCGGTGGACGCCGCGTCCGTCCGGCTGATGCGCGTCGTCGAGGTCAAGGACGCTCCCGAACCGCCGTTGCGGTCGGTCCGCGCGTCCGGCTCGCCCCGCTGAACCTGTTCAACCGACGTTCGCCCTGCTGGACCTGCCGGCGTACTCGCGGGCGTGCCAGGTTGGGTGAATGCGAACACTCATCGGGGCACTGGTGATCGCAATGGCCACCCCTGGCGCCGCCCAGGCGCACCACCGGGACTTCGACCTCCAGGCACACCGCGGCGGCATCGGCCTGACCGTGGAGAGCACGCTCAAGGCGTTCGGCAAGGCGCTCGAACTCGGCGTGACGACCCTGGAACTCGACATCCAGATCACCAGGGACGGCCGCGAGGTCATCACCCACGACCGCAGGACGAACCCGGCGAAGTGCCTGGACACGAAGCCTGCGTTCCCCGGCGACCCCGAGTTCCCCTACGCGGGCAAGTACGTGAAGGACCTGACGTTCGCGCAGGTGCGAACGCTGGACTGCGGCAGCACGAGGTGGTCGCAGTACCCCGACCAGGAACTCTCGCCGGGCGCCCGCATGCCCACGCTGGACGAGTTGTTCGACCTCGCGCGCAAGCACCGCGCGTGGGGCATCCGCTTCAACATCGAGACCAAGGTCGAGGCCGCCGCCCCGCACGAGACCGCGCCGCGCGAGCAGTTCGTGCAGCGCGCCGTCCGGGAGATCCGCCGCTCGGGCTTCCTGCCGAACGTGACCGTCCAGTCCTTCGACTGGGGCACTTTGATGCGGTTGCGCGAGGTCGAGCCGCGCATCCCGCTGGTCGCGCTGACCCAGCCGGAAATGCTGCGGCCGGGCTCGCCGTGGACGGGCGGTCTCGAACTCGCCGACTTCGGCGGCAGCGTCGCGAAGATGGCGAAGAGCTTCGGCGCGGCGGCGTTGTCGCCGGTGCACGGCAACCCGCAGGGCGGCAAGGTCGGCGACCCGGACTACGTGCCGTTCACGACGAAGGCGCTGGTCCAGGACGCGCATCGGCAGGGGCTCAAGGTGATCCCGTGGACGACCAACGACCCGGCCACCATGCACAAGCTGATCTACGACGGCGTCGACGGCATCATCACCGACTACCCGGACCGGCTGCGGAAAGTCATGCAGGAGCGGGGTTTCCCGCTGCCGCGCAAGTACCGCCGCTAGTCAGCCGTGCGGGCGGCGCGGGAGCTGAGGCAGGCCCAGCAATGACCTGACCTCGGTCGAGGTCAGCCCCATCCGCCGCACGATCCGCTCCGGGGCCCAACGCAGTTCGTGGTGCAGGGCCAGGACGACCGCGGTGATCTCCTGCTCCGCGGCGGTGATCTCCGCGGTCCGGTCCTCCTTCAGCCGGTCGGACTTCTCCGTCGCGGCACGGACCAGTTCCTCGAAGTCCTTTCCGTTCTGCCGCAGGTAGTTCTCGTGGTAGCGCCGCTTCGCGGCGTCGTCGGCGATTCGGAAGAACTCCGATCGCGCCATGTCCCAGGCCATCCAGCGCTGCCACCGTCCCAACCAGACCCGCGGCTGGCCGGGACCGTTCTTCTCCCACTGCTGCCACGCGAGCAGCCGCGCCTGGCTCACCTCCCAGTCGCGGTCCCTGGTCAGTTCCCGCAACGCGCGGTCCGCCGCCAGCGACTCGTCGCCCAGCGGCGTTCCGGTGAGGATCGCCTGTGCCGCATAGGCACGGCGCATCAGCTCCGCCTCGTCGCTCACCCCGCGCCCAGCGGCAGCGAGTGCAGGCCGCGGATCACGAACTCCGCGCGGCGGCTGGGTTCCTCGGCCAGTACTGCGCCGGGAAGCTTGCGGTGCAACGAGGACAGCGCCGCCTCCACCTCGATGCGGGCCAGCGGCGCGCCCAGGCAGTAGTGGATGCCCATGCCGAAGCCGAGGTGCTGGTTCTTCTCGCGGCCGATGTCGAGGACGTCCGGGTTCTCGAAGACCAGCGGGTCGCGCGCGGCCGCGCCGAGCAGGGCGGCGATCTTCTCGCCGGGTTCGATGACGTGGCCGGCGATCTCCACGCGTTCGGTGGCCGTGCGTTCGAAGAGCTGCAACGGCGAGTCGTAGCGGATGAGCTCCTCCACGGCCGTGGGCATCAGTTCGGGGCTCAGCCGCTCCCACTGCGAGCGGTGCTGCATCAGGGCGTAGACGCCGTTGCCGATGACATTGACCGTGGCCTCATGGCCCGCCATCAGCAGGAGCACGGCGGTGGCGACGAGTTCGTCCTCGGTGAGCCTGGCGCCGTCCGTGTCGGTGACGGCGACCAGGTCGGACACGAGGTCGGCGCCAGGGGTCTTGCGGCGCAACGCGATCAGTTCGCGCAGGTAGGCGACGAACTCGGTGGAGGCGCGTTCGGCCAGTACCTGCTGGTCGGCGGGCAGGCCGTACTCGTACATCTTCACGATGGCGTTCGACCACGGCTGCAGCAGGTACCGGTCCTGCTGCGGAACGCCGAGCAGCTCCGCGATCACCTCGACCGGCAGGGGCGCGGCGACGTGGGCGAGCAGGTCGGCCTGCCCCTGGTCCTTGATCTTCGTGGCCAGTTCGTCGACGAGCCGGTCGGCCAGGTCCGCGACCCACGGGCGCAGGCGCTCGACGTGACCGCGGCCGAACGCGGCGGCGACCAGGCGGCGCAGGCGGGTGTGCGTGGGCGGCTCATTCTCCAGCAGCGAGTTGCGGTGCAGGAGGTTGAAGGACATGAACTGCTCGACCGGCTTCACGTCCGACCAGATTCGCCCGAACGAGCGGTGCCGCAGCACGGCGGAACAGGCGGCGTGCGAGACCGCGACGGCGACGTCCATCTGCTCGTGGTGATGCACCTCACCGGCCTGGCGCAGGGCGGCGAAGGCCGGGTACGGGTCGGCGATGAACGCGGGATCACGCTGGTCGAACGTCACAAGGCGGGACGGTAAGTCGCGATCGGCGTTTCGTCCACGTCCATTTGATTGATGACTCAAATTGTTGCGCAGGAACTATCGTTCGGTCTTGTGCAGCAGCCTTCGATCGTCGCGCACCGTGGCGCGTCCACCGACCGTCCCGAGCACACCATCGGCGCCTACGAGCTCGCGCTCAAAGAGGGCGCTGACGGCCTTGAGTGCGACATCCGCCTGTCGAAGGACGGCGAGCTCGTGTGTGTGCACGACCGCACGCTCGCCCGCACCTCCAACGGCCGTGGCACGGTCAGCGCGCTCTCGCTCGAAGAACTGCGGAAGTTCGACTACGGCAGCTGGCACCGCCACGGTCAGCCGGCAGGGCTGCTGGTGCTGGACGAGCTGCTGGAGCTGGTCAAGGGCAAGAACGTGCAGCTCTTCGTCGAGACCAAGCACCCGGTCCGGTACCGCAACGAGGTCGAACGCAAGCTCGCCGAGGCGTTGAAGAAGCACGGGCTCGGCGCCCAGATCGTCATGATGTCCTTCTCGCCGACCGCCGTGAGGGCGTTCCGCGAGCAGGCGCCGGACATCCGCACGGTGCTGCTGCTCGACCGACTCGGCCGGTACCGCGGTGGTGCGCTGCCGTCGTTCGCCGACTACACCGGGCCCGGCCTGCACCTGCTGCGCAACGACCCCGGCTACGTCGATCGGGCGAGGCGCGCCGGTCACGAGACCTACGTCTGGACGGTGGACAACGCCGAGGACGTCGCGCTGTGCCGTGACCTGGGGGTCCGCTACCTCGCGACCAATGCCCCGGCGAACACCCGCCGCCTGCTGACGGCTAATTTGGCGACCTAGACAAGCCTGAGCACGAGGAGGGCCAAGGTGGCCAAGCGGACCGCGGTCAAGGACGCACCGAAGGACGGCATCAACCCGAAGCAGCCCTGCCCGTGCGGGTCCGGCAAGCGCTACAAGGCCTGCCACGGCGCACCCGGCGGCGCGACGGACGTCATCGTGTCCCGGCCGTTCGAGGGCCTCGCCGCCGAGTGCGAGCTGATCGCGCTGCGCGAGTTCGTGCCGTCGGCGATCGTGAAGCTGCCGGTCAAGGACGGCCGCGAGGTCACCCTCGCCACGGTGCTGCCGATGGCCGCCGCCGGCCTGATCCGCGGCGACGACGTGCCGTTCGTGGGCCTGCAGGTGCAGACGCGCTCCGGCGACATCAGCCGCGACCTGGCGCGGGCGCTGCAGTGGGCGCAGCAGGCGAAGACCGGTGACGTGCTGCCGGTCGTCGGTCCGGACAACGGCGACAACCCCGCCCGCCTGCAGGACCTGCTCGACGCGGACGCCGACATCACGCCGGTGCTGCACACCGACTTCATCTGGTGGATGCCCGAGGGCACCGAGCCGACGGGCGAGGTCGCGCTGTCCCTGGAGCGGGCGAACGCGGCGATCCTGCCGACCGAGCGCCTCGACGCCCCCGGCGTGAAGGCCGCCTACTGGGTCGACGCGGGCGACAAGGCGCACCTGCGCTGGGTCCGCCCGGAGCCCGAGGAGAAGCTGCTGCCCGCGATGGCCCGCCTGGCCGCCCGCGGTGAGCTCGACCTCGGTGAGGGCTCGCGCTACGCCGGTTCGTTCCGCGCGCACGGCCTGCTCGTGCCCGTCTGGGACCTCGACCGCGAGATGCACGCCCGCGAGTGGGCCGACCCGGCCGAGGCGCTGGGCAAGCGCTTGCTGGAGGCCCTGGCCGTCGACGAGCCGCTGAGCGACGCCGAGCGCCGCGCCCGTGACGGCCTGCGCGGCCGCCAGATCACCCTGCGGTAGTCCACCGGGTTGTCCACATGGTTGTGCACAGGGAGCTGTGGATAAGTGCTGCTGCACATCATCACGACGGCCGGCTGGGCTGCTGCCCGGTCGGCCGGGTCGATCCCGCCCGCCGAGGGTGAGGAGTTCGTGCACTGCTCCGACCGGGGCGTGGTGCACGTGACCGCGGGCAAGTTCTTCCACGGGCAGAGCGGGCTGCTGCTGCTCGTCGTCGACCCGAGGCTGCTGGGCGTGCCCGTCCGGTGGGAGGCGGTGGCGGACTCGCCGCTGTGGTTCCCGCACGTCTACGGGCCGATCCCGGTCTCCGCGGTGACCGAGGTGCACGAGTTCCCCACCGAGCGGGACGGTTCGTTCGTTCTGCCGGAAGCCGTTGCCGTTCTGTGATTTAGTTGGGCAACCGTTTGGTGCGCCCAGGCGTGAATCCCTCGAAGCCGGTGTGCTGCTTCGGGGGAGGGGGTGCGCCGTGACGGCGGTGCTGCAGCTGGGGACAGCCGCCGAGCGCGGCGGGGGAAGAGCGGAAGCCGTGGGGGACTTCGCTGAGTTCGTGCGCATGTCCATGCCCGGACTTCTGCGCTACGGGCACGCACTGACCGGAAACCCCCACGACTCGGCCGACCTGGTGCAGGCCGTGCTGGAGAAGGTCGGTTCGCGCTGGGCCGCCGTGCAGCGCAAGGGTGACGACCCGCTCGCGTACGTCCGCAGGGCGATGGCGAACACGCACATCAGCATCTGGCGCAGACGTCGCCGGGAGAGCCTCGTGGCCGACTTCCCCGACAGCGGAGCCGTGGCTCCCGAACTGAGCCGGCTCGAGAACGAACCGCTCTGGCAGGCACTGCGCGACCTGCCGCCACGGCAGCGCGCGGTGGTCGTGCTGCGCTACTACGAGAACCTCTCCGAGGCCGAGATCGCGAAGACGCTCGGAATCTCGTGCGGCACGGTGAAGAGCCAGAGCAGCAAGGCCATGGCGAGCCTGCGAACACGCTTGGGGAAGGAGTGACCGGTGGACGACCTGGATGATCAGCTGCGCAAGCTCTTCAGCGACGATCGGCTCGACGTGCACTCCCCACCCGTCGCCGCCGAGACCGTGGTGCGCGGTGCCGCTCGCCTTCGCCGCCGCCGTGCCGCCATCACCGGGACGTTCGTCGTGGCGGTCCTGGTCGGTGCCGGGGCCGGGCTTGCCCAGCTGGGCAAGGACAGTTCGGACGACGCGGTCGGCGCGTACCTGACCACGGCCACCCCGACCAGTTCGACGTCCACGCCGCAGACGTCGGTCAGCACGTACACCTCGACGGTGACGGTGACGACCAACCCGCCGCCGAACTCCAACGGCGCCAATCCCGACACTCCCAGCACGCCCGGCAGGAGCGCCCAGAAGTCGGATCCTCCTCCGGCGCCGCCCACACCGGAGGCGCAGCCCGGCCGGTACGGATCGCTCGCGCTGGGGATGTCCGAGGGCGACGCGCTCGAGACCGGCTCACTGGTCGAACCGAGCACCCCGGCCGATCCCGAGAACAGGTGCAGGGCGTACGCGACGAAGTCGGTGCCCGACAGCAACGCCGTGATCATCTCGCCGACGCGGGGAATCGTGCGGATCACGCTGGCGAGCTTCGCCAAAACACCCAAGAACGTCGGCGTCGGCTCGAAGGTCACCGACGTCAAGACCGCTTATGCGAATGCCACGCAAAGCGGTTCGAACGTGGTCGTGTCAATGAACGCGACACCAGCGTGGTCGTACATCTTCGAGAGTGACGGCACCACGGTGACCACCGTGTTCATGCGACTGAATGCGAACGACTGCACGGCCGTCTGACAATTCGATCTTGTTGAGGTCCCGCCGCTCATTGGGGGTGCGGCGGGGCTTCGGCGTACCGTTTTTCTGGACGTGTTCGCTGTGATCTATTCGTGACTCAGAACTGTGCAACCCAGCTTCCCGGGTGGCGTCTTACTGGTTGTCCGAAAGGGCATGGGGGTTCGTCATCAATGGGGGAAATAGAAATGAACAACTGTCTTAAGCTTGCTCTCGTTGCCGCAGTCGCTGTTTCCGGAATTGCCGCGTGCACGTCCGCTCCCTCGCTGAAGCAGGACTCCGCGCCTGCCACCGAACTGCCGTCCGCCACGCCGCCCGCGGTGGTCACGGAGGTCGTGACCGCGACGGTGACCAACCCGCCGCAGGCCGTCGTGAAGGTGGACGGCCGACCTGGGTATGGCGCTCTCAAGCTGGGGATGACGCTCGACGAGGCGAGAGCGGCCGGTCTGACGGACCTGACCTGGGACAGCGATGGTGACGGCCTTTGCGTTGCCGACGACCAGGTCGCGATCTCCAAGAAGTACGGCGTCGTCCGGATCACGTTGCCGCTGGACGCCAGGACTTCCAAGGGAATCGGCGTCGGCTCGACCTTCGCCGAGGTGAAGAACGCCTATCAGGCCGCCTCCGAATACCGCGCGGGCTGGTCGGCGAGGATCGGCGACAACGCCTCCTACTCGTTCATCGGCAGCGGCAAGCTCGACCATTTCCCGGACAGCGACGAGGTCGTCCTCATCAAGCTGGGATCGAGCACCACCGACTGCTCCCTGGCGTTGCTCTGAATCTCACCGAAACCGCCGTGCCCGCCCCGCTGGGGGTGGGGCGGGCACGGCACCTGAACGTCAACAATTTCCTGGGGGAAATGAAAATGAAGCGCTCCATCGCTCTCGTCGCAATCACCGCCGCTCTCGGTCTGTCCGCGTGCACGTCCACGCCACCGCCACGTCCAGTTCCGCGCCGTCCAGCGCGACGCCGTCGGCCACGGTGGTCACCACCGTCGTGACGCAGACGGTGACCAACTCGCCGCCGCCACCGGCCAAGCCGGTGATCGGCTCGTTCGGCTACGGCGACCTGAAGCTCGGCATGACGCGGCAACAGGCGCTCGACGCCAAGCTGAAGGCCGAGTACACCAATCTCAGGCCGACAGGCCCGAACTACACCTGGGTCGCCGACGCCGACGACAACCCGGCAGCCAGGTTCGTCTTCGGAGTGGACAAGGAGAAGAAGACTCTCTCGGCGGCGTACCTCGCGCTCGACGATCAGGACTGCCACAACTAGTCGAAAAGATCTTCGGTGGTGATGTCGAGATCCGCGTTCCGGCTCCGTCCCCGCGGTGGAAGTGACCATGATGGGTCGCAACAGGACCGAGGGAGACACCCGAGATGGCGAAGTACCTGCTGCTCAAGCACTACCGCGGTGCGCCTGCCGCGGTGAACGACGTGCCGATGGACCAGTGGACGCAGGACGAGATCACCGCGCACGTGAAGTACATGAACGACTTCGCGGACCGGCTCAGGACCACCGGTGAGTTCGTCGACGAGCGGGCGCTCGCGCAGGAGGGCACCTGGGTCCGGTACGACGGCGAGGGCCGGCCGCCGGTCACCGACGGGCCGTTCGCGGAGACGAAGGACCTCATCGCCGGCTGGATGATCATCGACACCGACAGCTACGAGCGCGCGCTCGAACTCGCGGCGGAGCTGTCTGCGGCGCCGGGCAAGGACGGCAAGCCGATCCACGAGTGGCTGGAGATCCGCCCGTTCTACGGCCACGCACCGACGATCACGGAGTAGCAGGTGGACGAGGCACTGCTCAGGAGCCTCATGCCGGCGGTGCTCGGTGTCCTCGTCCGCCGCGGAGCCGACTTCGCAGCGGCCGAGGACGCCGTGCAGGACGCGCTGGTCGAGGCCGTCCGGGTGTGGCCGGAGGATCCGCCGCGGGATCCCAAGGGCTGGCTCGTCACGGCGGCCTGGCGCAAGTTCCTCGACGCGACGAGGGCGGCGACGGCGCGGCGCAGGCGTGAGGACGCGATCGACGCCGAACCGGAGCAGGGCCCGGCGTCGGACACCGACGACACGTTGCAGCTCTACTTCCTGTGCGCGCACCCGTCGCTCACGCCGTCGTCGGCCGTCGCGCTCACGCTCAGGGCTGTCGGCGGACTGACCACCCGTCAGATCGCCCAGGCCTACCTGGTGCCGGAGGCCACGATGGCCCAGCGCATCAGCCGGGCCAAGAAGACGGTCGGCGACGTGCGGTTCGACCAGCGCGGCGACGTCGCCACCGTGCTGCGCGTGCTCTATCTCGTCTTCAACGAGGGCTACTCCGGCGACGTCGACCTGGCCGCCGAGGCGATCCGGCTCACCCGTCAGCTCGCGGCGGTGATCGACCATCCCGAGGTCTCCGGGCTGCTCGCGCTCATGCTCCTGCACCACGCCCGCCGCGAGTCCCGGACGGCGAGCAACGGCGGCCTGGTGCCCCTCGCCGCGCAGGACCGGGGCAGGTGGGACACGAAGCTGATCGCCGAGGGCGTCGAGATCCTGCAGGCGGCGCTGGCGCAGGACCGGCTGGGGGAGTTCCAGGCGCAGGCGGCGATCGCGGCGCTGCACGCGGACGCGCTCGTGGCCGAGGAGACCGACTGGGTGCAGATCGTCGAGTGGTACGACGAACTCCTCAAGCTGACCGACAGCCCCGTCGTCCGGCTCAACCGCGCGGTGGCCGTGGGCGAGGCCGACGGACCGCGTGCCGGGCTGAAAGCGCTGGCGGAACTGGACGACTCGCTGCCCCGCTACTCGGCCGTAGCTGCCTATCTCCACGAGCGCGACGGCAGTTCGCAAACGGCCGCGAAACTTTACGTGGAGGCGGCGGAGAAAGCGTCGAACCTCGCCGAGCGGGAATACCTCACCCGGCAGGCCGCGCGCCTCAACAACTGAAAGGACCGCCTCACCCGGTCAGGTGAGGCGGTCCTTTGTGATCAGGCACTCAAGCGTGCGAAGAAAAAATCAGAGCTTGCCGCCCGCTGCGGTCGGAGCGCTGGAGTCGGCAGCCTCGTCGCCCACGCTCTCGCGGGTCAGGAACGTCTCGACGTAGAACATGTTGCCGTCGGCGCGGTCCATGATGGTGAGCAGCGTCTTCATCGAGGAGACCTCCTCGACCTGCTCCTTCAGGAACCACTGCATGAACTGCTCGCCGATGTAGTCGCCCTCCTCGCGGGCGGCCTTGGCGAGGCCCACGATCTGGTCGGTGACCTGCTGCTCCTGGCGCAGGGCCAGGTCGACGAGGTCCCGCGGCGACTTGAACTCGCTGAACGGCGTCTCGACGCCGGGAATGGCGACCGGGATGTCGTTGTCCATGAGGAACTGCACGATCATCATCGCGTGGTTGCGCTCTTCGAGAGCCTGCTTGTAGAAGTGCGCACCGAGGCGCGGCAGGTCCTCGTTGTCGAACCACACGGCGAGTGCGATGTACTGCTGTGAAGCGGAGAACTCGTTGCCGACCTGAGCCTGCAGGAGTTCGTGGAACTTCGACTTCTTGGACAGGATCTTCTTCACGTTCGAGGCCATGAGGAGTACGTTAACTCAAAACGGCCACACCTGCATTCCAGGAAAAGCTAACCTTTGTTTGGAGAGGTAATCCAAACAAAGGTTAGGCGTCCCTAACGATCACACCAATGGCGCGCGGTCGATCGGGCACGACATGCAGCGGGGGCCGCCGCGGCCGGAGCCCAGTTCGGAACCGGCGATCCGCAGCACCTCGACGCCTGCTTCTTCAAGGCGCTCATTCGTCTCGACGTTGCGCTCGTACGCCACGACGAGACCGGGAGCCACGGCGAGAGTGTTGTTGCCGTCGTCCCACTGCTCGCGCTCGGCGGTGACGATGTCGAGGCCCGTGTCGATCACACGCAACCGTTCGATGCCCATCGCCTCGGCCGCCGCCTCCAGGAACGGCACGGGGCCGTCCACGCGCACTCCACCGTTGCCGTCGGCGCGCAACGGGTAGGCCGTCAGCGTGTGGCGGATCGCCGGGTACATCACCACGGCGTCGCGGTCGACCATCGTGCAGACGGTGTCGAGGTGCATGGTGGCGCGTTCCTGCTCGATCGGCACCGCCAGCACCGTGTGTGCGAGGCCGTCCGCGAGAGCGGAGCGGGCAAACGACTCCGCGCCCGCCGGGGTGGTGCGCTCGCCGACGCCGATGGCGATCACGCCCGGCGCGAGCAGCAGCACGTCGCCACCTTCCAGCGGCGCCGAGTGCGCGCCGTACGCGCGGCCCGTGCGGCGGAACCGCGGGTGGTAGGCGTAGATCAGGTCGGTCAGCGTCGTCTCGCGGTCGCGGGCGGGCAGCGCGAGTGACGTGATGGCCACGCGGTCGCCGACCCAGACCGAGGAGTCGCGGGTGAAGAGCAGGTTCGGCAGCGGGTCGACGGCGAAGTCGATCGGCAGGTGCATCTTGCGCACCAGCGACGCGCCCTCGGCGGCCGGCATCTCCTCGAACGTCATGCCCGTCATCAGCACCTGGGCGAGCTGCGGCGCGTCGAGCGAGGTGAGGTGGCTGCGCAGCGCGTCGGCCAGGTCGATGCCGAGGCGGCGCTCGTTGACGGCGCTGTGGACGCCCGCGATGCGCGCACGGTTGTCCTCCAGGGCCTGCACCAGCACGTCGGCCAGCAGCAGGACCTCGACGCCCTTCGAGGTCAGCGTCGCGGCGAACGCGTCGTGCTCCTCCTGGGCCCTGCCGACCCACGGCACGCCGTCGAACAGCAGCTGGTCGTTGTTGCGCGGGGTGAGCCTCTTGAGCTCGTTGCCCGGCCGGTGCAGCAGCACCGTGCGCAAGGGGCCGACCTCGCTGTCCACGCGGGGCGCGGCGTCCGGAAGTGCTTCGGTCTCAGCGATCGTGTGCGCAGTCACCGGACGAGCGTAACCCTGAACAGCACAAATCGCCGTCTGCGAGCCGAAAATCGCAACGAATGGCGGTAAATTATGGAATCTACCGTGGAATCGTTACGGCAACCAGCTCACTTTGCCGCGCAACATTGTGTAGCCGATGAACGCGACCACGTCGAGGATGGTGTGGGCGATGACCAACGGCCACAACCGCTTCGTGCGCTGCCAGTAGAAGCCGAACACGAGGCCCATGACCACGTTGCCGACGAACCCGCCGAAGCCCTGGTAGAGGTGGTACGAGCCGCGCAGCACGGCCGCCGCGACCAGCGCCGTGTACTGCCGCCAGCCGAGCTGCTCCAGCCGCGTGATCAGGTACCCGACGACGAGCACCTCCTCCGCCCACGCGTTGCCGGCGGCGGCGAGGATCAGCGCCACACTCATCCACCACTGGTCGTCCAGAGTGGACGGCTGGACGGCGAGGTTCAGCCCGAGCGCCCAGGCGGCGAAGTAGAGCCCCAGTCCGGGGATGCCGATGATCGCGGCGAGACCCAGCGCGCCCAGTGAGTCCGCGAGCTTGCGGGTGCCGTCGAGCCCGATGACGCGCAGCTTGATCCCGGTGCGCCACAACAGGTACAGCCCGATCCCGCCCCACGCGGCGAGCTGCAGCACGCCGAGCAGCTGCGCCACGAGGTCCAGCAGGTCGGCACGCGCCTGCGGGACGTTGATCGCGACGGACTGCTGGTTGAGCGGCGTCGGCTGCAGCAGGCTGTCGATCAGCCGCACGAGGCTGCGCAGGCCGGACAGCCCGAGCGTCATGCTGAAGACGATCAGCAGTTCGAGCTGGTAACCGCGCTTCTCTTCGGCGGGGATCAAGGTCACCGGCCAGACGCTACCTCTGGGACAGGAACGGGCACCCCATCAACCGCCGCAGTTCCGCGGCGAGTTCCTGCGGAGTGCTGACCGGCTTGGAGAACGCGATCCGCACGTCGTGGTCGTCGCACTCCGCCTCGACCCGCAGCCGCAGCCCGAACCGGTCGAGCCCGAGCGGCCGGACGTGACCGGTCCGCAGCTCCTCCGGCAGATGGCGGGCGAGCTGGTCCACGACGTCGCCGTGCGCGGCGTCCAGGTGCCGCAGCCAGTGGTCCTCGTTGCCGCAGAACGGGTCCGGCGCCGCGCCCGCGAACTGCTCCGGCCTGATCGACGACGTGCCCTCGGCGTCCGCGACCACCATCGACGCGGGCGTGAGCCGCAGCACCGAGGCGCCATGACCCGCGTCGAGCAGCCGGTGGTCAGGGCGGACGTCGGCGACCGCGAGGATCTCGTCGCGCGTTTCTTCGTCGTCGAGCGCCGTGACCCAGCCGGTGAGCCACAGCAGGCCGCGGACGGGTTCGCGCAACGGCACCGGCGCCTGGTCGGCGATCTCCAGCATCGCCGTCACCTCGGTCCGCGGCGTCTGCCACAACTGCCCGACCAGCGGGTGCTCGTCGGGCAGCAACAGGATCGTGGAACCGCACGGGTGCACGTGGTGGAACAACGGGCTGGTGCGGGAACCGGACTGAGGAAGCAGTGCGGCGGAGCCGTGGCGGGCCGCGATCGTGCGGGCGCGCTCTGCGGCGTGCGGCGCCGGCGGGCGCCTGGTCTGGGTGTCGGTCACCGCTGCACCTCCTCGAAGGTTAGGCAAGCCTAACTTAGCTTGCCGCGTCATGGGAAGCGTCACCTGTACGGTGGACGCGTGGTCGTGCCCAACAAGCCGTCCACCGAGGTGACGGCACTCGACGATCGGTGGACCCGGCACTGCGTCGACCGGGCGAGCCGCCGTGCACTGATGTGGACTGTGGTTGCCGGTGTGGCCTTCGCGCTCCAGTTCGTGCTGGTGCTCGTGTGGTCCTGGTCCTCACCGGTGGCATTGGTGTTGTTGTTCTTCGCCGCGGCCGTTCTCTGGACGGTCACGCGACGACGTCCGGTGCGTTTGCCGGAAGGGGAGCCGTGGATCTTCGCGCAGGCCCGGTGGGAGGGCGGCCGGTTGGTGGTGCTGGGGTCACCACCGCTGTTGCTGACCCTGAGAGTGGGTCCGCTGCTGCGCGGACGGATCGCCCGGCACCGCCGCGTGTGGTTCGTGCCGCTGGACGCCGCGGGGAACACCGTTGTGACATTCAGGGGAGTTCCGCGGCTCATCACCGCCCGCGTGTTTCGATGATCATCTAGATGGCAATGTCAATGGACGTGCACGTGACCACGGCGTGGAGCGACACCTGCCTCGCGCGGGCAGACCGGCGCGCGATCGGCCACATCCTCTTCGCCCTCGCCGTGCTCGGCGTCGTGCTCGTGATCGGCTGGATCTGGCTCACCGTGCTGTCCGTGCCGGTGGTGCTCGAACTGGCCACGCCGGGGTTGCGGCACTTCCTCACGCGGCGCGGCACCCTCGAGCTGATCGAGAAGTTCCCGTGGCGTCCGGTGTCGGTGAACTTCGTGGCGGGACGGCGCATCGGCCGGCAGGCATACCTGCGGGTCGAGGACTCCGAGAAGAACCTGCGGCTGCCGGAGCTTCCCGAACGGGCGCGGGTGCTGGTGCGGCACACCGGCCGGGTGTGGATCGCCGGCCCTGACGAACGCGGGCGTGTCGTCGTGATGACGCGCGGTCTGGCGTTTCTCACCCGCGGCCGGGTCATCGACCGCTAACGGCCCGTCGCGATTCCTTCGCTTTCGGCCCACTGGGTGAGGTCGTCCTTGCGCAGCGCGGCCGCCAGCAGCTCGGGGAACTTGTCCGGCGTGCAGGCGAACGCGGGCGCGCCCAGAGCGTGCAGCTTCGCGGCCAGTTCGTGGTCGTAGGCGGGTGTGCCGGAGTCGCTGAGCGCCAGCAGGTTCACGACCGTGACGCCGCTCGCGACCAGTTCGCGGACCCGGCGCTGCAACTCGGTCTCCGACCCGCCCTCGTAGAGGTCGCTGATGATCACGACGACCGTGTCGGTGGGTCTGCGGACCTGGGTCTGCGCGTAGGCGACCGCGCGGTTGATGTCCGTGCCGCCGCCGAGCTGGGCGCTGAACAGCAGGTCGACCGGGTCGCTGAGCTGGTCGGTCAGGTCGGCGACCTCGGTGTCGAAGACGACGAGCTTCGTCGTGATCGACCGGATGCTCGCGAGCGCCGAACCCAGAACCGCCGCGTGCACCAGCGATTCCGCCATCGAACCGGACTGGTCGACGAGCAGGATCACGTCCCGCATCGCCGCGGTCCGGCTGCGCCTTCGGTGACCGATCAGGTCCTCGACGATCACGGTCCTGTGCCGCGGCTGGTAGTTCTTGAGGTTCGCCTTGATCGTCGTCGCCCAGTCGACGTCCTGCAGCTGCGGCCTTCTGGTGCGCCGCGACCGGTCGACGGCTCCTCTGACGGCCTCGACGAGCCGGTCCTGCAGCCGCTTCTCGATGTCCTCGACCACCTTGCGCACCACGGCTTTCGCGGTGTCGCGGGTGCGGGCGGGGATGGCGCGAGAGAGCTGCAGCAGGGTGCTGACGAGGTTCACGTCCGGCTCGACCGACTGGAGCAGTTCGGGTTCGAGCAGCAGCTGTTTGAGACCCAGCTTCTCGACCGCGTCCCGTTGCATCACCTGCACGACGGAGGTGGGGAAGTACTTGCGGACGTCGCCGAGCCAGCGGTGCAGCTGCGGGGAGCTGGCGCCGAGGCCCGCGCCCCTGTCGCCGCCACCGCCGTAGAGACCCGTGAGCGCGCCATCACGCCGTTGGTCGTCCTCGCCCAGTTCGGACACGTCTTCCGCGCTCGGGCCCAGGAGCAACCGCCAGCGCCGTAGCCGCTCTTCGGTCATTTGAGCGCTGCCGCCACTTCTTCGGCCGCACGCACCACGTGAGGACCGACCACGTCCGCGTCGAGCTTTTCCAGCGCCACGACGCCAACGGACGCCCTGAGGCCGGGCACACCGCGCACGGGGGCCGCGACGCCGAAAGCGTTCGGCTGCAGCTCGCCCGCGGAGACGACCCAGATCTCGCCGGGCGTGGAAATCGCCCTGCCGGCCGCCCCGCGGTGCACCGGGTGGCGGGAACCCACCCGGTACGCAACGTGGAAAGCGGTCCACGACGGTTCGACGACGGCGACGGCCTGGGCCTCGGTGCCGTCCGCGACGGTGAGGTGCGCGGTGGCGCCGACCTTCTCGGCCAGTTCCCGCAGCGCGGGGTTGGCCGCCATGCGCAGCTGGGGGAGGACGTTGGAGGCGAGCCGCAGCACGCCGAGGCCGAGCCGGACCTTCGAGCCCTCCCTGCGCACGAGACCGCGCGCCTGCAGCGGCACGAGAAGCCGGTACACCGCGGCTCTGGACGCGCCGATGGCCGTGGCGAGCTCCGAGATCGACGGTGCCTCGGACTCCGCCTCAGCGACCGCCTGGAGCAGCGCCAGACCCCTTTCCAGGGTCAGCGAGCTCTCCTTCGTCGCTCCGACCATCACGCACTCCGAACTGTTCCCACCACCTCGGCGAGACCGACCACGGAGCCGCCCTCACCGGGAGCGGTGGCGGTCAGCTTGACCGTGTCGCCGTCCTCCAGGAAGGACCTCGTGGAGCCGTCGTCGAGCTTGAACGGTTCCTTGCCGCCCCAGCTCAGTTCGAGGAACGAGCCGCGCTCGTTCTTCTCCGGTCCGGAGACCGTGCCAGAGGCGAACAGATCACCTGGGCGCACCGTAGCCCCGTTGACCGTCATGTGCGCCAGCTGTTGCACAAATGACCACGACATCTCCCGGAACGGAGGCCGCGCGACGATGGTGTCGTTCAGCTCCACCGTGATGGTGATGTCCAGGCCCCACGGCTGGTCGCACGTCAGGTAGTCGTGCAGCTTGTTCGGCAGCGGCGGCGTCGGGACGCGTGCAACTGAGAACGCCTCCAGCGGCGTGATCCACGCGCCGATCGACGTGGCGAACGACTTGGCCAGGAACGGGCCGAGCGGCTGGTACTCCCAGGCCTGGATGTCGCGCGCCGACCAGTCGTTGACCAGCGCGACGCCGAAGACGTGCTCGGCGGCCCTGCTGGTGGACACCCTGGCCGCCTGCGGTCCGCCGCAGACGAAGCCGACCTCGGCCTCGATGTCGAGGCGCTCGGAGGGACCGAACTTCGGGCCCTCGCTGCCGCGCTTCTGGCCGTTCGGGCGGACGATCTCCGTGCCGGAGACGTACACCGTGCCCGCGCGGCCGTGGTAGCCGATCGGGAGGTGCGTCCAGTTCGGCGTGAGCGCGTCGCCGTCGGGGCGGAACATCTTCCCGACGTTCTCGGCGTGGTGCCTGCTCGAGTAGAAGTCCACGTAGTCGCCGACGGTGAACGGCAGCTTCGCGGTCTCGATCCCGACGAGCTCCGCGCCCTTGGGAGCGGAACTGGCCGTCACGATCTCCCGCAGTTTGGCGCGCAGCACGCTCCAGACCGGCCTGCCGGCCTTCAGCAGCGGGTCCAGCGAGTCGCCCTGGACGTACTCGCTGCACTTGCCCAGCGCGAGGCTCTTCAGGAGCAACGCGCGGTCGCCGACGCGGACGGCCACGCCCCCGTCGACGACGCCGTAGGGCAGGGTCTGCGGTCCGAACGGCTGGTCCTCGGAGAAGTTCGGGTCGCTGATCCAGCTCACAGAAGTCCAAGCCCCTCAAGGTCGGCGACGGGTTCGGCCAGCGAGCACGAGCCGTAGCTCGCGAACACGCCGCGCACGGCATGGGCGGCCTGGTCGCTGAGCGCCTTGGCCTCGGCGGTGAGCGCCTCGGCGTCGGTGCTCGCCAGCGCCTCGCGGACGTCGCGGCCGCTCAGGGAGCGCGCGGTGGCCACGAGGAGGTTCAGGAAGCCGTGGTGGGTGAAGCCCTGCTCGTCGGTGTGGCGGACGGCCTTGTGCAGGCCCGCCGTCGCCTTGAACGCGACGCCGCCGCCACTGACGACGGACAGGAAGTCGCCGACCTCCTCGACGCTGGGGAAGTTCTCCTGGGAGAGCCCGCCGCAACGCAGCTTGGGCCAGCTGCCGTGCTCGATGACCCGGCGGACGCCGTCGAGCCATTCGGCACCGCCGCGGCGGGGTTCGACGACGCGGATGACGTCCTCGGGCACGAACTCGGACACGCGCTCGAGCCACACCTCGTCCACATCGGACGGTGCGGGCATCTCGACCATGCGCAGTGCCAGGAGCTCGCTTCGGCTCTCGACGATCGAGACGGCCTTCGGCACGCCGCCGAGGCCGGTGTCGATCACGAGGCTCAGAGCGATCGGTTTGGCCGGCTTGACCTTGATCAGTTCGGTGATCAGCTCGGCGAGACGGGAGGCAGGACAGAGGAAGAGGCCCATGACGCCAGCCCACTCGCCGACGCGTCCGTCGAGGTGACCGCGCACCGCGTCGGGCATCGACGCGTTCCCCGGAGGGAACAGCGCGGCATCGTCCACAAGCCTCGCGAGCAGGGGCGGAGTACCGCGCGGACCGGGCGCACGGAGTTCGACAGCGCTTGACACGGCTGACACGCTAGCCGTGTACCGCCAACTGAACAAAGATGTCCGATAGTCGAACGCCTTGGAAGGACCCGGAGAGCACTCATGGCCTACTACCGCCAGGTGGGAGAGATCCCCCGAAAGCGCCACACCCAGTTCCGCAAACCGGACGGTGGCCTCTACGCGGAAGAGCTCATGGGGGTCGAGGGCTTCTCGGCCGATTCGGCGCTGCTCTACCACCGGTACCTGCCGACGGCGATCGTCAACGCGGAGACGGTGAAGGACGAGCGCGGGGGTGCGGCACCGAACCTGCCGCTGAAGCCGCGCCACTTCAAGACCACGGACCTGACCTGGGCTTCTGATGACGTGGACGCCGTCACCGGGCGCCGGAAGCTGTTCGGGAACCCGGACGTGACCATCGGTTTCGTCGTCGCCTCCGCGCCTTCTCCGTTGTACCGCAACGCGTTCGGCGACGAGCTGCTGTACGTGCAGGGCGGTTCCGGCGTCATCGAGACGATCTACGGGGCGATCGAGGTCGGTGACGGCGACTACGTCGTGATCCCGACCTCGTGCACCTACCGGGTCGTGCCGTCGGCGCCGATGTCGTTGCTGGTGCTGGAGGCGACCGGGCACATCGGACCGCCCAAGCGGTATCTGTCGAAGGCCGGCCAGTTCCTGGAGCACTCGCCGTACTGCGAGCGGGACATCCGCGGGCCCTCCGAGCCGTTGCTCGTCGAGGGGACCGACGTCGACGTGCTCGTGCGGCACCGTGCGGGGCTCACGAAGTTCACCTACGCGAACCACCCGTTCGACGTCGTCGGCTGGGACGGGCACCTGTACCCGTGGGCGTTCAACATCCGCGACTTCGAGCCGATCACCGGCCGCGTGCACCAGCCGCCGCCCGTGCACCAGACGTTCGAGGGCCCGAACTTCGTCGTGTGCTCGTTCTGCCCGCGCAAGGTCGACTACCACCCGCTGGCCGTGCCGGTGCCGTACAACCACGCGAACGTCGACTCGGACGAGCTGATGTTCTACGTCGGCGGCAACTACGAGGCGCGCAAGGGCTCGGGCATCGGCATCGGCTCGATGTCGCTGCACCCGTCCGGCTGCACGCACGGCCCGCAGCCCGGAGCCGTCGAGGCCTCGCTGGGCCTGGACTACTTCGACGAGACCGCGGTCATGGTGGACACGTTCCGCCCGTTGGAGTTGGGCGAGGCCGCAGAGGCCTGTGAAGACCCTGCTTACGCGTGGACGTGGGCCCGTCGCGGTCCGGCCTGATTTTCTGTCGGGGGTCCTCGCTAGTTTGGTTCCGTGAGGACACGAGCCGTTCCGATGCGCTGGCAGGGCCTGGGCAAGGCCCTGCCGGTGCTGTGGGGCCTCTACACGGGCTCCGGCTCCATGCCGTACCGCGTGTGCGTCGACCTGGCCGCGGGCTCGGCCAAGTGCACCTGCCCGTCCCGCAAGTTCCCCTGCAAGCACGCCGTGAGCCTGCAGGAGCTCGACATCCCGGACGCGCTGCCGCCCGACTGGGTGGAGGAGTGGACCCAGCGGCGCGCGGCTCGTGAGCTGGACTCCTCGCCCGAGGCCGTGGCCCGCCGTGCGCGTTCTCGGGAGAAGACGGCGGCGAACCGCGCGTCCGCGATGTCCTCGGGCATCGACGGTCTGCGCGACTGGCTCCTCGACGTGGCCTCGGCCGGCATCGCGTCCCTGCCCGGCCGCCCGGCCTCGTGGTGGCAGGCGTTCATCGCCCGCATGATCGACGCCCAGGTGCCCGGCGTGGCCGCCGCGGTGACCGAGATCCAGGAGATCGTCGCGCGCTCGGGCCCTCGCTGGACCGCCGACGTGGCCGACCGTCTGGGCGGCCTGCACCTGTTGTGCTTCGTGCAGCCGCGCACCCGTCTCGGCGTCACCGTGCCCGAGGAGACGGTGAAGGCCTCGCCGGGAATCTCCGACCGCTGGGTCGCCCTGCTGCGCCTGGAAACCGACGACGGCAGGGTCCGCACCATCCGGCAGTGGTGCTGGGGCCGTCAGACGGGCCGCTGGGCGGTGGCAATCCGCCACTCCGCGGTCGGAGCCCCCGTGCCGTTGCTGCCTCACGGCCTGGAGTCCTCGGCCCTCGTCCACCCGTACCCGGCCTCGGACCGGGTGGCACTGGGCGAACTGGAAGGTTCCCGGGCGCCCGACCCGGTCCCGGCACCCGAGTCGTGGCGCGCGTCGCTGGCGTCGCTGGAACCGATGCTGGTGGCCGACCCGTGGCAACGCCTGTTCCCGCTCGGCTGCGCGACCGTCCGCCTGCACGGAGCCTCCCTGGTCGACACCTCCGGCCACGCGTTGCCGGTCCGTGACGACACGGGCCTGGACATGGCCCTGGCGCTGACCGGGGGCACCCCGTTCGACGCGTGGGGCCTCTGGGACGGCCACGCCCTCCGCCTGGGAGCGATCGCGCTGGACGGCGCGCTCGAGGTGGTGGCGTGAAGGCCGACTGGTCCAAGACCGTCCAGGACCTCCTCATCGGCACCACGAGAGGAGGCGGCGACCCGGCGGCCCTGCTGGCCGACTGCGCCGCCCTGGGCGTGGCCGCGTTCGGCTCCACCCTCCCGCAGGAGGCCACCGCCGACCCGGTGCCGCTCGCCCCGCCCGAGACCGCGGAACTTCCCAGGCCGGCCGCCAGAGCGGTCCTGGACGCGATCATGAGCGTCGACGACGAGGTGCTGCTCACCGAGTGGTGCGCCCTGGCCAAGGCCAACCACGTCGTGGCCGAGCACCGCATGCTGCCCGCCCTGCTCGCCCTCGGCACCGCACGGCCCGGACTTCGTGCCGCGGTGGTCGAGGTCCTGGGCACGCGCGGCCGCTGGCTCGCCGGTACCCGTCCCGGCTGGTCCTGGGCGAGTGGCGCCGCACCGCTCGTGGACGAGGTCCCGCTCCAGGAGATCCTCGATCTCCCCAGCGCCCAACGGGTCCGTGCCCTCCGCCGCAAGCGCAAGGCCGATCCGGCCGGGGTCGGCGCGTTCATCGCGGAGGAGTTCGAGGCCTCCCGCCGCTCCGCAGACCGCCAGGTCCTCATCAGCGCCCTCGAGACGGGTCTGGGCCCGCAGGACGAGCAACTCCTGGAAACGGCGCTCGACGACAAGGCGGCCGCCGTCCACGACGAGGCCCTCCACCTGCTGCGCAAGCTGCGCACCTCGCGACTCGCCACCCGCGCGGCGCGTCGCCTGCGCCGCGGCCTCCGGCTGACCCAGGACGGGCTCGACGTCCGGCCGGACGAGCTCTGGACCGGGCAGGCCGACGCCGAAGAGCAGCGCGACCTCATGCGTGACGGCTCCGAGAAGGGTGTGGCGGGCCGCATCCGGGCCGCGGCCGCGAGCGTTCCGCCGTCGTACTGGACCACGACCCTCAAGGCCGACGACGCCAAGGCCGCCGGCGTGCTCAGAAGGGGTCCGTGGGCCGCCGCGCTGCTCAGAGGCGTCGCCGACCAGCTCGCCGCGGCACGGGATCCGCGGCCCTGGGCCGTCGCCGCCGCCGAGACGCTGACCGGCATGGAGCAGCTCGAAATGCTCGCGGCGCTGCCGGCCGAGGTCGCCGAACAGGCGGTCGTCGCCGTGTCCAAGAACTGGCACTACGACCTCCTCGACCACGCCTGCGCCCAGCTCCCGGCGCCGTGGTCGCCCGAGACCACCCGCGCGCTCCTGCACCGGTACGCCGCCCTGCCCGATCCGCGCTGGCGGGCGGGTCGTCCGCCGGCCGTGCTGCTGGCGCGGGGCGACGCGGACCTGCTCGGCGCGAGCTGGGAGGCTCTGACCCGTCGCTGGCCGGAGAACTCCCTGGAACTGGAGGTTCTCCGCCTCCGCATCCGACTGCGTGAATCGTTCGCACCAGCACCGCCTCAGGAGGCCCAGTGACCGCCGTGCTCAGGCCGACGGCCGAACAGCAGTACGCCGCCGAGCTGGAAGCCGTCGCGGCCCAGGACGACCGGCAGCGGCCGCCCAACTGGCGGCTGTCCCCGCAGGCCGTGGTCACCTACGTCCTGGGCGGCACGCTGCCCGACGGCACCGTGATCTCGCCGAAGTACGTGGGCGCGCGCAGGCTCGTCGAGGTCGCGGTGGGCACGCTGGTGACGGACAGGGCGCTGCTGCTCGTGGGTGTGCCGGGCACGGCGAAGTCCTGGCTGTCCGAGCACCTCGCGGCGGCGATCAGCGGCGACTCGACGCTGGTGGTCCAGGGCACGGCCGGCACGAGCGAGGACCAGGTCCGCTACGGCTGGAACTACGCCCGCCTGATCGCCGAGGGCCCGAGCGAGAACGCCATCGTGCCGAGCCCGGTCATGCGCGGCATGCAGCTGGGCACGGTCGTCCGGGTCGAGGAGCTGACCCGCATGCCGTCCGAGGTGCAGGACTCGTTCATCACGGTGCTGAGCGAGAAGTCGCTGCCGGTGCCGGAGCTCAACACGCAGATCCAGGCCGTGCCGGGCTTCACGGTCATCGCCACGGCCAACGACCGCGACCGGGGCGTCAACCAGATGTCGTCGGCGCTCGCGCGGCGCTTCAACACCGTCGTGCTGCCGCCGCCCGCGACCGAGGACGCCGAGGTCGAGATCGTCCTCACCAGGTCCCAGCAGCTCGGCAAGGCGCTCCAGCTGCCGGCCGAACCGCCCGCGCTCGACGAGGTGCGCCGCGTCGTGCGGATCTTCCGCGAGCTGCGCAACGGCTCCACCGTGGACGGTCGCACGCAGCTGAAGAAGCCGAGCGGCAGCCTGTCGACGGCGGAGGCGATCTCGGTCATCGCGAACGGCATGGCGCTGGCCGGCCACTTCGGCGACGGCACGCTGGGCGCGGACGAGCTGGCCAGCGGCCTGATCGGGTCCGTGATCAAGGACAGGGTGTCGGACGCGACGGTCTGGCAGGAGTACCTGGAGACGGTGCTGAAGGAGCGCGCCGAATGGCGTGACCTCTACCGGGCCTGCCTGGACGCCAGCGGTGACTGAGCCTGACTCCGCGCCGGTCCTCCTGGGCATCCGGCACCACGGTCCCGGCTCGGCCAGGATGGTCAAGCGAGCGCTGGAGCAGACGCGTCCGGCGCTCATCCTGATCGAAGGGCCACCCGAGGCGGACGCGCTCCTCGAACACGTCCACGCCCTCACCCCGCCGGTCGCGATCCTGCTGCACGACGAGACGGAACCCGAGAACGCCGCCTTCTGGCCGTTCGCGGAGTTCTCCCCGGAGTGGCAGGCCCTCCGCTACTCGGCCGAGCACGGCGTCCAGGCCCGCTTCTTCGACCTGCCGGCGGCGGCGTCGATCGGTGACGACGGCCCGAGCGGCAACGTCGACCCCATCGGCCTGCTCGCCGAGGCCGCCGGCTTCGACGACCCGGAACGCTGGTGGGAGGACGTGGTCGAGCACAGCGCGTCGGACCCGCTCGACCTCGCGGACGCCATCGCCGAGGCCATGGTCGCCGTGCGCAAGGAGTTCGAAGGCGAAGTAGGCGAACGCACTCTGCGCCGAGAAGCGTTCATGCGCCAGACGATCCGCAAGGCGCGCAAGGACACCGAGGGCCCGATAGTCGTCGTCTGCGGCGCGTGGCACGTCCCGGCTCTGCTCACCAAGCCGACC
Organism: Lentzea sp. NPDC102401; assembly: GCF_044765805.1. Classification (NCBI taxonomy): domain Bacteria; kingdom Bacillati; phylum Actinomycetota; class Actinomycetes; order Pseudonocardiales; family Pseudonocardiaceae; genus Lentzea; species Lentzea sp. NPDC102401. Next base: position 248,471 of record NZ_JBIWKS010000003.1, on the reverse strand, counting down.
GTCGCCGCCGACACCGCCCTGCTGAAAGGCCTGCGCCGCCGCAAGATCTCCGGCACCTGGGTCCCGTGGAGCCACGGCCAGCTGGCCGCCGAGTCGGGCTACGGCGCCGGCGTCGACTCGCCCGGCTGGTACGCGCACCTCTGGCAGCACCAGTCCGACGTGGTCCCGCGCTGGTTCGCCAAAGCCGCGGCGGTGCTCCGCGCGGAAGACCTCCCGGCCTCGACGGCGAGCGCCGTGGAAGCAGTCCGTCTCGCGGAAACCCTTGCCGCACTGCGTGAACGTCCGTCGGCGGGCTTGAGCGAGGTGAACGAGGCGGCGCTGGCGGTCCTCTGCGGCGGCGACGAGATCCCGCTCCAGTTGGTCCACCGCAAACTCGTCGTCGGCGAACGCCTCGGCGAGGTGGGCGAAGCCGTTCCGCGCTCACCCCTGGCCGCGGATCTCCAACGCCTGCAACGCAGACTCCGTCTCCCCGCGGACGTCCAGCCCAAGCAGCTCAAGCTGGACCTCCGCAAGGACACCGACCGCGAACGCTCGAAACTCCTGCAACGCCTGGAAGTCCTCGGCGTCCCGTGGGGCAAGCCGGACCGTTCCAACTCGCTCGGCACCTTCGCCGAGGTCTGGCAACTGCGCTGGGACCCGATCTTCGCGGTGTCCGTCGCCGTGGCCGCCCGCCACGGCACGACGGTCCACACTGCAGCGGAGAACGTCCTCACCCAGGCCGCCAAGGACGCCAAACGGGTCGCCGACGCCGCCGCGACCCTGACCAAGTCCGTGGGCTGCGAACTCCCGGTGGCCGTGACCGAGGCGCGCCAGGCCCTGGACCGCTGCGCCGCCATGGCCACCGACGCCCTCGAACTGCTCGCCGCCCTCCCGGACCTGGCCAGGACGGTCCGCTACGGATCGGTCCGGGGCACCGACCCGGAACTGCTGCGCGTGGCCCTGCACGGCCTGCTCACCCGAGGAGCCGTCGGCCTCCCGCTCGCCTGCCGCAACGTCGACGACGAAACGGCGGAACACGCCCTCCAGGTGGTGGACGGCGCCCACGAGGCCACCCGCCTGGCGGCCGACGACGACCACCAGAAGACCTGGTGGCGAGCCCTGCACGCGCTGGTCAAGGCAGAGGCTCACGGCCTGCCGACGGGCAGAGCCACCCGCCTGCTCTGGGAGGCGGGGGAGCTGACCAGCGACGACGTGGCGGCCCGCCTGCACCGCAACGTCGCCAGCGCCTTCGTGGCCGGCTTCCTCCGCGGCTCGGCCACGCTGCTGGCCGCCGACCCGCGCCTGTTCGGCCTCATCGACGACTGGCTCAGCGGCCTGCGCGGCGAGGCGTTCGACGACGCCCTGCCTCTGCTCCGCCGAGCCATCACCGACTTCACGCCCGCCGAGCGCCGCCTGCTCGGCGAACGCGTCGTGGCGGGCCAGACCCCTCAACCGGCCGCCGACGACGAGTGGGACCTGGAGATCGCTGCACGCCTGGCCGCGCACGTCCGCGGCCTGATGGCCGGAGTTTCACGATCGTCGGATTCGCCGATCCCAGAGCCGTGACCACACCGGACGAAGACCGCCTCACGAAGCCCGACGAAGACGGCCTCACCCCGCCTGACGAGAGCCGCCTCGAAGAGTCCCAGGAACTCATCGACGACGCCAAGAAGTTCGCCCGCGAGCTGCGCGAAGAGGTCCCGGACACCACGCCGGAGCCTCCTCGTGAGGAAGGCTCCCCGGCCAACTAGACCGACCAGGGCGGCGTGATCGTCTGCCCGTCCGCCAGCGTGCCCTGGATGCCCACCGACGTGGCCACCAGGACCCTCGCCGGTCCACCGGTCAGCGCCAGCTCGGTGTTCGGCGGCACCACGATGGCGTCGCCGACGCCGGCGGTCTGACCCTGGATCGTCACCGACCCGGACAGCACGTAGAACACCTCCTCCTTCGACGCACGGTGTGGCGTCCCGTCGCCGCCTTCCGGCACGTCGACGGTCCACAGCGCGATCTCCGAACTGCCGCGCGACGGCACGGCCAGTGACCTGAACTCGAACCCGCCGAACTCGTGCAGCTCCGCGGAATCGCCAGTGACCAGCAAGACAACCTCCAAAGTAGTCAACCAAGTTGTCTAACCTTAGAATAAGGTCAACCAGGTTGTCTACCTGAACGAGGAAGCAAGATGGAACCGGTGCCGATGCTGCTGGCGATGACGTACCGCGCCATGGGCGACCAGTTCCACGACCGCCTCCGGCAGATCGGCCTCGAACCGCTCAGGCCCGCCCACGGTTACGTCTTCCGGTTCCTCAAGGAGAGGCGCGCGACGACCGTCGACATCGGACAGCACCTCGGCGTCACGAAGCAGGCGGCGGCGAAGATCGTCAACGAGCTAGACGAGTGGGGTTACGTCCTGCGGGAGCCGCACCCGACGGACAAGCGCGCCCAGTACGTCACGCTGACCACGAAGGGCCGCGACTACCTGAAGCTCGCGGACAACCTGTGGTCGGACCTGGAGGGCGAGATGGCCGAGGCGATCGGCGAGGACACCCTCGCCACCATCAGGCAGGGCCTCGCCGCGTACCTGCGGAACGTCCACGGCGAGGACCAGCCAGGGCTTCGACCGGTCTGGTGACCGGCTAGAACACCTGCGTCAACGCGATCACGGCGAACACCGCGAAGATCGTCCCGGCCACCCGCTGGATCCAGTGCGTCGGCAAGCGCCCGGCGAGCTTGCGCCCCACCAGCACGGCCAGCCCGGCCACGGCGACCAGCGCCAGCCAGGCGCCCAGGCCGACGGCCAGCGGCTCGCCGTACCGGGCGGTGATGCCGGCGGTCGCGAGCTGCGAGGCGTCGCCCCACTCGGCCGCGAACAGCACGCCGAACGACGTCAAAGCCGCCCGCCAGAACGGCACGGCGGCAGTCGCCCCGGTTTCGTCGGCGGAGTCCTCGTCCCGCGAGAACCCCTCCTTCAACAGCATGAACGCGCCGATGCCGAACAGCAGCGCCACGACTCCGGCCACCAGCCGGTCGGGGAGCAGGGTGATGGCCGAACCGAACGCGGCGGCGACCACGCTCTGCACGGCGAAGGCGGCGATCACGCCGACGAACACCGGCCACGCGCGATAACGCGTGGTCAGGACCAGGGTGGCGACCATGGTCTTGTCCGGGAGCTCGACGAGGAACACCACCGCGAAGGCGGTGATGAACGCGAGCAGTGATGTGGCCACGAAGGTCCTCCACGTCCGAATACGAACCCGGACGGAGGCGCAACAGACCCCGACCGGGCATGCTGCAACCCGGCCGGAGGTCTCGTTCGCCCGACAAGATCATCGGGTGTGGGACCGGATCCACTCGAAGGCGGATCAGTATGTCGATCACCACGCCACCGGCAACGTACTCCGGCGGGAACTACTCCCCTCTGGCGAAATCATCGTAACCGACGCATGTCACCCGAAAGGCGTGACTTCGCGCACGGGACTTAGGTCCCGAGTCCGAACGGGACCGTCGTACCTGATGACGGCCGTGATCCACACATACGCTCGTCGACGTGGACGTACTCGAACTCGCGCGGTGGCAGTTCGGCATCACCACCGTCTATCACTTCCTGATGGTGCCGCTGACGATCGGCTTGTCGCTGCTGGTGGCAGCGATGCAGACCGCGTGGGTGCGCACGGGCAACGAGCGCTACTACAAGATGACGAAGTTCTGGGGGAAGCTCCTCCTGATCAACTTCGCCATGGGTGTCGTGACGGGCATCGTGCAGGAGTTCCAGTTCGGCATGGCCTGGAGCGCCTACTCGCGGTTCGTCGGCGACGTGTTCGGCGCTCCGCTCGCGATGGAGGGGATCGTCGCCTTCTTCGTCGAGTCGACGTTCCTCGGACTGTGGATCTTCGGCTGGGACAAGCTGCCGAAGAAGGTCCACCTCGCCTGCGCCTGGGCGTTCAGCCTCGCCACGATGGCCAGCGCGTACTTCATCCTCGCCGCCAACTCGTGGATGCAACACCCGGTCGGCATCGTGCTGGACGAGGGGCGTCCGCGCCTCACCTCGATCTGGGCCGTGCTGACCAACAACACGACGCTGGCCGCCTTCCCGCACACCATCGCCGGCGCGTTCGCGGTCTCCGCCACGTTCCTCGTCGGCATCGGCGCCTGGCACCTGTGGAAGAAGTCGGACGAGACCGGCGTCTGGCGCAGCTCGCTCAAGCTCGGCACCTGGGTCGGTGTCGTGGCGTTCGCGGTCCTCGCGATCAGCGGCGACATCCAGGGCAAGCTCATGTTCCAGCAGCAGCCGATGAAGATGGCCGCCGCGGAAGCCCTGTGCCACACGGAGGAACCCGCCGCGTTCTCGATCTTCGCGATCGGTGACGTCACCAGGCCCGACTGCGAGAACGTCAAGAGCATCACGGTGCCCGCGCTGCTGAGCTTCTTGGCGCACAACGACTTCAGCAGTGAGGTAAAGGGCATCCAGGACCTCGTCCCGATGTACCAGGAGAAGTACGGCACCAACTACCCGGTGGACGATCGGCTCGGCGAACTCAGCGGCAAGCCGATCGACTACGTGCCCGCGCTTCCCGTGACCTACTGGGGCTTCCGCCTGATGATCGGGTTCGGCGCGATCTCGGCCGGACTGGGCCTCGTGATGCTGTGGCTCACGCGGGGCGGTCGCGTTCCGCGGGGGAAGTGGTTCCCGATCACCGCGCTCGCCGGCATCGCGACGCCCTTCCTCGCCAACAGCTTTGGCTGGATCTTCACCGAGATGGGGCGGCAGCCGTTCGTGGTGGTGCCCAACCCGTCCGGTGTGGACGGTGTCTGGATGTTCACCGCCCAGGCGGTCTCGGCGTCGACGCCCGGCGAGATCCTCACCTCGCTGATCGCGCTCACGGCCGTGTACGGCGCGCTGGCCTGTGTCGAGGTCTACCTCATCCGCAAGTACGTCCGCGGTGGCGTCGCCGGGGTCATGCCCGCGAAAACCGACGACGGCGCGCTGGCGTTCGCGTACTAGGGGAGAAGCTGTGGAGACGCTCTGGTTCTGCGTGATCGCCCTGCTCTGGCTGGGCTACCTGTTCCTCGAAGGCTTCGACTTCGGTGTCGGCATGCTGCTGCCCTTCCTGGGGCGTGACAACACCGAGCGCCGAGTCATGATCAACACCATCGGGCCGGTGTGGGACGGCAACGAGGTGTGGCTCCTCGTCGCGGGCGGTGCCACGTTCGCGGCATTTCCCGGCTGGTATGCGGCGCTCTTCAGCGCCGCGTACCTGCCACTGACCTTGTTCCTGTTGGCGTTGATCGGTCGCGGTGTGGCGTTCGAGTACCGCGGCAAGGTCGACTCGGAGCGCTGGCGCAAGGTCTGGGACGCGGTGATCTTCGTCGGGTCGTGGGTGGCCGCGCTCGGCGTCGGGCTCATCATCGCCACGACCGTCACGGGCCTGCCGATCGACGCCGCCGGTGATCGGGTCGGCTCGCCCTTCGCGGCGATCAAGTGGGAGACGGTGCTCGGCGCACTCGCGATCGCCGGATACGCCCTCGTCCACGGTGCGATCTTCTTGGCGCTCAAGACCGAGGGTGAGATCCGCGAACGTGCGCGACTCGTGGCGTTGCGGATCGCACCGGTCGCCTTGCTGCCGCTGGTGGCGTTGTTGCTGTACGTCGCAGGGGCGTGGGCGCTGCCGGTGCTCCTGTTCGCCGGGCTCGCGTTGTGGCGGCTCTGGGTGGGGCGCGAAGGACAGTCGTTCGCGTTCATGGGGCTCGCCGTCGCGGCGACCGTCACGGTGCTGTTCGCCTCGCTGTACCCGAACGTCCTTCCGTCCACTCTGGACCCGGCGTACTCGCTCACCGTGGCGGGCGCGGCGTCGAGCCCGTACACGCTCACCGTGATGACGTGGGTGGCGGCGTTCGGCACGCCGGCCGTGCTGATCTACCAGGGCTGGACCTACTGGGTGTTCCGCAAGCGCATCGGCGTTCAGCACATCCCGGCAGCCCACTGATGAAACGAGGCCCGCTGGGAGCTCTGCCCCAGCTCTCCAGGAACGCCAGGCGCGCCCTCGTCGGGGTGGGCGCGCTGGCGTTCCTCAACGCACTGGCGCTCGTCGCCCAGGCCGTCGCATTGGCGTCGGTGATCACGACCCGCGAAGGCCTTCCGCTGCTGGCCGCGGCGATCCTGGCGCGCGCGGGTCTGTCGTGGGCGACGGAATCGGCCGCCGCCCGTGCCGCCGCCGGTGCGAAGGAAGAGCTGCGGACCCAGCTGCTGGCCAAGTCGTTCGAACGCGGCCCCGGCTGGATCGCCGACCGCGGCACGGCCGAGCTGTCGGTGCTCGCGACCAAGGGCCTCGACGCACTCGACGCCTACTTCACCCGCTACCTTCCCGCGCTGGTCACGGCCGTGATCGTGCCGCCGCTGGCCGGTGCGTGGATCCTCTTCACCGACTGGCCGTCGGCCGTGCTGATCGCGGTCACCGTGCCGCTGATCCCGGTCTTCGCGGCGTTGATCGGCTGGTACACCGAGAAGCGCGTCCGCAAGGCCGCCGACGTCACCGAGCTGCTTTCAGCTCAGCTCCTCGAACTGCTCCGAGCCCTCCCGGTGCTGACCGTCTTCGGCCGCGCCAAGCAGCAGGCCGGCGCGGTCCGGCAGATCGGTGAGCAGCACCGCAAGGCCACGATGGGCACGCTCCGGATCGCGTTCCTGTCCGCGCTGGTGCTGGAGATCGCGGCATCGTTGTCGGTGGCGCTGATCGCGGTCGGCATCGGCATCCGGCTCGTGCACGGCGACATGACGTTGATGACCGCGCTGGTCGTGCTGATCCTCGCGCCCGAGTGCTACCTGCCGTTGCGTGCGGCCGGTGCCGCCCACCACGCCAGCGAGGACGGGCTGGAAGCGGTCCGGCGAGTAGCCGAGGTCGTGGAACACGAGGACAAGACGCGGCCGCGGCTGCCCGGCGGTGCGGTCCACGTCGACAACCTGCGCGTGCTGCGCCGCGACGGTTTCGCGCCGGACGGCATCAGTTTCGACGTGCGGCCGGGGGAGATTTATCGACTTGAAGGCGCGAGCGGTGCCGGAAAGTCGACAACGTTCCAGGTGCTGCTCGGCTTCCTGGAGCCGACGGACGGCACCGCGTTCGTCGCCGGCGACATCGCCTACGTGCCGCAGAAGCCCGCGTTCGCCGCCGCGACCCCGCGTGCGGAACTGGAACTCACGGTTCCCGGTGCCGAGGACATCGAGCAGATCGCTGACGAGGCCGTGGCCGCTCATCTGCTCGACCGTCGGATCACGGACCTGTCGACGGGCGAACGCCAACGTGTCGCAATCGCGCGCGCCCTGCTGAGGGTTCGCCACGGCGCGACGGTGCTGCTGCTCGACGAACCGACCGCGCACCTCGACCCGGTGACAAGTCGAAAAGTCGACAAAGCGATCAAGAGAGCCAGCGACACGGCGGCGGTCGTCCTCGCCTCGCACCGCGAGAAGGAGGCGACCGACGACGAGACGTTCGCCAGGGTCGTCACCGAGGAGACGCAGCAGGAACGTCCGAAGCGCCTGCCGATCCCGTGGAAGGGCGCAGGCCTGGGCGTCCTCGCGGCCGCCGCGGGCATCGCGCTGACCGCCCTGGCGGCCTACCTGATCGCCCGTGCCGCCGAGATGCCGCCGATCCTGACGCTGTCGGTGCTGGTCGTGGGCGTGCGGACGTTCGCCCTGAGCAAGGGCGTGCTCCGCTACATCGAGCGGTTGGTGACGCACGACGAGACGTTCCGTCTCGCGAACGATCTGCGCGCGGAGCTGTGGTTGCGGCTCGTGCGGACGCAACGCCGAGACGGGCTGCAACGGCTCGTCGAGGACGTCGACACCGTCCGCGACCTGGTGCCGCGTGTGCTGGTGCCACCGGTCGTGGCGATCGGCGCGGGCATCGCGACCACGGTCCTGTTCGCGTTCATCGACCCGGTCGCCGCGCTGACGCTGGGCGGCCTGCTGCTCGCGGCCGGACTCGCGGCGCCCGCCGTCGCCGTCTGGACCGAGCGGCGGGCCAGCACGAAGCTCGCCAGGGGTCGCCGCAAGGTTGCCCGCGAGACGATCAACGCCCTCGCCGCCGCACCGGACCTCATCGCGCACGACGCCCACCACCGCCTGCTGGCCCAGCTGCACGCCGAGGACGTCGAGCTCGCGGGACAGACCCGCCGGCAGGCGTTCGGCACTGGCGCGGCCACGGCGATCGTCCTGCTCGCGACCGGTGCGGCGGCCCTGCTCTGCGCCACCACCGGCAACCCGGTGCTCGGTCTCGTCCCGCTCGCCCTCGCCGAACCGCTGGCCGCGCTCCCGCTGGCGGCTCAGCAGCGCAGGGCGTTGCGGGAAGCGAGCGCACGGCTGCAGTTCGACGCGCCGGAACGCCCCGAGCAGCCACGCGGCAGGCGGATCCGGCTGGAGAACGTCGACGTCCGCTGGCCCGGCGCGACCGAGCCGACGCTGCGGGACCTCCACCTCACCATCGAACCGGGCACGCACGTGGCGATCGTCGGGCCGTCGGGCAGCGGCAAGTCGACGCTGTTCGCGCTGCTCCTGGGCTTCCTGCAGCCCGAACGCGGCATCGTCGAGCTGCCCAGGGCGACCTGGTGCCCGCAGGAGCCGATGCTGGTCAGCACGACCGTGAGGGAGAACCTGCGCATGTCGGGACAGCACGACGACGAGGCCTTGAAGGAGGCGCTGCGCAAGGCGTGCCTGTCTGAGTGGGTGGACCGGCTCGACACGGTGATCAGGCCGGACCAGGTGTCGGGCGGCGAGGCCCAACGGCTGGCGTTGGCGCGGGCGTTGCTGCACGACGCCGACGTGGTGCTGCTCGACGAGCCCACCGCGCACCTCGACGAACCGACCGCGCGCAGACTGTTGCGGCAGCTCAGGCAGGACGGCAGGACGGTTCTGCACATCACGCACCGCCCGGACGAGGCGGCGAGGGCGGATCTGGTGCTGGACCTCGGCACACCCGCATACCGTTGAGGACCATGGACCCCTCTCTGGCGCGGCGCGTGCTCGTCGCGTCCACCGAGATCACGTCGGCGGCGCTGGAAGACCCGGAGCACGTGCTGCGGCTCGTGGTGAAGGCGGCCGCGGAGATCGCGGACGCCGACCTGGGCCTGGCCATGCTCGCCACGGAGGACGACGACGGCACGCTGACCGTCGAGGCGTCCAGCGGCGAGCCGATCGTCGCGACCCTGAGCCCGCGCAGTGCCGCCGCCAAGGCCGCGCGCACGGGCGTTCCCGTCATGGCCGACGACGTCGCGAACGATCCGCGCACGGCTCCGTACGTGCCGCAGGCGTTGCGGAACTACGGGCCGTTCGCCGTGGCCCCGTTCGGCACCTCGGACCGCAAGATCGGCGCTCTGGCCGTGTACCGCCGCAGGGACAAGCCGCCGTTCACGCAGGAGACGGTGGACGTGCTGACGGCGTTCGCGGCCCAGGCAGGGCTCGCCGTCGTGCTGTCCGAGGGCTTCACCGCACGGCAGCGCGTCGCGGTCTACGAGGAACGCGAACGGATCGCCCGCGACCTGCACGACGTGATCATCCAGCGGCTCTACGGCGCCGGCGTGCAGATCAGCCTGCTGCAACGGCGCCTGGGCAAGCAGCTCGACGCGGGTCAGCGCGCCCGCATCGAGGAGGCCGTCGACCTGGTCGACGAGACGATCGCCGAGGTCCGCGCGACCGTCCGCAAGCTGCGCAACACCGACCCCGCCGACTCGGCCGACCTGCACGACTCGATCAAGGCCGAGGTCCGCACGGCCGGTGAGCTGCTCGGCTTCGCGCCGCGCCTGCATGTGGCCGGTGATCTGGCGAACGTGCCGCGCAAGCACGCCGACGACGCACGGGCGGCGTTGCGTGAGGCGTTGTCGAACGTCGTGCGGCACTCAGGCGCGACGCACGTCCAGATCGACGTACGGCGCGATGAGAAGCATCTGCTGCTGCGCGTCGCCGACAACGGGTGCGGCATCCCGTCCGGCGTGACTCAGCGCGGACTGCGGCACCTCGCCGAACGGGCGAAGGCCGCGAGCGGTGATTTCCGCGTGGTGAGTTCGCCGAACGGGACGACGCTCACCTGGTCCGTCCCCGTTTAGCCACCCAGGCGGCGGCCTGCGTACGGCGTTCCATGCCGAGTTTGGACAGAACGGACGTCACGTAGTTCTTGACGGTCTTCTCCGCGAGGAAGAGCCGTTCACCGATTTGGCGGTTCGTGAGGCCTTCACCGATGAGTTCGAGCACGCGCTGTTCCTGGTCCGTGAGGCCAACCGGGGCCGGATTGCGCATCCGTTCGAGTACCCGGCTTGTGGTCGCGGGGTCCAGAAGGGACCGTCCAGCCGCGACCTCGCGCACGGCCGTGACGACGTCCTGACCCCGAACCTGCTTGAGCAGATACCCCGACGCCCCGGCCATGATCGCGCCGACGAGCGCTTCTTCGTCGTCGAATGCGGTCAGCACGAGGCAACGAATGCCAAGGTCGCGCAAGGAACGGCACAGGTCGACGCCGCTGCCGTCGGGGAGCTGGACGTCGACGACGGCCACGTCCGGTGGCGTCGCCGCTGCTCTGGTCACCGCCTCGTCGACGGATCCGGCCTCGGCCATGACCGAGATGTCCGGCTCGTCGTCCAGCATCTCGCGCAGACCTCTGCGGACTACTTCGTGATCGTCAACCAACAAAACGCGCACTGGCACGAATCCACCGTACGTCGAATGGCTGTTCCTGAGTGTGACTCAAATTGGCACAGTTCTTGTCATGGCAGAAGGCTCGGTACGACCGGTCGAGGAAGCAGATCGCATAGTTGTCGCCCGATTGGTCCTCGAGCTATGGGGAGCGCACACCGCCGTCGCGCACGGCGAGGTGTTCTTCCCGGCGAGTCTGCCGGGCTTCCTCGTGGAGAAGCAGGGGCAGGTGCTGGGTCTGCTGACCTATGCGGTGGCGAACCACCAGCTGGAGATCGTCACGATCGACGCGCTTCGGCGAGGCCGCGGCGTCGGCACCGCGCTGGTCGACGCCGCGGTCCGCCAGGCACGCACGATCGGCTGCAACCGGGTGCGCCTGACGACCACCAACGACAACCTCGACGCGGTCCGGTTCTACCAGCGCCGCGGGTTCAAACTGGCGGCGTTGAGACCGGACGCGGTCCGTGAAGCGCGCAAACTCAAACCGGAGATCCCGGCTGTCGGAGAGTTCGGCATCCCCATCACAGACGAGATAGACCTCGAACGATGGGTCGCGCCACGGCAGTAGTCCACAAGCATCCACAGCTTTGTCCACAGGGTTGTGCACAGCCGGAACTCAGACGTGCAGAGGGTTGAACGCCTCGTCCCACGCGGCGGCGACCTGATGGGCGCAAGTGGACGGTGCGACGCCTCCCACCCCGGTGCCGAGTCCCGGCATCGCGATGGTGTGGACGGCGTCGCGCACCGGCGTACCGTCCTCCAGGCGACCGCCGAGCCAGAGCATCAGCACGGCGCGCGCGGCCAGGTACGGGTGGACGGTGTCGACCGGCAGCCGTTCGCCGGGCCGCCGCATCGTCGGAGCGCTGATGAGCCACGCCGGTTCGGTCTCGCCGGTCGCCACGATCTGCGCCTCGCCCACCGGGAGTTCACCGCCGTGCAGCGCGAGGACGGCGCTGCGGACGTTGTTCTCGACCTGGGGGAACGCCGTGGCGTAGACGGCGTCGATGCCACCGCGCATCCAGCCCTGCGAGTTCGCCGGGCTGACGATGGCCTGCGCGTGGATGTCCAGAACGGACCCGCGGTGCACCCTCACCCCGGCGCGGCCGTCCGCGACGGCGAGCCAGGCGTTCGCCATCGGTTCGTCGACCGCGCACAACACGAGTTCTGGCGCTAGAGCGGGCACGCCCCAAGCATTCCAGTTCGAACGGTCCCGGCGGAACCCAGGATTGGCCCCCGACACAGGCGTGATTCGCGCCTCTACTGTGTGCGGGTGCCTCGCATTGCGTACTTCGGACCACAGGGGACCTTCACCGAGCAGGCCGCCATGCGGTTCGAGGGTGAACTCGTCCCCGTCGAGACCATCCCGCTCGCCTTCGCCGCGCTGCGCGACGGGTCGACCGACTTCGCGTGCGTGCCGATCGAGAACTCCGTCGAGGGCGCGGTGCCCGCGACGCTGGACGCGCTCGTGCGCGACGAACCGGTCGTCGCGGTGGCCGAGACGGTGCTGGACGTCCGGTTCAGCGTCCTGGTGCGTCCCGGCACCCCCGAGATCCGCACCATCGCGTCGCACCCGCACGCGCTCGCCCAGGTCCGCGAGTGGATCGCCGCCTCGCTGCCCGGCGTCACCTCGATAGCCACCTCGTCGACCGCGGCCGCCGCTGCCGCCGTGGAACGCGGTGAGTTCGACGCGGCCGTGTCAGCTCCGGTCGCGGTGAACCACTACAAGCTGGACGAGTACGCGACGGACGTCCTGGACGTGCCGGACGCCCGCACGCGGTTCCTGCTGCTCCAGCGTCCGGGTCAGTTGCCTGAGCCGACCGGCGCAGACCGCACGAGCGTCGTCGTGACCACCCCGAACCGCGTGGGCGTGCTGTCCGAGCTGCTCACCGAGCTGGCGTTGCGTGGCATCAATCTCACCGGCCTCGAATCGCGCCCCCAAAAGGGCAAACTGGGGACGTACCGCTTCTACATCGACGTCGAGGGGCACATCGCGGAGCCGAGGATCGGTGACGCGCTGGCCGCGCTGCACCGACACTCGCGCGAGATCCGGTTCCTCGGGTCCTTCCCGAAGGCCGACCAGGGGCCCGTCGAGGCTCACAACGCCGAGTTCGCCGCAGCCGCCTCCTGGGTCGATGCTGTCAGAAAGGGCGAGCGCGGGTGAGGTTGCTGCTGGTCAGGCACGGTGAGACGGCGTCGAACATCGAACGCAGGCTGGACACGGCCATGCCAGGCCCCCCGCTCACCGAACTGGGCCGCAAGCAGGCCCGCGAACTGGCCGACGGCCTCGCCGCCGAGGAGATCGTCGCGGTCTACGCGAGCATCGGCCTGCGGGCCCAGCAGACCGCCGCGCCCACCGCCGAACGCTTCGGCCTGCCCGTCCAGATCCTGCAGGGCGTGGAGGAGATCCAGGTCGGCTCGCTGGAGGGCCGCAACGACACAGATGCCTACAAGGCGTACCTGGAAACCGTCATCAAGTGGGCCGAAGGTGCGCTTGACGTGGCGTTTCCCGATGGCGGCGAGACCGGGCAGCAGGTGCTGGACCGGTTCCTGGGCGCGGTCGAGTCGATCAGGCAGGATGGCACCGTCATGGTCGTGACGCACGGTGGCGCCGGGCGGATGGGCGCGCTGGCGCTGGCATCGAACGTGCCGGTGGAACTGGCCGAGAACCTGCTGCCGAACACCGGCGTCGTGGTGCTGGAGTCCGACGGCGACGGCTGGGTGTGCCGGTCGTGGGCGGGCGTCGAGGTTCAGTAGTCCAGGTCGAGCCACTCCCCGACGGCGAGCACGTGCGCGCGTTGCCCCGCGTGCTCGCGGAACTCACCCTCCGGGTCGGCGACCTCGACGTAGCCGGGCAGCTTCACCGGCTGTTCCTGCTCGTAGTGCATCGGCACGGCGTGCCGGGCTCCGAGGATCGTCGCCGCGGCGGCGGCCTGGAACGGGTCCATCGCGGCGAGCACCGGGCTCGGCGGCTGGAGGTGTGGCGCGTTCACCACCGCGCCGTTGGCCGGTAGAAACGCCGCGTCGAACGGGCTGAACCGGCGCGCGACCAGCCACCACCAGCCGTGGAACATCGTGTCGCCGCCGTGGAAGACGCGCTGCCCGTCCGCCTCCACCACCCAGTTGAGCTGCGGATCGCCCAGCCCGTCGACGGACGGGACGGCGGTGACGCGGAACGGTCCGATCTCGCGTTCGGACCAGATGTCCACCACCTCGGCGGCCAGCTGGTGCCCGGCCAGTTCGTGCTCGCTCAGCAACGTCGTCACGTTGTCCACGTCGTCGCCGAGGCCGGGCGCCGGGCGAAGAACCGGTGCTCCCGGCGTCAGCACCCCGGCGAGCGCCGTCGCATCGGTGTGGTCGCGGTGCAGGTGGGTGACCAGTGCGGCGGTGACCTTCCCGCCCGGCGGCATCAGCCCGATCCCCGGCCGCCAGCCGGTGAACAGCGGTGACAGGTCCTGGACGTAGTCGATCACCAGCCGCGCCCCGCCGGCCTCGGCCTCGATGCCGGCCCAGCCCAGTCGTCGTACTCGCATCTCACACTCCTCGCGTCGGTGAGCCGAACTTAGAGTACGAGCGTTCGCCAAATCAATAGCGAACGTACGTACGCTATTCTGGCCGCATGTCCCCGCGACGCTCCGCAGCCGACGCGCTCCTCACCCGAGGCCGGATCCTGAGCCGCGCCGCCGAGATCGCTTCGGAGGAAGGGCTCGACGGCATCACCATCGGCCGCCTCGCCGAAGAGCTGGAGATGAGCAAGTCCGGGGTGCACAAGCACTTCGGCACCAAGGAGACCCTGCAGATCTCCACGCTCGACAAGGCGTTCGTCGACTTCTGGCACCGCGTGGTCGAACCGGCCCTGACCGAACCGCCCGGCCTGCGGCGGCTGCGCGTGGTGTGCGCGAACTCCGTCGACTACCTGGCCGAACCGCTGCTGCCCGGCGGCTGCCTGATGACCGCGGCGCTGAGCGAGTACGACGGCAGGCCCGGCGCCGTGCGGGACGCGGTGGCCGAGGTGTGGTCGCGCTGGCAGGGACAGCTGAGGGCGGACCTGGTCGCGGCGGTGCGGGGCGGTGAGCTGGGCGGCGGGTTCGACGTCGACCAGGCGTTGTTCGAGATCCTGGCCGCGGGGCTCGCGTTGAACGCGGCCATGCAGCTCCAGCACGATCAGGCTGCGGCCGGCCGGGCGCGGCGGGCGATCGAGCGGGCACTCGACCAGTCCTGACTCGGACGGTGACGGTGAACGGATGGCCGTCGCCAGGGCTGCCGGTCATCGAGTCCGGGTGGTTGTCCACGCGGATGACGATCGGAGGAAGGTCGTCACCCGGCGGGAGCTGCGCCTCACTGCGGCACGTCGCGGAGTCATCGGAGGAACTGCAGGTCCAGCCGTCGCCGTCGGCGCCGAGGATCAAGGCGTCGGCTCGTCCTTCGACAGCAACTCCAGCTCGACGGTGGGTTCGTCCAGCATCTCCTCACCGGCGTTGAGGAAGTGCGCTTCCAGGTTCGACGCGCCCGCGTGTCTGACTCTGTCCGGTTGCGGGTTCAGGTGGCTCGGCTCCGTCGGCGCGACAGGTCCTCCACCGTCGCCGAACAGCCCGCGATCGGCGGTGAAGCGCAGGTCAGCCCCAGCCCAGCTCGTGCAGCTTGGCGTCGTCCACCCCGAAGTGGTGCGCGATCTCGTGCACGACGGTGATGATCACTTCTTCGATCACGTCGTCCTCGCTGTCGCAGATGTCGAGGATCGCCTCGCGGTAGATGAAGATGTGGTCGGGCAGCGCGCCGCCGTAGTCGGAGTTGCGCTCGGTCAGCGCGATGCCCTGGTAGAGCCCGAGCAGTGACGGCTCGGTGGGGTTGCGGTCCTCGACCAGCACCACGACGTTGTTCATCGCGTGCATGAAGTCGGGCGGGACCAGGTCCAGGGCTTCTTCGACCAGCTCGTCGAAGCGAGCTCGGGTCATCTCGACGGTCATCGGTTCTCAGTGCTCGAAGGGGGCGCGCTGGAGGACGGCTTGTCGGGCTTGCCCGAGTCGGAGGGCTTGCCGGACTCGCCGGAGGGCGGCTGGCCGGACTCGGAGTGCAGCGGGGCGCCGGTGGGTTCGGCCTGGGCCTTGACCGAGGTGGTCTGCGGCGGGTTCGCGGTGGTCAGCGGCGCGCCGTTGGGGTTGCGGACGGAGCCCTCCCACGCGACGAGCTTCTCGCCCTGGGGGACGGCGCCGATCTTGCAGTTGGCCTTGCGCGAGCCGACGGCCCAGCTCTCCTCGGCGCGCGTGTCCCAGGTGATCAGCAGGTTCTTGGCCTTCAGGTCGGCGCCGCCGGTGTACTCGGTGGCTATCGCGGCGCACTTCTCGGACATCACGGTGTCCTGCTGCTCGGGCGCCACGAACGCGCCCTCCGGGTGCTGCACGACGCCGATGATCTCGAACGCGTGCGGCTTGGCGCACTCGATCGGGTCACCGACCGTGTTGTTGTCGGCGAGCGCGACGCAGACGCCGGGGTCGTAGACGTTCGACTGGTCCTGGGTCTTCGCGCTGCCGAACGACGGCAGGGCGGCGCCGGAGGGGGCCGTGACCTGCAGACCGCACCTGAGCTGGCGGTAGCCGCTCGACCAGCGGCTCTCGTCCGGGTTCAAGGTGCTGACGCCGTACTTGCCCTTCGGGTCGAGCTTGCCGGCCATGTAGGTGGTCGACGCCTGCGCGCAGTTGTCCTGCGCGATCTTCTCCCAGGCCTCGCCGTTCGGGAACGGCGCTTCCTTCGGGTACGCGGCGGTGATGTCCGCCGTTCCGGTGACCTCGAACTTGTGCGCGGCGGCGCAGTCGACCTTCTGCGCGTCCGACAGGTCGGGTTTCTCCCAGTTGAGGCATTCTCCCGCGACGGCCTGGTACGCGGCGTTGACCAGCTCGCGTTTGGCGCCGAGCGGGCCTCCTGCCAGCACAGACGTGAACGCGGACAACATCAACAAGCCGAACGCGCCCACGAAAGCGCCGACCATCACAAGCCGCGTGTCGCGGATGTGACCAGATCGACTCAACCAACCGGCGCTCGGAGACATCTCAACCATGATGCCCGTGCCGTGTGAGACGGCTGTGCGCCGGGCTGGGTCGAGTGTTGCTATTAGGACACTCGTACCTGAATTGGCCGTGTTTCAGCTGTCTCGCTAGGTACCTTGCCCGCGGGAGTGGTGATGACTGACAACAACCTGCCAGGACCTGGCCAGCCGACGCCCCAGCCTGGGTCGCCGTCGGGACAGCCCGGCCAGCCGCAACAGCCAGGCCAGCCTCAGCAGGCAGGCCAGCAGCCGCCGCCGTACCAGCCGGCGGCACCTCAGCCTGGCCAGAACCAGCCGGGACAGCCGCCCGCCAAGGGCAAGGTGCGCCAGCAACAGGCCGGCATGACGAAGCCGCGCCAGGCGACGGTCGCCGAGCAACGCGCTCGTGCCGCCGCGCTGAAGGCGCAGCAGGAGCGGTTCGCCGCCGAGTCCGCCGCCTTCGAGAAGAAGCGGAAGACGCGCAAGCGCCTGCTCATCGGCGGTGGCGTGACCGTGGGCGTGATCGCGCTGGTCGCGATCTGGTACGCGGCCGCCAGCCCCAAGAACGTCACGGCGCAGTGCACCGACTCGAACAACGTGATCGTCGACGACGACTACTGCGACCAGTCGTACTACAGCAGCCACGGCGGCTACAGCAGCGGCGGTTTCATCTACATCGGTGGCAGCTCGTACCGCTACAACTACGGCGGCTCGGGCGCGGTCGGCCAGAAGGTGACCGGCGGCAGCTACACGATCCCGAAGGGTGCGAACGTCAGCACCAAGTCGGGCACGTCGGTCCAGCGCGGCGGCTTCGGCGTGAGCAGCGGCTCGAAGAGCAGCGGAGGCTGAGCACAGTTGCGTCGTGAAACCTCGCAGCCGCGGCCGAACTGGCAGCGGACGGTCTCTGACCAGGGGTTGGTGTTCGGCCTGCCCGCGAAGTACGCGAACGGCGCCGACCGTCCGTACTGGGACGAGTCGGTGCACTACGTGTTCGAGATGAGCGACATCCTCTCGCTCGAAGCCGACGTCGAACTGCTCCACTCCATGTGTCTCGACGCGGTGGACAACGTGGTGCTCACCGAGCGGTACCGCGACTTCGGCATCCCCGAGTGGGTGTGGCCGCACATCGCCGAGTCGTGGCGGCGGCGCGACCCGCACGTCTACGGCCGCTTCGACCTGCGCTACGACGGCTCGGGTCCGGCGAAGCTGCTCGAGTACAACGCGGACACCCCCACGTCGCTGCTGGAAGCCGGCTACATCCAGTGGCAGTGGAAGGAAGACGTCTTCCCGGACGACGACCAGTGGAACTCGCTGCACGAGCGCCTGGTCGAGCGGTGGACGGAGATCGGCGCCAAGCTGCCTTCCGGCGAGCTGCACTTCACCTGGTCGGGCGCCGACCCGTCCGGCGAGGACCATCTCACGATCGCCTGCCTGCAGGAGACGGCCGCAGAAGCCGGCCTGAACACCGTGGGCCTCGCGATCGAGGAGGTCGGCTGGGACACGCTGCTCAACCGGTTCGTCGACCTCGAAGAGGCCCCGATGGGCACGGTCTTCAAGCTCTACCCGTGGGAGTGGGTGGTCGAGGAGCAGTTCGGCCGCCACGCCGTCGAGTCGCTGCCCGGCACGCTGTGGATCGAGCCGCTGTGGAAGATGCTGCTCTCCAACAAGGCGCTGCTCGCGGTCCTGTGGGAGATGTACCCGGGCCACCCCAACCTGCTCCCCGCCTTCCTGAACGACCCCGGCATGCTCACCGAGTACGTGCGCAAGCCGCTGCTCGGCCGCGAGGGGTCGAACATCCAGATCGTCGCTCCCGGCTACGAAACGCAGACCGGCGGCGTGTACGGCAAGGAAGGCTTCGTCTACCAGCTGTTCGATCCGCTTCCGGAGTTCGACGGCTACCGCCCCGCGTTGGGTGCCTGGGTCGTCGGCGACACGTCGGCCGGCCTCGGCATCCGGGAAACGGTCGGTCTGGTGACCGACGATGGCGCGGCGTTCGTGCCGCATCGAATTGTTGAGTAAGACTCCGAAAGGGAACGGGAAATGGACTACACGCTCGCGTTGGACCCCGGCTTCGGCTCGGCAATCGGCCGGGGCATCGGCGCGATCGCGCTGTACGCCGTCGTCGGTCTGATCCTCATGGTGTTCGGCTTCTACGCGATCGACTGGACGACGCCGGGCAAGCTGTCCGCCCTCGTCCGCAACGGAGCCCCGAACGCCGTCATCGTGACCGCCTCCGGCCTCGTGTCGATGGCGTTGATCGTCGTCGTCGCCATCTACAGCTCGGCGGGCAAGCTCGACGAGGGTCTGCTCTCCTCCCTGATCTACGGCCTTCTCGGCATCATCGTGCAGGTGGCGGCCGTCCGGTTGCTGGAGTGGGTGACCCGCCTGGACATCGGCTCGCTGATCGAGACCGACCGCTTCGCCCCGGCCTCCGTCGTCGTGGCCGCCGCGCACGTGGCGCTCGGCCTCGTGGTGGCCGTCGCGATCATCTAGTACCGCTTCGCCGAGGGACCCGGTGCTCAGGCGCCGGGTCCCTTCGCGTTGGCGGGGGCGGTGACGGTCAGCTCGGCCGGTGGGTCGCGTCCGGCCGCGTTGTCCTCCGTTGAACAGCGCGAACCGGATATCCGGGTGAAGTGAGGATCAGGTGGGGTCTACCCTTTTCAGGGTGATTGACCTCAAGGTGTTGCGCGAGAACCCGGAGACCGTGCGCGCTTCGCAGCGTGCCCGTGGCGAGGACGAGGGCGTCGTCGACAGCCTGCTGTCCGCGGACGAGCGCCGGCGGTCCGCCATCTCCCGCGCGGACACCCTGCGCGCCGAGCAGAAGGTGCTCGGCAAGGAGGTCGGCAAGGCCAAGGGCGACGATCGCGCCGCCCTGCTGGTCAAGGCGAAGGACCTGGCCGCAGAGGTCAAGGCCGCCGAGGCCGAGCAGCACGCCACCAACGACGAGGTCCAGGAGCTCCTGGCCAGGATCCCGAACCTGGTGCACCCGGACGCGCCGGTCGGCGGCGAGGACGACTTCGTGGTCGTCAAGACCGTCGGTGAGCCGCGCGTGTTCGACTTCGAGCCGCAGGACCACCTCGACCTGGGCACCAAGCTCGGCGCGATCGACATGGAACGCGGCGCGAAGGTCGGCGGCTCGCGGTTCTACTTCCTCAAGGGCGTCGGCGCGCAGCTCGAGATCGCGCTGCTCAACATGGCGGCGGCGCAGGCCACGGCCAACGGGTTCGAGCTCATGATCACGCCCACGCTGGTGCGGCCGGAGATCATGGCGGGCACCGGGTTCCTCGGCGCGCACTCGAGCGAGATCTACCACCTGCCGAACGACGACCTGTACCTCGTCGGCACGTCGGAGGTGCCGCTCGCCGGGTACCACGCCGACGAGATCCTCGACGGGGAACGCCGGTACGCGGGCTGGTCGTCGTGCTACCGCCGCGAGGCAGGGTCGTACGGCAAGGACACCCGCGGCATCATCCGCGTGCACCAGTTCAACAAGGTCGAGATGTTCTCCTACGTCAAGCCCGAGGACGCCGAGGCGGAGCACGCCCGGCTGCTCGGGTGGGAAGAGGAGATGCTCGCCAAGATCGAGGTGCCCTACCGGGTCATCGACACGGCGACGGGTGACCTCGGCACGTCGGCGCACCGCAAGTTCGACTGCGAGGCCTGGGTGCCGACGCAGCAGAAGTACCGCGAGCTGACCTCGACGTCGAACTGCACCACGTTCCAGGCGCGCCGCCTGAACATCCGCTACCGCGACGAGAACGGCAAGTCGCAGATCGCGGCCACGCTCAACGGCACGCTGGCCACCACCCGGTGGATCGTGGCGATCCTGGAGAACCACCAGCAGGCCGACGGCTCCGTCGTCGTCCCCGAGGCGATGCGTCCGTTCATGGGCGGCCTGGAAGTTCTCAGGTAGAACTTTTCCAAAACCTGTATTTCTCCGGGCCTGACGGCGTCCTTCTTGCAGAACACCACATGGGGGTGTGGGGTCGGCAAGTAGGGGGTTAGTTGTCATGTCATTCCAAGCTGCGGTCGGCGAAGTCGACATCACTCCGGAGAACCCGCCCTATCCGAGCCTGTGGATGGGCGGGTACGGGTGGAGCCCGCGCGGCAACCACGGCGCGATCGCCCGCCGGTTACGTGCCCAGTGCCTCGTGCTCTGGGACGGCGGCGTGCCGAAAGTCCTGCTGCGCGCGGACCTCATCAGCATCCCGAGGGACGTCAACCAGGCGATCAGGGGGACCCTCGTAGGCGAGGGACTGGTCGCCGCGAGCGACCTGATGCTGCTGGCGAGCCACACGCACTCGGGCCCGTTGTACGGCGACACCAAGCCGAGCCCGCGGGTGATGATGGGCCTGACCCAGGCCGACATCGACGCGGTCAACGGCACGACGTCTCTGATCACCGACGCGCTGGTGCAGCTGGTCCGCGACACGCTGGACCTGGAGCGGACCGACGTCACGCTGTCGTACGCCGAGGGCGAGGCCAAGATCGGCCACAACCGGGTGGCGGACGACTTCGCCGTGCTCGACACCGTCCCGGTGCTGCGCCTCGACAACACCGACGGCGACCTGTTCGCCGTCGTGTTCGGAGCGGCGTGCCACCCGGTCTCGCGTGGCAACGACGAGGTGTTCGACGGTGAGTTCCCGGCCGTCGCGTCCGAGCTGATCGAGAACGAGCTGGGCGTGCCCGCGCTGTTCGTCCAGGGCGCGTGCGGCGACCAGGAGGCGAACGACCCGCACGTCCCGGCAACCACCGAGCAGCTGGGCACCGTCCTCGGCCAGGCGGTCGTCGACCTCCTCGGTGACGACGGCTTCGACGCCGTCACCGGACCCGTCAGTACGGCGATGACCGAGGTCGACCTGCCCTTCCACACCAACACCGCAGACCCGGCCGTGCGGGCCGCGGTCCGCGCGAAGTACAAGCTCCGGCTCATAGTGCTGCCGCAGGCGGACCCGAACCGCCGGCACGCCGCGCTGATGGTGAAGCTGATCGACGCGGGCGAACTGCCCACGTCGATGCCGATGCCGATCCAGCGCTGGCGGTTCGGCGGCCTGAGCATCCTCGCTCTCGCGCACGAGCCGGTGTCCGCCTACGACGTGAACCTCCACGCGGCGTTCCCCGGAAACCTCTGGGTCATGGGATACGCCAACGAGTGCGAGGGCTACATCGCGGACAACGACACGCTGCGTTCCGGCGGCAACCTGCACGCCGGCTACGAGGCCGGGTGGAACCAGGACGACGACGCCATCGCGGGACTCGGCAGCTACTGCGTCTCCTACGCGTGGCCTGGTCCGCTGAAGTTCTCGGACACCGTCACGCCCGCCGCCGGCACCACTGAACGGATCGTCATGGACGCGAGCTTGAGCCTGCTCAACTCGTAGCCGGTCAGGCCCTGTTCTGCCCGTGAAGTAGAGTGGCCCACCGGCCCCGTCGGGTGGAAGTGCCCTGGTGACGTGGGTTACACATCAACTCACGGGCAGGACGGGGATCAGTGGCGAACCGCATTCACGAGACCGCGATCATCGGCAAGGACGTCGAGATCGGCGACGACAACGTGATCGGGCCGTACACGGTCATCGCCGGGCCCGCCCGGATCGGTGACGGCAACTTCATCGGCCCGCACGTCAGCATCGGCGGTCCCGCCGAGTACCTGAGCGCGCCGCACCTCGCCGGCTGGGACGGCGAGAACGACGGCCCCGGCGTGGTGATCGGCGACCGCAACCGCATCCGCGAGTTCGTCACGATCAACCAGGGTGTCAGCCACGCGACGACGCTGGGCAGCGACAACTACGTGATGGGCCGCGCGCACGTCGCGCACGACTGCACGATCGACAACAGCGTCGTGATCACGAGCGCCGTGCAGATCGCCGGCCACTGCCACGTGTGGAGCGGCTCCAACATCGGCCTCGGCACCGTCGTGCACCAGGGTGTGCAGATCGGCCCCGGCGCGATGATCGGGCTCGGCTCGGCCATCCGCAAGGAGGTCGGTGCGTTCACCATCACCCTGGGCAACCCGGCCCGCACGACCGGCGTCAACGTCATCGGCCTGTCGCGGCGCGGCTGCGACGAGGCCGCGATCGCCGCTCTCACCGGTTTCCTGACCGGCAAGGAGGCGGAGGTTCCCGCCGGCCTGCCGGAGGAGCTCGCCGCGCTGCTCAAGGCGTGGACCGAGCGTTCGAACGAGCACTGACCCAGACCGTCCGAGAGAACGAGAGAACGATGTCCCTGAACGACCGTCTTCGTGGTGTCTTCGTGGACGCCCTCCAGCTCGACGACTCGGTTGACGTCGAGAACCTGAAGTACCGCGACATCGATGAGTGGGACTCGGTCGGCCACATGGCGCTCGTCGCCGCCATCGAGGACGAGTTCGACGTCGAGTTCGAGACCGAGCAGGTCATCGACATGAGCAGCTTCAAGGTCGCCGTCGACATGCTGAAGGGCCTCGGCGCGGGTGAGTGATTTCGCCGGCAAGGTAGCGGTCGTCACCGGCGGCACGCGTGGCATCGGCTTCGCCACCGCCGCGGCGCTGGCCGAGGCGGGCGCGACCGTCGTCATCACCGGCCGCGATCGCGAGACGACCGAGAAGCGTGCCGCCGAGCTGGGCGAACGCGTCCACGGCAGGGCGCTCGACGTCGCCGACTCCGCCGCGATCAAGGACGTCTTCAAGGCGATCTCGAAGGAGCACGGGCGCATCGACGTGCTCGTGGCCAGCGCGGGTGTGCTGGAGGGCGGCCTCATCGGCATGCTCACCGACGACCACGTGAACCGGACGCTGACCACGAACGTCGCCGGCACGATCAACTCCGTGCAGGCGGCGGCGCGGGCCATGATGCGCAAGCGCACCGGCTCGATCGTGCTGATCGGCTCGATCGTCGGCGAGCGCGGCAACGCCGGTCAGATGGTCTACGCGGCGTCCAAGGCGGCGCTGGTCGCGGCCGCGAAGTCCGCGGCGAAGGAACTCGGCAGGCACGGGATCAGGGTCAACGCGGTCGCGCCCGGCGTGATCCAGACCGACCTGATCTCGGAGCAGTCCGACGAGGTGCTGGAGCGGGTGAAGGGCGACACCGCCCTCGGCCGGCTCGGCACCGCGGAAGAAGTGGCCAAGGTGATCCGATTCCTGAGCAGTGACGACGCCTCGTTCGTCACCGGTCAGGTGCTCGGGATCGACGGAGGTTTGGTGCTGTGACGCTGCTGCACGCTCAGGCCCGCCTGCGTGACGCCGCGACCGGTGAGCTGCTCGGCGGTGCCGAGCTCGCCGGACGCGTGTCCGAGGCGGCGAAGGAACTCGCCGATCTGCCGTCCGGGGTGCTGTTCCTCCGGGTCGGCCTGGACCTGACGAGCGTGCTGCGGTACCTGGGTGCGTTCGAGGCGGGCCGCGCCGTCGCGCTGCTCGACCCGGCGCAGGACCGCGAGGTGCTCGACGGGCTCGTGTCCCGCTTCCGCCCCGCGGCCGTGCTGGGCATCGACGACGAACCCGCGCCGGGGTACTCCCAGGACTGGGTGCGCGAGGACGCGGACGGCGTCGCCCCGCACCCCGACCTGGCCGTGATGCTGCCGACCAGCGGCTCCACGGGGAACCCGAAGTTCGTGCGGCTGTCCCGCTCGGCGATCCTCGCGAACGCCGACGCGATCGCCGAGGTGCTCGGCATCGACGAGGACGAGGTCGCGCCGACCAGCCTGCCGCTGCACTACAGCTACGGCATGTCCGTGCTCAACAGCCACCTGCGCAAGGGCGCGACGGTGCTGCTGGAGGGTTCCGGCGTCGTGGCACGGCCGTTCTGGGACGCGGTCACGCAGTACGGCGTGACGTCGCTCGCAGGTGTCCCGTACCACTACGAGATGCTGCGCCGGCTGCGGTTCGACCCGGCCAAGTACCCCACGCTGCGCACTCTGACGCAGGCGGGCGGCAAGCTCCGCACCGACCTGGTCACCGAGTTCAACGACAAGATGCGCGCCGCCGGCGGGCAGATGTTCGTGATGTACGGCCAGACCGAGGCCGCGCCCCGGATGGCCACCGTGCCGGCCGACCGGCTCACCGAGAAGCTCGGCTCCGCGGGTCCCGCGCTACCCGGCGGCACGTTCGCGATCCGCGACGAGGCAGGGAACGAAATCACCGAGCCCGGTGTTGCCGGTGAGGTGGTGTACCGCGGGCCGAACGTGATGATGGGCTACGCCGAGTCCGAAGCCGAGCTCGCTCTCGGCGACGAGACCGGCGGCGTGCTCGTCACCGGCGACCTCGGTTACCTCGACGCCGACGGGTACCTCTACATCACCGGCCGGCTCAAGCGAATCGGCAAGGTGTTCGGCAACCGGGTCAACCTGGACGACCTGGAGCAGATCGTGAAGGGCTTCGGCGCAGCCGCCGCCGTGCCCGCGGGCGACAAGGTCGTCGTCTTCCTCGACAGGGCCGAGAAGGACACCTGCAAGCAGGCCGCGAAGTTGCTGTCCGAGACGCTGCACCTGCACGTCACGGGCTTCGACGTGCGTCCGGCCGAGGGTTTCCCGCAACTGCCCAGCGGCAAGATCGACTACCGGTCACTGGAGGCACAGGTATGAGCGTCTTCGGACGCAGTCAGGCCGAGCGCGAGACCGCGCTGCTGGCCGAACTGACCGAGCTGACCGAGCACCACCGCGCGAACTCCGAGCAGTACGACCGAATTCTGTCGTCGCTCGGCATCAAGTCAGGTGAGAAGTTCGGGTCGCTGAACGACCTGCCGTGGCTGCCGGTGCGCATGTTCAAGACGCACGAGCTCAAGTCCATTCCGGACTCCGAGGTCTTCAAGGTGCTCACGTCGTCCGGCACGACCGGCGGTGGCGCGTCCCGGATCTACCTCGACAAGGACGCCGCGGGGGTGCAGACCCGCCAGCTCGGCGCGACGCTGCAGGAAGTCCTCGGCGGCAAGCGGCTGCCGATGCTGATGGTCGACACGATCAGCATCATCAAGAACCGCCGCTCGTTCTCCGCTCGCGGCGCCGGCGTGCTGGGCATGGCGACGTTCGGCCGCAGCCACGTCTACGCGCTGGACGAGAACGACCAGCCGGACGTCGAGGCGGTCAAGGAGTTCCTCGCCAAGCACGGCTCCGAGCCGTTCCTGATCTTCGGCTTCACCTTCATGGTGTGGCAGTACCTCTACGAGGTCGCGCGTGAGCACGAGTTGGACCTGTCGAACGGCATCCTCATCCACTCCGGTGGCTGGAAGAAGCTCATCGACATCGCGGTCGACAACGCGGAGTTCCGCAAGCGCTTCGCCGAGGACACCGGCCTGACCCAGATCTACAACTACTACGGGATGATCGAGCAGATCGGCACGGTCTTCCTGGAGGGTCGCTCCGGGAACTCGTTGTACTGCCCGGACTTCGCGGACGTCATCATCCGCAACCCGGAGACCTGGGAGGAGCAGCCCGTCGGCGTTCCCGGTGTCATCGAGGTCATCTCGACGCTGCCCCGCAGCTACCCGGGCCACGTGCTGCTGACCGAGGACCTCGGTGTGGTGCACGGCATCGACGACGGCGACTGGCCTGGCAAGCGGTTCTCCGTGCTCGGCAGGCTCCCGCGGGCCGAGGCCCGCGGCTGTTCGGACACCTTCTCTGGAGCTGTGGCCTCATGAAGCGCCGTTTCCCGGCAGGATCTGACGTCTCCTCGGTCGACGAGCTCCTCGCGAGCATCTCCGGCGAGCCCACCGACGGCCGGCTGAAGGTCGGCGACGAGCGGATCGTCGACTTCCTGGTGAAGTTCGCGCGCAAGCTGCTCGCCCCGCAGATGGCCCGCCGCTACCCGGAACTCGCGTCGCTCGGCTTCTTCCTGCGCCGCGGCGAGATCAACAAGGTGCTGCGCCAGCTGGAGACTCCGGAAGGCGTGCTGCGTTTCGGCCGCGGCCTCGTCTTCCACATCCCGCCCGCCAACGTCGACACGATCTTCGTGTACTCGTGGGCGCTGTCCGCGCTGGCAGGCAACAGCAACGTCGTGCGCATCTCGCCGCGTTCGGCCGGTGCGGCGGAAGCTGTCGTCGAGGCGCTGAACGACGCGCTGAAGGACGCTCACCCGGCCGTCGCGCAGACCCAGGTCATGGTCACCTACGACCGCGACGACAAGGTGACCGCCGCGCTGTCCGCGGCGTGCGACCTGCGCGTCATCTGGGGCGGCGACCGTGCCGTCAACGAGGTGCGCAAGATGCCGCTCGCGCCGCACGCGCGCGACGTCACGTTCCCCGACCGCGCCTCGTTCGCCCTGATCTCCGTCGACGGCTGGGTTTCCGCCACGCCGGAGAAGAAGCGCGAAGTGGCCGTGGGTTTCTACAACGACTCCTACTGGTTCGACCAGGCCGCCTGCTCGTCGCCGCGCGCCCTGTTCTGGGTCGGTGACGAGGTCGCGGGCCAGCAGGCGCGGACCGAGTTCCGTGCCGAGCTGACCAAGGTGCTCGAAGCCAAGAACCACGTCGTCGAACCGGCGATGGCGGTGCAGAAGCGCGTCTCCGCCTACGGTGTCGCGGCGGACGGCCACGCGAAGTCGATCTCCTTCGACGGCAACGCGGTCGCCACCCTGGAGCTGACGGCGGCGGCGGACGTGCCGCGCGAGTGGCTGGGCGCGGGCACCTTCCCGTTCGCCACGCTGCCGATGCTGTCCGCGCTGGTGCCCATGGTGCAGCGCAAGGACCAGACTCTGTCGGTGTTCGGCTTCTCGCAGGAGGAGCTGGAGGCGCTGGCGCACGAACTGGCCGGGCGCGGCATCGACCGCATCGTGCCGTTCGGCAACGCGCTGACGTTCTCCGACCACTGGGACGGCTTCAACCTGCCCGCGGAGTTCACCCGCCTGGTGACCGTCCAAAGCTGACAGTCCACACACGACAAGCGGCCGGCACCCCCAGCGCCGGCCGCTTGTCGTCGTTCTCACTTGCTGAGATAGGACCAGGTCTTGCGGAACGCGTCAGTGGCGGTGTTCTGCCAGGTGGTCATGATCGAGCCGTCGGTGAAGCGGGCGTAGGCGGCCTTGGTGCCGTTGGCCTGCCTGCTGATGACGGGGTCGGTGCTGAGGTTGCCGCCGATGTCGTCGACGCCGGTGAAGGCGCCGCCCGAGGTGTACTGCCAGGCGGTGATCAGGTGGCCGTCGGCGCGGCGGGCGAACACCTGGATGGCGTCGTTGGAGACCTGGACGGCGGGTGCGCCGAGGACCTGTCCGAAGTCGCCGCGGACCAGGTCGGAGTTGCTGAACGCGCTACCGGGGGTGGTCTGCCACTTGTGCCACAGTTGGCCGTCCGTGCCGCGGATGAACACGACCTGCGTGTTGTCCGACTTGGTGATCACCACAGGGTCACCGGCGAACGCTCCGCCGAGGTCGGCGATGGTGAACCCGCCGCCGGGCTCGGTCTGCCACGCGTTGATCAGGTGGTTGTCGGAGCGGACGGCGAAGACGGTCAGCCTTCCCGCGGCGTCGACCAGGACGGACGGCTTGCCGATGATCGTGCCGAAGTCGTTGCGGACCAGAGCGGAGGCGCTGAACACACCACCCGGGGTGGTCTGCCACTTGTGCCACAGTTGGCCGTCCTTGCCGCGGATGAACACGACCTTCGTGTTGTCCGACTTGGTGATCACGACCGGATCGCCGGAGAAGTCACCGCCGAGGTCGGCACCGCGGTCGATGGCACCGTCCGGGCCGTCCTGCCACAGGTGGATCAGGTGGCCGTCGTCGCGGCGGGTGAAGACGTTCATCTGACCGAGGTGGTCCAGGTGCGCGGACGGCGTGCCGACCGCGTTGGTGGGCAGGTTCGTCCAGCCGCTCCAGTTGGAGCCAGCGGCCGACTGCCACGAGGTGACGAGCTTGCCGGTGTTGGTGTCGCGGGCGAAGGCCTGCACCGCCCCGTTGCCCTCCACCACCACGGACGGGGCCTCGTTCCCCGTCACGACGTCGTCGACGATGTTGTCGTAGCGGATCGGCGTGAAGCGGGCGGCGAACTCGGCCGACCAGACGGTGCGGTGCGCGTAGACCGGATCTCCGCCGTGGTTCAGCATGATCGGCTGCGTCCGCGCCGCGTCCGCCCATCCCGCGAAGATCGCGACGTGCTCGTCGTACTTGTTCAGCGCGTCACCGGGCTTGAGCTCGGAGCGCGGGATGACGTGAGAGACCTGGTCGAGGGTGTAGGTGGTGTGCGAGAAGCTGAGTCCCCACGCCATGGACGTCATCCCCGAGCAGTCCATCCGGTACTCGCCGTGCTGGTTGCCGTAGCAGCCGCCCTGGTTGTAGGTGACCCCCGCGTCGATCCACGACTGGGCTCTGCTGATCACCTCGCTGCGCGTCATCGGTTTGTTCGTCCCGTACGTGCTGCAGGCCAGAAGGATCTGCAGGTCGCTGCTCTGCTCAGCCGCGGTGGCCGGCGCCTGTGCCCCCAGGATCGCCGCGAAGATCGCTGTGGTCGCCACCACGGTGGTTCGGACGTTCATCTCGTAGCCCCCATCGAGTTCGTTCCGCTGGACTCTCCGTCCGGCAGGACAAACGATCCGGGCTAGGACTGCAAGCCATCTGCAAGCCATCTGCAACCCGTCTGGAGGCGACTGCAGAGGCTCCGCACATCACTTCCGGATCAGATCGGCGACGTGTTTCGCGATCTCCAGCGCACCCGTGGCGGCGGGGGACGGCGCGTTCAGGACGTGGATCTGGCGCGGTGCGGACTCGATGAGGAAGTCGTCGACCAGCGAGCCGTCCGGCAACATGGCCTGCGCTCGCACGCCCGCCTCCGCGCGCACCAGGTCGGCCTCACCGACGGCGGGCACGAGCCGGGCGAGGCTGGCTGCGAAACGCTTGCGGGACAACGACCTCAGCACCTCGTCGACACCGGTCCTCGCGAACCGGCGGGCCAGCCTCCAGGTACCGGGGAAGCGGGCGACCTCGGCCACGTCGGCGAGGGAGATGTCACGCCACCGGTAGCCCTCGCGGCGCAACGCCAGTACGGCGTTGGGGCCCGCGTGCACGCTGCCGTCGATCATCCGGGTGAGGTGGACGCCGAGGAACGGCAGCGAGGGGTCGGGGACCGGGTAGATCAGGCCGCGCACCAGGTGCCTGCGTTCGGGGCGCAGCTCGTAGTACTCGCCGCGGAACGGGACGATCGTCGCGGCCGGCCGGAGTCCGGCCAGCCGGGCGACGCGGTCGCTGTGCAGGCCCGCGCAGTTGACCAGGGCGTCGCCGCCGACCACTCCCTGCGGGGTCGCCACCTCGACCCGGCGGCCGCGGGTGCGGATGGCCAGGGCGGGTGAGTGCAGACGCAGGTCGTGGCCGTCGAGGTCGCGGACGAGCGACGCGCAGACCGCGGGGAAGTCGACGATGCCGGTGCTCTCGACGCGCAACGCGGCGACGCAGGAGACCTCGGGCTCGTACTCGCGCGCCTCGGCCGCGGTGATCAGCTTGGCCGGTACTCCGTTCGCCTCCGCGCGCGAGGCGAGAGCGTGCAGGCGGGGGAGCTCCTCGGCGCTGGTGGCCACGACGAGCTTGCCGCAGATGTCGAAGGGGATGCCGTTGTCCTCGGCGTACCGGGCCATGGACGCGTTGCCCGCCACCGACATGCGGGCCTTCAGCGAACCGGGCTTGTAGTACAGACCGGCGTGCAGCACACCGCTGTTGTGGCCGGTCTGGTGCCCGGCCCAGCCGCCCTCCTTCTCGAGGACGGTGACCGCGTCGCCGCGCAGCGTCAGCTCACGGGCGACCGAGAGCCCCACGATCCCGCCCCCGACAACGATCACCTGACGCACTCGGCACGCTCCCTGTTCTCCGGCGGTCGCCTGAGAATAGCCAGGTGAGCACCGCGGACAAGACGATGCGCACGTGCCGGCGAGGCACGCGCGCATCGCGCGGGATCAGCGGCCGTGCGTCTTGCGGTGCAGCTTGCGGATCTTGAACAGGCCGATGCCCATCGAGTAGGCGTCGTGGAACACGCGGATCGTGCTTCCGGCGCCGGTGTGGATGCGGCGCAGCTTCACCGGCACCTCGACGGGGTGGTTGCCCTCGAGTTCGGCCAGGTAGACCAGCTCCGTCGTGAGCAGGAAGCCCGGCGCGGTGAGCTTGCCGACCACACCGCGCGCCCACGTGCCGTCGAGCACGAAGGTGCCCTGCGGGTCGCGGGTCTTCATGCCGAGGATCACCCAGCGCAGGACGAGGAAGCCGTTGCTCAGCACCGCGCGCAGCAGTGTGCGGTCCATGTCCGACTTCGGGTGGGCCTTGGAACCGATGATGACCTTGTGCTTGTTCAGGCCGATCTTCTGCGCCTCGTCGAGGTCGTCGAAACCGAACGGCAGATCGTCCGCGCTCAGCACGACCGACGAGCCGCGCGAGGAGCCGATGCCCTTCTTGAGCGCGTGGCCGAGGCCCTTCTCCGAGTGCAGCACGCGCAGATCGACGCCGTCGAACTGCCAGTCGCGCTCCAGCTTGGCGAGCAGTTCCGGCGAACCGTCGGTCGACCCGTTCTCCACCACGAGGATTTCGGAGTGGGTCCCCTGAAGCCGGTCACCCAGCTCCTTGAGCGTGGCCTCGATCGCGTCCGAGCTGTTGTACGCGGGGATGACATAGCTGAGCTCGAGCCGATCGGTGGGCTCTGGTGTTCCCACGTTTTCTCCCTGGCAGACTGTGTCCGGGCGGTCTTACACGACCGTAACGGCGAGCAACTTTAACGTGACCCCAGAATGCCGATTGGCTCGGGCATGCCCGGAGCGGTGCCGCACCTGAAAGGATCTTGATTGTGACTCTCACGGAACCCAGAGCCGCTGATCATCCCGGGTCTGCCGACCCGGGAGAGGGCGTGCGGCCGGGGACGCGGAGTCGCTGGTCAGGTGTTCTCACCGTCACGGGGATCGTCGCATTCGTGGCGATCGTCGCCCAACTGCCGCTGATCCGCAACCGGATCTTCTACTACTGGGACGACTCGGCCGCCGCGTTCCTCCCGCACTGGTACCGCATCGGTGAGCTGCTGCGCCAGGGCGACTGGCCCACGCTGATGCCCGAGAGCTGGATGGGCGGCAACTACGCCAGCGAGGCCATGCTCGGCCTGTGGAACCCGGTGTCGCTGGGCAACTACGTGATCGTCTCGCTGCTGCCGGACGTCGCCGTGGCCGCGACGTTCGTGAAGACCGAGTTCCTCATCCTGCTCGCCGTCGGCGTGTACCTGCTGGCCAGGGAGTACGGCGCCAACCGCGGTGCCGCCGCCGTCGTCGCGACCGCCCTGCCGTTCTCCGGCTACACGCTCTTCTTCGACGCCTCGGCCTGGGTCGCCGGCCTGATGGCGTTCGCCTGGCTGCCGTGGGTCTGGTGGGCCGCCCGCCGCTTCGCGACCGGCAAGTCGAACCCGATCTGGCTGCTCGTCTTCGGCTACCTCGCGATGACCGTCGGCAACCCCTACGGCGCGCTCGGTGTCGTCTTCATCCTGCTCGGCGTCGCGCTCGAGCTCGCCGTGCGCAAGAACTGGCGCAAGCTCGGCCACCTGGTCGTCACCGGCGGCCTCGTCGGCGCCTCGTCGCTGGTCGTGTTCTTCCCGCTGCTCGGCAGCGCCGCCGTCACCTGGCGCACCGACAACTCGATCCGCAACGACGGCTTCCTGGTGCCGAACCTCGCCGACCTGCTCGGCATGAGCGCCCCCACGTTCCAGGCGCAGTTCAACACCTGGACCGGCAGCTGGATCAGCTTCCCGATCACCTACCTGGCGTGGTTCGTGGTGCCGCTGGTGCCGTGGCTCGCCTGGTCGGTGCTGCGCGACCGCTGGCGCGACTACCTCGGCCTCTACGTGTTCGCGGGCATCTACCTGCTGCTGCTCATCGGCCCGTCGAACCTGTGGCTGTTCCGCTGGCCCGCGCGCCTGCTCGAGTACGTCTACCTGCCGCTGTCGGTGGTCGTCGCGCTGCTGCTGACCAAGGGCTTCCAGACGTCGGCGTGGCGGGTCCGCGCGGTGCTGACCGGCGTCCTCGTCGGTCTCGGCTTCTACCTGTCCGTGGCCTCGACGCCGATGGCGTGGCGCTGGCACGGGCTGGCGGCGGTCGTGGTGCTGGTGCTGCTGGGCGCCGTGCTCTACGCGGCCCGCTCCAGGCCCAGGCTGGTCGCGCTGGTGCTCACCTTCGGCACGGCCGCCACGCTGGGGCTGCAGGTCGCGCACTACCGGGGCAACCTGAACGTCAACCCGTGGAACTTCCCGCACAACGTGGCGGAGATGAAGAAGAACTTCGACGACCGCTACCAGGGCAACACCCTGCTGGTGGCGGACCTCGGGGCGCTCGAGAAGAACGCCGGCGGGGTCTCGCCGGAGACGTCGTGGAAGTACGCGCTGTTCGGCTCCCAGTGGGAGATCGCGGGCGTCGACGCGCTCAACTCCTACACCGGGCTCGGGTACTCCGCGTTCTCCGAGACGTTCTGCATGAACTACTTCGGCGGCACCTGCCCCGCCGCCTACAACGCGCTGTGGAAGAACGCCGGATCGTTCTCCACGCCGCTGGCCGACGCCGTCCGGCTGCAGACCGTCGTGGTCGCGAACGGGTACGTCGAGGAGAACGGGCCTGATCGCGTCCCCGCCGGGTGGTCGGTGCAGGAGCGCAACTCGGTGGTCACGGTGCTGAAGCGCGACGCGCCCTTGCCGTTCGCGGGGTCGCGGTTGTCGTACGCGTCACCGGGCTTGCAGGTGGTCTCCGCGGCCTCCACCGGGCTCGAGGGCGAGCGGGTCACCTACCGCGGGTCCGGCAAGGCGCTGTTCGCCGCGCTCGCGTGGCCGGGGTGGACGGCCACTGTGGACGGCAAGGACGTGAAGGTGGAGCAGGGTCCCGCCGGGTTGATCCAGCTCGACCTCCCCGCCTCGTCGGGTGAGTCCACCGTGGACCTCGCCTTCTCGCCACCGGGGCTCGGATTCGGCTGGAAGTTGCTGGTCGGTGCCCTGGCGCTGGGGTTGCTGCACGCTCTGTACCTGGCCGTCACCAGTCGGCGCAGGTCCCGGGTGTCCACTTCGGACTGATTGCGGGGAAACACCGCGGGCCGGTCACTGACCGGCCCGCGGTGTTTCCCGTTCGGATCAGTTGCTGAGCAGGTAGGACCAGGTGCGGTTGAAGGGATCGCCCGGCTTGGGCTGCCAGGTGGTGATGATCGAGCCGTCGGTGGAGCGTGCGAAGACCGCCTTGGCTCCGCCGGACGTCATGCCGACCGCGGGGTCGCTGGTGAGGTTGCCGCCGATGTCGTCGAAGCCCTGGTAGACGCCGCCGCTGGTGCTGCTCTGCCAGGCGCTGGCGAGGTGTCCGTCGGCGCGGCGTGCGAAGACCTGGACGAAGCCGTCGGGGTTGATCACTGCCGAGGGTGCGCCGGTGATCTGGCCGAAGCCGGGGTTGACGAGTGCGGAGGCCGGGAAGACGCCGCCCTTCTCGTTCTGCCACTTGACCCAGAGCTTGCCGTCGGTGCCGCGGACGAAGACGACGAACTTGCCGTCGGCGGTGCGGACCGCCGCGGGGTCGCCCGTGAAGTCACCGCCGAGGTCCCACTGCACCCAGGCCGCGGTCTTGCTCGGCTGGGCGGCCATGATCAGGTGACCGTCCGCGCGCACCGTGAACACGGTGAACAGGTTGTTCTCGTCGACGAGGACGGACGGCCTGCCGGTGACGACGCCCAGATCGGGGTGTACGAGCGCGGACGGCTGGAACTCGCCGTCCGGGGTGTTCTGCCACTTGTGCCAGAGCTGGCCATCCGTGCCGCGGAGGAACACGACCTTGTTCCCGTTGGGCTGCTTGACCGCGACGGGGTCACCGGCGAAGTCGCCGCCGAGGTCCCACCAGGTCTTGATCTCACCGTCGGGGCCGTCCTGGGCCATCTGGACGAGGTGTCCGTCGCCGCGGCGGGAGAACGTGATCATCTGACCCTGGTGGTCGAGCAACGCCGAGGGGGTGCCGACCATGGGGACGTTCAGCGGGGTGTGCCAGCCGGCCCAGTTCTGGCCGGGTCCCTGCTGCCAGTTCGTGGCGAGCAGACCGGTGTTGCGGTCGCGGTTGAAGACCTGCATCGCACCGTTGGCCTCGACCACCACCGAAGCCGACTCGTTCGTGCGCACCAGCGCCTCGGCGATGATCGCGGCGTCGTTGGCCTGGGGCTGGTAGCGCTCGGGGAACCCGGACCGCTGTACCGCCTGGGCCACGTCGCCGACCGGCCTGGTCTGCCAGTTCGGCACGTTCGTGACCATGTAGTCGAGGAACTTGTTCGTCGCGTACACGGGGTCGAGGCACTGTTCCCTGGTGCCCCAGCCCATGCTGGGGCGCTGCTGGAACAGGCCGATCGAATCCCGGTCACCGCCGTCGAGGTTGGCGTTGCTGGTTTCGACGATCGTGGTGGCGAGCGCGATCGTGGCGGCTCGCAGCGGCAGTCCCCGCGCAATGGTCGCCTGCACGACGGCTCGGGCACATGAGGTGTTGTAGGCCGTCATGCTTCCGCGCATCTTGGCGGTCAGCAGGGCGTTGAGCGCGGTGGCCTGTGCGGCGTCCTCCGCGGTCGGGCCGCCGGCGACGCAGGGCATCGCCGGGAACTCGGCCATGACCTGCTGCGGTGACAGGTCGCTCGGCGCCGCTGATGCCGTTCCCGTACCGACCAGCAGTGCGGCCAGCGCCGCCGTGACGTGCGTGGCGAACTTCTTGCTCATAACCCTTGTCCCCCAAGAATTTTGTGGCTGGAAGAACCAATGGTGCGAAGTGTTGTGTCCGCGCCTCTAGAACCGCTGCAAGAGTGTCTGCAGCGCATTTGCAGGCGAATGCAGCGCAAATGTGAAACCCGGAAATTCGCTGTCCTGCGTAATACGAGACCAGGTGTGTGCGATGGGAGGGTGTGAAGATCGGTCGGGGCGTGCCGCGCAGAACCGTTGTCGTGGCCGTGGTTGTTGCGCTGGTTGCTGCCCTGGTGGTCACGTCGTCGGACAGGGCGGACGACCACCAGCCGACCGACTCGCCGTCCGCGCGCGCCGCGATCACCCGTCTGCTCGGCGGTGACGAACGGCGTGCCGCGCAGTTCGAGCTCCAACGCCTCCCGGCACGACCGGGCCTCGCGGACTCGTTCGGCATCGGCGGTGAGGACGGACGCGTGGTGTTGTCCGGTTCGAGCGACGTCGCACTCGTCTCCGGGTTCGGGTGGTGGCTGAAGTACGTGGCCGGCGGGCACCTGTCGACCAACGGCGACAGGATCGCGTTGCCGGAGACGTTGCCCGCTCCCGAGAAGCCCATCAACAGGCGCACCACTCTCACCGACCGGTACGCCTACAACTTCACGGTTTTCGGCTACACGATGCCGTACTGGACGTGGGCCGAGTGGGAGCGCGAGATCGACTACCTCGCGGCGAGCGGCGTGAACCGCGCACTGGTGCTCGTCGGCCAGGAAGCCGTCTGGTACGACACGTTCCAGTCGTTCGGACTGTCCGAGTCCGAGGTGCGGGCGTGGATCGCGCAGCCATCGCTGCAGCCGTGGCAGTGGTATGGCTCGGTATCCGGCTACGACCCCAACGGCGGTGTGCACGCGGGCCCGGTGAGCCAGGACCTGATCGAACGACGCGCCGCGTTGGGCAGGCGGATCGCGGACCGCATGCGCGACCTCGGCATCTCGCCGGTGTTCCCGGCGTTCTCCGGCCACGTGCCGGACAAGGTGTTCGCCGAGCGCAACCCGGACGCGCACGTGATCCCGCAGGGCGGCTACTCCGGCCATCCCCGGCCGTACTGGCTCGACCCCACCGATGCCCTGTACGGAAAGGTCGCAGCCCGGTTCTACGAGACGCAGAGTGCCCGGTTCGGTGACACCACGCACTACTCGAACGACCTCCTGCACGAGGGTGGCGAGTTGGGCGGCGTCGACCTCGGCGACGCGGGCCGCGCGGTGCAGGACGCCCTGACGGCCGCGCACCGCGACGCCGTCTGGGTGCTTCAGGCGTGGCAGGACAACCCGATGCGTGAGCTGATCGAGGCGATCGACCGCAGACGGGTGCTGGTGCTCGACCTCGACGCCGACGACGGTCCGGGGTGGAAGCGCAAGGACGAGTTCTGGGGCGCGCCGTGGGCATGGGGGACGATCCAGAACTTCGGCGGGAGGCTCGGGACGTTCGGCAACCTGCTCGAACCCGGACGGACGTTGCCGGAGGTCCGCAAGGCGGGTCCCGAGGTGCGCGGAGACCTGGTCGGCACCGCGATGGTCATGGAGGGCACGCACCTGAACCCGGTGGTGCAGGACCTGTTCGGCGAGATGGTGTGGCGCGACGACCCGGTGGACCTGGACTCGTGGATCACCGACTACGCGAAGCGCCGTTACGGTGTCGACGACCCCAACCTGCGCGAGGCGTGGAAGACGTTGCTGAACACCGCGTATTCGTTCCGCGCCACCAACCACGAGAGCGGCGAGGGCCCTCACGAGAGCCCGTTCGTCGCGCTGCCGTCGTTGACCATGACGTCCGCGTCGAACTGGGGTCCCAAGGTGCCCCGCTACCCGGCCGAGAAGTTCGAGCCCGCTCTGCGCCAGCTCCTGCAGGCACCCGCGTCGGTGCGGCAGCTGGAGACCTACAAGTACGACCTGGTCGACGTCGCACGACAGGTGCTCGCCGACCGCGGGCGCGCCAAGCTCGTCGAGATCGCCGAGGCGTACGACGCGAAGGACCTCGCCGTGCTGGACACCACGACCGACGAGTTCCTGGCCTACATGACGCGTACCGACGAACTGCTCGGTACCCAGCGCGACTGGTTGCTCGGCACGTGGCTGAGCTCGGCGCGTGCACAGGGGAGCACCGACGCCGAGAAGGCGGCGCTGGAACGCGACGCGCGCGGCATCATCACCATCTGGTCCGAGCAGGCGTGCGGGGTGCTGCGCGACTACGCCAACCGCGACTGGGAGGGCCTCATGGGCGGCTACTACCAGCCCAGGTGGCAGCGCTACTTCGCCGAGCTCGCCGGCACCGTGGATGCCGGAAAGCCGCCCACCATCGACTGGTGCGCGTACGGGCGGGAGTTCACGGCGCAGACGAACGAGTACACCACCGCACCCCTCGGCTCGACCTACGAGGTGGCGACGCGCATCGCCGAGGAGCTCGGTCTCTAGCGGTACTCCGTCCACCGCGGCGTCACGCGAGGTGTCCGTTGTGGACGGATCGACATGCCTGACGGAGAGCCGGCACCTCGCCGGGAACGCGAAAAGGGGTCACCGACCACAAAGGCCGGTGACCCCTTCCGACTGCGACGGCGTCAGGCCAGAGCCGACTCCGTGGCGTGGTGCACGACCTTGTGCGCCGGGAGGATCGCGTTGCGCTCAGCCGTCACCTCGTCCGAACCGGCTCCCAGCTCGAGCAGGTTCAGGAAGTGGTTCAGCTGCGCGGCCAGCGGCTCGGCGCTCTGCAGGATCGTCGGCAGCTCGATGACGGTCTGCGACTGGTAGCCGACGCCGTCCGCCGCGGGCGAGTCCGCCACGTGCTTGTAGATCGTGATGTCCCGGCGCAGCAGGTCGATCTCGATCAGGCGGTCGAGCTCCAGCACCGAGATCTGCCGCACCTTTCGCTGGCTGATCCGCGACGCCGAGATCGTGGCGAGGGCACCGCTCTCGAACGACATGGTCGCGTCCGCGGAGTCCTCGGAGGCGTTGTCCTGCGACTGCTTGTGGAAGAAGCCGAACGAGCCCTTCACCGCGGCCGGGGCGTTGCCCACGAAGCGGATCGCGAGGTCGACGTCGTGGATGAGCAGGTCGCCCGCGACACCGGTCTTGATCCGCGGCACGAACGGCGAGTGCCGCATCGCGTTGATCTGCACGACCTCGCCCACGAACTGCTTTGCGGTGAGGATCGCCGGGTTGAAGCGCTCGAGGAAGCCGCAGACGAGCGGCAGGCCGCGCTTCTCCGACTCGGCGACGAGCTCTTCGGACTGCGCGTACGTCGCGGCCAGCGGCTTCTCGATGAGCAGCGGCTTGCCGAGCTCCAGTGCCTGCTTGGCGATGGCGTAGTGCGCCTCGGTGGCGGCCGCGATGACGACGGCGTCGACGTCCTTCAGCCCGTCCAGCGAGCTGGTGTGCTCGATGCCGAAGCGGTCGGCGATGGCCTGACCGGTCTGGGCGTTCTGCTCCACGACGAACTTGAAGTCGACGCGGTCGGACTGCGACAGCACGCGGGCGTGCAGCGAGCCCATCGTGCCGGCGCCGACGAGGGCGACCTTGGGACGGGCGGTCACGCGCCGAACACCTCCCGGACGGACGAGACGATGGTCTCGAGCTCTGCGTCGGTCAGCTTCGGGTGCACCGGCAGCGAGAGCGCCTGCTCGGCGACCTTCTGCGCGACCGGCACGTCGGAGGCGATGACCTGAGGGTTGTCCCGGTAGCAGTCGTAGTCGAACACGAGCTTCGGGTAGTAGATGCCGTTGCCGATGCCCTTCTCGGTGAGCTTCGCCGCGAGCTCGTCGCGGGTCACCGGGGCGTCGTCGCCGACCAGGATCGTGTACTGGTGCCACACGTGCTCACGGCCCGGCAGCACGGCGGGGACGGTGAGACCCGTCACGCCGTCGAGGCCCTTGGACAGCGCCTCGGCGTTGCGCCGGCGCGCGTCGGTGAGCTGCTGCAGCTTCTCCAGCTGCGGGATGCCCAGCGCCGCGTGCAGGTCCGTGAGGCGGTAGTTGTGGCCCGCCATCTCGTACTGGTAGCGGGCGCGCATGCCCTGATTGCGCATGACGCGCAGCTTGTCCGCCAGCGCGTCGTCCGACGTCGTGATGACGCCACCCTCGGCGGTGGTGATGTTCTTGGTGGCGTACAGCGAGAAGCAGCCGATGCCGAACGAGCCGGCGGGCTTGCCCTCGAAGGTCGCGCCGACCGCCTGCGCCGAGTCCTCGACGATCGTCAGGCCGTGCTGCTGCGCGAGCGGCACGAGACGGCCCATGTCGGCCATCTGGCCGTACAGGTGGACCGGCATGAGGACCTTGGTGCGGTCGGTGACCGCGCCGCCGACCTTCTCCGGGTCGAGGTTGAAGTCGACCGCGCTGATGTCGGCGAACCGAGCGGTGGCGCCGGCTTCGAGGATCGCGTTCAGCGTGGCCACGAAGGTGAACGGCGTGGTGATGACCTCATCACCGGGCTTCAGGTCGAGCGCCTGGATGGACGCGACCAGCGCGGTCGTGCCGTTGTTCACGGCGACCGCGTGAGGCACACCCGCAACGGAGGCGAAAGCATCCTCGAACCGCTTGACCATCGGTCCCTGTGCGATGACACCGGAGCGGAGCACTTCCAGCACGAGCGGCTCGGCGTCCTGGACGTCGACGACGGTAATCGGAATCATGCAGCAGACTTTCCACTTCCGGAGACGGTTGGATGCGTCCGGTACAGTTACCCCGGTGTTACTGCCAGGTGCAGACCAGGCGCGGACCACAGGCTACCTGCCTGATGGAGTGATCCTTTTCAGGGTCCGTTGTGGATCCGTGTCGTAGGAAGTACGACACCCTCATGGGCGCCCAGCCCGCCGTGCCCGGCCCGTCGCTGGGAAGCGAAGCAGGAAGCGGAGAACCGATGACCGTCGAGCCCGACGTGGCTGACACCGACGCCGCGCAGGTCGCCCCTCAGGCCCCGGCCAAGACGCGCAAGGCGGTCGTCATCGCCTGGGCGAAGCGGGTGCTGATCGTCGCCGTGCTGGCCGCCGCCGTCTACTCGGTCTACTCCCAGTGGGACGAGGTCTACCCGACGCTGGTCGGGCTGCCGTGGCAGTCGCTCGCGCTGTCGCTCGTCGCCGTCTTCGCCGGCATCTTCCTCGGTCCGCTGGTCTGGAAGATCGTGCTGTCCGATCTGGGTGCTCCCGTCCGATTCCTGGATGCGTCGAAGTTCTACCTGGTCGGTCAGCTCGGCAAGTACATCCCCGGCGCGGTCTGGGCCGTCCTGCTCTCCATGGAGCTCGCCCGCGAGGCGGGCGTCAACCGCGCGCGCAGCTTCACCGCCGGCCTGGTCGCGACCGGCATGGGCGTCCTCGCCTCGCTGATCGCGGGCCTCGCCGCGCTGCCCGTCATGCTGTCCGGCCGCCCCGAATCGAACCAGTTGCTGTGGCTGTTCCTCCTGCTGGCGGTCGGGCTGCCGTTCCTGCACCCGCGTCTGCTGACGTGGTCGGTCAACCTCGTGCTGAAGGTGCTGCGCAAGCGGCCGCTCGAGCAGCGCTTCACCGGTTCCAAGATCCTCAAGGCGCTGGGCGCGGCCGTCGCGATCTACCTCTGCTACGGCGTGCACCTGTGGCTGCTGGTCGACTCGCTCGGCTCCCCGCGCCTGGACACGCTCGTCCTGTCCGCCGGCGCCATGGCGCTGTCGATGACCGCTGGTCTGCTGGCCTTCTTCCTGCCGTCCGGCCTCGGCGCCCGCGAGCTGGTCATCACCGCCACGGTCGCGACCGTGCTGCCGGCGGGCCAGGCAATCGCGCTGGCGCTGGTCTCGCGCCTGATGTTCACCATCGCCGACCTGGCCGCGGCCGGTGCGGCGGCGCTCGTCGCGTACGTGCAGAAGCGCCGCGGCGTCCCGGCTCCGATCCCGGCCGAGGACTGAGCACCTGGGCCGATGCCCTGAATCGTGAGTTCGCGGGCGGCGGCTGCCCGCGGACTCACGGCTCAGGACACTAGAACCAGCGCTCGAGGACCTGGGCGACGCCGTCCCGGTCGTTCGATTCGGTGACCTCGTCGGCCACCGCCAGCAGTTCGTGGTGCGCGTTGGCCATGGCGACGCCATGACCGGCCCACCGCAGCAGCGGGATGTCGTTCGGCATGTCTCCGAACGCGATCACGTTCGCGGCGGCCACCCCCAGCCGCTCCGCCACGTCGGCCAGGCCCGTTGCCTTGGTCACGTTCCGTTCGGACACCTCGATCAGCCCGGCGTTGGTCGAGTAGGTGATGGCGAACTCGTCGCCCAGCACCGCCGTCGCGGCGGCCGCCATCTCGGCACTGGTCATGCCCGTGTGCCTGACCAGCAGCTTCACCGCCGTGTGCCCCAGCACCTCCGCCCGCGGAGCCACGTCGTGGCTGTCCGGCCACGCGTGCCGGTACGCCTCCTCCGCGACGAACGTCTCGACGTCGGACGCCCGTGCGCCCACCCGTTCCGCGGCCACCGTGCTGCCTGGAAGTGCCGTGCTCAGGGCCTTGCCCAGGTCGCTCAGCCGGACAGGGCTGATGCCGCGTTGCCAGATCACGCGGTCGGCGCCGACGTCGTAGAGCACCGCGCCGTTCGCGCAGACCGCGTACCCGGTGGCACCGATGGCGTTCGCGATGCGCGGGATCCAGCGCGGTGGACGGCCGCTGACCAGGATGAACGGGGTTCCGCCCGCCAGCACCCTGCCCACGGCCCGTGTCGTGTACTCGCTCACCCGCTCGTTCGTGCCGAGGATCGTGCCGTCCACGTCCGACGCCACCAGTGCTGGTTTCTCCACGAGTCCATCCTCGCTGATGCCCGGCCTGGATTCGTCGAGTTGCGGATCACGTCGCTAGGGTCGGTTCGTGCGAGTAGGCGTGGTGATCCTGCCCGAGTACCGGTGGTGGGTGGCCGAACCCAAGTGGAGAGCTGCCGAGGAGCTCGGCTTCTCCCACGCGTGGACGTACGACCACCTCGGGTGGCGCACGCTCGTCGACGGCCCGTGGTTCTCGGCCGTGCCGACCCTCGCGGCGGCCGCCGCGGTGACCTCCCGGATCCGGCTCGGCACGCTCGTCGCGTCCCCCGTCTTCCGGCATCCGGTGCCGTTCGCCCGCGAGGTCCTCACGCTCGACGACCTGTCCGACGGCCGGCTCAACCTGGGCCTCGGCTCGGGCGGCACCGGCTCGTACGACACGACCGCGATCGGCGGGCAGGAGCTGATGGCCGGGCAGCGCACCCAGCGGTTCGCCGAGTTCGTCGAGCTGCTCGACCTGCTGCTGACCAGAGACAGGACGACCTGGAAGGGCGAGTACTTCACCGCAGAGGAGGCCCGCGGCCATCCCGGCTGCGTGCAGCGGCCGCGGGTGCCGTTCGTCGTCGCCGCGGACGGGCCGAAGGCCATGAACATCGCCGCGCGGTACGGCACCGGCTGGATCACCACCGGCTCGCGGCGGCTCGAGAACCCCGGCTACGAGGACTGGTGGCGCGGGGTCGCGCAGGTGGCCAGGCGGTTCAACGACGAGCTCGTGTCGATCAACCGGGCGAGCGGCACCATCGACCGGTACCTCAACCTCGACTCGGCGCCGGTCTACTCGCTGTCGAGCGTCGAGGCGTTCCAGGACGCGGCTGGTCGGGCCCGTGAGCTCGGATTCACCGACCTGATCGTGCACTGGCCACGCAGCGAGGGCGTCTACTTCGGCCACGAGACCGTGCTTGAGCAGGTGGCTGGGGACGTCCTGCCCGTCCTCGCGGAGTTCGAGGCCCGGGGCTGACTTCCGAGGACTCGGGCCCGCATGACCAGGCATGGCCGTCCTACTCGGCCAGACGGCCTCCCGCATGCGTTTTACCTGATCAAGGCAGTGTGATTCGGGGAGGGGGTGTTGGGACCGCGTCGTGTGGCACCGGTACCCTCCACGTTCGTGAGCTTCGCTGGTTTTGACCTCATCGTCGTCGGTTCCGGTTTCTACGGACTGACCGTTGCCGAGCGCACCGCCTCCCAGCTGAACAAGCGGGTGCTCGTTCTGGAACGTCGTTCCCACATCGGTGGCAACGCGTACTCGGAGGCTGAGCCCGAGACAGGAATCGAGGTGCACCGCTACGGTGCGCACCTCTTCCACACCTCGAACAAGAGGGTCTGGGAGTACTGCAACCAGTTCACCGAGTTCACCGGCTACCAGCACCGCGTCTTCGCGATGCACGACGGCACGGCGTACCAGTTCCCCATGGGCCTCGGGCTGATCACCCAGTTCGTCGGGAAGTACCTGTCCCCGGACGAGGCACGCGCGTGGGTCGCGGAGCAGGCGTCCGAGATCGACAGCAAGGACGCGAAGAACCTCGAGGAGAAGGCGATCTCGCTGGTCGGCCGCCCCCTCTACGAGGCCTTCATCCGCGACTACACCGCGAAGCAGTGGCAGACCGACCCGAAGGAGCTGCCGGCCGCGGTCATCAGCCGCCTCCCGGTCCGCTACAACTTCGACAACCGCTACTTCAACGACACCTACGAGGGCCTGCCGGTCGACGGCTACACCGCGTGGCTCGAGAAGATGGCGGAGCACGAGAACATCGAGGTCCGCCTCGACACGGACTTCTTCGACGTGAAGGACGAGATCCCGGCGGGCACGCCGATCGTCTACACCGGTCCGGTCGACCGCTACTTCGACTACTCCGAGGGCTGGCTCGGCTGGCGCACGCTCGACTTCGAGCAGGAGGTCGTCCAGACGGGCGACTACCAGGGCACGCCGGTCATGAACTACAACGACGCGGACGTCCCCTTCACCCGCATCCACGAGTTCCGCCACTTCCACCCGGAGCGGGACTACCCGAAGGACAAGACGGTCATCGT
This sequence comes from Lentzea sp. NPDC102401, assembly GCF_044765805.1. Lineage (NCBI taxonomy): Bacteria > Bacillati > Actinomycetota > Actinomycetes > Pseudonocardiales > Pseudonocardiaceae > Lentzea > Lentzea sp. NPDC102401. Next base: position 204,379 of record NZ_JBIWKS010000003.1, on the reverse strand, counting down.
CCGCGAGTTCTCCCGTGCCGCGGAGAAGGACGACGAGCCGTACTACCCGATCAACACCGCGGAGGACCGCGAGAAGCTCGAGCGGTACCGCGTGCTGGCGAAGAAGGAGGCCGCCGAGAAGAACGTGCTGTTCGGCGGCCGTCTGGGTACGTACAAGTACCTCGACATGCACATGGCGATCGGCGCCGCGCTCAGCGCGTTCGACAACAAGATCGCGCCGCATCTGACCGAGGGCTCCGCCATCAACGGCGATCTCGACTGATGTCGGTTTAGACGCATTTCGCCCGGCCGTACAACCTGTGCGGTCGGGCGTTCGTCTTTGGACAATGAGTACTATGGGCGCTTGACGCGCCGCGCCACGACTCTCTGTGGCGGTAGCCATCCATGAAGCTGACCCGAACCGCCCGAATTCGGTTCGCCGGAGGAAGCACGTGACCGAGCAGGCCAAAGCCGCAAGCATTACCAAGATCGACCCGACCCAGGTCCTGCAGCGGGTGATCATGCCGCGGGACGAGGACCCGCTGGACGTGCGCCCGCTCTACCTCGACGAGCCGGCCAACGTGCACAGCCACGTCTCGGGCCGCCGCGCGGTGACGGTTCCGACCTCGGCCAAGGTGTCGTTCGCTTCGTACTTCAACGCGTTTCCCGCCAGCTACTGGAAGCGCTGGACGGTCGTCAACGACGTCGTGCTGCGCATGCGCGTGCGCGGCGCCGGTCGCATCGACGTCTACCGCTCGAAGGCCAACGGCGACACCATCCACCTCGACGGTCAGGTCATCCGCAGCCCGAAGGCGTGGTTCGACGTCGCGCTGACGGTGTCGCTCAAGCCGTTCGAGGACGGCGGCTGGATCTGGTTCGACGTCTTCACCGACGACACCACGATGGAGATCGACGACGCCGCGTGGACCACCGAGCAGCCGCTGCCGGCGCAGACGGTCGCCATCGGCATGACGACGATGCGCCCGGTCGACGCGGTCATCGCGCTGCGCGCCCTCGGTGAGGACCCGGCCGTCTTCGCGGTGCTGAAGAAGGTCTTCGTCGCCGACCAGGGCGCCGTCAAGGTGCGCGACACCCCCGGCTACGACGAGGCCGTCAAGGCCCTCGGCGACAAGCTGGAGATCATCGAGCAGGACAACCTCGGTGGCTCCGGCGGCTTCACCCGCGGTCTGTACGAGGCGATCGAGCACACCGACGCCGACCAGATCATGCTGATGGACGACGACATCCGCCTGGAGCCGGACGCCGTCCTGCGCTCGAACGCGTTCGCGCGCGCCGCCGCCCAGCCGGTCATCGTCGGTTCGCACATGCTGAACCTCCAGGCCCGCTCCCGCCTGCACAGCATGGGCGAGGTCGTCGACCTGGGCACCTGCTACTGGCGCGCGGCGCCGGGCGCGCTCACCGACCACGACTTCGGCACCGAGTCGCTGCGCGAGACCGAGGAACTGCACGCCCGCATCGACTCCACCTACAACGGCTGGTGGATGTGCCTGTTCCCGCGTGAGGTCGTGCAGCGCACCGGCTACCCGCTGCCGCTGTTCATCAAGTGGGACGACGCGGAGTACTCGCTGCGCGCCCTGGAGCGCGGCTACCCGACGGTCTCGCTGCCCGGCTCGGCCGTGTGGCACATGCCGTGGACGGACAAGAACGACGCCACCGACTGGCAGGCGTACTTCCACACCCGCAACCGGCTCGTCCTCGCCGCGCTGCACAGCCCGTACGACGTGCGGTCCACGCTGCTCAAGCAGGGCCTGAAGCTGTCGCTGCGGCACCTGCTGTCCATGGAGTACTCGACGGTCGCCATCCAGCAGAAGGCGATCGAGGACTTCCTGGCCGGCCCGTCGAAGCTGTTCGACTCGCTGCGCACGGCCCTGCCGGAGATCCGCGAGCTCCGCAAGAACTACTCGGACGCCCAGGTCCTTCCGTCGGCCCGCGAGTTCCCGGCGCCGACGTTCGACATGGTCCGCGCCGAGCAGATGCTGACGCCGCCCACGAACCCGGTCACCATCGCGTCCGAGGCGGCCAAGGCACTCATGCACAACCTGCGTGAGCCCCAGGCCGCCACGACGCAGCGTCCGCAGATCAACGTGCCGGCGTCCAACGCCCGCTGGTTCCTCCTCGGCAACCTGGACAGCGCCACCGTGTCCAACGCCGACGGCAGCGGCGTCGCGTTCCGCAAGCGCGACCCGAAGGAGTTCCGCCAGCTGATGAAGCGCGCGGTCCGCAACTACCGCCGCCTGTCGGCCGAGTGGCCGCGCATGCAGAAGGTGTACCGCGACGCGCTGCCCGAGCTGACCTCGGTCGAGTCGTGGCGCAAGGTGTTCGAGAACAACAGCTGATCACGTCTGTGAAAAAGGCCCCCGAACTTTCGGGGGCCTTTTTTGCTGCGCAACCTCACCTCGTGGTCGGACGTCCGGGATGCATGGGGGATGTCAAGAGAGCAGATTTCTACGACGGACCGGCCCACGACTACCTGGGCTACTGGAAGGGCCGCGAGTACGAGCACGACGCCGAGCGCATCGCGATCGACCGGCTGCTGACCGGCCGGCACTTCGCACGCGCGGTGGACGTGGGCGGGGGCTACGGCCGCATCACCGCGTTGCTGCCGAGGTACGCGGACCACGTGACGCTGGCCGAGCCGAGCAGCCGTCAGCTCGACCTCGCGGCGAGGTTCCTCGGCAAGGGGATCGAGCGGGTGCAGGCGCAGGCCGCGCGGCTGCCGTTCGCGACGGGCTCGATCGACCTGGTGACGATGATCCGGGTCATGCATCACCTACCGGACCCGACCGCGGAACTGGCCGAGATCGCCAGGGTCCTCGCCCCGGAGGGTGTCGCCGTCATCGAGGTCGCCAACCTCGGGCACGCCCGCAACCGCCTGCGCCGGCTCGGCAGGGGAGTTCCCGCCGAGCCCGTGGACATCCGGTCACCGGAGAACCGGCACGACGACGAGATCCCGTTCGTCAACCACAACCTCGACACCGTGATCAGGCAACTCTCCGACACCGGACTGCGGGTCGTGCGTTCGCTCTCGGTGTCGAACCTGCGGTCGGGCGCGTTGAAGAGGGTCGTGCCACACCGCGTGCTGCTCGGCCTGGAGAAGGCGGCCCAGCCCGCGCTGGCCAGGATGAGGTTCGGCCCGAGCATCTTCCTGCTGGTCGCCCACTGATCAGTCCTTGATCCCCGTCTCCGTCACGCCACGCACCAGGAACCGTTGCAACGCGACGAAAACCACCACGAGTGGCGTGATGGAGACGGCGGCCGCCAGGAACAGCTGCGTGACGTCGATCGACTGCGAGGTCAGGAACGTGGACAGCGCCACCTGCACGGTCCACGAGTCCTGGTCCTGCGCGATCACCAACGGCCAGAGGAACTGGTTCCAGCTGGTCACGAACGCGATCACACCGAGCGCCGCGAAGAACCCCTTCGAGTTCGGCACGACGACCCGCCAGTAGGTGCCCCAGTGACCGAGCCCGTCGATCCGCGCGGCCTCTTCGAGCTCGCGAGGGAAGTTCAGGAAGTACTGCCGGAACAGGAACGTGGTGAACCCGCTGAACAACCCAGGGATCACCAGCCCGCGTAGATCGGACACCCAGCCCAGCGTCGAGACGACCACGAACGTCGGCACGAACGTGACCGCGGCCGGGATCATCAGCGTCGCGATCACCAGGTACAGCACGAAGTTCGAGTACCGGTACGGAATCCGCGCGAGGCCGTACCCCGCCAGTCCGCACAGCAACAGCTGCCCTGCCGTCTGCAGCACCGCGACGACCAGCGAGTTGACCATGCTGCGCACCATCGGCACGGCCGGGTTGCCGAACAGCGCGGCGAAGTTCTCCCAGTGGATCTCGCTGGGCCAGAACGTCCACGCCGGCGCGGTGATCTCCTGCTCGGTCGCCAAGCCGTTGCGCAGCACCAGGTAGAACGGGATCAGGAACAGCACCGCCGCCAGCGACAGCGCCAGGTACCGGACGGCCTTCATCGCGTGATCACCCTGCCCTGCAACAACGTCACGCCCGCGATCAACAAGGTGAGGATCACCGCGCCCGCGCTGCCGTGCCCGAAGTCCTGCCCGCCGGACCCGAGCGCCGTGTAGTAGAGGTAGATCAACGGCGGCCGCGCGAACGGCGGGTAGCCGCGGTCGGTGCCCAGCACGTTGTAGAACTCGTCGAACGCCTGGTACGCGGCGATGAGCAGCAACAACAGCACCGCGATCGACGTCGTGCGCAGCTGCGGCAGGGTGATGTACCGCACGGTCTGCCAGCCGCGTGACGCGCCGTCGATCCACGCGGCCTCGTAGAGGTGCTGCGGAATCCGTTGCAGTCCGGCGATGAACAGGATCAGGTAGAACCCGAGCTGCAGCCACAGCCGCAACGTCACGAGCACCAGCCAGTACCAGGGCGGCGACGTCGACACCGTCCACGCGATCGGTTCGGCGCCGAACCACCCCAGCACCGTGTTCGCGAGGCCGAAGCGCACGCCGTTGAAGATCGACAGCTTCCACACCAGCGACGCCACCACGTACGAGCAGGCCGTCGGCAGGAAGAACACCGACCGGAAGAACGCCTTCATGAAGCTGATCTGGTTCACCAGCAACGCCAGCGCCAGCGCGAGCACGAACGTCAGCGGCACGATGAACACCGCGAACACGCTGAACGTGCCGAGGCTCCGCAGGAACGGCTCGTCGGTCAGCATGTCCGCGTAGTTGCGCGGGCCGACGAACGATGTGGGCGTCACCGTGTTGCGGGCGTCGAAGAACGACAGCAGCAGGCTCCACCCGATCGGCACGTAGACGAACACGAGCAGTCCTGCCGCGAACGGTCCGACGAACAACCAGAACGCGCGTCCGTGCCTCATCCGTACAGGCGCTTCAGCTCGTCCCGTGCCTTGTCCGCGGCGGCCTTGAGCTCGGCGTCGGCCGGAGCGCCGTCCCGCACGACCCGCGACACGGCGTCGTTGAACGCGGTCCGCATGACCGAGGTCCAGTCCGGCGGGTTGGACGCCTTCGCGTTGTCCCGCACGAATTTCACCGCGTCAGCCGCCGCACCCGTGGTCAGCTTCGAGGCCTTCTCCGAGATGCTCCTGCGCGGCGGGATGTGGAAGCCGTAGCTGAGGTTGAAGTCCTCCTGGTAGTCGGTCCGCTCGATCCACAGCCACTTCACGAACTCCTTGGCCTCGTCGATCCGCTTCGACCTGGCGTTGATCATCGCGCCGAACGCCCCGACCGGCACGCTGGCCTTGCCCGAAGCGCTCAACTTCGGAAACGGCAGCACGCCGAAGTCGTCGCCCAGCGCCTTCTGGATCGCGGGCACGGTCCACAACCCGGTCCACTGCATGGCGACCAGCCCCTGGGTGAACGCGTCCGGCTCCGCCCAGTCCTTCACCGCGCCGAGCAGCAGGCTGCCGCTGGAGTAGAGCTCGCGGAGCTTGCCGATCGCCTGCGCCGCAACGGGATCGTCGAACCCGACCTGGTGGTCGCGCACGTAGTCCAGCCCGGCCGACCACAGCGCGGGCCCGCCGAGCACGCCGCCACCACCGTCGTTGCCGGCGAAGAGTCCCTTCACCCCGTCCTTCGTGAGGCGCCGGGACGCGTCGATCAGCTCATCCACAGTGGACGGTGGCTGGACCCCGGCCTGCTGCAGGAAGCTCTTGCGGTAGAAGAGCATCTGCATGTCCACGGCCTGCGGAACGCCGTAGAGCTTCCCGTCGACGGTGTGCGTCGCGAGAATCGAGTCGGTGAAGTCGCTCCTGGCGTCGCCGAAGACGTCGTCGAGCGGCACCAGCTGGCCCGCACGGACCGAGCTGATCTGCGGGGTGGACTCGAAGACGTCCGGTCCGCCGTCGGACAGCAGGCTCGTCGCGAGCTTGGAGTCGTAGTCGCCGGGGTTCCACTGCACGTCGACCGGGGTCTTGGTGAACGCCTTGGCGTAGCGCTCCACCGCCTGCTGGACGCCGGGCTCGCCGTACGCGTGGTACCACTGCTTGAGGGCCTGGCCGTTGCCGTCCCTGCCGGTGTTCGAACCGCACGCCGCGAGCAGTGCGCTCGCGCCGGCCAGGGAGAGAAGTCTGCGTCGGGAGATCACTCATCCCGTCTTACTCCGATCACCTCGGGTGCGCGAGCGGTTACTCGAAGTGTGCGACCACGACGTTGGAGAAGTTCACGACGTACTCACGGCCGTCCGGGGCCGGGATCGGCTGCGTGTGGCCGTTTCGGACGATCTGGGTCAGCCGGGGCGCGAGGTCGTCGCGCGTCTCGTCGGTGACCGTGAGGCTGATGGGGTTCGGATTGGCGGCGAGGAACAGCACGAGTCGGCTCATGCGTTCAGCAAACCGCGTTCCGGTGCCGTGCCGAGGGCGGTTCCGCTCGCAGCGATTCCGCCCTCGGCAGATCACGTCACTTGCGGAAGAAGCGCTCCCGCTGACCGAGGCGCACGAGCTTCAGCCACTCGACGAACGCCTTCGGGTCCTTCTTCACCGCGAGGAAGTACAGGCCGAAGCGGAACACCTCGAGCGCGCCCAGCTTGCGCATGCCCGGCTGCGACAGCAGGTACCCGCGGTTGCGGTAGGTGTAGTACCGCTTGATCTGGTTCTCCGGGTCCTGCGCGTGGAACCGGCCACCCAGCATCGGCTTGAACTCGTCCGAGCCGTCGGGGTGCACGTAGGCGACCTTGAGCGAGGTGCCGAACGGCAGCCCGCTGCGCACCAGGCGGCGGTGGACCTCGACCTCGTCGCCGCGGAAGAACAGGCGGTAGTCCGGCACGCCGACGACGTCGAGCGTCGTGGCGCGGAACAGGGCGCCGTTGAACAGCGAGGCGATGCCCGGCAGGAAGTCGGTGCCGAGGTCGGCGGCCGAGCGCTTCCACGTGAGGCCGCGGCGCATCGGGAACGCGAGCTTGTCCGGATTCTCGATGTTCGTGACGACCGGCGAGATCTCGGCGAGGTTGCGGCGCTCGGCCTCTTCGAGCAGGACGGCCAGCACGTTCTCGTCGGCCGGGCGGCCGTCGTCGTCGGCCAGCCACACCCAGTCCGCGCCCAGCGAGAGCGCGTGCAGGATGCCGAGCGCGAAACCGCCCGCGCCACCGAGGTTGCGGTGCGACGCGAGGTACGTAGTGGGCAGCGGGCACTGCTCGACCAGGTCGTTGACCGGCTGGTCAGGGCCGTTGTCGACCACGACGAGGTGGTCGGGGACGCGAGTCTGGGTGGCCAGCGCCTTCAGCGACTCGGCCAGCAGCTCCCTGCGGTGGCGGGTGACCACCACCGCGACGACGGAGCCCTTGGGCAGTGCCTCGAGGTTCACTGTCTATTCGCCGCCGTTTCCGCTGAGGACGGGAGTGGAGTAGCCGAGCCTGGCCAGCTGGTCGGTGCTCATCCGCTCGAACGGGTCGAAGCCCTTGTACTCGGTGAGCACCTCGCGGAGACCGCCGTGCATTTTGACACGGCCCTCGTCCATCCAGATCGCGCTGTCGCAGAAGTCCAGCAGCGTTTCGTCGGAGTGGTTCGCGAACACCAGCAGGCCGGAGCGGGCCACGAGGTCCTTGAGACGGTCGCGGGCCTTCGCCATGAACGCCGCGTCGACCGCGCCGATGCCCTCGTCGAGCAGCAGGATCTCGGGGTCGATCGAGGTGACCACGCCGAGCGCGAGCCGCACGCGCATACCGGTCGAGTAGGTGCGCAGCGGCATCTGCAGGTAGTCACCGAGCTCGGTGAACTCCGAGATGTCGTCGACGCGCTTTTCCATCTGCTTGCGGGTCATGCCGAGGAACAGGCCCCGGATCATGATGTTCTCGTAGCCGGAGATCTCCGGGTCCATGCCGACGCCGAGGTCGAAGACCGGCGCCACCTTGCCGACGATGCGCGACTGGCCGCGCGTCGGCTCGTAGATGCCCGCCAGCAGGCGCAGCAGCGTGGACTTGCCGGCGCCGTTGTGGCCGACCAGGCCGACGCGCGCGCCGTCCTTGAGCGACAACGAGATGTCGTGCAGCGCCTCGATGATCGGGACACGGCCCTCGGAGCCGATCTTGCCGCCGACCTTGCCGAACGCGAGCTTCTTCAGCGACCTCGACTTGGCGTCGAAGATCGGGAAGTCGACCGATGCGTTCCAGACGTCGATGCTGACCATGGTTTAGCCGACCTCCTTTAGACCCAGTAGGAAACGCGGGCGCGGTAGTTGCGCAGGATGACCATCGCGAGCGCCCAGCCGGCCACGGTGAAGCCGCCGACGATCGCCCAGTGGTGCCAGTCGACCGCGTGGCCGAGCAGCGGGGCGCGGACGATCTCGACGAAGTGGTACACGGGGTTGAGCTCGGCGATCAGGATGCGCCAGTCGTTGCTGCCACCGCCGGTGACCTTCTGCAGCACGCCCGCGTCCCAGACGATCGGCGTCATGAAGAAGACCAGGTTGATGAAGCTGGTCACGACCGGCGGGATGTCGCGGAAGCGGGTGCTGATGACGCCGAACGCCAGCGCGACCCACACCGCGTTGAGCGCGAGCAGTGCGAAACCGGGGATCGCGAGCACGATGGTCCAGCTCAGACCCGGATGGACGGGACCGCCGTCGCTGATCGTGTACTGGTGGTTGAGCGAGGTGAAGAAGATCGCCAGCACGACCGCGTAGACGGCGAGGTTGTGCAGCAGGAACAGCACCTGGCGCCACACCATGCGCATCACGTGGACGGTGATCGGCGCGGGGAGGTGCTTGATGAGCCCCTCGTTCGCGATGAACACGTCGGTGCCCTCGGTGATGCAGCCGAGGATGAAGTTCCAGACGATGAAGCCGACCGTGACGTACGGGAGGAACGTCGGAACGTTCGTGTCGAACAGCACGGAGTACAACAAGCCGAGCGCGAGGGCGGTCGTGCCCATCGAGATCGTGATCCACAACGGACCTATGACCGATCGCCGATAGCGCTGCTTGATGTCCTGCCAGCCGAGGTGGCCCCACAGCTCGCGGTGGTCCCATGCCTCACGCACATCGGCGAACGCGCGCTTGAAGCTGCGCGAGGAGACGGCAGGCGGCGCCTCGGGGTGGTCGAGGGTACTGGTGGCTTGCACGAGGACTGAGCGTACCGGCGTCTCAGATCGGACCTGGACGCCGGTACGTCACGGAGTGGTCAACGGGCGGGGATCTTGGTCACCCGCACGGTCACCTGCTCGTTGTCGTAGGTGAACGCTTCGTAGCTGAACTCGATCCCGGTCTGCTCGACGTACTCGGTCCACGCCTTGTGCTCGTGTTCCATCCAGCCCGGGAAGTTGAAGTACTCGTCGAAGTGGACGACGCTGCCCTCGACCAGGCGCGGGCCGACCAGTTCCAGCACGGTCTTCGTGGAGGAGTAGAGGTCGCAGTCCACGTGCAGGAACGTGACGGGACCCTCGTTCTTCTCCAGGAACTCCGGCAGCACCTCGTCGAACCAGCCGACGACGAGCTCCGCGCCCGGCACCTCCGGCAGGCCGTCGACGTTGAACGCGCCGGCGGGGAAGCCGTTGCGCCAGTTCTCCGGCAGGCCCTCGAACGAGTCGAAGCCGAAGACGCCCTCGCCGCCGCGCGCGGTAGCGATGATCTTCAGCGTGGTGCCCTGGTAGACGCCGAACTCCAGCGCGAGCCCGCCCTCCGGGGCAAGCGTCAGCGCGTGCTCCAGCGTCTCGTGCGGGTGGCCGAACTGAGGAGCGTGCGGCATGTTGTCGCGCACGAACCTGGCACTTTGCAGCGCCGCCTCCTGCTCACCCGCGAACACCAGGTCGCGACGCGTGCGGATCTCCAGCTGACGGGCCTGGTCCACGGCCCGGTCGCCCTGGTGCCGGATCTCGTCGCGCACCTGCTTGCCCAGGTCGTCCACCTGACGTTGCAGCTCGTCGACCTGCGCGCGGATGGGGGCCACGGCGTCCGCCACGATCTCGATCGCCTTCACACGCATCTTGTGGCGCAGTTGCTTCGCCGACAGGGCACGGCGCACCTGCTCGAGCACGATGGCTCCTCTCCAGGAAGTTCAGCGCATCGTAGAACCACCCCCAGGTGTCCCGGCTAGAGGTACTGGCCGGTGCCTTTGCCCGTGATGCCACCCTCGGCGCCCTCGCCACCGCTGCCGGCGGGCAGAGCACGGCCGCGCATCTGCTCCAGCTGGGCGCGGGCCGCCATCTGCTGGGCGAACAGCGCCGTCTGGATGCCGTGGAACAGGCCCTCCAGCCAGCCGACGAGCTGAGCCTGCGCGATCCGCAGCTCCGCGTCGGACGGGGTGCCGTCCTCGGTGAACGGCAGCGACAGCCGCTCCAGCTCCTCGCGCAGCTCCGGCGCCAGGCCGTCCTCGAGCTCCTCGATGGACCGCTTGTGGATCTCCTTGAGACGGTTGCGGCTGGCCTCGTCCAGAGGCGCCGCCCGGACCTCCTCCAGCAGCTGCTTGATCATCGTGCCGATCCGCATGACCTTGGCCGGCTGTTCGACGAGGTCGGCGATGTCGCCGTCCTGTCCGCCGACGATTACGACGGGCTGCTCCTGGTTCATGGTCTCCATCCTCGCGTGATTCGCGTTTCGACCCTAAAGCGGGTGGGGCTGGTCGTTGCTGTGTTTGCTCGCATACGTACGGTGTGTGTCATGGCGTTCGACGTCGCACGGGTACGAGGGCTCTTCCCCGCGCTCGGCGACGGCTGGGTCCATCTCGACGCACCGGCCGGCATGCAGGTGCCCGAACAGGTCGCCACCGCCGTCTCCACCGCGCTGCGCGCCCCGGTCTCCGGACCCGGTGGCATCTTCCCGGCCTCCCAGCGGGCCCAGGGCATCGTGGACGCCGCCCGCAGGTCCGTCGCGGACCTCGTCGGGGCCGATCCCGCCGGTGTCGTGCTCGGACCCTCCTCCGCTGTGCTGCTGCAACGTCTCGCCGACGCGATGACCGACGACTGGTTCATGGGCGACGAGGTCCTGGTTTCCCGTTTGGACCACCCGGCGAACATCGCGCCGTGGCTGCGGGCCACCCAGCGCACCGGCAGCGCGGTCAAATGGGCGGAGATCGACATCGAGACCTGCGAGCTGCCGAGCTGGCAGTTCGACGAGCTGGTCACCGACCGCACGAAGCTGATCGCCATCACGGCGGCGTCCGGCGTGGTCGGCACCCGCCCGGACCTCGCCAAGATCTCCGCGGTGGCTCGCGCGCACGGGTCGTTGATGGTGGTCGACGCCTCCGCCGCGGCGCCTTTCGTGCCGTTGGACATCGTTGGCATGGGCGCTGACGTCGTGGCTCTCTCCGCCGGTCAGTGGGGCGGTCCGCCGGTCGGCGCGCTCGTGTTCCGCGACCCGTCGGTGCTGGAACGGCTGCCGTCGGTCTCGGTCGACCCGATGGCGCGTGGCCCGGAACGGCTGGAGCTCGGTCCGCACGCGTACCCGATGCTCGCCGGTCTCGTTGCATCCGTCGAGTACCTCGCGGACCTCGACGACGCGGCGTCCGGCACGCGCCGTGAGCGGTTGCTCACGTCGTTGGGATCGGTGAAGGCCTACCAGGCCGGGCTGCTCGCTAATCTCATCAACGAACTGCGTTCGCTGCGACACGTGATGGTGATCGGCGACGCCATGCGGCGGGTGCCCGCGCTGGCGTTCTCGATCGCCGGGGTCAAGGCGGAGGACGGCGTCGAACACCTCGCTTCGCGGGGCGTCTGCGCGTTCGCCGATCCCGGCCAGTACGGGGTGTTCTCGGTGCTGGGTGTCGGCGAGATCGGCGGCGCCATCCGCATCGGGCTCGCGCACTACACGAACGCCGTCGAGATGGACGACCTGGTGCGGGCGGTGGCCGAACTGGGCTGAGAGCTTGGAGATCATTCTTGGACGACTCGCTCGCCCGCGAGCTCGCTGATCTCTCGGCCCTGCACCGCATCGGTTCGCTGAACACCGAGTACCTGCCGGTCCTGTCCGGCGACCTGCGCCCGGCCGCGCTCGTCGCGGTGATGGACGAGATCGTGCTCGGCGCGCGGACCGTCCTGGTGGAACTGGGCTGCGGCTCTTCTTCGGTCCTGCTGGCGCGTTTGTTGCAGCAGCGCGGTTTCGGGCACCTGTTGTCGATCGAGCACGACGAACGCATGGCTGCTTTCGTCGCCTCGCAACTACGACGTGAAGGCCTGGGCTCGGTCGCCCGCGTCGTGCACGCGCCGTTGTCGCGGCATCCGGCGGCGCTGCCGCGGCACGGCCAGTGGTACGCGCCGCAGCAGGTGCACGACGAAGTGCTCGGGTACGTCGAGCGGTTCGGGCTGGTGGACCTGCTGCTGGTCGACGGGCCGGGGTTCGGTGACTCGCGCTATCCGGCGTTGCCCGTGCTGCGTGCCGTGCTGGCACCAGGGGCGACGGTGCTGGCCGACGACGTCGACCGGCCGGACGAACAGGCGGTGCTGGCGCGGTGGTCCGAGGAGTTCGGGCTGGAGTTCCGCACGGCTCCCCGGACCTCGCTGGCCACGGCTACCGTTCCCGCCTGAGCAGGACCTTCCCGAAGACGTCGCTGGCCTCCAACAGGCGATGCGCCTGCGCGGCGTCCGACATCGGCACCACCTGGCCGACGATCGGCTTGACCGCGCCGCTCTCGATCAACGGCCACAGGTGCTCGCGGACCTGCGCCACGATCGCGCCCTTGCTGTCGACGCTGCGGCCGCGCAACCCGGTCGCCATCACCGACGCCCGTTTCGCGAGCAGCTTGCCGATCGGCAGCTCACCCTTCACGCCGCCCTGCATGCCGATGATCATCAACCGGCCGTCGGGGGCGAGGACGTCGATGTTGCGGGGGAGGTAGGAGGCGCCCATGTTGTCGAGGACGACGTCCGCGCTCTTCACCTCGGCCACGAAGTCCTGGGTCTTGTAGTTGACCGTGATGTCCGCGCCGAGCTCGGCGCACTTCGCGAGTCGCTCGTCGGATCCGGCCGTGACCGCGACGGTCGCGCCGAGCGCCTTGGCGACCTGGATGGCGTGCGTGCCGATGCCACCCGCGCCGCCGTGCACCAGGAACGTCTCGCCGAGCTTCAGCCGGCCGTCCATCACGACGTTCGACCAGACCGTGCACGCGACCTCGGGCAACGCGGCCGCCGTGACGACGTCGACGCCCTTCGGTACGGGCAGCAGCTGGGCCGCGGGCACGACGACCTTCTCCGCGTAGCCACCGCCGGCGAGCAGCGCGCACACCTCGTCACCGACGTTCCAGCCGGTCACGCCCTCGCCGAGCTGGGAGATCGTGCCGGAGCACTCCAGCCCGATGATGTCCGACGCGCCGGGCGGCGGCGGGTACAAACCCTGCCGCTGCAACAGGTCCGCGCGGTTGACCGCGCTCGCGGCGACGTCGATCAGCACCTCGCCCTCGCCCGGCACCGGGTCTACGACCTCGGTCCACTCGAGCACGTCCGGGCCGCCGGGTTCGCGAACAGTGATGGCACGCATGCAACCGACCGTAATACCGTTCGACACGTCCGGCACCATCGGATCATGGACGCCTGGCCGCTACGACATCTGGTCCTCCGCACCCCGCGCCTGGAGCTGCGCCCGGACGACGACTCCGGGCTGTTCGAGCTCATCGACGTGGCACTCGCGGGCGTGCACGACCCGGCCGAGATGCCGTTCTACGTGCCGTGGACCGACACGCTTCCCGAAGACCGCGGGCTCGGCCTGCTCCAGCACTTCTGGGGTCAGCGCGCGAAGTTCGCCGCGAACGACTGGGTGATCAGCTTCATCGTCCGGCACGAGGGCAGGGCGATCGGCGTGCAGGACGTCGGCGCGCGCGACTTCGGCGTGCTGCGCGAGGTGGGCACCGGCTCGTGGCTCGGCAGGGAGTTCCAGGGCAGCGGTTTCGGCACCGAGATGCGGATCGCCGTGCTGCAGTTCGCGTTCGACCACCTGGGCGCGCACATCGCTCGTTCGGCGGCTTGGCAGGGAAACCACGCGTCCAACCGTGTGAGCGCCAAGCTCGGTTACGTGCACGACGGCACGATCGGCGCAGCGCCGCGCGGCGAACGCCTTGAGCACGTGCGATTGCGTCTGGACGAGGCGAACTTCGTGCGACCGGAGTGGAAGGTCACCGTTGATGGACTAGCGGAGTGTGTTCGGCTGATCACCAGCTGAACTCCCGCCGACCGACGGATTGTGTCGTGGGTCTCCCTTTTGTGAGGGTTCAGCCATCTCGAACGAAGGGGAACGTTCATGTCCGGCAGAACCAAGCTGGCGACTGTGCTTGCCATCTCGGCACTAGTCGCAGCCCCTACCGCCACGGCGTCCGCCGCCGCTGACCCGGCAGGCCCCGCACTCGCCAAGAAGCTCGCGAAGAAGGTGACCGTCGAGGGTGTCAACCGGCACCTGATCGCGTTCCAGCGCCTCGCCGACCGCAACGGCGGCAACCGCGCGGCCCTCACCGCGGGCTACGACGCCAGCGTCGACTACGTGGCGGGCAAGCTCCGCGACGAGGGCTTCATCGTCACGACGCCGAACTTCACCTTCGACATCCCGGTGACTGACGCCGAAACCGCCCGCGTGGACGGCGTGAACTACCAGGCGCTGATCCTGACCGCCTCGCCGCAGACCCCGGCCGGCGGCATCACCGGCCCGCTGCGCGTGGTCCCGGAGGACGCCACCCCCGGCTGCGAGGCCAGCGACTTCGCGGGCCAGGACTTCACCGGCTCGGTGGCCCTGATCCGCCGGGGCGCCTGCACGTTCGAGCAGAAGCACCTCAACGCGTTCGCCGCCGGCGCCATCGCCGTCCTGGTGTCGAACAACGTCGCTGGCCCGCTGTCGAACGTGACGCTGACCAACCCCGGCAAGATCCCGACCGCCGGCGTCTCCCAGGCCGACGGCACCACGCTCGCCGGCAAGGCGGGCTCCCAGATCACCGTGGACTTCCGCTTCCACACCGAGAGCCGCACCCAGCGCAACGTCATCGCCGAGACCCGCACCGGCCGCAAGAACAACGTCGTCATGGCCGGCTCGCACCTCGACAGCGTCGAAGTGGGCCCCGGCATCAACGACAACGGCTCCGGCTCCGCGGCACTGCTCGAAACCGCCCTGCAGCTCGGCTCCCGCCCGAAGGTCGACAACGCGATCCGGTTCGCCTGGTGGGGTGCTGAAGAGCGCGGCCTGATCGGCTCCGAGGAATGGGTCCGCCAGCAGACGTTCGAACAGCAGCTCGACATCGCGCTGTACCTGAACTTCGACATGGTCGGCTCCCCGAACGCCGCCTACTTCATCTACGACGGCGACGACTCCGACGCCACGGGCGCGGGCCCCGGCCCGTACGGCTCGGCCCAGATCGAAAAGGCCTTCGCCGACTACTTCACCGCCAAGGGCGTCCCCACCGAAGGCACCGACTTCTCGGGCCGCTCCGACTACGGCGAGTTCATCGCGCAGGGCATCCCGGCGGGTGGTTTGTTCACCGGCGCCGAGGGCGTCAAGACCGCGGCCCAGGCAGCCAAGTGGGGCGGCACGGCAGGCGTCGCCTACGACCCGTGCTACCACTCGAAGTGCGACAACCTCGGCAACATCGACCGAGTCGCCCTCGGCCGCAACGCGGGCGCCATCGCGTTCGTGACCGCGGCCTACGGCGTCTCGACCGAGGACGTCAACGGCGTGCCGCCACGTGCGAAGCGCGCCGAGGCCCGCAAGTCCGCGGCGCTCATGAAGACCGCGTCGCACGACGACCACACGCACCTGGCCGTCTCGTAGTCCGCTGATCGCTCGGTGACGGCGGCGGTGCCTTCGGGCGCCGCCGCCGTCCCGTTCAGCGGCTCAACTCGTCCCGCGCCGCGGCGAGAAACGCGATCTTGGGCCCCTTGAGGTGGTCCCACAGCGAGCCGCTGACGGGTTCCTGCCAGAGAACGTGATCGAGAGCCTTGACGTACGCACGCGCCAACTCGTGCAACGACGAGGCGAACAGCACGTGGATCATCCGCTCGCACACCCAGAGCTCGTCGACGACATCAAGGGCCGCCGTCCTCCAGACAGCCGTGTCGTCCCGATCCTCGGCCGCCCGCTCGGCCTGCTGCCCGGCCCGGATGAACTGCCGTAACAGCTCCAACTGCTCCACCCGCCGCGCATCGGCACGCTCAGCGGCCAGTTTGCTTTGTTCGTTGCGTTCGACGCGACGCTGCACGGTCGTCTGCACCAGAAAGGACAGACCGCCGCCGAACAGCACTCCGACCAGAGAAAGGATCGCGGGCCACACCTGCGTCTGCATGCCGCGACTAATACCAAACGATCACTTGCGGAAGCGGAGGGATTTGAACCCCCGGACGGTTGCCCGTCTCCCGCTTTCAAGGCGGGTGCATTCGGCCGCTCTGCCACGCTTCCCCGACGCCACCGGCGTCAGCGGTAAAGCCTAGCCGTTCGACTCCCGCAGGTGTGTCATGACCCGGTCGAACACCTTGGCCAGCACCTCGCCCTCCTCGGGCGTGATCAGGTCGACGATGTGCTCCCGGACCCCGCTCAGGTGGGTGGGGGCGGCCGCGACCAGCTGCGCCATGCCGGCGGAGGTCAGTTCGGCCAGCACGCCTCGTCCGTCCTCTGTGCACTCGCGGCGGGAGACCAGGCCGGCCTTCTCCATGCGCGCGACCTGGTGGGAGACGCGTGACTTCGAGGAGGCGACGTCTTCGGCGAGCTGCGTCATTCGCATGCGCCGGTTCGGTTGTTCCGACAGTCTGACCAGAATCTCGTAGTCCGCCAGTGACACTCCGTGGGTGTCCTGCAGCTCTCGGTGCAGGCGGTCCATGAGCATGGACGAACCGTTCACGTAGGTGCGCCAGGCGCGCATCTCGCCCTCGTCGAGCCAGTGCGGCTCCTGCTCACTTGGTGTCACGGGAACAAGGTTAGTCCTGAGCATGACGATCCAGTCATTGCTCTGGAAAACGTGGCCTTCGGAAGGCAGACTCCTCCGCCGTACACGCGCGTTAACCACGCCATCGAAAGGCTCCACGCATGAGTTCGTTCAGACGGCTTTCCGTTCTGGCGATCACCGCCGCCGCGGCCACTGTCATCAGCTCCACTGGGCCTGCCCAGGCCGATGCCCAGTCACTGCGCGGTCGGGGCACGGTTGACGTGCGCCTGATCGGCATCAACGACCTGCACGGCAACATCGAGCCGCCCACCGGGTCGTCCGGGCGCGTCATCCTGCCGGACGGCACGACCGTCGACGCCGGTGGCGCCGCCTTCAACGCCACGCACATCAAGAACCTCCAGAAGGAGGTCAAGAACTCCGTCATCGTCGGGCAGGGCGACCTGATCGGCGCGTCGCCGATCGTGTCCGCGCTGTTCCACGACGAGCCGACGATCGAGGTGCTCAACAAGGTCGGCATGGACGCGACCGCGGCGGGCAACCACGAGTTCGACGAGGGCTACAAGGAGCTTCTGCGCATGCAGCGCGGTGGCTGCCACCCCGTGGACGGCTGCCAGTTCAGCGAGAAGTACAAGGGCGCGAACTTCCCGATCCTCGGTGCGAACGTCACGGACGCGAAGCACGGGCTTCCGGCTCTGCCGCCGTTCTGGGTGGAGATCCGCGACGGGATTCCGATCGGCTTCATCGGCATGCCGCTCAAGGACGTGCCGATCCTGGTCGACCCGAACGGCATCAAGGAGCTCAAGTTCGGTGACGAGGTGAAGGCGGCGAACAAGTACGCCAACCTCCTCGACGCGATCGGCATCAAGTCGATCGTGCTGCTCGTGCACCAGGGCGACCAGGTCACCTCGACCGGTGGCGGGCCCAACGCGTGCAACGTGGCCGCGAACAACCCCGGCAGCGTCATCGCCACGCAGGTCAGCCCGAAGATCGACGCGGTCTTCTCCGGCCACAGCCACCAGCACTACAACTGCGTGGTCAAGGACCCGGCCGGCAACCCGCGGCCGTTCATCGAGGGCCTGGCCTTCGGCCGTGAGCTCAGCGTCGTCGACCTCAAGATCGACCGCCGGACGCGCGACGTGGTCCGCGGCGAGACCAAGGCCGACAACAAGATCGTCACCCGCACCGTGACGCCGGACCCGGCTATCCAGTCGATCATCGACCTGGCCAAGACGAAGTCCGCCCCGATTGCGAACCGGCAGGTCGGCACGATCAGCGCCGACATCCTGAAGCTGCAGAACGCCGCCGGTGAGTCGCCGCTCGGCAACCTGATCGCCGACTCGCAGCTGGAGCTCACCAAGAGCAACGGCGCGGTGCTCGCGCTGATGAACCCCGGTGGTGTGCGTTCGGACCTCACGTACGCAAGCTCGCCCGCGGGTGAGGGCAACGGCGTGGTCACCTACGGCGAGACGTTCACCGTCCAGCCGTTCGGCAACATCCTGCAGACGGTCACGCTGACCGGAGCGAACATCCAGACCGTGCTGGAGCAGCAGTTCACCGCGGCCAGGACGTTCGTGCTTCAGCCGTCCGCGGGCCTGAAGTACAGCTGGTCGAAGGAAGCGCCGTTCGGTTCGAAGGTCTCGAACGTCATGCTCAACGGTGTCCCGCTCGACCCGAACGCGAGCTACCGCGTGACGATCAACAGCTTCCTGCAGGGCGGTGGTGACGGCTTCAGCGAGTTCACCAAGGGCACGAACATCACCGGTGGTGGCATCGACCTGGACGCGTTCTCCGCGTACCTCTCGGCGCACCCGAACCAGGCACCTCCCGCGCTCGACCGCAT
Organism: Lentzea sp. NPDC102401; assembly: GCF_044765805.1. Lineage (NCBI taxonomy): Bacteria > Bacillati > Actinomycetota > Actinomycetes > Pseudonocardiales > Pseudonocardiaceae > Lentzea > Lentzea sp. NPDC102401. Next base: position 185,773 of record NZ_JBIWKS010000003.1, on the reverse strand, counting down.
CACGCAGCTGCCGTAACCGCAGAACGCAGCTGAAGGCCATCCCGGCGACGGAAGTCGCCGGGATGGCCTTTTTCGCATGCCTGATTGCTCCATTTGATCTAGGGTGAGGGCCGATGTCGTGGTTGCGTCGGCTCCTGCTGCTCGCCGGTCTGGTGACCGGCGCCTGGCTGCTGGGCACCGCAGGGGAGGCGAACGCCGACGTCCGGGTAGAGATCGACCAGCTCAGGGTCGAGGTGAAACTCCCCGTCGTCGACATCGGTCTCAAGGTCGAGACCAGGCCGCAGCAGCAACCCGAAGCGCCCGTCCCGCCGAAGCCGGACCCGCGCGTCGAGCCTCCGGAACCACCCGCGGCACCGCCGACGCCGGCGCGTCCGGTCGAGGCGCCCGTTCAGGCCGAGGCTCCCCAGCAGCAGCACGCGGCACCACAGCCGACGACGGTGACGACGCGCCCCACGAACCCCGTGCCCGTCCCGCACCAGCCGCAACCGCAGGCCGAGCAGCCGGTGCCCGGCACGCTCCCGCAGAGCGGCGCGGGTTCGGCCACGAGCACCCAGATCCCGGCGGGCACGGTGCCGCACGCGATGCGGCCGCCCACCACCACAGCGTCTCTCGTCAGCACAGAACAGCAGGACGTGCCGCGCACCGTGCGCGCGGAGGAACCGACGTTCTCTCCCGACTGATCCCCCGTGCCGCACCAGCACAGGGATCCGTCACCACATTCCAGGGAGAACAGTCATGCGCAAGAACCTCAACCGCACCATGTCCGCGGCCCTGCTGACCGGCGGCCTGATGGTCGCGTCCGCCGGATGGGCCCAGGCCATCCCCGTGCCGCTCAACATCGACGACGAGGTCCGCGTCGGCAACCTCGTGAGCGTCCCGGTCAAGGTCTGCGGCAACGCGATCAACGTCCTGGGCAACAGCGACGCCACCTGCGAGGAGCAGCCCGCCGCGCGCACCCAGGCCGACAAGGCCCTCGTCTCCGCGCCCGTCACGGTGTGCGGCAACTCGGTCGGCGTCGCCGGCGGTGGCAACGGCAGCTGCGGCGAGACCAAGCCGAAGGAGCCCAACGGCACCGTCGAGGCCCCGGTGACGGTCTGCGGCACCAGCGCGGCGGTGCTCGGCACCGCGAGCGGCGACTGCGGCAAGACCGAGGCCCCCGAGCAGCCGGAGCAGCCCGAACAGCCGGAGCAGCCCGAGCAGCCCGAGCAGCCGGGCGAGAACCCCGAGAACCCTGGCAACGAGAACCCCGGCAACGGCAACCCCGGCGGCGGCAACGACAACGGCGGCAACAACGGCGGCAACGGCGGCGACAACTCCGGCAGCGGCAACACGGGCGACGACTCCGGCGCCGGCACCCCGCAGACCGGTGACAAGGCCTCGCAGCGCGCCTCGGCGCTCATCCCGAACCTGTCGAAGACGGGCGCCGACCCGCTCGAGTTCCTGCTGGTGGGTCTCGGCCTGATGACCGCGGGCGTGATGGCCCGCCGCGGTGCGCGCCGAATCACCAAGGCGTGATCCTGATCAATATCTGATCGTTTTCCCCAATCGCCCGGCGAGAGATTCTCTCGCCGGGCGATTGCTGTCTGCAGTGTCGATCTCCGCAGGTCACCCGTCCGACTTCACCAATTCAGGTTTGGTGTGAGGTGTTGAGAAATGCGGCGATCAAGCGCATAGTCGATAACGAGCTGGCAACCGGCAGGTGAATGAACAAGACCACCCGGAGGCCACGCCCAGAAGGGGTAGGTGGTGCTGTGCAGGTATCTCCTCGCTGTGGCGAAACGCGGTCTGTCGCATCCCCGCGAGCGGACTGGACGTGACCGGTCCGGTCGCGACTGTGTAGCGACGGACACGAGGTTTCGGGTGCCCAGGCGCCATCAGGCGTCGCTCAGTGCACTTCGACGCTGTTGAGCTCGGCTTCGGTGTCGTCTCATGGCGTCACCGGCTGAGCGCCACGCCAACCTTCGTGGGCCGTAGTCGTCACTTCCAAATGGGAAAGCCTTGGTGCGGTGCCCCGACGTCGGGCTCCGCACCAAGGCATGTTTCGTGCTTTATCGTTTGCGGCACCCATGGGGTCCTTGGCAGGAGGATGCGGTGCAGTTCAACGAAGGCGCGGAACTCGACCTCTCGCAGGTGTCGGACCAACGAGGCGTGGGCGGCCGTGTGGCCGGCGTCGGCGGTGGCCTCGGCGTGGTCGGCCTGATCGTCTACTTCCTGATCCAGCAGTTCACCGGCATCCAGCTGCCGGCGGGCGGGCTCGAGGGCATGGGCAACAACACCCAGGTCGAGTCCGGTCAGCTGCTCGAGAAGTGCAAGACCGGCGCTGACGCGAACCGCGACAGCGACTGCCGGGTCGTGGCCACGATCAACTCGATCCAGGGCTTCTGGACCGACCAGTTCGCCCGCTCGGGCAACACCTACGTGGTCACCAAGACCAACTTCTTCCGCAACAGCGTGAACACCCGCTGCGGCAACGCCACCTCCGCGGTCGGCCCGTTCTACTGCCCCGCGGACTCCCAGGTGTACATCGACCTGGACTTCTTCAACGAGCTGCGGACGAAGTTCGGCGCGACCGGCGGCCCGTTCGTCGAGGCCTACGTGCTCGCCCACGAGTACGGCCACCACGTGCAGAACCTGCTCGGCACCTCGGACCGGGTCGGCAGGGAGACCGGTCCCACCTCGGGGTCGGTGCGCCTCGAACTGCAGGCCGACTGCTACGCGGGCGCCTGGGGCAAGGCCGCGACGACGGTGCCGAGCGCCAACGGCCAGCCCCTCATCTCGAACATCACCCAGGAGGACGTGAACGCCGCCCTCGACGCGGCGTCGCGCATCGGTGACGACTTCATCCAGAGCGAACTCGGCGGCGGGCGGGTCGACACGACCAAGTTCAGCCACGGCAGCTCGGCGCAGCGGCAGAAGTGGTTCACGACCGGGCTGCAGACGGGCGACCCCGCCCGCTGCAACACGTTCGACACGAACAACCTGGGCTAGGTGACACAGGTGGCGTACCGGATCGGTGCGCCACCTGTCGTCAGCAGCCGCCCCGATGCCACTTCGTAGTCGTTCACGGCGACGCAGTCCACGCCCCCGAACGACATGCGCACCTCGCCCGGCAGCGAAGGCAGCAACGACTCGGCCGTGCAGCCGTAGTCGATGACGAGAACCGGTGTGGCGGCGGCCAGGTCGGCCAGGAACCGCTGCGAACCGGCGTGCGAGATGGCTTCAGCGGAGATGTCGATGCCGGTGATCGTGTAGCTGAGGTGGGCCAGTTCGATCTTGTCTCTGAGAACACCTGAAGGCACTGCTGAAGCACGTCCGGCGAGAGAACCGGAAGCGCTTTACGGCTGGACGGACCGCGGCGTCGAGAAGCGGATCATGTTGCCGGACGGGTCGCGGAACGCGCAGTCGCGAACGCCGTAGAACTGGTCGACCGGTTCCTGCAGCACCTCGGCGCCGGCCGAGCGCACCTGCTCGAACTTCGCGTCCACGTCGTCGATCTCGAAGATGACGCCGTGCAGCGATCCCTTGGCCAGCAACGCGTGCAGCGCCTCGTAGTCGGTCGGCGGGACCGGCGGCCCGATGTGCGACAGGCCGATCTCGACGTCCGGCTGGCCTGCGGGCCCGACGGTGAGCCAGCGGTAGTCCTCGACGGAGTCGTCGGTGCGCACTTCGAGTCCGACGACGTCGCGGTAGAACTTCAGCGCCGCGTCCTGGTCGTGGACGAAGAGGAACGTGTGCGAGAGCTTCATGGGCGAAACCCTAGGCACGCCGCGAACGCGTCGCTTCTCGAAATCTGCTCGGTCTCGTCAGCCCCATCAAATGACATCCGGGCACCGCGGCCAGCGAATCATGGGCACGTGCCCGGTAGGCCGACGGCGTTTCCCCGACCAGTTCGGTGAACCGCGCGGAGAACGAGCCGAGCGAGGTGCACCCGACCTCGACGCAGACCTCGGTCACCGACAGCGTTCCGAGCCGCAGCAACGCCTTGGCCCGCTCGATCCGCCGCGTCATCAGGTACCCGTACGGCGTCTCGCCGTAGGCCGCGCGGAACTGGCGGGCGAAGTGCGACGGCGACATCAGCGCGGCACGGGCCATCGCGGGCACGTCCAACGGCCGCGCGTACTCGCGGTCCATCAGGTCACGTGCCCGGCGCAGGTGCGCGAGGTCCTCCGGCGTCACGAACGCCAGCATGCCACCGCCGTGAGCGCAGACGAGCCCCCGCGATGCTCACGCTTTCCCAACCTTTCCGGTTGCCCTCATCCGAAAGGAATTTTGAACGCGTTTTCCCACCTCATCGACCCTTTCGGGCGGCGTGAGCCTGCGGTAGTTTCCGCACATCACTGGGGACTCGGGGGGACCGTTGTCCGGAAGATCGATCAGTCGTGCCGTGCTCAGAATCGGCGCGTTGACCACCGTCGCGGTGCTGACGTTCAGCACCGCCGCGTTCGCGCAGGACGAGCCTACGAGCGCACTGCCAACGGCAACAACGCCACCGCCGCCATCCTCGGAAGCGACGCCGCCACCTCCAGTCACAGTGGCGGCGGCCACCGGCAGCATCTCCGGTGTCGTCTACCTGGACAAGAACGGCAACAGGCAGCAGGACGCGGGGGAGGCGGCTGCCGGCACCGCTGTCGTGATCGCCGGCACCGACCACCGCGCGACCGTCGACGGGGAGGGCCGGTTCACCCTTCAGGACCTCCCGCCCGGCGTCTACCGCCCGGACTACCTGCTGGACGACGAGTGGACCGTGCACACCGTCGGGGCGGACGGCGACCCGATCACGGTCGAAGCGGGCAAGACCGCCCAGGTCGTGGCTCGCGGGGAACGGCCGTACAGCGAACAGCTCTCCGCGACCGCGACGCTCGACCGCGACGGCTACCGCCTCCCGGCCACGGCGACGGTCACGCTGACCCTCACCAACAACACGAAGAACAAGATCAGCAACATTCGGGCTCGGTGCGACCACCAGAGCCATCCTTATGCGCTCGGCCGCGGCAAGAACTGGAACGTGCTGACGACCAACGGTGTTTCGCTCGAAGCAGGTGAGCGGCGCACGATCAAGGTCGAGGAGGAGGTCCCGCGGGGTGCCGGCAAGGCGGGCAGAGTCACGCTCGACTGCGTCTTCGGGCCGAACCCCGACTGGAACGGCGGCGCGTGGGCTCGGGCCGTCGCGACGGTCTCCAGCAGCACCAACTTTGCGATGGTGGTCGGCGACGACAAGAACGCGGACGGCCGCGTCGACGGCGAAGAGGCCATCAGCGATGTGACGGTCGCGCTGGTGGACCCGCGAGAGGGCTGGGTTTCCGAGGGCACGAGCGGCGCGGACGGAAGGATCGAGTTCCCCGGCGTCGAACCCGGTGTCTACCGGGCGGTGGTCCTCGGGGGATGGGCACTTCGCGACTCAGGCCAGGAGCGGGTGGAGATCACCGAGCAGGGCGGCTTCGACTACGGGTTCCTGAAGCGCGTGAGTCCTGCGGATGTGCGCGCCTCGGTCAAGCTTGGAAAGCAGCGTTACGAGTCGCACGAGTCGGTCAGCCTGGACCTGACGATCACGAACGTCGGCGGCAACTCCGCCGATCGGGTCGGTGTGCTGCTCCGCGGGTTGGACGTTCCCGAGGACGAGTGGGGCGATCTCGCGCGGTCGAGCCACTCCGTCGTGCGACTCGCACCAGGGGAGTCCCGCACGTTCAGCGTCACGGGCAGGATCAGCGACCTGCAGGACGGCAAGCTGGTGGTCGAGGGTGACGTGTCCTTCCTGGGGCGGCAGGAGACCCATGACAGCGGCTTCCGCGGCGAGGCCGAGGTCGTGGAGACCCGTGGCGAGATCATCGGCGTGGTCTACACCGACAAGAACGGCAACGGGCGGCAGGATCCGGGCGAGGCCGCGCCTGATGTCGTGGTGGAGGCCAACGGCGGTCCGTCGTTCGACTACCTCACGACCACGACGGACGCGAACGGCGCCTTCACCTTCAAGGACGCGCCGTCCGGCGAGTACTGGATCAGCTACACGCTGGCGGACGGGTGGCTCGTGCACGATGAGGCCAACCCGGAGTCGATCTGGGTGGAGCCAGGGGCACCCGCCCGGCTCACCGTGCGCGCGGATCGTCCGTACGACGAGTTGATCAACGCGAAGATGGTGTTCGAGAAGGACACCTACATGGTCGGTGAGATCGCCAAGGTCGTGATCACGCTGAAGAACGTCTCCGATCGCGAGATCAGCGGCGTCCAGGCGAGGTGCAACCCGCTCAGCCATCAAGATCAACTCGGTGGACTCCGCGGGCGCATGCCGGAGGGCTGGGGCGACCTCCGCACGGACGCCAAGGGCGTGACGCTCGTTCCAGGAGAGACGAAGACGATCACCGTTATCGAGCCGGTGCCCGCCTACACGCGTTTCAAGCAGAAGGTGGCCGTGGGCTGCGCTTTCGCGCCGAACGCCAAGTTCAACACCGACGGCGCGTGGTCCCTCGACCTGGCCGACGTTCTCGTCGGGGTGGGTGCGGTGAAGGGCAGGGTCGCGCATGACCGCAACAACAACGGGGTCGTCGACCCTGGCGAGGCTCTCGCAGGCGTCCGGGTTCTGCTGCTCACCGACAGGGAGTACGGCCTGCAGGTCGCCGACACGCTCTCCGACTCCGACGGGACCGTGCGGTTCGACCGCATGCCGACCGGTGAGTTCTGGGCAGGGATCGACGGGCCGTGGAAGTTCGAGGGCGAAACCGGCCACGTGGACGTCAGGCTCGACGAGGTCGTGCAACGCGACTTCTTCGTCGTGCCGGACCCGCACGCCACGCCACCACCCGCCGAGCAGCACTCCGGCGGGAGCAAGGCGCTCGCCAGGACCGGCGCCAGCGTGCTGGGACTCGGCGCGCTCGCCGCGCTCCTGGTGGCGTTCGGCTTCGGCGCTCGTGTCGCAGGCCGCCGCAGGACCTCTTGACACAACAGCAGGCCGGGCGGACAGCAGTCGATCTGCCACCCGCCCTGCCTGAGTTCGTGCACCGTGGGCCAGAGTTCAGCCTGCGGCGGGAAGTGCAGCCACACTCGCTCGTCAGCGTCGCGACGGATCCCGATCTGCTGGTTCGCTTGATGGACAAAGGATTCACCGCGTTCACCGAGCCGTTGGAGCCTGGGGAACCGGCCGATCGCGAGGTTCCAGGAGAGCCTCTGATGGCAGGTTGCACTCCGTGTCACACCGACCGCTCCCGTCCGGGCGCCCGAATGCGCAACGTCACGTCACGAGCGGAATGTTGACGTTGTGAACGTCTTCCTCGATGTGCGGTTCGTCCGGTACCTTGCGCGAGTCTGCTGGACGCGTGCGGGGGCTTGAACGTCCGCAGACCATCATCACTTGGGGTTCTTGGGGGATCCATTGTCTGAAAGATCGGTCAGCCGCGCCCTGCTCAGAGCCGGCGCCTTGGCCACGGCTGTCGTCTTGGCGTTCGGCGGCACGCCCGCCGCGTTCGCGCAGGACGACCCGACGAGTACCTCGCCGGTGCCGACGGAGACGTCCACGCCGACGACGGAGCCCGCTCCGACGTCGAGCGAGTCCGCACCACCCTCCTCCACGCCGACTGGTGAGTCGACTCAGCCGACCGAGTCGACTCAGCCGACGACCGAGACTTCCGTCGCGCCGGTCGAGACGCCCAAGGCCGCCGTCGGCAAGTTCACGGTCAAGTTCATTCACGACAAGGACGGCGACTCCTGGGACGACCCGGGTGAGGAGATCGTCGGTCTCAAGGTCGCCGTGCTGAACCAGGCCACCGGCACCAAGGCCGCCGACTTCGTGAGCGGACCGGACGGCAAGATCGTGTTCACCGGGATTCCGGCCGGGCAGTACTGGGGTGTGTTCGACAACGCCTGGAAGCTGCGGGGTGGCCAGGGCGGCATGCCGGTGCACGTCCCGGAGTCCGACACAGGTGGCGGCGCCATTTACTTCATGGAGCCGGGAACGTCCGCCGCCGACCTGCGCGGCTCGTTGACGTTCGAGAAGTCGAGCTACGAATCGCACGAGACGGTCCGCATGACGGCGACCGTCACCAACATCGGTGGTCAGACCGCCCAGCACGCCAAGCTGATGGGGTCGCTGTTCGCCGTGGAGACCGCTGAAGAGCAGTGGGGCGACTTCGGCTGGCGCGGTGCCGGTGTCGAAATGGCCTCTGGCGAGTCACGCACGTTCCAGGTCTCCGGTCCGATCCGCAACATCATGGACGGCAAGGTGCGGCCGTCGACCACCATCGAGTGGGACGGCCGGCCGAACCCGTGCCAGTGCGGACTCTCGGGCGAAGTCACCGTCGTGCAGACCAAGGGCGAGATCTCGGGACTCGCCTACACCGACAAGAACCGCAACGGACACCAGGACGCGGGCGAGGCCGCCGCGGGCGTCGTGGTCGAGACCAACGGTGGTGCGCCGTACGGCTACTTCAAGACCACCACGGACGCGGACGGTCGTTACGTGTTCAAGGACCTGCCGTCGGGTGACTACTACGTCGGCTACACCTTCGCCGATGGCTGGGTCGTGCACTCGGATGGCACGGACTCGAAGGTCCGCGTGCAGCCGGGCGCACCGGTCCACCTCACGGCTCGCGGTGAGCGTCCCTACCACGAGTCGCTCAGCGCGACGCTGACTCTCGACAAGGACGTGTACCAGGTCGACGAGGATGCCAGGATCACGATCACTCTGACCAACTCGGGTGACCGGGAGATCAGCGGCATCACGGCGGCCTGCAACGGCGTCGGCGACGAGAACCACCTCGGTGGCACCCCCAGCCGTCCCATGCCAGAGGGCTGGGGCGACTTGCGCTACACCTTGGGGGTGGCGGTCGGTCCCGGTGAGACCAAGACGTTCGTCGTGGTCGAGAAGGTGCCGGCTGCGGCGCTCGGCGTCGGCAGCGTCATCGCCTCGTGCTCTTTTGCGCCGAAGGCCGGTTGGAACATGGATGGTGCGAACGCCGGCGACACCGCACGCGTTCCTGGTGGCTTCGGCTCGCTGATCGGCGAGCTCTACCACGACCGCAACGGCAACTTCCGGATCGACGACGGTGAGGCCATCGCCAACACCCGGCTCCTGCTCCGCGATCGCGAGCTGGGCGTGGACGTCGCCGGGACGATCTCGGACGCCACGGGCAACGTGCGCTTCGACAAGGTGCCGGCCGGGGACTTCTGGGCCCATGTCGACGGGCCGTGGAAGTTCGAGGGCGAGTGGAGTGGCCACGTGCAGGTCCGAGCAGGCAGTGAGTCGCGCAGCGGCTTCCCCGTCGTGCCGGACGTGCAGCCGCCTCCCGGTGGTGCCGACGCGACCCCTGTCGCCGGTTCCGTTGGTGGCGGCACAGGGGATGCTCTCGCCAAGACCGGCGCGTCCGTGCTGGGCCTCGGCCTGGTCGGCGCGCTGCTGGTGGCCTTCGGCTTCGGCGCCAGCGTTGTAGGGCGGCGTCGCACGGCGTAACTGAAAGTCCACCAGCAGGCCCGGCACTCACGCTGAGTGCCGGGCCTGCTGTCATAAGCGCCACACTTCGCCGTCCCGAGTGGAGTGTTAGCGTCGCTAACCAGTGGGTACGGGGGTGGACATGACGGTCTGGGAAGCAGTCGCGGTGGTGATCGCGGGTGTGTTCGCAGGCGGCATCAACACCGTCGTCGGCAGCGGCACGCTCGTGACGTTCCCCGTGTTGCTCGCCGTCGGCTATCCGCCCGTGGTCGCGAACGTGTCCAACAGCCTCGGCCTCGTGCCCGGTTCGCTGTCCGGCGCGTGGGGCTACCGCGAGGAGCTCAAGGGGCAGGGGGACCGCGTCAAGCGGTTGCTGCCCGCCTCGATCCTCGGTGGCATCATCGGCGCGATCCTGCTGGTCACGTTGCCCGCCAAGGCGTTCACCGCGATCGTGCCGGTGCTGATCGTGATCGCGCTGGTGCTCGTGGTCATCCAGCCGTGGCTCAACCGCAAGCTCTCGCACCGGCGCAGTGAGAACGACGGTGGCGTGCTGCTGTGGTTCGGCGTCTTCGCCGCGGGCATCTACGGCGGCTACTTCGGTGCCGCGCAGGGCGTGCTGGTCATGGGGATCATGGGCGTGCTCGTCAGCGAGCACCTGCAGCGGATGAACGCGCTGAAGAACGTGCTGACCGCGTTCGTGAACCTCGTCGCGGGCGTCATGTTCATCTTCATCGCCGACGTGGCGTGGCTGGTCGTGCTGCTGCTCGCCGTCGGGTCCGTGGTCGGTGGCCAGATCGGCGCCAAGATCGGCCGCAAACTCCCACCCGCCGTGTTGCGCGGCGTCATCGTGGTGGTGGGAGTCGCGGCGATCGTTCAGCTGCTCATGAAGTGAACGCGCGGGCGGCGGCCAGGAAGGCGTCGTTCTCGTCCGGCTCACCGATCGTCACGCGGGCACCCTCGCCGACGAAGGCGCGCACGACGATCTTGTGCGCCAGGCAGTGCTCGTTGAACGCGGCCGTGCGCTCGCCCAGCGGCAGCCACACGAAGTTCGCCTGGGTCTCCGGCACCTCGAAGCCCATCGCGAGCAGTTCGCCGCGCACGCGACCTCGTTCCGCCACGATCGCGCGGCAGCGGACCATCAGCTCGTCCTCGGCGTCCAGCGAGGCCATCGCGGCCACCTGTGCCAACGCGTTCACGGAGAACGGCACGTAGACCTTGCGCAGCACGTCGGCGACGACTGGCGGCGCGACCGCGTAACCGATCCGCAGGCCCGCGAGGCCGTATGCCTTGGAGAACGTCCGCAGCACCGCGACGTTGTTGTGGCCGGCGGCCCACTGCTGCTTCGCGAGCTCGACACCGTCCGGGACGTGCGCGTCGTCGACGAACTCCTTGTAGGCCTCGTCGAGCACCACGAGCACGTCACGCGGCACCTTCGCGATGAACGCCTCGATCTCCTCGGTGCGCAGCGCGGTGCCCGTCGGGTTGTTCGGGTTGCAGACGAAGACCATCCGCGTGTTCGGCGTGATCGCCGCGAGCATCGCGTCCAGGTCGTGCGTGTGCTCCGAGTTCAACGGCACGCGGATCTGCCGTGCGCCCGCCACGTGCGTGACGATCGGGTAGGCCTCGAAGGACCTCCACGCGAACAGCACCTCGTCGCCGTCGGCGCAGGTGGCCTGGACGAGCTGCTGGCACAGGGTCACCGAGCCGCAGCCGATCGCCAGGTGGTCGGCCGGCACGCCGAGTTTGTCGGCCAGCCGCCCGGTGAGTTCGACGGCGCCCGAGTCGGGGTACCTGTTGATGCTGGCGGCCGCCTCGGAGATCGCTTTGACGACGCTCGGCAGCGGTCCGGCGGACACCTCGTTGCTCGCGAGCTTGATGGCGCCGGGGATGCTCTTGCCGGGCACGTAGGACGGCAGGGACGCCAGGTCAGCGCGGGTTCGCACGGTCATGTCCCCGATCCTCGCATTGCTCCGTCCGATTGGTCACGTTGACTGGAGTTCACCCCGTCGTGGAAGGGTAGGACGATGACGAGTACCCGCATCGAGACGCTTTCCCTCACCGACGGCCGTGAGCTGCGGGTGACGATCGCCGAACCCGACTCCGCCGTGCGGGGCGGCCTCGTGGTGCTGCACGAGGCGCGTGGCATCACCGCGGGCGTGCGCACGCTCGTCAGCAGCCTCGCCGACGAGGGCTGGCTCGCGATCGCGCCGCACCTCTACAACGAGGACCGCGTGCACGGCGACGACATCAAGGACCAGGTCAGCAAGCTCTCCGGCGACCGCCTGCTCGCGGACACCGACGTCGCGTTCGTCTGGCTGGGCCAGCAGGGCGTGAGCGCCGACCAGATGGGTGTGGTCGGGTTCGACATCGGCGGCACCGTCGCCATGGTGGTCGCCGCCAGTCGCACGATCGGCGCCGCGGTCACGGTGCAGGCGCCCGGCATCCTCGAACCGCTCTCCGACGGCCTTCCCGCGCTGGTGGACGTGGCCGGCGACCTCACGTGCCCGTGGCTTGGAATCTTCAGCGACGAGGACTCGGAAGAAGTGAGCAAGCTTCGCGATGCTGTGATCAGCTCCGAAACCGCGTCCGATCTGGTCCGTTTCAACGTTTCCAGTGACGAAGCGTGGGTTCGTGCGTTGAACTGGTTCGACGCACACATGAGGTAAGGGTCTTTACGGCGGATTGGAACCGAACCGTCGTCCGGGTACATCTAAGGAGTGCTTCGGACGGCTGACTGGGTGTAGCAGTGAGTAACGCCCAGTGCTGCGGTGACGAGTTATATGCAGTGCAGGGGGTTATGACGGATGGCTGAAGGCACGGGGACAGGGACCACCGGAACGACTGGCGCGGACACCCCGCCGGTGACACCCGACGTCACGACGTCGGTCACCGCGCCGATCACGGCTGAACAGCTGGCGGCGGCGAAACCTGTTCTCCAGCAGGGTCTGCAGGTGGACAAGGCGGAGGCGAGCAACGCCGCGGCCAAGCTCGACGCGGCGGCGGACAGCGGCAAGCTGACGCTCGACGTCGACGCCGCGGACGCGTTGATCAAAGCCGTCGATGCGGCCCGGGACCAGGTGATGGACCTGTGGAAGCGCGCGACCGATCAGCTCGCCACACCGTTGCAGCTGGGGGAGAACCCAGTCGCGAAGGCGATCAGCGCGCGGTTCTCCGACCTGGCGGTCGGTGAGGACTCGGGCGCCGCGAAGGCGTTGCTGGACCTCTTCAAGGTCCTCGACGACATCAGCAACGCCCTGAGCCGCAACCGCGACACCATCCGCGATGCCGACGAAGAAGCCGAGAAGTCGATGAAGAACGCCGGGGGGTCCTGGTGAGTCACGGATCGCACGACAACAAGGGCAACGGCGACAAGGGCAACAAGTCGTCGAACCACCACGATGACGATGACAAGTACGACCGCAGCGACCTGCACGAGCCGGTCGACTGGATGACGTACACGCACGAGCAGCTCTACAACATGGTGCACACGGGCGTGAACCTCGCCGGTGCGCAGGCCGCCGCCACGAACTGGCAGAAGATCGGCGAGGACATCGCCGGTGTCCGGACGAGCCTGCTCAAGGCCGTCGAGGACTCGTCCGTCGGCTGGGACAGCGAGTCCGCGCGGCTCGCGCGCGACGGCCTGACCGAGGTCACCAACTGGGTCGACGACACCGCGAACTACGCGACGAAGGTGTCGGCCGCGATCACGACCGAGACCAGCAACGTCGAGGCCGCGCGTGCCGCGATGCCGCCGCCTCCCCAGGCGCCCGCGGCACCGGTGCCCGCGGACACGAAGCTGCCCACGCCGATCCTGAGCCCGCGGGACCGCCTCGTGATGGTCGACCAGGTCGACGGTTTCAGTGCGACGAGCCTGCAGAACCCGGCACTGGTCGCCAAGAACCCCAGCGCGTTCGCGGGCTTCGAGACCGTCGGCACCAGCCCTGTCGAGACCCTCGCGGCCAACGACGCCCAGCACCGCCTCGCGGCGGACGTGATGGCGGCGTTCCAGCGCAACTCGGCCGCGGTCGACCAGACCGTGCCCGCGCAGTTCACGCCTCCGGTGAACCCGATCAACCCGACGCCGACCGGCACGGATCTCACCAACCGCTCGCACACGGGGCCGGACGGCACCAATGCCGGTGGCGCCGGTGGTGCTGTCGCGACCGGCACGCAGAACCAGAACCGCGGCACCACGAACGCGTCCTCGCGCGGTGGTGGCGCCGGCGGGTTCGGTGGTGGTGCGGGTCGTGGTGGCGCCGGCGGATTCGGCGGATTCGGTGGCGGCATGGCTCGTCCGTTCGGCTCCAACTCCGGCAACCAGGGCTCCGGTGGCGGTAGCGCTGGTGGCGCGGCCGCGTCCGGTGGTGGCTCGGCCGGCGTGAGCGAGGGCTCGCGCGGCGGTGGCGTCGGTGGTGCGGCGGCTGCCTCGGCGACGCCCGGCAACACGACCAAGGCGTTCCAGAACCCGCTAGCGATGGGTGGCGCGCCGATGGCCGGTGCCCCCGTGGCGGGCGGCGGCCAGAACGACTCGAAGGAACACAAGACGGCGAGCTACCTGGAAGAGGACGACAACGTCTTCGGCCTGGACCGCAAGGCGGCCCCGCCGGTGATCGGTCAGTGAGAGAACGCCAGTTCACGGTGAGCTCGCAGGAGTTCTTCCTGCTCTGGCAAGCCGTGCACGGCGAGGACCGCGTCGTGCCGCTCGGAACGCCCCACTTCGGGGCCACCCGAGCGGCGCGGCAGCGTCTCGTCGAAGAAAGCTCGCAGACGTTGCAGGCTCGGCGGTTGGGGACCGTGCAACGTCCGGATCCCGACCTCCGCGCGTTGGTCAGCGGCCTCGGCGAGTTCGACCGCGCGCTGGAGATCGCGTACTTCAAGGGCACCGAACTGGCACGCGGCATCGCCTGCGCGGGCTGGGGCGGCTCCTTCGCCGCCCGCGTGAACGGCGAGGTGCACCTGTACCCGTTCCACCCGACGTCGCTGGCCTCGGCCACGGTGTCATCGTTGCCAGGCCTCGCGCCGGGCGTGGGGCGCTCCGTGAACGTGCGCTGGGACGACTACGTCCGCGCAGGTCAGGCGGGTGAGCAGGAGGGCAAGGAAGCGTTCCTGGACGTCCTGCGCGGCGTCGGCGTCCGCGAGCCCGAGGCACACAACCTGATGCGCATCGTCACGTCCCGCATCGGCGGCGGCGAACTGGGCCTGACCGCCCGCAACCGCGACGGCGTGCCCCGCCCGACCGGTCGTTCGGTCTCGTGGCTCGACACGCGCGAGGGCCGCTACCTCCTGCGCAGGCAGGACGGCTGGCTGGTGCTGGCTCCCGCCGACGCCTCCCGCCTGACCAGCGCCGTCGACGAACTGATCGCGGCGGGATAGTTCCACACCGGTGGGCTACCGCAAGTCCGCCAATCACACATGGACGTTCGGTTGTGCCTCAGTTAGACATGGGGCATGACCGACACCGACGTCGAACTGCTGTGGCGCCCGGACCCCACAAGGGACAACGGGATGTCCGCTTTCCGGACGTGGCTCTCTGGCCACGGCCATGACCTCCCCGACTACGAGTCGCTGTGGGAGTGGTCAGTCTCAGACCTCGAAGGGTTCTGGGGCGCCATAGCTTCGTACTTCGACGTCCAGTTCCACACGTCGCCTGAACGCGTCCTGGGGTCCACGGAGATGCCTGGCGCCGAGTGGTTCCCCGGCGCGACGCTGAACTACGCCGAGCACGCGCTGCGACGCGGTGCCGACGACGACCTGGCCGTGATCTTCCATCGCGAAGACGGCGTTGCTTCTTCTTTGACGTTCCGGGCGCTTCGTTCCCGCGTGGCCGCTTTCCGGGCCGCACTGGCCTCTCTGGGCGTCTCCGCGGGCGACCGGGTGGTCGCGCTCGTCCCGAACGCCCCCGAAGCCCTCATCGCCTTCCTGGCGGCCGCCTCGCTCGGTGCCACGTGGTCGTCTTGCTCCCCGGACTTCGGCGCCAGGGCCGTCGCCGACCGCTTCACCCAGATCGAGCCCGCGGTGTTCGTCGCGGTCTCCGGCTACGTCTACAACGGACGTTCCTTCGACTGCCGCCCGGTGGTCGAGGAGATCCGCGCGCAACTGCCCGGCCTGCGCGCCACGGTCCTGATCGACTACCTGGACAACGGCGCCTCTCTGCCGGACACGCTGTCGTTCTCCGAGCTGGTGTCCGCGCATGAGGGTGCCGCGCTGGAGTTCACGCCGGTGCCGTTCGACCACCCGCTCTGGGTGCTCTACTCGTCCGGCACCACGGGCCTGCCCAAGGGCATCGTCCAGGGCCACGGCGGCATCGTCCTGGAACACCTCAAGATGCTCGGCCTGCACAGCGACCTCGGCCCCGGCGACCGCTTCTTCTGGTTCACCACCACGGGCTGGATGATGTGGAACTACCTGGTGGGCGCCCTCATGGTCGGCACCACCATCGTCCTGTACGACGGCAGCCCGGCGTTCCCGTCGCTGAACACGTTGTGGCACTTGGCCGAACAACACCGCGTCACCTACTTCGGCACCTCGGCCCCGTACGTCCAGTCGTGCCTGAAGGAAGGCCTCGACCCGTCGTCCCGCTACGACCTGACGGGACTGCGCGTGGTCGGCTCGACCGGCGCACCGCTGACCCCGGAAGGCTTCCGCTGGATCGCCTCCGCCGTGGGCAAGGACGTCCAGATCGCCTCGGTCTCCGGCGGCACCGACGTCTGCACCGCGTTCGTGGCAGCCTCCCCGGACCGCCCGGTCTGGCTCGGCGAACTCTCCTGCCGCTCCCTGGGCGCCGCGGTCCACGCCTACGACGAGGCCGGCAACACCCTGGAAAACGAGGTCGGCGAACTGGTGATCACCAAGCCGATGCCGTCCATGCCGGTCTTCTTCTGGGGCGACGAAGACGGCTCGAAGCTGCGCGACGCGTACTTCGACACATATCCGGGAATCTGGCGCCACGGCGACTGGATCCGCATCACCCCACGAGGCTCGGCGGTGATCTACGGCCGCTCCGACTCCACCCTGAACCGAGGTGGCGTCCGCATGGGCACCTCGGAGTTCTACCGCGTCGTGGAGTCCATCGACGGCATCGTCGACTCCCTGGTCATCGACACCTCGGGCGTCACAGAAGGCGAACTGCTCTGCTTCGTCGTCCTGGACGGCGTCACGCTGGCCGACGTGGAACCGTTGCTACGCCGTGAATTGCGCGCATCCCTCTCACCCCGCCACGTCCCGAACCGGTTCGTCGCCGTGGCCGAGATCCCGAGGACCCTGAACGGCAAGAAGTGCGAGGTCCCGGTCAAGAAGATCCTCGCGGGCATGGACCCGGACCGAGCCGTCAGCCGAGGCGCACTCCGCAATCCCGAGTCCCTCCAACCGTTCCTGGAACTGGCCGCGGAATGATCTAGGTCACTTCGTCCGCGGTGACCAGGCGTTTAACGCCCCTCTCCACCTCTCTGAACGTGCTCTGACCAGCAGGTTCAGGGTTAGGAGGGGGGCGTTTTGCAACTCGGATGACGACCTGTGTAACCTATGTCCCGTGGCCGAGGATGGTCCCGGGAGGCTTCGCCTAGTCTGGTCTATGGCGCCGCACTGCTAATGCGGTTTGGGGTAACCCCCCATCCCGGGTTCAAATCCCGGAGCCTCCGCAAGGCCGAGCCTCTAGGGGATCGGTTATAATTGAATACACGCGCTCGTAGCTCAACGGATAGAGCATCTGACTACGGATCAGAAGGTTGCAGGTTCGAATCCTGCCGAGCGCACTGACTCAGGGCCCTGTGGAAACGTTTCCACAGGGCCCTGACGCATTTCTGGCTGTGGTGCGGCGATCTGGCTTGCTCCGGGCGCCGACCGGGATCGTGGACAACCCGGACGAGCGGACACTAGCGTTGGGATTCGCCGGTGCGGGGCTTCTCGCACCGGCGAATCCATGTCCGGACAGGCTGATCACGAAAGGCCGGGTTTGGTGAACACCACTGTCGAGCAACAGGTCCGCGAGTACTACGACCACGCTGGACCCGCCTACCACGCGCTCATGGGGCAGTTCTGGCACCACGGGGACCTGGAGGCCGAACGGGCCGGTCTGTCGCCCGAGGACGCGGCGAAGGCGTTGGCGCGCAAGCAGATCGATGCCGCGGGTCTGCATCCTGGCGGGACCGGGCTGGACTTCGGCAGCGGTGTCGGGGGGACGGCGGTCTACATGGCGGAGATCTCCGGGGCGAACGTCGTCGGCATCTCCAACAACGAGTGGCTCTCCGCGCGGGCTCGCGAGTACGCGGCCGAGCAGGGGATGAGTGAGCGGGCCGCGTTTCTGACCGTGGGGGACGAGGACTACAAGTCGCTGATCGCGTGGCCGGACGGGTCGCTCGACATGGTCAGCTTCTACGAGTCCGTGTGTCACCTGCCGGACAAGGCCGCCTTCTTCGCCGCGGCGTTCCGCACCCTCAAACCTGGTGCCTGCCTGGTCGGGGTCGACTGGATTCGGCGGCCGTTCGGTGAGTACCGGTCCGAGGAGCAGATCGCGTCGTTCATCGGGCCGGTGCAGGAGGTCATCTCCATTCCCGAGCTCGGCACGCTGGACGAGTACCGCGAGATGATGTCGGCGTCCGGGTTCGTCATCGAGGCCGCCGAGGATCTCTACCCGGACGTCGAGTGCTGGGGCAGCACGCCGCCGGACGACGGGCAGGGCTGGGGCGAGTACACGGCCGGTGAGAACGACTCCGTGATCCACGACGGGAAGCGCGTGCTCGACGCCGCTCGTGCCGCCGGGGTCTTCTCGGTCGCGCGGTGGGTCGCGCGCAAACCTGGCTGACGGCTGACAGGCCCGGCACGCGCAGGCATGCCGGGCCTGAGACCAGCACGACCGGTCGCCGCTCCACGTATGCCGTTCGGCGCGGGCCGCGGCTGTGACGGGCGCGCGGCGGCTCGCGTGGCCACACTCGAAGCATGGCGATTCTGGCGGGCAAGGCCGTGGTCATCACCGGCGCCGGGCAGGGTTTGGGGCGGGCGTTCGCCACCCACGCGGCGGCCGAGGGGGCTGCGGTGGTGATCAACGACGTGAACGAGTCGCTCGCCAAACAGGTCGCCGACCTCATCACGCTCCAGGGCGGCAAGGCCGTCGTCAGCGCCGGCAGCGTCTCGGACCCCGATCAGGCCGAGGCCGTGGTCGACACCTGCACGGCGGCGTTCGGCAGGATCGACGGGCTCGTCAACAACGCCGGCATCCGCTACCAGGCCGAGATCGGCCAGGACGACCCCCTCAGCATGCGCGAGCTCATCGAGATCAACGTGCTCGGCACCCTCTACTGCACCAACGCCGTGGTCAGGAGCATGCGCGGAGGGTCGATCGTCAACCTCGGCTCGGTCGCGATGGCCGGGCAGCCGACGGCCCTCACCTACAGCGCTTCCAAAGGGGCGGTGGCGAGCATCACGGCCGGGGCGGCGGCGGAACTCCACGAGCGCGGCATCAGAGTCAACGCCGTGTGCCCGGTCGCCTGGACGCGCATGGCTGTGGCCGACACCAAGGCCAAGCCCAGCGGGCCGCCGGAGACGATCGCGCCGCTGGTCACGTACCTGCTGAGCGACCGCGCCGCGAAGGTCACCGGGCAGCTCATCCGGTTCGCCAACGGGCAGTTGCACGTCATGGTGCAGACGTCGCCGAAGGAACCCGTCCTCGAAAACGCCGCGTGGGACGTCGACACGATCGCCGAGGCCTTCGAGCAGCGGCTCGAACCCGAGGACCCCGCCTGGGTCCGTTGGGGTGTCGAAAGGTGACGCACGCCTGATCACCAGGCAGAGTGGCGGCGTGGAGCAGCGGGAGATCATGCAGCGGGCGCTCGGCGTCCTGACGCTCACCTACGACGGCGCCGGATCCAACGACTACCTGCGCATGGCGCTCAAGTCGTTGCAGGAAGGTGTGTTCAGCTACGAGGTCAAGGTCGACGGCGAGCTGAACGAGGCCGGCCAGCAGGCCCTCAAGCAGGCCATGGACCAGGTGCTGTCGCAGTTCGGCTGGTTCACCGCGGGTCTGCTCTACGCCTTCCACGGTGTCGCGCAGGCCTACGAGAACGACTACGAGGAAGCCGACGTGCAGGAGGTCCTGCGTCAGCTCGCGATCAGGCTCGCCGACTGACCAGTTCCGCGCGGACGCCGTCGGAGAACGGCGTCCACGCCTCGACCGCCCACGGCCCGAAACGCAGGTCCGTCAACGCGACACAGGCCCCGGAGATCTCCGGGTCGACCCACAGGAACGTGCCGGACTGCCCGAAGTGGCCGAAAGTCCGCGCGGAAAAAGAAGTGCCGGTCCAGTGCGGCGACTTCGAGTCGCGGATTTCGAAGCCGAGGCCCCAGTCGTTCGGCTTCTGCATGCCATAACCGGGCAGCACGCCGTTCAGGCCGGGGAACACGACCGAAGTCGCCTCGGCCACCAACTCGCGGGACACCAACCGCGGCGACAGCAACTCGGCAGCGAACAACGCCAGGTCAGCGGCACAGGACTCCGCCCCGGCTCCCGCAGAACCGACCAAAGCCGAGGAACTCATCCCCAACGGCGCGAAAACAGCCTCGTGCAAATAGGTCGCGAACGGCATCTCGCACGCCGAACCCACAAACGAAGCCAGCACGTCGAACCCGGCGTTCGAGTAGATCCGGCGGGTGCCGGGAGCGGCCTGCACCTCGGCCTTGTCGAACGCATACCCCGCGGTGTGCGAGATCAGATGCCGCACGGTCGACCCCTCAGGACCCGCCGGCTGGTCCCACTCGACCGCGCCCTCCTCGACGGCCACCAGCACGGCGTACGAGGTCAGCAGCTTCGTCACGGACGCGAGCGGGAACACGCGTTGTTGATCGCCCAACGAGCCGACCACGCCTTCAGGGGCCACCACGGCCACCGCCACGTTCTCGACAGGCCACGACGCCGCCACTTCCACGCTCCGCATGGGACAGACGTTAACGTCAGGGTGTGACAGTCCGGGAACTGATCGTCCTGGGAACGGCCAGCCAGGTTCCCACGCGCCAGCGCAACCACAACGGCTATCTGCTCAGGTGGGACGGCGAGGGCTTCCTCTTCGACCCCGGCGACGGCAGCCAACGGCAACTCCTGCGCTCAGGCGCCGCTGCGAGCGACATCACCCGGATCTGCATCACGCACTTCCACGGCGACCACTGCCTGGGCGTTCCCGGCATCGTCCAGAGGCTGTCCCTGGACCGCGTCCCGCACACCGTCCACGCGCACTACCCGCAGTCGGGCGCCCACTTCTTCGAACGCCTCCGCTACGCCAGCGCCTTCTACGACGCCGCGGACATCAAGGAGGTCCCGGTCGTCGACGACGGCGAGATCGCCAACGGGAAGTTCGGCACGCTGGAGGCCTACCGCCTCGACCACGGCATCGACAGCGTCGGCTACCGCCTGATCGAACCGGACGGCCACCGCATGCTCCCCGAGAAGCTCAAGGAGCACGGCATCCAGGGCCCGCAGGTGCGCACCCTCCAAGTTCAGGGCGAGCTCGACGGCATCCGGCTCGAGGACGTCAGCGAACCCCGCAAGGGCCAGAGGTTCGCGTTCGTCATGGACACCAGGCTCTGCGACAACGTGTTCGAGCTCGCCGACAACGCCGACATGCTCGTGATCGAGTCGACCTACCTCGCCCGCGACACCAGGCTCGCCGGCGACCACGGCCACCTCACCGCCCAGCAGGCCGCCCGCGTCGCGCAGGACTGCCGCGTCCGCAAGCTGGTCCTCACGCACTTCTCCCAGCGCTACGACGACCCCGCCGAGTTCCACGCCGAGGCGGCCGCGGAGTTCGACGGCGAGATCGTCATCGCGAAGGACCTGGACCGGGTGCCGGTGCCGAAGCGAGCCACTGGTCCCTGACGATCTCCGCCAACGCCGACGAACGCGGTTCCCAGCCCAACGCACGCAGCCGTGACGAGTCGGCCCGCAGTGATCGGATCTCACCGGCGTTCGCGGGCTTCCAGGTCACGTCCACGGCCCGTCCCGTCACGTCGGCAACGGTGTCCAGCACGTCCCGCACCGAAGCGGCGGTCGCCCCGACGTTGTAGACCGCCGACGTGCCCACGGAACAAGCCTCCAAAGCCACGACGAAGGCAGCAGCGACGTCGCGTACGTGCACGAAGTCGCGCACGGCCCCACCGTCGCCGTAGACGTCCATCCCGGGCACGGTTCCGGCGGCGCACGCGACAGCCCGGGTGATCACCCGACTGGTGTCAGTGTCACCACCTCCAGCGACGTTGAACAAACGGAGAGTGGTCGCCCCGACCTGTCCGGACTGCGCGGCCCACGCCACGAGGTCCTCCGCGGCGGCCTTGGAGGCGGCGTACGGGGAGGACGGTTCCCTGGCCGATTCCTCGGTCAGGACGGCGTCCGAAGGCCGGTACACCGTGCCAGTCGAAGCGAGCAGGAATCGTTGGCCCTTCAGGGCTTTGAGCAGATTCAGCGTCCCGCCCACGTTCGTCTCGTAGTACGGGAGTGGATCAAGAAACGACTCCCGGACGCGAGCGATCGCGGCCAGGTGGATGACAGCGTCCACATCGGCCAACTCGAACGGCTCCGACAGGCGCTGGCGGGACGGAACTGGTTCATGACCATGAACTCGCAGCTCACGCACCACGGCCTTGCCGACGTACCCAGTGGCGCCGGTCACTAGAACTCGCACAAGTTGACCCTAAAGGTCGACGGAGACCGCGCCGATAACACACGAGTGAGTTACCCCCATCGCGCTGTGCACACGAGCATCGCCGGACTTCTGCACGATCACGCCGTGCACGAGTTCAAGCGGCAGGAGTTCCTGCGCAACGTGGCCGAGATCGTGGGAGCCGCACCCGCGCCCGGTCCCGCAGAGCTCACGGCGCCGTTGCCGTCGATCAACCCCAAGCGCAGCTTCCTCGCCCGCGTTGACCAGGTCCTTCGGGACGCGGCACGCTCGCTCTGAGCAGCGAGATCATCAGCTGATCCACACCTTGCCGGGCCCGCGCCGACGGGCCCGTCGCAAGATTCATCCGGCCGTTGCCGGACCGTGCTTCGACACACATACCGGGTGGCTCTACGCTACGCGTCACCCGGCGATCGCCGGTCACGTCCTCCGCTTCTCTTAAGCGAGTTTTCGGCGATGAATCATGTCCTCTCAGCGCTCAACGAGCGCCTCGGCAGGTTGTTCGGTGACCGGCTGGTAGTTCTGGCCGGCGGCACGCGTCTGGCAAAGCGCGCGCATGAGCTGCATACGCTCGGCGCTCGCCATACGCTCGTGCTCGATACCGACGATCATGCCCCGCTTCATGATTCCGTGATCGCCCGCTGGGTGTCCCTGGGCATCAAGGGCAGCCTGGTCGCCGTCGAGCAGCGCCGTCTCGGCAAGCTGCTCACGAAGCCGGGCAACGAGGTCAAGGCGATCCTGAACGACTTCGACCCCGGCAGCGAAGCGGTCGTGATCAGCACGCCCTACAACGAGATCAGCTCGTTCCAGGGCCGTCCCGTGCTCAACGCGCGGGAGCCCGAGTGGGTAGCGCTGGAGAACAAGACCACCATCGACGCGCTGTGGGACGAGTTGTCCGCCCGCCGCGCGCCCGCGATGGTGTTCGACCTCGACTTCGAACGTCTCTGGGGCGCCTCGGAGATCCTGGACCGCGGTGCCGGCGTCGTCTGGTCCGGTGACGGCCCCGCGATCAACGGCGGCGCCAACTTCGTGCGCCGCGTGCGGTCGTACGAGGAGGCCAAGGAAGCCTTCGACGTGCTCGCGCCCAAGTGCGACCAGGTCCGCGTCATGCCGTTCCTGGAAGGCATTCCGGTCAGCGTGCACGGCATCGTCTTCCCGGACGGCACCGCGGTGCTGCGCCCGATCGAGATGGTCGTGCCGCGCCGCCAGGGCCAGGCGAAGTTCCTCTACGCGGGCTGCGCGTCGTACTACGACCCGCCCGTGTGGATCCGCGACGAGATGCGCAACCTGGCCCGCCGCGTCGGCGAGCACCTGCGCGAGACCGTCGGCTACCGGGGCACGTTCACGCTGGACGGCATCGCGACCGAGGACGGCTTCCTGCCGACCGAGATCAACACCCGCTACGGCGGCGCGATGGTGTGCTTCGAGGACGCCGTCCCGACGCTGCCGCTCGCGCTGGTGCAGGTCGCCCTGGTCGCCGGCTGGAACCTGGGCATCTCCTCGATGGAGTTCGAGGAGCTCGTGCTGCAGGCCGCGGACAACCACCGCGCCGGTGCCGTGGGCGCCAACGTGCGGGCGGTGCAGCCGACCGAGGTCGACGAACGCCGCGTGATCTTCACCGGCTGGGCGTGCCGGCTCGCGCACCCCGAGGAGGCCGCGCACGCGACGCTGCGGCTGAGCCCGTCACCGATCGGCGGCCGCCTCGATCTTGATCTGCACCGCGAGAACATGCCCGTGGGCGCGCCTGTGGCGGCGCTGACGGTCGCGGCGTTCGCGCTGGCGGACCAGGAGTGGGGGACGGGCCTCGGTGCCCTGGAACCCGCCATCGCGGTCGAGGACGAGGCTCAGGTCGAGCAGGCCATCGAAGAGGCCGTCACCGCGTAACTCACCAGGCGCCCTCGTCCCCGTACGCGGAGACGAGGGCGAACTGGTAGCCCATCAGGGCGGCGGCGACCTCGGGCGGCTGGTGCACCGGACGTACGAGCCCCTCGCCCAGCACCTTCGGCTGGTCCACGCCCAGCAACTCGGGCGAGTCCTTCAGCAGCGCCACGCCGATCTCGGCGGCGTCCGCGAGCATCTCCTCGCCGGGCAGGTCGATCATGTCCGTGATCAGCCCGTGCACGAACGCGGGCAGCTTCTCCGGCACCGCGCAGGCCAGCGCGACCAGGCACGCGACCCGTTCGGACGCGAGCGCCTCGAAGATCTTCGGCGCGCCCTGGGCGACGGCGTGCCGGGTCTGCGTCAGCCAGTCCGGGGCCGTGCGGGGCAGTTCGCGGCCGAGAGCGTTCCACCTGCGGTGCGTGCGTCGTCCGTCCTCGGTGAACCCCTTGCCCGCCAACGCCATGGCGGCCAGCAGGAAGATCACCCGGTCCCGCACGTCGCCCGCGACCTTGTAGGACGCTCCCAGCTCCACCAGGAACGGCACGGTGCAGAACGAGGCCTCGGACACCGTGTCGTCGGTGAGAAGCCGGTCAGCGAGCGATGAGAGCGCGTTCTGCCGCACGTCCTCGCTGGGGTCCATCAGGGAGCGCAGCAGACGGGGCACGCGACCGGCGCCACCCCGGCCGTCGTAGACCTCGGTCCAGGAAATCCTGTCGAGTCCGCGCAACGGGTCAGGCCGTTGCCAGGCGCGCGGCAGCTCCATAGGCGGGAAAGGTACGGGATGTCACGGAAAGGTCCTCGGCGCCTCGCCCGTACGATCTCGCCGTGTCCTTCTCGGTGGCCGACATCTTCTCGGGTGCGGGCGGCATGAGCTTCGGCTTCCACGCCCACCGCGACTTCCGGGTCGTGGGCGCCGCCGACGCGCAGATCGGCAAGCCGAGTTCGAAGTTGGGTTCGTTGCGCTGCAACGACACCTACCGCGCGAACATCGGCGTCGACCCGCTGGAGGTCGACCTCGCGAAGGTCTCGCCGGCGGCGTTGCGCGAGGTCTGGGGCCTCAAGCGCGGCGAACTGGACGTGCTGCTCGCGTGCCCGCCGTGTTCGGGCTTCAGCCGCATCACCTCGCAGAACCACCTGCGCGACGACCCGCGCAACTCCCTCGTCGGCCGCATCGCGGTGTACGCGGAGGAGCTGCGCCCGAAGGTCGTGCTGATGGAGAACGCCCGCGAGCTCGTCAAGGGCAAGCAGCGCCACCACTTCGACAGCCTCGCCGAGGAGCTCACCCGGCTCGGGTACTCGGTCTGGGGCGGCACGCACATGCTGTCGAAGTTCGGCCTGCCACAACTGCGCGAGCGGACGCTGATGGTGGCCGTGGACGGCGGCCTGCCGTTGCTGACGCTGGACGACCTGTGGGCAGGCCGGATCATCCGCCCGTCCGCCGTCACGGTCCGCCGCGCGATCGGCAAGCTGCCTGTCGTCGCGGCCGGTGTGGCGGACCTGGAAGACCCCATTCACGTCTCGCCGACCTTTTCCCAGGACCGCAGTCTCGAAAGAATGCGTGCAATTCCCGCGAACGGCGGATCGTGGGCCGATCTGCTCCGTTCGCCGGAGACCGCGGAGTTGTTGAATCCTGCACAACGCAAGATCGTCGAACAGCAGAACTGGGGTTCGCACCCCGATGTCTACGGCCGGTTGTGGTGGGACGAACCGGCCCGCACCATCAAGCGGGAATGCGGCCACGTCGGCAACGGGCGTTATGCCCACCCCGTCCAGCACCGCCTCTGCACGGTCCGCGAGATGGCGCTCCTGCAAGGGTTTCCGCGCCAGTTCCGCTTCGACGTCTCGATTCTCGGGAACGCGTACCGGCACGTGGGAGACGCTGTTCCGCCGCTGATCGCCTACCAGTTGGCCGGGTTGACCCGCTGGATTCTCACCGGCCGCCGCCCGGAGCCCAAGGAGATGTGCCTGCGCGGCACTTCGCTGCGTCCCGGCGACATTCGTCCGGCAGAAGTTACCGAAATGGTGGCCTAGGTCTCTGAACCGATGGTGTCGATCATCCGTAGCGGGACGCCGCTATTGATAACTGTTCGGCAACGAATTTAACGTCACCTGACGGAATGAATGCATCGCAGGCCTATCCACTGTGGACACCATGAGTATGTTTCCGCTGCTCACTGGCTGTATGACCTGGTCTCCTTACCTCACTCATACGTGTGTCACCCCATCGGCTAACGTCCCGCTCGCTTCCTGTCGGTTCAGTGTCGATGACGACGTGCCGACCGTCCCGACGGATGACTGACTTCCCGCCGCGTTCGGGTGAATTTCTGCGAGCAAGGAGACCCATGGCTTCCCGGTTCAGGATCGGCACGGCGCTGCTCGGCGCCGCTGCTGCCCTCGCGTTCTCGGCCCTCCCGGCCCAGGCCGACGTCATCGTTACCCCGGACCAGGGTGACCAGCCCCAGGGCGAGAAGGTCGTGCTGAAGGAAGGCGTCGGTCGCCTGCCCTCGCACGGCGAGCGTCACATCGGCACCTCGATCATCAGGCTGCAGATCGAGGGTCAGAAGGACACCAAGATCTACGCGTACTGCGTCGAGCTGCCGACGGAGCTCAAGGACGGCGACCACCTCCGCGAGGTGAAGTGGGGCGAGCACCCCAACACGAACTTCAACAAGAACGCGGGCAAGGTCCTCTGGATCCTGACGAACTCCTACCCCGGCCTCTCCATGAAGGACGTCAAGGCCAAGTGGGGCCAGGACTTCGACGAGAAGGAGACGATCGCCGCCACGCAGGCCGCGATCTGGCACTTCTCCGACGGCTCTGAGCTGGACATGAACGATCGGCGCAACAGCGCTGACGTGAAGACGCTGTACACGAAGTTCCTCGAGCAGGCCAAGGACGAGGCGCAGCCCAAGCCCACGCTGGAGATCGACCCGGCCTCGCAGTCCGGCAAGCCCGGCGAGAAGATCGGACCGTTCAAGGTCACGACCACGGCCTCCGAGGTCAAGCTGACCGCGGACCTCCCCGAGGGCGTCACCATCACCGACGCCGCCGGCAACCCGCTCGCCGTGCAGAAGCAGGGCGACAAGCTCGCCGTTCAGGACACCGGTGACAAGGTGTCCGAGTTCTTCGTGAACGTCCCGGCCGGTTCGAAGGACGGCGAGGCGAAGTTCAAGCTCTCCGCCGAGGCCACTTTGCAGCTCGGCCGTCTGTTCGTCGCGAAGGACAAGGCGTCCACCGGTCCCGACCAGGTGGCCCAGTCGCTGATCGTGGCGCAGCCGCAGAAGGCCAAGGTCGAGAAGGAAGCCAAGGCCGACTGGAAGGCCGGCGTGGTCCCGACCACGACGACCACGACGTCCGCCACCACGACGACCACCACGGCGCCGGAGACCACTCCGTCCACCACCTCCTCCACCCCGGCCAACCCGGCTCCGGGTGGCGGCGAGGACGACCTCGCGTCGACCGGTGCGTCGATCATGTGGCCGCTGCTCGGCGGTCTGGTCCTCGTCGGCGCCGGTGTCGGTGCGCTGTTCGTGGTCCGTCGCAAGAAGGCCGGCGCCTGATCTGAGGTAGCCAGCCCCCAAGACGAACGCCCCCTGGTTCCGCGCCGGAGCAGGGGGCGTTTGCCTGTTCTGGAGAAGGTGTTACCGGCGGCTGACGCCCGCCACGGAGATGTCCCCGTCAGCGATCGCGACGTCCCGGGCCGATGAGGCGCCCGAGAAGATCGCGCGGGCCGGGTCGCGGAAGTTCTCCACGATCTCGACGCGCTGCACCGGCTTGGCCGTCGGGATGACGGACTCCGGCGACCAGAAACGACCGAACCGCACCAGGTAGGTGTTCACGTTCGGCTTGCCGTCCTCGGTCGCGTAGACCCGCCACGTGAACAGGTCGACCTCCTCGATCTCACGGGTGCGCAGTCCCCGTGCGACCTCCTTGGTCTCCCAGCTCCGACCGTTCCAGGTGGACAGGTAGTTGCGCAGCGGACCCTTGTCCTCGTCGCCCATGAACCACAGGACGAACGGCCGGCCGAGCGTCGTGCCCACCTGCTGGATGTAGTCGGGGGACTTCACGGCGTTCGGCAGGGTCAGCGGCGTCTCCGCGATCTTCAGGTACTTCTCCTGGTCCGCGTCGTCGATCTGGGTACCCAGATCCTTGCCGGACGCCGAGTAGAAGTGCAGGTTCCTCGGGTCGAACCAGGTGTAGTACATGTTGCGGTGGTAGCGGTCGTGCAGATGTCCTTCCGTGCCACCACCCGCGAGCGTGTACGCGATCCGCACACGGCCGCTGTCCTCCAGCCGCAGCTGACCGATGTAGATCTCGTTCATGTTGTCCGCGCGGGAGGTCGAACCGATCGCGAACCTGTCCCCGGTCAGCTCGGTGGAGGTCTTCCACGTCCTGCCGTTGTCCTTGGACACCACGTAAAGCATCGGCCGGGTGTCCGTGGGGGTGACCTTGTCGAGGTCGCGGGTCGTCTCGCGGTAGAAGACGTAGATCGTGCCGTCGCGCGTGACGAACGGCATCGGGTACGTGGCCGCGTTCTTCGAGATCAGCGTCTCTTCCCAGACCCCGTCAGCCGAGTTGGCCTGGGGCGAGCGGGAC
Organism: Lentzea sp. NPDC102401; assembly: GCF_044765805.1. NCBI lineage: Bacteria > Bacillati > Actinomycetota > Actinomycetes > Pseudonocardiales > Pseudonocardiaceae > Lentzea > Lentzea sp. NPDC102401. The sequence continues at coordinate 157,222 of NZ_JBIWKS010000003.1, read as the reverse complement.
ATGCGCAGCTCGATGTTGTGCATCCCGCGGAAGATCAGCAGGTGCCCGTCCTTGGCCTGGACCATGGTCGGGTAGTTGTGCGAGTCCGAGTCACCGTCCGCGACCCGGTTGGGCGTGGACCACGTGGACTTGCGGTGGTCGTACGCCTGAACGTAGCTGTCCTCGTACTGACCCGCCCACGAGATGAACGTCTTGCCGGCCTTCTTGTCGTAGACCCCACCGGCGACCGGACGCCGGTCACTGCGGGCCGCGACGTTCGTGGCCGTGGTCGTCACCGTGAACTTCGCTTTCCCCTGAACGTCGGCCGTGGCGTTGGCCGAGGGGACCGCGACGAGCGGCAACAGCAGTACTGCGGACATAACTCCACGCAGGAGCCGTGTCATGCAACTTCCTCCTGGTTCTGACCGCGACGGCGGCCGACCAGGCGGCGGTAGCGACATCTTCGTTGTCACCCAGCCGACTTGTCCAGGTGGAGTTAGCGTGATCGCTGGCTATCAACACGCGGGCCCCACTCGGGTACCCTGCGTCAGGGACGAAGGAGCACCACATGAACTTCGACGAGATCAAGAACAAGGCCCTGGACCTGGCCGAGCAGAACCACGAGAAGGTCGACCAGGGCATCGACGCCGCGGCGGGCTTCGTCGCAGGCAAGTTCGGTCACGAAGACCAGGTCGACTCGGTTGCCGAGAAGATCAAGGACATCCTTCCAGGTGGATGAGTGAACTCCTTCAACGCCACTGACGCGGGGCGGGTCACCTCCACCGGAGAGACCCGCTCTCCTTCTGCCCGCAGGCCCGAGATGATCACCTGGCAGGGCATCCACGAGCCGCGGCTGGAGCAGGTACGCCTGCTCCTCTCGAACGACCAGCGCCTACGCGCGTCCGGTCGTCTCGTCGCCGCAGGCCCCGACGAGCAGTTCAACGCCTCCTTCGAGGTGTCCGTGGGCGAGAGCGGCCAGGTGAACAGGCTCTTGCTCCGCACCGCGACCGTGCTGGAGGAGCGCCAGTGCTCCTTGTCGCGCACCGAGGACGGCGCCTGGCTGGTCGACCACGGCCAGGGCAGCAAGCGCGAGACGTTCAACGACGCGCTGGACGTCGACGTCCAGTTCGCCGTGCTGTTCAACGCCATCCCGATCCGGCGCCTGGGTCTGCACACCAAGCCCGGCGAGCACGCGCTGCCCGTCGTGCGGGTGTCGCTGCCTGATCTGACGGTGAAGGCCGTGACGCAGACCTACAAGACCGTGTCCGTAGGGGACGACGTCTCCGTGGTGCGGTTCAAGAGCGGCGGGTTCGAGCAGAACGTCAAGGTCGACGCGAACGGCCTGGTCGTCGAGTACCCGCTGATCTCGAAGCGGATTTAGAACCGCTCCAAGAAGTACTTCCTTCGTGGCGAGTCGTGTCCAAACGATGGAAGGGGACGGTTCGGGGTTCTAGCTTCCGACCATGCCGAAACGATTTTCGAGCGTGGTCGGTCGCTCGTTCGGTGATGGCGTCCGTGACGCCATCCGGTCCACCGGGATGACGCAGCGGCAGATCGCCGAGTTGCTCGACTGGGAAGAGGCCAAGGTCTCCGACCTGGTCAAGGGCAAGGGCGGGGTCACAGAGGTCGAGCTCGCGATGCTCCTCGGCCTCTGCCGGGTTCCCGCAGAGGACGCTCGCTACCTTCTCGCCCTGTTCAGGGAGTCGCGGGAGAAGGGCTTCCTCGTCTTCCCCGAGGACGGCATCCCGGATCAGGTGCGCTCGTTGATCGATCAGGAGCGCCTCGCCAACAAGATCACCATGTGGTCGATGAACCTGATCCCTGGTCCCCTCCAGACTCCGGGGTACGTCACCGCTCTCATCGAGCGCTCCGCCCGTGCGAAGACCATCAACATCCCCGAGGTTCTCGCCGCGAAGACGGCGAGGCAAGCGATCTTCCACCACAGCAGGAAGTTCGTCTTCTACATCCACGAACAGGCACTGCGACTGCCGGTGGGTGGTCCCCGGCTGATGCAGGACCAGCTGCTCCACGTTCTGGCGATGAACAACAGGAACTACATCACCGTCAGAGTCGTGCCGGTCGAGTTCGGTGCGCATGCAGGTCTGTCGGGCTCCTTCTATCACCTGAGCTATGAGAAGTACGAGCCAGTCGTCTTCACCGAAACCGAGAACACCAGCCTCTTCGTCGAGGACAAGGCATCCCTTGCCACGTACACCGAGGTGATCAAGCTGCTCGACCACCAGGCGTTGGATGCGGAAGAATCGAAAGGGCTGATCACCAGCATCCTGACTTGAGGAGGTTCTCGGCATGTCGACGTGGCGCAAGAGCAGCTACAGCCCCGTGAATGACTGTGTCGAGGTCGGTCATGGCGTCGGTATCCGCGACAGCAAGGCGCCGACCACTCACCTGCCCGTGTCGGACAAGGCGTGGTCGGCGTTCCTCACCGAGGTCAAGGCTGGTCGCTAGACCATCTCTCCCAGCACCTCGGGGTCGATGACGATCGGCGCCGGACGGTACGCAGGCGGCTCGACCCCCATCAGCGAACGCACCAGGAAGTCCCAGGACTTCGTGCGCACGTACGCCATCCGGTCGATGAACAGGTGCTCGGACCCAGGCACGATCACCAGCTCGAACTCCTTGCCCGCGGCGATCAACGCATCCGCCATCCGAAGCGAGTGGTCCGGGTGCACGGTGTCGTCGAGCTCGCCGTGGATCAGCAGCAGCTTTCCTTCCAACCGGTCAGCGATCTCGACGTTCGAGGCGCGAAGCCAAGCCGAGGGGTTGTCCGGGCCGTCGACGGTCTCGGCCCAGCCCAGTCCGATGTACCGGGCGTCGTGTGAACCCGACAGCGCGACACCGGCCCGGTAGGTCTCCGGGTAGGCGAGCATCGCCCGTCCCGCAGCGAATCCGCCGCCGGAGTGGCCCATCACGCCCACGCGCGAGAGGTCCATCCACGGCCGTGACTCTGCCAGCTGGTGCAGTGCCGCGACGTGGTCTTCCAGGCTGCCCGCGGCGGCCAGGTTGCCGTACGAGACGTCGTGGAAGGCCTTCGAACGGCCCGGCGTGCCGCGACCGTCCAGAGCGATCACGACGAAACCGAGTGCTGCCAACGGTTCCGCGTCCAGGCCCATGCCGCCGGGGTCGAAGCACGGCTCGACGCGGGTGACCTGCGGGCCGGGGTAGACGTTGTCCACCACCGCGTAGCTGGCGGTCGGGTCGAAGTCGCGCGGCTTGTAGAGCACGCCGTAGATGTCGGTGGTGCCGTCGGCTGCCTTGACGCGGAAGCGTTCCGGGGCCGTCCAGCCCGTGGCTTGCAACCGGCTGATGTCGGCCTGCTCCAACGAGACCAGCACCTCACCGGTCCAGGAGCGCACGGTCGTCACCGGCGGCGTGTCCACAGTGGACGCTGAGTCGACGAAGTACCTGCCGTTCGGGGACACCGTGACGACGTGGTCCAGTGAGTCGTCCGTGACGACCGCGAAGCCGGTGCCGTCCAAGGCGACGCGGCACACCGTGCGGCGGTACGGGTCCTCGGGCACGAGGCCTGACGCGGTGAAGTACACGACGCCGTCGGAGACGTGCAGGATCTCGCGGACCAGCCATTGGCCCGTGGTGACCTGGTTGAGCAACGCGCCGGTGTGCAGGTCGTAGCGGTAGAGGTGGCCCCAGCCGTCGCGCTGCGAGAACCACAGCACCTCGTCGGCCAGCACGCGGACGATCGGCGCGCCGTAGATCAGCTGGTTGGGGCCTACGCGGTTGGCGCCCGTCTCGCTGATCACGACGGTGACCTCGCCCGACGAGGCGTCCATCCGGTTCAGGGTCAGGGTGTGCTGGTCGCGGGGGCGGGAGAGGAAGTAGACCGCCGTGCTGTCCTCGGACCACCACGCCCAGCCGGCCGTGATCGGGGAGAACTCCGGCATGAGCAGCGGTGCGCACTGGGCGAAGACCGTCGTTCCCGATTCCACGTCGAACACGACCAACTCGGCCAACGGCATGTGCTCGTCGCCGGGGTAGGCGTAGTGCTGGGTGTGGGTCACGGGGGCGCCGCCGTCGGCCGGGCGCGATTCGATCAGGTGGGTCTTCCGAACCGAACGCTGGTCGGTGCGGTGGGCGAGCACCTTGGACGAGTCGGGCGCCCAGGCCAGGGCCGGTGGCATGTGCGGCAGGCCGAACTTGCGCATCAGCGTGCCGTAGCTCATGGCGTCCGGGCCGTAGCCGTAGCCGTGGCCCGGAACGCCGTCCGAAGTCAGCGCCCACTCGCGCTCGCCCGAGCGCGCCCACAGGTCGTGGCCGCGCCGCGAGACCGCGACCTTGCCGTCGGGGGAGGAGACCTCCAGGGGGTTGCCCGGCACCGCGACGAACGGCATCGGGTCGAACCCAGGGGTGCGGGTGCCCGCCGCCGGGTCGACCACGACGAACTGGCGGTCGGCGCCGTCGCGGAGCTGGTACCAGAAGCGGCGGCCGTCTTCGATCCACTGTGGACGGACCTTGTCGCCGACGACCAGCCCGCCGGGAGCGGCCGGGCGGCGGAGGAGTTGTTCTGCGGCTTGGTAGTTGGCGGTGGTGCTCATGGTCTCTCCCCAGTGCGTGAGTGTTTTAGAGGCTGCGGGCGGTGATGTCGCCGTACGACGTGGTGGCGCGGATCGTCAGGTCCGGCGCGTCGGCGTTGCGCAGCGCGTTGGTGACGCGGCCGTACGAGGTGCCGGCGTCCAGTGCGGCCGAGAGTCCGGCGGCGACGCTGACGTTGATGTCGCCCTTCTGGGTGGTGATCTCGGCGGAACCGTTGAGGCGGCCGACCGTGACGTCACCGGCCTGCGTCACGAGGCGGACGTGCGCGGCCTCGTCGATCTTGATGTCGCTCTGCGCCGCCTCGAAGGCGATGTCACCGAGTCGGCCGACGCCGCGGAACTCGGCGCTCGCCGCCTTGGCCTCGACCCGCGAACCGGCGGGCAGCTGGACGGTGACTTCGACGGCTCCGGACGAGCCGAGGATCTTGTTGCCCGCCTCGGTCGTGATGTGCAGGACGCCGTCGGCGAAGTCGACCTTGATCTTCTCGGCGGCCTTCACGTCGCGGCTCTGCGCGGCGTCGGCCGGGAGGACCTCGACGGCGGTGTCGGCGCGGTCCGCGGCGATGAACTGAACGCGGCCGGCCGGGATGTCGAGGATGGCGGCGATGGGGGCGGGGGTGGTGAAGGTCTGCATCTCTGGCTCCTGTGACTCGTTGTTTCTGATGGGCGAAAAGCTACGTTGCGTTTCCAGATTTGGGCAACAAGTTCGTTGCGATGAAAACGCATTGATGCAGCTCAAAACCACAAGATCGTTGCAACGGGATGTAGATCTAATGCAACGGCAGTTGCAATGAGATGAAGGTGAAAGCTATGGTCTGGGCATGCCAGGAGGTCGACTCACCCAGCAGGAACGCCGTCAGATCGCCATCGGCCTGTCCGACGGCCTCGCGTACGCGGAGATAGCGAGGAACCTCGACCGGCCCACCTCGACGATCACGCGCGAGGTGATGCGCAACGGAGGTCCGGCCGGGTACAAGGCCGACATCGCCCACCTCGCAACGGAACGCCGTGCGCAACGGCGCAAGCAGGCCGCACCTCGCCGACCAGCGGTCGAACGTGCGGACGGACGTGACGTGGAGGCGGTGCGGGAGTTCGAGGAGTTGTTCTCGGGCATCTTCATGGGGCAGGGCCTGTCGAAGATGCCGGCGAGGGCGCTCGCGAGCCTCTACGCGACCGACTCCGGCAGCCTGACCGCGTCAGAACTGGTGGGGCACCTGCAGGTCAGTCCGGCGTCGGTCTCGAAGGCCATGTCCTACCTGGAAGGTCAGGGCCTGATCGGGCGCGTGCGCGACGAACGCCGCCGCGAGCGTTACGTCGTCGACGAGGGTGACATCTGGTACCAGTCGATGATCGCGAGCGCCGCCGGCACGACGAAGCTCGCCGAGGCCGCGCGGCAGGGTTCCGGCGTCCTCGGCTCCGGCACCCCGGCCGCCGTCCGGCTGGAGAACATCGCGCGGTTCCTGGACTTCGTCAGCGAGAGCATCGTCCGCGCGGCCGAGCAGGCCCGCGACATCCTGCACTCGAAGGACTAGACGCGCACCGCCACGGCCACACCCTGACCGACGCCGACACAGGCCGCCGCGATGCCGATGCCGCCGCCGCGCTGCCGCAGGTGGCGGCACACGTCGACGATCACGCGCGGCATCGAGGCGCCGAGCGGATGGCCGTAGGCGATCGCGCCGCCGTGGACGTTGACCTTCTCCTTGTCGATCTCGGGAAGGTGGTGCACCACCGACAGGGCCATGGCGGCGAAGGCTTCGTTGATCTCCCACAGATCGACCTGTTCGGCCTCGATGTGCAGGCGCTTCAACAGTTTCCGGATCGCCGACACGGGAGCGACGGTGAACCGGTGCGGCTCCTCGCCGGTGGTCGCCGACCCGAGCACCTCACCCAGCGGCTCGACGCCCAACTCGGACGCGATCGCTTCGGTGCCGAGCAAAGCAGCCAAAGCGCCGTCGTTCAAAGGCGATGCGTTGCCCGCCGTCACCGAACCCTGCTCGGAGAACGCGGGCTTGAGCTTCGCGAGCTTCTCCATGCTGGTGTCGGCGCGGACGTTCTCGTCGCGCCGGATCGCCGTTCCGTCCGGCAACTGCACGGGAAACGCGAAACCCTCGTGCACACCGGCATCCCACGCCGCGGCGGCGCGGCGGTGTGAGCGCAGGGCGAAGTTGTCCATCTGGTCGCGGGTGATTCCGAGTTCGTGGGCGACGTTCTCGGCGGCCAGGCCCAGCGGCACGGTGTAGTGCTTGGGCATGCGCGGGTTCACCAGCCGCCAGCCGAGTGCCGTCGACACGGTCTCCAGCCGATCCGGGAAGGCCTTGTCCGGGCGGGCCGTCACGAACGGCGCCCGCGACATCCCCTCGACACCGCCGGCGACGATCAGATCGGCGTCTCCGGTGATCAACGCCCGCGCACCCTGGATGATCGACTCGCCGCCCGAGGCGCACAGCCGGTTCAGCGTCACGCCCGGCACGGAGACCGGCAGTCCCGCCAGCAACGAGGCCATGCGGGCGACGTTGCGGTTGTCCTCGCCGGCGCCGTTGGCGTCACCCAGCAGCACGTCGTCGATGCGCGCCAGGTCGAGCGACGGGTAGCGGCGCAGCAGGTCGACGATGGGCAGCGCCGCGAGGTCGTCCACCCGGATGCCGGAGAGACCTCCCCGGTACTTCCCGAACGGCGTGCGGGCGGCGTCGATGATCAGTGCGCGTGCCATACGTCCATCTTGCGGCATTCACGGCTTGAGCAAAAAAGGAACGTAACCCGTCTCGGGGTGCACCTCTGAATCGGTGCTGAAGGCCTTCACCTCGATGGCGTGCGCTCCTGCGGTCATCGCGCCCGTGTTGAGTGAAATCCGCCACCGGCCTGCGGCGGCGGGCCCGTCGGCCGTCGTCGGCACGGTGGCGACGTGGTTGCCGTCGAGCCTGATCTCGAACCCGGCGAGACCCGCCACGGCCGCGTCGAGGGCGTTGACGCGGACCTCCAGAACGACCCGGCCGCGGTTGAAGGCGGCGCCGTTCTCGATGGGCTGGCCGCTCGCGTCCAGGACCTCGGGGATCGGGTCGGCGAGCGTCGGCTTCGCGTCCACCAGAGGTGTGCCGGGCTGGCGTCGCGGCTCCTTCTTCGGGCCGGTCAGTTCGACGTCGGTGTGCGTGACCTGGATGCGTTCCTGGGTGACGAGCTGCACGTTCAGGTTGTCGGTGAACGCCTCTTCGGGCAGGTCGGCGACGGCCGGGTACTCCGCGCCGGGCTTCCACGGCGTGCCCTCGATCGCCGGCCGGAGCGGTACCTGGACGCCGTTGACCTTGACAGCGGTGACCGGCTCGCTTTCGCGCGACGGAATGAGAGCGATGCGCAGCTGACCCGCGGTGACGTCCGCGATGGGGTTGGCGCTCGTGCTCGCCGGGCTGTCCACGCGGACCTGCGGCGTCGGGCCTGCGAGCGGCGCGTCGGCCTTGGCGGTGCGGTAGCCGATCAGGTCGACGCCGGCGCGGATCCGGTCGCCCGCGAGTGCCGCGACACCGACCAGTGCCGTCGCCTCGCGCCACTGCGGCACGAACGGCGAGGTGGCGACGACGTCTCCATCGCGCACGACCTGGACGCCGGCCGGGGTCAACACGAGTTCCCAGCGCACGGTCACGCCGGGCAGCGCGGCCGGGACGGGCTTGACCGCGGTGCCGTTCGGGACGAGTTCGACGATCGAGTTGCCGGAGTTGTCGGTGGAGACCGTCGCGCGGATGGTGTTCGGCGGCACCGGTTCGCCCTGCACGCTGACCGGTCCCGGCACGAGGTCGAGCAGCAGCTTGCCGCCGGTGCCGGGGGCGTCGGTCTCGATCACGAGCCGGCTCTCGTCGTCGCCGCGGACGAACGGCGTGCGCGACCTCAGCGTCACGGCACGGGTGCCGCAGCTGCTGCTGATCACGAGCCGGTCGTGGTCGTCCTCGTCGCCGCTGGTGGCACGAGCGCAGTCGGTGCGCTTGGAGAGCCTCCAAAGTTGGAGGTCGGGTTCGTCGGGGGAGTCGAAGCGGTCGACGAACGTGTACGGGGCGTTGTCGGCGCGCGGGGTCGCCTTGGCGTGGGCGGGCTGCGAACGCTGCCCGAACGAGTCGACGGCGCGGATGTCGATCTGCTGCTCGCGTTCGTTCTCCAGGCCGTTGAGCTGGGTGCCGGGGCGCGTGACGAGCTTGACCTTGTCGCCCCACCGCACCTCGTACGCGGGCGCGTCGCCGGTCCAGCTGAGCTGGATCTTGTGGTGGCCCGCGCGTGCGACGACGCCTGCCGGTGTGGACGGGCGGCCCTGGGGGCCCGGCACCAGCACCTGCTCCGCCACGTACGGCTTGAGCTTCGTCGGCGCCGGGGGAGCCACGGGCAGGCCCGAGTCGCTCCCGCCGGTGTCGCGTAAGACGATCACGCCCGCCACCAGCGCGAGGCCCACGACGACGAAGGCGACCCGCTTCATAGCGTCACGCTAAGGCGTTCACCCCAGCTCGAACACGGTTTCCGCGATAACGGGTTCGCCACCGTCCGCCGGAAGGACGCTGAGCTTGAGCCGAGCGTGCGCCGAAGGGGCCAGCTTCGCGGTGTCGAGCCAGAACTCGTGCCTGCCGGGAACGCCCGGGCCCTGCTCGTTGGTGGGCAGCGAGACGATCCGCCTGCCGTCGAGTTCGAGCTCGATGCCGCGGTGCCCGATGGCGTTGACCTCGGCCGTGATGAGGACGCGTCCCTTGCCGGGCAACGGTTGCGGGGGCTTGGTGCCGTCCTCGTGCATGACGTGCAGCCGCGGCGCGCCGGTCTTGATGCCGCCGGGCCGGTCCGCGAGCCTGGGGAGCGTGCCGGGGCGGCTCTCGGGCTTGCGGATGACGACGAGCTGGGCTTCCTGGGCAGCGACCTTCCCCGCGCTGAGCGGCAGTTCGGTGACGGTGACCTGGCCCGCGTCCGGTTTGACGAGTTTCGCGGCCACGACGTCCTGCGGCAGTTCGACGTCGCGGTTCAGCGGGATGACCTCGGTGGGCACGACGCGTTCCGGCACGCCTCCGACGCCGAACGCGTCCAGGAAACCGCCGCCGTCGATGCGGATCCGGGGGTGCACCAGCCGATCCCTGATCGCGACGGGCTCGTAGGCGACCACGACGCCGTCCCGCAACGCGACCACGGCCTCGGGCAGCACCCGCATCTCCCAGCGGTGCCGCACGCCCGCGACGAGCCCGGTCATCGGTGCGTCGCCCAGGTCGATCTGCTTGCCGGTGCGGGGAAGATCGGGGTCGGCGACGATCCGCGTGCCCTGCGTCGTGATGTCGAGGCTGACCGCGCCCTTCGGCTGCGCGTCGGTCTCCTTCAGGTACTGCCACGGATCGGGCAGCAACGTCAGCCGCACGTGACTCGATTCGACCGCGCCCGCGACGCTGATGATCGCTCGGCCGGTCGCGCCGTCACTCGCGGGCACTCCGAACCGGATCGGGGTGTTGCTCTGGAAGGCGGCCATCGGGCAGTCGACGTCGATGCGCCTGCTCTGCCCGAACGCCCTGAGCCCCAGGCACTCCGGTTCCGCCTCGACCCGCCACTTCCGCGGATCGAGCGCCTCCGGGCCGTCGAACCTGTCCGCCTGGCCGACGAGCTGGTCCTCCCACTTGCCGTTGTAGACGTTCTTGGGCGTCGCGGCGATCCTGAGCGGCTCACTGCGCCTGCCGGTCGCGCTGACAGCCCGGATCTCGACCTCGGTCTGGGTGTCGGGGCTCAGGTTCGGCAGCTCGACCTCGGGGCCGGGCACGAGCTGCTCGTTGCCGTTCCAGCGCACCTCGTAGGCCGGCGCCGACCCGTTCCACGCGATCTGCAGCGCGTCCACGTCCAGCGCCTGAGCCCTGGCGTTGGAGGGTTTCACCGGCTCCTGGAGCGCGACGACCTCGACGCCGTCCGCCGTTTCCTTCTTGAGGGTGTCCGGCGCGTCACCGGCCCGGAGCACCACGACGGCGGCCACGACGAGCGCGAGTCCACCGAGTCCGCCGGCGAGCGTCCGTCGATCCACTCGGCGACCCTACGACGTTTCCGCTTGCGCGGTGCTGCCGTTCAGCCCAACCACACGTCCGCCACGAGACCCAAGATTCCGCAGCGCCGCGAGTGCTCCCGGCTTGGTCAGATCGATCGTGATCCTGGTGCGCTGTGGCTGGTTGACCAGCACGTTCCGGCCGTCGTGCCCTGCCTCGATGGTCTTCGCCAGACCACCGGTGGACGCCAGCGAACCCCTCGCCGCGCCGAGCCGTCCCAGTGCGTCGTCCACGGCCATCAGCAGCGCGTCCCGGTTCCCCTCGCACATGGCCCTGACGAGTTCCGGCCTGCTGCCCGCGACCCGCGTGCCGTCCCCGAAACTGCCCGCCGCGAGCGCCATGGAGAGCGGCCCGCCATCTGCCCCGACCGCGGCCAGGATCGCCGCCATGATGTGCGGCAGGTGACTGATCCGCGCCACCGCCTCGTCGTGCTCCTCCGGCGTCGTCGGCACCACGTGCGCGCCGAGGTCGAGCGCGAGCTGGATGACGTCGTTGAGGTGGTCGTCGGCCTCCTCGGGCGTGACGACCCACGCGGCGCCCTGGAAGAGGGTCGTGCTGCCGGCGCCCCATCCGCTCTTGCTGGTGCCGGCCATCGGGTGCCCGCCGACGAAGCGGACGTCTTTCGCGTACTGGTGCACGGCGTCGTGCACGGGCCCCTTGACGCTGGTCACGTCCGTGAGCCGAGTGCCGGCGGGGATCTTGCGGAGCAGGTCCGGCAGCGCGGGCATCGGCACGGCGAGAACCACGAGCGCCTCGGCGTTCCGGCTGAGGGCCTCGTCCACACTCACGATGTCGAAGCCCTCAGCGCGCGCGTTGTCCGCGTCCTCTTTGCTCGCCGTCGCACCCCACACCGTGCGCCCGGCAGCCTTGGCGGCCCGCAGCACGGAGCCGCCGATCAGTCCCAGTCCGATCACGCACACGTCTCGCACGGCGCCCATCATTCCGTGCGAGGCGTACCTGCAACTAGCGGAGGGCGTCCAGCGCGAACGCCGCGTACATCGCCACCCCGTGCTCCATGGCGGCCTCGTCGAACAGCACCCGGTTCGAGTGGTTCGGCGCGGCCTCCTCCAGGTCGACGCCCCGCGGGCAGGCTCCGAGGAACGCCAGCGCCCCCGGAACCCGCTGCAGCACGTAGGAGAAGTCCTCCGCTCCCATCAGCGGATCCTGCATCGGCTCGCTCCACGAGGCACCCATCGCCGCGGCCGCCAGATCCACCACGTGCTGCCCAACGACGTCGTCGTTCACCGTCACCGGATAGCCCGGCACGATGCTGACCTCGGCATGGCACCCGTAGGCGGCGGCCGTGTGCTTGATGGCCTGCTTGAGCTCCTTGTGCACGAGCGCGCGCGTCTCCTCCGACAACGTCCTGATCGTCCCGTCGAGGGTCGCGACCTCGGGGATGATGTTCGTCGTCGTGCCGGCGTGGATCTGCGCCACGGTCACCACGGCTGGCTGGTGAACGCTCACCCGCCGTCCGAGCATCGTCTGGATCGCCCCGACCATCGCGGCCGCCGCGGGCACCGGGTCCAGCGCGTTGTGCGGCATCGCGCCGTGACCGCCGCGACCCTTCACGTGCACGTGGAACGAGTCCGCGGACGCCATCATCGGCCCCGGCCGGCACGTCACCACGCCCGACTTCATCGTGGACGTGATGTGCAGTGCGAACGCCTTCTCCACGCCGTCGTCGAGCAGGCCCTCCTCGATCATGTGCCGGGCGCCGTGATGGCCTTCCTCGCCCGGCTGGAACATGAACAGCACGCGGCCTTTCAAAGCGTCACGCCGGTCCGCCAGCAGCCGGGCGGAGGCGGCCAGCATCGCCACGTGCGTGTCGTGGCCGCAGGCGTGCATGTTGCCGTCCACTTCGGACGCGAACGGCAGTCCCGTCGCCTCCTGGAGCGGCAGGCCGTCCATGTCGCCGCGCAGCAGCACCGTCGGCCCCGGCCGGTCGCCCTCGAGCACCGCCACGACCGAGGTCGACGACTCGCCCTTGGTGACCTTGACAGGCAACCCCTCCAGCGCGTGCAGGACGGCGGCCTGCGTCTTGGGGAGGTGAAGTCCCTGTTCAGGGTGCCGGTGGATCTGACGGCGCAGCGCCACCGTGCGGGGCTGGAGCGAACGAGCCCCTTCGAGCAATCCGGCGAGACGGGGGTCCGGCGTAGTTGTGCTCATCTACCGATGGTGCCACCACCTCGGCTACCGGGAAGGTCGTCTGGGCCCTACGGTGTGCACATGACACAGCAGGAGCCGGTCAACGGCTTCGCGGTCGCGGTCGTCCGAGAGGACGGCCGCTGGCGGTGCAGCAGGATGGACAGCTCCGCGCTGTCGGAGCTGGACGCGGCGATCACGGAGCTGCGCCAACTGAGGTCGACAGGAGCTGTGTTCGGTCTCCTCGCCGTCGACGACGAGTTCTTCATCATCCTGCGTCCCGTGCCGGGTGGTGTCGCGCTGCTGCTGTCCGACGCGGCCGCCGCCCTCGACTACGACATCGCGGCCGACGTCCTCGATCTCCTCCGTGTCGACCCACCGGACGAAGAGGACAACGAACTCTGGCCGGAAGGCGACCTGGGCGTCCTGACCGACCTGGGCATGCCCTCGCACGAACTTCAGATCATCGTCGACGAGGTCGACCTCTACCCGGACGAGCAGCTCCAGATGATCGCCCAGCGCATCGGCTTCATCGACGAGCTCACGAAGCTGCTCGACACGATCCAAGCGTGATCACTTCCGAGGACATGGTCCGGGCCGCCCTGAAAGCGGCCTCGCACGCAGGCGCGGACGTACCGATCGGCGCCGTCGTCTTCGCGCCGGACGGTTCCGTGCTGGCCGAGGCCTGCAACGCGCGCGAAGCGCTGGGCGACCCGACCGCGCACGCCGAGATCCTGGCGTTGCGCGCCGCCGCCGCGAAGTACGGCGACGGCTGGCGGCTCGACGGCTGCACGCTCGCGGTGACGCTGGAACCCTGCACGATGTGCGCGGGAGCGCTGGTGCTCGCCCGTGTCTCCCGTCTCGTCTTCGGCGCCTGGGAGCCCAAAACCGGGGCTGTGGCGTCGTTGTGGGACGTCGTGCGCGACCGCCGGCTCAACCACCGGCCAGAGGTGCAGGGCGGCGTGCTGGAACAGGAGTGCGCTGACCTGCTCGAACGCTTCTTCCGGACCCAGCGTTAAGCCAGTCGCGCGGGCTGTGTATTGTTCTTATCGGTGGCGTGTCCGAGCGGCCGAAGGAGCACGCCTCGAAAGCGTGTGAGGTGAAAGCCTCCGTGGGTTCAAATCCCACCGCCACCGCAGGTCAGAGCCCCGATCACTACATCCGGTGATCGGGGCTCTGACGTTTCGTCTCAGTTGTCGTCTCAGTTGTGGCCGCTAGGCCGGAATCGGCACCCCTGCCGCGCCGTCCTCGTCGTCTCCCTCGTCGGCCGTCTCGGCAGGCTCCCAGAGCAGCCCACCGACCCTCTGAGCGACGTCACGCCGGATCGAGGCGGTGATGTGCTGGTACTTGGCAGCCATCGCCGTGTTCGACCAGCCCATGATCCCCATCACGGTTCGCTCCGCCACACCGAGCAGCAGCAGCACCGTTGCCGCAGTGTGGCGGGCGTCGTGAAGCCGCCCGTCTGGCACCTTCGCGGCCTTGAGCAGGTTCTTCCACTCGGTGTAGTCCGTGCGGGGATTCAACGGGCCACCGGTAGGTGTGGTGAACACGTAGCCGGAGTCCGTCCAGAGCTGTGCTGCCTGCCGACGTTCCTTGTCCTGAGTGGCCTTGTGCGCCTTCAGTAGCGCCACCAGTTCGTCAGGTAGGCCGATACCGCGCGTGCCTGCCTTCGACTTCGTACCGGCCGTTTCCTGCCGCAATGGCAGCCGCTCAGGACAATGCCCACCGAGCTTCCGCCCGCAGGGTTCCTCACATCCGTGCTTCCACCGAGGCCGCAGACGGCTACGGCGGACGGTCAGCGTGCCGAGTTTGAGATCCACGTCTGCCCACCGCAGGCCCAGAGCTTCACCCTGACGCAAGCCGAGAGCCAATGCGATAGCCCACCGAGCGCTATTGCGCCGCTTCAACGCGGTCTCCATGAGCCTTTTCACCTCATCCACCGAGTACGGCTCAACGTCGAAGTCTTCGACCTTTGGGGCACGAGCAATCAGGGCGGGATTCTCGGTGATGTACTTCCGCCGCACGGCGATGTTCAACGCTGCCCTAATGGTGCGGTGAACCTGATGAGCACGCGACGACTTAGCTCCGCCCTGGATCATCTTCCGGTAGAGCTTCTCCAGGTGTTCCGGTTCGAGCTTGTCCAACCTGTGCTTTCCGACACCGGGAATGAGGTGAACGCGTGCCGCCACCTCGTACGCGCTGAACGCGTTCTCCGTGATGGCCGGCGGCGCAACGATATTCTCCAACCAGTGCGTCAGCCACTTCTCGACCGTCCACGCCTTACCGGTCTTGCGCACCTTGCCCGCGTCGCGTTCCTGTTCGAGCTTGGCGACCTTCTTCGCGACTTCCGGGCGGGTCTTGGCCTGCACGTGGCGCCGATCGGGGCTGCCGTCGTCCTTGGTGCCGACCGTCACGCGCCCGTGCCAGTAGCCGTCAGAACCTTCGTAGATTGTCGATTCGCCGTTCGACTTGCGTCCCACGTTGTCTCCTAAGCGGCTTCCGGGCTGGACGTGCTGGTCATGAGCTTCGTGACGTAGTTCGTGAGGGCCTGCAAAGGAATGCGGCGTAGCCGACCGATGTGAACGGATTCCACAACGCCGGTGGTGACGAGTTCGTACATGAGGGTCCGGCCGATGTTGAGTCGCTTTGCCGCCTGCTCGACCGTCAGAACGATGTGCTCGGTGTTCTCGTCCATCAGTGCTCACCCTCCGAGTTCTCGTCTGCCTTCGGCTCGGGCAGGTAGCGCGCCCATGCGTCGCCCAATCCGTGAATGCCGTCGATGACGTAGCCCTTGAACGCCTTCGCGCCGTTCCTGAAAGCGGTGACCTTGACGCCGTAGGCGCTGAGTTCTGTTGCCAGTTGGCGGGCGTTGATGGGCCTGCCGTAGAAGTCGCCCCACGGGGCCTCTTCCATGCTGTGCAGGACAGCGAGGATCTCCACGGTGCTCATGCGAGTCACGCCACGGTCGGCGAACACGGTGCGGAGATCGGACAGCAGCCGGATTCGGTCGGACGTGGGGTTGGTCTGCGCGGCGGTGACGAAGTGCACGCACGCGGCACGCGCGGTCTGCGGCCAGTGCCCGCCGGCCATGTCCGCGATTGCGAGCAGCGGTTCCCAAATCTCGGCCGCCCGGTCGGTGACGCCTTCGGGCATGTCCGGGTAGGCGGCGCCGACGCGTTCGCCCACGACTTCCATCCACGTGGCCAGAGCGTCACGGACCGGGGCGGACTGTTCCTCCACCTTCCGTTCACGGAACGCCTCGACTCGTTCGTCGGGACGTCGCCGGCGCATGTGGATGGTGATGGCGCGGGTGGTGATGGTGTCGGGCATGTTCCCCGCGATGCCCGCCAGCGCGGCGGGGGCGTAGACGGGGAACCGCTCGATCACCATGTTCCCCGCGTCGCCCTTACAGCGCGCCACGGTCGCGGAGCGCTTGTAACCGGCGTTGACCAGCGCGCGGAGGTCTTCGTTGCCGCCACCCTTGGTGTCGAAAATGGCGTCGACCTCGTCGAACAGGATGGTGATCGGTCCGGCACCGACCATGCGGAACAACGCGGCCGGGGTGGCGGAGAACGTCATCTCCGGCGTGCGGACCAAGTGGCGGGCGACCTCCAGCACGCGCGTCTTGCCGGAACCGGGTTCCGCGCTGGACAGCACGACGCGCGGGGTGATGTAGAAGTGTTCGGCCGCCCACGTGTGGGCGTACCAGAGCGCGAGCATCGGGGCGCAGTGCTGATCGGGGAAGGCGTTGAACCGCGACAGGAACGCCTGGACGTCGTCGAGGATCTGCGCGCCGTCGATCGTGGTGGTGGTCATGCCGCGTGCCTCCGGTTCGTGTCTGCGGTGACGATCAGGCGGCCGACGAGTTCGGCGACGTGGGGGACGACGGCGTTTCCGAGTGCGCGCAGACCGGGGGCAACCAACCGCTTGGAAAGCCCATGAGCCACTCGACCCACTGCGGGTTCAGGTACCCACCGGTCTGGCCGCGCATCGCCACGCGTTGCTCCAGCGCTGGCGCGTCCGGGCGGTACTGCGGCCTGTAGGTGCAGTGGTTGTTGGCCATCGACGCACGCGGGGTGGGCCAGTAGGAACAGGCGGTCTCGTGCGTGTGGCGCACCCACGGAACACGCGGAAACAACTGTCCACTGTGCATCGAACCCGAGCTGGTGAAGGTCACCGAGCATCCATGCGAAGGCGTCTCGATCTCGAACGAGAGCTGAGACGTTCTCCACGAGGACGTAGCGGGGTCGAACCACGCGTACGACGTCGGCCATCCACGGCCAACCCCAACGTTCGTCGTCGATGCCGAGTCGGCTCCCGAGCTTGCTGAAGGGCTGGCAGGGAAAGCCGCCGGCGACGAGGTCGACGCAGGGCCGTTGCTGGGACTGCCACCACTCGGGGGCGGTGCGGACG
The DNA here is from genome assembly GCF_044765805.1 of Lentzea sp. NPDC102401. Lineage (NCBI taxonomy): Bacteria > Bacillati > Actinomycetota > Actinomycetes > Pseudonocardiales > Pseudonocardiaceae > Lentzea > Lentzea sp. NPDC102401. Next base: position 140,079 of record NZ_JBIWKS010000003.1, on the reverse strand, counting down.
TCGTCATGGCGAGGAACCTCCGGCCAGTGTCGGGACAGCACTTCTCGGCAATAGGGGTCGAGTTCGACCTGTCCGGCCACGGTCATCCCGGCGCGTTCCAAGCCGAGTTCGAGACCGCCGATGCCGGAGAACAGCGACAGGACGTTCACGCCGCACCTCGCACGTCGAACATGGGTGCGGTGGCCGGGGCGGGGCGTTCGTTGCCGGGCATCTGGCGCGGCCGTGTGGTGCCCTCGGTGATGCCGTTGCGGATGCTGCGGCGCACCTTGGCCTCGGTGCAGTCGCACTCCCCGTTGATCAGGGGTGCTGCGGCTGCCATGAGGTGAGCTTCTGCTGTAGCCGCAGGGAGGACACCGGCGCCGACCAGTTGCCCGAGCGCGATGCCCGCGACGTACGGGGGTTTGTCGTGACCGCCTGAGACGGCCGCAGAGAGCTTGCGGCACTCACCCTCTACTGCGGCGGTGACGTAGCGCGGCAAACGTTGTGAGGGCACCACAATGGGCGCTGAGACGGCCGTACGCGGCCTAGGAGTGAGGCAGTGGACCAACCACACCGGGAGAGGCAGCGGCGCGACGTCGTTCGTCGGCCAGTAGGTGCCGTCCGAGGTGATCGAACCGGGGCCGACGACGTAGCCGCCGTGCGCGCGGGTGTCGACCTTCCACCCGAGGCCGTTGCCGTGCTCTCCCTCGGTGTTGCGCAGTTCCACAGTGGACGGCTCACGGAAGTACAGGTGCGTCCCGGCACGTGCGGTGCGTATCGTCCTGGTCTCCCACGGGACGTCTTCGCCGGCGTCTGCGCACAGGGCGGTGAAGACGTCGTGACCGTCGCGAATCCCCTCCCGGCTCCAGCTAGGCGGGGGAACGTCGGCGGGCGACTTGCGGGTGTCGAGGTCGACCACGACCAGGCCGCTCGGTCCGGTGGCGATGCCGATGTTGAACGGCCCTGCCGACCAGCAGCGCTCGATCACGTCCAGGTCGATCGTGGCGCGCTGCTCCCACCCGAGGTGTCCGGCACTGCACGCCCCGGTGCGGGGGCACAGCTCCGCCTTGTGCAGGGCGGGACGCTTGGTCATGGGGCGCAACGGGAAGACGTAGAACCCCATCTGTGCTGCGGCGAGTGCGTGCGTCAGCAGCGTGTTCTGCGTAGACATGCGCTGTTCTCCTTCACCATGTGTAATCGGTGTTGGGCATGGGGGTGCCGTCACAGCCACCCGTTATGGGTGCTGCGGAAGGCAGGGAGGGAGGTGAACGAGCGGCCCGTAGGGCCTCGATCTAGGCGTTTTCGCTGGTCAAGCGACGGTGTAGCGGTGGGGTCCCTAACCGTGGTTGGTGCTGGTCAGGGGAGGGATCTGGGGTCAGGGACCCGTCAGGGACAACTCCCTGACATCCCTGCGGGTCCCTGACCCGATCCCTGCCCTACGCGCCGTCGTCCGCGTCGTCTTCGTCGTCGCCGAAACGGTCACGCTCGGTGAGTGCCGTGGTGACGTCGTCGGCACGCACGACCTTCACGCCGTCGGACTTCACGACGTCGATGTCGTACTCGGCCAGAGCCGCTTTCAGGTCGGCGAACGTCCAGCCCTCATAGACGCTGGCGTCGTGCTCGACCAGCCGCGCCAGCACGAGCTGAGTACGCACGCGCTTGTCGTCACGCATCACCCGCGCGATGTCCGCCAGGTGATCCACCACGACCGGTGCACTCTCCACTTCGGACACCGGGGCGACGGTGCGCCCGGACTCTTCCAGCAGCGCCATAGCGCGGGCGATGACGGGGGAGACCATGTCGAGGCCGTCTTCGAACGGCACGTAGAACGACCTGACCAGCTCGAACACGTTGTCGTTGATGCCCACCGCGACACACGTTCCCCGGTCCACCTTGGTCCGCAGGTCGGTAGCGCGGATACCCGCCTTGTACTTGCCGGCGCCCAACAGACCGTCGTTGGCCACGTGGTCGGCGACGGAGAACGCGATACCGGTCGAGACGTTGCGGGTCACCTCGCGCGGGATCGACTCCTTGGTGGGCGACTGCGTGGCCAGCACGAGCACGATGCCGTACTTGCGGCCACGCTTGATCAGCCGCACCGCCAGTTCAGCGGCCTCCTTGCCGTACTTGGGGTGCATGAACAGCTCGTGCACCTCGTCAATCCAGCACGTCAGCAGGTGCAGGCCCAGAGCACGCTTGTCCGCCAGCTTGCGGGAGGTCTTGGGCGGTCGGCCGGGCTGCTCACCGAGCACCTTGCCGCGTCGTTCCATCTCCGCCAGCAGGTCACGAAGGGCCTGCAACGCCGCTTCAGCGACGGAGTCGTCCATGCCCATCGCGTAGCGCGCCAGACGCGGCCGGAACGGCTCGAAGTCGGGCGACTCACCCATGACGAACACCCAGTGCTCCGTGGACGGGTCGAGGCACGCCCCGAGCAGCAACGTCCGCATGGCGGCGGACTTGCCCTGACCAGGGCGTCCACCGATGAGCCAGTTCGACTCGAACAACATGGCGTTGATGACCGCGCCACGCTGCGTCAGGCCGAACGGCACACCCTCGAACACGTCCACCTGGCCGTCGTGCTGCAACGGCCACTCGCCGGCGCCACCACCGAGCTTGCCCTTGTCGGCCACCCACAGATCGAGGATGCCGGACTCGTCGCCCTCGGTCGGCCACGTCTCCAGCGCCGCACGCCCGAGGTTCGCCGCGAGCTTCTTCCGTTGCCCCGCAACCATGTCCGCCGTGACACCCATCGGCAGACGAACCTGCGCGTAGGTGCCGTCACCGTCCACACGCGGCATCACGGAGTACGTCAGTTGGCCGCCGTTCTTGAAGAACTTGTCCAGCGGCGCCACACCGAGGTTCGCCAGCGCGGTAGCGACCATGCGCTCGTCGATCCACGAGTCCGCGTCATCGCGTTCCGGGCGCACGAGGAACCCGGCACCCGGACCCTTGTCACGTCCCTCCCAGATGGCCGCGAGCAGGATGCCGAGTGGGGAGAACCAGAGCATCCACTTCAGCACCGCCCGCACGATGTCGAGCACGCTGTAGGTCGCGGACAGCCACGCCCACATCTGGTCACGCTCGACCGCGTGGTCCACCACCACGAGGAACAGCACGCCGGCGGCGATGATCGCCATGACCTTCAGCGCGGTCCGCAGCTTCGCCCACCGGGCCGCCGCGTCCGCCCGCAACGTCTCCTGAGCGGTCCGCCGGGCCTCGGAGTCGTTGGAGAGTCTGGCGTTACGGGCGTCGGCCCGCAGGTCGCCGTGCGTCGCCCACGTCCACCCCTTTGCCGTCCAGCGTCCGAGTCCGCGAATCGCGAACCAGGTCAGCCGTGCCGAGTCACGCGGAGCCTTACGGACCCGGTAGGCCACCACGGACCGGACACGCACGCTGACGTCCGACTCCCGCAGGATACGAACGGCCACGTCAGCAGTGCCGCGAACCCGGTCCGCCACGATGCGGCGGTCGAGTTCCGCACTCTCGTCGTCGGTGACGATCTCACCGTCGAACACCTTCGGCTCGACCTCGGCACCTGGTCGGATCGGGAGCACCTTGGCCACCGTCTCGGACCCGCTGATGGTCTCGGTCATCTCGTTCACCTCCGGTCCGGACTCGGTGTCGTGGTGCGGGTTCGTGTCGGGGGTGCTCATGCCCGCACCTCCGTCCGGGCGTCGTGCAGCAGGTGGGTCAGAGCGGCGGCGCACCCGAGCACGACCACCAGCAGCACGGAGACGAACGTGGTGATCCACCACGGCGCCGTCGTCATGCCGTCCGCCTTCATCAGGTGGTAGGCCACCTGACCGAGCGCACCGAGCACGAGCGAGCCGATGGCCGACCACTTGGCGAACGCACGAGCACCAGACGTGACGAGAGCGCCGGACAGCCACACCCGCATCGCGTACGCGGCGTAGGCCTCGACACCGAGCGGGAGCGTGATCGCAGAGTTGATGACGAAGTCATCGGCGATGCCGGGCAGCAGCCGCACCGGACCGAACCCGGTCATCTCACCGAGACCGACCCAACCACCCCAGATGGAGACGAACGCACCGAGCGCGATCACCCACAACGGCCACGACCGCACCGGCTTCACACCCGTCGACGGTGCCGCAGCCAGAGGCGTGACGTCGTTCGCCGGCGGCACCTCGACCACCGGTGCCGGGCGCTCGACCTCGGGGGACCGCTCCTGCTCCGCCGTGTCCTGCACGGCGTTCGGTGCCTCGTCAGCCTGGACGCTCTCCAGTGTCTCCGGGGCGGTGTCGGGCGTCGGCACCGAGTGCAGCAGTCGAACCGGTGCGGGCGACGTCTCGGCCGGGGAGAGGCTCTCACCCTTGACCACGGCCAGCGCGTCGGTCGCCTTCTTCGCGCCCACACCGCACTCCCGCATGACGCGGTTGCGTGCGGGGATCTTGCCCTCGGTCGCGGTGATCTCTCGGACCTTGGTCACGACGGTGTCGATGTTGGTCGGGTATGCGCTGGTCATCGCTTGCCCCCGGCGGTGTGTGCGTGCTCGGTCGTGGTGACGGTGAGAGCCCGCACGATCAGTGCGGAGGTGACGAACGCGGGCACCGACAGGGCAGCCGCGGTAACCCGCCAGTCAGCGGAGTTCGCGAGGATGAGCCACTGTCCGCCGCCGATGACGGCCGTGGTGATCAGCGTGCGCACGGTGTTGCCGCCCATGCGGCGCACCTGACGTGCCTTGGTGACGGCCTTGACCGTCTTGCGTGCGGTGACGATGACCAGCAGGACGCACAGCGCCAGGCCGATCAGCATCCACGGCTCGATCCGGTCGAGGCTCATCGCGCACCACCGGACGCGCTGTCGCTGATCACGCGGGGGAGGTGGACGTGCAGGTGCCGCACGGTGACGCGGTAGTGCATCGTCCGCAGGTCCTCGGCGGCGACCTCGGCCAGCGCGACGGAGCGGTGACGACCGCCGGCGCAGCCGAACGCGATGACGCACCGGTGCTCGGACGGGAAGGCCAGCACGAAGTCCATCACGGTGTCGAGCGTCTCGGGTGCTCCCCAGGTGTCGAGCACGACGCGGCGCACCTCGTCGTCACGGCCATCGCAGTCGAGCAGACCCGTGTTCCGCACGGCGGCGGGGTCGCTGAGGTAGCGGCGCACGTCGTAGGTGACGTCCGCTTCGGGAGCCGGTCCGCCGTCGAGGTGCAGGTAGCCGAACGTGATGATCTCGACGTCACCCACGACCGTCAGGCCGGTTTGGGCGGGAGTGGTGTTGTCGGACATGCTGATGGTCTCCTGACACATCTGATGGGTTACGGAGACCCGGGCCGGCAGACGTTCTTGGTCGGATGGGCTGCCGGTTCGGGGCGAAGCTAGACAACGGCCGTGAGCAATGCGGCAACGAACAACCAGAACCAGTGCCACGACTGGTCAAGCGCGTAGGCGCCAGTTCCTAGCGAGGGGTTGTCGTCGCGGTCGGCACGTGGGACACCGAGCCGGTAGAACTCGGTCTTACCGAGCCGCGCCACCAGTCCCGCGAGCGTGAAACGCCTGTCCGCCCAGTAGTGCGTGACAGCGGATACGGCCTGACCGACGATGAAACCCGCCAGGCTGATGGACAGGCCGAGAACCGTCCACAACAGACCGACCACCATCGCTGTGATGACGGTGTAGGACAAGACGTGAGCCGCGCAGGCAACGCGTCCGGCGTGCCCGAGCTGCCCCTTCGTAGCGGCCTGGTGGCTGGTCTGCGCCCAGTGGTCGGCCACGTTGTGAGCGACCAGCAGCGCAGGCAGGACAGCGGCGAACGTCAGCGCGGTAGACATCAGGCGGCCTCCGTCCCGAACGGCACGGACGTGACGGCCTCAACGTGCAGAACGCGCACCGTGGCACCCAGCGCACGACGCTCGATGCGGCGGAGCATCTGCGTGCGGGCGGTGCCGTCCACCAACGCGGACGTCGGGACGAACGGCAGCTCCGCCAGCTCGTCCTGAACGTCGGCGATCAGCGCGTCAATCGACGCCTTGTCCAGGCCGTCCGGGCTGTAGTTGCTGCCCTGGTCCGTCTCGTAGGTCATGTGTTCGAGCGAGTGCACGGTGTCCTCCGCTAGTCGTTGAGACGTTCAGACGTCTGAATGTCTGGAACACAAGCTAGGGCGCGGACGTTGGAGTTGTCAAGACGTCTGAACAACCTAAGATGGAGGCGTCTCTACCTCGATGAACGGGAGGCGGGCGTGGCCGCCAAGTACGACCGGATTGCTACGGACCTGCGCGAGCAGATCCTCACGGGCCAGCTTGGCCCTGGTGAACGGGTGCGGGCCGAGGAGGAGCTGGTGGGCGAGTACGGCGTCAGTCGGAACACGCTGCGCCAGGCGCTCGCTGCCCTTGAGTCGGAAGGGTTGATCGTGCGAAGGCACGGCATCGGTACGTTCGTGCGGGAGGCTCGGCAGCGAATCTGCCGGACAACGGACCGCTATCAGTGGGAAAAGGATCGAGTTCTTCTCCCGCGTGAAGAGCGTGCGTCTATCGGTGCGACGGAGCGAGACACCGGTCTCGAAATGGATGACCTCCAGTTCAGCGCCGTCTACACCGAAGAGCCAGCGTCTAAAGACCTCGCTGCCGTTTTCGGTGTCGCGCCAGGAACGAAGCTGCTGCGAAGGGTTCACACGACTCGAAAACGGGGAGAGAAAGCGCCTCTCGCCTCTGGCGTGTCCTATCTCGTGTACGACGTCGCGGCAGAGAACCCTGAACTTCTGAAGTCAGAGAATGAGCCTTGGCCCGGTGGAACCCAACACCAGTTGTCAACCATCGGTATTGAACTAGATCGCATCGTCGATCACGTTTCTTCAAGGCCGCCCACTGCTGAAGAGATCGAATTTCTCGATATCGATCCGGGTGTCTCGGTCATGGTCATGAGGAAGATATCGATCGATACGACTGATCGAGTTGTTGAAGTCTCGGATATCGTGTGGCCGGGAGATAGGATTGAGCTTCAATACACAACGAAGCTTAAGCCGTGGCCAAAGCGGAAATCGCGTCCGGGCGATGTCAATTCGATGAAATTTGGGTAAGAATGACTCTCGTATCTATCATTACGGCGGCGTACGCACCCTCCGGTCAGTTTCTTATGGAAACCGCCAAGAGTGTTGCTGCTCAGACAGTGCCGAGCGGCTGGGACATTGAGTGGATCATTCAAGAAGACGGCGAACGCCCAGCCTTGGCAGATTCATTGACGGATATTGCCAACGTGCGCTATGAGGCGAATGAGGGGCAGCTCGGTCTTGCGGTGACGCGCAACCTGGCTCTATCGCGAGCTTCAGGTGAGCTTGTGCAGGTTCTCGACCACGATGATCTGCTCCTGCCTGGAGCTATTGAGCTGCTTGTATCGCGGTTTATTGAGAATCCGATTCACTGGGCGGTCGGGCAGGCTGATGATCTGATGCCTGATGGTGAGAGGCGTAGCTACCCCTCTGCGCTCGACTTTGGCGTGGTGCCGCCAAAGGTGGTCAATGAGTGGGCAGCGGAGCGGAAAGGGAACTGGCCCGTTCACTGTGCAGGATTGATGATGAGAACGGAGTCCGTCCGTGTGCTAGGAGGATGGGCGGGCCTGCCTGCGGAAGACGATATTTCGCTGTTTGCCGCGCTGTCAGAGGTGACTAGCGGCTATTGCGAGGAAGCTGTTACTTGGCTTTACCGGCAGCATGCTGGACAAACGTTCCGCACCGAAAAGTGGAGGTCGCGTAGTGCGCGCGGTCGCCAGGTAGCGCTTCAGCGAGCGCGAGCCATGAGTAGGGCAGGCGTGCGGATCGAGGCGGTGCCGTTCGGTGACGAGGTGGCGTCAGCGGTCGAGGTAGGCGATTCAATTAAAAAGCCTCGTGAGATCTAGTGTCCTGCCGCTCCAACCTGTCTCTCCGGGGTCGGTAACTGCGGTAACTGCGGTAACCGTGCAGGTCAGACGGTTACCGCAGGAGATGTGGTTACCGATGCCTACGGAAACTGCTGCTGCCTCAGGATCTGGCCGTGGTGGAACTGCATGGCTGTAGCCGGAGGGGGTGTCTGGGCTCGGTAACTGCGGTAACTGCGGTAACCATGCAGGTCAGACGGTTACCGCAGTAGGCGTGGTTACCGATCGCTGCGGTAACCCGAACTTTTCAGCACGCGCGCCGATCTCTCTGCGGCGCGGCATTGGTACTTACCGCGGGAACTGGAGCTCGTGTTGCCGGCAAGGATGTATGTGCTGGTGAGAGCATTTCTCGATCTAAGGCGGTCGCCGCTGAACATCGTCAATGGTTCACCCCTCCGGCTACAGCGGTGAGGCGAGCGATCGGCTCCACATCGACGACGTAGTTGCCGAGCCAATCGGTAACCGAACCCCTTGCGGTAACCGTCTGACCTGCACGGTTACCGCAGTTACCGCAGTTACCGACTTCTGAAGCGCAGGAGAGCCACGGCGGCTACAGGCGTCCTGAGGCGGCCCTGACAGCGACGCTGCCGTATCAGTCCGAGAGCCCTGGTGTGGTTGGTGCGGAGTGTGCTTCTACACGCACTCCGCTAACGTCCATAGTGGACAGATTCGTCTCATTTTCCGTCTCAGTTGCCGCTCGTTCGGCACCATCCGCCAACGTTCGCGAGCGTCCGGTGAACGGTTCGGTGCGGCGTTGACCTGCATGTACGTATCTGAATGAGTTTTCCCGGACGGGCGTTCGCAGACCTCGAAAGCGTGTGAGGTGAAAGCCTCCGTGGGTTCAAATCCCACCGCCACCGCTGTTGAAGGGCCCCGGAGCGATCCGGGGCCCTTCTTGCGTCTTCAGAACCTCATCGCGTCCAGGAACTTGGCCAGCAGCCCGGCATCCCCGGTCACCTCGAGACCTTCCGCCCCACGGCGTTGGTACAGCGCCGGCACGACGTCCATGACCGGTCCGCGCACCGTCACCGACCACTTCTCCTCGATCCCGGTGACCAGCAGCGAAGCCTCGGAGACGATGATGGCCAGGCGTTCCTGGTAGCTCAATGACCCATGGTCAAAAACGTACGTGCTCCAGGACCAGCGAGAGCAGGTCCGCGTTCCCGAACACCTCCAGCCCGTCGAGCGACCGCCGCCGATAGACAGCCAGCACGAGGTCGACGACGGGTCCGCGCAACGCCACGTCGGCCTTCGCGTGCCCCTCCTCGACCACCGGCGTGGGTCCGGTGAGATCGATCACGAACTCCGCCTCGACGTCCGTAGCGTGCAGGTGCACGGTTCCGGAACCGACAAGAGGCGCGGTCTCCTCAGGCCACCGCTGGAACGCGTAGGGCAGTGCGAGGCCGGTCCACTCGCGCAGCGTGTCCTGGGCGAGCTCCGGGTCCAGCGCGTACGGCAGCCCCAGGGCGTTGACCACGTCCCACCTGTGGATCACGGTCTCGTGCGTCATGCGGCGCGACCACACGCGCGGGCCGGGGAAGCCGCCCAGCGGCGCGATCATCTCGTCCGGGTCGACCTCCCTGAGCACCTCCGCGAGCGAGGCGGCGCCCTCCCGCAGCCACGGGATCAGCACGGACGGGGACTCACCCACATACGACGACAGCAGCTGTGCGCCGTTGCGGGAGAAGTCGATCTCCGGCAGCCTGTCGCGGAGCATCGAGTCTGCCCAGCGGTGTGCGTGGCCTACGTGCCGGAGCAGTTGGTTGAGGGTCCAGTCTGGAGCCGATGGGACCTGAATGCCCAGGTCAGCGTCGTCCAGGGAGGCGACCAGCAGTTCGGTCTGGTTGATGATCTCGGCGCAGCGGCGCTCGTAGCTCGGAATCCCCACGTACCAAATGTAGGGACGCCGGCCGGTGCCTGGGAGGGGCCCACGGGCCGGCGTTCCGAAATGGAGCATACACCATGATCGAACACTTGTTCGAGTGATCATTGATGGGCCAACCGGTTAACCGTTAGTAACAACGGCTACCAAAGCTCACTCGATCGGGGAAAGATGCGTCGGTCCGCCGCATCCCCTGGAGGAAGTTTTGAGACCCACCCTGCCCGTCGTCGGGACAGCGGTGGCGGCACTCGTGCTCGCCGCCGTCCCCGCCGTCGCCGCACCCAGCACAGACGCGTTGATCTCCGAGGTCTACGGAGGCGGCGGCAACTCCGGCGCCACCCTCAAGCAGGACTTCGTCGAGCTCGCGAACAAGGGCACCACCTCGATCGCGCTCGACGGCTTCAGCGTCCAGTACATCTCGGCGACCCCCGGCGCGAGCACGCAGTGGGGCGTCACCCCGCTGACCGGTTCGATCGCGCCCGGCAAGACGTTCCTCGTCGCGCAGGCCAAGGGCACCGGCGGCACCGTCGACCTGCCGGCCCCGGACGCCACCGGCACGATCGCCATGAGCGCCACCGGCGGCACCATCGCGCTGGTCAACGGCACCGCGGCGCTGACGTGCAAGACGGCGGCCGACTGCGCCGCCGACACGCGGGTCAAGGACCTCGTCGGCTTCGGCACGGCCGTGGTGCGCGAGGCCACCGCGACGAACGCGCTGAGCAACACCACCTCGGCGTCGCGCAAGACGGGTCTCCCCGACACGGACGACAACTCCGCGGACTTCACCGTCGGCGACCCCACCCCGACCAACTCCAAGGGCGAGACCCCGGGCGGCGGCGACCCGGATCCCGACCCGGAGGACCCCACCCCCGGCGACAAGCGCATCCACGACGTCCAGGGCGTCACGCGCATCTCGCCGCTCGTCGGCCAGAAGGTCACCAACGTCCCCGGCGTCGTCACCGGCACGCGCGCCACGGGTGACCGCGGCTTCTGGATCCAGGACACGGCCCCGGACAACGACCCGCGCACCAGCGAGGGCGTCTTCGTCTACACGGCGGGCAGCGCGCCGACTGTGGCCGTCGGCGACAGCGTGGTGGTCAGCGGCACGATCGCCGAGTACCGGCCGGGTGGTGAGACGGGCTCCAACCAGACCCTCACCGAGATCACCGCGCCGACCACGATCACGGTCTCCAAGGGCAACCCCGTCCCGGCGCCGGTCGTCGTGAAGAACATCCCGACCGGCTACCTGCCCGCTCCGGGTGGCAGCATCGAGCAGCTCCCGCTGGAGCCCGCGAAGTACGGCCTCGACTACTTCGAGTCGCTCGAGGGCACGCTCGTCCAGGTCGACGACGCCCGCGTCGTGGGCCCGAGCAACACGTTCGGCGAGGTCTGGGTGACGGTCAACCCCGACCAGAACCGCAACCTGCGCGGCGGCACCACCTACACCAGCTACGACCAGGCCAACAGCGGCCGCCTGAAGATCAAGACCGCGGGTACGCTGCCCGCCTCGAACGTCGGTGACGTGTTCGCCGGCGCGACCGTCGGCGCCATCGAGTACACGAACTTCGGCGGCTACACGCTGGCGGCGCTGAACCTCGGCACCCACGCGTCGTCCAACCTGCAGCGCGAGATCACCGCGCAGCAGAAGGAGTCCGAGCTCTCGGTCGCGACCTACAACGTCGAGAACCTCGACCCGTCCGACCCGCAGGAGAAGTTCGACCGGCTCGCGGACGGCGTCACGACGAACCTGCGCAGCCCGGACGTCGTTGTGCTGGAAGAGATCCAGGACAACAACGGCGCGACCAACGACGGTGTCGTCGCGGCGGACCAGACGCTGCAGAAGTTCTCCGACACGATCGTCGCCAAGGGCGGCCCGCGCTACCAGTGGCGGCAGATCGACCCGGAGAACCTCAAGGACGGCGGCGAGCCCGGCGGCAACATCCGCGTCGGCTTCTTCTTCAACCCGCAGCGAGTGTCCTTCGTGGACCGTCCCGGCGGCGACTTCAAGACGCCCGTCCAGGTCGTGAAGAAGAACGGCCGCGCGGCGCTTTCCGTGTCACCGGGCCGGATCGACCCGCTCAACGACGCGTGGGCCAGCAGCCGCAAGCCGCTCGCCGGCGAGTTCAAGTTCCGCGGCCGCACGGTCTTCGTCGTCGCGAACCACTTCAACTCCAAGGGCGGCGACGAGGCGATCCACGGCCGCAACCAGCCGCCGAACCGCTCGTCCGAGGTGCAGCGCGCCAAGCAGGCCGCGGCGTTGAAGACGTTCACGGAACAGATCCGCGCGATCGACAAGGGTGCCAACGTGGTGCTCGCGGGCGACCTGAACGACTACCAGTTCTCGCCCGCCGTCAAGGCCCTCACCGGCGACGGCAACCTCAAGGCGCTGATCGACACGCTGCCCGTGAACGAGCGGTACAGCTACGTCTTCGAGGGCAACTCGCAGACGCTCGACCACCTCGTGATGAGCAAGAACATCACGCGCTTCAGCTACGACGTGGTCCACATCAACGCCGAGTTCGCCGACCAGGCGAGCGACCACGACCCGCAGATCGTCCGCGCCCGCCCGTCCACGGGTGACGCGAACGTCGACAGGATCGTGTTCGCGCTGGAAGACATTCTCGACTGCCTGAAGAAGTAACCGCTGCTACTGCTGCCGTCGCCGCGTCATCCACCCGATGCGGCGGCGGCAGCTGCCGTTGCGGCACCCACGCCGGCCTGGATCGCCTCGATCGCCCTGCGCACGGCGTCGCCCGCCCAGTTGCCGGCGGCGATGTCCTTGGCGCGCTTGTTCATGTCGCGCTTGTCGCCCTCGACCACCTTGTGCACGGAATTCACCGCGTACAGCAGCGTGATCAACGACCCGGTGCGCGCATCCACGCCTCGGTAGCCGTGCGCGACCTCGGCGACTGCCTTGCGCACGTCGTTCTGCGCAGCCTCTTTGGTGATCACGTAGCTCTTCGCCGGGAAGATCCCCATCACCTTCCGCGGCTCCACCCGCAGGACGCCACGGCTCTCCAACTGCGCGCCCACGTTGTCCCGCAACTGCTTCCGGATGCGCTCGACCGCGCGCTGCGGCTTCATCGGCTTGTCCAACCGCGTCACCGACTCCTGCAGCACCGGGTCCTTCAGCGGTGTCGGATCGACGACCTGGAGCTTCTTGCCGTTGGGATCGAACGCGACGCGGCCCGAGTTCGTCAGCTCGATGAGCACGGCACCGGCGAGCGCGTTCTCCACCGACGACGAGTCGGCGCGCAGTTTTCCGTTCTGTTCGTTGATGAACAACAGCATCAGGTCTTCGTGCAGCATCAGCGCGAACCTCCAAACGAAGCGGCCGTCATCGACGAGGCCACTATCCCCCACGACGTCGCTCTGGATGCCGTGTCCAATGTCAGAGCCACGGCCTCAGCGGCCCAGTCGCCGTCGGCGATGTCCCTGGCCCGCGCGTTGATCGGTTCGTAGAGCCGGATCAGTGACTCCTGCAGGAGTTCGTTCTGCAGCGGCGCCGGGTCCACGACGGCGGGCTTCACGCCGTCGGCATCGAACGCCACCCACCCGGAGTTGACCAACTCCAGCAGCATCAGGTCTTCGGGCAGCATGCCCCCACAACGCGCGAAGGGCGCCGAACGTTGAAGTTCGGCGCCCTTCGTAGCGAGAGCGGAGGATACGGGATTTGAACCCGTGAGGGGGTGAACCCAACACGATTTCCAGTCGTGCGCACTAGGCCGCTATGCGAATCCTCCGTCGAGAACCTTACCGGACGGGTGTTCCGGGGCCCAAAACGGGGGTCGCCGAAAAAAGTTCGGAGCCCGTGTCGATCTGGCGCCCGCCCGCTCGTCGTGATCCCGTAACACCGGACCGAGGAGGGCAATCGTGAAGTACATGCTGTTGATCTACGCGGCCTCTGACCAGCAGGCGAGCTGCACCGTCCAGGACTGGATCGCCTACGAGAAGGAGATGAAGGACGCGGGCGTCCTCGTCTCCGGCCACTCGCTGGCCGACCTGGTCACGGCGACCACCGTCCAGGTGGGACAGGACGGGAAGCGCACCGTCACAGACGGGCCGTTCGCCGAGACCCGCGAGGTGCTGGGCGGCTACGACATCATCGACGTGCCGGACCTCGACGCCGCGCTGGAGTGGGCCGCGAAGTGTCCCGGCTCGCGCGACGGCGGGGCCGTCGTCGTCCGGCCGATCGCCGAGTTCGACTTCTGAGTCCGATGAACGTCGAGCAGGTGTTCCGGGAGGAACGCGGCAGGCTGCTCGCCACCCTGGTCAAGCGGTTCGGTGACCTCGACCTGGCAGAGGAGGTCACCTCCGACGCGATCGAGGCGGCGCTGAAGCACTGGCCGGTGGACGGGGTGCCGGACCGGCCCGGCGCGTGGTTGCTCACGACCGCGCGCCGCAAGGCCGTCGACCGCCTGCGCCGCGACCAGGTCCACGCGGCGCGGCTGGCGTTGCTGCAGGTGGAGGTCGACCGGGCCGATCCGCCCGCGACCGACCCGATGCCGGACGAGCGGCTGGAGCTGTTCTTCACGTGCGCGCACCCCGCGTTGCCCGAGGAGGACAGGGGAGCGCTGACGTTGCGCTGCCTGGCCGGTTTCACGACGCCGGAGGTCGCGCGGGCCTACCTGGTCCCGGTCCCGACCATGCAGCAACGGATCGTGCGCGCGAAGAAGAAGATCAAGGAGGCGCGCATCCCGTTCCGCGTGCCGGATCCCCACGAGCTGCCGGAACGCCTGCCGGGCGTGCTGCAGGCCGTCTACTCGATCTTCACCGAGGGGTACGCGGCCCAGCGCGCCGATCTCGCGGAGGAGGCGATCAGGCTCGCCAGGATCCTGCACCGGCTGCTGCCCGAACGCGAGGTCACGGGGCTGCTCGCGTTGATGCTGCTGATCCACACCCGCCGCGACGCCCGCGCCGAACTGCTGGAGGACCAGGACCGCGCGCTCTGGGACCGCGACCTGATCGACGAGGGCAGCGCGCTCGCGGAACGGGCGCTGACCGGCGGACACGGTCCGTACGGGGTCCAGGCGGCGATCAACGCGCTGCACGACGAGGCGCCGGACTTCGCGAGCACCGACTGGCCGCAGATCGTCGCGCTCTACGACGTGCTCGCGAAGCTCAGCCCGTCCCCGGTGGTCGCGCTGAACAGGGCCGCCGCGATCGCGATGCGCGACGGGGCGGCGGCCGGGCTCGCGTTGCTCGACGAACTCGCCGGCGTGCCCAAGCTCCGCGACTACCACCCGTACCGGGCGGCTCGCGCGGACCTGCTGCACCGCCTGGGCCGTGACGACGAGGCCGCCCAGGCCTACCGCGAGGCCATCGCGCTCGCGGGCACCGAATCCGAACAGGACTTCCTGCGCCGCAGGCTGGCCGTCATCGAGGCGCGATCATGATCATGAAGTGGCTGGAGGCGGAACGGCTGAGCGTCGCCGACCTCCTCGACGACCTGACCGACGACGAGTGGCGGCGCGAGACCCTCTGCACCGGCTGGACCATGCAGGAGATGGCCGCGCACCTGACCACGTCGACGCGCACCGGCTGGCGGGACGTGCTCACCGGCGTGGTGAAGGCGGGCTTCGACTGGGAGCGCATGGAGGACGACAAGGCCCGTGCGATCGCGGCGAAGTTCACTCGATCGGAGTTGATCGCACAGATCCGCGAGACAGCCGGCTCACCGAAGCGTGCGCCCATGGCCGCGCCGATCGATCCGTTGGTCGACTTCCTCGTGCACGGTCAGGACATCGCGCGGCCGTTGGGACGCGTCCGGAAGATGCCGCTCGAACCGGCCCAGGCCGCGTTGGAGCACGTGTTGAAGAGTCCGTTCTGGGGTGCGCGCAAGCGTTTCCGCGAGTCGGGAGTCCCCGACCTGCCCGCCCCTGAACTGCTGATGCTGGCGACGGGACGCAAGTTGTCCACAGCTGGGGACAACCCGGTGGACAACTCGAACACACGTTCGATCTAGAGCCTGAGGGCCTGGGCGGTCTTCTTGTCGCCGGCCTTCCGCCTGTCCGGGAACTCCCTGATTTCGGCGGCGAGGAGGTTCGCGTACCCGAGTTCGGCCGCGTCCTCGTCGCACGTCGATCAGTGTGTGCCCGGTTGTCCACAGCTGGGGACAACGCTGTGGGCAACTCGAACGTTTGTTCGATCAAGACCCTTCGCTACACTTGCGTCGGACCTCGTGCGGCACACATCTCGCGAACCTCCCCAGGGCCGGAAGGCAGCAAGGATAAGCGGGCTCTGGTGGGTGCACGGGGTCCCCTTTTTGTGTCGGTGGCCACCGGTACTGTTCCGGGCGTGGCGCTCGCTCTGTATCGCAAGTACCGTCCGGCCACGTTCTCCGAGGTCGTTGGCCAGGAGCACGTGACCGATCCGCTGCGCGTCGCTCTGTCGGCAGGCCGGGTGAACCACGCGTACCTGTTCAGCGGCCCTCGCGGCTGCGGCAAGACGTCGTCGGCCCGCATCCTCGCCCGCTCGCTGAACTGCGTGAAGGGCCCGACGCCCGACCCGTGCGGCGAGTGCAACAGCTGCATCGGCCTCGCACCGAACGGCACCGGCAGCGTCGACGTCGTGGAACTGGACGCGGCCTCGCACGGCGGCGTGGAAGACGCCCGTGACCTCCGTGACAAGGCCTTCTACGCCCCGGCGGAGTCCAAGTACCGCGTCTTCATCATCGACGAGGCGCACATGGTCACCACGCAGGGCTTCAACGCCCTGCTGAAGATCGTGGAGGAGCCTCCAGAGCACCTGATCTTCATCTTCGCGACGACCGAGCCGGACAAGGTCCTCCCGACCATCCGCTCGCGCACGCACCACTACCCGTTCCGCCTGATCCCGCCCGGCGTGATGCGCTCACTGCTGGAACGCAACTGCGCCGCGGAAGGCGTGGCCGTAGAACCCTCCGTCTTCCCGCTGGTGATCCGCGCGGGCGGCGGCTCGGCCCGTGACACCCAGTCCGTCATGGACCAGCTCCTCTCCGGCGCGGGCTCGGACGGCGTCAAGTACGAGCGGGCCATCTCACTTCTGGGCGTCACCGACTCGGCCCTGATCAACGACGTGGTCGACGGCCTCTCCGCAGGCGACGGCGCCGCCGTCTACGGCACCATCGACCGCCTCGTGGACGCGGGCCACGACCCCCGCCGCTTCGCCTCGGACCTCCTGGACCGCCTCCGCGACCTGGTCCTGCTCTGCGCGGTCCCGGACGCGGCAGAACGCAACCTGGTCAGCGCCCCGGACGACGAAGTGGCCATCATGTCGGCCCAGGCAGAACGAATCGGCCCGGCAGCCCTGACCCGCTACGCCGAGATCGTCCACGCCGGCCTGGTCGACATGCGCGGAGCCACCGCCCCCCGCCTCCTGCTGGAACTCCTCGTCTCCCGCATGCTCCTGCCGTCGGTGAGCCAGTCGGAAGCCGCCCTCCTCCAACGCCTGGAACAGCTGGAACGCCGCCCCCCGGCAGCGATCGCAGCGCCCTCGGGCGAAGCCGCCGTTCCCGCAGGCGCCCCGGTCTTCACTCGCAGGTCCCAGCAACCGGCAGAGCCCGCCGAGCCCGAGCAGCCAAGGCAACAGGAACCCCCTCGAGCGGCTCCGGTTCAGGCTCAGCCCGCAGCCGCGGCCCCCACTCCGGCACCGGCCGCGGTAGCCGCGCCCACTCCGACGCCGACCCCGGTTCCCGCTGTGGCACCGCCCGCGCCCGCAGCCCCGGCACCCGTCGCACCGCCGCAGCCCGCAGCCTCAACGGCCGGCGGCACCATGGACGCGACGGCGGTCCGCCGAATCTGGTCCGAACTGCTCGCCGCGGTCCGCGCGACCAGCCGAAGCACCGAGGCGATGCTGACCAACGCCATGGTCAGCGAGGTGGACGGCAACGTGGTCACGATCACCCACACCTCGGCCCCCCTGGCCCGCCGCCTGGCCGAGTCCCGCAACACCGAGGCCATCGCCACGGCCCTGTCCTCAGTCCTGGGCGGCACCTGGCAGGTCCGCTGCACCCACGGCACCCCAGGCGCAGCCGCACAACAGTCAACCCCGGCCAAGGCGGCCCGCCCGGCCCCCACCCGCCCAAGCCAGGCGCAGAACCAACAGTCCCGCCCCCAACCAGAACCACAGCAGAGCCAGGCCCCCCGCCCACCGGTGGACGACGTCCCACCCCCGCCGGAGCCCCCGGAGCCCGACGACCCGCTCCCGCCGGAACCGGACGACGAAGAAGCAATGCTGGCCGAGGCCGCGCGCCCGGTGGATCCAGGCACGGTGAACGAGCTCCAGGCCAAGGACCCGGAGTCGGTACTGCTCCAACTCCTGGCAGACGAACTGGGCGCCCGCCCGCTGAAGAAGGCCTAGCCACCAAGCGATTGGTTCGCGGTCAGCTGGTGGCGTCTGCAAGTACCACCAACTCAAGATCATCAGGCGTGTAACTACATCCAACCGGCCGGCCGGCTGCGGCAGCCAAGGGTCGCCGACCTGCGAGTTGGGTGGGGTTGGCGGCGATCTGATCAAGAGTTGGTGGTACTTGCAGACGCCGACCAGGCCGCGGGCGTAGCCGGGGCCGACCCACAGAACCCCTGCACCGCACCCCCCGTACGCTGGACCACAACAAGAAAAGCCCCACCGAGAGGACCAGCGGTGCAACCCGGTCAGTTCGACATGCAGGCCCTGCTCCAGCAGGCCCAGAACATGCAGCAGCAGATGGCAGAAGCCCAGCAGCAGCTGGCCGAAACGCAGGTCACCGGCAACGCGGGCAACGGTCTCGTCACCGCGACGGTCACCGGCGGCGGCGAGCTGGTCAACCTGACCATCGACCCCAAGGTCGTGGACCCGGAGGACGTCGAGACCCTCCAGGACCTGGTGATCACGGCGATCAAGAACGCCAACGCCAGCGCCCAGGCACTCGTGGAGCAGAAGCTCGGCCCGCTCGCTCAGGGCGGCCTCGGCGGATTGCTCGGCTAAGAGATGTACGAGGGCCCGGTACAGGACCTGATCGACGAACTGGGCAGGCTCCCGGGCGTCGGCCCCAAGAGCGCGCAGCGCATCGCCTTCCACCTTCTCGCCACGGAGCCCGCTGACATCGAGCGGCTTCAGCAGGCGTTGCAGAAGGTCAAGGAGGGCGTGGTCTTCTGCGACGTCTGCGGCAACGTGTCGGCTGAGACGCGGTGCCGCATCTGCCGCGACCCGAAGCGGGACCTGGCGCTGGTCTGCGTGGTCGAGGAGCCCAAGGACGTCCAGGCGATCGAGCGCACCAGGGAGTTCAGGGGCCGCTACCACGTCCTGGGTGGCGCGCTCGATCCGCTCAGTGGCGTCGGGCCTGACCAGCTCCGGATCCGGCAGTTGCTCAACCGGATCGGCACGGCGACGGACGGGGTCGACATCTCCGAGGTCATCATCGCCACGGACCCGAACACCGAGGGCGAGGCCACGGCCACGTACCTGGTGCGGATGCTCAGGGACTTCCCGGGGCTCTCCGTCACGCGGCTCGCCAGCGGCCTGCCGATGGGCGGCGACCTGGAGTTCGCGGACGAGCTGACGCTGGGGCGTGCGCTATCTGGTCGCCGGAGCATGTAGCAACGGCTCCACCGCGGCTGGGCGGCACTCGCCTGGTCGCGGTGGACGGTCCGTCGGGCGCGGGCAAATCCACGTTCGCGAAACAACTCGCGCGACAACTGAACGCCCAGCTCATCAGCACCGACCACTTCGCCACGTGGGACGACCCGACGACGAAGTGGTGGCCACGGTTGCAGCAAGCGCTGACAGAGGTGCAGAACGGCCGAGAAGGCCGCTACCGGAAAACCGACTGGTCCCAAGGCTTTCCGTGCATCGGAGAAGGCGACGAGGTCGTCATCGCTCCACAAGGGACGATCATCCTGGAAGGCTTCTCCTCAGCCAGGAAAGCGAACACCCGACTGAGCCTGGCCGTCTTCGTGGACCACGAAGACGAACGAGCCAGGCTGGAACGCGCGGTGAAACGCGACGGCGAGCACCAAAGACAGCACTTCATCCGTTGGCAGCAGTACGAAAGAGGCTGGTTCGCGGTCGACGAGACCAGGGCCAGAGCTGACTACGTTGTCACGTCGAGCAACTGAGCCTGGACGACGGAAGCCTCTGGCGTTCCGATCGCGCTGAACACCTCCAGCGACGAAGACCAGTGCGACCGGGCGGAATCCGAGTCACCCAACACAAAAGACGCGTCGCCGGCCAGTTGCAGCGCACGGCCGAACACCCAGCGGTGCCCGGAGTCCGAGCCGACCGACGCGGCCCGCAGCGCGCATTCCAACGCGCCGGCGGCATCCGAGGTGTCGAGGTGGGTCCGTCCGATGACGAGCAGCACCTCCATCTCGGCCAGGCGGAACTGCGATCGGCCCGCCTCGACCAAAGCGGCGGTGGCCGTCGCCAACGCTTCCTCGTAACGGCCGACCGCACGGTACGAGGACGCCAGGCCACGTCGTGCCGAGCAGATGCCCCACGAGTAGCCGGTCTCCACCCCGATGGCCAGCGCGGACGAGAACTGCTCCAGTGCCTCCTCGTAACGACCGCCGCCCTCCAACGCGCGGCCGAGCAGGTTCTGCGCGTCGCAGACGCTCTTGACGTTCTCCAGTTCCTGCGCGATCTGCATGGCGGCGGAGGCCTCGACAGCGGCTTCCTCGTAGCGGCCGCGCATGATCAGCGTGATGGCCATGCCCTCGTGCATGGTGTGGCCGAAGTTTCGGGCGGCCGCACGTTCGTACAGCTCACGTGCGCGCACGAAGTAGTCCTCGCCGAGGTCCGGCTTGCCGCGCCACGCCTGCACCTCGCCGAGCGCGCGCATCGAGTTCGCCTGCAGGATCCACGAGTCGAGGCGCTTGCCGTCCGCCAGCGCCTCCTCGAACGTCGACGCGGCGCGGTCGAGCTGGCCGAGCTGCATGTACACGCCGCCGAGGTTGAACAGGGCGTTCGCGAGCACCTGCGGCGCGCGCACCCGGCGGGCGATCACCAGCGCGCGTTCGAGGTGGTCGGCGGCGTGTTCGAGTTCGCCGAGGTCGATGTAGACGCTGCCGGCGTTGGACAGCACGGCGGCCTCGGCCTGGGGCAGGTCGATGTGTTCCTGCAGAGCGATGGCCTGCTGGTAGTAGCCCAGGGCGTTCCGGTGCTGCCCGGTCACCCAGTACAGCGTGCCCAGCGACGACAGCATCGCGAGCTGGCCGAGTTCGTCCCGCGGTGCGCGCGCTCCCAGGAGCCCGGCCCTCGCGGTCTCGCGCCACTCGGCGGTGAGGCTCTGCGTGTAGAAGTAGCCGCGCAGGGCGTCCGCCAGCTGCCACGGCGAGTTCTCCGGGTCGCGTTCCACGGCGTGCGCCACCAGGGCGACCAGGTTCGCCCGTTCGACGTCCAGCCAGGTCAGGGCTTCGGTCGACGTGCTGAACGTCCGCGGCACCACGCTGTCCACCGGGGCGGGACGCGGGAAGCGGAACAGCGTCGACTTCATCGCGGACGTGGCGTTGTCGACCGAGCGCACCGCCCAGTCCAGCAGCCGCCGCAACGACAGACGCGAGTCGGCGCGGCCTTCCTCGAACGCCAGGCGCTCGGCCGCGTAGTCGCGCAGCAGGTCGTGGAACTGGTAGCGGGACGGCGCGTGGTTCGAGATCAGGTTCGCGGTGGCCAGGCGGTCGAGTCGGCGCCGAGCGTCCTGAGTGGTCAGTCCTGACAACGCGGCCGCCATCTCCGGCGTGAAGTCGGTACCGGGCACCAGGGACAGCAATCGGAACATCTGCGCGAGCTCGGGCTTCAACGCCGCGTAGGAGAGGTCGAACGCCGCGTGCACCGCGACCCGTTCGTCGCCCTCGACGGCCAGCGCGGCGAGCCGGTTGCCCGCCCGCAGCTCCTCCACGTAGTCCGCGATGGACAGCTCCGGACGCGACACGAGGTTCGCGGCCGCGATACGCAAAGCCAATGGCAGATGCGCGCACAGGGCCGCCAGCTCCAGGGCCGCGTCCTCTTGGGACGCCATCTCGTCCGCGCCCAGAATGCCCGCGAGGAGTGACTTCGTCTCGTGCCAGTCGAGCACGTCGAGCCGCACGTTCGACGCCGCGTGCGAGACGGCCAGGCCGCGCAACGTGTCGCGCGAGGTCACCAGCACCGCGCACCCCGGCGAACCCGGCAGCAGCGGACGGATCTGCTCGGCGGAGGAAGCGTTGTCCAGCAGCAGCAGAACGTGCTGACCGGTCAGCGTGGACCGGAACATCGCCTCCTGCTCGTCCTGGTCCAGCGGCACCTGGTCAGGTTCGGTCCCGAGCGCACGAAGGAACCGGGGCAGCACGTCCACCGCGCTCAACGGCGGTCCGGGGGCGTATCCGCGCAGGTTGACGTACAGCTGGCCGTCCGGGAAGTCGGCGCGCATCCGGTGCGCCGCGTGCACGGCCAACGCCGTCTTGCCCACGCCCGGCGGCCCGGCCAGCGTGACGACCGGCACACCCTGCGCGGTCCGCAGCAGCGCCACGATCAGCGACACGGCCTCGTCGCGGCCGACGAAATCGGGGATGTCCGCGGGCAACTGCGACGGCACGACCCGTTCCGGCTTCGTGGCGACCACCGGGGTGCCTGAGGGAACCCGAGCCACCGGGTCGATCGACCCGGACAGCACCTGGCTGTGCACGCGCCGCAGTTCGTCACCGGGGTCGATGCCCAGCTCGTCGCCCAGCAACCGCGAAACGCGCTGGTAGGCGGCGAGGGCCTCGCTCTGCCGGCCGGAGCGGTACAGCGCCACCATCAGCTGCGACCAGAACCGTTCGCGCAGCGGATGTTCGCTGGTCAGCTGGGACAGCTCCGCGACGAGCTCGCCGTGCCTGCCCAGTTCGAGATCGACCTCGACACGGCGTTCCAGCACGTGCAGGCGGCGTTCGTCGAGCCGCGGCACCTCGTCGCGGTGCAGGATCTCCGACGGC
This sequence comes from Lentzea sp. NPDC102401, assembly GCF_044765805.1. Taxonomy (NCBI): domain Bacteria; kingdom Bacillati; phylum Actinomycetota; class Actinomycetes; order Pseudonocardiales; family Pseudonocardiaceae; genus Lentzea; species Lentzea sp. NPDC102401. The sequence goes on along the minus strand of NZ_JBIWKS010000003.1, from coordinate 117,442 downwards.
ACGTCGACCAGGGCCGGACCTCGCCAGAGCCCCAGCGCGGCGGCGAACGCGGCCGAGGCGGCCTGCAGGTTCCCGGCGGCGCGCTCCTGCTCGCCCTGTTCGATCAGGGGTTCGAAGCGCATCAGGTCGATCGTCTTCTCGTCGACGTCGATCAGGTATCCGTCGGGCACGGTCCTGATCGGAACGGACGGTCCGAGCAGCTGTCTGAGACGCATCACATAGGTCTGAAGAGTCGCGCGTGCACGTGCGGGTGGATCTTCACCCCAGACGTTCGCGGCGAGTTCGTCCACCGAGACCGACGTGCCGGCACGCAGCAACAGCGACACCAGCAACGCGCGCTGTCTACCGGCCCTGACCAGCAGTGGTTCGGTGTCGAGGAGGACCTGGAGGGGGCCGAGCACGCGGAACTCGACCAGCTTGCTCATGCGACCTCCTCCGCGTGTCGTTGTTGTTTCTACAGCCTAGGAGAGTCCCTGACGCATCTGCAGTGCTCACGTTGGGTCAGCGGCCGTGCGCCGGACGTATCAGAATGCCTGGTCTAGTGGCCGGATCGTGACCTGAGATGCCCCGGAGGGGGTATGTACAACGGTTATGGTCGGCGACCACACCGTGAGATGTGCGGATTGTCCAAGGGGTGTTTGATGGTCCACTCAGTAACGGCTCGCCGCCGTTGGGTTGCCGTGATCGGCTTTCTCAGCGTCAGCGCGCTGGCCCTGTCCGGTTGCGCGCAATCCCAGCGCGACTCAGGCGGCGGCGGCAAGGAAGGCGGGACGCTGACTTTCGGCGCCGCCGGTGCGCCGAAGCTCTTCGACCCGTTCTACGCGACCGACGGTGAGACCTTCCGGGTCTCCCGCCAGATGTTCGAGGGTCTGGTCGGCTTCAAGCCGGGTACCGCCGAGGTCGAGCCCGCGCTGGCTGAGAAGTACGAGCCGAGCGCAGACGGCAAGACGTGGACCTTCACCCTCAAGGAGGGCGTGAAGTTCCACGACGGTACGGACTTCAACGCCGAGGCCGTGTGCTTCAACTTCAACCGCTGGTACAACCAGAAGGGCGCCGGCACGTCCGACGCCGTCTCCCAGTACTGGCTGGACAACTTCGGCGGCTTCGCGAGCACGCCGGACAAGCCCTCGCTGTTCAAGGCCTGCACGGCCAAGGACGCCAAGACCGCCGTGGTCGAGCTGAACGAGGTCACCTCGCAGTTCCCGTCGGTCCTCGGCTTCACGTCGTTCTCCATCTCCAGCCCCGACGCGCTGAAGAAGTACGACGCGGACAACGTCCAGGCCGCCGGTGACGCGTTCACCTTCCCGGCCTACGCGAACGAGCACCCGACCGGCACGGGCCCGTTCAAGTTCGGCAAGTACGACAAGGCCAACAACACCGTGGAGCTCGTGAAGAACGACGCCTACCACGGCACGAAGGCCAAGCTGGACAAGATCGTCTTCAAGATCATCCCGGACGAGACCGCCCGCAAGCAGGCGCTCAAGGCCGGCGACATCGACGGCTACGACCTGCCGAACGCGGCGGACTGGGCCGGTCTGAAGACCGACGGCTTCAACGTCGCGATCCGTCCCGCGTTCAACGTGTTCTACCTGGGCATCAACCAGAAGAACAACCCGAAGCTCGCCGACCTGAAGGTCCGTCAGGCCCTGATGTACGCGATCAACCGCGAGCAGCTGGTCAAGTCGCAGCTGCCCGAGGGCGCCAAGGTCGCGACGCAGTTCATGCCGGACACCGTCAACGGCTACAACAAGGACCTCAAGGCCGTCGCGTACGACGCCGCCAAGGCGAAGTCGCTGCTGGCCGAGGCCGGTGCCTCCGACCTGACGCTGAAGTTCTACTGGCCGTCCGAGGTCACGCGTCCGTACATGCCGTCCCCGAAGGACCTGTTCGGCGCGATCTCCGGTGACCTGCAGGCCGCCGGCATCAAGATCGAGGTCGTCACCAAGCCGTGGAACGGCGGTTACCTGACCGACGTCGACAGCAGCATCCCGGACCTGTTCCTCCTGGGCTGGACCGGCGACAACGGCACGGCGCACAACTGGGTCGGCACGTTCTTCGGCCGCACCGACAACCGCTTCAACACCGGTGTGTCGCCGTGGGGCGCCACGCTCGCCGCGGACCTGGCCAAGGCCAACTCCGAGCCGAACGAGGCCAACCGCACGAAGCTGTACGAAGAGATCAACAAGAAGATCATGGAGGAGTACCTCCCCGCGATCCCGATCTCGCACTCCCCGCCCGCTCTGGTGTTCAAGTCGGACATCAAGGGTGTCGTCCCGAGCCCGTTGACCGACGAGAAGTTCGGCCCGGCCTCCAAGGGCTGAGCTGACTAGCTCCCACCACAAGAGAACAACGGGGTAGCTCAAGTGCTCCGCTACACCATTCGACGGCTGATTCAGCTGGTCGGCGTGGTGCTGGTGCTCTCGCTGCTGCTCTTCGCGTGGATGCGCCTCCTCCCAGGAGGGCCGGTTTCGGCCCTCCTGGGAGAGCGCGCTACGCCGGAGTCGCGCGCGGCCCTCACCAAGCAGCTCGGCCTCGATCAGCCGATCTTCGTGCAGTACTTCAAGTTCCTGGGTCGCGCCGCGACCGGTGACTTCGGCGTCTCCACCGGTGTTCAGCCCGGTGACTCGGCGCTCGACATCTTCGTCCAGCGGTTCCCGGCGACGATCGAGCTCAGTTTCTTCGCGATCGTGCTCGCGATCCTCGTCGGCGTCCCGCTCGGATACCTAGCCGCGAAGCGTCGCGGCGGCTGGTTCGACAACCTCAGCGTCATCGGCTCGCTCATCGGTGTCGCCGTGCCGGTGTTCTTCCTTGCCTACGTGCTCAAGGACGTGGCTTCGGCCGGCCTCGGCCTGCCCTCGTTCGGGCGGCAGGGTGAAGTCAACGCCACCCGCGTCACGGGTTTCTTCACCCTGGACGGCATCCTCACCGGCGAGTGGGACGCGACGTTCGACGCGCTGAAGCACCTGATCCTGCCGGCCATCGCGCTCGCCACGATCCCGTTCGCCGTGATCTTCCGGATCACCAGGGCCGCTGTGCTCGACGTGCTCGACGAGGACTTCGTGCGCACCGCCGAGTCGAAGGGCCTCACCGCCTCGGTGATCCGCCGCCGGCACGTGCTGCGCAACTCGATGCTGCCGGTCGTCACGACGATCGGTCTGCAGACCGGTGCGCTGCTCTCCGGCGCGGTTCTCACCGAGAAGGTGTTCGTGATCCCCGGCGTCGGCCAAGCCCTCGCCATCGGGTTCGAACGGCGTGACTACCCGGTGCTGCTGTTGCTGATCATCATGGCCACGATCGTCTACGTCGTGGTCAACCTGTTGGTCGACCTCTCGTACGCGCTCATCGACCCGCGCATCAGGACGAGGTGAGCGCAGTGGTACTCGGAGTCTCCAAGAAGGAAAAGATCGACAGCCTCGCCGACACCGCGGGCGTCTCGCTCGCGGCCAGTGCGTGGAAGCGGCTCAAGCGCAGCCCGGTGTTCCTCATCGGCGCGACGATCATCGGCATCTTCATCGTGGTGTCGCTGCTGTCGCCGTGGCTCGCGCCGCACAACCCTGCCGACCCGATGTTGATCGAGCAGGTCATCAAGGCACGCAACGAGATCCCGCCCGCGCAGCCGGGCCACCCCCTCGGTGGTGACCTGCAGGGCCGCGACTTCTTCTCGCGCCTGCTGGTCGGCTCGCAGCAGACGTTGATCGTCGGTGTCGGTGCGACGCTGATCGGCCTGACCGGCGGCCTGATCCTGGGCACGCTGGCGGGTGCGCTCGGAGGCTGGGTCGACTCGATCGTCATGCGCCTGGTCGACGTCATGCTGTCGCTGCCGTCGCTGCTGCTGGCGTTCTCGATCGCGGCGATGTTCGCACGGCCGAGTCAGTTCACCGTGATCCTGGCGGTCTCGATCGTGCAGATCCCGGTGTTCGCGCGCCTGCTCAGAGGATCGATGCTCGCACAACGGCACAGCGACCACGTGCTGGCAGCGACGGCACTGGGTGTGAAGAAGGGCGCGATCGTGTTCCGGCACATGTTGCCGAACTCGCTCAGCCCGGTGATCGTGCAGTCGACGCTCGTGCTGGCCACCGCGATCATCGAGGCAGCCGCGTTGTCGTTCCTCGGTCTCGGCAACCCGGACGACCGGATCCCGGAGTGGGGTCAGATGCTCGGCGACGTGCAGAACGTCTTCGACACGCATCCGCACCTCGCCGCGTGGCCCGCAGTCTGCATCATCATCGTCGCGCTCGGGTTCACGCTCATGGGCGAGACCCTGCGTGAAGCACTCGACCCGAAGAACAGGCGGTGAGTCGTCGTGGCACTGCTCGAAGTACGTGACCTCTCCGTCGTGTTCCAGCGCAAGGGCGAAGAGCCGTTCCGCGCGGTCGACGGCGTCAGCTTCGACGTCGAGCCCGGCCAGACGGTCGGGCTCGTCGGCGAGTCGGGCTGCGGCAAGTCCGTGACATCGTTGGCGATCATGGGTCTGCTGCCCAAGCGCGGCGCCCAGGTCACCGGCACCGTGACCTACGACGGCACGGACCTGCTGAAGCTGTCCGACCGGCAGATGCGCGACAAGCGCGGCAGCGAGCTCGGCATGGTCTTCCAGGACCCGCTGTCCTCGCTCAACCCCGTCGTCCCGATCGGCCTGCAGGTCACCGAGGTGCTCGAACGGCACCGCGGCATGCCTCGCAAGGAAGCCATGATCGAGGCGAAGAACCTGCTCGACAAGGTCGGCATCCCGGACCCGAACCGGCGGCTCAAGGAATACCCGCACCAGCTCTCCGGCGGTATGCGGCAGCGCGCACTCATCGCGATCGCGCTCGCGTGCCGGCCGAAGCTGCTGATCGCGGACGAGCCGACGACGGCGCTGGACGTGACCATCCAGGCCCAGATCCTGTCGCTGATGAAGGAACTGGTGCAGGACCTCGGCACCGCTTTGGTCATGATCACCCACGACCTGGGTGTCGTCGCCGGGCTGTGCGACGAGGTGAACGTGCTGTACGGCGGCAAGGTGGTCGAGAAGGCCATGCGGCACAAGCTCTTCGCCGAGCCGCGCCACCCGTACACGCACGGCCTGCTGGCCTCGATCCCTCGACTCGACGCCGCTCGTCACTCGAAGCTGACGCCGATCAGGGGTTCCGTCGCGGACAACATCCCGTGGGCGAGCGCCTGTGCGTTCGCGCCGAGGTGCCCGAACGCGCTGGACGTGTGCCGCACGGAGACGCCCCCGGAAGAGGACCAGCTGGGTCGCCTGCTCCGCTGCCACAACCCGGTGGTGCCGGGAACTCCCGCCGCCGAGGAGGTGCCGGTATGAGCGAGACCCTGGTTTCCGTCCAGGACATGAAGGTGCACTTCCCGATCAAGCGGGGCGTGTTCATGGACCGCACCGTCGGCTACGTCTACGCGGTCGACGGCGTCGACCTGGAGATCAAGCGCGGCGAGACGTACGGCCTCGTCGGCGAGTCCGGTTGCGGCAAGTCCACCCTCGGGCGGGCGATGCTGCGGCTGAACGAGCCGACCGAAGGCAAGATGATCTTCGACGGGCAGGACTTCTCCGCGCTCAAGGGCGAGGACCTGCGCAAGATGCGGCGCCGGATCCAGATGGTGTTCCAGGACCCGCTGTCCTCTTTGGACCCGCGCCAGTCGGTGGAGTCGATCCTCATCGAGGGCCTGCGGGCGCACGGCCTGGACAAGGGCAAGGAGTCGACCAACAAGCGGCTCCGCGAGCTGCTCACGGCCGTCGGCCTGCCGACCACGGCACTGCGCAAGTACCCGCACGAGTTCTCCGGCGGCCAGCGGCAGCGCATCGGCATCGCGCGGGCGCTGGCACTGGAGCCGGACCTGATCGTCGCCGACGAGCCGGTGTCCGCGCTGGACGTGTCGGTGCAGGCGCAGGTCGTGAACCTCATGGAGGAACTCCAGGAGCAGTTCGGCCTGACCTACCTGGTGATCGCGCACGACCTCGCCGTCGTGAAGCACATCTCCGACCGCGTGGGCGTGATGTACCTCGGTGGCCTGGTCGAGGAGGCCTCCTCGGAGGACCTCTACGCCGAGCCGCTGCACCCGTACACGCGGGCGCTGCTGTCGGCGATCCCGGTGCCCGACCCCGTGGTCGAGGACCGGCGTGAGCGGATCCTGCTCGCGGGCGACCTCCCGTCGCCGGCGAACCCGCCCAGCGGCTGCCGGTTCCACACCCGGTGCCCGTGGCGGCAGGCGACGAAGTGCGACACCGAACGTCCCGTGCTGCGTGAGCTCAGGCCGGGTCACAAGGTGGCGTGCCACTTCGCCGAGCAGATCCTGTCCGGCGAGATCCAGCCGCACGAGGTGAAGCCGATCCTGGTGGAGGAGGACGACGGCCTGTCGCCCGACGTCCCGCTCGTGGGACCGGCTTCGGTGACCGAAGCGCTGAACCCCTAGCTCGGACGGCACGCGGGGGCCCCGCGTTTCCTTCAGGGAAACGCGGGGCCCCCGCGTTTCCTGTGAACGGCGACTGGGACTTGAGGGGCGGGTGGTCCAGTCTTGGGATGGACAGTCGTGGCTCGATCCTTCTTCGCGCGGCGGAGATCGCGTCGGTCGACGGCCTTGAGGGCGTCACGATCGGGCGGCTCGCGGTCGAGCTCGGCATGAGCAAGAGCGGGGTCTTCTCGCACTTCGGCTCGAAGGAAGAACTGCAGATCTGCACCGTGCACACGGCGGCGGAGATCTTCGCGCACGAGGTCGTGATGCCGGGCGGTGCGCTGCTGGACCTGGCCGATCGCTGGCTCGACTACTCGAAGCGCCGCGTGTTCCCCGGCGGCTGCTTCTTCGTGGTGACCCGCTCGGAGTTCGCCGCCCGCCCCGGCCGCGTCCGCGACGCGCTGATGCTCTTCAACCTGCGCTGGATCTCACTGCTGGAACGGCTGTGCGGCGATGCCCAGATGGCGTTCGAGGTCGACGCCCTGATGGCGGCAGCGGACCGGTTCGCGGTGCTCTACGACGACGCTTCGGCGTACGAGAGAGTGCGGCTGGCGTTGCGCGCACGGATCGCCATGCCGACCGGGATGGAGATGAGCGTGGCCACGGCGAACGACAACAGCATCGCGAGCCACGCCTCCTCGACGAGCTGACCGCCGATGTACCCCACGGTGGCGGGGTAGAGGCTCCACAGCGCCGACCCGAGCGCCGCGATCGGCACGAACCGGCGCAACGGCCACCTCAGCGCCCCCGTCAGCAGCGCCCCGACGATGCCGCCGGCGGGCAGGAACCGCGCCGCGATGAGGATCGTCTCGCCCTTGGTCGCGAGCTGGTCGGCCGTCCACACGACCATGGCCCGCGCCCTGGAGTTCTTGTTGACCTTGTCGAGCGCCCGCATCCCCATCCGGCGCCCTGCGGTAAAGTTGATCAAGTCACTGACCAGGCAACCGGCCGCGGCGACGAGCACCACCAGGTACAGCGGCACCTCACCGGACGCGGCCAGGACACCGGCGCCGATGAGCACGGCCTCCGTCGGTGCCAGAGGCACGACGGCGACCAGGAACAGCACTACGAGGCTGGCTGCGGTGCTCATGATCGGTGAACGTACGTGACCCAGGTGAACAATCCCGACCTGGGTGTTTCTTCAGCGTGCCCACAGGAACCACACACAGCTCCGCCGAACGGCCCTGCCCGCTGTCCGAAAGGGCATGACTGGGCGTGACGGCCCGAGATTTCCCGGTCCGGGTCCCGGTCCGCTGCGGGGCATTCGTCGGACGTTCGTGACATCCCACTGCCGTGCCCTCGTGCCAGCGGGCCTGGTGTGATCCAGGCCATATGCGCCGACCGGTCACGTCGTGACTTCTGATGACCGCTCGGTTCCGCCGGTAGACCTCCGATCTGTCATGCGTTCATCCGGCGGTTCTGCCGTTGACCTGCTGGTTCGGCTGTAGTTAACGTCCGAACTCAATTGGAAAGCTTGTTTACCAATCCTTCGAGCCGCCGCCCTTCGCCCAGGAGGAACGAAGTGATCAAAAAGCACACCAGAGCTGGTGTCGCCATAGCCCTGTTCGCGTTGGTGATCCCCCAGATCGCCGCGTCGGGCACGGCCAACGCGGCTGATTCCCTGCTGTCCGCCAACAAACCCACCACCGTCTCGTCCGTCGAGGCCGAGACCTTCGGCGGCGCCAACGCCGTCGACGGGAACTCGACCACCCGGTGGGCGAGTCTCGAAGGCGTCGATCCGCAGTGGATCGCCGTCGACCTCGGTAGCGCCGCCACCGTCTCCAAGGTCAAGATCAACTGGGAGGCCGCGTACGCCTCCGAGTACAAGATCCAGACCTCGGCCGACGGCTCGTCCTGGACCACCAGCAAGACCCTCACCGGTCAGAACGGTGGCATCGACGAGACGACCCTGAGCGCATCCGGGCGCTACGTGCGGATCTACGGCACCAAGCGCGGCACGGCGTACGGCTACTCGATCTTCGACCTCGAGGTCTGGGGCAGCGGCTCGGGTGGCGACCCCACGCCACCGACCGCGCCCACCGGTCTCACCTCGACCGGCACCACGTCGAGCTCGGTCAGCCTGCAGTGGACGGCCGCGAGCGACAACATCGGTGTGACGGGCTACGACGTCCTGCGCAACGGCAGTGTCGTGGGCACCCCGACCGGCACCACGTTCACCGACACGGGCCTCGCGTCCGGTACGGCGTTCACCTACACCGTCAAGGCGCGTGACGCGGCCGGCAACCTCGGTCCCGCGAGCAACTCGGTGCAGGCGACGACCCTGCCGCCCGCACCCGGCGACACCATCACCGTCGTCGCCGCGGGTGACATCGCGTCGCTGACCAACACCGAGCACTACGAGACGGCGAAGCTGATCGACCAGATCAAGCCGAACCACGTCCTCACGGTCGGCGACAACCAGTACGACAGCGGCACGCTCACGGAGTTCAAGGCCCACTACGACAAGTCGTGGGGCAAGTTCAAGAGCATCACCCACCCCGCGACCGGCAACCACGAGTGGGAGGACAACCTCAACGGGTACAAGTCCTACTTCGGCGTCCAGGCCTTCCCGTCCGGAAAGCCGTACTACAGCTGGGATGCCGGCGACTTCCACTTCGTCTCGGTCGACTCCCAGAAGATGTACGACACGGGTGCCGACTCGACGCAGATCAGCTGGCTGAAGGCCGACCTCGCCGCGAACACCAAGGCGTGCGTCGTCGGCTACTGGCACCACCCGCGCTTCAACTCGGGTGAGTACGGCGACAAGTCCAAGATGGCGACGGTGTGGAACACCTTCGCCGACGCCAAGGCCGATCTGGTCCTCAGCGGTCACGACCACCACTACGAGCGGCTCAAGCCGCTGAACAAGAGCGGTGCGGTCGACGAGGCCAACGGCATGCGCTCCGCGATCATCGGCATCGGCGGCGACTACCTCTACTCCAACGTCAAGCCTCGTGCGGGCGTGGAGAAGTGGTTCGCGGACTCGCACGGCGTCGTGAAGTTCACCCTGTCCGGTCGCTCCTACTCGTGGGAGGTCATCGACACCGCGGGCAAGGTGCGCGACAAGGCCGGTCCTTACAACTGTCGTTAGTCGGAACTGGCTGTTGATCGGAGGCCGTCGTGTACATCGCAACCGCAAGACAAGCTCCGGCCACTGGTGGCACCGGCAGGATCGCGGGCAACGTGCTCGCGCTGGGCGCGGTGTCCCTGCTCACGGACGTCTCGTCCGAGATGGTCACCGCCATCCTGCCGCTGTACCTGGTGCTGGGGCTGGGGTTCTCCCCACTGCAGTTCGGTGTGCTCGACGGCATCTACACCGGTGTGACGGCACTGGTTCGCGTTGTCGGTGGTCACGCTGCGGACCGCTGGCAACGGCGCAAGTTCGTGGCCGGACTCGGGTACGGGATCTCGGCGCTGGGCAAGCTCGGCCTGCTCGCAGCCGGGACCTCGGCCACCGCGATGGGGCTCGTGCTGGCCGGGGACCGGACCGGCAAGGGCTTGCGCACGGCGCCGAGGGACGCGCTGATCACGTTGAGCAGCGAGCCTTCGGCGTTGGGACGCGCCTTCGGTGTCCACCGCGCGATGGACACCGTGGGCGCGTTCCTCGGCCCACTGCTGGCGTTCTGTCTCCTGTGGACGCTGCCGGCCCGCTACGACGTGGTGTTCGTGGTGAGCTTCTGCTTTGCGGCAGTGGGTTTTCTGATGCTGGTGCTGTTCGTGCGCGATCACCGGGACGTGCTGCCACGCGTCGCGGTGTCGCTGCGGTCGGCGTTCGGATTGCTGCGGTCCAGGCCGTTCCGGCGGGTCTGCCTGGTCGCGTGCGGGCTCGGGTTCCTGACGCTGGGCGACGGGTTCGTCTACCTGTTGCTGCAGAAGAAGCTGAACGTCGAGGTCGCCTACATCGCGTTGCTGCCCCTCGGCACGGCCGGCGTGTACCTGCTCGCCGCCGTGCCGCTGGGGTCCCTGGCCGATCGCGTGGGCCGGTGGAAGATCTTCCTGGTCGGGCACCTGGCGTTGCTCGGCGCGTACGTGTTGCTGGCTGGAACGTCCGGAATCGCTTTGCTGGTGGGCGTTCTGCTGCTGCACGGGCTCTTCTACGCGTGCACCGACGGCGTGCTGATGGCCGTCGCCGGGCCGATGATCCCCGACGAGCTGCGCACGTCCGGTCTGGCCCTGCTGCAGACCGGACAGGTGCTCGCCCGTGCCACCTCTTCCGTTCTCTTCGGTGCTCTTTGGACGTGGTTCGCTTGGTGAGGATCCTGATCGTCGTCGCCGCTGTGATCGCGCTGGGCGCGGGCGCCACCGCCTATGCCCTGCGCGCTCCGGACGCGGTGTCCGTCGCGGTGGAGGCCGGTCCGGTCGAACTGTCGTCCGGCCGGCTGATGTTCGTGGACGAGGTGAGCGGCAAGGTGGCGTCGGTGCCGTTGGCCGATCCGTCCGGCCCGCGGCGGGTGAGTTCGTTGTCCTGCAAGCGCTTCTTCACTTCCGGCGGGCAGGGTCTGTGTCTTGCGGACGCGTCAGGGCCGTTGCCCGGCTCGACCGCGGTGTTCGTCGACCGGGGGCTGTCCGAACGTCGCCGCGTGGAGGTGGACGGCGTCCCGAACCGCGCCAAGCTGTCGGCGGACGGGCGGATGGCGTCGTGGACGACGTTCGTCACCGGCGACTCGTACTCGCAGGCCGGCACGTTCTCCACCCGCACCGCGATCTTCGACCAGCAGACGGAGACCTACTCCAGCAACATCGAGGGCACGTCCGTCGCGGGCATGAAGACGACCAACGACATGAACTGGTGGGGCGTCACGTTCGCCCAGGACGACCGCACGTACTACGCGACGATGAGCACCGCAGGGAAGACCTACCTGGTCCAGGGCGACGCGGTGGACGAGTCGGCCAAGACGTTGCGGGAGAACGCCGAATGCCCGTCGCTCTCACCGGACGGCAAGCGCGTGGCGTTCAAGAAGCGCGTGCCCGGCGACGGCGCGCGACCGTGGCGCCAGCACGTGCTGGACCTGACCACGATGGTGGAGACACCGCTGGCCGAGACCCGTGGGATCGACGACCAGGTCGTGTGGCTCGACAACGACACCATCGCCTACGGCCTGCCGGGTGAGGGCATCTGGGCCGTGCAGGCGAACGGGGAGGGCGCGCCGCGGCAACTGGTGCCGCACGCATCCTCCCCGTCGCTCGCTATCGGTTAGCCCGGTTGATCGCCGACACGATCGCGCGGAACGACGCCGCGACCGTGGAGGAGTCGATGCCCACGCCCCACAGCACGCGGTCGCCCACGGCGCATTCGACGTAGGCGGCCGCGCGGGCGTCGTCACCGGCGGACAGCGCGTGCTCGGCGTAGTCCAGCACCCGCACGTCGTAGCCCACCGAGGCGAGCGCGTCGACGAAGGCCGCGATCGGGCCGTTGCCCGATCCGGTGATCTCCTGCTCGTCGCCGTCGATCAGCAGCGTCGCGGTGATCTCCTCGCGGCCGCTGCCGTCCGACGACGCCCTGTGCTTCAGCAGGTACAGCGGCACCCGGCCGTGCAGGTACTCGTCCGCGAAGGCGTCCCACATCTCCTTCGGGTTGATCTCGCCGCCCTGCGTGTCGGTGACCTCCTGGATCACCTTCGAGAACTCGATCTGCAGGCGCCGCGGCAGGTCCAGGTGGTGCTCCTGCTTCATCAGGTACGCCACGCCGCCCTTGCCGGACTGCGAGTTGACCCGGATGACGGCCTCGTAGTTGCGGCCGACGTCCTTCGGGTCGATCGGCAGGTACGGGACCTCCCACAGGAAGTCGTCGACGTGCTGACCGGCCTCCTTGGCGTCGGCCTCCAGGGCCTCGAAGCCCTTCTTGATCGCGTCCTGGTGGGAACCGGAGAACGCGGTGAAGACCAGGTCGCCGCCGTACGGGTGGCGCTCGGGCACCGGCAGCTGGTTGCAGTACTCGACGGTGCGCCGGACCTCGTCGATGTCGGAGAAGTCGATCTGCGGGTCGATGCCCTGGCTGAACATGTTCATGGCCAGCGTGACCAGGCAGACGTTGCCGGTGCGCTCACCGTTGCCGAACAGGCAGCCCTCGATGCGGTCCGCCCCGGCCAGGTAACCCAGCTCGGCGGCCGCGACACCCGTGCCGCGGTCGTTGTGCGGGTGCAGGCTCAGGATGATCGCCTCGCGGTTGTCGAGGTTCCGCGACATCCACTCGATCGAGTCGGCGTAGACGTTCGGCGTGGCCATCTCGACGGTCGCCGGCAGGTTGATGATCAGCGGCTTCTCCGGCGTGGGCTGGATGATCGCCTGAACGGCGTTGCAGACTTCCAGGGCGTAGGACAGCTCCGTGCCCGTGTAGGACTCGGGGGAGTACTCGTAGCGGAAGTCGGTCTCCGGGTAGTCCTGTTCCTGCTGCTTGGCGAACTTCGCGGCGTCGGTGGCGATCTTCTTGATGCCGTCGCGGTCCGAGCGGAAGACCACCCGGCGCTGCAGGATCGACGTCGAGTTGTAGAAGTGGACGATCGCCTTGTTCGCGCCCCTGAGCGACTCGAAGGTGCGCGCGATCAGCTCTTCGCGGCACTGGGTCAGCACCTGGATCGTGACGTCGTCCGGGACGGCGCCGTCCTCGATGATCTCCCGCACGAAGTCGAAGTCCGTCTGGGACGCGGCGGGGAAGCCGACCTCGATCTCCTTGAAGCCCATGCGGACCAGCAGGTCGAACATCTTCCGCTTGCGTGCGGGCGACATCGGGTCGATCAGGGCCTGGTTGCCGTCCCGCAGGTCCACCGCGCACCACAGCGGGGCCTTCTCGATCTTCTTCGTCGGCCAGGTGCGGTCCGGTACGTCGACGACCTCGACCAGTTCGCTGAACGGGCGGTAGCGGTGGAACGGCATCGAGGAGCCCAGCTGGCGGTTCCAGGACTGCTGGGTGTCCGGGGCCGGGCGAGAAGGCTTGCGGATTCGGCTGGTACCCGCGGTGTAGGCGTCAGCCGACTCGAACGCGGTGGTGGTGAAGGCCTCGTCTGAGGTCATGACTCTTGTGCTCCTGCGGGTCGTTTACGGGAACGACCGGCGGCAACGCTGAGGCCCGCGACGGGGGGCCGGTCTGATCAGACCCCGTCACGGCAGCGAAGCAGGAGGGAACGCCACACGTCGGACAGAGTAGCCATAGATGGGGGCGGGATGGAACTTCACGACCGGATCGTGGGATGTCCGGCTTCGCTGGGCCGTTCGCGTGCCGAGGAGGGGCCATCGGGTTGCAATTTGCCGACGTAGGTCAGTTTGCAAGTTTTGGCAGGCCCGTACCTGGGAAAAGTTCATGTATGTCCAGATTACGTACCACCAGTGGCCGCGGCACGGCTTCCCGCGTGATCAGCGGCATCGGCTTGCTCTTCGCCTTCATCGAAGTGCTGTACATCCTGATGATCGTGTTGGGCGCGAACCAGGCGAACGCGTTCTTCAAGTTCATCCAGTCCCTCGCCGAGCCTCTCGCTCTGTTCTTCCCAGGGCTCTTCAACACCGGCAACTACAACCTCGACGTCTTCCTGAACTACGGTCTCGCCGCCGTGTTCTGGCTGGTCGTGACCGGATTGCTCGCACGTGCGGTGTCGCGCTACTGAGTAGTAGATTCCGGCGGTATGCGGACGCGTGTGGTCGGTATCGCCGCCGGAGTTGTCAGTTGGGTCGGCCTCGCGCTGGCGGTCGTGCTCGTCTTCCACGTCGTGCTCACCGTCGGCGGGGCCAACCCGGACAACCCCATCACCAGTACGGTCAAGTCCCTGGCCGAGCCGTTGGCGCTCGCGTTCAGGGACCTCTTCTCGCCCGCGGACGCCAAGTTGCGAGTGATCGTCAACTTCGGGCTCGCCGCCCTGTTCTGGCTGGCCGTTCGAGCGATCGTCATTAAACTCGTGAGGCGCCTGAACTAGGTTCGAAGCATGGCGCGCGACGACTTCTGCAACAGCTGTGGCTCCCAGTACGCCGACACGGCCGCGTACCCGCGCAGGTGCGCCAGTTGTGGGCACATGGTGTGGGCCAATCCCTCGCCCGTTGTGGTGCTGCTCGTCCCGGTGAAGGACGGGCCGCGGACCGGGCTGCTCACCGTGCGGCGGGCGATTCCGCCGGTCGGGGAGCTGGCGTTCGTCAGCGGGTTCATGGATCGCGGTGAGTCCTGGCAGCAGAGTGCTGTGCGGGAACTCGAAGAGGAAGCGGGCGTGCGCATTCCGCCCGACGACCTGCGGCCGCTGCACTTCGTGTCCACGCCGGACGGCGGGACGGTGCTGATGTTCGCCACCGCGCCCGCGATCAACGCCGAGGACATGCCGCCGTTCGTGCCCAACGACGAGGCTTCCGAACGGGCGGTCATCTTCGAGTGCGTGCCGTTGGCGTTCCCGCTGCACAACGACGTCGCGACCAAGTACTTCTCAACTGAACTCTGATCGGCCCCAGGTGCCGGTGAAGACCGTTTCGGACAGCGGCAGGCGCTTGCGTTCGCGCTGTTCGCGGGCCTGAAGGTCCTCCGGGAGGTCGGCGAGCGAACCGGGTCGTCCGAGCGCCATGGCGACCAGCGGGCGGACGTCGCCGGGCATGCCGAACGCGGCGTGCGCGGCGTCTTTGTCGAAGCCGCCCATCATGTGCGAGATCAGGCCGAGCTCGACGGCCTGCAATGCCATGTTCTCCATGGCCAGGCCCAGGCCGAACTCGACGTTCGGGATGTCGCCGCGGTCGTCGGTCGTGAGCACGCAGCCGATCAGCAGGACCGACGCGCGGGGCGCCCAGGTCTTGTTGCCGCGCGTCAGGGTCTCGACGATCGCGTCGAACGTCGGGGTGCCCCGGTGGCCTGCCACGAAGCGGGCCGGCTGGCTGTTGCCGTGCGACGGGGCCCAGCGGCCCGCCTCCAGCACCGTGCGAAGTTCGGAGTCGGAAACCGTTGCGTCAGGGGAGAAGGCGCGAGGACTCCAGCGCTTCGAGATCAGCTCGTTCATCAGATCGCATACTGCCAAACGGCCAGGGAGTAGGCGCCGAACCACGCGCTGAACAGCGTCGCCACCCCCAGGACGATGAAGACCGTGGACGGACGGCGGCGCGCCAGGACCAGGGCCAGCGGGAGCAGCAGGGTGAACGCGGGGAGTAGCAGGCGGGCCTTCGAGTTCATCAGGCCGTTCGACCCGAGGTCCATGGCCAGCACGCCCAGTCCGTAGACGATCAGCGGCCACTCCAGGCGGCGCTGGAAGGCGTAGAAGACCAGGACGATCGCCAGCGCCAGCAGCCAGACCGTGCCGGTCTCGAGGATCGAGCGCGGGTTGCCGAGGTGGCCCCAGGCGAAGTCCCAGGTGGCCGCGCCACCGTCGAACTTCGAGCCCCAGCCGCGTTGCTGCACGCCGAACCAGCCCATGAGGTCGCCGGTGCGGACGGCCACCCAGCCCAGGTAGCCGAGCATGCCGAGAGGGGCCACGAAACCGCCGACCCATGCCCGCCAGTCCTTCCGGTCGGCGACCACCGCGACCAGAGCGGCCAGCCCGACCGCCACGATCAGCGCCGCCGCCGTCGGGCGGACCAGGCCCGCCGCCGCGCAGCAGACGCCGGCGAGGATCCAGCGCTTCTTGACCACGCCCACCAGGGCCCAGACGGCGAACGCGCAGAACGTCGCCTCGGAGTAGGTCATCGACAGGACGACGGCCATCGGGGACGCGGCGAAGAGCGTCACGAGGATCAGGCCCGTGCGGTTCGAACCCTCGCGGACCACCCGGCCGAGGACGAACAGGCCGTAGGCGCAGAAGAGGCCGCTGATCAGGCTGACCGCGAAGGCCGCGCCGATCACGTCCACGCCCGGCAGGCCGTCCACCCACCTGATCAACGCCGGATAGCCGGGGAAGAAAGCGAGCGGGGTCTCGGCGGTACGGCGGCCGAACGCGTCGTACGGGGGTGACGGGACGCCGTTGTAGCCGCCAGCCGCGATGCCGAGGAACCAGTCGCCGTCCCACGACTTGAGGTTGTCGACCGAGGTGTCGGCCTTGCCGGTGAGCTTGTTCTGGTACTCGACGACGAGCTGCAGCACGAACAGACCGACCTGGCGAACGATCAGGTAGATGAGCGCGGGAGCCGTCCAGAGCGCGGCCGGATGTCTGAGCGCATCGACCGTCCGCGAGCGCGCACTGCTCTCATGCACGGCTGCTGGGGCCTCCACGACATCGGCACTCGACGACACCCGGACAGAGTAGTCACGCGCATCACGGCTCCAGAGTCTCACCAGGTGGTCCGGGTAGGCTGCCTTCGACGTGGGGTTTTAGTCGCGCGAAGGAGGTCAGGTCGGTGGCGCTCGTCGTCCAGAAGTACGGCGGTTCATCGGTTGGAAGCGCCGAGCGGATCAAACGCGTGGCCGAGCGCATCGTCGCGACCAAGAAGGCGGGGAACGACGTCGCTGTCGTCGTGTCCGCCATGGGTGACACGACTGATGAGCTGCTCGATCTCGCCCGCCAGGTCTCGCCGGTGCCGCCCGCGCGTGAACTCGACATGCTTCTCACCTCGGGTGAGCGCATCTCGATGTCACTGCTCGCGATGGCGATCAACTCGCTCGGTGCCGAGGCGCGCTCCTACACGGGCTCGCAGGCCGGCGTGATCACGACGTCGGCGCACGGCAAAGCGCGGATCATCGACGTGACACCGAGCCGGATCCAGGACGCGATGGCCGAGGGGGCCATCGTGATCGTCGCCGGCTTCCAGGGCGTCTCCCAGGACTCGAAAGAGATCACCACGCTCGGCCGTGGCGGCAGCGACACCACCGCGGTGGCGCTCGCGGCCGCGACCAAAGCCGACGTGTGCGAGATCTACACCGACGTGGACGGCGTCTACACCGCCGACCCGCGCATCGTGCCGAACGCGAAGAAACTCGACACGATCACGTACGAGGAAATGCTCGAGATGGCCGCCTGCGGCGCCAAGGTGCTGATGCTCCGCTGCGTGGAGTACGCCCGGCGCTACAACGTCCCCGTGCACGTCCGCTCTTCGTTCAGCAACAAGACCGGAACCATCGTGTCCGGTTCAGTGGAGGACCTTCCCGTGGAACAGGCGATGATCACCGGCGTCGCGCACGACCGGTCCGAGGCCAAAATCACCGTGACGGCAGTTCCCGACCACCCCGGCATCGCGGCCAAGATCTTCCGCGTCGTGGCGCAGGCGGAGCTCGACATCGACATGGTCGTGCAGAACGTGTCGCAGGCCGCGTCCGGCCGCACCGACATCACGTTCACGCTGTCCAAGGACGACGGCCCGCGCGCGGTCGCGGCACTGGAGAAGGCCCGCGGCGAGATCGGGTTCGACCAGGTCCTCTACGACGAGCACGTCGGCAAGGTGTCGCTGATCGGCGCGGGCATGCGCTCGCACCCCGGCGTCACGGCGACGTTCTGCGAGGCGCTGGCCACGGCCGGCGTCAACATCGACATCATCTCCACCTCGGAGATCCGCATCTCGGTCATCTGCCGCGACACCCAGCTCGACGACGCCGTCCGTGCCCTGCACGACGCGTTCGACCTGGGCACCGACGAAGAGGCCGTCGTCTACGCAGGGACTGGACGATGACCGGGCCTGTACTCGCGCTGGTGGGCGCGACCGGTGCCGTGGGCACCGTGATGATCGACATCATGAACACCCGCTCCTCCGTGCCGTGGGGCGAGATCCGGTTGATCGCGTCGGCGCGGTCGGCGGGCAAGAAGATCAACGTGCGTGGCCAGGACCTCACGGTCATCGCGCTCTCGCCCGAGGCGTTCGACGGCGTCGACATCGCGATGTTCGACGTGCCGGACGAGGTCTCGGCCGAGTGGGCGCCGATCGCCGCCGAGCGCGGTGCCGTCGCGATCGACAACTCCGGCGCGTTCCGGATGGACGCCGACGTGCCGCTGGTCGTGCCTGAGGTGAACGCGGACAAGATCAACGATCGTCCGCGCGGCATCATCGCGAACCCGAACTGCACGACGCTGTCGATGATGGCGTCGCTCGGCGCACTGCACCGCGAGTTCGAGCTCAAGGAACTCGTCGTGGCCTCCTACCAGGCCGCTTCCGGTGCCGGCCAGTCCGGCATCGACCGCCTGTACGCCGAGATCGCGGCGCTGGCGGGCAAGGAGGCGGGCGTGTCGGCGGGTGACGTGGCCGAGGCGCTGTCCGCCGCCGGTCTGTCCGCGGAGGACTCGCCGTTCCCCGCGCCGCTGGTCCTGAACGTGGTGCCGTGGGCAGGTTCGCTCAAGGACGGCGGCTGGTCGTCCGAGGAGCTGAAGGTCCGCAACGAGGCTCGCAAGATCCTCGGCATCCCGGACCTGAAGGTCTCCGCGACCTGTGTCCGCGTCCCGGTCGTCACGACCCACTCGCTGTCCGTCCACGCGACGTTCGCCCGCGAGATCACGGTCGAGGCCGCGCACAAGATCTTCGAGTCGCAGCCGACGATCGTGCTGGTCGACGACCCGGCCGCGCAGAAGTTCCCGACGCCCGCGGACACCGTGGGCGAGGACCCGACGTACGTGGGCCGCGTGCGTCAGGCGCTTGACTTCCCGAACACGCTGGACTTCTTCGTGTGCGGTGACAACCTGCGCAAGGGTGCCGCGCTGAACACCTACGAGGTCGCGGAAGAGCTCGCGAAGCGCCTTTGACCGTCGCTCCCGTCGCCGTCGGGCCCGGTAGGGTCTGACGGCGATGGGGGAGATCGAGTGGATCAGGCCGCCCCGGCTCGCAGAGGTCGTGGCCGCCTATCAAGGTTTTGCTCTCGGCGCGGGTGTCCGAACAGGACTCGTCGGCCAGTTGGCGGCGTGTTCGGCGGAGGACCCGGCCGCGGCGCTGGCGCAGTGGGCGTCGGAGCCTGGCGTGCAGCCCGACCTGGTGTCCTGGCAGAGTGCCCGTGACCTGGTCAAGAACAGGTATCGCGGCAAGATCAGGTCGCAGGGGTCCGGCGCGTTGATTTGGGCGCTGCCCGCCGCCGTGCGACGGCTCGACGCCGATCGGATCCGTGAGCTGGTCGAGCTCACCCACGGCCCGGACTCCGCGGCCGCCGAGGTCGTGATCATGCTGGCAGAGCACCTCTTCACGCCATCGAAGCTCGAACCGCCGGACGCCGATGTCTTCACCGCCGCGGGTGCGCTGGCGCAGGCCGTTCGCGGTGAGGGGCGTGGTGTCGCGCGGGCCATCGCGGGTGCGCTGGAGGGCGGGCCCGAGCACGACGTCCGGCTCGTCGCCGAAGAGCTGTACCGGAGGTCGTGGTGAGGGCGTTGGCTCCCATGGAGCAACTCCTGCACGAGTACGAAGACGACGTGAACGGCTTCGGGCACAACGCCGCGCACGGTGAGTTGCTCATTCCCGGCGAAGTCCTGATGAGCGACCGCGAGGTCCTCGACGTCTACACCGACGAGTCGCGGCTGCCGGCCGGCGTCGAGCAGTGGATCCGGCTGCCGTTGCACACGGTGTTGAGCAGGCTCGTGGCGAGCAAGCCGAAGCTGCACTTCAACCCAGGTCTGCCGTTCGAGGCCGAGTTCGACTTCGTGGAACTGGCCGACGCCGCCGCGCAGCACATGCGGATCTGCGGCTGCGGGGAACGGCCGAACGCCACGCGGGAGGCCAGCCGCTGGGTCGACGCCGACGGGCGCCGGTTCTTCGTGGTGCCGCACAAGGACAGTTCGCGGTTGCGCGGGTGCCTCATCGGGGGCGCGATCGGGGACGCGCTCGGTGCCAACACCGAGAACCTGCCGATGGAGGTCGTCTACGAACGGCACGGGCCGGACGGCATCACGGACCTGCCCGAGAAGCCGGACATCACCGACGACACGCAGATGACGCTGTTCACGTTCGAGGCGATCATCCGGTCGCACGTGCGGCAGCGCATCACCGGCGAACGCGACATCACCGGCCTGACCCAGAACGCGTACCAGCGTTGGCTGCACACGCAGAAAACGCCGTGGGACAAGGCCTGCGGCGTTCATTCCACTGTGGACGAACCAGACGGCTGGCTGATCTCGCACAAGGAGCTCTTCCGGATGCGGGCGCCGGGACTCACGTGCACGAGCGCGTTGCAGGAGTACGCCCGCACCGGCGAGCAGGCCACGATCACCAAGCCCGTCAACGACTCCAAGGGCTGCGGCGGCGTCATGCGGGTCGCGCCGGTGGCTCTCGCCGACGACGATCCGATGGTCGTGTTCGCGCTGGCGGCGGCCAACGCGGCACTGACGCACGGCCACCCGAGCGGCTACCTGTCCGCGGGCGTGTTCGCCGTGCTGGTGCACCAACTGTTGCGCGGCAAGGACGTTGCGGACGCCCTGGACGTCGCCGTCGACTCGCTCGTCCGGCGCGAAGGCCACGAGGAGGTCGTCGCGGCCATCGAGCACGCCCTCGAACTCGCGGCCCTCGGCTCACCGAGCGTGGCGCGGGTCGAGGAACTGGGCCGCGGCGGCGTCGGCGACACGGCGCTCGCCATCGCGCTGTACTCGGTGCTGGTCACCGACGATCCGAACGACGCGTTGCTGCTCTCGGTGAACCACGGCGGAGACAACGACTCGACGGCGTCCATGTGCGGCAACCTCGCCGGCGCGTTGCACGGCGTCGAGAAGATCCGCCCGGACTGGGTCGAACGCGTGCAGTTCCGCGAGGTCGTCGACCGGATGGTGGCGGACTGGGAACTGGAGACCAGCCCCGCCGCGCCGGTGGGACAGGAGTGGTTCGTCCGGTATCCGCCGTCCTAGGGTGGGTCATGCTCGTTCTCGCGGTGGACCTCGGTACGACGGCGACCAAGGTCGTGGCGGTGGACGCGCAGGCTCGCGTCGTCGCGTCGACCGAACGCGCCTATCCCATGCGCACCAGCGGTCTCGAAGCCACGCACGACCCCAAGCAGGTGCTCGACGCCGCTCTCGACGCACTGCGTGAGCTGGCTTCGGAGGACGTTCGCGCGATCGCGTTGACCGGCGCGATGCACTCGATCATGGGCCTGGACTCGGACCTGACGCCGGTCACGGACGCGCTGAGCTGGGCCGACAACCGCGCGGTCGAGCAGACCGAACGCCTGCGGGGCACGGCCGAGGGACGTGAACTGCACCAGCAGACCGGTGCGCCGATCCACTCGTTCACGCCGCTGATGAAGCTCGCCTGGTTCCACGAGAACGGCGTCCGCGCCGCGAAGTGGTGCGAGATCAAGGACTTCGTGCACCTGCACCTGACCGGCGAGTTGCTCAACGAGCACTCGTCCGGCTCCGGCACGGGCCTGATGAACATCCACACCCTGCAGTGGCACGAGCCGTCGCTGGAGTTCGCCGGCGTCACCGCGGACCAGTTGCCGCCACTGGTCGAGCCCACCCACTCGACGCCTCTGACGGCCGAGATTCCCGGCCTGCGCAAGGGCATTCCGGTGATCGTCGGCGGTGGCGACGGGCCGTTGGGCAACCTCGGTGTCGGCGCGGCCACTCCGGGAGCCGGCGCGGTCTCGCTCGGCACCTCGGGTGCGCTCCGCGTGGCGCAGCAGGGACCCGGCGTCGACGAGGAAGGGCGCACCTTCAGCTACGCGATCGGCGAGGGCCTTTGGGTTCGTGGCGGCGCGATCAGCAACGGCGGCGTGGTCGCCCAGTGGGCGGCGGAGACGTTCAACGTCCCGGTCGGCGAGCTTCTTCAGCAGGCCGCCGACGTCGACTCCGACGGTCTCGTCGCGCTGCCGTATCTGCTGGGCGAGCGTGCGCCGTGGTGGGATCCGACGGCACACGCCGCGTTGCTCGGCCTCCGTCGCGAACACACCCCTGCGCAGATCACCAAGGCACTGGTCGAGGGTGTGTGCCAGCAGTTGGCGCTCGTGCTGGACGCCGTGCCGCGGGTCGACTCGCTGAGGATCACCGGCGGAGCGTTCCGCGCCCCGATCTGGGCCCAGACGCTGGCGAACACGCTCGGCATGCCGTTGCACCTCACCGAGGACAGCGGCGGTTCGGCCGTGGGCGCCGCCTTGCTGGCGTGGCGGGCGCTGAGCGAGATCGAGTCGCTGACCGTCGACCTCGTACAGCCGACGCAGACGATCACACCGGACGAAGACGCCATCGAGAGGTACGTGAACGCACGGCCGTTCGTCGTGAAGGCGTACCGGGCGCTGGAAGACCTGTACGGCGAATCACATCGTTAGCAAAGAAAACCTTTTGCCATCCGCGTGAGGATGGCGGTGTGGACCTCGCCCCCTTCAAGCACGTGCTGATGCTGCCCAGAGTCCGTCCGTTCGCACTGCTGATGTTCTTCGCGAGGATGCCTCCGGCGGCAACGGGCGTGATCCTGACGCTGCACGTCGCGGTCACGCTGGACCGGGGCTACGGCGCGGCGGGCCTGGTCGGGGCGGCGGGCACGATCGGCATGGGGCTGGGCGCCCCGCTGATGGGCAGGCTGATCGACGCGCGTGGCCTGCGGTCCATGTTGGCGGTGAGCGTCACGGCCTCGGCGGCGTTCTGGCTGACGGCGCCGCTGATGGGCTACTGGACGTTGCTCGTGACGTCGTTCTGCGTCGGGCTGCTCGGCGTGCCGATGATGTCGATCGGACGGCAGGTCATCACCGCGCTCGTGCCGGAGAGCCGGCGCCGGGTCGCGTTGTCGGTGGACTCGATCTCGGTCGAGCTGTCGTTCATGGGCGGGCCCGCGCTCGGCGTGTTCGTCGCGACGAAGTTCTCCACGAACGCCGCGCTGCTGTTCATCGGCGGCACGATCCTGGTCGCCGGAGTGCTCCTGTACTGGGCGAACCCGCCGATGGTGCACGAGGACGAGGTCGTCGACGGGCCGCAGCCGAAGATCCTCGAGTGGATGCGCGGACGGATCGTCGGCGTGCTGGTCGTGTGCGTCGGGGCGACGGTGTGCCTCGCGGGCATGGAGGTCTCGGCGATCGCGTCGCTGGAGCACATCGGCAAGCAGAGCTGGCTGGGCGCGGTGTTCTTCGCGATGTGCGCGGCGTCGATCGTGGGCGGTCTGGTCTACGGCGGCGTGAAGAGGGTGCCGAGTGTCCTGGTGTTGCTGGTGCTCATGGCCGCCCTGGAGATTCCGGTGGGTCTGGGCGACGGCAACGTGCTGCTGCTGTGCCTGCTCCTCGTGCCGATGAACCTCATGTGCGCGCCGTTGATCGCCGCGTCCGGTGAGCACATCAGCAAGCTTGCGCCGCCCACTGCCCGTGGCCTGGCACTCGGCCTGCAGGGGTCGGCGTTCACCGTGGGCAGCGCGATCGGCGCACCGGTCGCCGGCGTCGCGATCGACAGCAGGGGAGCTGCCGCGGGGTTCGCGATCGTCGGCGTGGTCGGGCTGCTGGTCGCGGGCGTCGCCTGGCTGCTCGCCCGGCAGAGCAAACCGGTTGCCACCGGGGTGACGATGTCCTCGTGAACCTCGCCCCGTTCAAGTCGGTCCTGGCGCTGCCGGGGGTTCGTCCCCTGATGCTGCTGATGTTGTTCGCCAGGATCCCCCCGACGGCGGCGGGCGTCACGGTGACGCTGCACGTCGTCACCACGCTCGACAAGGGCTACGCGGCGGCCGGCACGGTGGGCTTCGCGACCATGATCGGTCTCGGTCTCGGGTCGCCGTTGATGGGCAAGCTGGTCGACAGCTTGGGCTTGCGGTTCGTGCTGGCGCTCAGCGTGCTCGAAGGCGCCTTCTGGCTGTCGGCGCCGTTCATGGACTACTACGTGCTGCTCGTGCTGGCGTTCGCCAACGGGCTCGTCGCGGTGCCGGTGATGTCGATCGGACGGCAGGCGCTCACCGCGATCGTGCCCGAACCCCAGCGCAGGCCCGCGTTCTCGCTGGACTCGATCTCGGTAGAGCTGTCGTTCATGGTCGGGCCAGCGGCGGGCGTGCTGATCGCGACGAAGTTCTCGACCGGCACGGCGCTCGTCGTGATCGGCCTGGCGATCCTGACCGCGAGCGCGGTGCTGTTCGCCGTGAACCCGGTGCTGCTGCACGAGGACGACGCCGTCGAGGGCTCGCCTCCGAAGCTGCGGGAGTGGCTGCGCGGCCCGATGATCGCCGCGTTGATCATCCCGTTCGGCGCCACGATGGTGCTGTCCGGCATGGAGATCTCCGCGATCGCCTCACTGGAGCGCACGGGTCAGCAGAGCTGGCTCGGGCTGATCTTCTTCGTGATGTGCGCGGCATCGGCTCTCGGCGGGCTCTTCTACGGCACCCTCAAACGGGTGCCGACCGGTGTCGTGTTGCTGGCGTGCATGGCGTTGCTGGAGATACCGGTCGGCCTCGGCGACGGCAGCGTGTGGTTGCTGGCACTCGCTTTGATCCCGATGAACCTCGCGTGCGCGCCGACGATCACGGCCTCGTCCGAGCAGATCGCGAAGAGCGCCCCACCCACGGCGCGCGGGCTGGCTCTCGGGCTGCAGGGTTCCGCGTTCACGTTCGGCGTCGCCGCAGGTCAGCCGCTCGCCGGGCTTGCCGTGGACCACAGCGGGCCCCCGCTCGGCTTCGTCGTCGCCGGACTCGCCGGACTGGTGGTCGCCGGCGTCGGCTGGGCGTTGTCGAGGCAGCGTCAGGCGGTCTCGGCCACGTCCTGAGCGGAGTTGGCCAGCGCGAGACCGGTCCGCAGCGCGCCCACGGCCTCGGACACGGCCTCGCGGAAGATCCCGCCGACGCCGAGCACGTTCGCGAAGCCGTGGAACAGGCCCTCGTGCCTGCGCAGCACCACCGGCACGCCCTCGGCCGCCAGTCGTTCCGCGAAGGCCTCGCCCTCGTCGCGCAACGGGTCGTAGCCCGCGGTCGCGATGTAGGTCGGGGGCAGCTTCGACAGGTCCTCGGCCAGCATGATCGACAGACGCGGGTCGTGCCGGTCCTTGCCGCCCTCGGTGTACTGGTCGAGGAACCAGTCCATCTTCTCGTCGGTCAGGAAGAACCCGTTGCCGAAGATCTCGCGCGACCGGCGGCGCACCGACGCGTCCACGCCGGGGTAGAAGAGCAGCAGGAACGCCAGGTCGATCTCGGCGGCGTGCGCCGTCACCGCGGCGAGGTTGCCGCCCGCGCTGTCCCCGCCGAGTGCGATCCGCTTCGGGTCGATGCCCAGGTCCTCGGCCTTGGCGATCGCGTAGCGCAGCACCTCGGCGGCGTCGTCGGCCGCGGCCGGGAACGGGGCCTCCGGGGCGAGCCGGTAGTCGGCCGCGAGCACCCGGACACCGGCCTCCCTGGAGAGGAAGCGGCACAGGTTGTCGTGGCTGTCGAGGCTTCCGGTCACCCAGCCGCCACCGTGGTAGAAGATCAACAGCGGCGAGCCGTCCGCGAGGCCGTCCGGCGTGTAGAGGCGCCCGGCGAACTCCCCGATCGTGAGGTCGCGCGCACCCACCCCGGTGATCTTCGGGCCGGCCACGAGCTTCGAACTCAACTCCAGGTCCAGTCGGCTCTCGGATGCTGTCTTCGTGCGCCACTCCGTCCCGGTCACCTGCTGGAGCCTGAGCAGCAACTGCGCCTCGGGGTGCAGGTCCTGGCCGTCCAGGCGGATCGGGCTGCCGGCGATGAGGCGGCGCACAGGGCCGGGGAGACCGAAGGCGAAGCGCAGAGCACCGGCCATCACGGTCGCCTGGAAGTTCGACATGTGTTGCAGGTTACTCGCGAGTAGTGCTGGATCTCCAGGTATCTGGAGGTGGAAGGATCGTTGTCATGACGGTGACGGTGGTGGGCATCGGGGGCTCGATCAGGTCCGACTCGCAGTCCGAGCGGGCGCTGCGGGTGGCTCTGGAGGGCGCGCGCGAACTTGGTGCGCAGACGATCCAATACAGCGGCCCTGACCTGGTGCTTCCGTTCTACGACCCGTCGGTGCCGGATCGCACGGACATCGCCATGAAGATGGTCGAGGACCTGCGCAGGTGCGACGGCGTGATCGTCGTGTCGCCCGGCTACCACGGCACCGTGTCCGGCCTGGTCAAGAACGCCCTCGACTACATCGAGGACCTCCGCGACGACGAACGCCCGTACCTCGACGGTCGCGCGGTCGGCACCATCACCGCCGCGTACGGCTGGCAGGCCGCGGTGAACACGCTGGCAGCGGTGCGCTCGATCGTGCACGCGCTGCGCGGCTGGCCGACGCCGCTGGGTGCCGCGATCAACTCCGCGCAGGTCAAGTTCGACGGCGACGGTGCCTGCTCGGACGTCGACGTCGACCGGAATCTCCGGGTGATCGGCCGCCAGGTCGCCGAGTTCGCACTGCGGCAGGCGTCTCAACTCGACGTGAACTGAGTCACGACGGGGCATTTAAGTCGTGCGCGATGCGTTCTCCCTGAGTGAAAGGCATTGGTCACTGACTCAAGGGAGAGCGGAATGGAAGCGCTGTACACGGCTGAGGCGACTGCTTACGGCGAAGGCCGCAACGGCGAGGTTCGCTCGTCCGACGGTGTGATCGACGAGGTCCTGTCGGTCCCCAAGGAGATGGGCGGTCCCGGCGGCGACGCGACCAACCCGGAGCAGCTGTTCGCGGCCGGTTACTCGGCTTGCTTCAACTCCGCTATCGCAGCCGTCGCGCGCGCCGGGAAGATTCAGGTCGCTTCTTCCGAGGTAACCGCCAAGGTGGGGATCGGCTCCAACGGCGCCGGCGGCTTCCAGTTGGCCGTCGAGCTCGCGGTGAAGATCCCCGGACTCGACCAGGCGGTCGCGGAGAAGCTCGTCGAGCAGGCCCACCAGGTCTGCCCGTACTCCAACGCGACGCGCGGCAACATCGAGGTGGCGCTCACCGTCACCGTCTAGGAGGCGCGTTTCACCATGGCCAAGAACCCGATCACCAGCCCACTGGCTGACGCCGACCGCGACGCGGTGGGCAAGATCCTGCAGGCGACACTCGTGGACCTCGTCGACCTGTCCCTGATCGGGAAGCAGGCGCACTGGAACGTGATCGGCAAGAACTTCCGCAGCGTCCACCTTCAGCTCGACGAACTGGTCGTCCTGGCGCGCAACGCCGCCGACCAGGTAGCCGAGCGGGCGGCCGCTCTCGGCGTCACGCCGAACGGCACGGCGAAGACCATCGCCGCGTCGTCCGGCGTGCCCGAGATCGCGTCCGGCTGGCTGAAGGAGGACCAGGTCGTCGAGTCGATCACGACTTCACTGGCGTCGCTGATCTCCCGCATGCGTGCCCGCATCGACGAGACCGACAAGCCCGACCTCGTCACCCAGGACCTGCTGATCGGCATCACGCAGGAACTGGAGCAGGCGCACTGGATGTGGCAGGCCCAGTCGGCCTGACGGCTCAGAGCATCAGCTGACGGATGGCCCGTTCCTCGATGGAACGGGCCTCGTCCACTTTGTCGGCCAGGTCGTCGTAGTCGCCACCGTTCGCGATCTCCGACCAGAGCCTCCCGGACTCACGAAACTCCTGTGCACCAGGCAGTCCGGCTTCGTCGAGGAACTCGGCGTAGAGCGGCCGCGTCGCTCCGGGCGCGGTGTACTCGACCTCCAGGCAGTTGTGCAACCGCTGCTTCACGAACCCGGGGTCGTCTGCCCAGCGCTGGGCCCAGCCCTTCTTCCCCTTGTCGCGCAACTGCTCCGCGAGCTTGCGCATGCCGGAGAAGCCGAAGTTCACGTCGAAGTTGTTGCCCAGCACCGGCCCGGTGAGGTGCTCGCACGTCATCCGGACGGCCGCGGCGACGTCCGGCGCGCCCGTCCGTTCCCCGATGCTGATCATCTCGTGCCTGCCCTGACCCCAGCTCGTCATGAACTCGGCGAGCGGCTGCACACTGGTCCCGTAGTTGTGCACGGTGACCGTGTCGCCGTCAGTTCCGAGCACCCCGACCGGGTGCTTCTCCTTGCCCAGCAAGCAGATCACCGGCCCGTCGGCATCGCGGAGCTGCTTCTCGGCCTTGCGCGCCGAGGTCGTGCTGGTGACGTCGTGCGCGATGTCGGCGTGCGCGAGCGCGGTCGGGATGAACGGCGCGGGGTGGTGCCGCGCGACGATCGTCATGGTCGGCGTGTGGCCCTTGTACTCGAACACGAAGTACATGAACCCGATGCCGCCGGCGAGCCCAGCGAGCATCGCCTCGGACCACTCGTCGTCGAGCATCTCCCGCAGCAGCCAGGAGTCGTGCATCTGCCCGGTGGGCCGCGCGTCCTTCAGCACGTGCCTGCGGGCGGTGGTGTACGACTCACCGGTGCGCTCCATCCGGGCGCGGACCAGGCGTTTGAACGACTTCTGCTCGGTCATGGCGTGCCTTTCGCGGACGCGCTGAAGCCGTTCCCCACGCCTGGCTCTGCTCGTCCGGGCTGCGTTCGTGCACACGACAGACACGACTGACCGGCGCCGGGAGGACAGGAGTCCCCTTTGCCTCCGCGACGCCGGCCAGCGTGGGTGACCGATCAGGAGGTGAGGCGCTCGGCGGCGCCGTCACCAGGTTACTTCGCGAGATGCCGCCGTGCGAAGTCCACTTCGGCCGCCGTCTGACGGATCGTCTCGGCGACGACCAACGAGCCGTGGCCCGCGTCGTAGCGGTACATCTCGTAGGCGTGGTCACGGGCCGCGAGCGCGTCGAGGTAGTTGTCGATCTGCCGGATCGGGCAGCGCGGGTCGTTCTCGCCCGCGAGGATCAGCACCGGAGCGGTGACCTGGTCGACGTACGTGAGCGGCGAGCACTCCTCGTACAGCTCGGGCAGTTCCTCGGGGGAGCCGCCGAACAGCGCGCGGTCGAACGCCCGCAGCGGTTCCATCTCGTCCTCGTAGGCGGCGAAGTAGTCCGCCACCGGGACGCCCGCGACGCCGACGGTCCAGCGTTCCGGCTGGGTGCCGATGCCGAGCAGGGTCAGGTAGCCGCCCCACGAGGCGCCGTTGAGGACCGACTTCGACGGGTCGGTGAGGCCCGACTCGACCGCCCAGTCGTGCACGGCGGCAATGTCCTCGAGCTCCGTGATGCCCGGCCTGCCCTCGATGGCGTCACGCCACTTCGAGCCGTAGCCGCTGGAGCCGCGGTAGTTCACGTGCACGGTGGCGAACCCGGCGTCGAGCCACACCGCGCGGTAGGCGGAGAAGCGGTCCTCGTCGGAGGAGTGCGGGCCGCCGTGGATCAGGAAGACGGTCGGGAACGGGCCCTCGCCCTCGGGCTTCGAGACCAGCGCGTGCACGTCGCCGACGAACACGTCCTCCAGCGGCGCGGACGTCGCGGGCTTGGCGCCGGCGGGCTCGACCAGCACGCGTTCGGTGCCGTCGGTGGCCAGCGCGCGGATGACCGTGGACCTCTCGGCGGACGACCAGGAGTACTCGATCGTGCCGTCCGGACGCACGCCCGCCGAGCCGATCACGCCGGGTGCGGTGTCCAGAGTGGACAGTTCGCCGGTCGCGAGGTCGTAGCGGTGCGCGGTGTTGCGGGCGTGGTGGGTGTGCACGATCAGCAACGCGGACGCGTCCGGGTACCAGTCGGCGGAGACCTCACCCGGCAGGTCGAGGACGATCTCCTGCTCGGTGCCGGCGGCGGCGTCCCAGATCAGCAGCTCCTCGCGGCCGCGGCGCTCGTGCAGCACCAGCAGCCGCTGGTCGCCGCGCACCGGGCTGAACGAGATGGCGTCGAGGCCCTTGCCCTTGCCGTCCCACTTCTCGGCGATCGTCTCGCCGTTCTCCGCGTTGAGCGCGCGCAGGGCCATGTGCCGGTTGTCGCCGTGCTCGGAGTGCGCGATCACGACGATCGACTCGTCCTTGGACAGCGCGGTGACGCCGGCGTCGTTGACGTGCTGGTAGAGCACCTCGCTCTTGCCGTTGCGCGCCAACCACACCGTGGTTCCGTCGTCGGTCGACGCGGCCACGGCCGTGACGGTGCGGCCGATCTCCAGACCCGCCGGGTAGCCGGGGGTCACGTCGGCGACCGCGGGCTCCGCCTTGCTGCCGTCGGCCTTGAACGGCTCGCGCACCCAGACGCCGAACTCGTCGCCGTCGTGGTCGTCGAACCACCAGATCTCGGTGCCGTCCGGGTTCAGCGTGGCGTGCGACGTGCCGTTCGGACGGTCGGTGACCTTGCGGTGCTCGTCCGTTTCGCGGTCCCAGGAGTAGATCTCCCACACGCCACTCGCGTTGGAGACGTACAGGGTGCGGTCCGGTGCGTCGTCGGCCCATCCGGGCAGGCTCATCCGGGGAGCGGTGAACCGCTCACGCCACCGGGTCTCGGCGGCCGCGTCCTCGAAGAGCTGGTCCGGAATCTCGGGAGAAGGGTGCGTGGTCACGCTTCAACACTAGAGTCAGCGGTCGGTTCTGGGGGGATTCCACCTGACACAACCACCACAGTGGGATACGCCACCGCACCGCCCGCCGCCTGGGCACGGGCTTCGGGCCCGCTGAACACGCTGAACCTCGTGCTTGCGACGCGCCCGGCCGTGAGGCGGTGGATTGTTGCAAAGCACCAGCATTCTTTGTCACCAGGCCACAGGCCGAGGAACTGCCGCTGATTAGTTGAATCGAGCCAGAAATTCTAGGTGTGGGGTTCCGCGAGAGTTAACGTTGACGCATGTCCGCAACGATTGATCGCCTCGCCGGGGCCCCCACGTTGGAGGAAGTGCAACGCATCGTCCGCACCACGGCAAGGTCTTCGCTGGTCGCGCACGGTGCGACGCTGGTGCTGCTCGACGGCGACCTCTGCTACTACGCCGACGAGGACTCGATGAGCCCGCTGTGGAAGGGCCAGCGCTTCCCCGCCGTGAACTGCATCAGCGGCTGGGCGATGTTGAATCGCCAGACCGTGGCGATCAGGGACATCCGCTTCGATTCGAGGATTCCTCAGGAAGCGTATCGGCCGACCTTTGTGCGAAGCCTGCTGATGGCCCCGATCCTGCGCCCGGAACCGCTCGGCGCCATCGGCTGCTATTGGGCCGTCCCGCACGCCGCGACCCCCGAAGAGACCGAAACGCTGGAATCACTGGCCCTGGCCGCCGGCGAGGCGCTCGAACGCTTCCCGGAAGGCCTGCCCGCGCGGGGCTTCATCCACTGACGTCCTGGAAGTGCCGCAGCGCCAACGGCCGCTGCAGGTACTCGTCCTCGTCCGGGAACGTCACCGGATCGGTGCGCCAGCCGGGACCGGCGTAGTTCTCCAGCGCCTGCTCGTCCCGCCACCGGCTCACGTACTGCACGCGCAGCGGGTCGGCGAGGTCGATGAGCACCTCGTGCCCCACCAGTCCGTCGTAGATCTCGGGAAACGTCCCGACCAGATCCCGCACCCGTGCGACGAACTCCTGCTCCCGGCCCGGCTTCACCAGAGCCTCCGACACCCGCGTCAGCATGGTGCCGAGCCTATTGCCGGCCGAGCTCCTCCTCGAAGATCCGGTCGACCTGCCGCGCAGCACGCGACAGCGCCCTGATGGCGAGGAAAACCACCACGAATCCGGTGGCAACGGCGACGGTCACCCAGGTGGAAGTGAGCATGTAAACGATCCCCAGGGACTGCAGCGCCACAATTGCTTTGGCCGCTATGACGATCCACGGCCTGGTAGAAGCATTGGCGGCGGAGGCGGAGTCCATCACTAACATCTCCCGACTTGTTCAACGAGGGACGAACCACAGCCTTCGTCGTTTGGATCAAGACCGCTGTTACGCAACGTCACTTGAACCGTCAACCTTCACTCGTAAGGGTTAACGCTACGTGGTCGTTCCGTTTATTTGACCCGGAACGGTGGCGCACCGTCATAGAACGACGGTGGCGTCTGCGGCTGCTCGTGTCGAGGTGAGTCACACGATCGGGTGGTCTATCGGGGGTGTTGATGACTTTTCGCGGTGACCGTGAAGGACCTTTGGCCCTGTGCGTGAAGAGACTTTCCGGTCGACTTGTCGACAAACAAAAGGCGAGACAAATTCACGGTCGAAAGGAGCTGGCCCGATTCCGGTTTGAGATGGAATCGGGCCAGTGCACGTTCGCGGCCGCGTCGGAGTGGCTTCTCCTAGACGATCGCCCACACCCACCCACGACCGCCGTCCTTCGTCGGCTCGTGTGCGGACGCGACGGACGTTGCCGAGTCGGGCACCTCGACCTCCACGGTGCCCGTGTAGCGCGAGTTCGGCAGGATCGTGGTGGACAGCATGTTCTGTTGGTCGGTGCACGAGCCGGGCTTGGCGTCGTGGACGAAACCGTCCTGACTCAGGCCTTTGAGTGAGAACGGGTTGAAGAGGGTCGGAGCGAGGTAGGACCCGTCCTGGCTCAGGGTTCCGGTGGTGAGCGACACGTGCAGAAGCAAGGTCTTTCGGCCGCTCGCGGGTGGCGCGCCGTAGGTGGTGCACTTCGGGTTCACGTCGATCTTCTCGACGGTGAACTTGATCGAGCACGACTCGATGTCGGACGTGCAGTCCCAGCCGGAGAGCTCTCCGAGCTTCTTGGAGAGGAAGCCTTGCGCTGTGTAGGCCTTCTTGGGCGCCGCCGACGTCTGTGAAGTCGGCGGAGCGCTGCTCGGTGTCGGGCTGGGTGCGGGGCTGTTGGTGTCGGCGCTCGGTCCGGTGCAAGACGCGAGGGCGAAGGTGGATGCAGACGCGAGGGTGGCAATTGCGGCGAAGTGGAACATCGTGACCTTCTTCGGGAGTGGCGGTGTAGTCGTCCACATCGCCCCTGGTCGCAGTGTGTTACGAGATTCACTCAGAAGGTGCCTCAGGGTGATCGCGCGTCGGCACGTCAAGCACACCGCTCGTTCTTGCGTATTGCGCCGCAAAAACAAATCAGCTCCCATCCGCATTGCTGCGAACGGGAGCTGATTTGTGTTATTCAATCGGGGTGACAGGATTTGAACCTGCGACCTCTTCGTCCCGAACGAAGCGCGCTACCAAGCTGCGCCACACCCCGGCTGGGAACATGTAGAACTCTACATCATGTCCGCGCCAGCTCCGAATCGGACCCCCTCATTTCGCCCCTGACCAGGCGTAACGGGTCGCGGAACCAAGGTCAGCAGGGAAGCCTCCGGTGGGCAGCAGAACCGGACCGGCGCGTACGGCGAAGTGCCCATGCCGGCGGACACGTTCATCCACATGTGCGAACCCCAGCGCGAAACTCCGCGGGCGCGGCCTCGGTCCAGTTCGCAGTTCGTCACCACTGCGCCGTAGAACGGGATGCGGAGTTGGCCGCCGTGCGTGTGGCCGGCCATCACGAAGTCGTAGCCGTCGGCGGCGAACGGGTCCAGCACGCGCGGCTCGGGGGAGTGCGTGACGCCCAGCCTCAGAGCGGCACTGGGATCCGGGGCGCCTGCGATGTCGGCGTAGCGGTCGCGCTTCAGGTGCGGGTCGTCGAGGCCCGCGCAGAAGATGGCCTGGCCGTTCACCATGATGGTCTTGCGGAGGTGGGTGAGGTCCTCCCAGCCGCGTTCGATCATGCCGGCGCGCAGGTCGCGCCACGGGAGCGTCACGCCGTGGATGCGCTTGGTCTTGGACGACGGCAGCAGGTAGCGGACCGGGTTCTTGAGCCTCGGCGCGTAGTAGTCGTTGCTGCCGAAGACGAACACGCCCGGCTTGTCGAGCAACGGGCCGAGCGCGCGCAACGTGCCGGGGACGGCGTCCTTGTGCGCGAGGTTGTCGCCTGTGTTGACCACGAAGTCCGGGTTCAGGTCGGCCAGCGCGGCGACCCAGCGCTGCTTCGACACCTGGTTCGGCGTCATGTGCAGGTCTGAGATGTGCAGCACGCGGATCGGCTTGGCTCCGGGGGACAGGACCGGCACCGTGGCGGTGCGCAGGGTCCAGTGCCTTCTCTCGATTCCCGCCGCGTACGCGACGGTCGCGGCGCCGAGAGCGGTCGTGGCGAGGAGGGCGCGGCCCAGCTTGTTCACGCGTCAAGGGTACGGAAGGGCGTTAACTCGATCGGCGCGGCATCCGGAGGGCGGTACCGTTCTGCGCCATGGCGGACTTGAAGACGCGGCTGAAGAACGACCTGACTGTCGCGATGAAGGCACGGGAGACCGTCACGGCCGGTGCGTTGCGGATGGCGCTCACGGCCGTCACGAACGAGGAGGTCTCGGGCAAGCAGGCCCGTGAGCTCTCCGACGACGAGGTCGTGAAGGTCCTCTCGCGCGAGGCGAAGAAGCGCAAGGAGGCTGCTGAGGCCTTCGACGGTGCCGGGCGGGCCGAGAAGGCCGACCTGGAGCGCCAGGAGCTCGCGGTGCTGGAGACCTACCTTCCCAAGCAGCTCGACGACGCGGAGCTGCAGTCCATTGTGGACAAGGCGTTCGACGCCGTCGCCGCTCAGCTCGGTGAGGCGCCGGGGCAGAAGCAGATGGGCCAGGTCATGAAGGCCGTCAACGCCGAGGTCGCCGGGCGCGCCGAGGGTGGCCGGGTGGCCGCCGCGGTGAAGGCCAAGCTCGCAGGCTAGAACGCAGTGCCGCAGCGGTGGACGACCGCTGCGGCACCCCAACTCAGAACGCCTTGTCGACCGCGTCCGCGAACTCGCCCATCGACCCGAACTCCAGGTCGTAGCTGTAGTCGCCGGACGGCTCCGGTGTCGCGCCCCAGCCCGGCCGGTCGCGCCGCCGGTTGATCCACACGGACGGCAGCCCCTCCCGCTTGGCTGGAACGTGGTCGTGGAACAGGCTCTGCGCCACGTGCAGCAGCTCCGAGCGCTTCACGCCCAGCGAGTCCAACTCGCGGTCCAGCGCCCGGAAGTGGTTCTCGGCGGGCTTGTACGCGCCGACGTCCTCCGCGGTGATGATCGCCGCGAAGTCCCCGCGCAACTGCTGGTTGCTGCCCGCGAACCCGGCGCGGTGCACGTTGGACAGAATGATCAGCTGGTAGCGGGAAGCCAGGCGCGCCAACGCGTCCGCGGAGTCGGGGAACGCCGGCCAGTCCGGCACCGAGTCACCCAGCCGGCGCGCCCACTCGTCGCTCACCTCACGCCCCAGGGCGGAGCCCATGAGCCGGAACGCGGACGCCAGCAGGTCCGGGTACAGCGCGGACGGCGTCGCCGCCTGTGCGGCCGCCTCCTGCTTGCCGTACGCGAGCAGCAGTTCCTCGTCGGACAGCGAGAGTCCTTGTTCGCGCGCCCACGGTGACAGCACCGCGGCGATGCCGGTCTCCCAGTCGATGAGCGTGCCGTAGCAGTCGAAGCTGAGCGCCTTGAACGCTGTCAGGTCCATGACTCGAACTGTAGTACAGTTCAACTGTAGGGCAACCCGTTAAGCTGGCCACATGTCAGCCCTCGACGGCCTCGAAGTGCGCCGCACCACCACGGCCCAGCAGCTGGCCGACGGCCTCTCCGAACGGATCATGGCCGGTGCTTTCGGCCCTGGTGACAGGCTCAGGGAGAGCGCGATCGCGGCCGAGCTCGGGGTCGCGCGCAACACCATCCGCGAGGCCGTCCGGATCCTGGAGCTGACCGGCCTGGTCCGCTACGAGGTCAACCGCGGCGCCGTCGTCATCGCGCCCACGCCGGAGAAGATCGAGGCGCTCTACACCGCCCGCGAACGGCTGGAGACCGCCGCGATCGCCCGCGCCCCGCGCCCGGAGCAGCTCAAAGCGATCACCGACGCGTTCGAAGATCTGCGAGAAGCCGCACGGATCGGCCACGGGCTCGTCGACCGCGACCTCGCGTTCCACCAGAAGATCGTCGCGCTGCTCGACAGCACGAGGCTGGACGAGTTCTTCGCCTCGCTGACCAAGGAACTGCGCTTCTACCTCACGGTTCTCAGCAAGTCCGAGACGCCCGAGGAGGTCGTGGCGGAGCACGAGGCCATCGTCGACGCCATCCGTCTCGGCGACCGCGCCAGGGCGGTCGCCGAGATCCGTGCCCACGTCGACGTGAGCGTCCAGCGCCTCAAAGCGATGCTCGCCTGAGCGCTACCGGGGTTCGGGTTCGGTCGGCAGCGTGATCGGTGGCGGCTCGTTCGGGTTGCCGGGGTTGGGCGGCGGCTGCGACGGCGGCGGCTCCGTGGCCACCGGCGGCGGCACGTACCCCGAGCTCACCGACAGCGTGATCACCGTGCCGCGCAACGCGTTGCCGCGCGGCGACTGGCTGACGACCGTGCCCTTCGCCTTCTCGGAGTTCACCGACTGCTGGCTCACCTTGTAGCCGGCCTGCTCCAGGATCCGCACGGCGTCGTTGGACTGCTTGCCCACGACGTCGGGCACCTGGATCTCGCGGCCGCCCTTGAGGTAGCGCTGCTCCACCTGCGGCAACTGCGCCACCGGCAGGCTCCCGTGCACCTTCGTCATCGTCTCGAACCACGTCTTGGCCGGGATCGTGCCGCCGAAGATGTTGCCGCTGCCGCAGAGCCGGGGCTGTGCGCCGAGGCAGATCGGGCGCGGTGAGGTGCCGTCGTTGAACGTCTGCACGGCGCCCGCGAAGTCCGGGGTCGCGCCGATGAACGCCGCCGACTTGTACTCCTCGGTGGTGCCCGTCTTGGCGATCATCGGGCGGGTCCACTTGGCGGCACGGGCGGCGGCCGCGGCGGTGCCGCCGCCGACGTCGTCCTTGCTCATGCCGACCGCGAGGCCGTTCGCGAGGCCCTCGGCGACGACCTGCTCGCACGGCGCCTCGTTGACCGGGATGCCCTTGCCGTTGCGGTCCAGCACCTTCGCGATCGGCGTGGGCGGGCACCACTTGCCGCCGCTCACGATGGTCGCCGCGACGTTCGCGAGCTCCAGAGTGGACACCGGCGCGGGCGAGAGCGTGAAGGACGCATTGCCGCCGTTCTGCTTGTAGAACTCCGTCTGCGAGATGCGGTTCTGCTTGTCCTTGGCCTTCGGGTCCGGCCTGGTGCCCTGCAGGTTCGTCGCCATCGTCTCGCGCATGCCGAGCCGCGAGGCCATGTCCACGACCGCGTCCATGCCGGTCTGCTCCTCGAGGATCACGAAACCGGTGTTCGGCGACGTGGCGAGAGCCTGCTGGAGCGACATCGAGGACGGGTAGCTGGAGTCGAAGTTCGACAGGCAGTACCAGCGCGTGCCGGGTTCACCGGTGCTCGGGCAGCGCTGGGCGCCACCCTTGAAGACCCGCGAGGTGTGCGAGGTCGGCGTCTGGATGACGTTCTCGATGCCGAGACCCTTCTCCAGGGCCGCCGCCGCGGTGAAGACCTTGTAGATCGAGCCGGCACCGAACTTGTTCTCGACGCCGCTGGGCAGGTCGTAGGTCGTCTGGCGCAGGTCGGACTTCAGGCCGTAGTCGCGGTTCGCGACCAGCGCCAGCACGTCGTGGCGCTCCTTGCCGGGCTTGACGACCGCCATCGTGTTCGCGATGCCGTCGATGGTCTTGCTGACCCCCGCCTCGGCCGCCGCCTTCGCCTGCGAGGTGACCGCTCTGTCCAAAGTGGTCTGAATGGTGTAGCCGCCGGTGCGCAGCTGTTCCTCGCTGAAACCCGCGCGCTGCAAGTAGTTCACGACGTACGAGCAGAAGAAACCGTTTTCCGGACCGGCGCCGACACAACCGTTCGGCGGGGTGCGAACCGGAGTCGCGAGACCCAGTCCTTCCTTCTTCGCCGCCTCACCCGCGTCGCGCGACAGCTTGTCGTTCTCGACCATCCTGTCGATCACTTTGTTGCGCCGGTCCAAAGCTTTGTCCGGATACGCTTCGGGGTCGAGTGCTGACGGACTGTTCACCATTCCCGCGAGCATCGCGGCCTGAGGAACCGTCAACTTGTCCGGCGTCGTGTTGAAGTAAGCCTGCGCCGCCGCCGCGATGCCGTAAATGGTCGAACCGAATGGAACGACGTTGAGGTACCGGGCGAGGATCTCCTCCTTGCCGAGCTTTCGCTCCAGCTGCAGCGAGATCCGGGCCTCGCGCATCTTGCGCGCGATGGTCTGCTCCTGGGCCTTGGCCTGCTCCAGCTTGTTGTTCCGCGCGACCACGTGGACCAGGTAGTTCTTCACGTACTGCTGGGTCAGCGTGGAGGCGCCCTGCGACACCGAGCCGCTGACCTGGTTCGTCAGACCCGCGCGGATCGTGCCCTTCCAGTCCACGCCCTGGTGCTCGTAGAACCTGCGGTCCTCGACCGAGATCAGCGCCGCCTTCATGGTCGGCGAGATCTTCTCGGGAGGTGTCAGGACTCTGTACTGGTCGAACAGGTAGGCGATCGGGGCGCCGTCCTTGTCCGTGACCGTGGTGATCAACGGAGGATCCGTCGTCACCAGGTCTGCCGAGATGCTGTCCACCGTGTCGCTGGCTCTGTTCGAGACGAGGCCTGTCGCACCCACGACTGGGAACAGCATGCCGGCGAGGAGAACCCCAGCCAGCAGGCACAGGCCGAGCATCTTGAGCACGCCATTCCTGACTCGCACGCGGGTCAGCGTACGCCGTACACGAACGGGTGAAGGTGATCAGTAAGTGCCGTTACTCAGCATGAGTAGACATACGCAAGACAGGTAACAGTCGGGTGACCCAGGCTTGGAGAGGGAACCGAACGGCACTACAGTCCGTCAACGTCCAAGGAATGCAGCCGTGGCTCGAACGCTACGGCATCCGTGGCAGGGGTGTGGCGGATTTCCACATTTGGACAGCACTGAGGAGTGGGGGATATGAACCAGGGGGATTGGCGTATCAACGCTTCGTGCCGCGACGAAGAGCCGGACCAGCTCTTCGTCCGAGGTGCGGAGCAGCGCAAGGCGAAGCTCGTGTGCCTGGGATGCCCGGTGCGCATGGAATGCCTGGCCGAAGCGCTGGACAACAAGATCGAATTCGGTGTCTGGGGAGGCATGACCGAGCGCGAACGCCGTGCTCTGCTGCGCCGTCGTCCGGACGTGGACTCGTGGTTCGAGCTGCTCGACAACGCACGTCAAGAGCACACCGAAGACACGAGGGTCAGCTAGGCGCTGAGCGCCTATTCGCCGGCGAGTCGACGACCTATCTCCCGAAGGCCGTCGAGGTCGTGCACGTCAGCAGGCAATGCGGGCACGCCGACCAGCGCCACGCCGGGGTGAGCACGCGTGAACCGGGCCAGCAGCCGCTTCTCACGATCGGCCACTGCCACCCGGTCCGCGTGCAGCCGGAGCACTGCCGCGGCGAGCGGCGCGTCACCAGAGCGGTCCAGGTCATCCGCTGCGGCGACCGCCTTCGCCGCGGGCAGATCCGCCGCGAGCACGGGATGGGTCCTGTTCGCGACGAGCCCGCACAACGGCATGTTCTCCGCGCTGAGCCGTTCCACGAAATAGCTCGCCTCGCGCAACGCGTCCGGTTCCGCCGCCGCTACCACCACGAAACCGGTTCCGGGCGAGCGGAGCAGTTCGTACGTGCGCTGGGCGCGTTCGCGGAATCCTCCGAACATGCTGTCGAACGCCTGGACGAAAGTCGACGCGTCCTGCAACAGCTGGCCGCCGACGATCGTCGACACAGCACGTGTGAAAAGGCTGAAACCGGTTCCGACGATCTTCATCAGCCCCCGGCCGCTCGCGCGCGCCGGAGCCGACAGCATCCGGATGAACCTGCCGTCGAGCACCGTCGACAGGCGCTGCGGCGCGTCCAGGAAGTCGAGCGCCGACCGGCTCGGCGGGGTGTCGACGATGATCAGGTCCCACTCGTCCTGCGCCACCAGCTGGCCCAGCTTCTCCATCGCCATGTACTCCTGCGTGCCGGAGAACGACGAGGAAATGGTCTGGTAGAAGGGGTTCGACAGGATCTGGTCGGCCCGGTCGCGGCCCGCGTGGGTCAGCACCATGTCGTCGAACGTCCGACGCATGTCGAGCATCATCGCGAACAGCTCGCCCTTGGGCTCGAAGCCGTCCACGACCACCTCGCGCGGGTGGTTGTCCAGTTCGCGCAGGCCCAGCGACTGCGCGAGCCGCCGTGCCGGGTCGATCGTCAGCACGACCACGCGCCTGCCGCGTTCGGCCGCGCGCAACGCCAGCGCCGCCGCGGTCGTCGTCTTGCCCACGCCGCCGGAGCCGCAGCAGACCAGGACGCGCGTCTCCAGGTCGTCCAGCAACGGGTCGAAGTCGAGCCTGGTGGTCATCGGACACCTGCCGCGACCAGGGCCTCGGCCAGTTCGTACAGCGCGGCCACGTCCACCCCGTCCGTCAGGTCCGGCAGCTCCAGCGTCGGCAGGTCCGACTCGGACAGCAGTTCCTTGGCCTCCTGCTGCGACCGCACCCTGATGGCATGCTCCACCGTCTCGTCGACCAAACCTTCGAGCGTGAACTCGTCGAGGTCGAGCCCGGCGGTCTTCAGCCCCGCGCGCACCCGTGACTCGTCGAGCCTGCCCTCGGCCGCGACCGGCAGCGAACGGGCGGGCAGCCGGACCGGCTGGACCCGGTTCACCAGCACCGCGCCGGGTCGCAGGTCGGCGCCGTCCAGTTCGGCGACGGCGTCCAGGGTCTCGCGCACCGGCATCTCCTCCAGCAACGCGACCAGGTGCACCGCGGTGTCGCCGGAGTGCAGCAGCCGCACGACGCCGTCGCTCTGCCCCTTGATCGGCCCGACCTTGGCGAGGTCGGCCATGGCCTTGGTGACGTCGAGGAACTTGACCACGCGGCCGGTGGGCGGCGCGTCCAGCACGACGGCGTCGTAGACGTGGCGGCCGTCCGGCCCGGTGCGGTTCACGCACTCCTTGACCTTGCCGGTCAGCAGGACGTCGCGCAGACCGGGCGCGAGCGTGGTCGCGAACTCGATCGCGCCCATCTTGCGCAGCGTCCGTCCCGCGAAGCCGAGGTT
Source organism: Lentzea sp. NPDC102401 (assembly GCF_044765805.1). Taxonomy (NCBI): domain Bacteria; kingdom Bacillati; phylum Actinomycetota; class Actinomycetes; order Pseudonocardiales; family Pseudonocardiaceae; genus Lentzea; species Lentzea sp. NPDC102401. Next base: position 76,505 of record NZ_JBIWKS010000003.1, on the reverse strand, counting down.
GTAGAACATCGCCAGGTACTCGAGGAGCGCGGCCTCCGCGTCCACCGCGAGCGCGTGCACCTCACCGCCGCCCGGCGCGGACGCGATCCGTTCCTCGGAGTAGGGCAGCGGGGCCCGGTCGAAGAGCTGGGCGATGCCCTGCCTGCCCTCGACCTCGACCAGCAGCACCCGGCGGCCACCGGTGGCGAGCGCGAGCGCCAGCGCGGCCGAGACCGTCGTCTTGCCCGTGCCGCCCTTGCCGGAGACCACGTGCAGACGGGCTCGGGTCAGCTCCTCGGTCCACGACGTCACATGTCCAGACTATGTGTGAAATCGGTCGAACGTGGATTGGTCGGTCAATCGACCATGGTGAGGAAGAGAACGGCGATGGCCGTCGCGGCGACCAACGCCCACGCCACGACCGACGGAAGCCACAGCGCGATGCTGGCCGTGATCACGGCCACGACCACGAGACCGATCAGTCCGGCTTGGACGACCTCCGTGCGCCGGCTGTGCTTGCGGTCACGTACCTGGGCCATGGCGACGAGCACCATCACCAGCCCACCCACCGCGAACAGGCTGGTGGCGATGATCCGCCAGGTCTCCATGTGATCAAGGTAGCTCGAAGTGCGAGAACCGCGCAGAGGGCGATCGGGTGGCAAGTTAGGCTCCGCGCATGACGAAGTGGGAGTACGCGACCGTGCCGTTGTTGATCCACGCCACGAAGCAGATCCTCGACCAGTGGGGCGATGACGGCTGGGAGCTGGTCACCGTGCTGACGAACCCGACGGGTGAGCAGCACGTCGCGTACCTGAAGCGAGCGAAGGCATGAGCACCTGGAGCAACCGCCTCAAGGAGCTCGGCATCGAGCTTCCCGGCGTCGCCGCCCCGCTCGCCGCCTACGTGCCCGCCACGCAGAGCGGCCCGTGGGTGTTCACGTCCGGCCAGCTGCCGTTCGTCGAGGGCAAGCTCCCCGCCACCGGCAAGGTCGGCGCCGAGGTCTCCCCGGAGGAGGCCAAGCAGTACGCCGCGACGTGCATCCTCAACGCTCTCGCGGCCGTCCACGCGCTCGTGGGGATTGACTCGATCAAGCGAGTCGTGAAAGTTGTCGGGTTCGTGGCCTCCGCCGAGGGCTTCACGGGACAGCCTGGTGTCATCAACGGCGCCTCCGAGCTGCTCGGCGAGATCTTCGGTGACGAGGGCAAGCACGCCCGGTCGGCCGTGGGGGTCGCAGAGCTGCCGATCGGCGCTCCAGTGGAGATCGAACTGATCGTCGAGGTGTGACATGTCGGACACGTGCCACGAACTGCTGCTCAGGCTGGCCGGACGCCTTCCGGACGACCTGCTGTGGCGGTACCGGGACTGGGCGGCTTCGGACGCGTACGCGGTGCTCGCGCGGTCGTTGCCGCGCACTCTGCTGCACGGACGCATCCCTCTGACTGATCATGAACTGCGCCTTTTGCAGGACGCGCTGGTGCCCTACGGGGCGGAACCCGGTGCTCTCAGTTCGGTCAAAGGGCTGGACGAACTGCCACCCACCGACTACACCTTTTCCCCGGAATCACCCGATCGGGTGCCGATGGGAGATTCCGCGACCGTCGTTCTCGGTGCCACGCTGCGAGGCCGGCACGGGGTCGGGGAAGTTCGCTCCTGCTGGCGCATCGGTCCCTCCGGGATCAACCGCGTCCTGCTGGTGGCGGCCACCACCGGCCACGCCCGGCTGACTGGTGAGTTGCAGCGTGTTCTGCGGGCGTTGGGCGAGCACGACCCGTGCGTTGAGGTCGTGTCGTCCGGCATGGACCTTCCGCCCTACCACCGGGCGGCGTTGGCGGCATCGGAGCTGGTGTGTGCCGGCGCCGAGTCCGAGGAGCACCTGGTGCTCAGCTAAGGAGAGTTGACGTGACGAACGACGGTGTCGGCCTGCCGGTCCGTCTCCACGATCTCCTGCTGTCGATGGCCGGGCGGGTCGACGACGCCGCCCTGTCGCAGGCCCGCGAGTTCCTCGCGGTCGGAGAACTGGATCGCTCGATCGAGCTGCTCCTGGGCACGCTCCTCGCGGGCGGCATCCCGGTGCTGCCGGACGAACGCGCGGCCATCACGTGGATCCTCCACGAGGTCCGCTCGGACGCGGCGCTGACCGACCGCCTGCCGGTGGTCGAGATGCTGCCGTTCATCAGGCACCGCTTCACCTCCGAGACCGACCCGGCCTCGGACATCGCGGGCGATCTGGCCCGCGCGGTGTCGGTGCTCCCGGACATCCGCTCGGTGCGGTGCGTCTGGCGTTCCTCGCCCACGGGTTCCACGCCCGGCCCGTTGCCACAGCGGGTCGTGCTGGTGGACATCGGTCCGCAGGGCTTCGCACCCGCGACCGCCTACCGGGTCGACTCGGTGCTGCGCAAGGCCGGCGTCCGCGCCGCGGTCGAGGTGCTGACCACCGGTGTGCAGCTCAGCGACTACCACGCGTCCGCCGTGACGTCCTCGGTGGCGGTGCCGATCTCCGGCGCTCCCGCCCCGATGATGGCCGACCACGTCTCGCAGCAGCAGCAAGCCTGGTTCGACCAGCCAGCCGAGGAGCTTCCCGCTCCGGCGCCGGTGGCCGAGCCGACACCGGCGCCGGAGCAACTGGAAGAGACCGGCTCACGACGCGCACGTTCCGCACCGACGGCGCTGGAGGGCTCGCAGCCCTTCCCGCCCAAGCCCGTGAAGCGCATCCCGAGGGCCCCCGTGGAGCCCGAGATCGAGGTGCTTCCCGAACCCGTTCCGATCAACCGGGCCGAGATCACGACCGAGCTCAAGCCCGACGAGTTAGCGGCGCTGCAGGCCGCCCTCGCCGAGCCCGCGGAGCCGTCCTCCGTGGACGCGAACCTCAGCGAGCGCGAGCGGGCCCTGTTGCAGCAGCTGCACGAGGAGCTGGCGCAGCGGGAGCAGACCGGTGCGAAGGGGCCCGACAGCGGTCGCTGGCAGATCGACAGGTCCTCGTCGCGTCAGTCGGCGTTCGGGGCCACGAACAACGGCCACCAGCCTCAGTAGCCGGTCCGCAGGTACTCCAGCTGGGCCCGCACCGACCACTCGGCCGCGGGCCACAGCACCCTGTCCACGTCCGCGTAGACGACCTCGACGACCTGTCGCGGGGTCGGTGCGCCACCCAGCGCCTCCACCGCCTTGCGGACCTGTTCCAGGCGCTGCGTGCGGTGGGCGAGGTACGTCCGGGCGGCCTCTCCGGCGTCCGCGAGTTCCGGGCCGTGGCCAGGTAGGACCGCCGTGTTGTCCGGCAGGTCGGCGAGCAGCTTGAGCGACTCGAAGTAGTCACCCAGCTTGCCGTCCGGGTGGGCCACGATCGTCGTGCCGCGGCCCAGGACCGTGTCGCCGGTCAGCACGGCCTCGCCGTCGATCACGAAGCACAGCGAGTCGCTGGTGTGGCCGGGCGTGCCCAGGACGCGGAGCTCCAGGCCGGCGCTGGTGATCACGTCCCCGTCCGTGAGGCCTTCCGAGCCGTAGGTGAACGACGGGTCGAGCGCGCGCACGGGAGCGTTGACCAGCTCACCGAACGCACGGGCGCCCTCGGAGTGGTCCGGGTGGCCGTGGGTCAGCAGGATCTCGGCGATCTGTCCGACCTCCGCGATCCGCTTCAGGTGCGCGTCGTCGAGCGGGCCCGGGTCGACGACGACGAACGACCGCGCGTCCGGTGCCTTGAGCAGCCACGTGTTGGTGCCGTCGAGCGTCATCGGCGACGGGTTGCCGGCCAGCAGCACCGCGGCGTGGTCCGTGACCTGGCGGAGTTCGCCGTAGCGGGGGTGCTCGGCGCGGGCGCCGATCAGCGGGGAGCCGCTCACTGGAACACCACCCTGATCACGTCGCCGTCGCGGATCAGCTTGGGAATGATCTTCTCGACGCTGCGTTCCTCGGCCATGACCTTCTCCACGCTGCCGAGAGCGCCCACCTCGTCGAGGGTGCGCCAGGTCGGCGGCATGAGCATGCGACGGCCCTCCTGGGCGTCCTCGATGGCGGCCGCGGGCGTCTGCCAGGCCGCGTCGGACGCCTCGGTCGTCTCGCCGTCGGCCTTCTGGCCGGACGGCAGGGCGGCGACGAAGAAACGGGTGTCGTAGCGGCGGGGCTCCTCGTACGGGGTGACCCAGTTCGCCCACGGCCGCAGGAGATCCGCGCGCAGGACGAGGTTCTCGGCGGCGAGGAACTGGGCGAGGGAGATCTCACGATCAACGAGTTGCTGACGGGCCTTCGCGAACGCCGAGGTGTCCGCGACGACCGAGGTGGCGTCGGGGCCCGCGAGCAGGACACCGGACTCCTCGAACATCTCGCGCACGGCGGCGCACACGAACGCACGGGCCGTGGCCGCGTCGACGCCGAAGATCTCGCCCCACCACTGCGGCGGCGGGCCCGTCCACGCGACGGACGTGTCGGCGTCGCGCTGATCGACGCCACCGCCGGGGAACACGGTCATGCCGCCCGCGAACGCCATGCCCTTCACGCGGCGCAACAGGAAGGCTTCGAGGCCCTCGGCGCCGTCGCGGAGCAGGACCACGGTGACGGCGTCCCGTGCCGCGGCGGGCTGATCGGGTTGGGAGACCGGCGATGCGGGTACCAGGTTTCCCGGCAAGGTCATGTCGTCGGGCATCCTGCGAGCGTACGACCGTGCCGACCTGAGGATGGTGTGATGGCGACGAACGTCTCCGGCTGCCTGGTGAAGATCCTGCTGTTCCTGCTGGGCGCGGTGATGGGCACGGGCCTGACCGCGGTGGCGGGCGTGGTGATGTTCGTGCCGGACAGCACGACCGTGATCAGCGTCGACCCGACGTCGACCTCGCCCGGCGTGTACGTGAAGAAGGTCGAGCGGCTCGTCGGCAGCACCTCCTACGAGATCTGGCTCGGCCCGGCACCGGACCGCGGCCACGTGGTGACGGTGCCGAGCGGCTGGGGCCACGACCCGAAACGGGAGCAGTCCGACGACGGCCTGCGCCTGAAGTTCGACAACGGGGGCGAGATCTTCGTCCCCAAGGCCAGTTACTCCTGAGGCAGGATGTGCGAGTGGACGAACAGCTGCGCGTAGGACTTGTCGGTGCGGGCCCGTGGGCCGAGATGATCCACGCCCCTGGCATCGCGAACCATCCGGGCACGACGCTGACGGGTGTGTGGGCGCGCCGCCAGGAAGCGGCAGCGTCACTGGCCGCCTCCTTCGGCGCGGAACCGTTCGAGGACTACACCGCGATGCTGTCCACTGTGGACGCCGTCGCGTTCTGCGTGCCGCCGGGCGTGCAGGGCCCGATGGCGATCGAGGCCGCTCGCGCCGGCAAGCACCTAGTGCTGGAGAAGCCGATCGCGGAATCCGTCGAGGTGGCCGAGGAACTGGCTGCCGCGGTCACCGAGGCCGGCGTGGCGTCCCTGGTCGTTCTGACCCGCCGCTACGCCCCGGAGACGAAGCAGATGCTGGCCCAGTTGCACCGCACCGGTGGCTGGACCGGCGCCGACAGCCGCTGGATCTCCGGCGCGCTGCTCGACGGCCCGTTCTCGAACTCCCCGTGGCGCCACGACAAGGGCGCTTTGGACGACGTGGGCCCGCACGCGTTCGACCTGCTGGACGCGGCACTGGGCGAGATCACCGACGTGCTGGCGGCGAACGTCACGGACACCGGTCTGTGGCAGCTGATCCTGCAACACGACGGCGGCGCCACCAGCACCGTCTCGCTGTGCCTGTCCCTGCCGATGCAGCCCCCGTTCGCGGACCTCACCGTCTTCGGCACCGAAGGCCACCGCACCCTGACGAACCGGGACACGCCTGCGCTGGAGTGCTTCACGAACCTGCTCGACGACTTCGTGGCGATGGCGGACAGCGGCACCACGACGCACGAGTGCGACGTGCGGCGCGGCCTGCACCTGCAGCGGATCATCGATCTGGCGCGCCGCAAGGCAGGCGCCTGACCGGAGTCACGGGAAGTGCGTGCGGAGCCTCGAGCACAGCTCCGCCGCATCAGCGCGAGGCGCCCCCGCCCATTCGACCTCGGTCCACGCGAGCTCGTCCGGCGTTCCTCGATGCCGGACGAACACGTGCTGGTGGAAGTGCGCCACGGATCGTCCGGCCACCGCTGAGAACACGAACTCGGGATCCAGCTCCGCCCGCAGCCCCACGGCAGCGAGCCGGGCGGCGCGTGCCACGGCCTCCGCTTCGGTGACCGTGAGCGCGTCCAGAGCGGCGACGTGTCGGCGCGTCTCCACGAAGAGGTAGCCCAGCACGCCGCCGCCGGGCCGGTGCGACACGACCACCAGTTCGTCGGCGAACACCACCGGACCGGCCAGCGGCCCCGAACCGAGGTGCTTCGCGCAGATCAGGCACTCGTCCACGACTTCGCTCCGTTCAGCCGGCACCAGGGCGCCGAAAATTGTCAGGGGTGCCCGCTAGCGTCCAGAGCATGGACCTCACCGCCACGACAGCCGAGCTCGCCGGTGCCGCCGCCGAGGTGGCGCGGCTGCTGCCGACCCGCGTGCTCGACCCGGTGCTGGCCGGTCTCCGCCTGAAGGCAGACATGGACGTGGAGGTCGCGGGCAGCGACCAGGAACACGGAGTGCGCCTGAGCGTCAACGCGACGGTGCACACCGAGGGCGAGGTGCTCGTGCCGGCGAAGCCGCTGGCCGCGACCCTTCAGGCGCTCGACGACCCGCAGGTGAGGCTCAAGGTCGAGGGGCAGCGGCTGGCGATCCGCACGCCCACGTCGAGGTTCGCGATCCCGCTCCTCGACCTCGCCCACCACCCCGGTGTCCCGGCGCTGCCGCCGCTGCAGGGCCACGTGGACGCCGCCACGCTCAGGACCATCGCGGCGGTCGCGGGGGCGGCGAGCAAGGACGACGCGTTGCCGATCTTCACCGGCATCCGGATCCAGTCGGACGCCCACCGGCTGCACTTCATGGCCACCGACCGCTACCGCATGGCCTACGCCACACTCCCGTGGGAACAACATGGTCAACTCGACCTGTTGGTACCTGCGAAGGCCATCGTCGAAGCGGCCCGGCAAGCGACGAACCAGGTCGCCCTGCACGCGAACGAGGACCGCATCGGCCTCGCCTGGGGCAACAACTCGATCTCCACCGCGCTGCTGGCCGCTCCGTTCCCGGACGACCGCGCGCGCCGACTTCTGGAGGCAGTCATCGACAGCACGGTGCTCGTGGACGCGGACGCGTTGGCCCGCGCCGTCCGCAGAGCCACGCCCTACGGCGGCCCGCACCAGGCCGTGACCATCCAGGTCGAGGACTCGGAGATCCGGGTCAAGGGCAGCGACCCGCAGCAGGGCGAGTCGGAGGAGTTCGTCAAGGCCACGGTCGAGGGCGACCGGCTGACCAAGACGTTCCAGTCCCGCTACCTCGCGGACGCGCTGAAGGCGTTCGCGGGCCGCCGGATCGAGCTGAAGATCCAGGACGGCCTGCGTTCGACTGTGCTGACGTCGCCGCCGGGCGAGGACGGCGTCGAACTCACCTACCTCGTGGTGCCGATGCGTTCGGTCGCCTAGAACGCGAAAGGCCCGGAAGCTCTCGCTTCCGGGCTCATCTGCGAACGAACTGGCTCAGCGAGCCGCAAGCTCCATTTCGGACCGGGCCGGCACCTCGGCGGGCACGCCGCGCTGCACGGTGCCGCGCAGCAGCCAGACGGCCAGCGCGATCAGCAGCCCGGCGACGCCCGACGCGACGAACGCCGGCCGCGTGCCGAAGTGCTCGATCAGCTGACCGGACAGGCCCTGGCCGATGGCGAGGCCGATGGTCACCGACGTGATCACCCAGCCGAACGCCTCCGCGGCCATGCCGTTCGGCGTGACCTGCTCGATCGCCGCGGAGTGCGCGGTCGACTGCGGTGTGATCAGCGTGCCGACGAAGAACAGCGCGACGCCCAGGCCGATCAGCGTGGCCGGGATGGCCAGCAGGAACGCCAGCAGCGCGAAGCCGCCCAGCAGCACCGGCAGGCGCAGGTGCATCGGGCGCGGCCACGGGCGCATGCCGTAGAGCACGCCGAACACCACCGAGCTGATCGACCACAGCGACAGCATCAGGCCACCCATCGAGGGCTGGCCCACGGCCTTCGCGAACGCCGGCACGGCCACCTCGACGAAGCCGATGGTCACACCGAAGCCCAGCGCGGCCAGCGCCACCGTGCGCATGCCGGGGTAGGCGAACGCGCCGAGCAACGGGCGCGGAGCCTGCACGACCGGACCCCACGCGCGCACGACGGGGTTGAACGCGAACCACAGCGCGCCCACGACCATCAGCACGGCGCCGACGACGACACCGGTGCCCGCCCACGGCGCGGCCAGCAGCAGACCGGCGAGACCAGGTCCGAGGATGAAGAAGACCTCCATGCTGATCGCCTCGTAGGCGTAGCCCGCCATCCGAGTCGGGCCCGCCGGGACCATCCGCTCCCACAGCGCACGCGACGCCGAGCCCACCATCGGCTCGGTCGCGCCGACGCCGAGGGCCAGCGGGACCAGCACGAACACCGACGCGCCCGCCTCGACGGCGAGCACGGAGACGGTGACGAAGAAGGCGAACAGCCCGGTCACCCCGAGCAGCGGGCGGGTGGGACCGAAGCGGTCCATCAGCCGGCCCTGCACGACGGAACCGAGAGCCACACCCGTCAGCGCCGCCGCCGAGACCATGCCGGCGACCGCGAACGATCCCGTCGCGCGCTCCACGTAGAGCAGCAGCGAGAGCCCGACCATCGCGATGGGCAGGCGGGCGAGCAGAGACGCGACCACGGGGCCGCGCATGCCGGGAGTCGTCAGGGCAGCGCGGTAGTCGGAGAGACGGGCGGAGTGGGACATGTGTACCAGTATGCCAAAGTTGGTACGGATGTACCAGATCGGGTGCGCGGGGTCACGACGGTTGCGATTGGGTCACGGGAATGGGATGACCGGGTGAAACATGCAACGAATCGGCCACACACGAGGTCCTTGAGGGTGAAAGGGCTTGAGCAGTCGGGGTGCCGACATGCGAAAGTTGACTCGCCAACCGAAACCAACCTCTGGCTTGAGGGTCGGGGCCTGCGCGCCAGAGGGATGGAAGGCACGGTTCGTCGGGGGATGGGCCGTGCAACACAGAGGACCGGTGCGCCACGTCGGGGGTGGCGCCCGGTCTTTTGTTTTTGGTCGCTGCTCCGCAGACTCCGCGCAAGTTCGCCGAGGAGCTGGTCATCCGCCCGCCGCTTCGCCCTGATTGGGCTTCGCCGAATCACGACGAAGAGGCGAACGGATGACCAGCGCGAACTCGCGGATGCCTGGCGCGCTGGACGGAGATCCGTGGCGTGGGTGCTCATGCCCTGCGGTGCGCGGAGCTTCGTCGCGTGCTTGTGGCTTGAACGCGCACGGAGCCCCGTTGACTGCCCGGGGCTCCGTTGCGTTTGGTGCTCTGCGTCCTGCTTCGCCAAAGCGAAACAGGACGTTGCGTTCTGACTAGCGGGCGCGGCGCGCGAGGCGCTCCGGGTCCAGGATCAGCACGCTCTTGCCTTCGAGCCGCAGCCAGCCGCGGTGCGCGAAGTCGGCCAGAGCCTTGTTCACGGTCTCGCGGGACGCGCCGACGAACTGGGCGATCTCCTCCTGCGTCAGGTCGTGCGTGACGCGGAGCAGGCCGGCCTCCTGCGAGCCGAAGCGCTGCGCGAGCTGCAACAACGCCTTGGCGACGCGGCCGGGCACGTCCGTGAAGATCAGGTCCGCCAGCATGGAGTTCGTCCGGCGCAGCCTGCGGGCCAGGGCCCTCAGCAACTGCTCGGCGATCTCCGGCCGGTTGGTGATCCACTGTCGGAGCGCGGGGCGGTCCATGGACACCGCGCGCACCTCGGTCACCGTCGTCGCAGTCGACGTGCGGGGGCCAGGATCGAAAATGGACAGTTCGCCGAACATGTCGGAGGGCCCGAAGATCCCCAACAGATTCTCGCGGCCGTCCGGCGACTTGCGGCCGATCTTCACCTTGCCGGACTGGATGATGTACAGGCGATCGCCCGGCTCACCCTCCGCGAAGATCACGTGGCCACGCGGGAACTCCACCGTCTCAAGGGTCGTCGCCAGCGCCTCTGCGGCCGCCGGGTCCACCCCCTGGAAGATGCCCGCTCGCGCCAGGGTCTCGTCCACCTCGTCCCTCCTAATCGACGCGACGGCACGCCTACCACCATCTTTGGTGGAGTCAGCGCCGTGCCGCCGATCACTGCGTTGCAGTCTAAGGGCTCTCTTGTGGATCGCCGCTCGGCTCGCCGTCTTACTAGGAACAACCCGACTGGCTCGATCCAGAAGCCCAACGAGCCAGCTTACGCCATCTAGCGGACGCGCTTGCGCGTGCCACCGCGACCGCGGCGGCGCAGACGGAACATGTCAAGGGCGCGACCGATGCCGTGTCCGTAGAGCGCCTTGACCTCTTCAGGCCTGGCGGACTCCAGGAACTCCTCGACCTCGTTCTCCTGCACGGCGACGTGCCGGAGCTTCGCTTCGACGCGCTCCATGAAGAGCGCGAAGAACATGATCACGATCGGAACGACGATCACAAACCAGGCAGTCATGATGCTCCGAAGTCTGGCGCATGAGGGATTCGAGTGCGGATCTAGGGGGTGGGTCCGGCGTGTTGACTACTCTGGATCAGTGCCCGCAACCAAGAAACCGGAAACCAAGCTCGGCCTGACCCGCAGGGCCCGCCGGATGGTGCGCGTGCTGGCCGAGGGCTACCCCGACGCGCACTGCGAGCTGGACTTCACCACGCCGCTCGAGCTCGTCGTGGCGGTCATTCTGTCCGCGCAGTGCACCGACAAGAAGGTCAACGAGGTCACTCCCGCGCTCTTCATGAAGTACCCGACGGCCGCCGACTACGCCGGCGCCGACCGGACGGAACTCGAAGAGATGCTCCGCCCCACCGGTTTCTTCCGGAACAAGGCAACGTCTCTCATGGGTCTCGGTGCCGCTCTTGTGGAGCAGCACGACGGTGTGGTTCCCGGCAGCATGGAGGAGCTGGTCAAGCTCCCTGGTGTAGGACGCAAGACGGCCAACGTGGTTCTCGGCAACGCGTTCGATGTGCCCGGGCTCACAGTCGACACCCACTTCGGCCGCCTCGTGCGCCGCTGGGGCTGGACCGATCTCGAAGACGCCGTCAAGGTCGAGCACGCCATCGGTGAGCTCATCGAGAAGCGCGACTGGACCATGGCCTCGCACTGGATCGTCTTCCACGGCCGCCGCGTCTGCCACGCCAAAACCCCTGCTTGCGGGGCCTGCCTGCTGATGAAGGACTGCCCGTCGTACGGCCTCGGACCGGAGGACCCGGACAAAGCGGCCAAGCTCGTGAAGGGCGACGAGAAGCCCCACCTGATCGAGCTCGCCGAGCGAGTACGGGCCGGTGAGAAGCTAGGGGGGTGAACAACCGCACGCGCTGGCTCGCCGTCGTGCTCGTCCTCGGCGTGGCGGGCGTCGTGGCGCTGTGGCCCCGTGACGAATCGCCGGGGCCGCCGCCGCCCACATCCGCCCGCCCTGCGCAGGACATGGCCGCGTTGCGTGCGCAGGCCCAGCTCCGGCCGTGCGTGCCGGGGGCGGAAGGCGGCGTGGGGGTGACGTGCCTCGGCGACGGCACCCGGACGGACCTCGCGCTGAAGGGGCCGCTCCTGATCAACTTCTGGGCGACCTGGTGCCAGCCGTGCCAGGAGGAGCTGCCCGTGCTGGAAACCTATGCGAAGCAACCAGGTGCCGTGCCGGTCGTCCCAGTTCTTGTGGAGAGCAGGGAGGCGGACGGCCTGGAGCTGCTCGCCCGCCTCGGCGTGCGGTTGCCGTCCGTTCACGACGAGGCCGACGAACTGCGCAAGCGAGTCAAGGCGCCGATAACGCTTCCCGCTACGTATTACGTATCAGCGGACGGTCAGGTCCGGCAGATCACCGATCCGCCGTACTTCACCGCGCCGGAACAGGTGGAGAAGGCGGTTCGATGACGGAGGCGACAGAGCCACCCGACTGGATGCAGCGCCTGGCCAAGGCCACTGAGGAGATCGACGCACAGACGTTCATGCGGGTCCCGCGTGCGCCGCAGGACGGCGTGCGCGAGGCGGCCGTGCTCATGCTGTTCGGTGACAACGAGGAGCACGGGCCCGACATCCTGCTGCTGCGCCGTTCGGACACGCTGGGCTCGCATCCGGGCCAGGTCGCGTTCCCCGGCGGCGCGTGCGACGACACCGACGACGGGCCGGTCGGCACGGCATTACGCGAGGCTTACGAGGAAACCGGTGTACTTGAGTCAGGAGTGAGACCGCTTGCTTTGCTGCCGGAGCTGTACGTGCCGGTGTCCGGGTTCGTGGTCACGCCTGTGCTCGCCTACTGGGAACAGCCGGGCCCCGTCGCACCAGTCGATCCGGCGGAGACCGCCGCGGTCGCTCGGGTGCCGGTCGCGCACCTCGCCGATCCTGCCAACAGGTTCCGGGTGCGTCACCCCGCGGGTTACGTCGGAGCGGCCTTCTCCGCGCCGGGCATGCTGGTGTGGGGATTCACCGCGGGGTTGATCAACGGCCTGATCGCACTCGGCGGCTGGGAACAGCCGTGGGATGCGACCGATGTGCGTGACCTTGAACTAGCGTTGCGCGCTACACAGTGAGGCGGAGGTTTCGGGTTGAACTGGGTTGACCTGCTCGTGCTGGGCCTTGCCGCGATCGCCGCGCTGTCCGGGGCCAGGCAAGGCATGGTCGTTGCGCTGCCTGCGTTCGTCGGCGTGCTCGTCGGCCTGATCCTCGGCACGCAGATCGCTCCGCTGCTGGTGTCCCAGTTCGAGAACGTCGTCACCAAGGTCGTGTTCGCGGTCGGCGTCGTGGTGCTGCTCGTGGCGCTCGGCGAGACGATCGGCGTCTACATCGGCCGGACGATCAAGGCTCGGGTCAACGCGTCGCCGTTGCGCGGCGCGGACAACGCCCTGGGCGCGATCGTGCAGGGCTTCGTCGTCTTCATCGTCGCGTGGATGATCGCTCTCCCGCTGACCTCGGTCGTCGGCCTGCCGGACCTCACCTCGTCGCTCAAGCAGTCGGTGATCCTCGGCAAGGTCGACCAGACCATGCCTCAGGCCGCCCGCGTGCTGTCCGGCGACCTGCAGAAGCTCTTCGACGTCTCGGGCTTCCCGCAGGCGATGGACCCGTTCAACCGCACACCGCTCAAGGACGTCGAGCCGCCGAACAGCCAGCTCGCGGACTCCCCGGTCGCGAAACGGCTCCAGGCGAGCGTGCTCAAGGTCCGCGGCCGTGCGCCGTCGTGCTCACGGGCGCTGGAAGGCACCGGATTCGTCATCGCGCCCGAGCGGGTCATGACGAACGCGCACGTCGTCGCAGGTACGAACGAGGTCACGGTCGAGGTCGGCCGCGGCCAGTTCGACGCGACGGTCGTCTCCTACGACCCGCGCACGGACATCGCCGTGCTCGCGGTGCCGGATCTGGAGGCCACGCCGCTGCAGTTCCGTTCGGACGAGGTGCAGCCGGGCGAGGACGGCATCGTGCTCGGCTACCCGCTCGACGGTCCGTACAAGTCCTCGCCGGCACGGGTGCGCGAGCGGATTCCGCTGCTGCGCGGCCCGGACATCTACGACGCCCAGACCGTGACGCGGGACGTCTACACGGTTCGCGCCGAGGTCCGGTCCGGCAACTCGGGTGGCCCGCTGGTCGACCCGAACGGCCGGGTGATGGGCGTGGTGTTCGGCGCCGCGGTCGACGACCCGGAGACGGGCTTCGTGCTCACGGCCCAGCAGGTGCAGGCGATGGTGCAGAAGGCGCCGACACTGACGAAGCGGGCTTCGACGCAGGGTTGTGCCTCGTAGCGATGCCGTCGAGCACGTAGCTCAGGCCGGTGTCGAACCACGACGCGGCGTTCGTGTGTTCGGCGTCGTACATGACCCTGGCGAGCCTCGGGAACCTTCCGGTGGCAAGCATCCGCTGCATGTAGGGGCCTGAGGCGGCTTGCCACTGCTCCTCGGTCATGCCGCTGGCCTGCTCGTCACGGGCCTCGGTGATCTCGTTGCGGACCGCGCCGTGGACGAACGCCATCACCGTGCCGACCGCGCCGAGTACGTCGTCGATGGTGGGGAACTCGGGCCTGTCGTCGAGCGTGGCCAGTGACGCCTCGATGTGCGCCAGCGAGTTCGGGCCCCGGTGCGGGCGGCCGCCGAGCAGGTCGATGAACCACGGGTGCCGCTTCGCCGCCGCTCGCATGCCGTGGGCGATCCGCGTCAGGGCCGTGCGCCACTCGGTGCCCGGTTCCGGCAGCGCGATCTCGCCGTAGACCTCGTCGACCATGAGGTCGAGCAGTTCGTCCTTGGTCTCGATGTAGCCGTACAGGCGCATGGGTCCGGCGTTCAGCGCGGCGGCGACCTTGCGCAACGACACCTCGTCGAGCCCGCCCTCGTCGGCGAGCCTGATCGCGGCCTCCACGATCAGATCCCTGCTCAACGGGGTCGGTGACGGCTTGCTGGGCGGCTCAGGGCGGTCCCACACGAGTTCGTTCGACATCGGACTGGACGATACACCGTCTATCTGCGATACAGTGTATCGAGTGATACGGCGTATCGGGAGGATGCGATGAGAACTTCGGTGCTGGTTGTGGGTGGGGGACTGGCGGGAACGTCGGCCGCGCTGTTCCTGGCGTGGCGTGGGGTGGACGTGACGCTGGTGGAGAAGCATCCGGGCAGCTCACTGCACCCGCGGGCGGTCGGTTTCAACGCTCGGGTGGGCGAGTTGCTGCGTGCGGTCGGCCTGGAGGGCGAGCTGCCGGTGAGCAGGATGACCAAGGGCTTCGGCGTCCGGCGGGTCCGGGCCGAGAGCCTGGTCGGGAAGAAGTACGACGAGACCTTCTGGACGCCGCAGGCCTTGCTCTCCGACATCGAGTACTCGCCGTCCAAGGGCGTCGGGGTGGCCCAGGACAAGATGGAGCCGCTCCTGCGCGACAAGGCTCGTGAACTGGGCGCGGACATCCGGATGAGCACGCGGATGCTGGAGTTCTCGCAGGACGACGAGGGCGTCACGGCGATCGTTCAGGGCGATGGCGAGCCGTACGAGATCCGCGCCGACTACCTGATCGCGGCCGACGGCCACCGCAGCCCGATCCGCGAGCGGCTCGGCATCACGCGCACCGGCCGCGGCTTCATGCACACGTCCCGCAGCGTGCTGTTCCGCGCGCCGCTGCAGGAGTACCTGAAGGACGGCATCGGCCAGTTCGTCATCGACGGCGTCGGCTTCCTGACCACCTACGGCGACGGCCGCTGGGTGCTGATGCTCGACGACCGCGAGTACACCGAGCCAGAACTGCGGCAGAAGATCGTCCAGGCCATCGGCCGCGACGATCTGGAGATCGAGATCATCACGACGGGCCGCTGGACGATCAGCGCGGGGGTGGCCGACCGGTTCAGCGACGGCCGGATCTTCCTGGCGGGCGACGCCGCGCACACGTTGCCGCCGAGCCGCGGCGGGTTCGGGGCGAACGTCGGCATCGAGGACGCGCACAACCTCGCCTGGAAGCTCGCGGCGGTGATCAACGGCGAGTCACGACCGTCCCTGCTGGACACCTACGACGCGGAACGGCGCCCGGTCGCGACCCTCTGCCACCAGCAGATCTTCGCGCGCAACGACGGCCACAACCGCGACGGCGAGCCGGAGGACGCGCCGTTGATCGACAACAACGCGATGCACTACGGCGTGCTCTACCGCTCGGACGCGGTGCTCGGTGCGGGCCCCGAACTCCCGCCAGCCCAGCTCCCCGAGCAGTGGAACGGCCAGCCGGGCACCAGGGCCCCGCACGTGTGGGTCGAGCCGGGCAAGTCCACCTTGGACCTGTTCCAACGCGGCTGGGTGCTCGTCGCCGACCACCCGCAGTGGGAGGAAGCGGCTCAACAGAGCGGCGTCCGGTACGAACGGGTCGAGCAACTGGACGTGTTCGGACTGTCCGCGAAGGGCGCGTCGCTGGTCCGGCCGGACGGCTACATCGCCTGGCGCGCGACGGACCTGCCGGACGACCCGATCGGCGCCCTCAAGAACGCGTTCAGCTCGTCTTCCGCAGGAACTCGGTGATCAACCTGCTCGTGGTGTGGGACGCCTCCTGGTTCGGGAAGTGCCCCACCTCGGGCAGGCTCCGGAACTCCGACCCCTCACCGAGCCACGGCCGCGAGTCGAGCGCCGAGGCCTCCGGTGCGATCGGGTCCAGCGCGCCGTGGATCTGCAGCACCGGCACCTGGATCGGCTTGTCGACGGCCTCGGCGAACCGGCGGCCGTCGCTGCGCAGCTGCGAGCGCACCGCCCAGCGGTAGTACTCCAGCGCGCTGTGGGCGACGCCCGGAATCGTCATCGCCTGCCGGCAGCGGCGGATGACCTCGTCGAACTCGGGCGCGGTCCGCCACTTCGGCCCGGTCCACGCGGACAGCAGCTTGGCGACCTGCAGGCCGTTCTCACCGGTCAGCCAGCGTTCCGGGTGGATCGGCAGCTGGAAGCGCAGCACGTGGGCGTTCGTCCGGGGATGGCGGCGGAACGCCCGGCGCGTCACCAGAGGGTGCGGTGCGGACAGCACGGAGATCGACGAGACCACGCGCGGATGCATGGCGCCGACCGTCCACGCCGTGGCGCCGCCCCACGCGTGACCCACCAGGTGTGCGCGTGGGGCGCCGAGCGCCTTGACCAGGCCCGCGATGTCACCCGCGAGTGTGAATCCGTCGTAGCCGCGCGGGGGCTTGTCCGAGTCGCCGTAGCCGCGCAGGTCGACCGCCACCGCGCGATAACCGGCCTCGGCCAGTGCGGTCAGCTGGTGCCGCCACGACCACCAGAACTCGGGGAACCCGTGCAGGAGCAGCACGAGAGGTCCCTCGCCGAGTTCGGCGACGTGCAGGCGGATGCCGTTGGCCGAGACGTCGCGGTGCGTCCACGGACCCGCGACCCGCACGACGGACGGGTCGGGTTTGCGGCTCAGTTGTCGTCGCCCCTGCGCGTCAGGGCCGCGACCGTGTCCTTCGCGGCCGCGATCGACTTCTCCGGCGCCCTGATCTTGCGGACCTTGCGGTAGCCGAGGAAGGCGAAGGCGACGGCGCTGAGCAGCATCACGCCGAACACGAGCCCGAAGCCCGCCCAGTAGTCCCAGCCGAACCACTCGGCGAAGCCGAACCCGAGGGCCATGAACAGGAAGAACAGGCTGAAGCACAGGATCGTCAGCGCGACGATGAAGAAGACGCTGCCCTTCACGCCCTTCTTGATCTCGGCCGTGATCTCGCCCTTCGCGAGCTCGACCTCTGCTCTGACCAAGGTCGACACGTGGGCGGTCGCATCACGGACGAGACCGCCGAGCGACGCCTCGGCAGTCGGGTCGTCTGCGGTCAGCGGAATCGACGCGATGTGTTCCCTGGTGGTCACTCGGACATGGTGCCATGCGCCCGGCTCCGGCGAATGAGCAACACCGCGGCGAGCAGCGACGCGATCATCGAGGCGAGCAACACAGCCGCCTTCGCGGTCTCCGCCTGATCCAGTGAGAGTTCCGCGATCAGCAGGCTGACGGTGAACCCGACCCCGCCCAGCACGGCCACCGCCACGATGTCCCGCGGCCCCGCGCCGGACGGCCAGACCGCCGCCTTGAACCACACCGCGAGCGCCGACGCCCCCACGATCCCGATCACCTTGCCGATCACCAACCCGGCCATCACGCCGAGCGCGATCTTGTCCGAGAAGAGCTTTCCGAACGCCTCCGCGCCCACCGGCACACCCGCCGCGAACAGCGCGAACACCGGCACCGCCACCCCGGCCGAGAACGGCTGCAGCCGGTGCTCCAGCCGGACCGCCGGCGCGTCCTGCTCGTACGGGTCGCGCCTCACCCGCGTCAGCAACGCCAGCGCGACGCCCGCGATCGTGGCGTGGATGCCCGACTCGTGCATGAACCACCAGGTGGCCAGTGCGATAGGTACGTAGATCCAGGCGCTGGTGATCCTCTTGTGCTGCAGGAACCAGTACAGGGCCAGCAGCAGCACGACCGCTCCGGCCGCGAGCAGGTTGAACTTCGCGGTGAACAGGATGGCGATCAGGATGATCGCGCCCAGGTCGTCCACCACGGCCAGCGACAGCAGGAACACCCGCAGACCCGACGGCAGCCCGGACCCCGTCAGCGCCAGCACGCCCAGCGCGAACGCGATGTCCGTCGCCACCGGAATCGCCCACGCCTTCTCGATCCCCGGCTGCCCCCAGCCGATCGACAACGCGATCAGCGCGGGCACGATCATCCCGCCGACCGCCGCGACGATCGGCAGGATCGCGGCCTTCACATTGGACAGTTCGCCGACGACGAGCTCGCGCTTGAGCTCCAGCCCGGCGACGAAGAAGAAGATGGCCAGCAACCCGTCCTTGGCCCAGTCGCCGACCGACAACGGTCCAAGATGGAGGTCCCGCAGTCCGAAGTAGGCCGGGGAGAGCGGGGAGTTGGCCCACAGCAGCGCGACGGCCGTGGCCACGAGCAGCACCGTGCCACCGACGGTTTCGGTGCGTAGGTAGCGGGCGAACTCGGCGACTACGACCTTCTTGCGCGACAAAAGGGCTCCTCGGGGCGATCAGCACGTACGACAAATCCCGTGCCGACCAGACTTCCCGGCTCACCCTGACGTGATCTTAACGCGAACGGGCGCCCTCGGCTGAGGACGCCCGTCACGTTTGAAGCCGATCAGTCTTCCGACTTGCCCGACTGCAGACCCGCCGAGATCAGGTCCATGACCGACGAGTCGGCCAGCGTCGTCACGTCGCCGACCGCGCGGTTCTCGGCGACGTCGCGCAGCAGGCGGCGCATGATCTTGCCCGAGCGCGTCTTCGGCAGCTCCGGCACGACCATGATCTGGCGCGGCTTCGCGATCGGGCCGATCTCCTTGGCCACGTGGTCGCGCAGCGCCTTGATCGCGTCCGCGCCGCCGGCGTCCGCACCCGCGCCACCGCGCAGGATCACGAACGCCACGATGCCCTGGCCGGTCGTGTCGTCGGACGCGCCGACGACGGCGGCCTCGGCCACGGTCGGGTGCGACACGAGCGCCGACTCGACCTCGGTGGTCGAGATGCGGTGACCGGACACGTTCATCACGTCGTCGACGCGGCCGAGCAGCCAGATGTCGCCGTCGGCGTCGTACTTCGCGCCGTCACCGGCGAAGTAGAAGCCCTGCTCCTTGAAGCGCGACCAGTACGTGTCGCGGTAGCGCTCCTCGTCGCCCCAGATGCCGCGCAGCATCGACGGCCACGGCTCGTCCAGCACCAGGTAGCCACCGCCGCCGGCGGGAACCTCGACGCCCTCGTCGTTGACGACCTTCGCGCCGATGCCGGGCAGCGGGCGCTGCGCCGAACCGGGCTTCGTCGAGACGACACCGGGCAGCGGCGAGATCATGATCGCGCCGGTCTCGGTCTGCCACCACGTGTCCACGATGGGGGCCTTGCCGCCGCCGACGTTCTCGCGGTACCAGATCCACGCCTCGGGGTTGATCGGCTCGCCGACCGAACCCAGCACGCGCAACGAGCTGAGGTCGAACTTGGCCGGGATGTCCGCGCCCCACTTCATGAAGGTGCGGATCAGCGTCGGCGCCGTGTAGTAGATCGAGACGCCGTACTTCTGCACGATCTCCCAGTGGCGGCCCTCGTGCGGGGTGTTCGGCGTGCCCTCGTAGACGACCTGCGTCACGCGGTTCGACAGCGGGCCGTAGACGATGTAGCTGTGGCCGGTGACCCAGCCGATGTCCGCGGTGCACCAGTACACGTCGGTGTCCGGCTTGAGGTCGAACACGTTGTGGTGCGTGTACGACGCCTGCGTCAGGTACCCGCCGGACGTGTGCAGGATGCCCTTCGGCTTACCCGTGGTGCCCGAGGTGTAGAGGATGAAGAGCGGGTGCTCCGCGTCGAACGCCTCGGGGGTGTGCTGGTCGGACTGCGAGTCCACCAGCTCGTGCCACCACACGTCCTTGTCGGTCCACGCGACCTCGGTGTCGGTGCGCTTGACGACGATGACCTTCTCCACGGACGGCGCGTCCGCGACGGCCTCGTCGACGGCGGGCTTGAGCGGAGCCGGGTTGCCGCGACGGTACTGGCCGTCGGTCGTGATCACGAGCCGGCACGCGGAGTCCTGGATGCGGGTGCGCAGCGCCTCGGCGGAGAAGCCGCCGAACACGACGTTGTGCAACGCGCCGACGCGAGCGCACGCGAGCATCGCGAAGATCGCCTCGGGGACCATCGGCATGTAGATCGCGACGCGGTCCTCCGCGCCGATTCCCAGCGACGTCAACGCGTTCGCGGCCTTGGAGACCTCGCGCTGCAGCTCGGCGTAGGTGATGGCACGGGAGTCGCCGGGCTCGCCCTCCCAGTGGATGGCGACCTGGTCACCGTGGCCGGACTCGACGTGGCGGTCGACGCAGTTGTAGGCCACGTTGAGCTTGCCGCCCACGAACCACTTGGCGAACGGCGCGTCCGACCAGTCGAGCACCTGGTCCCACTTGGTTTCCCAGTGCAGCCGTTCCGCCTGCTTCGCCCAGAACGCCTCGCGGTCGGCCTTCGCCTCCTCGTACAGCGCGGGCTGGGCGTTCGCCTGTGCCGCGAACTCGTCGGAAGGCGGGAACGTCCTGCTCTCCGTGAGCAGGTTGTCCAGAGCGTTGCCCTGGCCTGGCGACTGCGTCATGGTGCGAGACCTCCTGGAATGTCCAGACCGGTTGGGGATGCGGGTACTGACCGTAGTGCGAGCCAGCTCACTTCCAACAGGCTCCTCCCCAGAAAGGTTCAGACCAATCTTGGGAGGTCGGTTACACGGCTGTCATTGTGTAACCCGTTTTGTCTGGTCCGGGCACGTGTGGCGCGTTGAACGGGCGCAGTTGCGCGCTCAGCGGTCCGATCAGTGAGCTGGGTCACGCGTTTCACCTGGTCAGGTACTCTGCGCCACCGTGACCGATCCTCTCGCTCCGCTGCTTTCCTTGCCCGGCGTGGCCGACGCCGCGAACGCCGCCAAGGACGCCGTCTTCCAGGTGCACCGCCATCGGGTGAACCTGCGTGGCTGGGCCACGACGGCGGCGGAGGCGTCCGTCCGTGCGGCCCGTGCGTCGGCGGCGCTGGAGGGCGGGCCGACCGAGATCCCGGAGTCCGGCGAGGTCTCGGATCCGGTGCTGGCGGGGTCCTTGCGGATCGCCGAGGCGCTGGGCGGGCTCGTCGGCACCTGGCAGCGCGCGCCGTTGCAGGCCCTCGCGCGGTTGCACGTTCTCGCCGCCGCGGACCTGTCCGCCGAAGTCGGACGGCCGCGCGTCTCCGCCGACGTCTCGCAGCGGCTCGACATGCTCGGCACGCTGGTCACCGGCGGAACGTCCGTGCCGGCCCCGATCGTCGTCGCCGTCGTGCACGGCGAACTGCTCGGGCTGGCGCCGTTCGACGTCGCCAACGGCGTGATCGCCCGTGCCGCGGCTCGGATGACGTCGATCTCCACCGGCCTGGATCCCAAGGGACTCGGCGTGCCCGAGGTGGCGTGCCTGCGGCGTTCGTCCGAGTACGAGGCCGCCTCGGTGGCGTTCGCGTCGGGGTCCCTGGAGGGCCTGACCCAGTGGATCCTGTTCGTGTGCTCGTCGCTGGAGGCGGGCGCCCGCGAGGCCAAGAGCATCGCGGACGCCGCACTCACCGGGTGATCTCGGCGAGAGTTTCCGCGGCTTTGACCGCGTCCTCGTCCGTCACGTAGAGAGGGGCGAACCCGAACCGGAGGATGTCCGGCGGCCGGTGGTCGCCGATCACTCCGCGCGCGATCAGTTCGTCCATGACGTTCCTGGCGTCGGGGCAGCGCACCGAGATCTGGTTGCCTCGCTGGTCGGGCGTGATCACCTCGAGGTTCGTGAGCTTCTCGACGTGCTCGCGGAACAACGCGGTCAGCGCCAGGCCTCGCTGCCGCAGTTCGGCCAGGTCGACGTCGTCCCAGACGTCCAGAGCGGCGTCGAGCGCGAGCATCGACAGGATGTCCGGCGTGCCGACGCGTGCCCTGGCGATGCCGGCGTCCGGTTCGTAGGACGGCTTCATGCCGAACGGTTCGCGGTGGCCGTTCCAGCCCGACAACGGGTTCTCGAACGTCGCCTGCCGGTGCTTCGGCACGTAGATGAACGCGGGCGAGCCCGGTCCGCCGTTGAGGAACTTGTAGGTGCAGCCGATCGCGAAGTCGACCTGGAGCGCGTCCAGTTCGATCGGCAGCACGCCCGCGCTGTGGCAGAGGTCCCAGACCACCTGTGCACCAACGGCGTGCGCCTGCTCGGTGAGCGCCTGCATGTCGTGCAGCGCGCCGGTGCGGTAGTCGACCTGGTTGAGCAACACGACGGCGGTGTCCCCGGTCAGGTCCAAAGAGGACGGATGCGCGGCGCGGATCTTCAGTCCGGTCAGCGAGGCCACCGACTGCGCGATGTAGCCGTCGGTGGGAAACGTCGACTCGTCGCACACGATCTCGGTGCGTTCGGTGCCCTTCACCGCGCCCATCAACGCCTTGTAGACGTTGACCGACGTCGAGTCGCCGACCACGACCTGTCCGGGAGCGGCCCCGATCAGCCGGCCGACGCGGTCGCCGACCCGTTGCGGCGCCTCCCACCAGCCTTCACTCCACGACCGGATCAGCCGCGTGCCCCATTGGTGCTTCACGACCTCCTGCATGCGCTCGGCGACGTGCTTCGGCGGTGCGCCAAGGGAGTTGCCGTCGAGGTAGATGACGCCTTCGGGGATGTCGAACAGCTCGCGCCTCACACGTAACTCCTCGCGGTCCACAGCTCGGGGAACACCGCTCGTTGGGTGCGCTTCTCCAGCCATGCAACACCAGCGGAGCCGCCCGTGCCGACCTTGGAGCCCATCGAACGCCGGGTCGCGAGCAGGTGGTCGTAGCGCCAGCGCGCGAACTCCTCGGCGATGTCGGTCAGCGCCTCGCCCAGCTCCAGCAGGTCGCGGTCGTTGCCGCGGTAGATCGCCGCCCACACCTGCTCGACCTCGGCCGACGGCTCGTAGGCCTTGGTCAGGTCGCGGTCCAGCACGCTCTGCGGGACGTCGAAACCCTTGCGCTTCAACGCCGCCAGCACGTCGTCGTAGAGCGAGGGCAGGGCCAGCGACTTCTCCAACTGCTCGTGCATCGCGGGAACGGCCCGGTGCGGCACGAGCATCGACGCGGACTTCTCGCCGAGCAGGAACTCCATCTCGCGGTACATGCCCGACTGGAAGCCGGACCCCTCGCCGAGCGCGTCGCGGAACGAGTTGAACTCGGTCGGCGTCATCCGCGCGATCGGCCGCCAGGCCGCGGAGAGCGCCTGGAGGTGCAGGTCGGAACGCCGGAGCGTGCGCACGGCCGCACGCACGTCGTCGGCGCGAAGCTCGGTCTGGGCCTGCCTCCACTCGAAGCAGAGCAGGCCGAAGTACAGCTCCATCACCTGCGTGATGACCAGGAACGACATCTCGCGGGGATCTTTGGACCACTGCTGTTGAAGGGTGTGCAACACCGACGCGTGCACGTAGTCCTCGTACGGCGTGGTGCCGCCGAAATCCAGCTTGGGGGACACGGGGCAGCTCATGCGTCAATCGTCGCCGGAACGGCCCGTCACCTGAATGGACGATGAAAGGCGTTCGCGCCGAACTTCTTCCAAATGCAAAACAGATCGCCAGGTAGCTTTGCATTCATGTTGGACGAGGTGGACAAGGCCCTGTTGGAGGCGCTCCAAGAGGATGCGCGCCTGTCGTACAACGAGCTCGCACGCCGAGTCCACGTCTCGCCGCCGACGGTCGCGCAACGGGTCCGCCGGCTGGAGAACATGGGCGCGATCACCGGCTATCGCGCCGTGGTCGACCCCACCGTCGTCGGACGTCCGGTCGTCGCGTTGGTGCGCATGAAGTGCTACGGCCCACGGTGCATCACGGTGCACCCGCAGTTGCTCGACGACTGCCCGGAGGTGGTCGAGGTCGTGCGGCTGACCGGCGACATCTGCTCGGTCGTGAAGGTCGTGACGACGTCGATCCTGGAGCTGGAACGGCTGCTGGTGCGGCTCGCGAGTCATGGGGAGACGTCGAGCGCGATGGTGCTGTCGACGCCGATTCCATGGCGCCCGGTGTTGCCCGGATAGCTTGCGTCTGCGGGTGCGTCGCAGCTGCGTTGTGAAGTCTGGTGGTCAGCCCCCGGGAGGGTGGGGCACTGCCCTCCGCTAGCTTTCAACCTGCCGGTCGCGGCGCGCGCTGCGCCACGACCAGGAAGCTCGAGACGCTCGCTCGATTCACCGTCCGTCGGGGACCTCGTCGTTCAACCCACCGGCCCGGTTCTGCTCAGCCTGGGGCAGAAGTGAGGAGCTCGTCGATGCTGTCCCCGAAGTCCGCCGAACTGGTCGAGGCCACGCTGCCCGCGGTCGGCGCCACCATCGGCGAGATCAGCAGGCTGTTCTACGCCCGCATGTTCGCCGAGCACCCGATCCTGCTGCGGTTCATGTTCAACCGCGGCAACCAGGCCAACGGCACGCAGGCTCAGGCGCTGGCGGGGTCGATCGCGGTGTTCGCGTCCGGACTGCTCGCCGGGCAGCAGCCGGAGGCGATGCTGCGCCGCATCGCGCACAAGCACGTCTCGGTCGGCGTCACCTCCGGCCAGTACGCGGTCGTGCACGAGCATCTGCTCGCGGCCGTCGCCGAGGTCCTGAACGTCACGCCGGACATCGCGGCGGCCTGGAGCGAGGTCTACTGGCTGATGGCCGACGCGCTGATGGCCCTGGAGCGGTTCCTGCCCAGGGGTCAGCAGGAGTACCGGGTGATCGCGCGGTTCCAGGAGACCGACGAGGTGGCGACGTTCGTGGTCAGGCCGGTCACCGGTCCGGTGCCCGCGAGCAAACCCGGCCAGTACGTGTCGGTGCACGTCCCACTGCCCGACGGTGCCCGGCAGATCCGCCAGTACAGCCTCTCCGGACGGACCGACGACGCGCTGCAGTTCTCGGTGAAGCGCGACGGCGAGGTGTCCAACCGCCTGCACGACTTCGCGCCGGTGGGCAGCATCCTGAAGCTCAGTCAGCCCTGCGGGGACGTGACGCTCGAACCCGGTGACGGCCCGGTGCTGCTCGCGTCGGCGGGGATCGGCTGCACGCCGATGATCTCGATGCTCGCCGAGCTGGCTGCCGCGGACTCACGGCGGCAGGTGGTCGCGGTGCACGGTGACCGGGACCAGCTCTCACACCCGTTCCGCGCCGAGCTCGCCCAGCTCGTGGCCAAGCTGCAGGACGCGCGGGCGCACGTCTTCTACGAGCGGCCGATCGGGGAGTGGCCGGCCGGGCGGACCGGGCTGGTCGACCTCGGCGGCATCGAGATCCCGCCGAACACGACCGCGTACCTGTGCGGGCCGGTGCCGTTCCTGCGCGCGGTGCGGGCCCAGTTGCTCGCGGCGGGTGTCACCGACATCCACTACGAGGTGTTCGGGCCGGACGTCGTGTCAGCCGGCTAGCCGGTCCAGTGCGTTGCGGACGTGGCCCAAACTGGCGTCCAGGGCGGCGGCCGCACGGTCGGTCGGTGCGCCCGAGAGCAGGTGCACCAACGCCACCTTGAGGTCGCCGGACGCGTCCGCCAGCGCCCGTTCGCACGCCGTCTCGGGCTGGCCGGTGGCCTCGTGCAGGATGCGGATCGTCCGGCCGCGCAGCTTCGCGTTGGTGGCGCGCATGCTGACCATCAGGTTCGAGTAGGTGCGGCCGAGCTTGATCATCACCGCGCTGGAGAACGAGGTCAGCACCAGCTTCTGGGCCGATCCCGCCTTCATCCGCGTGGAGCCGGCGATGGCCTCGGGGCCGGTGTTCAGCGTGACGAGGACGTCCGGGGTGAACGGCACCGACGCGTTGTTCGACACCAGCACCGTGTGGGCGCCAAGCGCTTGCGCCTCCTGCAGGGCGCCGATCACGAACGGCGTGCGTCCGGATGCCGTCACGCCCACGACCAGGTCTTTTTCGGTGGCGTGGCGGCGGATCTGGGCTGCTCCGGAGTGGTCCTCGACCTCTTCGACGGCACGGACGAGGGCTTCCGGACCGCCGGCGTGGTGGGCGACGAACCAGTCGGCAGGGGCGTTGAACGTGGGCACCAGCTCGGCGGCGTCCAGCGTGGCCAGCCGGCCGGACGTGCCCGCGCCGACGTAGTGCACGCGGCCGCCGGACATGATCGCCGTGACGCCGAGGTCGACCGCGCGGGCCAGGTCCGGCAGCGCCTCCGCGACCGCCGCCGGGACCGTGCGGTCCTCGTCGTTGATCATGCGCAGCACGTCGATCGTGGGCACCCGGTCGATGTCCGTGGTGCGCGGGTTCCGTTGCTCGGTCGGAGATTCCACGCGCACCACCACACCGTTCCGGGGGGAGATCATTTAGACGTCTCCCGCGGCCGTCGCCTGCCGTCTGGTCTGGCGCCGAGCCGGTGGCCGGACACCGCTTCGTAGGTCGCCTCCAGCGCCGTCTTCGCCGAGTCCACGTGGTGCTGGGCGACGCCGATGAACAGGCAGTCGATCACCGTGAGCTGCGCGATGCGGCTCGCCATCGCGCCGGAGCGGAACGTGGTCTCGCGCGCGGCCGTGGTCAGCACGTGGTCGGCGACCTCGGTGATCGGCGAGCGCGGGAAGTTCGTCAGCGCGACGGTGGTGGCGCCGGTCTCGCGGGCGACGCGGAGGGCCTCGACGGTCTCCGAGGTCGAGCCGGTGTGCGAGATGCCCACGGCGACGTCGGCGGCGGTCAGCACGGCGGCCGACGTCAGCGCGATGTGCGTGTCGTTCCACGCGAAGCACGTGAGACCTATGCGGTGCAGCTTCTGCTGCATGTCGAACGCGACGAACGCCGAGGCGCCGAAGCCGTACACGTCGACACGACGGGCGCCCGCGACCGCCTGGACGACCTTGTCGAGCGACTCGATGTCGAGCTGCTCCGCGGTCTCCTCGACGGCGCGGGCGTCGGCGAACGCGACCTTGCCGACGACCTGCTTCAGGTCGTCGCCCGGTCCGATGTCGCCACCCATGTCGTGGTTGGCCCTGGCCTGGCTGCGGGCGGTGTCGGCGGCGAGCGCGATGCGCAGCTCCGGATATCCACCCACGCCGATGGCCTTGCAGAACCGCGTCACCGTCGTCTCACTCGTGCCCGCCTGCTCGGCGACCTCGGTGATGCTGCGGTGCGCGACAGTTCCGGGGTTCTCCAGGACCACCTTCGCGACGCGCTGTTCAGCGCGCGCGAGACCCGGCAGCAACGACCGGATCTTCACCAGTGGACTGGACTCGGCACTGCTATCAGTGGACACGTGGGAAACTTACTAACCGCCACTGCGACGGTCAACGGAGTGTGTCCGAAAGTCACTCTCTCGGCAGGTCCTAGTGGATGTCCGGCACCTTTCGGGTGGAAACCGCGATCCGGTTCCACGAGTTGATGGTGAAGATCAGCGCGATGAGCTGGGCGAGTTCCTCCTCGCCGAAGTGCTTCGCGGCGCGCTCGTAGACCTCGTCGCTGACGTACTCGTGGCTGCTCAGGACGGTGATGGCTTCGGTGAGGCGCAGTGCCGCCTTCTCCTTCTCGGTGTAGAGGTCGCCTGCTTCCTCCCACGCGTTGAGCAGGTAGATGCGGGCCTCGGACTCACCGCCCTTGCGGGCGTCGACGGTGTGCATGTTGAGGCAGTAGGCGCAGTGGTTGAGCTGGGAGGCGCGGATGCGGACGAGCTCGGCGAGCTGCTCGTCGAGACCTTCGCGTGCGGCGGCGTCGAGGGCGATCATGGCGCGGTAGACCTTCGGTGCCTTCTTGGCGAGGTCGATGCGGTTCGTCATGGCTAAAACCTATGGCGCTGATTGGCCCTGGGCATGGTGCAATCTGATCGTGGAATCGTGGGCCAATCTTGACTTCCACCTGGACCTGTCCGGTTCGGGTGGACTGCGGCACCGGTTGACGGCGTCGCTGCGGGAAGCGGTCCGGTCGGCGCGCCTGCCTCCCGGGACTCGCCTGCCGGCTTCGCGGTCACTCGCCCTTGACCTCGGGATCGCGCGGAACACCGTCGCCGAGGCGTACGCGGAGCTGGTGGCTGAGGGCTGGCTGACCGCCCGTCAGGGATCGGGAACCGTTGTCGCGCAACGGGTCGCGCCGCCGCCCCCGGTGAAGCGGCCGGTCGCCGAGCCGGAGGTGAGGTTCGACCTGACGGTGTCCACGCCCGACGTCACCGAGTTCCCGCGCGCCGAGTGGATCCGGTCGACCCGCCGGGCGTTGACGGCGGCGCCCTCGGAGGCGTTCGGGCCGGGGGACCCGCAGGGGCGCATCGAATTGCGGACGGCGCTGGCCGAGTACCTGGCGCGGGCCCGCGGAGTGCGGGCCGATCCCGAACGGATCGTGGTGTGCTCGGGGTTCGGCGGCGCCGTGCAGATGTTCAACCGGCTGCTGAAACCGCCGATCGTCGTCGAGGAGTACGGGCTGGACTTCCACCGTTCGCTGTGGAAGTCGACAGTGCCGTTGGCAGTGGACGACCACGGCGCGAACACCGAGCAGTTGCCCGACAACCGGCACGCGTGTGTGTTGACGCCGGCGCACCAGTTCCCGTTGGGCGGTCCCTTGCACCCACGACGGCGCGCATCGGCCGTGGAGTGGGCACGGCGCGTGGACGGCCTTGTGCTGGAAGACGATTACGACGGCGAGTTCCGCTACGACCGGCAGCCGGTCGGGGCCGTGCAGGGTCTGGATCCGGAGCACGTCGTCTACCTGGGCACGTCCAGCAAGGCGTTGTCACCGGCGTTGCGGATCGCCTGGATGGTGCTGCCGGACCGGTTCGTGGACCCGATCCTGGCGCTGAAGACCGACCGTGAGCAGCACATCAGCATGCTCGACCAGTTGATCCTGGCCGATTTCCTGGAATGCGGCGCCTACGACAGCCATGTGCGGCGGATGCGGCTCAAGTACCAACGGCGGCGTGACCGGCTGGTGGAGGCCGTCTCGCCGTACGCGTCGGTGTCGGGCATCGCGGCGGGAATGCATGCCGTGCTCGACACACCGCATGAAGAGGTGATCGTGCAAACCGCGCGGCAACGTGGGATCGAGGTCAGCCCTCTCTCGTGGTTCCGGCACGAGCTGAGCGACGACGACCGGACGGGAATCGTGCTGAGCTTTGGAGCGCCCGCGTTTCCACGGGCGCTCCCGCTGTTCACCGAGGTGTTAGCGGCGTGCCACTGACCAGCCCTCAGCTGTGACGTCGCCACGGGCGTGCACGTAGACGCCTCGGCCGTTGTACAGGCCGGCCTTGGTGTAGACGAACCTCGTCTTCACGGATTCCGTTGGCACCCAACGGCGGCCGGTCGTCGTGATGGTGCGGGCGTCCTGCCAGTCCGTGCCGTTCCAGTGCTGGACGGTCAGCTTGTCGCCCTTGTCGACGTCCACGAAGACCTCGACCGGACGTTCCGCGGTGAGGGCGCCGCCGGAAGTCGTTGCGCGCCATTGCTTTCCGCGCGACTGGACCGCGAGCGCGTTGGCCAGGCCGTCGGCGACGACCCTCCGCGCGGGGTTCACGCTGCCCCAGTCACGGCTCGGGTGCACGCGGTTGGTCAGCAGGATCGCGATCGACCGCGAGGCCTTGTCGATCACGAACGACGTGCCGGTGTAGCCGGTGTGGCCCGCCGTTCCCGGACCGCTCAGGCCGCCCATGTACCAGCGCTGGTCGAGCTCGAAGCCGAGGCCGTGGGCGTTGTCGGGGAACTGCTGGTTGAAGTTCGTCAGCATCAGCTCGACGGAGTGCTCGGTCAGGATGCGGCGGCCGTCGTAAGTGCCGCCGTTGAGGATCGTCTGGCCGAGGACCGCGAGATCCTTGGCCGTGCCGAAGACACCGGCGTGGCCTGCTACTCCTCCGAGGGACCACGCGTTCTCGTCGTGCACCTCGCCGCGGACGATGCCGCGTGGCGGTGCGGATTGGAACTCCGTCGCGGCCGTGCGGTCCGTGGCCTTCGGGTTGTAGCCGGTGTCCTTCATGTTGAGCGGCTTGGTGATGCCGTCCCGGACGGCCTGGTCGAGCTTCTTGCCGCTGACCTTGAAGACCAGCTCGCCGAGCGTGATCAGGTTCAGGTCCGAGTAGACGTACGTGGTGCCGGGCGTGGACTTCGGCTTCACGTCCATCACGGCCTTGATGCGTGACGGGATGTCCGGGTACTTCTGCCACAACGGGATGAACGGTTCGAGGCCGCTCGTGTGTGTGAGGAGTTGCTTGACGGTGATGTTCTCTTTGCCGTTCACGCCGAACTCGGGCAGGTAGGTGGCGACGCGTTCGTCGATGCCGACGCGACCCTGCTCGACCTGCTGGATCACCGCGATCGAGGTGAAGAGCTTGGAGATGGAGGCGAAGTCGAAGATCGTGTCCTTGCGCATCGGGACGCGTTCGTCTTCCGGCAGCTGGGTTTGCTGGTCCTTGTAGAGGACCGCGTAGCCCGTGCGGTCGTGCGTGACGATCTTGCCGTCGTGCACGTACATCGTGACGGCGCCGGCGAACAGCGGCTTGCCGTTGGCCTGGGGCTTCTGGAACTCGCGGAGCTGGTGCAGGGCCGCGTTGATCGGCTCGGGGTCGAGGTTCGCCCAATACGGGTTCGACTCGCGCAGCGTCGTCCAGCGGTTCGCGAATCCGTCCTGGGGCTGGTCGAAGTGGCCGGGTAGTGCCGTCGTCACGAGTGCGACGGCCAGGGCAGGGATGAGCATGGCGTCCTCACCGGTAGCGCAGGTAGGGCAGGCGGGTGCGGCGGAACTGCTGCAGCTCCTGCTGCCACGCTCCGGTGATCTCGTCCAGGGGAGCCTGGGCGTCGATCATCCCGCGGAGCCGGTCGGAGCCGCTGAGCTTGTCGATCCAGTTGTCGGGCCGCCACGCGAACACGCCGGGGTACAACGACTTCGCGGTGATCAGCATCGCGACGGCGGTCTTGATGGCGTCGAACCGTGCCGCGTCGGTGACGTGCAGGGTGACACCGCCGCAGGTCTTGCCCTGGAACTTGTTGAACGTCGGCGAGAAGTAGGTCTCCCGGAACCTGATTCCCTTGAGGTTCAGGGCGTTCAGCGCCTCGGCCCACCGCCAGTCGACGCCGGGCGCTCCGACCGTTTCGAACGGGCGGGTGGTGCCTCGGCCCTCGGACAGCACCGTGCCCTCGAACAGGCACGTGCCGGGGTAGACCAGCGCGGTGTCCTGGGTGGGCATGTTCGGGCTCGGCGGGACCCACGGCAGGCCGGTGTCGAGCTGGTCGCGCCGCCAGTTCCTGACGTTGACCACTTCGAGTTTCGT
The DNA here is from genome assembly GCF_044765805.1 of Lentzea sp. NPDC102401. Lineage (NCBI taxonomy): Bacteria > Bacillati > Actinomycetota > Actinomycetes > Pseudonocardiales > Pseudonocardiaceae > Lentzea > Lentzea sp. NPDC102401. The sequence goes on along the minus strand of NZ_JBIWKS010000003.1, from coordinate 45,289 downwards.
GGTGAGGTCGAACTCGCCCTTGAACAGGCGGGCGAGTTCGCCGACCGTCATGCCGTGCTGCTGGACGATCGGCTTCAGACCGACGAAGGTCGCGTAGGCCGGGTCGAGCTGCGGGCCGTTCGCGCTGCCACCGATCGGGTTCGGGCGGTCGAGGACGATGAAGTCCAGGTCCTTGGCCGCTTCCATCGCCTGGTACAGCGACCAGATGTAGGTGTAGAAGCGCGCGCCCACGTCCGCGATGTCGAACACGACCGTGTCGATGCCCGCCTTCGTGAACATCGCCTGGATCTTCGCGGGGGTGGCCTGGTACGTGTCGTACACCGGGATACCGGTGCGCGGGTCCGCGTAGTCGCCTTCGGAACCGCCTGCCTGAGCCGTGCCGCGGAAGCCGTGTTCGGGGCCGAAGACGGCGGTCGGCTTGGCGCCGTGGGCGACCATCGAGTCGACGACGTGGGTCTGGTCCTTGAGGATGCCCGTCGGGTTCGTGAGCACGCCGACCTTGCGGCCCTTGAGCTTGCGCCAGCCGTCGCTCGCGAGTTGTTCGGAGGCGGTGGCGAGCTTCGCGGACGCGCCGGCGGTCGCGGTGCTGACGAGGGGGACGGACAGGGCGCTTGCCGCGAGGAAGCTCCGCCTTCTCACCAGGTCACTCCGTGTCCGAACGGGTAGGGGGTCGGGCCGGGCACGTCGACCGGGAGCTTGCCCTGCGGCTTGGCCTCGCCGAGCAGGATCCTGGCCAGCGCCTCCATCGAGACCGTCGTGGTCGAGTAGGTGGCGAGCCACGTCTTCGCGTTGCTGTGGGCCACGTCGTACGGGTTGCCGGTGGCGGCCGCGATGACCGGTTTGCCGGTGGCGACGAGCTGGTTGATCAGGTCGACCTGGGCGGGCCTGGTGCTCGCGTTGTTGGTCAGCACGACGATCTTGTCCGCGTTGGCCGCCGCTGCGAGCGCCTGCTGGATCTGCGCGGGCGTCGGGCTCGTCGCGGTGACGACCTTGGTGCCCTTGAGCCGCGTTGCCAGTGCTGTCGTGGGGGCGTCGCTGGTGCCGACGACCAGGGGAGCGGTGGCGTTCAGGGGGATCGCCTGGGCGTCGTTGCGGACGGCCGTGATCGTGCGGTCGGCGATGGCCTGGGCGCTCTGCGCGTTGGAACCGACGATCTGGTCGACCTTGTTCTCGTCGACCTCGGCGGTGAGCATGACGCCGCGCAGGAGCTTCATCTTCAGGATGCGCAGGACGCTCTGGTCGATGCGCTGCTCGGTGATCTCACCGCTGCGGACGGCCTTGATGACGCTGTCGATCGCCAGGCCGAGGTTCGGCGGCATCAGCAGCTGGTCGACGCCCGCCTTGATGGCCAGCACCGGGATCTCGGCGTCGGAGTGGAGCTTGCGGACGCCTGCCATCTCCAGCGAGTCGGTGATGACGACGCCGTCGTAGCGCAGCTCGTCGCGCAGCAGACCGGTGATGATCTTCGGGCTGAGCGTGGCCGGGTCGCCGGACGGGTCGATCTGCGGCACCTGGATGTGCGCGGTCATGATCGAGTCGATCTTGGCGGCGATGGCGGCCTTGAACGGCGGCGCGTCGATCTGGCGCCACTGGTCGAGGCTGCGGTTCGAGACCGGCAGGGCGGTGTGGCTGTCCTCGGACGTGTCGCCGTGGCCGGGGAAGTGCTTGGCGGTCGAGGTGACCGAGCTCAGGTCGAACCAGCGGCGGCCCTCGTAACCCTGGACCTGCGCTTGGACCATGTCCGCCGCGAGCTTCGGGTCGCTGCTGAAGCTCCGCACGCCGATGATCGGGTTCGCCGGGTTGGAGTTCACGTCGGCGTCCGGGGCGAAGTTCTGGTTGATGCCCATCGCGCGGAGCTCTTGGCCGGTGATGCGCGCGGCCTCTTCCGCGTCCTTCGTGCTGCGGCCGGCGCCGAGAGCCATGTTGCCCGGCAACTGGGTGGCCGGCGGGCCGATGCGCGTGACGAGACCCATCTCCTGGTCGGTGGAGATGAGCAGCGGGATGCGGCTGGCCTTCTGCAGGCCGTTGGAGAGCTGCGCGATCTGCTTGGGGGTGTCGATGTTGTCGCGGCTCGAGTTGTTGAAGTAGATGACGCCGCCGGGCTGGTACTTGCGCACCATGTCCGCGGCCGTCGCCACTCCGAAGTCCGTCTGGTTCTTGGGGTGCGGGACGTCGGCGGCCTGGCCGTTGACGTACGTGACGAAGAGCTGGCCGACCTTCTGTTCCAGCGACATCCCGCGCAGTGTGGTCACGGAGGCGTCCGCTCTCGCCACCGGCGTGAGGGCGACCATGGCTGTGACCAGCGTCAACGCGGCGAACTTCCGCACTTGTCCGTGCCTCCCGGTGATGTTCCCACAGGTAACTGGCGTATTTCGCAAGTTACTCACGACTGCGTGGTGGGTCAACGGGCGCACATTCTGCCGTCCGACGGCAAAATTTGGCCTAACAAGCAGACGGGGCACCCTCGGAAGGGTGCCCCGTCTTCAGCGCGGGCTTGCGAGTTACCAAGCGTGCAACTCCAGTCGTACAACCCTGGCCTCGGCGTCCGGCGTCCCGGTACGCAGGCCCTAGACGACAAGCCTCCCGCGGCGTGCTGCGCGTGGGTACTCGAAGTCCGCGCACGGAGCTTGGCCGGGGTGGATCCTGACTTCTCTTCGTCTGGTCCCTGGCCGACCCGAGGTCCGCACCACCCATTTAAGTGCGTGGGCCCGGTCACAGCAAGGGCTCGGACGGGTGCACCGTTCAAGCCACGTTCAGTAGTGAAAGTACTGGCGTTTCTGGATTTGTGAGCGCGTGTTCGCATTCGGGTACCGCCGCCAGGGCGGTGCCGTGCACTCACGCGGGCACCACGTGCGCGGCGCGTTGCCGCTACTCGCCGGTACAGGTCACCTTCGGTGATTTTCTCGCGCGCGGGCTTGACTTCAGTCGCGGCCGCGCTTGCGGCGCAGGCCGTACCAGGCCGCGCCGGCCGCCGCGACGGCGCCGAGACTGATGGCCGTGACCGCGACCGCCCTGCCCGACGGGGTGGGGATGCGCGAGCGCAGGCTCACCGGGTCGACGAACTGCTGCACCGGCCAGTCCTTCTCGACGGCGATGCGGCGCAGGCCCCGGTCCGGGTTCACGACCGTCGGGTGGCCGACGACCTCCAGCATCGGCAGATCCGTGACGCTGTCCGAGTAGGCGTAGCTCTTCGAGAGGTCGTAGCCGTGCTCGGCGGCGAGCTGCTTGATCGCGACGGCCTTGTTGTCGGCGGCGCAGTAGAACTCGACCTCGCCGGAGTACCGGCCGTCCTGGATCACCATCTTCGTGCCGACGCTGTAGTCCGCCCCGATCATCTGCGCGATGGGGGCGACCAGTTCCTCGCCGGACGCGCTGACGATGACGACGTCGTGGCCCTCCGCCTTGTGGTCGGCGATCAACTGCGTCGCTTCTTTGTAAACGAGCGGATCGACGATGTCGTGCAGCGTCTCGCTGACGATGCTGCGGATCTGCTCGACGTCCCAGCCGGCGGCGAGCGCCGTGATGTGCGCCCGCATGCGGTCCATCTGATCGGCGTCCGCGCCGGCGAGCATGAACACGAACTGCGCATAAGCGCTCTTCAGCACCGCGCGGCGGTTGATCAGCCCCTCCTGGAAGAAGGGGCGGCTGAACGCCAGCGTGCTCGACTTCGCGATCACGGTCTTGTCGAGGTCGAAGAAGGCGGCGATCCGGCTCATGTGGCTCAGCTTAGGTGTACTCGCCAGTAGGCCGTTCGGGCGGCATTTCGTTCGTGTACGAAACCGTTGTGCGGCACGGTTACCGAAACTTGGCCCGCGGCTGTTGCGGAAGTTGCGCGCGGCACTGGCGCATGGGGATACAGTAGGTGAGTCCGGTTCGACGGACGGGTTCAGTCCGACCCCCCGGGACTGAACCATTGACGACCCCCGTCCCTCCCCCCTGGCGGGGGTCGTCCCATATCCGGACCCCGTTTCCGGCGGGTGCGGCTGGACCTCTGCGGCTCTTGCCCGAGGCACGTGCGCCCAACCCTTCAGCGTCGCACACGGGTCCGACACTTCTGGCCCTGCAAGGCTTCCAAGATCGCGACCTGTCCACAGTCGCTGACTTGTCCACATGTGGATCTACGCCCGTTGTGTCGTTCCTCACGACTGGCCACCGTGGATCCCATGACCCACCCCATCGCCCTGTTCACGGACCAGGACCTCCTCGACGAGGTCCTCCGCGTGGCCGCCGCGGCCGACTGCCCGCTCTCCTGCGCCCCGGACGTCACGTCGCTGCGCTCGCAATGGCACTCCGCGCCCCTGGTCCTGCTCGACCCCGCCGCGGTCTCGGCCTGCCTGGACGCGGGCTTCCCCCGCCGCACCGGCGTCCTGGTCGTCCACGGCGGCGACCCGCCCTGGGCCCCGGCCGTGGCACTGGGCGCGGACGGCGTCCTCGAACTCCCGGTGGAAGGCCGCTCCCTGGTGACGGCACTGACGGACCTGGGCGAGGGCCCGCCGTCGGACCGGGGCCGGGTGGTGTCGTTCATCGGCGGCCGTGGAGGCGCCGGCGCCTCGACCCTGGCCATCGCCTGCGGCCGCGAGGCGGTGGAGTCCGGCGGCGAGGCGATGCTCGTCGACTGCGACCCGCTGGGCGGCGGCATAGACCTGGCCCTGGGCACCGAGTCCGACAAGGGCGCCCGCTGGCCTGGCGTGCACGCCACCGGCGGCAGAGTCCCGATGTCGGCCCTGCGAGCGGCCCTGCCCACCTCGGGCAACCTGAGCGTCCTGGCCTGCGACCGAGCGGCCCCGGACCCGGAACCGGCAGCCGTGGCGGCAGTCCTCGACGCGGGCCGCCGTGCGGGCTGCACCGTGATCTGCGACCTGCCGCGCTTCCCCACGGCCTCCGCCTCCGCGGCGCTGGACCGCACGGACCTGACGATCCTGGTGGTACCGGCCGAAGTCCGGGCCACCGCGGCCGCCGGCCGAGTCGCCTCCCGCCTCCTGACGCACGGCCGCAACCTCCGCCTGGTGGTCCGCGGCCCGTCACCCGGCCACCTCCAGCCGGGCGAGATGGCCGAGGTGATCGGCATCCCGCTGCTGACCTCCATGCGCGCCGAGCCGGGCCTGGCCGAGGTGCTGGAACGGGGCCGCTTCCCGCGCAACCCGAAGGGCCCGCTCGCCACGGCGGCCCGCGTGGTGCTGAAGGAGCTCCGCCCATGACCGACCCGACCGCGGCGGACGTGGCCGCAACTGGTGCGGCCGAGGCCGAGTACGCCGCGCTTTCGTCAGGCGACGCGGAGGTCGAGCCGATCGACCAACTCGGCTGCGGCTGCGTTCCGGTTTTCCGCGAGACACCAGAACTGGTCCCGCGCCCCCGTTGGCCTGGCCGATTCGTTGCCGCAGAGGGGTCTCCGGGCCAGGCCGTCTTTCTTCCTCCTGGCTGACCTCTGCGGTCAGACACCTCCGCTCGTGGCTTGCGACTCCTGTTTTCCTGCCGCCACGAGGTTTCCCTCGCACGGAAGGAACTTCATCCGTGATCCGCCTCCGCATCCTGTGTCGGATGCTGCGCAACCTCGTCGTGTACGGCCGTCTCTATCCACCTCGCTTCATCTTCAAGCAGGACAAGGAGGAACCGAAGTGAACCGCTTCCTGATCTGGTGCCAGGAGACGTGGCTCCGCCTGACCGGCCGCGAGATCACCTACGGCCGCCACGCCCGCCGCCCGGAGGCCGCGACATGAGCGCCGCGCCCGGTTCCGGGACCTGCGCCTTGATCGCCTTCCAGATCTCCTGCGCGGCAAGGCGTGCCGAGCTGGCGAGGCGCGTGACATGACCTCCGCCCTGATCGACCGGGTCCGGCACCGCCTGGCCGGTGCCGACATGGAACTCTCCGCGGCCGTCGTGGCCCACGCGGTCCGTTCCGAGGCGGGCGGCGTCCTGGCCGACTCCGACGTCCTCGAAGCACTCCAGGTGCTGCGCCAGGAGTTCAGCGGCACCGGTCCGCTCGACCCGCTCCTCGCCGACCCCGGCACCACCGACGTGCTGGTCACCGCGCCGGACCAGGTCTGGGTGGACGGCACGACGGGACTGCGCCGCACCGGCGTCACCTTTCCCGGCGAAGACGCGGTCCGGCGCCTCGCGCAACGTCTGGCGGTCGCCGCGGGCAGACGGCTCGACGATGCCTCGCCGTGCGTCGACGGGTGGTTGCCGGGCAGCGGAGTCCGGCTGCACGCCGTGTTGCCGCCCATCGCGGACAGCACCTGCCTGTCGTTGCGAATCCTCAGGCCGGCGACGCACGACCTCCAAGCGCTGCAGGAACTCGGCACGTTCGACGCCGAGATCGCGGAGACGCTGCGGACGATCGTCGGCAAGCGCATGGCGTTTCTGGTGATCGGAGGTACCGGGTCGGGCAAGACGTCGTTGCTGTCGGCGTTGCTCGGATGCGTCTCGCCGAAGGAACGCATCGTGTGCGTGGAGGACGCCAGCGAGCTGAAGCCCGACCATCCGCAGTTCGTGCGGCTCACCGCGCGGCCGGCGAACGTCGAGGGTGCGGGCGAGGTCACCACGCGGGAACTGGTGCGGGAGGCCCTGCGGATGCGGCCCGACCGGATCGTGGTCGGGGAGGTGCGCGGGGCCGAGGTGCGGGAGTTGCTCACCTCGTTGAACACCGGGCACGAAGGGGGCGCCGGGACGTTGCACGCCAACTCGCCGGCCGAGGTGCCCGCGCGGTTGGAGGCCCTCGGCGCCTTGGGCGGGCTCTCGCTGCAGGCGCTGCACAGTCAGGTTTCAGCAGCGCTGCGGATCGTGCTGCACATGCGGCGGGACAACAACTCCCGGTACCTCAACGAGATCGGGGTGTTCGAACGGGACGACGAACTCACGGTTCGTCCTGTCTGGACGCGTGAGCACGGGTGGCACGAGAAGGAGTTGCTGTGCTGAGCCTTCTGCTGCTGGCAACGGCGCTGATCGTCTGGCCGCAACTCAAACCGATCCGAAGGCTCAGGCCGCGGCGCAACAGGGAAATCGTGGTACCGCCGTACATCTGGCCGGCGGCCGCGGCGACGGTCACCTATCTCGTGGCGGGCGTCGGCGGACTGATCGCCGGTGTCGTGCTGGGAGTGACGGGCCGGAGCATCCTCAAGCAGCACAAGCGAAACATCGCACTCCGGCGGGCGACCGAAGCGCTGAGCAACGGACTCGGCGGCGTGATCGACGAGCTGCGAGCGGGTGCCCACCCGGCTCAGGCGGCCGAAGGCGCGGCGGAGGACACCCCGGCACCGGCGAAGGAGGTGCTCAAAGCGGCGGCGGCCACGTCGAGGCTCGGTGGTGACGTGGAACGGACGTTGCGCGAGTTGCGGCAGCCGTTGCTCGGCAAGGCGGTGGATCAGCTGGCCAAGGCGTGGCACGTGTCGGCGAAGCACGGTGTGGCGTTGGCCGAGGTTCTGGACGCCACGAGGCGTGATCTCGATCAACGGGCGGCGTTCGCGCGGCAGGTGCACGCGCGGATGGCCGGGCCGCGGGCGAGTGCGGCGGTGCTGGCGGTGTTGCCGGTGGTCGGCGTGTTGTTGGGCGAGTTCAGTGGTGCGCGGCCGTTTCACGTGCTCACGAGCACGGTGGCGGGGCAGTTCCTGCTGGCGCTGGGAGCGGTGTTCGTGGCGGCAGGGGTGTGGTGGACGCAGCGGATCACGGAGGTGGAGCCGTGACGTTCCTCTTCCTCGCACTGGCGGTCCTCCTCGCACCCACGCCGCGACGATCGATTGATCGGTTGAAGCCCCGAGTCCACGACCCGCCGCACGACGAGAAGAAACCAGATGGTCCGTTCGAACGGGCCGCGGCCTGGGATCTGCTGGCCGCGTGCCTGAAAGCCGGGTTGCCGGTGCCCACCGCGATTCAAGCGGTGGACGTGAAAGAACTGAGCCAGGTCGCCGAACTGCTGAAACTGGGCGCTGATCCGGTCACGGCGTGGGCGGCCGCGCTCGACCAGCCCGCCACCGCGCTGCTCGCCAGGGCCGCGAGACGGACCGCGCGGTCCGGGGCGGCACTCGCCCGGCAGACCGCCGAACTCGCCGAGCGGACCAGGTCGGAAGCGTGCGACGACGCGGAAGCGAAGGCGCAGAGGGCCGCGGTCGCGGTGGCGGCGCCGCTCGCGCTGTGTTTCCTGCCGGCGTTCCTGTGCCTCGGCGTCGCGCCGGTGGTGCTGGGCCTGGCCGGTCAATTCCTCAACTAGGAGAAGCAGATGGAACTGCTCGACGACGACAGCGGCATGAGCACGGTGGAGTACGCGATCGGGACGTTGGCGGCGGCCGCGTTCGCCGGTCTGCTGTACGTGCTCCTCACCAGCGACTTCATGCAGAACCAGCTACAAGGGCTGATACAGCGTGCGCTGTCTTCGGTCTGATGACCGGGGCATGGCCACGGTCGAGGCGGCGATCGCGGTCAGCGCGTTGCTGGTGGCCATGTGGTTGGGGGCGAACGGGCTGACGGCGGTCACCGAGCAGATGCGGTGCGCCGACGCGGCAAGAGAAGCGGCACGGCTCACGGCGCGCGGTGAACAGCGGCGCGGTGAGGAGGCGGCCGGGCAGATCGCGTCCGGTGCCAACGTCGTGATCGACACCCAAGCCGATGCGATCGAGGTCGTCGTCAGCAAACGCGGACCGCTGGGCCTGCCGCTCAGCGCGCGGGCGTTCGCCGTGCCGGAGCCGCGATGAACGGTGAACGGTCCGGCGGCGATCGCGGTTCGGCCGCGGTGAGCGGTGTGGTGGCGATGTTGTTGCTGATCATCGTCGTGGTGGCCGGTGCGCGGATCGGGGCGGCGGTCGTCGCGCGGCATCGGGTCACCGGTGCGGCCGACCTGGCGGCGCTCGCGGCTGCCGCTCGTCTCGCCGAAAGCGATGAAAGTGCTTGTGAGCAGGCAAAACGAGTGGCCTCGGAGAACCGGGCCGAGCTGACGAGCTGCGCGGTGAGCGGATGGGAGGTGGTTGTGGAGGTCTCGGCGACTACGCCGTTCGGCCCGGTGAACGCCCGCGCCAGGGCAGGTCCGGCTGAAGATCGAAGCGTTTGGAGCGCGACGAGCGGTCGGCTCACAGCGGTGAGCGGACTCACATCGGTGCCGGGACATGCTGAACGGTGATCGAACCAAACGCGAACAGTTCAGTTGCCCGGTCAAGCAAATGACGTTCGCCGTCCCGTAGCTACCAGTTGTCGAGCGGGGGTTACGGAGGCCGGTGCCGGTGTCGTTAGTTGTAGTGGCGGCACCGACGCGGTGTCCTACGAAAACCGACACCTTGTCGATGTCGAGTCAGAGCCTGGGAAGAAGGCGACGAAAGATGGATTGGTCGGATAGCTGGCGCGGGGCCTTCCGCATCGAACTGCGTGCCGAGGCCGTGAGCCTCGCGTACCGCGGTTGGCCCGTACTGCCCGGCACCTATCCGGCCGGTACTGAGAACGGCGTCACGCAGTGGGCGGGTCGCAGCGGCCTCGAACTGCACGGCCCGATCCCCGTGCACCGTGACTGGGTGGACCGCATCGGGACCCGTCCCGACCAGGTCGCCACGTGGTGGGCGGGTCGTTCCTACAGCCTTCTCGTCGCCACCGGTCACGTGGTGGACGCGATCGAGGTCGGCGCAGGCCTCGGTCACCGCGCGGCCGTCGCACTGCGACAGATCGGTGTTCCCGTGCCGATCGCCGCGACCCCGTCCGGCCGGTGGATGTTCCTGGTGAAGTCCGGCTCGAAGCTCAACGCCGAGCTGGCCAACAACACGGACGTGCACCTCTACGGCAAGGGCGAGTACATCCCGCTGCCCCCCACCACCATGGCGCACGGTGTCGTGCACTGGCGGGTCAAGCCGCAGGTCTGCGGCTGGAACCTGCCGGAGGCACACGTCGTGCAGGACGCGCTCGTCGAGGCCGTGCACGCCCCGGCGCGCTTCCAGCTCGAAACCGTCTGACCCACAACTGAAAAACAAGCCCGGCCGTGTTGGGTGTCGTCGTGGACTCTCCCCGACAACCCCGAAGGCGATGCCCTGCACGGCCGTTCCACCAAGCCCGATCCGATGATCGGCCCCCGCACCCCGCACGTCGGGGGTGGTCGGAGGACCGGGCGAAAAGCCGAACACGCACCCCGAAGGACAGCCTCCCGCAACAGTGACCGGACCGAGGACGTTAGTGGCAGGGCGCCAGCTCTGCCGCGGTCGGTGAAGCCGGCTCCTCCCCGGAGTTCGTCAGCAGACAGTCGACACCGTCGCCTCCCGCGTGTCCTGTCGAGACGAACGAACCAGATTCCACCGATGTTCCAAGGGATCCGGTCACGAAGCGGTAGCAGGCGGGAACACAGTGTTCGGCACGTGGAGAGCGCGGCGGGGGTACCCGTGAGCCCCCGCCGCGCCCCACGGAAAAGTGGTAGACCTAGAGCTGGAGAGTTTCCGCGTAGGAAGCGAAAGCGAAGGTCTCCTCCATGGATCCGGGCCGCGGAACCGCGTCGGCGTGCCAGCCGAGGTTCCGGTCCTGCAGGACCTGCTCGATCAGCGGGTGCCACCGCTGATCGAGCATTTTCTTCGCCCACAACAGGGCGCCGCGCTTCGACTCCACCTCTCCTGTGTGGATGGTGTAGAGCGTGCGGCAGTACGCCGAGACGATGTAGCGCTGTGTCCAGGCGTTGTCCATCGGCGCCCACTCCTCGATGCCGGTCAGCACGTGCGGCAGCTCGGCACGCATCGACGAACGCAGAGCGGAAGCAGGCACCTCGTCGACCAGCGACGTGATCGGCGGGCCGTCCAGCACGATGCCGTGATGGCGCAGGATCCAGCGTGCGTGCGGGCTGTTGCAGTGCAGATCCCACACCAAGGTCCGCGCGCCGTGGTCGTTGAACAGCCACGGAACTCCCAGGCCCGCGACCGAGCGCAGTGACTCCACGTCGGCGTACGAGCCCTCGATCTCGGTCGACCAACGGCCGGGACGGGTCGGGATCTCGTCGTGCAGGGCGCGAAGCCCGGCTTCACGCTCGCCGGACGGCAGTTCGGTGCAGGCGACGATGAAGTCGCAGTCGCTGTGGACGTCACCGGCGCCCAGAGCGAACGAGCCCTGGAGGTACGCGCCGACGTAGGTGGGGCCGAGGATCTCGCGCACGGACGAGACGAGGTCGGCGAGAAGCGCGTTCAGATCAGCAAAGGGCGTGAACAAAGCAGACTCCAATGAACCCGTGGCCAGTAGGGGACGGGCGCGGCGGAGCACCAGGACGCCACTGCGATGTGGCGCGTCGGGACGATCGGACCGTGGGCACGTCGGGCCGATCAGCCGTGCCTGCACACGGCAGCGTCCGGGCTCAGCCGCGCTGGGCGCGACGGGTTCGGTTGGTGGCGTTGCAGCTGCTTGCGGTCACACCGTCAAGGTAGCCGGGCGGAAGCCACCCGGTCAGGCGATTTTGCCCAGCACCACGTCCAGCACGAGCACGGCACCGGCCTTGTCCAGCGGATCGTTGCCGTTGCCGCACTTGGGCGACTGCACGCACGACGGGCAGCCCATCGGGCACGCACAGGCGCTGATCGCCGCCCGCGTCGCCGAGAGCCACGCCCGCAACGCCGAATGGCCTCGATCAGCGAAGCCCGCACCGCCGGGATGGCCGTCGTGCACGAACACCGTCGGCATCCCCGTGTCCGGGTGCACGGCCGTCGACACGCCGCCGATGTCCCACCGGTCGCACGTCGCGAACAGCGGTAACAGGCCGATCGCCGCGTGCTCGGCGGCGTGCAGGGCGCCGGGGATCCGCTTCGCCTCCACACCCGCGTCGAACAGCAGCGACTCGTCGACCGTGTACCAGACTGCACGGGTCTGCAGCGTCTGCTCCGGCAGGTCCAGCGGGATCTGGTCGAGCACCACACCGGACGGCAGCCGCCGCAGGTAGCCGACGACCTGCGTCGTCACCTCCACCTCGCCCAGGCACACCGACACCCCGCCGAAGTCGGTGCTTTCGATCTCGCGCACCACGGTGATGTCCACGCAGTCACGCGGTTGCGTCGTCCACTCCGGGTCCTCACGGTGGACCATCGCGAGCCCGCTGTCCAGATCGAGCTCGTCGACCACGTACGCCCGCCCCTGGTGCAGGTACACGGCGCCGGGATGCACCTGCCAGCAGGCGGATCCGGGGTCGACCGTGCCGAGCATCCGGCCGGAGTCCGACTCCACGACAGCGACCTGATCACCGCCGGAACCGCGGATGTCCACTCCGGCGTGCGGGCGGTCGTGCGACGCCCAGTACCACCCGGCAGGCCGCTTGCGCAGCAGCTTCTCCGCCACCAGTTCGGCGAGCACCGCCTCCGCGAGCGGTCCGCCGAAGTCCTCCAGACAGGCTGGCGTCAACGGCATCTCGGAGGCCGCGCAGGCCAGCTGCGGCCCCAGCACGTACGGGTTCAGCGGGTCCAGCACCGTCGCCTCGACCGGTCTGTCCAGCACCGCGGCCGGGTTGTGCACCAGGTACGTGTCCAACGGGTCGTCGCGCGCCACGAACACGACCAGAGCGCTGTCCCCTGACCGCCCCGCGCGGCCCGCCTGCTGCCAGAACGACGCCAGCGTGCCGGGGAAACCGGCCACCACCACCGCGTCCAGCCCGGCGATGTCGACGCCGAGCTCCAGCGCGTTCGTGGTCGCGACGCCGAGCAGGTCGCCCGTGGACAGCGACTTCTCCAGCGCGCGCCGTTCCTCCGGCAGGAACCCGCCCCGGTACGCGGCCACCCGGCCGGGCAACTCACCGTCCACTTCGGACAGGATTCGCTGCGCGCCCATCGCCGTCAGCTCCGCGCCACGACGCGAGCGCACGAAGGCGAGCGACCGTGCGCCCTCGACCACCAGGTCGGCCAGGATCCGCGACGTCTCCGCGCCCGCCGAGCGCCGGACGGGAGCGCCGTTCTCACCCTCCAGAGAGGTCAGCGGGGGCTCCCACAACGCGACCGTGCGCGACGCACGCGGCGAAAAGTCGTCCACTACAGCGGAAACGGGAACGCCGAGCAAACGCTCCGCCGAACCAGAAGGATCAGCCACTGTGGCCGATGCCAGAACGAAGATCGGATCCGCGCCGTATTTGCGCGCGACCCTTCGCAGCCGGCGCATCAACAACGCCACGTGCGAACCGAAGACGCCGCGATAGGAATGGCACTCGTCGATCACCACGTACTTCAGCCGACGGAAGAACCGCAGCCATTTCGGGTGCTGCGGAAGGATTCCGCGGTGCAGCATGTCCGGGTTGGTGAAGACCCAGTTCGCGTGCGCCTTGACCCAGTCGCGTTCGGCCATCGGGGTGTCACCGTCGTAGGCCGACGCGCGCACCCCCTTGATCCCCAGTTCCTCGAGCGACCGGAGCTGGTCCGCGCCAAGGGCTTTGGTCGGTGACAGGTACAGCGCGGTGGCCTTCGTGTCCGCCAAAAGAGTGGAAAGCACGGGCATTTGGTAGGCAAGTGACTTGCCCGACGCCGTGCCCGTCGCGAGGACCACGTGCTGCCCGGACCACGCGAGCGTCGCGGCCTCCGCCTGGTGCCGCCACGGCTCACGCACACCCGTCTCGACGAACGCCTCGACGACCGGGAGAGCCGTCCACGCAGGCCACTCCACGTGATCTGCCTGGCGCAACGGCAGATCGCGCGCGTGCGTGAGGGGTGACTCCCCGGCGGGCACACCCGCCAGCACGCGGTCCAGCAACCGGCGTCCCTGATCCACCACGAGATCGAGCTTCGCATACACCACCGACAGTCCCGGCCGGGCCGTGCTCGACTTCCTGCGCAGATAACGGTGTGTGCACGGATCGGGACGTTTCGTTGCCTCGTTGCAACCAACCCCTAGACTCCCCGCTCATCGCATCCAATGAGGGATGCGTCACGTCGCGCTGGGCGGCTGGTCTGCCTTGGCGCTGCACATGGCAACTCACCAGGAGGACGGATGTCCCGGCAATTCCTCGCGGAGGGCCTTGAGCTCTCCGGGGGTGATCGCGGCGTCGTAGCCGTGGTCGCCGTGGTCGCCCTGGCTGCTCTCGCCGTCGGGTACGTGCTGCTCAAGGAGGTGCTGGCCGCAGGCCAGGGCACCCCCAAGATGCAGGACATCGCCAAGGCGGTTCAGGAGGGCGCAGCGGCCTACCTCAACCGGCAGTTCCGCACGCTCGGCATCTTTGTCGTGATCGTGTTCGTACTGCTGTTCGCGCTACCGGCGGATGATTTGGCCGAGCGAATCGGCCGATCTTTGTTCTTCCTCGTCGGTGCCGCGTTCTCGGCGACTATCGGCTACCTGGGCATGTGGTTGTCCACGCGCGCCAACGTGCGTGTCGCCGCCGCAGCGAACGAAGAAGGCGGTCGCGAAAAGGCGACGCGCATCGCGTTCCGCACCGGTGGTGTGGTCGGCATGACCACGGTCGGCCTCGGTCTCTTCGGAGCCGCGCTGGTCGTGCTCGTGTACGCGGGTCAGGCCCCGAAGGTCCTGGAGGGCTTCGGTTTCGGCGCCGCGCTGCTCGCGATGTTCATGCGCGTCGGTGGCGGCATCTTCACCAAGGCCGCCGACGTCGGTGCCGACCTCGTCGGCAAGGTCGAGCAGGGCATCCCCGAGGACGACCCCCGCAACGCCGCCACCATCGCGGACAACGTGGGTGACAACGTCGGTGACTGCGCCGGCATGGCCGCGGACCTGTTCGAGTCCTACGCCGTCACGCTGGTCGCCTCGCTGATCCTCGGCACCGCCGCGTTCGGCGTGCAGGGCCTGCTGTTCCCGCTGATCGTTCCCGCGATCGGCGTGCTGACCGCGGTCATCGGCGTGTACACGACCAAGGCGAAGGCGGGCGAGAACGGCCTGGCCGCCATCAACCGCTCCTTCTACATCTCCGCGGTCATCTCCGCTGTGCTGTGCACGATCGCGGCGTTCTCGTACCTGCCGAGCTCCTTCGCGGACCTCGGCGGCATCAGCAACGAGATCAAGAGCGTCAGCGGCAACCCCGCGCTGATCGCGTCCGTCGCGGTGATCATCGGCATCGTGCTGGCCGGCGTCATCCTCTGGCTGACCGGCTACTACACCGGCACCGAGCACAAGCCGGTCAAGGAGGTCGGCCAGACCTCGCTGACCGGTGCCGCCACGGTGATCCTGTCCGGTATCTCGGTCGGTTTCGAGTCGGCCGTCTACACCGCGCTGGTCATCGGTGCCGCCGTGTACGGCGCGTTCCTGCTGTCCGGTTCGGTCGTCGTCTCGCTGTTCGCGATCGCGCTCGCCGGTTGTGGTCTGCTCACGACCGTGGGCGTCATCGTCGCGATGGACACCTTCGGCCCGGTCTCCGACAACGCGCAGGGCATCGCCGAGATGTCCGGTGACGTGCACGGCGAGGGCGCGCAGATCCTCACCGAGCTCGACGCGGTCGGCAACACCACCAAGGCCATCACCAAGGGCATCGCGATCGCGACGGCGGTGCTCGCCGCGACGGCGTTGTTCGGCTCCTATCGCGACGCGATCGAGCAGGCCATCGCCAAGGTCGGCAACGTCGCGGGCGACCTGCCCGTGTCGTTCACCAACCTGGTGTTCAGCCCGAACATCCTCGTCGGCATCACCATCGGCGCGGCTGTCGTCTTCATGTTCTCGGGCCTCGCGGTCAACGCCGTGACGCGTGCCGCCGGCGCCATCGTGTTCGAGGTGCGCCGTCAGTTCCGCGAGAACCCGGGCATCATGGACTACTCGGTGAAGCCGGAGTACGGCCGCGTCGTCGACATCTGCACCAGGGACTCGCTGCGTGAGCTGGCGACTCCGGGTCTGATGGCGGTGCTCGCCCCGGTCGCCGTCGGCTTCGGCCTCGGCGTCGGCCCGCTGGCCGGTTACCTCGCCGGTGCGATCGCGACCGGCACGCTGATGGCGGTGTTCCTGGCCAACTCCGGTGGTGCCTGGGACAACGCGAAGAAGCTGGTCGAGGACGGCAACCACGGTGGCAAGGGCTCCGACGCCCACGCCGCCACGGTGATCGGTGACACGGTCGGCGACCCGTTCAAGGACACCGCCGGCCCCGCCATCAACCCGCTGATCAAGGTCATGAACCTGGTCTCGGTGCTGATCGCGCCGGCCATCGTCACCTTCTCCATCGGTGACAGCGCGTCCGACCCGATCCGGATCGCGATCGCCCTGGTCGCGACCCTGATCATCGTCGGTGCGGTGGTCGTGTCCAAGCGCCGCGGCACCTCGATCGCGGACTCGCCCGCGGAGTCCGTCAGCAACGGCGCCGCGTAGATCCACCTCTGGTCGGGGTACGTTCGGGTCTTCCCCCGACGTACCCCGACCGAGGAGTTACGACATGAGGCGCAGCCTCGTCGCCACTGCCGCTGTTGCCGCCCTTGCGCTGGCCGGGTGCACCACCGGCGGCAACTCCGGCACTTCATCGACGCCCACCAGTGGCGCGGCCAGCCCCGAGGCCGTCGCCTACATGGACAAGGTGTGCGGCGCCGCATCCGAGTTCGCCAAGATCGAGAAGACGGCCCCCAAGTTCGACGCCGGCGACTCCGCCAAGCTCAAGGCCGACATGGCCGCGTACATGGGCCAGCTCGCCGACGCCTTCACCAAGTCGGCCGAGGGCCTCAAGAACGTCGGCCCGTCGCCCGTCGCGGGCGGTGAGGAGGCCGTCAACAAGATGGCCGAGACGTTCACCTCGCTCGGCACCGTGTTCACCGACGCCAAGACCAAGGTCGAGCAGGCGGACGCCAACAACGCCACCGGAGGCCTCCAGGCCGCCGGAGAGGCCATCGCCAAGCTCTCCGAGCTCGCCGACCCGCTGCGCGACCTCAAGGACGTTCCCGAGCTGCAGAAGGCCACGCAGTCGGCGCAGCAGTGCCAGGCGATGCAGCGCCTCAACGTCACGCCGACGAGCTGAGCGAGACCGTCCGGAGTAACTTCCGGCCCATGCGCCGCACAGTCCTCGCAGTTCTGACGTGCTGTCTGCTCGCGGCCACCGCGTGCAGCAGCGGAGGTTCGTCCACGTCGGCCTCTCCCACCGCCAGTGAGGCCGACGTCGTGGCGTGGATGGACAAGGTCTGCGGTGCCGTCGACGGCACCGCGAAGGCCATGTCCGACGAGCCGCCGATCGACATGAGCGACCCGGCGAAGCTCAAGACGGGCCTGTCCGACTGGCTCGGCACCAAGGTCGCCGCGGTCGACAAGTCGATCTCGGACCTCAAGGGCCTGGAGAACGGCCCGCACCCGAAGTCGAAGGAGCTGGCCACCGCCGCGCAGGACGGCATGGGTCAGATCAGGACCCTGCTCGCGGACACCAGGTCGAAGCTCGACGCCTCGACGGACGCCACCGGGGCCATCACCGCCTTCACGGAGATGGTCGCCAGGGCGAGCGAACTGGAGAAGGCGGGCGCCGACGTGCAGAAGAAGTTCGACGAGACGGGCCTGGCCACGGCCGCGCAGAAAGCCAACAACTGCAAGGGTCTTCAGACGTCTCCCCCTACCTCCTGACGAGCGAGAAGCCCGGCTGACCGGATCGCCCGAACGTGTACTGTTCGGCGGTCCGGTTAGTCATTTCCTGGGGGATTTCACCGTGAACGCACGTTTGTCGATCGCTGCTGCCTGCGCAGGCCTCACCCTCGCCGTGACGGGCTGCGGCACCAGCGCCGCGCCGTCCACGCAGAGCGCCGCACCCACGACCACGACGACCACCGCCACCGGCGCCGACCCGGTGAAGTGGGCGGGCGCGTTCTGCGCCGGCACCACGCCGGTGCTCACGGGCGCGATCGAGCTGATCACCGTCGTCGCGGCCAACGCCGAGAACCCTCCCGCGATCAAGGAGGGCATGCTCAAGCTGCTCGACACCGGCGGCAAGGCGATGGCCGACACGGAGAAGAAGCTCAAGGAGGTCGGCGCGCCCGGCCCCGAGCACCAGGCCATGCACGACGAGCTGGTCAAGATGTTCGGCGACGGTGCCAAGGAGTACGTGACGGTCCGCGAGCAGATCGGCAAGATCGACGCGACCGCGCCCGACTTCATGGCGCAGGTCGAGAAGGTCGGTGGCGACGCCGCGGACCCGTCGAAGCTCTCCGACCAGATCAAGAAGCTCGACGCGGACCCGAAGCTCAAGGACGCCGTCGCGAAGGCGCCGGAGTGCACCGAGATGCGCACCAAGCTCGGGAAGATGCTCGGCAAGTGACGACGTTTCGCCTGTTCGCGGCCGTGCTGAGCGCCGCCGCGATCACCGCCTGCAGCACGCCACCACCTGCTCCGGTCCAGCAGGCCGCACCGGCGACCACCACGACGGCGGACGTGCCCGGTGCCGATCCGGTGGCCTGGTTCGAGGCCTACTGCGGACCCATGGGCGTCACGCAGACCGCGCGACTCCAGCTCCAGGGCAAGGCCCAGGAGGGCATGGAGGCCGTCAAGGAGGCCGTGGTCGCCTGGACGGCTGGAGCAGCGGTGTCGAACCGGCACATGGCGGATGAGCTCCAGAAACTCGGCCCGTTGGGGTCGGACGTGCGCAGCCTGCACGAACGGCTGGTCAGCGCGCTGCGCAACGAGGCCAAGACCTTCGACGACAGTTCGGCGCGGCTGCGGGCGCAGGCGGCGGACGACAAGTTCCCCGAGCGGTACAAGCAGATCATGGTCGGCAGCAGCGGTGACAGCGTGGGGACGCTGTTCAAGCAGATCCTGGAGACGACCCCGAAGTACACCGAGGCGTTCCGTGCGAACGAGGTGTGCAAGGCCTGGCAGGGGCTGGCGAAGCAGTCCGGGGGAAACTAGGCCGGGTGAGGACTCGTCTGCTCGCTGCCCTGCTGACCGGTGCCGTCGTGCTGACCGCCTGCGGAACGGAGGCGGACAAGCCGATCACCGACGCGCAGCGGCAGTGGGTGGACGCGTTCTGCGGTGGTGTCCTTCCGGGCCTGGAAGCGGGTCTTGAGCTGCGCAAACAGGATCCGGCGAACGTCGCCGCGGTCAAGGACGGGTACGTGAAACTCGTCTCGTCCAACACCACCGCGTTCACCGCCGCCGAGAAGAGGCTGAAGGAGCTCGGCGCGCCCGAAGAGGACCTCAGGGACGTGCACGAACGGCTGGTCAAGTTCGTCACGGAGTCCGCGAAGTCGTACGGCGACGCGCAGGCTCCCGTCCAGGCACTGGAGCCTGACGCCCAGTTCCTGGAGGGCGCCGAGAAGGTGCTGGCCGACACGAACGTCGTGACCAGTCCGGAAGATCTCCGCGCCACCTTCCAGGAACTGCAGAAGCGGCCGAAGTACGCAGCGGCGATAGGCAGGTCGGCACCGTGCTCGGAGATCAGGTCGAAGGGGCAGGAGCTCGGTCAGTAACAACTGTCCCACTGGTCACACTCGAACGTCTGTTCTACCCTGTGGGCCGTGGTGGGGCAGTTGTCCTTCTTCTCGGCCGAGGCACGAACCCCGGCCAAGGCGGACCTCGCCGGCTTCCTCTGCGGGCCGGGTCAGGCCGTCAGCTTCGCGCGCGGTACAGCCGCCCGCGTGTACACCGAACTGCGCGACGAGTGGCGACTGCGCCCTCTCAAGCAGGCCTGCGCCGAGCGCGGGGTGACGACTGAGCTGTGCGTGAACGAGGCGGGAACGCACTTCGTCCGCACGCCGTTCCGCACCGATCTCACCCCTCTGGCCGCCCGCTGGCTGGACGGAACCGCCAAGACGGTGCCGCCGGACTTCGAGCTGAACGGAGCAGTGCTGCGCGTCTGGGCGCTGGCGGCGGGCAGCTGGATGGAGTCCGCGTACCTGCTCGGTTTGGACCCCAACGCACCGCAGACACACGCACCGTTGCAAAATGCGCTGCTCGCATCCGGACTTCCGTGCACCCTGGTATGGGCACCCGCGTTGCGGGTGACCGGCCGGCGAAGGCTGGCGCGGCTCGCTGAGCTGGTCGGAAGCCCTCCTCAGGGAGTGGCGATGAGCACCTGGCCGGCGGCCTGAGCGGGGCGGTCGGGCAAGGTTGTGTCACTCTGTCTCGTCGTACGGGCGTCGCGGAGACATGACGGATGGTGTGCTTTTCGGCCGACGCTGGGCAACACTGGCGGGCCTGGGAACCGGGTTTGGAAGAGAGCGGGACGGCGAGTGGCTGGATCGACACGGACGAAGAAGAGCAGCGGAGGCGGGGGTAGCACCCGACGACTGGTGATCGTCGAGTCGCCCACGAAGGCGCGCAAGATCGCCTCGTACCTCGGCGCCAACTTCGTCGTGGAATCCTCCAGGGGACACATCCGGGACCTGCCGCGCGGTGCCGCCGACGTTCCCGCGAAGTTCAAGGGCCAGGCCTGGGCCAGGCTCGGCGTGGACGTCGACCACGACTTCGAGCCCCTCTACGTGATCTCCGCAGACAAGAAGTCGCTGGTCACTGAGCTCAAGGAAGCGTTGAAGGACGTCGACGAGCTCTACCTCGCGACAGACGGTGACCGCGAGGGTGAAGCCATCGCGTGGCACCTGCTGGAGACGCTCAAGCCGAAGATCCCGGTCCGCCGGATGGTCTTCCACGAGATCACCGAGTCCGCGATCCAGGCCGCCGCGGCCAACCCGCGTGACCTCGACCAGGACCTGGTCGACGCGCAGGAGACCCGCCGCATCCTCGACCGTCTCTACGGCTACGAGGTCAGCCCGGTCCTGTGGAAGAAGGTCATGCCGAAGCTCTCGGCAGGCCGCGTGCAGTCCGTGGCGACGCGTCTGGTCGTGGAACGCGAACGCGAGCGGATGAAGTTCGTCTCAGCGAGCTACTGGGACATCTCGGCGCAGATGGACGCCGGTGCCGACGCCACGCCGCGTCAGTTCGGCGCGCGTCTCGTCGCCGTCGACGGCACGCGTCTCGCCACGGGCCGTGACTTCGGTTCGGACGGCAAGCTCACCGGCAAGTCCGACGTCGTCGTGCTGGACGAGGCGCAGGCCCGTGCCATCGCGGCCGGGCTGCAGAACGCACCGGTCAAGGTCGCCTCCGTCGAGGAGAAGCCGTACACGCGCAAGCCGTACGCGCCGTTCATGACCTCGACGCTGCAGCAGGAAGCGGGCCGCAAGCTGCGGTTCTCCGCCGACCGCACGATGCGCACGGCGCAGAAGCTGTACGAGAACGGCTACATCACCTACATGCGTACCGACAGCACGACGCTGTCGGAGACCGCGATCAACGCGGCCCGCACGCAGGCCACGGACCTCTACGGCGCTCAGTACGTCTCGCCGCAGCCTCGCCAGTACACGCGCAAGGTCAAGAACGCGCAGGAGGCCCACGAGGCGATCAGGCCGGCGGGAGAGGTCTTCCGCACGCCGGGTCAGGTCGCCGCCGAGCTCGACTCGGACGAGTTCAAGCTCTACGAGATGATCTGGCAGCGCACGATCGCCTCCCAGATGGCCGACGCGCGGGGCAACACGACCAGCATCCGCATCCAGGGCCGTGCGGGCACGGGCCAGGAGGTCACGTTCGCCGCGTCCGGTCGCACGATCACGTTCGCCGGCTTCCTCAAGGCCTACGTCGAGACCGTCGACGCCGAGGCCGGTGGCGAGTCGGACGACGCGGAGTCGCGCCTGCCGCTGCTGGTCAAGGACCAGGACCTGACGATCGCGGAGCTGTCCGCGGACGGTCACACCACCTCGCCGCCCTCGCGCTACACCGAGCCGTCGCTGATCAAGACGATGGAGGAGCTCGGCATCGGCCGTCCCTCCACCTACTCGTCGATCATCAGCACCATCCAGGACCGCGGCTACGTGTGGAAGAAGGGCGCGGCGCTGGTCCCGTCCTGGGTCGCGTTCGCCGTGGTCGGGCTGCTGGAGGGTCACTTCGGCCGCCTCGTCGACTACGACTTCACCGCCGCGCTCGAGGACGAACTGGACGGCATCGCCGCCGGTCGGCAGCAGCGCACGACGTGGCTGTCCGGGTTCTACTTCGGCGGCAGCGTCGGCCCCGACGGCTCGATCGGCCGTTCCGGCGGCCTGAAGAAGCTGGTCGGCACGGGTGTCGAGGACATCGACCCGCGCGAGGTCAACTCGATCCCGCTGTTCAGCGACTCCGAGGGCCGCACGGTCGTCGTGCGCGTCGGCCGCTTCGGGCCGTACCTGGAGCGCGACGTCGACGGCACCGCGCAACGCGCGAACCTGCCGGACGACCTGGCGCCGGACGAGCTGAGCAACGAGATCGCCGAGAAGCTGTTCTCGACGCCGCAGGAGGGCCGTTCGCTCGGCACCGACCCGGTCTCGGGCAACGAGATCGTGGCCAAGGAAGGCCGCTTCGGCCCGTACGTGACCGAGGTCCTGCCCGAGCCGTCCGAGAACGGCACGGCCCCGAAGAAGGCGCCGAAGCCGCGCACCGGCTCGCTGTTCAAGTCGATGTCGCTGGACACGGTCACGATCGACGACGCGCTGAAGCTGCTCTCGCTGCCGCGCGTGGTCGGCAAGGACCCGGAGACGGGCGCCGAGATCACCGCGCAGAACGGCCGCTACGGCCCGTACCTGAAGAAGGGCACGGACTCGCGGTCGCTGACCGAGGAGAGCCAGATCTTCACGGTCACGCTCGACGAGGCGCTGAAGATCTACTCCGAGCCGAAGAAGCGCGGCCGTGCCGCCGCCGCTCCGCCGTTGCGCGAGATGGGCAACGACCCGGTGTCCGGCAAGCCGATGGTGATCAAGGAGGGCCGGTTCGGCCCGTACGTCACCGACGGTGAGGCGAACGCGTCGCTGCGCAAGACGGACAGCGTCGAGTCGATCACCGACGAGCGTGCGGCCGAGTTGCTGGCCGAGAAGCGCGCGAAGGGGCCGGTCAAGAAGAAGGCTCCGGCCAAGAAGCCGGCGGCGGCGAAGAAGCCCGCGGCCAAGAAGGCTCCGGCCAAGACCAAGAGCTGAGCAGGGGGTGGCGGTGCCGATCAACGAGTTCGGTCCGGACGGGACTCAGGCCCCGCCGCCTCCCCGGCTGTACCCGGACCCGCTCGCGGGCCTGGTGACGGCTGACAACTTCGTCGCTCCTCAATGGACGTCGTTCAGCTCACGTGTGGCGGTGCCGACACCTCCCGAGCCGACCGAGGAAGCGCGGCAGGCCGTCTGGTCGCAGATGCAGCAGGAACAACGGCGGCCGCGTGGCAGGGCTCAGCGAGCGCCTGTGCAGCAGCAGCAGCAGCAGTCGCACCCGTACGCGGTTCAGCAGTTCGCGCCGACGTACCAAATGTCTGCGCCGCAACAACAACAGCAACAGCAGCAACCCGCCAAGCCGGCGAGCGGCGTGGCCGCGTTCATCGGCTGCCTGGTCGTCATCGGGTTCTTCGTCCTGGTCCTGGTCAGCATTCTCGGAGCGATCTTCAGCTAGCCGTGTTGTGAGTCCGACGTGCTGACTCACCACATCCGGTTACGCTGACCGCACGGGAGTGGCGATTTAGGGGTGACTGAAATTCAGGACGCGGACACACCGGCGACCGAGGCAGGCCAGGCAGGGCAGGCCCAGTCCAGCGTGTCCACGGTTCACCGGCTTCGATCGGTTCTCGCCATCAGGCCGTTCCGGCGGCTCTGGCTCGTCACCTACCTGTGCAGCGTTGGTGACTGGCTGTCACTGCTCGCGCTGACCGGTCTGGTCTCCACGATGATGAAGAGCTACGAGTGGCAGTCGTTCGCGCTGCCGCTCGTCGTGCTCACCCAGCTGCTGCCGGGCATCCTCTTCGCGCCGATCGGCGGCGTGCTCGCGGACAAGTTCGACCGCCGCAAGGTGATGGTGATCTGCGACGTCCTGCGCGGCTCGCTGTTCATCTCGATCGCGCTGATCGGCTCCCCGATCTGGCTCTTCGTGGCGAACTTCCTCGTCGGCTGCTGCGCGATGCTGTGGATCCCGGCCAAGGAGTCGGCGGTCCCGAACCTGCTGCGCCGCCCCGACCAGGTGGAGTCGGCGAACCAGCTCGGCCTGGTGATGACCTACGGCATCTCCACGATCAGCGGCTTCGGGCTGTACTCGGTGATCTCGGGCATCCCCGCGTACCTGAACCTGCAGGGCGGGAACCTCGAGTTCAGCATCGCGACGATCGCGGTGGTGATCAACGGCCTGCTGTACTTCACCTCGGCGATCCTGGTCGCGACCCGCCTGCCGGAGCTCTCCGGCCGCGTCTCCTCGACACGCAAGAAGAATGACGAGGACAAGCTCGGCTTCGTCGCGATGTTCCGCGACGGTCTGAGGTTCGCCGGCAAGACGCCCCTGGTTCGCGGCCTGCTCATCGGCATGATCGGCGCTTTCGCCGCGGCCGGCGTCGTGATCGGGACGGCCAAGCTCTACGCGTTGTCCCTGCTGGGCGGCGCCTCGACGTTCGGCCTGCTGTTCGTGGCCGTGTTCATCGGGCTCGCGGTCGGCATGGCGACGGCGCCCCGGCTGGCGCAGCGCCTCGCCTACAACCGCCTGTTCGGCGTCACGATCGTGCTCGCCGGCATCTCGCTCGCGCTGGTCGCGTTCGCTCCGCATCTGTGGATCGCGCTGCTGACGGTGGCGCTGGTCGGTGCGTGCGCGGGCGTGGCGTTCCTGACGGGCCTCACGATCGTGGGCTCGCAGGTCGAGGACGACATGCGCGGCCGCACGGTCGCGTTGATCCAGACGTTGCTGAAAGTCGTGCTGTTCGGTGCCTCGGCTGGCGCGCCACTGCTGCTCACGTTGCTGCAGAAGCGGCAGATCAGCGTGTTCGGCCACCCGATGGAGGTCGACGCGAGCCGTCCGGTGATGGTCGGCGGCGCCGTGATCGCGATCGTGCTGGGTCTCGTCGCGTACCGGCAGATGGACGACCGCCGCGAGGAACCGGTGCTGTCGTCGCTGTTCGCGGCGATTCGCGGCCGCCGTCCCACCAAGGGCATGCTGATCGCGGTCGAGGGCGACACCCGCGAGGACACGTCCGTGCAGGCCCGCCGCCTGGCCGCCGCGTTGCGGGCCGAGGGCCTGGAGGTGCTGCTGGCCGCCGACCCCGAACACGACGAACGCCGGCTGCGCTCGATGCTGTCGTCCGCCGAACTGGCAGGCGTGCGCGCGCAAGCCCTCGTAGCCGCCGCCGTCCGCGCGGACGTCGTCGAACGGCAGGTGCGGCCCGCGCTGGACAGCGGCTCCATCGTGGTGATGGAGCGCTACGTCGACTCGCCGCTCGCGCACTTCAGCGCGACCAGTTCGCTGGAACACCAGGAGCTCGAAGGCCTGGTCGACTGGGCCACCGGTCGCCTGCGCCCGGACCTGACGGTCCTGCTGGACCGTCCGATGCCGGACGGCAAGGCGATCGGTCCTGAACACCATTGGCGCGTGCAGAGGCTGCTCAGCGAGATGGCCGCCGCCGACCCGGACCGCTACGTGGTGGTCGAGGCCGAGGGCGACGCCGACGAGGTGGCCGAACTGGTCCGCTCCGCCGTGATCCCCCTGCTCGCGACCCGCAGCCGCCGGGTCCCCGAAGCCGCGGTCTGACTCCCCGCTGGAAGACTGCACCCATGAGCGTGTGGGACGAGGTGGTCGGCCAGCCCGACGCGGTGGCGACCCTGGCGGCGTCCGCGGAAGCCGCGGCCACGATCGTCGCGGGCGGCACCCCCGCGCCCGGCGTGATGACCCACGCCTGGCTCTTCACCGGCCCTCCGGGGTCCGGCCCCACCTCCGCCGCGCGTGCCTTCGCCGGCGCGCTGCAGTGCCTGGTGACGGACGACCGGCCTGGCTGCGGCGAGTGTTCCGGCTGCCGCACCACGTTGCACGGCACGCACGCCGACGTTCGTGTCGTGGCGCCAGAGGGACTGTCGATCTCCGTCGCCGAGATGCGGTCGCTGGTGCAGATCTCCGCTCGCCGGCCCACTTCCGGGCGGTGGCAGGTGGTGATCATCGAGGACGCGGACCGGCTGACCGAGGGCGCGGCCAACGCTCTGCTGAAGGCTGTCGAAGAGCCGCCGGAGCGGACGGTGTTCCTGCTGTGCGCGCCTTCCGACCACCCGGACGACGTCTCGGTGACCATTCGCTCCCGGTGCCGGCTGGTGTCCCTGGGGTCGCCTCGGCCCGCCGCCATCGCGTCGGCCTTGGAGGCCGTGGACGGGGTCTCGCTGGAGATGGCGCAGTGGGCGGCCTCGGTCTGTGGCGGGAACGTGGCCAGGGCCCGGCGACTGGCCGCGGACGAGCAGTCGCGTTCCCGGCGCGAGGCCGTGTTGCGGATCCCGTTGGCGTTGCGGAAACCTGCCGACGTCTTCACCTGTGCCGACGAGCTGATCAAGGCCGCGGAGGACGACGCGTCCACCGCCAACGAGTCGCGCAACGAGACCGAGCGGGAGGCGCTGGAGACCGCCATGGGCGCCGGCGGCACCGGCAAGGGGACCGCTGCTGCTTCTCGCGGGGCCAAGGGTGCGTTGAAGGACCTGGAGAAGCGGCAGAAGTCCCGGGCCACCCGGACCCAGCGCGACTCCCTGGACATGGCCCTGGTCGACCTGGCCGGGTTCTACCGGGACGCGCTGGTGGTCAAGACCGGCTCCGAGGCCGCGTTGATGCACCCGGACCGGTCCGGCGACTCGCGGACCGCCGCCGCCCAGTGGTCGAGCGAGTCGATCCTGCGGCGGCTCGAGGCCGTGCTGGCCTGCCGGGAAGCCATCGAGGTCAACGTGAAGCCACGCATCGCCATCGAGGCGATGGTGACGACGCTGCACCGTGGCTGACTTCGGTGTGACGGTCACCGAGGAGACGGCTGCCCGGCTCCGGCCGGAGCTCACCCGGCTGATCGCCGAGTTCCGCGCGATGGTACGGATGCTCGTCGGCGCGCTGCCGGACCCGGACCTGATCGACGACGTCTGGATGGAGATCGAGGTCGGTGGCCAGACGTGGTGGATCCACTGGCACGACCCGCACTACCGCTGCGAGAGCGACACCGGCGTGGTCGTGGAGGCGCAGATCTACTACCCGGACCAGATCGATCCGGCCTTCCTGCTGGAGTACGCACAGACCGCCGGTGGGCACGAGGCCGTGGTGACGGCGTGCCCGCGCGGGTTCCACGACATCGCCCGGCTGCTCGACCTCGTACCCGACCTGGTCTCAGAGCCACCCCAGCGCGGCTGACACCTCGTCCGCCGCCCGCAGCACCCGCGGCCCGAGCGCGATCAGCTCCGGCAGCGAGTGCTCCATCGCCAGCGAGGACGCCGAAAGCCCGCCGACGACCGTGCCCGCGTGGTCCCGGATCGCGGCGCCCACACAGCGGACTCCCACCTCGTTCTCCTCGTCGTCCAGCGCGAACCGCGAGCGGCGCACGCGCGTCAGCTGTGACTTCAGGCGAGGGGACGAGGTGATCGTGCGCGGTGTCCTGCCCGGCAGGCCGGTGCGGGAGATGTAGGCGTCCAGTTCGGACGTGGAGAGCGAGGCCAGCACGGCCTTGCCGATGGCGGTGCCGTGGGCCGGGAGCGACATGCCCAGGCGGGACGCCATGCGGTACGGCTTGTCGGCCTCGATCTTGTCCACGTAGACCAGCTCGTCGCCGAACAGCACGGCCAGGTGCACGGTGCAGCTCGTCGACTCCTGCAGCGCGCGCAGCGACGGCCGTGCCCGCTCCACCGTGTCGATCGGGCGGAGGACCTTGCCCGCCAGGGCGAGGACCCGCGGCCCGGTCAGGTAACCGTCCGAGCCCGGGGTCGCGAAGCCGCGGTCCACCATCGCCTGCAGCAGGCGGTGGACCGTCGACTTCGGCAGGCCGGTCACCCGCGCGATGTCCGTGATGCGCGTGTGGTCGGCCAGGGCCTCCAGCACGGCGAGCGTTTTTTCGACGGCGGTATCGGTCATCTCGCCAGCCAGCCTCCATCCACGACCAGTACGTGTCCGGTCACATAATCGGACGCGGCGGACGAGAGGAACACCGCCGGGCCCACCAGATCTTCCGGTGTGCCCCAGCGGCCCGCCGGGATTCGATCGCGGATCGCGGGTTCGCGGTCGGGATCGGCGCGCAGGGGAGCGGTGTTGTTCGTCTCGATGTAGCCAGGCGCGATGGCGTTGACCTGCACGTTCGACGCCGCCCACTCGTTCGCGAGCAGCTTGGTCATGCCGACCAGGGCGTGCTTGGAGGCGGTGTAGGCCGAGACGAGGATTCCGCCCTGAAAGGACAGCAGGGACGCGATGTTCACGACCTTACCGCCGCCGTTGGCGATCATCTGACGGCCGCAGAGCTTCGAGATCTCGAACGCCGAGTCGAGGTTGACCGCCATGATCCGCTGCCAGTCCGGCAGCGAGACGTCTACGGCGGCGCCCCGGTGGATGGTGCCCGCGTTGTTCACGAGGACGTCGACCCGGTGCTCGGCCAGGACCGGTGCCAGCGCGGGTTCGACGGACTCCGGCTTCGAGAGGTCCACCGAGACCGTGGCGAGTGTGGGAGCCACGCCGGAGAGGTCGCCGCGACCGACGAGGATCAGCTGGGCTCCCGCGTCGTGCAGGCCGCGGGCGATGGCCTGGCCGATGCCCGTGCGAGCACCGGTCACCAGTGCCGTCTTGCCTTCGAGGGAGAAGCTCATCGCAACTCCGTCACGGCGACCGGGTCCATGTCGTCGTAGGCCTGGTTCTCGCCACCCATGGCCCAGACGAACGTGTACGAGTGCGTTCCTGCTCCACTGTGGACGGACCACGACGGCGAGATGACCGCTTCTTCGTTGCGCACCAAGATGTTCCGCGTGTTCTGCGGTTCACCGCACAGGTGCACGACTCGATGCTCCTCTGGCAGGTCGAAGTAGAGGTAGCACTCGGTGCGGCGGTCGTGGGTGTGCGGCGGCATCGTGTTCCAGACGCTGCCCGGCGCCAGCGAGGTCACGCCGAGCACCAGTTGCGACGAGCGGATGCCGTCGGCGTGCACGAACTTGCGGATCTCACGGACGTTCGCGGTGCTCTGGTCGCCCAGCTTCAGCACGTCGACCTCGTCGAAGCGGGCGACGGAGGTGGGGAACGAGGCGTGCGACGGAGTCGAGAAGAGGTAGAAGCGGGTGTCCTCGTCGGTGGCGTGGAACTCGACGTCGACGGCGCCCTGGCCGACGTAGAGGCAGTCGCGCGTACCGAGTTTGTGTTCGGTTCCGTCCACGGTAACTGTCCCGGTCCCGCGGATCGCGAGCACCGCCAGTTCGCGTCGTTGCAGGAAGTACTGGGAACGCAGAGGGGAAGCGCTTTCCAATTTCAGCGGACTGCCTGGTGACGGGGTCGCGCCGCCGAGGACGATGCGGTCCTCGTGCGTGTAGACGGTCCGGATCTCGCCCGGTGCGAAGAGGTCGTCGACGAGGTAGTGCCGCCGCAGCCCGTCCGTGTCGAAGCCCGGCAACTGCGCCGGATGGGTCGAGTGCCTGATCTGCATCTGTGGATGCCTTCCGGTCGAGGCGGCGGAGTGACACCATGTCCGCCGACCATGGAACTACGTTCCGCACAACGGAACAAGTCCACCGTCTCCCCGCCGCCGGAGACGTGTTCAGGCATGTGAAAGGCGGCCTTGGTGTACCAGCAGAACCCGAATCCGACGGGCTCGCTGTTCCTGTCGGCTCTGCTCGCGCTCATCCCTCTCGTCGCAGTGCTGGTGCTGCTCGGAGGGCTCAAGTGGAAGGCGCACTGGGCGGGACTGACCGCCCTCGTGCTCGCGATCGGCGTCGCGTTGTTCGGCTACTCGATGCCGCTCGGCCAGGCGCTCGACTCGGCGGCGTTCGGCGCGGCGACCAGCGTGCTCGTGGTCCTGTGGATCACGTTCAACGCCATCTGGATCTACAACCTGACCGTCCACAGCGGACACTTCAACGTGCTGCGGCGGTCGTTCAGCTCGATCTCCGACGACCAGCGCGTGCAGGCGATCGTCATCGCGTTCTCGTTCGGCGCGCTGCTCGAAGCCCTTGCGGGCGGCGGTGGTCCGGTCGCGATCTGCTCCGTCATGCTGATCGCGCTGGGCGTCGACCCGATGAAGGCGGTGGCGCTGGCGTTGATCGCGGACACCGCGCCGGTGGCGTTCGGCGGCATGGGCAACCCGATCACGGTGCTGAACACGGTCACCGGGTTGCCGGCGGACACGTTCGGCGCGATGACCGGGCGGCAGGTGCCGATCCTGGCGATGCTCGTGCCGTTCGTGCTGGTGTTCGTGGTGGACGGCAAGCGCGGCATCAAGCAGGCCTGGCCGGCCGCTCTGGTGGCGGGTGGCTCGTTCGCGATCACGCAGTACCTGGTGTCGAACTTCTGGTCCTACAAGCTGTGCGACATCATCGCGGCCGTCGTCTCGGTGCTCGCGTTGATCGCGCTCGTGCGGGTCTGGCGACCGGAACGCTCGATCCCGCCGGTCATCGCCGGTGGGGCTGTCGCCGACTCACGGCGTGACGTGGTCATGGCCTTCAGTCCGTACGCGATCATCGTGGCGATCTTCTCGGTCGCGCAGATCGTGCCGGTGAAGAAGTTCCTCGACTCGCTGACCTACAAGTTCGCGTGGCCCGGCATGCACCTCGTCGCGCCGAACGGCAAGCCGATCAAGGTCGAGTACGCGCTGAACTGGGCGTCCGCGACGGGCTCGCTGCTGTTCGTGTCCGGCCTGATCACGTTGGTGCTGCTGGGAATCAGCGCACGCGAGGGCGTGGAGATCTACGGCAGGACGATCAAGCAGTTCAGCTGGGCGATCGTGGCGATCCTGGCGGTGTTCTCGCTGTCGTACGTCATGAACTACTCGGGCCAGATCACAACTCTGGGCCTCTGGCTCGCGGGGACCGGCGCGTTCTTCGCGTTCCTGTCGCCGGTCGTCGGCTGGTTCGGCGTCGCGATCACCGGCACGGACGCGGGGTCCAACGCGCTGTTCGGCGGCCTTCAGGTCACCGCCGCACAGCAACTCGGCGCGTCCCCGTTCCTGTTCGGCGCCTCGAACAGCTCCGGTGGCGTGATGGCGAAGATGATCTCGCCGCAGAACCTCGCCATCGGCACGGCCGCCGCGGGGCTGGTCGGCCGTGAGGGAGACCTGTTCCGCAAGGTCTTCGGCTGGAGTCTGGTGCTGCTGCTGGCGATGTGCGTCATCGCCTATCTGCAGTCGACCCCCGTGCTCGGCTGGATGGTGCCCTAGCTCGACCTGCGGCGGGCGGGCAGCGCGGCGAAGATCACCACGCCCGCGAGCAGCAGTGCCGTGCCGGTCCAGAACAGCGGGATCGAGTTGTACGCGGCGTTCGTGTAGGCCAGCGGCGGCGCCCCCTTGGGTGGCGCCGCTGGCGCACCGGGCTGCTGCGGCACGTTCGTCTGCGGTGGCTGCGAGGTCCCGCAGATCACGCCGCCCTGCGGCGCCGCGGCCCGCACGATCTGCTCGCCCAGCGAGATCTGCGCGAGCGCGGTCGGCAGGTTCGGCAGCTTCAGCTTGTCCGTCGGCAGCATCTGCACGTCGAGCATCCGCGCGGTGGCGCCGAGCTGGAACCCGCTGAACCCGTTGCCGGTGAAGGCGGCCTTCTTCTCGTTGAGCCCGGCGATCTGGAGCTTGATCACGACCAGGTCCAGCAGCAGCGGGATGTCGATGGTCGGGTGCGCGGCGTCGAGAGTGCCGAGCTCCTTGCCGTTCTGACTGACCTTCAGCACCGGCGCGGTGTACGTGATCGTCGAGGTCTTCTCGTCCCCGGTCGCCGTGGCCGTGAGCGTCGGCGGGGTCGCCACGTCGATCTTGATGCCACCCGCCAGCTCCACGCTGACCGCCCGCATCGTCGACGTCGACTCGACGGCCTTGTTCTTGCTGCCCGGCAGGTCGACGAGCTTGACCACCGAGCTCGCCTCGAACGCGTCCGGGATGCTGATCAGGCTGGTCTTCACCGGCAACGGCACCTCGGCCGGCAACGCGCTCAGCACTTCGAGCCCCGCCAGCGACGTCTTGGCTGTGGCCAGCGGACTGACGCACGGCCCGACCTTCTCGTCCCACCGAGCGTGCACGCTGCCGTTGAGCAGCTTGAGCTTCGCGAGCGGAGTCTCCGGAATCGGCAGCCCGCCGTTCGTCGGCTGCGGGTTGTCCGGAATCGCCGTCTGCACCAACGTCCCCGGCGACTGCGGCGACCGCCCGGCCACCGCGAACCCGAACGGATTGGCCTGCGTCACCACCCGCTCGGTGCTCAGGAACGCCTCGGTGTTGACCTGCGCACTCGCGAGCCCCAGCCCGAACTCGGTCACCGACTGCTTCGGCAACTGCTCACTCAGCCCGGGCAGGATCGTGTTCGTCGGCACCCCCTGCGGCCCGAGCCGGACCACGCTCAGCCCGGTCCCGGCATCCCCGACGGCGTGCGCAAGCGGTTGCGGCCCGTTCGGCGCCGACGCCGGCGGCTGGTTCGGATCGCGCGGCCCCGGCACCGGAGTGGTCGGAGGCTGCGCGAGCGCGGGGGCCGCGATCAACGCGAGCAGCAACCCGGCCAGCGGCACGGACAACGAACGGCGCATGAACCACTCCTCGACGATGGGGAGGTGGTGACGTCAGTCACGGTCCGTACAACGAAGCCGACCCCCGTGAGTAACGCGCTTGCGGGTCGGTTATAGTTATCGCGTCTCGCCGCCTTAGCTCAGTCGGCCAGAGCAGCTCACTCGTAATGAGCAGGTCATCGGTTCGATTCCGATAGGCGGCTCGGTGGGATAAGACCCAGGTCAGGCTTCCTGACCTGGGTCTTTCTTATCTCCAGGTCTGTGACGAGTCGTAGAGCTGCGCTGCCTTGGGTCTCGTGTGTGCAGTTCGTGGTTGTCCTTGGGCTCCCTCGTACCACTCGTAGAGACCGGTCGCAGGGTCGTACTCGCCGCCGCCTTTCGGCTTCACCGGCTGACGACCTTCGCCGCTGAGCCACCGGATCGCGTACCAGGGATCATTAGCCCGGTGTCAGAAGGGCGCTGAGGCGTTGTAGCGCCAGTTGCCCTCTCGTGCTGATTTCGATGAGCCCGCCGTCGTCGGCAACGCGGATTGTTCGCTGGATCTGATGCGGCAGGCGGTGGGTCTCTGCCGCAAGGAGCGCGGTGCGCAAAGCGTCCTCTGCGTCGTCTCGCTGTCGGGCTGCAAGCAGAACCTGCCCGGCAGTGACTCGCTCGATGATGTGCCATTGTGGCGCGACCGGTGCTGCGTCCGGCATGTTCGTCTGCATGATCCGGACCGCGTTGGCGGCTCGGCCAGTTGCGACCAGTCCGCGTAGTTCGATCTCCCGGAACGTGAACGGGTTGAACAGCATGCTTCGGCCACCACCGTCGTCGAGCCGTGCGCGGTACCCCTTGATCGCGAGATCGAACAGGTCGGGGTCACCGTGTTCGCCTGCCGCGCGAGCGAGAAGCGCGAACGCGGCTCCCTGCCCTTCACGATCCTCGGACACGGCAACAGCCCGGCTGAGTCGAGCGATGGCTGCGCCGACGTGGTCAGCCTTGCGCAGCTCGTTCCCGTGCATCCGGAGCGCGTGAGCGAGGAACGCCCGGTCGCCGAGGCGTTCGGCGACCACGAGTGCCTTGCCCGTCCAGCGGGCAGCAGCAGTCAGCCGTTCCTCAGGCAGCACCGTGCCGAGCGAGACACCGAGCGCTGCACGACCCTGACCGAGCAGGATCATTGTGTCCCGCTCGGCTCGTCCCTCGGCGGCGCGTGCCTCTAGCCGAGCGACCAACGGCCACAACTCGTTGACCGCATCGACGGCCCTACCGGACTGGCGCGCGATCTCAGCGAGGCGGATGGTCGAGTCACCGAACTGGATCATCGCCGCGAAGTCGGCATCGTCGTTGTCGGTTACGCCGAGCGCGTGCATCGGGAGTCCGAGCGTCCGCGCGATGTGCCGGCGCGTGACGACGTCGCTGATGTTCCGACGACCGGTCTCGATCATCGAGACGTAGGTCTTGTCGTAGCCGAGCAGAGCGGCGAGACGTTCCTGACTGAGCTTGTTCAGCCTGCGGTACACCCGCAGGATCGTTGCCAGGTCACGACTTCTAAGTGCCGCGGTTGCCTCTGGCGCTGACCACAGCCACACGGCGGGCATGAGTCGACGAGCAGGAACGACCGGGGCGACATGACGCGCACTGGCGTGACAGGTGGGACAGATCGGCTCGACGGCGAGCCGGCTGAGCTCGGCTCCACACGCGTCACACCGTCCGCCCGTCATGGCTTACTCGACCGCGTCCGCGCGCAGCCGCTCGAACCACGTCGCAATCGAGCGCTTGTAGCCCTCGGGCATGTTCAAACCGGGCACCTCCTCCTCGGTGAACAGTCCGATTTCCTTGTGCTCGTGAGAAAGTACGGGCTCGCTGTCGCCGTCTGGGTGGCACCCGTAGGTCACGATGAACACGTCCTTCTCGGCGACGTTGATGTAGTACATCCACGTGTCGAGGATCGGCCCGGTCGTCACCTTGCACTGAGTCTCTTCGGTGATCTCGCGGGCAACGCACTCTTCCGGCGTCTCTCCGGGCTCGATACGGCCGCCCGGCAGTTCCCACTCCTCGCGCTCGTTCTTCAGCAGCAACACCTTGCCGTCGCGGACCACCACGCCCTTGATCGAGACGGGGTAGGCAAGCTGGCTCATCGAGGTGTCCTCCGTGATTCGCGGTCAGGCTGCTCAACGGCAAAGTAGCACCGGAACCCACCATGCCGAGGCGACGCGGTGTTGACAACCTGTCACTGGACGTGGTGGATCAATCGGCGTTCTGCTGATCCCGTAGACGAGTCGTTTCGGGAGGTAGACGCCATGATCGAGCTGTATAGCGTCAACGCGGACTCCGCCAACCTGGCCGTGCTGATCGCCGAGCAGGGACTCGCTGTAGTCAACGGTCTCGACGGCCCTGATGATCTGCTGAGGCTTGCGCAGTCGATCGCCATCGTCGTGCCGCACCGGGACAGCGGACCTGACGGAGTCACGACGATCGCTGACCTCGGCGAGTCCATCGTGCGCAGCGGGTTCGCAGGCTTCAGCGCTAGCGCGCTCAACCCTCACACCGATCGCTCCGGCGTTCCGCATCCGCCAGCCCTGCTGATGATGAGTTGCACCCAGGCAGCGACAGCCGGCGGTGAGTGCGTGCTCATCGACGGTCAGGCCGTGTACGACGATCTTGCCGAGTCGGAGCCCGAAGCGCTCACTGCTTTGAGCACTCCGCGCTCGGTGCTGTTCGGCGGCGCGGCGGGCCACCTCAGCTCGATCTTCAGCGACAACGGTCGTGGCCGGATCGCCGTCAGGCTACGGCTCGACGAGCTCGCACAGTTCGCGCCCGAGGTTGACCGCTGGATTCCAGCGCTGCGCGCGGCGATCAACCGCTACGCCTTCGAGTTCCGGCTCACTGCCGGGCAGGGCTATTTCCTGGACAACCATCGCTGGTTGCACGGTCGGCGAGCGTTCACCGGACAGCGCGTGGTCCACCGCGTGAACGGCGATCCCTTGCCGGAACTTGTTGTAGCGACTGGTGTTCGTGTCCGGGCATCGAGTGATGCCGCATGAGTGACGACGCGGCGATCCGCGCCTTCCCCGCACTCGCTGCGCTCATTGTGATCAGAGACGCGGGCTGGACCTTCGTCCACCGCGACGCGGTCGAGGGAGTGCCGACACAGGTCGACGGCTACCGAGTCTGGTCAGGTGGATGGATCGACGCTGTCCGCGTTCGCGATGAGGACGACGCGATGGCGTTGCGCACCGATGGGGATGAGCCGCCCGGCATCGTGTGGGAGCGGACGGGTTCGCTGACGCATGTGGTTCAGGAGCTGCTGAGCGTTCCTGCTCCTGGCGACCGGCTCGCGCCTCGACTCGTGAAGGCGACCGGGCCGATCCTGTGGACGCCGTAGTCAAACCGGCAGCCGGGGTTTTCCGATCATTGGTGCACGCGGTCGACGCGCGAGAACGGCCAATCGACTTCCGGGGAATCGTACTTTGGTTCGCCGTCTGCGGAGCGGCATCCGTGCTGGTCATCGGTGGCGAGATGGGGGCTCGCAAGGTTTGCCCGTTGTGTGCCCGAACGCTTCGAAACGAGCTGATCGACAACGGCACCGAACGGCAGCCGCACCGGCCGGACCAGGATCGCTGACCTGGCCCTTCCACATTTCCACCCACGCCACCGACGCGGATCGGGCGGCAGGAGTGGAGAACCTCGTCGTCTACGTCGAGAACTGCAGTGTCCACGCCGAGGTCACCGACCAGAACGGCAATGTCCTCGAACTCGCGCACCAACGTCCCGTGGGCCGCTAGCCGCACGTGGCGAGTGCACTCTCCAGTGCCGAACGTTCCGCCGCCGCCACGCTCAGCCCGTAAGCGGCCTTCACCGTCACATAGATCCGCCCGTACGAACACGCGTACCCGGCGTTGGGCGGCATCCATTCGTCCGGCGTCTTGTCGCTCTTCGACTGGTTGACCTTCCCCGAGACGGCCACGAGGTTGCGCAGGTCGTTGGCCGCCGCCAGCCGCTGTTCGGGAGCCCACGCCGCGGCGCCGCTGCGCCACATCTCCGCTAGGGGCACC
Source organism: Lentzea sp. NPDC102401 (assembly GCF_044765805.1). Taxonomy (NCBI): domain Bacteria; kingdom Bacillati; phylum Actinomycetota; class Actinomycetes; order Pseudonocardiales; family Pseudonocardiaceae; genus Lentzea; species Lentzea sp. NPDC102401. Next base: position 8,969 of record NZ_JBIWKS010000003.1, on the reverse strand, counting down.
ACGTGGTCGATCTGGATCTTCGAGGTGCCGCTGATCCGCGTGCCCGTGTACGGGTCGTCGAGGTTGCCGGACTGGACGCCGCAGCGGCCCGGTTTGCGCTCGACCTCGGTCAGGTCGCGGGCCAGGACCTGGCTGCGCTGGTCGCAGCCGTCGCCGTCGGTGTCGAACCAGGGCTGGCCGAACACGCACGCCTTGCCGTCCGAGCAGTCGCGCACGTAGCCGTCCAGCCGGCCCGGTACGGCCACGGGCAGTGCCGCGAGCGACGTGCGCGCGGTGGCGGCGTCGAGGGTGCCGGCCGGTACCCGGTCCACTTGTGGCCCTGGGGACGACAGGGGGAGCGCGGAACAGCCGGTCAGCAGGATGATCAGCAATAGCCACCGCATGAGGAGGGCATACCCGGTGCGGGAGTGGGTGATGGCCGCTCAACGGCCTAACTGCGCGCCGTCTTCTGCCGGTGCGTCCTCGGGTTCGCGCGAGCCGAGCGTCGACCGCATCTGTTCCATGTCGAGCATGCCTTCCCAGCGGGACACCACGAACGTCGCCACGCAGTTGCCCAGCAGGTTCGTGAAGACCCGCATCGAGTCCATGATCCGGTCGGCGCCGAGCAGCAACGCCACTGCCGCGGCGGGGATCGAGCCGACCGCGGCGACGGTGGCGGACAGGGCCAGGAACGCCGAACCCGGCACGCCCGCCATGCCCTTCGAGGTCAGCACGAGCACCAGCACGATGGTCAGCTGGTCGCCGAGGTCGAGCGGGATGTTCAGCGCCTGCGCCAGGAACAGCGTCGCCAGCGACAGGTAGATCGACGCGCCGTCGAGGTTGAACGAGTACCCGGTCGGCAGCACCAGGCCGACGGACGTGGGTGCGCAGCCCGCGCGTTGCAGCTTCGCCATCATCCGCGGCAGCACGGCTTCCGACGACGCCGTGCCGAGCGCCAGCAGGAACTCCTCCTTGGTGTAGCGCAGGAACTGGAGGAGGTTGACTCGTGCGAACACCCACGCGATGACGCCGAGCAGCGTGCAGAACAGCAGGGCCGCGCCGTAGGACGCCAGGATCAGCCACAGGTACGTGCGCAGCGACCCCAGACCGTACTGCCCGACCAGGAACGCCATCGCGCCGAACGCTCCGAGTGGCGCCAGTTTCATGATGTAGCCGAGTACCGCGAAGAACGCCAGGTTGATGCGCTCCAACAGGTCCACGACGGGTTTGCCGCGTTCGCCGAGCTGGGCGAGCGCGCAGCCGAACAGCACCGCGAACAGCAGCACCTGAAGCAACGCGTTGCGCGCCAGCGCGTCCACCACACTGGAAGGGATGAGGTCGAGCAGGAACTGGACGACGCCGGGGAGGTGGCCGCCCTGCGTCTTCGCCTCGACGGCGGAGGCGTCCAATGTGGACGGATTGACGTTCATGCCGTCGCCGGGACGCACGACGTTGCCGACGAGCAGGCCGAACGCGAGTGCGGCCGTCGACACGACCTCGAAGTAGATCAGCGCCTTCAGCCCGATCCGGCCGACCGCGCGCAGGTCCCCGACCTTCGCGATGCCCGTCGCCACCACGCAGAAGATCAGCGGTGCGATCACCATCTTGATCAGCTTGATGAAGCCGTCGCCGATCGGCTTCAGGTCGGCGCCGAACGAGCGGAAGAAGTGGCCGACCAGCACACCGGCGACCACGGCCACGAGGAGCTGCAGGAAGAGCGACCGACTTTTCACCTGACGGAAGCTAAATCTCATTTATGAGCAATGGAGTGCTTTGCTGTTACGCCTGCGCTACCCCATGGATGACAGACTGCCGCGCATGAAAACCGCCGCGGCGGTGGCCGCCCTGCTCCTGCTGGTCACCTCCTGCTCGGACGAACCGGACCTGCCACCACGGGAGATGCCGCCCGCCGGCGGGCAGCTCGACTACCAGCTCGGTGGCGCCTACCAGCCCGACGTGCCGGTCAAGATCGTCGTGCGGGACCGCAGCAAGATCATCGACGGCCGGCGCTACAACATCTGCTACCTCAACGCCCTGCAGACCCAGCCGAGCAAGGCGGAGGGCGGGCTGGACTGGTGGCAGAAGAACCACGCCGACCTGCTCGTGAAGAAGCCCGACGGTGAGGTCGCGATCGATCCGGAGTGGCAGGAGGGCATCCTCGACATCTCCTCCGGCGACAAGCGGACCAAGATCCTGGAGATCCAGAAGAAGTGGATCAAGGATTGCAAGACGTCCATGTTCAAGGGCGTCGAGCCGGACAACCTCGACTCCTACACGCGCGCCGAGGGGGCGTTCGATCTCAACGCCACCAAGGAGTTCATGAAGGCGTTCGTCAAATACGCGCATGAACAGGGCCTTGCCGTCGCGCAGAAGAACACCGCCGAACTGGGCAGCGCGGGCAAGAAGGAGATCGGCTTCGACTTCGCCATCACCGAGGACTGCCAGGCGCGCGACGAGTGCGGTTCCTACGCTGAGGCGTTCGGCAACGACTTCTTCCAGATCGAGTACACCGACGAGGGGTTCAAGAAGTCCTGCACCGATCGCGGCGGACGGGTCTCGGTGATCCGCCGCGACCGGAACGTGGTGCCGTACGGGCACGAGGACTACGTCTACGAGGTCTGCCCGCCCACGGTCTGAGTCAGGAAGGCCTGCCACTTCTCGGCCTGCCCGGTCGCGTCGCCGAAGAGGTGGTGACCGAAGGCGCTGGTGCCGTGGAACCGGTAGATGCCCTCCGGACCGCGCACACCGAGGAAGTTGTGCAGGTCGTGACGGACGACGTAGTCCACGACGCCGTCGATGCCGAACGGCTTCAGCGTGACCTCGTCACCGACCTGCGCGTCCTCCGGAATGCCGAGGGCCTTGAGCAGCACCGGCCAGTTGTCGGCGCCCTCCGGCTGCTCCGGCCACTGGGCGAACACGTAGGTGCCAGGCCTGCCCGCGAAGTGCTTGACGTACTCGGCCAGCGTGAACAGGTACATGTCCCAGCCCTTCGACTGCTGGTCGACGAACTCGTCGCCCCAGCCGTCGGCGAGGATGCCGGTGTGCACGAACCGCAGCACTGTCGTGCCCTGGTCGCGGCCCTCGATCAGGTACTCCATCGCGTGGAACGTGCCGTCCTCGCCCTTGTCGCCCTCGTAGGCGAGGCGCTTGCCCGGCTCCCACGAGGTGATCGTCGAGGACTCCTGGAAGAACCCCAGGTCGAGCGTCATGCGGCCGCCCACGCGTCCGTCGACCGTGTGCGGGCCCATGAACCACGAGTCGATGCCCGGCCCGGTCGCGATGGCGTCCCAGACCTGCTCCGGGGTCCCGTCGACCTCGATCTCCTTGCTGATCTCGAACTCGTGGGTCACGACTCTTCCTCCTTGGACGCGTTGGCGTTCACGCTCGGATGCAGGGCGACGACGACTCGGTGCGGACGCCCTCCTTCTGCCTGTTCGTCGTGGTACTTGGCGACCAGCTGCGTCATGAACCCGGCGAGCTCCTCGGCGAAGGCCGCGCGGTCCGTCGCCGTGGCGAACCGGACCTCACCGTCCAGCGCGAAGGTCGCGAGCCGCTTCTTGGCCCTGGCCGAACCCGTGATCAACGTGCCGACGTCGCGCACCAGTCTCGCCGCGACCGCCAGGAGCCACCGCGCGGACAACCGGTCGGGCGACCGCGCCGGGTCGGGCTGCACGGCCGCGAGCGCCGCGGGGGAGATGACGTAGGACGCGGCGGTCGCCTGCATGAGGCGCTCGTTCACGTTGCCCTTGCGCCGTTCCTCGACGAGCTCCACCAGGCCGTGCTGCTCCAGCGTGCGCAGGTGGTAGTTCACCTTCTGCCTGGGCAGCCCGACCTTCGCGGCGAGCATCGTCGCCGATCCGGGCTCCACCAGCTCCGCGAGCAGTCGTGCCCGCACCGGGTCCAGCGACACCTCGGCCGCGGAAGGGTCCTCGATCACCGCCACTTCGAACATGGCGTCAGCGTCACACCGAAAACAAAATTAGTCAAGAACTGAGTTGCTGTCGGTAACTTTGCTCCACCTGGGTGGCGTTCGAGCCGGTACCGTAAGCAGCGTCTCGATTGGTCGTTGCTTGTTCGCAACCCCTGAGGAGACGACATGATGATGATGCTGGCCCTGACCCTGCTGGCACTCCCGTTCGCCCTGACCGCCGCCAACGTCGGCAGACGCAGGTGGATCCGCAAGAGGGGCGTCGCCAGAGTGCGCGCCGAGCTCGGCGGTTTCCACGCCGAGCTGGCACGACAGGGGCTCAGTCATTTCTCGGGACGCTGAGCCGGACCCTTCTGGAGCACGTCTCCCGAAGGAGAGATCCTGGTGACGACGTCGCCGTAGCGCGCCAGCAGCGCGTCCGTGACGGTCTCGGGAGAGCCCAGGACGCAGAACTCGGCCAGCACCTCGTCCGTGATCAGCTCGCTCATCTCCGTCCACTGCTGCCGCCGTGACATGCGGTGCAGCTCCTCGTGCAGCGCGCCCCAGCCGTGCAGGTCCAGCACCGGCTTGTACGCGGGCGTCGACCCGTAGAACGCGATCTGCCGCTTGACGTCCGCGATCTCCTCGTCGTTGGTCGCGGCGAACACCGGGCCGCTGATCTCGAAGCCCTCCAGCGTCTTTCCCACCTTCGCCCGGCCGCGCTCCAAGGCAGGAAGCGTCACCTCGCGCAGGTACCGCTCGGTCGTGAAGTTGTGGCACAGGAAGCCGTCCGCGACCTCGCCCGCCACCTCGGTCATCAGGCCGCCGACGCCCGCGAGGTAGATCGGCGCGGTGCCGTGCGGGTTCGGGCCCGGATCGAAGAACGGCGTCATCAGCGTGTGCTTGTAGAACTCGCCGCGGAACGCCAGCCGTTCGCCGGTCTCCCAGGCGTGCCAGATCGCGCGGACGGCCAGGACGAACTCGCGCATGCGTGCGGCCGGCCTGCTCCACGGCATCGCGAAGCGCTTGGTGATGTGCGCCTCGACCTGTGAGCCCAGGCCGAGGTTGAACCGGCCGGCCGACAGCAGCCGCAGGTCGTTCGCCGTGGTGGCGACGGTCATCGGGTTGCGCGCGAACGCCACCGCGATCGCCGTGCCGAGCTCGATCCGCTCGGTCGCGGCGGCGGCACCGGCCAGCGCGAGGAACGGGTCGTGCTTGGTCTCGGCGAGCCAGAACCCGTCGTAGCCCCGGTCCTCCGCCCGCTTCGCGATCGACCCGGCCTCGCCTGGGGTGTAGTCGACGGCACTGCTGTCCAGCTTCATGCCGCTGAGGCTATTGGGTCACCGGTATCAGTACCGGGACTCGCAGGCGACGCCGTTGCGGTTGTCGTCGAGCTCGACGCGGTAGCCCGGCTGGCCCCAGTAGAGCGGCGCCTTGCCGGCCCGGCGCACGTCGTCGCAGCTCGCGTAGAAGACGGGCTTCGGCGCGGTCGTGGTGACCGGCGGCTTCGGCTTGGGGGTGGTCGTCGCGGGTGGCGGCGGGGGAGGAGGCGGAGCCGTCGAGGTCTCCAGGGCGTCCTTGCCGCCGCACGGCGTTCCCCACAGCCCCATCGGAACGCGCTGCGCGGCGCCCTCGGCTTCCTTCTGCACGGGCGTCGGGGCGCCCGCGATGCGGCCGGCGCCGTTGCCCAGCGCGAGCAACGCGTAGTCCGTGCCGTCGGCCAGAGTCAGCGCGCCGGTGGTCTTGTCGTAGCGCACCTGCTGGTTGAGGAGCATCGCCTTGGCGAAGCCGGCGGCGGCCTCAGCCCAGCACGGTCCTGGCTGGGCGAGGCCGCTGACCTCGGCCTTCGATCCGTCGGAGAGCATCACGGCACGGCCGTCGACGATCGACGCCACGCTGATGCCCAACTGGGCGGGCGCGACCGTGGCCGACGACGCGGTCACCGGCGTGTCCTCCGCCGGTTTCTCCACGGCGACAGGCCTCGACTGCTGCACCTGCGCCGCGCATCCCGCGGTCAGCGCGACCAGCAGGACCCCGCCCACAGTTCTCCACCCCGACATGACTCCAGATAGTGCCCTCGGAACGGAGAGTGGCCAAGGTTACGTATTTCGACCGGAACGGTTCACCGCAGTTTCGAACCGAAATACGGAGATGCCCAGTTCAGCGTGCGGGCTTCAGCGTCCAGACGACGGTCATCTCGCCGGTGGTCACGCCCTCGGCGTTGGTGATCGTGATGGTGACGGGGAATTCGGGTCGCGTGCCGGACTCCAGTTCGGCCAGGATCTCGTCCGCGGAACGCCCGAGAACGGCCTCGGCGCGGATGACACCCATCGCGATCTTCTTGTAGGAGATGTCGGCGCGGACCGCGAGCGGCGTGGCCTTGCCGAGGTGCGCGGCGAACGCGGCCATCACGACGGCGCCGGAAGTGGACTCGCCGAGGCCGAACATCATCGCGGCGTGCGGACCGCCGATGTGGTTGTGCAGGGCCGGCGAGTCCGGCAGCGACGCGACGACACGTCCCGCGGAGACCTCCTCGAACTCGATGCCCGTGGTCTTCACGTACGGCACGGCCTGCTTCATGGCATCGGCGACGAACGACACGTCTTGGCTCATGAGAGGCATGCTACCGACGAGTAACCCACCCGGCTACCCGTCGGTAACAACTACTCGCCGCGCCCGTACCACTCCACTGTGGAGTGAGACTCGGAACTCACTTGCATTTCGGTCGACCGAGATGGATGCTTGTACGGAGCAACTAGTTGGGTGCTACAAGCAACGAGGTGTCAGATGGTCGATCCGGGCAGGTGCTTCGGCATCGGCATCGATCCGGAGCACGAGCTCGCGGACCGAGTCGGGATGGCGATGGTGCGCATGAACAAGATGCACGCCCAGGTCGCCCATCAGATGGCCAAGCAGGGCATGGACAAGTCCGCCTTCGTGCTCCTCGCGACGCTCTCCGGTCTCGGAGAGTGCCGCTCGAGTGCGCTCGCGGAGGCGGTGCTCTCCGACCCGTCCACGGTCAGCCGGCAGGTCGCCGGTCTGGTGAAGGACGGGCTCGTCGAGAGGCGCGCTGATCCGGCGGACGGCCGGGCCAGCGTTCTCGCGGTCACCGAAGCGGGCCGCGAGCTGATCCTGAACCGACGCCGGCAGCGCAACGAGGCGATTCAGCAGGTGTTCGCGGACTGGTCCGATGAGGAGCTCAAGGGCTTCGCGGACCTGTTCGAACGCTTCGTCCAGGACTACGAGCGCACGATTCCGGCGCTTTTGACCGAACGCGGGACGGGGACCCGCGCAGGAGGGGAAGTCTAGAAATGTCAACCACGACCGATGCGACACCCACGCCAGGGGTCTCCCTGACGCATCGCCAGATCATGACGATCCTGTCCGGCCTGCTGCTGGGCATGTTCCTCGCGGCGCTGGACCAGATGATCGTCGCCAGCGCCATGAAGACCATCGCGGACCAGCTGCACGGACAGACGTTGCAGGCGTGGGCGACCACCGCCTACCTGATCACCGCGACCATCACGACCCCGTTGTACGGCAAGCTGTCGGACATCTACGGGCGCAAGCCGATGTACCTCGCGGCGATCACGCTGTTCCTGGCCGGTTCGCTGCTCTCGGGCATCGCGACGTCGATGTACGAGCTGGCCGCGTTCCGCGCGGTGCAGGGCCTCGGCGCCGGTGGTCTGATGTCGCTCGCGTTCGCGATCATGGCGGACATCATCTCGCCGCGTGAGCGCAGCAAGTACTCCGCGTACTTCATGGCCGTGTTCGGTTCGGCCAGCGTGCTCGGGCCGGTCATCGGCGGCGTGTTCGCCGGTCTCACCTCGTTCCTCGGTGTCACGGGCTGGCGCTGGGTGTTCCTGGTGAACGTGCCGATCGCGCTGCTCGCGCTGTTCGTCGTCGCCCGCGTGCTGAACATCCCGCACCAGCGGGTCAACCACCGCATCGACTTCGGTGGCGCCATCGCGCTGACCGTCGGCCTGGTGCCGTTGCTGATCGTGGCCGAACAGGGCCGTGAGTGGGGCTGGGCCTCGGCGACGTCGATCGCCATGTACGTGATCGGTGTGCTCGGCCTGGTGGCGTTCGTGTGGGTCGAGAACCGCATGGGCGACGAGGCACTGCTGCCGATCCGGATGTTCCGCAACCAGACGTTCTCGCTGGGCAACACGATCAACTTCGTGCTCGGCATCGGCATGTTCGGCGGCATGGTCTCCATCCCGCTGTACCTGCAGATCGTCAAGGGCGTCACGCCGACCGTGTCGGGTCTGATGCTGCTGCCGATGACGTTCGGCATCATGTCGGCCACCGCGATCGCGGGCAAGGTGACGTCGAAGACCGGGCGCTACAAGGTGTTCCCGATCATCGGCGCCGGTCTGATGGCGGTCGCGCTGTTCCTGCTCAGCACCATCGGCACGGACACGCCGAGCTGGCTCGTGATGGTCTTCATGTTCATCATGGGCGCGGGTCTCGGCCAGTGCATGCAGACGCTGCTGCTGGCGATCCAGAACGACGCCGAGCCGCGTGACATGGGTGTGGCGACCGCTTCGGCGACGTTCTTCCGCCAGATCGGTGGCACCGTCGGAACCGCGGTGTTCCTGTCGATCCTGTTCACCACGGTCGGCGACAAGATCGCGGAAGGCCTGAAGGCCGCGGCGCAGACCGACGCGTTCAAGATCGCTCTGGGGCAGAACCCGGAGTTCGCGAAGATGCTGCAGGGCGGTGGCGGATCCGGTGTGGACATCAACAACACCGAGTTCCTCAACGGCCTCGACCCGGTGCTGGCGAAGCCGTTCCTCGACGGGTTCTCCAGCGCGATCGACACGGTCTTCCTGACCGGCGGCATCGTGATGATCGCGGCGTTCGTCCTCGTGTGGTTCCTGCGCGAGAAGCCGCTGTCGACCAGGTCCGGCCTGGAGCGCGTGGCGGACGCGGAGTCCATCGCGGTCTGAGTTCCACGCAGGCGACAAAAAAGAGGGGCCGCTCCGTGAACCGCTCCCCGGAAGTTGGACTGGGAATCCAGTTCCGACTCTCCGGGGAGCGGTTGTTTGCATCCACGAAGTTCGTTGTCTGAGGGGCAGCG